>NZ_LR735258.1:5890614-7101228 GCF_902506755.1 Dyadobacter sp. 32 | reverse complement strand
GGTTTCTCAAGCCGTTAAATAAATGTGTTCCTTTTCAGTAAAGGGATAATTGGTGCCGGGTTCACCGCATCCCCGGCCAGCCTGAAAATATTACCTGTAATTTGTAGCTTTGTTAAAATAGCAACGGATATCACATTTCAACCAGCACCACATGGCACTCAACTTATTTTCCGGCTTTGCCGACCAAGATAAAAACGCCTGGAAAAAGAAAGTCGAAAGAGAGCTTGGGCAAAAATTACCGGAGGCAGGATTCTGGAAAATCGCTGACCATACATTTGTAGATCCGTATTATACATCAGAAGAAGTCAATGATACAGCCACGGAAGAACTCCGGAACACGCAACGAAAAACAACGGGATGGCTTAATACGGCCTACATCAAATTAGACATGCCCGGCAGAACCAATGCCCAAATGCGTTCCGCCCTGGCCTCGGGAGCGGATGGCGTGCTGCTCGATCTGGAAAGCCATACACTGCCTCAATGTGAGTTTTTAAAAACCTTACACGCTATCCGACTGAGCGATTCATCCGTCTTTTTCAAAACCAGCCAAGATATTCACCAGGCCTTTCTGGAAATATCCAGGGGTAACGGATATTATTTAAAAGGAGGATTTGCGCTGGACCCTATTGCTCAAAAAATACGTTTCAACGCCGACCCGAACGATGCCCTGGAAAGCATTGGAGAAGTCATAAAAAAGACAAAAGCGATGAAGGATTTCCGGCCCTTCATGATCGAAAGTCACATCTATCACGAAGGTGGAGCCAACGTAGTACAAGAACTTGCCTTTATGACTTCGGCGCTGGTCTCGTGTGTGGATTACTTTACAGACAACGGAATCGCTCCGCTCCTCGCACTCAATCGCTTTTTCTTCTCCGTATCCATAGGCACAGATCATATTGCTGAAATTGCCAAACTTCGGGCGCTTCGGTTTCTGTATTACAAAATAACCCGTGCCTACGATTTACCCGACGCACTGTGCACCCCATTCATTCACGCGCAAACTTCCTCCTTCTATCATACAACTTTAATGCCCCATACCAACATGATCCGAGTGACCTCCGAAGCAATGAGCGCCATTATCGGAGGATGCGACGCTTTAACGGTATTGGGCTTTGATTCAAATGATGATGTTCTTTCGAATCGCATTGCAAACAATGTATCGCATATGATTGCCGATGAGAGTTACATCCGGCACGTGGCGGATCCGGCAGCCGGCTCCTATCTGATTGATAAAATCTCTGTCGCGATGGCCGATTCAGCCTGGTCGTTGTTTCTGCAAATGGAAAAAGATGGTGGTATGGTAACTTGTCATGAAAATGGATTTGTGAAATCGCAAATAGAAAAATCCTGGAATGAGAAACTGGAGGAACTCAATCACGCCAAAATAATGATAGGGATAAACAAATTTGCCGGACAAGACGTCCGCGAGGTTTTTCAACACGATCAGAAAAACACAACATCCGCCGAAGCCACAATCCCAAAAAGAAATCTGGCCGATGCGTGGCTTTCCAGTACAAAAAAATAAGTTGGAGTTAAAACCATCTGATTATCTAACAGTGTTAAATAGTTAAGGAGGTTACGCCTAAGGAAACATTTAAAAAAGTAAACCAAATTCATGAAGCCGAACTTCACAGTCAACAACTTTAAAAAGACGGACCATGAGACCGTGCAGGATAAATCGGGTAAACCCTGCATGACTGCCGAAGGTATCTTACTAAAAACAAAGTACACGGCAGACGACGCTCCTGAGCACCACCTGGGTGCTGGTGCACCTCCCTATTTGAGGGCTCCCTATGCCAGCATGTATCTCCAACGCCCCTGGACGATCAGACAATATGCCGGATTCTCAACCGCCACTGATTCCAATGCATTTTACAGAAAAAATTTAGCAGCAGGACAAAAAGGCCTTTCCGTAGCATTTGATCTGGCAACACACCGGGGTTACGACTCCGACCACGAACGGGTTATGGGAGATGTCGGGAAAGCAGGCGTCGCCATCGATTCGGTGGAAGATATGAAGATTCTGTTTGATCAGATCCCTCTGGATGTCATGTCCGTGTCCATGACCATGAACGGAGCGGTAATACCCATCATGGCGTTTTACATTGTGGCTGCCGAAGAGCAGGGCGTTTTGCCGAACCAGCTGTCGGGGACCATTCAGAATGACATCCTGAAAGAGTTCATGGTGAGAAACACCTACATATATCCTCCCGCCCCATCCATGCGCATTGTAGGCGACATTTTCGCATACACGTCTCAGTTTATGCCCAAATTCAATTCCATCAGCATCAGCGGATACCATATGCATGAAGCCGGCGCGCCAGCCCATATTGAACTCGCATATACCCTGGCCGACGGACTGGAATACATCCGTACCGGTATCACCGCAGGAATGAAAATCGATGACTTCGCACCACGCTTATCCTTTTTTTGGGGTATAGGCATGAATTATTTTATGGAAATTGCAAAAATGCGGGCAGGTCGGCTGCTTTGGGCTAAAATTGTGAGCCAGTTTAATCCGGGAAATGAAAAATCCTTAATGTTACGTGTACATTGCCAGACCAGCGGCTACAGTCTTACGGCGCAGGATCCTTATAACAATGTTGCCCGGACTTGTATCGAGGCTATGGCTGCCGTTATGGGCCATACACAATCATTGCATACCAATTCTCTGGATGAAGCCATGGCCCTTCCAACTGATTTTTCGGCACAAATAGCAAGGAATACCCAACTTTTCCTGCAGCACGAAACAGATATCTGCAAAGCAGTTGATCCCTGGGGTGGCTCATTCTACGTAGAATACCTGACCAAAGAACTGGTGGAAAAAGCGTGGGAGTTGATCCAGGAAGTGGAGAATCTGGGCGGTATGACCAAGGCTATTGAAACCGGTCTGCCAAAAATGAGAATCGAAGAAGCTGCGGCCCGTAAACAGGCCCGGATTGATTCCGGGAAAGATATCATTGTCGGGGTAAATAAGTACCAAACCAGTGCAGACGATCTTGTTGAAATTCGGGAAGTTGACAATCAAAATGTCAGGACAGAGCAAATCAAGCGATTGAATAAAATCAGAAAAGAGAGAAATACCGAAGAAACCAGGCAGTCCCTGGCTAGTCTGACCCAGGCCTGCAAGCTGGCGGGTGGGCTGGACATGGGAAGTAATTTGTTGGCACTAGCCGTAGACGCAGCGCGAAAAAGAGCTACCTTGGGTGAAATTTCCGATGCTATGGAGAAAGAATTCGGGCGATATAAAGCGGTGATCAGATCCGTATCGGGCATTTATCAAGCTGAGATTTCTGACGACGAAAACTTCCGTGTTGCATTGGAGTTATCGAATGAATTCGCGGAACTGGAAGGCAGAAGACCGCGTATCCTGGTAGCCAAAATGGGTCAGGACGGTCATGATCGAGGCGCGAAGATCATTGCTACCAGCTTTGCTGATCTTGGCTTCGACGTGGATATGGGTCCCCTGTTTCAGACACCGGCAGAAGTGGCCAGGCAAGCCGCAGAAAACGACGTGCATGTTGTTGGCGCTTCCAGCCTGGCCGCCGGACATAAAACACTGGTGCCTCAATTAATCGAAGAACTCCGAAATATTGGACGACCGGATATTATGGTGATTGCCGGTGGTGTGATACCTCCTCAGGATTATTCGTTTCTGTACGATGCGGGTGTAAAAGGCATTTTCGGACCCGGAACAGTTATTTCAATCGCTGCCCAAAAAATTCTGAAAGAATTAATGGCGGACTAAACCGTATCAGCTACCTATCTTCCCAAACACAAGTGAAGTGCAATTTCCCCCAAAACCAAACGAGTTCGAAAGAACAAAATTGACGGGAGAATCCGAACGATACCTTGCAACCGGAGCGATCGAAAAAGGTTGAACCGGCGTTTCCACACGAAGACTTGCGTAGATTTCGGAGTAGTAAATACTTAAAACACTAAAAACGGCTTCAACAGCACCTGCTGCTCCAAGTGTATGTCCCGTAAACGATTTCGTTGAGCTGTAAGGAGGCACTTGGTCGAAGACCTCTGTAAGCCCATACGTCTCGACGGCGTCATTGTTGGCCGTGGCCGTACCGTGCGCATTGATGTAGTCGACCTCCGAGGGATGTATGCCAGCTGATTTGATCGCTTGCGACATGGAGAGAATGGCACCCACTGCGTTATCAGACATCGCAGACGGATGATGTGCGTCGTTGCTATTGCCGTAACCCGCAACCGTGGCGTAACACTTTTTCCCTTTCGCAATATCCTCTGATTCTAAAACCAAATAAGCTGCTCCCTCACCCAAATTGAGACCGTCACGATTTTCATCAAAAGGACGGCAGGGAGCAGATGACAAAATTTTCAAAGCATTGAACCCATTTACCGTATACTTGGCCAGTGCGTCCACTCCTCCAACTATCACCCGATTAGCTCTGCCGGACCTGATGAGCCTGGCACCTAAAAGTATTGCGTTTGCCGACGAAGAACACGCTGTGTTAATGGTATCTGTAAATCCTTTGATATTATACCGCTCTACCAGCCTTAAGGTATGCGCTGCACAACCATAGGAATCGACAAACTCGGAAGCCGACGCTTTAAGATTTGCATCCTGGTACAGCTGATCCGTGATACACATGCCACCTACCGTACTGGCTGAAATAAGCGCAGTGCCCCAGCTCGAAAGCTCCTCCTGCGAAAGCCCAGCATCCCGAATCGCTTCATCAAAGGCTTTTAATGCCAGTGTACAGGTACGGGTGTATCCGGAGTGTCGCGTGAGGTTGGCTGCACTTAGCAAATCCGCATTACTGAGCTTCACTTCGCCAAATGGAAGAAGATCTTTATAGTACGAATCAAAATGGAATGCCTCGCCTATACCCGCTTTAGAGCACCGTAAACTGGTGTGGTTTTCGGTCAGATCATCACCGATGGCGGTGATAATTCCCATTCCGGTTATCAACACCCTTTTCATTCTATTAAGCAGGTTTGGTGTTCTGCAGGATATATTCCGCCATGTGGTTTACATCCACCAGAATTTTCCTTCCCTCAGCCGGATTGGTAATCTTGATTCCGTACTCTCTTTCCAGTAATACGACCAATTCCAGAGAATCGATGGAGTCCAGCCCCAGATCACCTCCAAACAAGGGCTCATCATCCTTAATGTCAGCGGGGTTGATATCCAACAAATTCAGGTATTGTACAATTTGTCCTTTAATAACAGGTTTTAAGCTTTCGGCGTCCATAGGTTTACTATTCGTTTTCTGGTGTGCGTGGAGTCATCGTATCCGATTTTCCAATTTACAGCTCAGATAATCTTGTCAATTCTTAATTTAAAATATGTGCAAAGTTGGCAAATCAAAATGAATACTCCCAAAAACAACAAAATTGCCTTCAATTCATGCCAGCTTCCGCCTTTGAGAAACAATACGTAGAATCCTTCCAGGCACCAGTGTAAAGGTGAGAAATTACTCGCAAACTGCATGAAACCGGGCATGACAAAAGTAGGGACTAAAATTCCGCCAATAGCTCCAAAAATAATGATTGAGATGGCTCCAAAACCGTTTGCCTGCTCCTGGGTCCTGGCAATGGCCCCGATCACCAGGGCGTAACTTACCGCAGCCATGCTGCTCATGAATACCACCGCCACAAATGCGGGAAAATTATCAGGAATGGTAAGTTGTGGCAGACCGATGCGTGGAAGCACCCAGATGCCCATGGAAAAAGTCAAAGCTACCTGAAGGACGGCCACCACTACATAAATACTCATCTTGCTGAACATAACCAGCATGAAGCTGGTGGGCATGGTCTTAAGTCTCAGAAAACTCCCATTAACACGTTCCTTTACAATATTGCTCCCCAGCGACACCACCATAAAAAACATGGCGAAAATGGTCCAGGCAGGTACATTGTGTTGCGTAGAATTGGGTATCACCGAGGAATTGCTGTTGCTGGCGACCAGATGCTCTATTTTGACACGATTGGAAATCATACGTTCTTTGAGTTTCGCCGACTTGTCGCCAAGTTCCATATTGGCATACATTCGCTCAATCATCAGAGCGTTTTCGATGACGCTCATGTAAGAGTGGATGATACCCATCACCGAATAGCTGTAATTCTCCTGAAGCACAGGATCGCTATAAAACGAAAGCACGGGCATGGAAACGCTTTGATTTTGAGTCGAATCATAATCCAGCCCAAGATCGTCCATCAGTATTTTACTGACATCCCCGGCATTGCTTTCCAGTCCCGCCGAAAACGTTTCGGGTACAAACAAGGCTATCATTTTCCCTCGTGACAGTAATTCCGATTTCAACGATTCACGGGGAAGTTCGTTAAGTGTGTCAATTTTAAAAAGGCCTGATTCTGATAATAATTTCACAAGCTTATCCCCTTCAACTCCTCGGTCATGATTCACTATAAGCAGCGGAATCTCGTTTTCGTTTACCATTTTGTAAGCGCTGTCCTGAATAATCGTGATAATAAAAACAAGCAGCAATGGCATCAAAAACATCAGTGCAAGGCCAACCTTGTCGTTGATCAGCAACAGAAATTCTTTTCGTATGGAGGCATATATTTTAAACATCTCAGTCTCTGTACTCCTCCCCGGTCAGCTTTATAAACAGGGATTGCAAACTTTCAGTATGATTTTGTGCCAGCAGACTGGTAAGTTCACCAGTCGCAATAACCCTGCCATTATCCATCAGAGCAATGCGATTACAGAACTCCTCGGCCTCTGACATGTGGTGAGATGTATAAATGATGGTGGTACCTTGTATGTTCAATTCCTGCAGGTATCTGATAATTGCATTTTTACTCTGTACGTCCACGCCCACCGTGGGCTCATCCAAAAACAAGATAGCGGGCTTGTGTATAATGCCAATGGCCAGATTGACCCGTCGTTTCATGCCGCCCGAAAACGTCTCCACCTTTTTATCTGCCGATTTCGACAAGCCCAAAACATCCAGTAACTCTTCTCTTCTGGATATTAAACCGGCCTTCGGCAAATTGTACATGGCCCCAAAATAGTCGAGATTCTGACGGGGAGTTAATTCCTGATAAAACGCATATTCCTGTGGAACAAAACCCACTACACTTCTTCGCTCTTTCTCCGCTATCTCCATGCCCTTTACATAAAAACGGATCTCCCCCGCCGATGGCGGTATAATGCCACAAAGAATAGAGATTAAGGTAGTCTTGCCCGCTCCGTTGGGCCCCAGTAAGCCGAAAACATCTGATTGATTGATCTTCAAAGAAACCCCCGAAACACTGTTGTCCGTTGCGGATTTGTATTTTTGGGTAACATGCTCAATTTCAATACATGGAATTTCACTCATAGGTCCGTTTTTCACCCACGCAGGTTCAGTTTCGACAGTTTCTGAAAAGCATCCTTTTCAACAGATCTGATTTCAACTAGCATATCCGCTACTTCCTCAAAATCCTTTTGCTCTGTAAGACGGCCTTTGTAAATACCTGCCATTTTGATCGCACTGGCTCTCCACATATCACCTGCCTTCGTAAAATCTTCACCAATCACCGATACGCTATCGTTCTGTAAATAGGCCGCTGCTTCCTCCAGAAACGCCCCATAAAGAAAACGAAACCCACCCCCTCCGGTACCAATCTCCTCCTGCATCCGAACGATTTGCCCTAAATACAGCCCCGCTTTTTTAAGACCGAGTTTATCCCTCCACTTACGGATATGATTGGAAGTATGCCTGATGCCGTCCACACCTGCAAAATTCCCTGGGATTCGAAGCATATCACGCACATTCCGGTTGATGCCCCGTGCTATACCTTTCCTGATCAAGTCGTGTGAAATGGAACCAATTTTTTCGGGGAAGTAAATATGCCCTTTGGGAGCCAGCGGGCCCTGTGCAAATCGCACTCTGGAAAGATCCTCAACCGATATTGTTGTAACGTCCTCCATCACCGGGTCGCTTATCAAGTATTTCCCATCTTCACGGCCATACACGATAAGATTATGCGCGTTGAAATGAAACCGGTACTCCTTTGGAAAGTAAGGTAGATGAAACACACCAACCTGACAGCCAACAGGCACCCCTTCTGCTATCTTTCGATCCAGAAAATCCTGTGCTGCCTGTTGACTACTGAATTTTTTCCGGGTTACCTCCACACCCAGTGACTTGCACGTTCTTTTAAAAATGGCTCCTGGCATTGTTCTGAAAGAAATGGCCGGGCCGTTGTTAACCGTCAGAAAAGGTATTTGTATGTAAAAAAGGCCCGACCCCATGCCAAAAGCCAGTGGCTCGGTCATAAAATCCAGCCCATGATATCGCAGCAAAGCAGTAGTTACACCATTTTCGCAGTGTGCGGTCTGCACATGATGAAAAGCATCAATCTGACTGTCCTGCATGTCCATTTTATCCTTTAAAATTTCTTAATTCCTCGACAGAAATATCAAATGCCTTAGCATATTTCGCAAGCTTCTTGTCGCTAAGATTCTTGAATACGCCAGGTTTCATGTGACGTTTTATAAAAAATCCCCAAAAACCAGTGTAACCTGACAGAACCGGAATGTCCATCAACCGAAGTTCCATAAAATAATGAACCGGACTCTTTTCTCCCAGCGCAACCGCTTTTCGGGCATCCTCAATTCGTTGATTTACATCCACCCATGCACCATCCAGTGCATCCTTTTTCACATCCCATCCCCTGCTTAACGCCGTTTCATACTTACCGTCTTCATTTTTAACATACACTACCTCCCTCGTAAACTGGTCAAGGGCGCCCGGATCCTGCGGCAAGTCTTCCTTTTTCATATACTTATAAAGAGATAGTTATCAAATCATGAACAACTTTCAGACAACTGTAAGCAAGCAAAACATATACGAAAAACGGGAGCTTTCGGGCACGGCCAGGAGTATTTTTTCCCCCTTTTTCAAACGTCCGCTATTGAAAACCTCTTCCAGCATCATGTAAATGGATGCTGCACCCACATTCCCCTTTGAGTCCAGATTGGTAAACCACTTTTCCTTGGGAATGGGAATTCCATTTTCGGTGAAAAACTCATCAATTTTGCTTTCAAAGAAGTAGCTTGATAAATGAGGCAGAAAATACTGCACATCGTCCATGCTCACCCCTTTCTCAATCAGAATATTTTTAAGCTTGGTAAAACCCAGCTTCACAATTTTTTCTCCTAGCAGCTTCACATCCTGTTTTATACTCAAAATCGATTTTTCAAGCACCTCATCCGGTTTATAGTCCTTATAGCTTTTGAGCGTCCCGTCGGGAAGTTTATCTGCTCCCATGTACATACATGCCTCCTCATGGTTGGCATAGGAACACCCTTCTATCCATTCAATTTTTAGCGAGATCGAATCCTTATTTGGTTTTGACTCCACCAAGAAAGATCCGGCGCCATCAGAGAGCATCCACCGAAGGAAGTCCTTCTCAAAGGCCAGAAAGGGATTCTGCTCAAGTTTTATCAACTGCTGAATTTCGTCCTCGAACTGATCTGACCGTAAAACAGACGACAGCCGCTCCGATGCACATGACACGGCCTTTACCTTTTCGCCGAGCCTCACCGACATGTACGCGTACTTGAAAGCATGCATGCCTGCGCAGCATACGCCCGAGGGCGAAACCACCTCAATAGACTCTGTTTCAGGCAAGTGACCATGTACCATCACGCCATGGGAAGGCATGAGCTGATCTGCACTGGAAGTGGCACAACTTAAAAGATCAATTTCCTTCAAGGTATCGGGTGCATCTGCAAATAATGCTCTCACCGCCAAAGCGGCCATTTCAGCATTGGTGTGCGTTACGGTACCATCCTTTGTGATGGCATAATACCTGCTTTTTATTTTGTTGTTGCGAAGAACGATTGCTTTCGATTTCGAGGGCTTTCCGTTAATGTATCCCAGATATTGTTCCATTTCCTCATTGGAAACGGCTTCATTTGGCAAAAACTTGGCAATCCTTGTAATATATGCTTCTGACATTATTCTTTTAAATCTAAACCACAAAAGTATTCTTTTTTCTTCTCAATCGCACTTTTGGTAAATGGGGCTATCAGCAAATTGTAGACAAATAGCAAAACAGGTGCCACCATAAATAGGGCGATCAGCAAATAGTATTTAAACAAACCAACTAATTTCTTTCTTTTTTGCGGTGTAGTTCCTTTCTTTTTGATCAAATTGGCCCACAAATAGAATATTTTTTTGGCCCTCTGTTCAATAAATAAAATATCGGTGGGGATTTCAATCAAACCTGAGGACAGAATTGTCTTTTGCAGGCCGCTAAAATCTTTGTTATCCAACGCATTGCGTACCATTTTGCCAAAACCAGTGGCGCTTTCAATATCCTTATCGCTAACGCCCGGCAACGGAAAAATTCCCCATTTACGATCCTTTCGTCCGGTAAGCATCCAATGTAAAATCGTAACCGCGCTCACCAGATTAGACGTCCTGTCCATAAATGGAATGTTTGCAACCAAGGTCCCCCCCGCAGCTTTAATGTGCTTTTTAACACTTTCCTGTGCATTCAGCCACATATTTCGTCCGCCAATTAAGGTCACCACGGGCGTATTACTTATAATTTGTCGAAACTTTTCCTGCTGCAACAGCGACGATATCGGTAATGAGGGAGACAAAAACCAGGGCTGATAAGCAAGAATGATCAAACTGTACTTATCTTGTTGGGGATTTATATCAGCCAATAAAATAGGCTCCTCCAGCACCGTTTCGGGCATTGTGTCGAAAAACACATCCGATGTCCACGGAAACGGAAAAAGCTTTTGAGGCTGAACCGTTAAATGTTCGATGCTTGAAGGATCGAAAGGTTTCAAAAAACGATTCACAATTTCATTTAACTGTCCGGATTGCGAATAACTGACGACAAGTATTTTGTTCATTTAAAAACCTATAATGGGGTTGTGCAAATATCACTTCCCTTTTAAATCACTCTCCTTCAATATTTTTGAAGTTAACGTATAGTTTAAGATAACCGATTTTAGCGCATCCTCCGACTTTTCAAATCCAGCCACCACTACGGCTTTATCTTCTGCAATTTTTTTGTTGTAGTTGAGAATTTTCGGAGCATGCTCCTGAATAGTTAATCTCAAAAACCTATACTCTACATTGGCGGGCTTTTTCTCAATTTCGCTTTCCAGCCTTTTAGCACCTGCCTTAAACGTATTCACCTTGGTTTTTACCCCCTTTATAAAATCAGCCTTTTTCATTTGCAAAGCACCCTGATAGGCCAAAACCTGCGAGGTCGGTTTTGCCCTGTGCAGCTCTTTAAGTTTACCGTCTATTGCTTCCTCCGACCCCGACGCCAGTGTTTTATAAAATGCATTTTTATCGATCGGGGTAAGTGAGAAGGATAAAAATAACAGGAGCCCACAAGCATATTGGAGAGGCTTTCTATTCATTATTCCAGATTTTCAGTGTGTCGGTAAGCCATGTGAATCATTGCGCGCTTTTCATACATTCGAGGATGGTATGATAGCTATCTCCGATCAACGGATAAGTTTCTATCACCTCAAAACCTGCCTCACGAACCAACTCCTTCATCACCTCGATACGGTACATCTTACTGTTGCCATTGGCCATAATGGTAAAATAGAGTGATGTAGCTACCAGGCTAAAATGGGCCGCCGGATAATTTTGATTATCAAAAAATGGCTCCAGAATATAAAGCCTGGTGTGCTGGGACGAAGCCTGATGGGCATTTTTAAGAATACTGATAATCTGCTTTTTTGAAAAACAATCCAGAAACTGGCTCATCCAGATCACATCAGCACCCTGAGGTATTTTCTGAGCGGTATCCAGCAAATCAATCGCATGAAAATCAATGCGATCAGCAAGCCCGCGTTCCTCTGCATTTTTCCTGGCCACATTCAACTGAACAGGCAGATCCAGGATCTTTATCTTCACATCGTTGTCATAGTCGCAGCATGCAAACGACCATTTTCCGGTATTCCCGCCAATATCAAAAATGGTTCCGGGATGGGTTCTGAAAACAATTTTTAAAGCATCAGGGAAAGCGCCGTCGGAATAATAGTGATCAAACTCAAACCATGAAGTTTTGGCAGGTTCGGGTAGTATGGACAACCCCTGATAAATTGTTGGCCAATCGCCCAGCACTTTTAATCCCTCCGGCTTTCCATTTTTGATGCTGTCGGTCATCGCTTTTGCACCGAGATAACAAACGTCATTCATAAAATTAACATTCACTCTGGTCATTTCGTCCTTCAGAAGGAAAAAACCAACTTTGCTGATTCTGACTACATTTGCCTCCACATCCAAGACACCCAGAATCTCGGCTGCTTCGATCAGCAGATTGATTCCATACTCGGAAACGTCCATCTCATCAACTATCTTTTCAATGGTAACGCCTTTGCGATGACTGGAAATAAACTCCAAAATACCGAGGTCCCTCAAGGCAACTACTGCCTGGAAATACATTGGACCAAATGCTATTTTCTGCGCTTCATATTTGGCATCAATGGCCGATAACTCCTTTTTCATTATATAGGTTTGTTACGCTTACTCATGGTCCGCTGGAACCATTCTATTTTTAAATCTTCGCTTGTAACGCTTTTTCCTTAAATCCTCTTCATGCCAAATGATGTATTTCCCGATGGTTCCTTTGAACCTTTTGAAAAATCCTTCCCTATCAGATAGTTTTTCAAACCCTGGCTTCAGAGCGGGCGCCACATCAATTTCTGGTTCGGTATGATCCAGCGTCCTTAGTGTGTCGATGACGATTGGCAAAAGTGAAACTGGAAGTTCAAATTTACGCATGAACTTCCGCATAAAACTGGTCTGATAAGGATCCGTTGCCAGTGCAATCTTTGAAAATCCTTTCTCTTTTGCAAGACGATAGGAATAATAAACGTTCTCGGTGCTGTGTTCAGCTTTCTCCTCTGTAAATAAATTCTCCTTCGGAATCCCTAATGCTTCGGCATAATAGGCCATTACCCGACTTTCTATATAAGGTGTGGCTACTGCGGAGCCGGAGAAAATGATATTTTTTGTATAACCCTTTTCCAGCAAAAATCTGGCCCAAATAATTCTCATGGCATGTACCCGATCCCATTGACTGCCGTCGAATGGAAAGCCGGGAACGATCACCGCATCATAAGGCTTTTCTTCAATGCCTTCATGAAAGGCTTTCGCCGAAGACTTAAAGAGCATTTTGCTACAACCCGGAAGGGCGAGTAGGATCAAAGCGAAAAGGATTGTTTTTAAAGCCAATATTCAGGTTATTTATTAAACAGTAAGCTGTGAAAAGCAGCCTAATTGGTTGCAATCCACAGCCTACCAGATAAAACGATTGACAATTAAGCAAAATATGTGCCAAAAGCCTCAACAACACATATCTATTTGAAAGATTTACTCCATTTCTTGTACAAATTGCTTTCGATCTCCTTATTTATTTGATATACTCCCCCAGCCCAGAAATTTCTAAAGCCAATCCCACCTGCCTTTCCCTGGACTTTTTCGGTATACAGAACCTTTTTCGAACTGAGATCAATGAAAGTCACCCAAGCCGTCATAGCGCTTTTCTCTTTAGAATCATCGGGTGCCTTGAACAAACTTTCTACTATGTATACAATCCCGATTCCCGACTTCTCACTCAGTGAATATTTCGCCACCGACTTCTTCACCTGATCTTCGCTGATTTCATAGGCATCGGCAATGATATTTCCCTCCACATTGGCTGTTTTGTTTAGGGTAACCATATCTTCCACCTTGGAAGCGTACTGGTCATCTTTCAGATTAAATATTTTCTGAAGTGAAAACTTTTTAGGTTCAAACTCAATCAGGTTGTTCCAGCTCACCATGTGCTGATTTTTGATGGCCACCGGATCCATAAATCCTGCCCGCCCAATGTATTTGGACTGCGTAAAATCCAAGCCTAAAAAGGTTAACCTGGCTTTTCCATTAAACAGGTCCGACATGGTATTTTGCGCAAACAGCTGATTGCCAGCTAGCAAAACAAAAAGTGTAAATATGAGTCTTTTCATAAAACGAGGTAATTTTCGGTAAATGAATTGTTATAATCAGTCAAACCTAGCTCCTACGCGTTAGGACTTTTTTATGTCAAAAAAATGAGCGAAAGTGAACCACTAAGGTTTAATCCAGCCACTATGCGTGGGCCGCATTTCACAACTTCTTCTCAATGTAATTAGCCAGTACCTTGCCAGCCTTTGCATACGATTCCGCCAACCGGGCGCCAGTATCAAAATCCATTCCCATAGCCATGCTGCCAGGCACTTTCAGAACAGACAGCTCCGCTACTTTTGACGACTTATTGGCACTTTCAACGATATCAAACTGAAAATCCACCGCGGCATTTTTTCGCATCACACCTACATTAAATCCGGGCTCCACGAATGTAGTACGTACAATCAGCGTATACTTTGAATCCGGCCTCCCGCCTACAACAGAAAGGCCTTTGTCCTCCAATCCTTTATTAAAAAGTTCTTCGAATTTTGGTTCAAAACGGTCTTTCCGGTCTGCGACCCAGGCCTTTTTCCAGCTGTCACCTCGTCCGGCCTCTTTGGCATTGTACTCTTCCGATTTTTTATCCAGATATTCCTTTTCGGTGGCAAATTTACCTACGCCAAAACTTGAGTAATCGTATTCTACATTGATTGTTTTCTGTCCCGCCAGTACAGCTACATCGCCTGATTTCACATTCACTTTCTGAGCAAATGAATCAGTCACAAACACCGACAGCGCAACCATGGACGCGTAAAAAATTCGTTTCATAAATTTGAATTCGTTTAAGGGTGATACTCGTTTCAAATATATATCAATTTTTCAGGTTTGCGTTTTTCCTGTTTGAATATTCGGAAGGTAAGTTCTTCAGTGGTAATAAATTGCATGTAAGGTGTAACTCTGAGCTTTGATTTGAACAAAGAATGAAGCATTTCGCGGAATGCGGACGTATTCAATTGCAGTGATAACAATATGGTGATTTCGTCATTACCGAACTCGTTTTTGGATACGACGACCTGGTAAAGATCAATTTCCTTGACCATATCCAGCACATCAAAAAGTGCAGGCGGGAAAATAGTAGTGCCCTTAAACTTAATCATCTGCTGCTTGCGCCCCACAACCGGCCCAAGGCGATTACTGGAAAGTCCGCACTTGCAGGGCTCATAGTATACGTGGCAAAGGTCTCCAGTTTTGTAGCGTATCAGTGGCATGCCCTCCACGCCAAGTGTCGTGACCACCACTTCCCCGAGCTCGCCGTTACCCACCCTTTTACCCTCATCGTTTACCACTTCCAGTATAAGCAGGTCAGGATTCAGATGCCCGCCTGTGCCTTGACCGCACTCGGTGAATGCCGCTCCCATTTCTGTTGAAGCGTAAGTGGAAAATAGTTTTACACCCCATTGTGACGTGATCCGTTTTCCCAATTCATTGAGCGAAAAATCAGGATTCCGGATGGGTTCTCCAATACAAATGATCGATCTGACCGAGCAGGATCTATAATCGATTCCATTGGCTTCGGCATACTCGATAAGTCGGGGAATAAAGGAAGGAATGGCAATGAGCACCGTTGGAGAAAAACGCTGAATAGATTCCCATTGTAGAAACGGAGCTCCCGGCCCTACTCTGATCATACCTGCGCCCATTTTCCGGGCACCCATCCAATAGGCCAGCCCGGCCATGAACCGCCTGTCGATGGTGGTCATGAGCTGGTAAATATCCTGCTCGCTCCCCTCAGCGCATCGGAACGATTCCGCTTCATTGACAGCAAGTCTTTCTACATCTGCATCCGTCAGATAAAAAGCGACGGGGTCACTCATGGTACCGGAAGTGGTAACAAAATCGGCAATTTTAGTCTTCGGAACGCATAGAAAATCATCATTTCTTCCCGCGAGATCATCCTTGGTGGTAAATGGCAAAACAGACAAATCATCCGCCGTTTTGATCAAACCTACATCCACTCCCGTTTTGGCAAACACCTGCTGGTAAAAGGGGGATTTTTCTGAAACATATCTCAGCAGTTCCTGTAATTTAAGGTTCTGCGCTCTCAATGGATTATCAGTTTCCATACCGGTTTGGAATTTAGCTTCGGCCAATTTATTTTTTTCAAAATCAGGTTGTACTTTCTCTACTTACACACCTTCGCAGTTCTTTAATTTCTTCTCAATCGCCTTCCTTTCATTCAATGACGAAACTTCATGCTTTAAAGATTGCCGGTAGTACCCAGCGGCCTTCTGTTTGTTTTTTTTCTTGAAATAATAATCACCCAGCGAAAGATAAGTCATGTAGCTTTGCGGATTGTCTGCTATAAACTTCTGCTCGACCGATAGGGAAAGATCAAAAGGAATACCGAGCATTACATATTTGTTGATACGCTGCCTGACAGTTTTAAAGGCCTCAAATTTGCGATAATCCCCGGAATTCAGGAATGGGTCTGCGGGGATGGAAAGTGAGTCCACAGCGGTAAAGTTTCCGTCTCGACCAAAAACATCTTTGAGGTCATAGCAAATAAATGCACCAAGCTGGTAGGGCTGGGTTGAAATCCACAATCTGCGCTCAGTGGGCTTAAACAAAACTGCATGATGCGCAATAAGCTGGTTTAAGGAACGGGCATTTCCGTAGCCTATAAATTTGTCATTTAACCCATTCTTGTCTCTGAGAATGGCCGCAGCCTTCTTCAGGTCCATCGGATAGGACCTGCTCATCAATTGATCCATGCGGTCATAACGGGACTTAGAATCCGTGTCTCTGATATTGTAGATATTTACAGAATCATTGACAAAAGCATCGCCCTGATAATGATTGGCACAAATGAGTTGATTATTCACCGAGGCATACGTATCCATTTCACTCGGGGACTTTTCGATGATCGCCGCATCATCGTCAGCCGCTGAACCAATCAGCAAAGACTCTGAAACGAACGTTTCACTTCGGGAGGCTATCACCTGCGCTTCCTTTATGGTTCCAGCATATTGGAGAATCTCCCGTGCCAGAATGGATATAGGTTCTCTCGCAGCAAAAGGAATATCCGATTTTGAAGCATTTAATGTAACTGTGATCCCTTTTTCATTCATTCCGGAAACCACACCCGTAAGCCCCGCCCAGGCATAGGATGCAAACTTGTAACCCTTTGCCGGATTCATAAACACGATCAGCTTATCTTCGGCAAAGGCATCACCCATATAAAAATCAAAATTGCGGGCAATAAGCAAAGACGAATCCTTCGAAAGCGAACCATTAACGGCAAATGAAGTACAGCCTACCATATTCAGGTCGGTAAGGGCATGCCCGATATCATGCGCCGCATGGTAGTTCAAAATTCGATAATACTTCGGCCCGATGTAGTTGAACTGATCCGGGAAAGACTGCGAAACCCCAAAAATTTCCTGAAGATTTTCGTCGGGAATGTACTTGTAAATATCCCGGTTAAACCAGCCAACGAAGCCTTTGAGAACCTGCAAAAAAAATTCCCCGGGTATCATTTCTTTGATCTGCCCTACAAAATGAACCTCTTGCTTCTCCATGAGCTCCCTGGCCAGAACTCCATAAATCAGGCCACGTTCGTATGCTTCACCTTCCAGATACATTTCCCAAATCCCATACTTGTTCTTTCTAAGCCAACAATTGCCCACCCGAAAATGGTCTTTACTTACTACCTCACGTTTGAAGCTCTCAGGTGTTTTGTTACTTGATACTTTTGGATCCGGAACCCGGATGCGCCATATAAAAAACACAAACAATATGGCAAGCACAAGGAGAAAAACACCGACCGTTTTTACTGTCAATCTTGCAATTCTATTTTTGGGGAGCATCAATCAAGGCAATTTTAGCGCTTTCTTTGTACCAGGATATGCATTATCCTGCCATCAGTTAAAACGCAAAAATAGAATAAAATGGGCATAGTCTCCATTCAAAAGTTTGATAACGACTCCTTGCTGGGGCTGTGGCATATTACAGAATCACTCGAAGAGCTGCTGCTGAACATAGAACTTACTCCCATTGATCAGGTAAACTTAGAGAAAAGAATTAGCCTAAGAAGAAAGAAAGAATGGCTGGCGTGCAAAAATCTGATGCGGTCAATAAACAGCCACGTCGTGCAGGTTCGGTATGATTTGAATGGAAAGCCCTTTGATGATGAGGGTAAGTATCAGATATCCATGTCGCATTCGGGCCAATACGCTTGTGTATATTTGAGCCCAGCCGGGCCGGTTGGTGCTGACGTACAAAAACTAAAACCTACCGTCACGTCCAGTGCGGATTATTTCCTGAATGACGAAGAACTACACTGGGCAGATATCCATAATAACGCACTGATGCATTTACTTTGGTCTGCAAAAGAAGCCGCATTTAAGTTTGCCGGGCAAAATGAGCTGAATGTGAAAAAAGATATAGTCATAAAATCCTTTAACAGCAACCAAAACGAACCAATTGAAGTTACTATTTATAGCCGAAAAATAACCGAAAAAATTCGGATCGACTATTACTTTTTTGATGAATACGTATTAACCTGGACAGTTAAGCCAATCACTCAATTTTCATAGTCCTCATCACCCATGCGCATGAAACAATCCATTACGCTTACATTATTGCTTCTATCCTTATCCATAAAGGCCCAGATTCCGGCCTTATCTTCTTCTGACATTTTTCAGGGTATCAAAAAACTGAATGTGGTTGGTTCTGTCCTGCACATCGCCGCTCACCCCGATGATGAAAACACACTGATGTTATCCTATCTTTCGAAGGATCAAATGGTAATAACAGGCTATCTATCCCTAACACGAGGTGATGGAGGCCAAAACCTGATAGGTCCGGAACAAGGCTACAATATTGGGGTCATTCGCACGCAGGAGTTGCTTGGTGCCCGAAAAATAGATGGCGCACAGCAGTTTTTCTCCCGTGCCTACGATTTTGGCTTTTCCAAAACGCTGGATGAAACGCTCAACTTTTGGAACCGCGACAAAGTACTTGGTGACGTGGTATGGATGATCAGAAAATTCCAGCCAGATGTAATCATAACCCGTTTCCCCCCGGATCCGCGGGCCGGACATGGTCATCACCAAGCCTCGGCCTTTCTGGCAGAAAAAGCATTCCAATTATCTGCAGATGCCAACGCGTATCCGGATCATCTGAAATTTGTGAAAACATGGCAAGCCAAGCGCCTTGTCTGGAACACCTTCACACCTGGATTTACCAATAAAGCACCCGCCGGAGAAAAGAATTCATTCATTTCAATTGAAATTGGCGGCTATAACGCGGTACTTGGAAAATCCTACACCGAGATTGCAGCCGAAAGCCGGAGCCAGCACCGAAGCCAGGGATTTGGAAGTGCTCCCAATCGCGGTACAAGGATTGACTATTTTTTGCACAAGGAAGGAGAAGCGGCTCAAAAGGATTTGTTCGAAGGTATTGATCTCAGTTGGAAACGTGTCAAAGGAAGTGATCAGGTTCAGTCCCTTGTCACAAGCCTCATTCAAAGCTACTCCGTCAATGATCCATCGGCTTCCGTACCCGGTTTGTTAAAAATCAACCAGGCGCTTAACCGGCTTGACAGCACGAATTTGTACGTAAAAACAAAAAAAGAAGAAGTCAAAAACCTGATTGTTCAGTGCCTGGGTTTATGGTTTGAAAGTAATCCAATGGAGTTCTCCTCGGTTGCCGGAGACGTTGCGGCACTCAATATTTCCGTGGTGAAGCGTTCAGGGTATCCGGTCAGGTTGCTTTCCTTGCGCTGGACTGGAAAATCCTCCGACAGCACGCTAAATCTGGCACTTGATAACAACCAGGCTAATGTATTTTCGATAAAAACCCGTTTGCCGGAATCCCTCAAAATCAGCCAGCCTTACTGGCTGGAAAAACCATTGGATAAAGGGAGTTTTCAGATTGATAATCAACAGGATATCGGATATCCGGAAAACCGACCCGAAACCATAACCCGTTATGTATTTGAAATAGACGGGCAAATATTCACCTTTTCACGTCCCTGGATTTACAAATATACCAACCCGGCCGAAGGCGAAATATATCGCCCATTCGAAATCAGACCCGCAGTTACAACAAATATTACGGAACCCGTTTTTCTCTTTCCGACAGCCAGCCCAAAAATAATCAATGTTAAGGTGGAAGCACAGAAAGATAAGGTAACCGGAAAAGTATCGCTGGTTTTACCATCCGGTTGGAAATCTGTACCTCAATCAGCCGATTTTGATATTGCCGAAAAATATAAGGGACAGACATTTCAGTTTTCTGTAACTCCGCCGGTCAGCAATCAGGAAATTACCATTACAGCAATTGCCTCCATGAATGGCCAAACCTTTGATAGATCAATCCGGACCATTGATTACAGACATATACCCCCCCAAACAATATTCCCGGTGTCGGAAGCCAGGCTGGCCAGGGTAAATATCAAAACCACTGCAACCAGAATCGGATACATCGCCGGGGCGGGTGATGACGTGCCGTTGGCGCTTCAGCAGATTGGCTGCCAGGTAACCATGCTGGATGTAGCCGAATTATCAAAAGATCTTAGTGTTTATGACGCCATTGTGGTGGGCGTAAGAGCCTACAATACCGAAGCCCGGCTATTGCACGATCAGGCCAAGCTGATGGATTATGTTAAAAACGGAGGCACGATGGTGGTACAATACACCATACCTAATAACCTTAAAGTCAAGCAAATTGGCCCTTACTTCCTGCAAACCGGGCGCGACAGAATTTCCGAGGAAGATGCCGAAATGAAATTTCTTGTTCCAGACAGCCCGTTGTTGAATTACCCAAACAAAATTACCAGTAAAGATTTCGATGGATGGATACAGGAGCGCGGACTTTATTTTGCACAGGATTGGGATAAAACCAAATATAAGGCACTATTGTCGGGAAATGATACAGGGGAAATGAGCAAAGAAGGTGCCTTGCTGTATGCACAATATGGGAAAGGGCACTATATCTATACGGGTCTTTCTTTCTTTAGAGAACTGCCGGCAGGGGTAACGGGCGCTTATCGTTTGTTTGCAAATCTGATTTCCGTAGGGAAAAAACAATAAACCACCTCGGCTATCCGCTTTCACTATGAGCCTAAAAGCCGATCATGAAGGCCGATAGCCGAAGATTTTACTTTACATTTTTCCTTCTGTTTCTTTGAAAATCTTCCAGTACAAATCCTCCCAAGCCCTGTAGGTTGCTGTAATATGCACGGCCATTGTTTACCTGGGTAAAATTTTGAACGAATTGCTTGAGATACGGATCCGTGGCAATCATGAAAGTCGTGACAGGAATGTCCAGCCTGCGACACTGCGCCGCCAGGGTCAAGGTTTTACTGATAATCTTCCGATCAAGTCCAAAGCTGTTTTTGTAATATTTGATACCTTCCTTCAGGCAGGTTGGCTTACCATCTGTGATCATGAAAATCTGTTTGTTACGGGTCTTTTTCCTACGTAAAATATCCATAGCGAGTTCGAGTCCCGCAACCGTATTGGTATGATAAGGCCCCACTTCCAGGTAGGGAAGATCCTTAATCTGGATTTGCCAGGCATCGTTTCCAAATACAATGATATCCAATGAGTCTTTGGGATATTTTGTTCTGATCAATTCTGCAAGTGCAAGTGCCACCTTTTTGGCTGGCGTGATGCGGTCCTCTCCATACAGAATCATGGAGTGGCTGATATCAATCATGACAACCGTTGCGGTGGTCGTTTTTTGTTCCCGTTCCACCACTTCCAGGTCGTTCTCCATAAGCATAAAGTCACCGATTCCGTGATTTACCTGCGCATTTTTGATCGATTCGGTCATCGATATCTGATCCAGTGTATCGCCAAACTGGAACTGGCGAATATCACTGCTTAACTCATCACCACTTCCCATGTGCGGTGTGTGGTGATTACCACCGGATTTTGATCTCTTTAATTTGCCAAAGATTTCGTCCAACGCACTTTTTCGGATACTCTTCTCCGATTTTGGGGTCATAATTAGTTTCCCCTCGTCACCTTTCTCCTCCGTAATATATCCTTTCTTTTTAAGGTCATCAAAAAAGTCCCCTACTCCGTAAGAGTCGTTGGTGAGCTTGTATTGTCTGTCCAGTTCACTCAGCCAGGCCATAGCTTCGCTCACATCTCCCGAGGTCATCAGCAGCAATTGCTGAAAAATATTAAACAGTTGGTCAAATTTCGAATTGGCACCCTGTTCTGCTGGTACGAATTTACTAAATCGGTGTCCGCGCATTTGAAAAAAGTAAAATGGGAAATGTAAAAGGAACCACAAGGCGAAATGCATATTCTCCAATAATATTGAAGCCTGGTACGCATTAGGCTCTCAACACAAACGGCTACTCCCAAATTTAATTGAAAGCAGCCGTTTAATTATGTTTTAGGAATATGAATTACGCTTCGGTAGCGCAAAACTCTTCGAAAGCCATTTGCAAATGTTGTGCAATCATTTCAGCAGAACGCCCTTCAATGTGATGGCGCTCAACAAAATGGATCAGCTCTCCATCCTTAAATAAGGCAACAGCCGGTGAAGAAGGCGGATAGGGTAAAGTGTACTCACGCATTTTAGAAACAGCATCGAGGTCAAAACCTGCAAATACCGTTGCCAAATGATCTGGCTTGATTTCACTGCGGGTCAAAGCTGCTCTTACACCCGGACGTGCCGCACCTGCTGCACATCCGCATACCGAATTGATTACCACCAGGGCTGTACCCTTCGTGTTTTGCATAAAGTTATCAACCTCTTCTGCGGATGTCAAATCCTGAAAACCTGCATTGACCAACTCGGCTTTCATCGGTGCCACTAATTGTGGTGGATACATATTTTTGTTTGTTTATAGTTATATTTTAGCTCATAGCTATTGGCTTTAAGCCTTTAGCTCATGGTAGTAGAATTCTGTAAAGAACAATTGAACTTTGAACCAAGTTTCAATAACCCCGAAATTTTATCAAGGAGTAAAGCCCAACGGCCCTTATCTACATAAATCCAAGTTCGAGTTTTGCTTCTTCTGACATCATTTCCGTCGTATATGGTGGATCAAAGGTAAGCTCCAGACTCACATCATTCACCCCTTCAACCTCCCGGATCTTTTGCTCCACCTCACCCGGTAAAGTACCAGCCGACGGACACGACGGCGACGTCAGCGTCATGGAAACATAAACGTTATTGATCGGAAAAATTTTCAAATCATAAATTAAACCAAGCTCATACACGTCAACGGGTATTTCCGGATCGTAAACTTGTTTAATGGCCTTTACAACTTCTTCACGCAACTCTGACTCTGACATGATATTTATATTTATTTCTCTATTAGATTCGAGTACACAGTGCCATAATATTTCATTTTCTGAATCATGGAGGCCAATCCTCCCGACCTTAATGACGTGATCAAACCACCCATGCCTACCCTTTGTATAAGGTACAAGTCTGCATTAACAATTTCGTCCGGGGTCCTTCCTGACAGGACTTTTATAAGCAAACTTACTAATCCCTTTGATATCTGCGCGGTAGGTTCTGCATCGGCAAAAAAATAAAGCTTATTCTCTTTAAATTCTGCACCGAGCCAAACTTTCGACTGACAGCCTCTGATCAAATGATCATCGGTCAAATACTTTTCAGGTATAGGTGGCAATTTCCTTCCCAAATCAATTATATATTGCGTTTTGTCCAACTGTTCGTCAAACAAATCAAAATCTTCTATAAGCTCGTCTTGTGCTTCGTTAACTGTCATGAATTAGTGTTCTGTAAATGGCCGTGAGGTATGTCTGATCGCAAGCACTTCAATGTCGCCATGCACACCGATATTGTACAAAATTCGATACCTCCCTGCGAAAACCTCTCTTATATTTTTGATGTTAATTTCCGGAACTTTTCTTCCTATCTTGGGAAAGCGAAGCAACAACTCCGTTTTCTCGAATACTTCGTTAATCCATCTCTTAGAATACGACTGGGACTCTGAATTTAACTTCAGAAAAATCGAATACAAATCCTGTCTGGCTTCGTCTGACCAAATTATCCTAGCCACTTCGAGTACTGATCCTTAATCTCTTCATGACTTGAAACTTGTCCATCCAGGATTTGTTGCCGTGCCCTTGCCACTTTCGAGATCAATATAACCTGTTCAATTACCTCTTCAATGTCGACCTGATCAGGCATTAAAGATATAGCGTCGATAAGCACAGTCTTTGAGATGGTTTCCATAATTGGCTACTTAATACAAACAACTAATACAACCTGGCATTCAAAATGTTCATTTGCGTCTTTTGCTTTTCGACAACTTTTTCAGGCAACCGCAGTCCGATTCTCTACCCACTTAATGATATAATCTGCATCCTCAAGACCAGCTTTCGCAACCTTCGTATTGGGGTTTCCATCATAACTCATGGATAAAAGCAGGGTGTTGTAAACCGAAACATATGTATTTAAAAGTTTCTTGTCTAGTCCAGACAGCTGTGCCTTATACCAATCCACGTCTTTTCTTCCTTTTGATTTATTCCCTAGATACGAATCCAGAGCAACAACCACCCCCGCATACGCGGCATGTCCGGCTAGCTTTACATATTTTTTATCCTGATAATACCCATCCTCCTTTTTAGCTTTTTCAGTCAAAATTTCCCTGGCATTTTCCAGATATCGCTTTGCTTCCAAAATCTTAATTTCCATTTTAGTTTGATTTGATGAAATCAAATATAGGAAATTATCAACCAAGCATCTTCTTCACTTTATGCAGACCTTTGATCAAAAGATCAACTTCCTCAATCGTATTGTAAACAGCAAACGAGGCCCTTGTGGTTCCGGTTATGTTGAATCGGTTCATGAGTGGCTGGGTGCAATGATGGCCTGTACGCACCGCAATACCATGCTGATCCAGGATCACTCCGATATCCTGATGATGGATGCCGTTCATGACAAATGACACCACACTCACTTTTTCCTTAGCTTCACCGATTATCCGCAAACCATCTATTTCTTTCAAAGCAGCGGTGGCATATTCCAGCAAATCATTTTCGTGAGACGCAATGTTTTCCTTACCAAGAAGGTCGACGTAATCCAGCGCATATTTGGCAGCCACCACATCAGCAATATTTGGTGTACCAGCCTCAAATTTGTAAGGCAACTCATTGTAAGTCGTTTTCGCAAATGTCACCTCCTTGATCATTTCACCACCGCCCCGATACGGTGGCATGGCATCCAGAAGTGCTCTTTTCCCGTACAAAATCCCCATCCCGGTGGGTCCATATATTTTATGCAGAGATAATGTATAGAAATCACAATCCAGATCCTGCACATCGAGATGCAGATGGGAACTTGCCTGAGCACCATCGAGCAAAACCTTCGCACCCACCGCGTGTGCTTTTGAAATAATCTCCTTCACCGGGTTGATGGTACCCAGCGCATTGGAGACATGCACCACAGAAACGAATTTGGTCCGCTCGGAAAGCAGTTTTTCAAATTCATCCATTAACAGCTCGCCCTGATCATTGATGGGAATCACCCTCAGCACACACCCTTTTTCCTCACAAAGCATTTGCCAGGGAACAATATTGGAGTGGTGTTCCATCGTGGAAATAATAATTTCGTCACCCTCCTTGATGAAACTGCGTCCGTAAGTCTGGGCTACCAGATTAATACCATCCGTGGTGCCATAAGTCAAAATTACCTCCTCGGCAGAAGGGGCATTGATGAACTTTTGCAGACGAAGACGCGATTCTTCAAAAGCCGCTGTGGCCTTTTCGGCGAGTTGATGAATTCCCCTGTGAATGTTGGCATTGTAGTGCTCATAATATCCGGTTAGTGCATCCAGCACCAACTGCGGCTTCTGCGTAGTAGCCGCATTATCGAGATAAACAAGTTGTTTCCCGTTGATCACTTCCTTGAGGATGGGGAAATCATTTCTTATCAAATTTATATCCAGCTTGTTATTCATCTTCACCACTATTTAGAAAAATGCCCAACCTGATTGAGATGTGAGGTTGGGCAACATTAAAATTACAACGTGACTCCTCGCCAACCGTTATTTCATTATTTCGTGGTCAGTTTTTCCGAAATCACGTTTTCAAGATACGCACGAATGGAATCAATTTTTATTTGAGACACTACATCTGCACAAAAAGCAAACATTAAAAGTGACATCGCTTCCGCTTTTGAAATACCTCTTGAACGCATGTAAAACAAGGCTTCATCATCAATTTGCCCGGTGGTGGTTCCGTGCGAGCACTTTACATCATCTGCATATATTTCCAGCTGGGGTTTGGTATTCATCGTAGCCTCGGTAGACAAAACGATGTTTTTACAGGACTGAAACGCATTTGTTTTCTGTGCGTCGGGCCTTACAAATATCTTGCCATTAAACACGCCCTTCGACTTGTCACGCAATATTCCTTTATACAGCTCATTACTTTCGGAGTTGGGTTTGCGGTGGTCCGCTACCGTGTGATTATCCACATGCTGGGTACCATCCGGAAAGTACAGCCCATACATATGCGCCTCACAACGCTCACCGTCTATGACAATATTCAGATTGTTTCTCGTGAATTTGCCATTCAGCGTTACCGTTCCGGCATAAAAGTGCGACCTGTCGAGCATCCTTACCTGTGTAGTCCCTACATGATAAGCATTATCACTTTCATTCTGCACCTTATAATATTCCACATTGGAGTCTTCGCTCATGTGAATTTCAGTTACCGTATTGGTAAAAGATCTGGCATCACCGATGGTTCGGAATGCTTCGGCAAACTTCACCTGAGCGTTTTTCCCGACAACAATTACATTCCTTGGCTGACTACCCACATTTACAACACGCGCATCGCTTATAAACCGAAGAATGACAGGCTCTTGCAGTACCTGATGATCAGGAACATGTATAAAAACACCATCATGGGCAAAGGCTGTGTTAAGCGCAGTGAAGGCATCGGCAGCATCCGAAACCAGTTCGTCAAAATAACTATTGACGAGATCAGGGTTGATTTTGTAAGCGTTATGCAACGAATCAACAATGATCTGATCCGACGAAGAGACAATCTTTGATAGTGAAGGATCATAATGCCCATTTACAAAATAAAGTATGTTGGCAACATGCTCCGGAATATTCAAATCTTCCAGGTCAGCAACAGAAACCTGGCTTTCAGCACCAAAATGGTACGTTTCACTGATCAGGTCACGTACATTGCTGTATTTCCACTCTTCGTTTTTTATCGTAGGAAAACCAAGCCTGTCAAACTCCGCCAATGCGGCACGCTTCTTCTGATGAAAAGCCGATTGCGCTTCTCCATTCAAGACTGATTCTCTGGTGTAAAAATCAGTTACAAGTTTTGTCTTTAAATCTATGGTTTCAGTACTCATTCTTAGTCATTATGGTATGCGAGAAATTTCCGGAGCCTTTTGAAAGTTCCATTCAACCGCCTGTACTTAGCTCACAGCCGCTACTTCGGCTTTGATCCAGTCGTATCCCTTTTCTTCCAACTCATAAGCTAGTTCCTTTGGACCTGATTTCACAATCCTGCCTTGATAAAGAACGTGTACAAAATCGGGAACAATATAATCCAACAACCGCTGATAGTGGGTAACCACAATAGCCGAACGCTCAGGAGAGCGAAGTGAATTAACCCCCTCAGCTACAATACGAAGGGCATCAATATCAAGACCTGAATCCGTTTCATCCAAAATAGCCAATTTGGGCTCCAAAACCGCCATTTGAAAAATCTCATTGCGTTTTTTCTCCCCACCCGAAAAACCTTCGTTTAATGCACGTTTCAGTAACGAATCGTTCATACTTACCAGTTTGGCCTTTTCACGCACCATTTTCAAAAACCGGGCGGCGTCCAAAGGCTCCTCTCCTTTGTATTTTCTGATCTCATTAACCGCCGTTTTCAAAAAATTGATTGTTGTCACGCCGGGAATTTCTACAGGATATTGAAAGGCAAGAAAGATACCCTCTGCTGCTCTTTGCTCAGCTGCGAGTTCCAGCAGATCTTTCCCCTCAAAAACAACGCTGCCTCCTGTAACCTCATACTCTTCCCGCCCGGCCAGCACCGAGGCCAAAGTACTCTTGCCGGAACCGTTTGGGCCCATAATTGCATGAACCTCGCCCGGTTTAACTTCCAGATTTATTCCTTTAAGTATTTCTTTGCCTTCAATTGAGGCCCGCAAATCGTTAATCGAGAGCATAACTAAATTTATCCTAAAATATGTAGTTCCTGGTATTTTAGCGCAAAAGTACGACACTTTGACCGCATATGAAAATAACAGAACGGAGTTTCCACCTGTCTTAAACTGTACAACCCTTTTGCAGATACTACCGTTCACATTTATAAAGATTTGTGTTGCGTGAGAGCCAAAATTCAAAATCTTGCCTTGACAGCTTACTTTTAATTATCGTCAATAGGCTTTACTTTGCACCTATCGGAAGATCACTGAGACAAGCAAAACTTAAAACAAAAATTCATGGAAGCACCCGGGTCACCACTGAGTGGAATAAAGGTTTCCTCGGAAACAGGGCTCCTCAAAAGGCTACTCATTCACAGTCCGGACAAAGGCTTAGGCAAGGTGGTACCTTCCAAGGCTCAGGACTGGCTTTTCGAGGATATTGTGCACCTGGACACGATGCGACGCGACGAGTACGACTATTATGTTAAGATCCTGCTCTACTTTCTGGATCCGGAAAAGGTAGCAGGAAAAATTAAGCAAATAGACAGCGATGCCTCGCGATCATTTTACATCCCGGGGCATAAAAACTATTTCGATTCCGACCGTGTGATCGACATACAGAATCTTCTTGGACAAATACTTACTGAAGAACAAGTCAGAATTAAACTAACCGCAGCGATTTGCGGTATCGAAAGATGCTCCTATCAAATACAACAGGAACTGGAGACCTACGAAGCCCACGAACTCGCAAAGATTTTCATTTCGGGCTCCTGCCCTGATAAACGTATGCTGTTTGCTCCGCTTCCCAATCTCATTTTCATGCGCGATATTGGTATCGTGATCAACGATCATATTTTATTAAACAAACCTGCCAAATCAGCCCGCACCCGCGAATCCATCCTGGCGCAGTTTGTCTTCTTCTACCACCCCCTGTTTGCGGGTATGAAAGAAAAGGTCATTGAAATTCCAGATAATGAACGACACTTTTTACTACCTGACGAGGAAAAGGCGAATGACCATAACCGATGTACCCTCGAAGGAGGTGACGTCATGATGGTGGCTCCCAGCCACCTGTTGATAGGCTGCAGCGAACGCACTTCTGTTTATGCCGCGCAACAGGTCATGAATATTTTGTTTGAGAAAAATGTGGTAGATAAAATTACCCTCATCAAAATACCAAAAAAGAGGGATTACATGCACATTGATACCATCTTCACACAAGTGCGTAAGAACACCTGGGTACTGCTTGCATCGCTGGCCAGAACCGGCGACAATGCCAAACTGAAAGATGCCTTACATTATTTTGCTGCGAAGGAGGCTAACCAGGAATTCAGGATACTCAAATTTACCAAAGGCCGTGAACAACAACCTACCGAAATAGAAAACCTGGAAGACCTGCTGGCCGATATTAGTAAAAACGATCTTGGCTGTGAGGAAGCGGTGCAGTTTATTTACTCAGGCAACAATGAATTCCCTTATGGCGAGCGCGAGCAATGGACCGATTCGTGTAATTTGCTGGCAATAAAAGACGGTGTGGTCATTGGTTACGACAGAAATGACAAAACCCTGGAGGCCTTCAAGTCTCATGGTTACGCCGTCATCAGCGCCAAAGAACTCATAGCTAAGTTTGAGTGCGGAGAGCTATCTCCTGTGAATATCTCCGACACCTTCATCACCTTACCCTCGGCAGAGCTGTCACGGGCCAGGGGCGGATCCCATTGCATGAGCATGCCTCTCCTGCGGGTTTGAGTTACTCCGAATTATACCCGCACGTTGGATCACCAATTGCTATTGGATTTTTAAAAATGTAAATTGCATTACTTCAACCTGCTTAACCAACTCCTATGAGAACGATCACCTCAACAGCCCAGATACAACCACAGTCGACGTCAAGGATCATGATGATCCAGCCCGACAAGTTCACGTTTAACCACGAAACCGCAGAAAGCAATAAATTTCAACAGCCGCATTCTGTGCAGGGGTTGTCTGAGGCGTCACACCTTCTGGCAACTGAAGAGTTTGATCTGATGACCTCGCAGCTTGAAAAGATCGGTGTCGAGCTACATGTATTTGAAGACAACGACGACGAATTTAAACCGGATGCCGTTTTTTCCAACAATTGGGTATCTTTTCACCAAAGCGGGAGAGTGGTGTTGTATCCGATGATGGCGAAAAACCGGCGGAGCGAGCGGCGCATGGATATCATTCAGGCTTTACGGAAGGATTTTAACGTTGAAGAAATTATTGATCTCAGCCATTTTGAGAAAGAAGGAAAGTTTCTTGAAGGAACTGGAAGCATGGTTCTGGACAGGCGCTACAAGATCGCCTACGCTTGCTTATCACCAAGAACGCATCTGGACGTACTTTACGCCTTTGGAAATGCACTCGACTACGAGATTGTAGCATTTTCCGCCTCTGACGAAAACGACCAACCCATCTACCATACCAATGTACTGATGTGCGTCGGGGATATTTTCGCGGTGATTTGCCTGGAAGCCATCAAAAACCCTGATGAGCGACAACGTGTGCGGGCTACTTTGGAAGAAACCAATAAGTACATCATCGAGATCACGATGGATCAGGTGCGACATTTTGCCGGGAATATGCTATTAATCCGAAACAAAAAGCAGGATAAGATTCTAGTGATGTCTACCCGGGCTTACGAGTCGCTCACGGATCAGCAACGCAAGGCCCTGAGCGATTATGCACGGATTTTCCATACAGATCTGTCCGTAATTGAAAGCAACGGAGGCGGTTCTGCACGATGCATGATGACGGAGATTCATTTGCCTTTGCTTTGAAAAATATTCAGAAAACCAAAAAGCGACCCATACGGGCCGCTTTTGGTAACTGTAAACCCTAACCCAATTCTAATCTCTAAGATCTTCCTTTGCTTTTTCGATTTTGGCCTTGGTGCTAGCCTTGAAAGCATCCCATTTTTCAGCAGTCTCATCCTGCGTTTCGTCCCAGGAAGCTTTAAGCTCCTCTTTTTCCCGGTTTAGCTCCTTTTTGCGCTCCTGCCATTTGGCCTTTTCTTTATCTGTGGCTTTTTCTATTTTGGCATCTGCCTCCTCTATTTTCTTGTCTAATTTAGCCACTGCCTCATCCACTTCTGTCTTTAGGGACTCTTTGTCTTCCTTCACTTTTGCTTTAAAATCAGCACTGGCCTCATTGATATCCTCTTTGGCATCAGAGATATTATCATCCATATCGTCCTTGGCCTCTTCCACTGTTTCATTGGCCGAATCTTTAGTTTTTTCAGAGCATCCGGAGAAAGTAAGTAATCCCAAGGTCAGCATCGAGAATACCATTAAATTGATCTTTTTCATTTTTATTGTGTTTTAATAATTGTTGAATTCTCATTTAAATTCTAATGAGATATCTAAAATTTCGATCCAGGTGCATACACAACATTTATCTATACGTTTTGTAGAGAATTTTGCACATTCTTATATCTCAACGGCGTAATATCAAGTACCCGAATGCTCAATCCCGGTTTACGTCATTACATCCGAAATTTCCCTTGGTTCTGTACATATTTATAATCAGATTTGCATTCCATTGCCTTTTCATCATCGTTATGCGTCTACATTCAGGTCGATTCCCATTTTTTTCTGTTGTTCTCACCCTCATCTCAAATCTTGGCATTGCCCAATCCGACTCGGTTAAAATCAATCAGCTTGACGAGGTTACGATCAACGCCTTTGAGTCTAAATCCAATCGGCTGACCACCACGGCCACGGTGGGAATCGTTGGTAGAAGGTCCTTTGAACGTTTTGCGCCAACCACTTTTACCAATGCGGTAAGTACCGTTGCAGGGGTCAAGATGGAGGAAAGGTCACCGGGGAGCTACCGGTTTTCGGTCCGCGGAAGTATGATACGCTCACCATTTGGCGTGCGTAATGTTAAGTTTTATTGGAATGGTATTCCGTTTACTGATGCAGGCGGCAACACACCACTCAACTCCCTGGATTTCAATGCCGTGCAAAGTATGGAAATCATCAAAGGTCCGGGAAGCAGCCTCTACGGTGCAGGTACCGGAGGGGTCGTTTTGCTTACCAGCCGTACGGATAACGCTTTACAAAACCGGGTCGAACAAAGTGTAGCTGCAGGTAAATATGGATTTCAAAGTAGGAATACCACCATACAGGTCGGCGACCTGTCGGTACAGTATGGCCATTCTGAACAGGACGGATACCGGAAACAAAGCGCGATGACACGGGATGCCATTCGTTTTACCTCAACATCCAAAATGGGAACCAAAGGGACATTGTCTCTTTTAGGTATGTACTCCGACCTGTACTATCAGACACCGGGCGGAATCAACCTAGCCCAGTATGAAAAAGATCCAACGCTTGCCAGACAAGCCACAGCTACCGTACCGGGAAGTGAAAGCCAGCATGCCGCCATATACACGAAATTTGCTCTATTGGGAGGTAATTATGCACTACAACTTTCCAACAACTGGACGCAATCCACAGCACTTTATCTGACCACCAACGACTTCGCCAATCCTTTTATATCCAATTACGAGAAAAGGGATGAACAGGGAATTGGCGGCAGAAATATCTGGAAAAATCAGGGTAATTGGGGTGAAGTCAAAACAAACTGGAGTTCTGGTTTCGAGTGGCAGTATGGCCGGTCGGCGCAAAGAAACTATGACAATAAAGGAGGGGTACCGGACAAGCAACAAACGGTGGAAGATGTTAGAACTACCAATGTAACCCTATTCAGTCAACTTGAAATGGTGTTTCTTACTGATCTCACAGTCACCGCAGGCCTGAGTTACAACACTTTCAAATACAAGTATGAACGCTTTGTGACCCTTCCGTATAGCAAGGAGCAGCGAAGTTTCAATGGCATTGTTGTACCCCGAATTGCAATTAATAAAGTCATTGCGAAATCCTGGGCTCTGAATGCCTCATACAGCGACGGCTATTCCCCTCCTACCCTACAGGAAGTGCGTCCTTCAGCAGGCGGCTTTCGCAAAGATCTGAATGCAGAGAAAGGTGTTAATACAGAAATTGGTATCAGAAAATTCACTAAACATTTCAGCGGTGAACTGAGCCTTTATCAGTTCGGCCTGAAAGAAACCATTGTAAGAAGAACGGATGAGTCCGGTTCAGAATATTTTATAAATGCAGGAAAAACCAACCAAAAAGGGCTGGAATGGACACTTTCCTATGACCTCATCTCCGACCCCAAATTGCCTTTGGCATTGAGAATCTGGACGGCAGGAACCTACACGAAATATACCTTTAAGGATTACAAGCAAGCGGATGCCGATTTGAATGGAAACCTGATCCCGGGTATTCCGCAGTTCGCGGAAACTGCTGGGCTGGATGTATTGTTTAAGTATGGTCTGTCAGCTTTTGTTACCTACCAGCACGCAACTTCCTTCTATCTCAATGATGCAAATACAGTAAAAAACACACCGTATAATCAATTCATTGCACGAGTTTCCTGGAAAAAAGGATGGGGCCAACACCTGTATAGTGAGCTTTCCGCTTCTGCCGAGAAAGTAAACGCCGGTATTTACAGCTTGGGATATGACCTGAACGCTTTCGGAAACAGATACTATAACTCCGCCCCTAAAAATAACCTATGGGCAGGTGTAAAATTGGGCTGGGAATGGGGGAAGAAATAATGGTTAATTGTTAAAGGGTTAATTGCTAAATAGTTAATTGTTAAATGGTTAACGATTAAATGGTTTCATTCTTAATTTTTAATTCTTAATTCGTAATTCGTAATTCTTAATTCTTAATTCTTAATTCTTAATTCTTAATTCTTAATTCTTAACTATCCCCTCACCAACAAGCATTCAAGTTTGCATCTTTATCTTCATATTCCCTTTTGCAAGCAGGCTTGCCACTATTGTGACTTTCATTTCAGTACCAATACGGATCAGAAACGTATGGTGATTGAGGCGATCAGAAAGGAAATTGTCTTGCGAAAATCCTATCTCCCCGACGCAACCATCTCCACCATCTATTTTGGTGGCGGGACTCCTTCTCTGCTGGATGAAACCGAACTTAATTTAGTGCTCGAAACCATTCATTCGAACTTTAATGTGCTACCCGATGCGGAGATCACCCTGGAAGCCAACCCGGACGACCTTGATCAGAAGAAATTAAATCAATTAATTTCGGCAGGCATCAACAGGCTCAGCATTGGCATACAATCGTTTCATGAGCCGCACCTTAAGTTTCTTAACCGGGCACATACAGGCCTGGAAGCCCTTGATTGTGTCAAAACAGCACAGGATATCGGGATCCATAACATATCGGTTGATCTTATTTACGCAATCCCCCATTCCGATCACACTATTTTAGAAAGCGACATACAGAACGCTTTTCAACTGGATGTCTCCCATATTTCGGCATATTGTCTTACCATTGAACCTCAGACGGTATTTGGAAACTGGGTAAAACGTAAAAAATTAAAGCCAATTGACGAAGAATTTGCAGCGCGGCAGTTTGAGATTCTGTTGAGTTCACTTGCTGCGAAAGGGTATGAACAATACGAAATATCCAACTTCGCCCGCAATCAGCAATACAGCCGGCATAATACTTCGTACTGGCAGCAGCAACCTTATCTTGGCGTTGGCCCCAGCGCACATTCGTATAATGGAACAAGCAGGGAGTTTAACATTGCAAACAATGCCAAATACCTTATAGCGCTCAACGCCAGCATCATCCCATCCACCATAGAGGAGCTCACACGCGTAAATCAGACCAATGAATACTTACTCACCGGCTTACGGACCAAATGGGGTGTGAATCTGTCTACACTTGAAACCCTGTCCCACGGTGCTTTTCAAAAACAGCACCGGGAAGACATCAGCCAATTCATGGCCGAAAACCTTGTTGTGGTCGAAAACGAAACAATTACCCTAACTGAATCGGGCAAATTATTTGCGGATCGTATTACAGGTGATTTGTTTATTGAGTAAGGGATTAAAAAATAGGCATCTGAGAAATGACTCCACAGATGCCCAAATTGTTTACACAAACTTTTGCCCGACTTAACCCAGCAATTCAGCGTTCATTGAAATCTCCGCGTTCAGCAATTGTGAAATCGGACATTCCTTTTTGGCTTTCTCGGCAACCTCTGCAAACTGGTCTGCGGAGATACCCGGTATGGTCGCTTTTAGATCAATATGGCTTTTGGTCACCTTGCCCAATGAAGGATCCAGTGACACCGTAGCGGTAGCATTCAATTCGTCTGCTGTAAAACCGGCAGCATTCAGCTCGAAGCTCAGTTTCATGGCGAAACAACCTGCATGTGCCGCTGCTATTAATTCTTCGGGGTTGGTCCCTTTTCCATCTGCAAACCGGGTATTGAAAGAGTATTGTGTATTCTCCAGAACTGTACTTTGTGTGCTGATCACACCTGTACCTTCTTTGCCGGTGCCTTTCCAGACAGCATTTGCTTTACGATTTATCATTTTCTTATCTTTTAATATATGGATTGAATTAACACTAGTACGACCGAAAAGTACTAGGTACATATTATCTACGCAAATTATTTAATCATTAAATCCATGCCTGATCAGGAAGAATGAAGACGGCCGGTCACTTTTGTTACCAGGGCAGAAGCCAATGATGTCCGCTGGCACAAAGGAACCAATTGCAGTGAGCTAAGCTTTATTCAATGGAGACCCAGCCAAATGTTAACAAAAAGTTAAAGCAAGAATTCGTTTAAACTTTATAAGCCCACGGGCATCTAAAAACCAAAAAACACGTTTATACTTTATTTATTAATCAAAACTAGCCAACAAGATGAACAAGAAACTAATCCCCATAATATTTATATTCGCAGCTATTATCCAAAGTTGCTCAGGCCCTGATGGCAGGGATGGAATTGATGGAATAGACGGGAAGGACGGACTTAATATCGTAGGAACCACCTTTGATGTAACCGGAGTCAATTTTAATGCCGGTAATGAATACAGTGCCTCATTTACTTTCCCGCCCGCCAAAGTCGAAGTGTTCGAGTCAGATGCAGTGCTGGTTTACAGAGAATGGGCTGTTGATGGTGATGTATCTGTTTGGCGGTTACTCCCACAGACAGTTCTTATGAGCGGAAATCTGCTGCAATACAATTTTGATCATACTTTTACCGAGGCGTTCTTCTACCTGGACGGAAATGTGAACAAAGCTACGTTGCCAGCACAATGGACTCAAAATCAAGTGTTTCGTGTAGTGATTGTCCCCTCTGCTTTTACCAGTCGCAAGGATGCCAGCATGAATGTCGATTACAGCGATTACGAATCTGTGAAAAAATATCTGAATATCGACGAGAGCAAGATACCCAGCTACTCGGCTAAATAGATTAGAAGCACATAAATCTGGAGGCGTCACAGGTTGTGACGCCTCTTACGTTTGACGTTATGACGAAAACCTTTACCGCAATACTTGCTCTGTCACTCCTGACAATTTCCGTTTCTGGTCAGAATTTCGCCAGTCAGACAAGCGTTTTTCGTGCAGAATACAAAGCAGCGTTTCTCAAAGATCAGAACGCTCCAGTAAAGCAGGACGATCTGAAATATCTAAGGTTTTACGAGCCTGATTCCTTGTATAGGGTGGTTGCCACTTTTGAAAAAACGCCCAAAAGCGAGCCATTTGAACTGCCTACTTCCAGTGGCGCAAAAAAAACCTATGTCCAGTATGGTGTGCTCACCTTCCACATTATGGGAGAAAAACAGACACTCCGGGTTTACAGAGGCATGGAACTCATGGCAATACCAAAATACAGAAATTACCTTTTTCTGCCATTTAAGGACCCTACGAATGGAAAAGAATCCTACGGGGGCGGTCGCTACATCGACCTTACCACGGATGATATCCTTGATGGATCCGTGGTGCTTGATTTCAACAAAAGTTACAATCCGTACTGCGCTTACAGTGCTGGTTACAATTGCCCCATTCCGCCCAAGGCCAATCACCTTTCCGTTCCAATAAAAGCCGGGGAGAAAAACTTTGGAAGGGAACTTTAAGAGATAAAATCACAATAGCCTGCCATTGTCCGGAACATACAAGGTCGTCCACAAAAAAACCCGGTCGCTGAACCGGGTTTTCATATTTATAACAGGTTGAAACTAAGATTTCAGCAAATCTTTCTGTTTCAATATTCTTTCAAAAACCTTAATATCGTGCTCAGAGGTGAAGATAGAAAATGGAAGATGAACAAATTGTCCCTTTGAAATAATGAGCACATAAGCATCCTTGTCCTTGTAAGCTTCCGGGATTTGCTCCCACTTCATCACACTTCCCTCCTTTTGGTTCAGCTTCATCAAAATCTGACGAGGATCGATCTCGTATTGAAACTTCTCAAACATCGGTTTGTACTGGGCAAGTTGTGTAATCCCCACAAACTGGATCAACCAGAACAACAGGTACAGGATCACTCCGACGATAATCGTCACATAAATCCAGATATTGGGATACAAGCCCGTAAGGCTGACAATCGCGTTGATCAGAATCAACGCCAACGGAATCAAACCCCACTTCATCTGAGATTTGAAAAAATATTTCATTGCAAGCGTAATGTACGTCCTTGTAGGCAACGCATACCTTTTGGTACGCACCGCCGCAGGGTTCGTCGGCATTTGATAAACAGGCTGGTGTTTGTTCACCGATACTTTGGCCATAATTCTGTTAAAAAATTAGCAATTTCTAAATTTAATAAGCGTTGCTTTAAACAAGTCAGGTGGATTGGTTCTGGAGTCAATTCAGCGATTCCATAATGTGGTTTACAAACAACTTATCTAAAGTACCTTCTAAATGATGTGCAAAGTTAGAAAAAAGCGGTTGACTTAACAGAAAGGCCTGGAAATAAAAAGTAGTTCTCAAAATTTAACGTAATTTGCGATGAGCAGGCGATTGTTTTCGCTGTATATGAGCGGGCAAATTCACGTCGGTAGCCAATATTAGGATCCGAAGGTTTTTACCAATGAGGTTTACCTCAGAAATTAACATTTTTACCTAAATGAGTTTTCTCTTTCCGTCCTTCCTCTGGGGTTTGCTGGCCGTATCTATTCCGATTGCCATTCACATCTTTAATTTTCGGCGAACGAAACGGGTTTATTTTACCAATGTTTCGTTTTTAAAGGCCGTCGAAACACAAACGCGCTCTGTTCGGCAAATCAAACACTGGCTCATTCTGGCTGCCAGGATTATGGCCATTGCATGCCTGGCCATGGCTTTTGCTCAACCCTTTTTGCCAGGAAAAAGCAGCACTACATCGGAAAAGAAGGGAGTCACGTCTCTGTATCTGGACAACTCCTTCAGTATGCAAAACGAGTTGAACAACAAACGTTACATCGATCTGGCTGCCAACAGGCTCAGTGAACTGTTGGGTCTTTTTCCCAATGCTACGTCGTTACAGCTTGTCACCAACGACTTCTCAGCCCAGGAACAGGGACTTTCCAATGCCGATAAACTACGCGACCGGCTGACTACAATAGACCTGTCCAATACCCCACGCACACTGGATGCGGTTTACAGAAGGCAGCAAAATATCACCGCCAAACACCAGAACAGTGGGAAAAACCAGCTATTCTGGTTTTCGGACTTCCAGAAAAGTACTACAGGGGATTTATCAGGATTAAAGATTGACTCAACCAACCAGCTTTTTTTGGTACCTGTTCAAGCCGCCGCTGAAAAAAATGTCTATGTAGACTCGGCCTGGCTCAACACGCCCTTTATCAGAGAATTGCAGAATAATGTATTGTTTGTAAAAGTGAGCAACTCAGGTACCGAACAAGCCGCCAATGTTGTATTGAAGCTTAATCTGGATAATACGCAAGCGTCCACGGCGTCCGTGACTGTACCAGCCAATGGGAGCGCCACCGCCAAATTCAACTTCAACCTCAAAGGCAAAGGTTTCAAAAAAGGACACATCACGTTTGACGATTTCCCGGTCACCTTTGACAATGACTACTACTTCGTTCTCAATGCGTCGCCGATGGTAAAAATACTGCACATCTATGGACAGAAAGATGCAGGGAATTACATTGACAACGTTTACGATAATGATAGTCTTTTTTCTTTACAAAGTTTCAGCGTTCAGAATGTGGACCCGGGATTGATCAAAAGTTCCGACATGGTCGTACTGGAAGGTGTGCAGCAACTCACAGGTTCTCTTCCCCAGGAATTACAGGATTTCGTGAACAAAGGGGGATCTTTATCCGTCATTCCTTCCAGCGATCCACTTACAGCCAGCTACAAGGGTTTGTTGGCCAATCTGGGCATATCCGGCCTGACCTCCGAAAAATCCTCCAATCCAACCCCAATTGCACTATCCGTGCCAGACCGGAATAATCCCTTCTTCGGTGATGTTTTTGAAGAATCGGTACGTCAGGAATTAAATATCAACCTGCCTGCCGCATCTCCCGTGTGGAGCTGGAGCAATGCCGGACAGATGCTACTTTCCCTTCGAAATGGACAAACCTATCTCAATCAGGTGACCAAAGGAAAAGGCAAGCTGTATTTATTCGCGTCTCCCCTCGATCCCGCCTACGGGAACGTGGCGCAGCACGCCATTTTTGTTCCCATCATGTATAAAATGGCAGCCCTGAGCGTCAGACCGCAACGAACTTCATACACCTTTGATGAAAACCCGATCAGTTTGAATATTCTGAATCCGGCTCCCAACGCTGTATACAAGCTTCGACGGGATAAGATTGAAATTATTCCGGTTCAGCGCGTGACAGGCAACAATCTTCTTTTGGAAATCCCGGATGGAGATCAGGCTGCGGGGGGACTGAACGCCGGTTATTTCGAACTGGTAAGAGATAACAAAGTCGAAGAGCTGATTGCGCTCAATCATAATCACGCAGAATCAAAACTCAACTACTACACACCGGCCGAGCTTCGGACGGCCTTCAGCGGGCAAAAAAACGTACAGGTATTTGATCAGTTGAACGATGACGCGTTTTCAAAGGAATTCCAGCAGCAAAACTTGGGCAAAAGTCTATGGAAATATTTCCTTTACGCTGCCCTGTTTTTTCTGCTTGTGGAGATACTGTTGATCCGGTTCAGAAAATAGTACTTCACATGCCGCAAGAGGTAGCTCTATGCTTATGCCTCGCTGATATTTGCAGGTAAGTTGGCATTTAGGCCCTGAAACGCTTTCTCGTTCTGACTTTTTACCTCATTTTTGCAAAAAATTCAATCAAATCAATGCTTTCATCCAGAATAGGAATTCTTGGCGGCGGTCAGCTGGGGCTGATGCTATTGCAGGCTGCGGTGGACTGGAATCTGGACATTCATGTTCTGGATCCGGATCCGGAAGCCCCCTGCCGCAAAATTGCGTCCCATTTCCAGCAAGGTTCTTTACAAGATTACGATACCGTGTACAGGTTTGGCAAAGACCTTGACGTAATCACGATCGAAATTGAAAAGGTAAATATTGAAGCGCTGGAAGCGCTGGAAAAAGAAGGAAAAAGGGTTTACCCGCAACCTTCTGTAATTCGTTTGATACAGGATAAACGGGTCCAAAAACAATTTTACCTGGACAATGAACTACCAACGGCTGATTTTATCCTTACCGATAACCGCGAAGACGTAGCGCAACACGCCGAATTTTTACCTGCTTTCCATAAGCTGGGACGCGATGGATACGACGGACGCGGTGTACAACGCATTGCCACATCGGCTGACTTCGAGAAAGCATTTGATCAGCCGGGACTACTTGAGAAAGCTGTACCATTCGAAAAGGAACTGGCGGTTATCGTTGCCCGCAACCCCTCGGGTGAACTGGTAACTTTCCCTACGGTTGAAATGGTTTTTCACCCTGAGCTGAATCTGGTTGAATACCTTTTTGCCCCTGCAGAAATATCGCCGGAAATCGATACCAAAGCACAAGAAATAGCGAAGCGGACGGCGGCAGCGTTTAAGATCGTCGGTTTGCTGGCGGTTGAACTGTTTTTGACAAAAGACGGAGAAATACTGATTAATGAAGTTGCACCAAGGCCTCACAACAGTGGCCACCACACCATTCGCGCCAACGCGACCTCCCAATACGAGCAGCACTGGCGGGCAATATTGGGACTGCCACTTGGGAGCACAAACGCTTACGGACCTTCCGCGATGGTGAACCTGCTGGGAGAAGATGGGTACACAGGACCCGCTGTATACGAAGGAATGGAGCAATTACTGGCTACCAATCAGGTGTTCCCATTTCTTTACTGGAAAGCGATTACCAAACCATTCCGGAAAATGGGACACGTTACCATCATGGACGACAACATGAAGGATCTGAAAGAAAAAGTTGATTTTGTGAAGAAGAGCATCCGGATCATCAGTTAAAACGGACTGATGATTCCTAATGGCAGATTAAGCATTTTTAGCATAAAATTATAAGAAAAATGGTTGGAATAATAATGGGTAGCCTCTCGGACAGAAAGGTAATGCAAGAGGCAGCTGATGCACTCACTGAGTTAGGTATCCGGTACGAAATGGAGATTGTTTCGGCCCACCGTACACCTGAAAGGATGCTTGACTATGCCTCCACAGCACGGAAACGTGGATTGCAAGTGATTATAGCAGGCGCTGGCGGAGCTGCCCACTTGCCAGGAATGGTCGCTTCGCTTACCTCTTTGCCCGTCATAGGTGTGCCTGTACTGTCCAGCAATTCCATTGATGGCTGGGACTCTGTACTCTCCATTCTTCAGATGCCTTCGGGGGTGCCGGTGGCCACAGTAGCATTGAATGGTGCTCGAAACGCAGGCATACTGGCGGCACAAATTATTGGTTCTGCCGACGAGGCGGTGGGGAAAAGACTGGATATGTTCAAGGAAAGTCTGAAAGATAAAGTATCCCTAATGAATGAGGAATTAAAAAATCTGGTTGAAAAGTAGTACCTGTTTAGTATTTTCGTGAAATATATCACTGAACTATAGCGAAGTATCATTAACATATGGAAGAAGGATTCCCAAAGAAACGGAATGTACGTCCGGTTGAAAAATCAAATTTACCACTGATCACCTTGTTTGTACTGGTTCTGTTGGTACTTGCAATGCTTTACGTGGGATATGAATACATCTCAGACAGCTCGTCCAATTCGGAAGAATTGACCTCTACCGTTGTGGATACAACATCCTTGGATGATTCCAGGGAAACAGAGACAATCATAGAGGCCCCTTTGCCAACAGAAAATGAAACGCCGAAGGAAAAGAAAACCGAGGAAAAAAAGTCTGAGCCGGCAAAAAAGGAAGTGGCTTCTGTATCGGCTGCATCTATCGGTGGTGAACAGATTACACATGAAGTAAAAAGTGGTGAAACCTTTTCAAGTATTGCCTCGCGTTACAATCTCAAAACAGAAACTTTAAAAGGATTGAATTCTTCCATTTCTGACGTCAAAGCCGGTACAACCAGATTGAAAGTGCAGGTTAAAGCGATCCACACCGTTGGCGCAGGCGATGTACTCAGAGTGGTTGCCGAAAAATATGGCGTAACCAAATCAGCGCTGATGAAAGCAAACGGAAAAACGAGGGATTTTTCGGAGCGTGGAGAAAAACTTATTATTCCTTTTCCTGATAAAAAATAGCTGAAAAGCACAAATAAAGGGGGAGTTCGCAGCAACGCGGACTCCCCCTTTATTATTATGCTTCAAGGCTACTGACGTCCTGATCTTCCGCCGCCCGGAAAGCCACCGCCCTCGCCACGACCGCCTGGAAGGCCGCCCCTGCCCTCACCATCCCAATCTCTGCGACGTTCGTTTTGCGCAGGCATTTTCCCGAAATTTTTAAGGGTGTAGGTAAAAGTCAACATGGCATATTGGGTAAGCACCCGGCTCGTCACGTCCTGAACATACGTTTCGGTTACATTCCGGCTTACGCTGTTGTTTTGTTTCAGAATATCAAATACAGTCAGTTTCAGCTCGCCGGCATTGTTCTTCAGGAATTTCTTTCCTATGCTTGCATTCCATAAGGTGAAGTTCTGGTTGTACCCTTCTCCAAGTCCCCGATAACTCTGGTTATTGATATCAGACTGCACCACATAACCTTTTCCAAAAATCCAGTTGACACGACCAGAGATACCAGAAGTATAATAATTGTTATTAAGCGTAGGCTGGATGGTATTCCTTACGATATTGTAATTGCCCGAGTAAGAAACGGTAAAGTCCAGTTTTTCGCTGATATTACTACTTACCACCAGCCCCTGCGACACGGCATAGGTATTGGAGAAGTTCGAAACGTTGTTGATTAAACCCGGAGAACGAACGTAGTTAAATCCTGTTGACAAGTTGACGTTCAATTTCAAGGGAGCAACCGGTTTCCCGTATACCAAAAAGGATCGGGCATTCCAGCTTCCGTCTACGTTGATGGGTGAGGTATATTTCGCACCTTGCTGCAAGGCAATTCCGTTTGGTAGGACGGTGGCCCTTTGCGCAATAAAAGTTGAATTTACAATTGCATTGTTGGTTTGGGTTACAAATATCAGAGCGCTGAAATTATAAGGTCGATTTGCTCCCGCCAGCGAATAGCGGATGTTGAACATATTCCGATACTCCTGTTTGAGATCCGGATTACCCGCCGTAAGTGACAAAGGATTGCTGTTGTCAATGACATTTTGCAGCTGGGATATGGAAGGTTGATTTGTAGAACTTCTGAAAAACGTACGAAACTGCGTTCCCGTTTTTGAGCGATAAGTCAGCATAAAATTGGGCAAAAGGTTCGTAAATGTCTGATCAACGGTCGCCTGCCTCGGGGCCAGCTGGTTGCTATACAAGCCGGTGTTCTGAAAGTCGACCCCGAAATTCGCCATCCAACTATTTTTACGGTACCGATAACTAAGGCCGGCCCTGTTGGTCACATAACGGTTGTCAAAAGAATTGGAAAGCAACGTGTCTCTGTCCGTGTAACCCCCGTTGTCTAAACTCATGTTGTACGTATCCTTTTCTGAATCACTGTTACTGACCGTCAGGCCGTAGTTGACCTGCAACTGGCCTGTTGTACTGATCGGTTCGGTATAAATAAAGTTTCCGCCCAGTGTAGTACCTTTCGAATTGGTATAGCTTTGCTGATCGATTGTATCACCCGGCATTTCCAGATTTTTGAAGTACAGGTTTTCAGAATATAGTCTGCTGTTGCCATTGCGGTCGTTCATCTGCGTATTAAAGTTCACCGATACACTCCTGCCCTTTTTCGAAAAAGCGTGGCGAAACAATACGTCATTTCCGAAGTTATATCCATTATTTTTTGAACTCCTGGTGATATCGGCACTGTTGAGTTTGGATCCATCTGCAAGGCTTGTCAGCCCCACTTTCATACTCCCCGAGTTATTATCCTGAAAACTCAAACGTGGCGTAATGATCAAGGAATTGTTCTTATTGATGGTGTATTCAACCCGGAAATTCACACGATGATTCGCATTTGTGGAGTTGGTACTGCTTTTTTCATCATAAAACTGGTCACCGCTGCCGTTGTTACCAAGCAGGTACTTTTGCTGAGTCGACTGTTCGTTGGTATTTCCGGTACGATTGAAGAAATAGCTTCCCGACACATCCACCTTGTTCGAAAATTTATTTGAATAATTCAACCCAAAGGAATTTGTTCCCGTGATCCCGTTCTGGCCCCCCACAAGGAAGTTATTAGAAGCCCCGCCGCCACCTCCCCGACCGCCACCTCCGCCGGAACTACTGGTCACACCCAGCAGATCCTGACTGGAAAAGTTCTGCTGATTAATATTGTTGCTCAATCCGATTACAGATATACGTTGATTCCCTTTGAAATAACTTACGTTACCACCAGCCTGATAACGGTTGTCGAGACCATAGCCGGCAAACATCTTCCCAAATTGTCCTACTTTTCTATCCGCTTTGGTTACAATGTTGATTGTTTTCTGCGCATTTCCATCGTCAAAGCCGGTAAACTGGGCCTGATCGCTTAGCTTGTCAAAGACTTCAATTTTATCTACAATTTCAGCCGGCAGTGATTTTAATGTTAACGCTGCATCATCGCCAAAAAATGGCTTACCGTCCACGAGCACCCGGTTGACGGTTTCACCCTGGGCGGTCACTGTTCCGTTGATTACCGTAATTCCGGGCATTTTTTGAATCAGATCCTCGGTAGTCGCGTCGGGGTTTGTTTTAAAAGCGGCTGCGTTGTATTGGGTCGTATCTCCCTTTTGCTCCGTAGCCACGATTTGCCCCACAATCTTCACCTCTTTCAAATTCGAAACCGCCTCAGTGAGCATGATGTTACCCATATTCTCCACATCCTGGTTAACTGTGATTATTTTTGATACATCATTGTAACTCAGGTAAGAAACTTTGACCAGATAAGAAGCATTCTTACTCAATCCATTGAAAGAGAACTTGCCGTTCACATCCGTGGTAACATACTCAGGTTTGGCGTCTGGCACATTGCGGCTAACGGCCACGTATGCGCCCACCACAGACGTATTTTTCGTACTATCCAGTACGGTTCCAGTGATCTGAGCGTTCTGCGCCTGCGCATATCCCACAGTCAGCGTAATGCAGATGAGCGATCGGATAATTAAGCCTATTCTTTTCATGATTTCTAGCAAAGGTTTATGCAGCGTTAGAGGTGGTCGGTGAAGAAAAGTTTAACGACGCCACGCAATAACCCGAGCTGATCGACAGAATGGACATTTTAATCGACGGATCGAGGGATTTTACCGATGAGGAAGTGGGATGGTTTTACACCACGGCCTGTATTATAAACGGTCAATACGTAAAAACCAGCTGAAAGTCATTTTTGGTTAAAAATGCTATCAGCTGGATGATTTACGCTACATCACCGAATTTTCTGACCTGGTCTATCCTTTATTTGTAATTGGAAATGAGGCTACCTTCCCAGTATGACCATTATCATCCAAATGTCTATATTTTCTCTTCTTCTTGTTTGACAACTCATTTCAGCCAATCCTTCAACAACCCCTGATAATGCTCCAAAAATCTGGCATATGCGTTTTCCAGCTCAGGCAATGCTGTAGCAAGCGTGCTCGTATCATCGGATTTCAATCGCCATTCGGCATCACGGGCTATTTCAGCCACTTGCGAAACGCCCACGGTCCCGGCACTTCCCTTCAAAGTATGCAGATTGCTCTTTACTGTTTTAATATCACCTGCTGCATAGGCCTGTACTGCTTCGGGTATAAGTTCGTTGGATTCTGTCACAAAATCATCAAATACGGAGAGTACAAGATCTGGCCCACCGATATCATTCAGTTGATCAATAATCTCACGATCCAGGATCGGCAGGGCAATGGCCACAGCCGTTTCAGCATTTTTGGGTGCGTTTTTACGCCCTTCCACATTACTCATCAGTTCCTTTACCTTCCATATCAGCGTTTGCGCACGAATGGGCTTTGCGATGTAATCATCCATACCCTGGCTAATGAAACGATCCCGATCTTCTTTCATGGAATAGGCCGTCATGGCAACGATGGAAGGTAACCCTTCCGGAATACGCTTCTTAAGCTGCTGTGTGGTTTCAACGCCATCCATATCGGGCATTTGTATGTCCATAAATATGATGTCGTAATGCCGGCCTGTAAGGCTTAGTCGCGACTCCACTTTTTCGATTGCCTGAAATCCGCTTTCAGCAAGATCCACGATGCATCCCGATTTTTTCAATATTTCATTGGCCACCTTTCTGTTAACTGCATTGTCATCAACCAGTAATATTTCAGGGTGTATGTCAGAAAACACATTTTCTATCGGTAATTCTTCCATTTTCATTTCGGAAGTCACTTCGGCCATGGAAGTCTGTGTGGTTTCAAAGGTAAACCAGAAAGTACTTCCCTCACCGAGTGTTGACTCTACCCCCACCTCACCATGCATCAGCGCACATAGCTGCTTGGAAATGGCCAGGCCCAACCCTGTTCCACCGAAAGATTTCCTCGAGGAATTATCCAGTTGCGTAAATGAGGTGAACAATATCTGCTTGTCGGTGGCGCTTATGCCGATTCCCGAATCCTGTACCTCCACTTTAATCTTGCAGGTTTGGTCTCTTTTGTAAACCAGCGATAAAAAAATCTTCACGGATCCTTTCTCCGTAAATTTCAGTGCGTTGGATGTAAGGTTGGATAGGATTTGTAACAAACGGGTTTGATCAGCGATGATAAATTCTGGAATATCACTGGCAATGTGGTAGGTAAGTGTATTCTCCTTGCTTTTGGCCGTTTGCCCAAATAACGCAATAAGTTTCAGCAAAAGCTCCTCCACAGCCAGGGGCGATTCGTGCAGCTCCATTTTGCCGGCTTCGATTTTCGATAAGTCCAGGATATCGTTGAGAATATTCAGCAACGTCTCCGAAGAGCGCTTGATGGTTACTACATAATCCTTCTGTTCGGGATTAAGCGGAGTTTCTACCAGCAAATCGATCATACCGATGACGCCATTCATCGGCGTGCGGATTTCATGGCTCATATTGGCCAGAAATCCTTCTTTTACCTTTAATGAACGTTCCGCATGCTCCTTCGCTTTCAGTAGTTCCAGTTCATTGCGTTTCAATTCGGTGATGTCACGTGCCAGCACCGCCACTTCCGTAGGCTTGCCTTTATCATTTACAAAAAGAAGCATATTCACCATGAACTGCCTCTCGGTGCCATCCTTACGGTACAATGTTATTTCGAAGTTTCTCAGACTTCTGCTTCGACGAAGCCTGATGAGTGCCGAATGTATCTTGGTTTTATCCGGGAAGAAATTGATGACTTCATGCCCTATGACCTCTTCCGGCAGATATCCAAGCCTTTTGAGCACAGACTGACTGATCATGGTGATCACACCCCGGCGGTCGATTCTGCAATAGATATCCTGAAGATTCTCAAAAATGCCTCTGAACAACTCCTCACTATGCCGCAATGAAAGCTCTGCTTCTTTTCTTCGGGTGATGTCACGCGCAATGCCGGACACCTCCTCGATGACACCATCGGCATAGTGGATTGGATTAAGATAAAATTCCAGCCACATTTCTCCACCATTCTTCCTATCAATCTTAAACTCAAAGTATTGTGGCTCGCCGCGCAATGCCTGTCTGTACTTGGTTTCCAGCACGCGCCGGTTGTTGGCACCCACCATCCGCCAGCCAAATTTTTCCGCACTGACCTGCAGGGTAGGCTTAACACCGACCTGGTTCTGGATCAGGTCTGAATAGTTTTTGTTGAATGAAGTGAGCTGTAACGTCTTATTGACCGACCAGATCAGGTGAGAGCTGCTGTCGAAAATGGCATTCAACCGAGCCACATATTTGCTGAGTTCCTCCTCACTCTGCTTTCGCGCAATGGCGATGGCGACCTGACCGGAGATAAACTCAAGGAGTTCCAGATCCCGGGCGTCGAACATTTTGGCATCATCATAGGACTTCACACCAATGATACCTGTTACACGGTCACCGATACGTAACGGCACACAAAGCAATTGCTGCGGTGTAACGCCATACAAATGCAGACTATTGGTCCTGGCCAGATTTTCAATATCTTCTCCCGATAAAAAAAGTGGCTTATTGGAAGCAATGGCATACTCTGTTACCCCATTCCCAAGTCTTCGTCGGGTAAATCTTACATTACCTTTGAAATACTGGTCCACATAATAAGGAAAGTACAGGTAACTTTTATTCGGGTCGTAAAGTGCAATGAAGAAATTCTGGACATCGATGACCTTGCCCAGCTGCTCATGAATGTCGTGATAAAAATCATCGAGATTCTGTGATACGACCGTTGAATTGGCTATGCTATAATAAAGATTCTGCGCTTTCTCTGCCCTTACCTTCTCGGTAAAATCATTTAATATGCATCGAAAGGCAGTGGGTTTGCCATTATCAAATCTGCAGTTGACACTTCCTGAAACAAATATTTTTTTGCCCTCTTTGCTCTGAAAAACGGCTTCGAAGTTGGGATTGGAATTTCCCTGTTCTATTAAATTCAGTTGCGCCACTGCTTCCTCCTTATGTTGGGGATGCAGAATATCGGACAGCCGCATGGATGCAATCTCGTCCAGTCCGAAACCCAAAATCTCTCGCCAGGCTTTATTCACGAAAATGAATTTGCCGTCGATAGCGACCAGCTGTATAAGGTCACTTGTGTTATCCACCAAATCCTGGAGCTGGGAATTCGATTTCGAAATAGACGATTCCATACGACGTCTTCGGGTGACATCATCGCCCACAAGCGTAACACACACGATTTCGTCATCGTCTCTATGCATCAGGACAGAGTTGATCAGAAATGTCCTGACGGTTCCCTTTTGTGCCAGAAAAGGAATTTCCCTTTGCTCCAATCTCCTTTTCCCCTGCATTCCTTCCTCAAGCATCTGCCTCATTTCGTCCTCTTCCTCACGGGGAATGAGCTTATCAAAGATGCTCTGTCCAACGAGCTCCGCTTCCGACCAGCCTGTTTTTATCAGTGCATGTGCGCTGACAGCATGTATTTCAAAATCTGGTGAAATGGTGATCCCAATCAGATTCAAATGTTTTAATGTGGTGTGAATAGATTCCCATTCTGCTTTTGAAGTTAAGATTTCCATGATGGTGAGGCTATTGCCTCTCGGTTTAGTCGGTTATGAATTTCTAAATTGTTGAAAAAATGAAAGCGTGAAGTATTACCTGACCCGTTCCATCCATCCGTGTTTTTGGTCAGGCAATGATTGTCTGAGTAAAAATCCCGGATCAACCCAGTTGATTCTTCGATAAATCTACGAATTAAGGCTTAATTTTGATCCGTGAAAATAAACTATAAATATCAGAAAGATTCGAAGGTTCGTGCTAAAAAGCATTTGGGACAACATTTCCTGAAAGACATGAGCATCGCCCGCCAGATCACCGAGGGCCTTACCGGACATGGAGGTTACACGGACGTTTTGGAAATTGGCCCGGGCATGGGTGTTTTGACAAAATTCCTCCTTGAAAATGCGGGGTTCACAACCCATGTGATCGAGATTGATACGGAATCGGTGGCGTACCTTCAGAAGAATTATGAAGCCCTTACACCCAGGATTATTGAAGGTGATTTCCTCAAATTTGATACTAAAACAGTATTTGAAGGTAAATTTGCTGTCATAGGCAATTTCCCATACAACATATCGTCTCAGATTTTTTTCAGAGCATTACAGATCCGGGACGATATTCCTGAAATCGTATGTATGCTCCAGAAGGAGGTTGCCCAACGAATAGCATCTCCTCCCGGCAATAAGGATTACGGAATCCTGAGTGTGCTCCTTCAGGCATTTTACGACATTGATTATCTGGTTTCTGTGCCACCCGGTGCTTTTGATCCGCCTCCAAAGGTGCAATCTGGTGTTATACGTTTGCGTCGCAACAGCACTCCAGCTCTTGATTGCGATGAGAAACTTTTTTTCCGGGTGGTGAAAACCGCCTTTAATCAGCGACGCAAAACATTACGAAACGCATTAAAACCAATAGGCGAGCTACCCGATCATCCCCTGTTGACCAAACGTGCCGAACAGCTAAGTGTACCCCAGTTTGTAGAATTGACGTTATTGGCACAGGATATTGTTAATAACCAGCCACCAACCATGATCCATCCACATGATAATCCGAAAGAAATGGATTAAGGGGGATAATTGGGGAACGGGCTTTAGGTTTGAGGTACGCCATCTGTGACCTTTTTTGTCAGATAAAAAAGGGTAAAATCGTAACCCGGCAGAAAAGCTAAAGACTGAGCGTATGGTTTGTGAAGCACAGAATCCTGATAAATAAGTTCCCACGCAAGGTGCTAAAAGCGGTACGCCGCGGCCAATTGGTAAAAGCTGTAAAAAAATGACTTTCGAATTAACCAAAGAATACGTAGAGCATATTCAGGAACTTATTCTTGCCGAGAATTCCAGCGAGATACGTGCGGAAATGGAAGGGCTTTTTCCTGCTGATATCACCGGGCTTTTGTCTGAATTAGAAACTTCTGATGCCCGGTATCTGATGATCCAGCTTGATACAGATCAGGGTGCCGAAATACTGGCTGATCTTGATCCCGGTGAACGACGCGAATTTTTAAAGGCTTTTACTTCGGAAGAAATTTCCCGTTACGTCAACCTTTTTGACTCTGACGATGCCGTGGATTTGCTTAACGAGCAGCCGATCAGGGTAAGGGAGGAAGTGATCGCATTGCTTGAAGATCGGGAACAAGCACGGTTCATTCTGGACCTGCTCCATTACGATGAAGATGTGGCGGGTGGTCTGATGCAGAAGGAGCTGGTCAAAGCAAATGTGAACTGGACCGTTAACCAGTGTATTGAGGAGCTCCGTAAGCAGGCAGAAGATGTAGGGAAAGTATATTCTGTGTATGTGATCGATGACAATGGAATATTACTCGGACTTCTGTCCCTGAAAAAAATCGTTCTGGCACATAAGAATACGAAGATTGAAAGCCTGTACGACACGGATGTAATTTTTGTAGAAACCTATCGTCCCGCCGAAGAAGTAGCCGAGCTCATGCAACGTTACGATCTGGATGCGCTGCCGGTGGTAAATGTTCAGGGCAAACTTTTAGGCCGAATCACCATTGACGACGTAATAGACGTCATTACCGAGCAGGCAAGCTCCGACACGCTGGCCATGGCAGGTATCACCGGCGACGTAGAAGAGGATGACACCATCTGGCAACAAACCAAGGCCCGGCTTCCCTGGCTTCTTGTGGGTATGATGGGAGGCATACTGGCTGCCAAGTTTATCAGCTTTTTCGAAGGAGATCTTAAAATTATACCCGCCATGGCGGCATTTATTCCAATCATAGGCTCCACGGGCGGAAATGTGGGAATACAAACCTCCTCCATCATATTACAAAGTCTTGCTGATAAAACGGGACTTGATACCACGGTCGGACAAAGACTACTCCGGATGTTTGCCGTGGCACTTATCAATGGAACGATTATCAGCTGTATCGTTTTTGGGTTCAACTTATTGATTGGCAATGAACTGCAACTCGCACTGGTCGTTTCAGCAGCTTTACTTTCCGTCGTTTTTCTGGCATCTTTTATGGGAACCGTAACGCCAATCCTGTTGGAAAAAATCGGTATAAATCCTGCCGTAGCATCTGGCCCATTCATTACAACAGCCAACGATCTCATTGGTTACGGCGTTTATTTCGGGCTTGCCCACCTTTTACTAAACTTGTAAAGAAAGGTATTTCACTGAGATTTTTAATAAAAATGGAGGTAAAACTGCGTATTTTCTCAATTCCCAGACCTCGGCTGGTTAGCCCGGAGCGGCGACTATGTATGTAATATTCCGGGCAGTTTCTTTTAAATACCTCGTGCCTGATTTGAAAACTTTCCAATTCTTGACATAGAAAGACCGGTAAGGGAAAGTAAATATTCGTTGCCTGTTCGTTTTCCCCTTATCTTATTATTTTTCAAATATCATGCTAACTAACATATCATCCGTTTTCAAGTGTTGGATCTGCACGTTGCTGTGTTTATTTCTCTATACAAATGTCCTTGCTCAGGCTGACAAGACTTTCTCGAATCCGTTACTCCCCTCGGGTGCTGACCCGTATAGTATTTATAAAGACGGCTACTACTATTACACCAATACCACGCAGAATAGTTTGGTGATCTGGAAAACGAAGAACCTGGCAGAACTCGCCACGGCTGAAAAGAAAATTGTCTGGACGCCTCCCACCGGTACATCATATAGTAAAGAAATTTGGGCTCCGGAGATCCATTTTATTGATGGAAAATGGTACATGTACTTTGCAGCAGATGATGGAAAAAACGACAACCACCGCATGTACGTGATAGAAAACAGCTCACCGGATCCGCTGACCGGTGACTGGGTATTCAAAGGTCAGGTGAAAACTCCTGGCGACAAATGGGCCATTGACGGAGATATGTTCGAACATAACGGAAAACATTACATGATCTGGTCGGGGTGGGAAGGTGATACAAATGGACAGCAAAATATTTACATTGCCAAAATGACCAATCCATGGACCATCCAGGGAGAACGGACCAAAATTTCCGGCTCTGATTATGACTGGGAAAAACATGGTGACCTCCACGACAAAAACAATCCGCCACATGTCAATGTGAATGAAGGGCCACAGTTCCTTAGAAACAAGGATAAGATATTCATCATCTATTCTGCAAGTGGATGCTGGACAGATTTTTACGCATTGGGAATGTTGCAAACTTCCGCATCGGCCGATATCATGGACGCCTCGTCGTGGAAAAAACATCCAGAGCCCATTTTTAAACAATCCACTGAAAACCAGGTTTTTGCTCCCGGTCATAATTCCTTTTTCAAATCGCCCGACGGAACCGAAGATTGGATCCTTTACCACGCCAATGCTGAACCAGGTCAGGGTTGTGGACGATTCCGTTCACCACGAGCCCAAAAATTCACATGGAATCAGGATGGTACACCCAATTTCGGAACACCGGTGAAAGCAGGTGTAAAACTGCCTATACCCGCTGAATAAACCCTGATCCAAGATCAACACTCACTCAGGCTGATTGGAATATTCACCGCCAAACCCGCTTCTGAAGTCTCTTTGTAGCGATGGTTCATATCCAGAGCTGTCTGCCACATGGTTGAAACAACATTATCCAACGACACTTTGGCGTTTTCAGGATCGCTTTGCAATGCCAGCTGAGATGCGGTAATGGCCTTTATCGCACCCATGGTATTTCGTTCGATGCAAGGTATCTGTACAAGTCCACCAACAGGGTCACAGGTCATTCCTAAATGATGTTCCATAGCTATTTCTGCGGCCATCAGACATTGCTCTACCGAACCGCCGCTTACCGCAGTAAGACCAGCCGCAGCCATGGCGGACGACACGCCTATCTCGGCCTGACAACCGCCCATAGCGGCTGAAATCGTGGCACCCTTCTTGAAAATACTTCCTATTTCGCCGGCTGTGAGCAAGAACCGAAATACGTCTTCTTCCGAACCATTACAAAATGCCACATGATATTGAATTACCGCAGGTATTACTCCGGCAGCACCATTGGTAGGGGCAGTAACCACCCTGGAATATGAGGCATTTTGTTCGTTAACCGCCAATGCGAAACAGCTCACCCAGTCCAATGTATATTGAAATCCGGATCCTCTTTTCCTCATTGCATCCAGCCATACATCATAGTCCTCACACGACTCACCATCCAGGAGCCTGTCACTCAACGCAGCTGCCCTCCTCTTCACCTTCAGTCCACCAGGCAAAATGCCATGCGTGTGGGCTCCGAGAAAAATACATTCCCTCATGACATGCCATATATTCAGAAGATCATTTCTTACAGCCGTTTCGTCACGCCATGTTTTCTCATTTTCCAATACGATTTCCCAAATGGCCATTCCGGATTTTTGGTGCCATCTGAGCAGGTCAACCGAATAATCAATGGGATAAGGAAGCTCTGGCATATTCACATTTGCCTTTTCATCACTTCCCTCCTGTACCACAAATCCGCCACCAACCGAAAAATAGGTTTCACTCACCTCCCCGGCATTCTTACAATGCGCGACAAACCTTATCCCATTGGGGTGGAATGGAAGTGTTTCCTTCATCAGGAATACAATATCCTCCTTTTCGGTAAATGATATTTTTACAAGGCCATTTAAAGCAATCATCTGGCTGGATACGATCTGTTCCAGGATTGTATCCATTTCTCCTGTATCAATCGACACCGGATCGTGACCGCTCAAGCCCAGAATGACCGCGATGTTCGTCCCATGTCCTTTACCCGTTTTTGCCAGAGAGCCGAATAAAAATATTTTCAGCTGAGCCACCTCTTCCAGCCCGACGGTAGCCTCTAAGCGATTAAGAAATTGTTGGGCAGCTCGCCAAGGCCCCAGTGTGTGGGAGCTGGATGGTCCTATACCAATTTTAAAAATATCAAAAACCGAAATGCTTTCGTCTTTCACCGCCCTAATGTTAAATATTGAATCAGCTTGGAAGCCTCTGCCTAAAATGATTAACCTTTTATTGGAATCCACGGTATTAACCTATCCAATGTCCATCCGTTCTGATGGATCCCCATTATGAACCCGCACTATACTTTTCAGATTTGTCAAAGATAGGCCTCTACTTCAAAATCCGGTCATCTGAGATCCAAAAGATTATACCAGTTTCATAGAAACGGGTTACTTAACAGGAACATGAAACTACGAATTATTTAATTGTAACCTGTTGTATCCAATTTTCAGGACAATCTCCAATTGCATTGAAGCCCAATGAGGTACGGCTCAAAATGGCATAAGAATTCAAAAATCGAACCTTAGCGTGAAAAATGTAGAACAGAAAATCAAAAGGAATCACACTTATACGAAGCTTTCCACATTCATTGAGAGTGCGAAATAACAACTTCTACATATTGGTATAGTACTACTTATTTTTTTCGCCCAAAGATAGAAATTTAACTAAAATAGCTTGTTAGTTACTGTTTTTGTAATCTCATTTGACAAGGTAAATCTGCCAAAAATATAGGCCCATTTACCCTAAACAGCTAATTCGATACTACATAAAACTAGTGCTACAAAATAGAAAACAGTTTATACGTAGACAGAATACGACCTAACAACACAGCAAACCAAAAAGCTAATGTTGAAAATATACAAAAAAAGTGTCAAACAAAACAATAGAGGCAAAATTCATAAACAGATTAAAAACAATTACAGATACATATTATTCAACGTCAATCAGATCAGTAAAGCAAACTCATGAAAAAAATATTCAGAAACGAACACTCAAAAGGCTGATCCCGTGACATAGCGTGCTATGCCCAGTGAAGGATCGCATTAAACGATCTGCCTTCTATGCCAAAAATTAAGTTAAATATTTTCACAAATGTCCAATCAAATACCCTAATTATATGAATTCCCTATACTTTACCGGGATAAGATTAAAGTCTTTATCCTTAAGTCTGATCACGCTGCTTTGCCTCAGTACGCTGGCATGGTCGCAAGCACCAACAGGACTTACCTATCCTACTCCGGTGGTTTACAATGCCAATGTAAACAATGTGTTTCTATCCCCTAATGTGGCAGGAAACGTAAGCTCCTATTCGATGCCTGCTTCTCCGGCGTTGCCTGCCGGCCTGAGCTTTGACCCCAACACCGGAATTATTTCTGGTATGCCGACTGCAGCAGTACCAACGACCAATTACACCATAAATGCCCACAATGCCTCCGGATCAACGAGCACGGTGTTGAGCATGACCGTAGCTAACAATTACCTGAATAACGCTAATCAGCAACTTCATTTTGGAGGAACAGGCGTTACCATTGAACATTATCCAACAGGGTCTAACGGACAGAGTGTCGGCGATATCACAGTATATAAAAAAATCACTACACTCGGTGGACAGAATATAGACTGTATCGTCACCACCAAGGCGATAAGCAACGTCACTTCCTGGCAGGCATTTGACCAGGCGGACGCGTCCGGTAGCAACTTTTCTTCAAACTCTCCGGACTTCTTTGCTCCTCAGATTAGTTTCAGTTCGGCAGGAAATGTCACATTCGATTTCCAGTTCATTTTAGGAAACAGTTATAACAGTGTTACCAAATCGGGTATTAACATCGTTCTTCAGGACGTTAAGCTCAATACCTACGATATAGACGGAAATGGAGGAAATAACTCATTCCAGTACAACGAATTTGGTGGATTCCAAACCAGTGAATTACTTCCCACCGCAACCGGGAACACAACACCTGGGACACAAGGCACAACAAGGGTGGAAGCTGAATATATACCCGCCACCGGCCTCACCCGATTTACCGCTTTAAATAAGGAGAACTCGTCTGTCGTTACCGCCCCGGAAACAAGGGTGCGCGTTTCTTATGCCAATATGAGCAAATTCACCATCGTGGTAGGAGCCAAGGCAAGTGGTCTTGCATTCTTCTTTCTTGACTTCTCTGCCGGCTCCGTTGCATTTACAAATGCTGTTGTAGTTACCTCCCCATCAGTAGATCTTAACAAAGCTACCACGGGAATAGGCCTGGGCGTTGACAACGAGGACTCGGGCTGTGGAGATGCTACTTCGGGTTTGTCCCTGGCATTCACCATCCCCTCAGAGACCAACGTACAGGCAGTCCCTGCCACGCTCCGCCAGTTTGACGTGAGTTTTGACATTGGTGATATCCTGAATGGAACAAATGAAAAACTGACAGTAGGCTCTACCGACTACACCTTAAATGTTGCGGCAGGGGATCTTCCTAATATTACAGTAGGAGGTGCCACATTCAAAGTAAAAAAGAGTGTTTCAGGAAGCACGCACAAGTTCGAGTTCACGAATAACTCAGGCAGTACCTTTACCGTTGCACAGGCTGAGGCTTTACTGGATGCATTAAAGTACAAAAACAATGCAACCACAAGAATCGCAGGATCCCGTAAATTCACGGTCAACGTGTTCAATACGGATTTCAAAAGCCCGGATGCCGTATTTACAGCATCAATCAACTGCGTGGCTATCAGTGGACATATCTGGCGCGACGCTAACGGATTGAATGGCACATCGGACTTTAATACCATCAGCGCTAACTCACCGATCACCGGCCAGCTTCCTGCAAACGGGGCCTATGCAATTTTGGTAAACACATCTACCAATCAGGTTATTGCCAGCAACGGAATAGATGCTGGAGGTGCTTATTCTTTTGGAAACGTATCCCCGGGAACATACACGATCTATGTATCCAACGAAGCCAAATCAGGAACACTTACCCAGGCTACTCCCCCAGCCGGAGGTTATGTTTTTATAGGTGAAAATCTGGGAGCCGGTGCAGGAAATGATCTTTCCATTGACGGCAAGCTGATTATTACTGTGGGATCGGAGCCAGTCACAAATGCAAACTTCGGACTGGATATAGCTCCGGTGGCAAATAACGTGACGGCAGACCCACAAGCCAATCCGGGAGGAACTCAACAGGTAACAGTCCCCACTTTGAACGGATCCGATCCGGAAGACGGAGCACTAAACGGCGGAACAGGTAATACCGTAAAAATTATCAGCCTGCCAGCTCCATCAGAAGGCATTCTTTATTACGATGGGATTGAGGTAAGCCTGGCCAGTCCAATCATTGAAAATTATGATCCATCGAAACTAAAAGTGGATCCTGTGAATGGAAATGTGACGGTTACATTTACTTATCAGGAAGTGGATGCAGCCGGCCTTACCAGCCCAACCGCAACAGTAACGATGCCTTTCACCGATTTCAGCATATCCGGGAAAGTGTATCATGACGTGGATGGTAAAACGAACATGCTTATAGACGGAACGCTGATCAGCAGTGCAGCAGGTAGCCCGCTACATGCCAACCTGGTGATAGGAGGAATTGTTGTGGGTACATACCCCATCACAGATGGTGCTTACACCTTTACGACAGGCAACGGACTTCAAACAAATACCTCATCGGTTATTGTGATCAGCACAGTTCAGGGTATTGTTGGAACAAGCACGGGTGCAACCTCCGTATTACCAAATGGATGGGCCCATACAGCAGAAGGTGCCGGAGCGGGTGATTCGGATGCAGATGGAAAGCTTACAGTAAATGTAGCTACAAGCACCATTTCTACTGGTCTAGACTTCGGTATTGAAATATTGCCAATTCCGGGAAATGGTGCCAATTCGGATCTCAATCCAGGTGGAACGATCAGTGTTACGGTACCTGCCAACACCTTCACAAATGGCAATGCGAGTACAGACGAAGATGGATCGGTAACCAGCATCAGAATTACAGCATTCCCCGATGGTGCTACAAGCATTACCATTGGCAGTACAACCTACACGACTAATGGCACTGGCGGAACTACCCCGTGGCCTGCGGAAGGAGTCACAATTACAACCGACGGTTCGGGTAACCCCACATCCATCATCAGAGTTGACCCTACGCTGGAAGGAAATACAACGGTGGATATTCCTTTTGTTGCCATTGACAATGCTGGAAAAGAAAGTAGCAGTACAGGTCATGCGATTATGACCTTCACAGAATGTCTCATTAGCTTGGGAGGCACCGTCTACATTGACAATACTGCCAATAACGGAATCAATGGAACGCCTGTCAATGGCACTTCAATCGGTGGCTCTGCCTTATATGTTACCGTAATGAGTGGTGCAAATATAGTACAGGTGGCACCGGTTCAAAGCAATGGTAAGTACCTCGCCACCAATCTACCTTCTGGCACCTATAAGCTGGTACTTGGTATTACTTCAAGCGGTTCAACAGGCAAGGAATTACCTGATAACTATTTTACGGCAACAGAAGGGGGTTCTATAAGTGATGGATCCGGATCGATCCCAGCCGGAACTGCTTTGGGTGATGGTACACCGGATGGCACCACCACCATTACCGCAGATTGCAACAACATCGTCTATGAAAATCTGCGTATCATGGCCAACCCGGCATACCTTTCCAATGATTTTGGGATAAGCAGTGTCAACCCTCTACCCGTTGTACTTGTCAACTTTGATGCCAGAGCGTCGGAAACAAGTGTAAATCTTACCTGGACAACAAGTCAGGAAAAGGATTTCAGCCATTTTGAGGTACAAAGAGCGGAAGATGGAAAATCGTTCAAAACAATTGCCAACATTACAGGCAGCAATTCGGGCATTTATCATTTTACAGATGCAAATCCTATAAAGGGCAGCAATTATTACAGGCTACGCATGGTGGACCTGGACGGAACCTTCGCCCTAAGCAGAATTCGCAATGTGAATCTGGAAAACGCAGTGGAAACGAAAATTTTCCCTAATCCAACATCAGAAATACTGAGTATAGAAATGAATGACTGGTCAGCTGTAAATGGTGTAAAACTGTACAACGCTTCTGGCGTGGTGGTTTACCAGGAAACAGGAAACAACCTTCGTAATGTGATCAACGTAAAATCCTTTACGAACGGGACTTACATTCTTCAACTCACCAAAAACGATGGATCTCTTGTAAACAGAAAGATTTCAGTATTTAAATAAAATTTGAATCACCTGCGGTTCGGGAAGGTTACCAGCTCCGCAGGTGGTTTTAATTTACAAAACCTATTTTTATCAATCCCTCAATATCACACTAACCTACATCGGGTACAAATCCGGTAATACTTTCTGTCAGTTTGTAAGACCCGAACAATCATGTTTCGGGTTTTTACATTTATATTAAACAAAAAATCTTTCGCAGAAGTAAAACCAGGTTTATCAAAATGATTGCAGTGATTCAAAGAGTGAGCGAGGCGTCCGTAAAGATCGATCAACAGTTATATGGAGAAATTGAAACTGGGCTCCTGGTACTATTGGGGATAACACATGGCGACACGCTGGAAGACGTGGAATGGTTGGGACGAAAAATCGTAGGGTTAAGGATATTTGGAGATCAGGACGGAAAGATGAATCTGGATCTGAAGGCCCAAAAGGGAAACATACTTTTAATCAGCCAGTTCACCTTACACGCAAGTACGAAAAAAGGGAATCGTCCATCGTTTATAGAAGCCGCAAGACCGGATGTTGCTATTCCTCTTTACGAGCAAATGATCCGTTTTCTTAGTAATGAACTCGGGCAAAAGATACAGACAGGAAAATTTGGGGCAGACATGAAAGTGGCGCTTATTAACGACGGCCCGGTCACTATCATCATTGACTCTAAAAACAGAATGTAGAACCAAAACCCTTAAAATATATATGACCATCGCAGAAGCACAAAATCAGGTTGATCACTGGATCAAAACAATCGGAGTACGATACTTCTCAGAGCTGACCAACATGACCATTCTGACGGAAGAGGTTGGTGAACTGGCACGTATCATGGCTAGAACTTACGGCGACCAATCTTTTAAAAAATCAGATTTGGGAAAAGACCTCGGGGACGAAATGGCCGACGTGCTTTGGGTTTTAATATGCCTTGCTAACCAAACTGGTGTGAATCTGACAGAGGCTTTTGAAAAGAATATGGCGAAGAAAACGGAGCGGGATAAGGACCGGCACCAGGACAACCCGAAACTAAAATAGAGCATTAGGGCTATAATGAAACAGGCTCCAGAATGCGGAGCCTGTTTTCATGTTCTAAATTTCAGTCGATTACATATCTAGCAACAATCTCATAGGATCTTCAAGCAGTTGTTTTACACGAACAAGGAAGCTCACAGAATCCTTTCCGTCAATGATGCGGTGGTCATAAGAAAGTGCCACATACATGATTGGGCGTATCACGATTTGTCCATCTACAACAACAGCTCTTTCAACGATATTGTGCATACCCAATATCGCAGACTGCGGTGCGTTGATAATTGGCGTAGACAACATGGACCCGAACGTGCCTCCATTGGTTATCGTGAAAGTACCTCCCGACATCTCATCCAGACCTAGTTTACCATCACGTGCACGAATCGCCAGACGAACAATCTCCTTCTCAATCGCTGCGAAAGAAAGGGTTTCGGCATTTCGGATCACCGGAACAACCAAACCGCGTGGTGTAGAAACAGCAACGGATACATCGGCAAAGTCGTTGTATACGATTTCGTCACCGTCAATCATTGCATTCACTCCAGGGAAATCTTTCAGTGCAACAGTTACCGCTTTCACGAAGAACGACATAAAGCCCAGACCGACTTCGTGCTTTTCCTTAAATTTATCTTTGAATTTTGAGCGAACGTCCATCACCGGTTTCATGTCCACTTCGTTGAAAGTGGTCAGCATGGCCGTTTCGTTTTTGACAGCAACAAGTCTTCTTGCAATCGTTTTACGAAGCGACGACATTTTTTCGCGGCGCTGTTCACGAGCACCGGCAACAGCCGCTGGTTTAGCGGGAGCAGGCGCAGGAGAAGCAGATTTCGGCGCCTCTGCTGGTTTAGCACCTGCTTTGAGCGCATCATCCTTCATCACTCTTCCTCCCGATCCTGAACCACTTACGTCTTTAACGTCTATGCCTTTTTCAGCCAGAATTTTCGCAGCAACCGGAGAAACATGTTTTTCAACAGAGGCCTTTTCAGTTTCAGCAGCAGGTGATGGCGTAGATACCGCTGGCGCAGTGGCAACACTTCCGGCTCCGGTTTCAATAGTACAGATCAACGCACCAATTGAAAGCGTTTCACCTTCCTTTCCCACAATTTTCAAAGTACCAGCAGCCTCAGCCGGTAGCTCGAAAGTAGCCTTATCAGATTCCAGCTCGCAAAGAATTTCATCTACTTCCACGTGGTCACCATCTTTTTTACTCCATGAAGCTATGGTTACCTCTGTGATTGATTCTCCAACCGCCGGCACTTTCATTTCATATGACTTGCCATTTGCAGCTGGTGCAGCAGCGACTGGCTCTGCTGCGGGCGCTTTTTCCCCATTTTTTTCGGGAGCGGCTTCCGCAGGTGCCGCCGGCGTTTCAGTGGCTGGCGTCGCAGCAGCCGGCGTCTCAACCGGTGCCGGAGCCCCATTAGAAGAGTCAATCGTTGCAATCAGATCACCGATGTTCAACGTGTCACCTTCCTGCGCTTTGATATGTAAAACACCCTCTGCCTCAGCAGTCAATTCAAAAGTAGCCTTATCTGAATCCAATCCACAGATCACCTCATCCATCTTCACATAATCGCCATCGTTTTTGAACCAGTTTCCTATTGTAACCTCAGTTATGGACTCGCCAACGGGCGGTACCTTTATATTAATTTCAGCCATTTTATCAGCAATATGTTGAAGGAATAATGTATCTAAGTATTAAAAGTTTTACTCGAATGCCCTGCGGATGATCTCAGCCTGCTCCTTAGCATGAATTTTTGAGAATCCAGTTGAAGGAGATGCGCTTGATTCCCTTGCAACTACTTCAAGGCGTTTTGTCCCTTTATACATTCGCAACATGAAGGTCCATCCTCCCATATTGAACGGTTCTTCCTGAACCCAGAATATTTTTGCATTACCATATTGAGCAAGATGCTTGTCGATCTGATTTTGCGGGAAGGGGTGCATTTGCTCAAGACGTATAATGGCTACATCAGTACGTTTGTCTGCCTGTTGCTTTTCGTAGAGTTCGTAGTACAGCTTACCTGTGCAAAGCAATACCTTCTTTACCTTCTTAGGATCTGCATAGTTATCACCAATGGTTTCCTGGAAACAGCCCTCTGTAAGGTCGGCAATCGGAGAAATACAAAGCGGATGCCTTAACATAGACTTTGGCGACATCACGATCAACGGTTTTCTGAACTGAGACTTCAGCTGACGGCGCATCATGTGGAAAAAGTTGGCAGGTGTCGTCACATTGGCAACAATGAGGTTGTAGTTGGCAGACAGCTGCAGATATCTTTCCGGACGTGCATTGGAGTGCTCGGGCCCCTGACCTTCGTAACCGTGTGGTAGCAACATCACAAGTCCGTTCCAGCGGTCCCATTTGGTCTCACTGGAAGATACAAATTGATCGATAATCACCTGGGCTCCGTTTGCGAAATCTCCAAACTGCGCTTCCCAGATGACAAGCGCTTTCGGATTGGCCATGGAATAGCCAAATTCAAACCCTAAAACGGCGTATTCCGACAACAAGGAATTATAAATCATGAACGGCCCCTGACCATCCTGAATATGATCCAGATTGCTATACTTTTCATTGGTATTTACATCATGCAATACAGCATGCCTGTGCGAGAAGGTACCACGCTGCACATCCTGCCCGCTTAGTCTCACAATGTTTCCCTCCACAAGTAGTGAGCCGTAAGCAAGTAATTCAGCAGTTGCCCAGTTGACCTCCTTTTTCTCAAAGATCATCTGCTCGCGATCCTTTAACAGCTTATCAATTTGTTTCAGTCGGTTAAAGCCCTCGGGTGTTTTTATTAAGGCTTGTCCGATCTTCTGAAGTGTTTCCAGCGGAACGCCGGTTTCCACAGACTTCTCGAAATCAGCCGCAGTTGCCTTATGGAGCGTATGCCATTCCTGTTCCAGTTTGGGCATGATGTAAGGCAAAGCCTTTTGCTTTACCATGTCCAGCCTTTCCTGCAGTAACTGCTTGAACTCCTTGTCCATGTTTGCAGCAAGCTGCGCATCTACATCACCGCGTTCTACCAAAACCTTTTGATAAATCTCCCGTGGGTTCTGGTGATTTTCTATGGATTTGTAAAGTACCGGCTGTGTAAATTTCGGCTCGTCGGCTTCATTATGGCCATGACGGCGATAACAAACCATGTCAATAAATATATCCTTGTTGAATTTCTGGCGATATTCAACAGCCAGACGCATGCAAAAGACAACCGATTCAGGATCATCGCCGTTTACGTGCAACACAGGTGCATCTACTATTTTAGCAATGTCGGTACAGTAAATACTGGAACGTGCATCTTCAAAATCGGTGGTAAACCCAACCTGATTATTAATAACAAAGTGAATGGTTCCTCCTGTATAATAACCGTTCAGGCCCGACATCTGGGTAACTTCGTACACGATGCCCTGTCCGGCTACCGCCGCATCTCCGTGAATCAGAATCGGCAGAACACGGTCATAGTCACTCTCGTACATCCCGTCTGCCCTTGCCCGGATATAGCCTTCCACCACCGGATTCACCGCCTCAAGGTGAGAAGGATTAGGAGCCAGTTTAAGATGTACTTTATTTCCATTCGGAGTGGTAATCTGGCTGGCAAAACCCATGTGATATTTTACGTCACCATCTCCCCAAACCTGATCAGGAAGATTCCCTTCGAACTCATTGAAAATTTGTCCGTAGGTTTTTTGCATCACATTGGCAAGCACGTTCAACCGCCCTCTGTGAGCCATCCCGATCATCACCTCCACCACACCCATTTCTGCAGCCTTGTTAATCAGCGCATCCAAAGCAGGAATAGTAGTTTCGCCACCTTCCAGCGAAAAACGCTTTTGGCCTAAAAACTTGGTGTGTAGAAAGTTTTCAAAAACAACCGCCTCATTCAGCTTGGAAAGAATATGCTTTTTCTCATCTGTGGAAAAATGCATATTCAATGCTTCCTTTTCAATCTTTTTCCTCAACCAGCTTTTTTGCTCCCGATCCCGGATATACAAGTATTCAAATCCGATATTTCTGGTATAAATGGTGTTGAGTGATTCTACAATTTCTCTCAAAGTTGCAGGTCTTCCAAATACTTCCACTCCTGCCTCGAAAACAGAATCGAGATCTTCGGGCCCCAGATTGAAGTCGCTGATATCCAGTTGCGGCTGGCGATCCTTTCTCTTTTGAACCGGATTGGTAGTGGCTAATAAGTGCCCGCGCGAACGAAAACCCCGAATCAAATGCACCACTTCCATTTCTTTTCGAATACTGGAAGGATCCACTTTGACAGACTGAGAACCAACAGCTTTGCCATTTGCAGCGCCGTTCGTATGCCAGTTTCCATTGACCGGATACTTCTGTGAGAAGTCGTATCCTTCAAAAAATTTCTGCCAACCTTCATCTACCGAGGTCGAATCCTGCTTATAGGAATTATATAAATCCTCTATGTAAGCGCCGTCTGAATTTGCTATATATGTGTATTTATCCATCACAAATGTGAATATTTCTTTAACCAAACAAAGTTACGAGACTTATGTAAACAATACGAATAAAATCTCCTTTTTACCTATCTCCTGCCATTCTTTAACCTGATCAGAACTTTTGAAAACCGTCGGGATTCGGAGTGAATTTAAGCATCAGCTCATGAATTCCCTGCGGACCGTTATAGGGCGTAATGATCTCCACCTGCCGGGTTCCGTAGAAATATCCAAGTTTCACATTTTTCCCCACCTGCACCTCTGCGGATAGCTGCATATAATTGACTTTGGAAGTACTAAATTTACTCCCGCCCCCCATTCGATAAGAAGCTCCGATACCTATCTTTTCACTAAACCAGACGCGCGCGCCGAGATCTACCCTTAGATCATAATCTTTTTGTTGCACCACCAGCACATGGGGCAAAAGCATTATCTCTTCACCCAGGTCATAACTTCCACCTGCTGTAAAATAAAGTGGACGCTGATAATAGTATCCTATTCTCTGGTCCCCAAATGTGGGTGAAAGCACTTCGGGCTTTGAAACACCAACGTAAAGGTTATCGGAGCGAAGCCAGGCCCCAACGCCAAAACTTCCCAAAGCCGTGTTATTGCTGCTGACAAGGGACTGATCAAAGACGGGCACCACGTTCACCCCGCCCTGTATACCCAATCCCAACTTCCAGGTATCTGATAACCCAAGATGATAGGCGAATGAGGCATAGACACCCGTGGTAGAAAACGCACTGGTCTGGTCATTTAAAGCCTGAAATCCGATGCCATATTTTCCATTTCCAAAAGTCCCGTCTGCTGCGAAGGTTTGACTGGACGGGGCTCCCTGAATTCGGAACCACTTTCGGCGAAACATCGCTGTCATGTTGAAGGACTCCCGCACCCCGGCAAAAGCGGGATTTATTGCCATCGGATTCTGCACATACTGCTCGTAAAGTATCCCCTTTTGCGCAAGACAATCTGAGCCAGCTAATGCCAGAAAAAAAATTCCGGCAACCGTCGCAGCAACCTTCCTTGTAGAACAAATATGCATGAATGAGCGATTAAATTTCTTTTGAATCATAAGATGCCATAAAAAAATGGCAGGAGAGTGATCTCCACGCCATTCATTGTTATATTTTCAATTACGAACTGCGGTCAAGGCTTTTATCAGAAATCGTATCCGAGTGTTACATAAGGTATGGGTTTATTGGTGTACCCATTGTCTACCCCCCAAGCGTAATCGAACTTCACATAAAACCCAAACAACGTGGTACGGGCACCAAGACCATAGCCCATCAGGTAAGGATTTTTGAAGTTGGTAACAATGGCACGGAAGGCATCCGATTCGGTACCTATAATCTGTGTATTCAGACTGTTGTTTTCACTAAACGGCCCTTTTCCTGTCCAGGCAGTACCAATATCTCCAAATCCAACAATCTGAAAATTACGGAGAAAGCTGGAAGTGATGGCTCCCCGATACAGATATTTAACCAAAGGTATCCGGAGTTCCGCATTTAAAAGCATATAACTGGTCCCAGAAAGCCGGTTCAGGTTGAAGCCACGAAGATTTGTTGCAAAATCAGTAAAAAAGATATCCCTGTTATCAATGTTGGATCCAAAGGCAAGCGGGTTAACACCGGTGCGCGTCTCTTTACGGTTTCCAACCCAGTTTTCCATGCCGCCCATCACATTCTGTTTGGGTGCACTTCCACCTGAATGACTTGCAGATGCACGAACTGCAAAAATGAGATCACGGTGGATTTTCTGATAATGGCGAACATCCAGGCTCACCCTGTTGAATCCTTCGCCGGAATTGGTTAATCCCAGATAGTTGTCATATCGTATTTTAAATCGGGTGCCTTCCATCATGTTCATACCATTAACCCGTGTATTGTCAAACACGTATTCACTTCTGAACCCTCCGTAGGACGTGGAAAGATCCGGCGTGGACAGGTTATAAACATCTATCAACCGGGTAGAAGTAAACATGGGGGAGAATGAAATGCGGCTTTTAGTCGAAAACGGATAGGCTGCGGTCACCATTACCTGATTGAATCGGTATTTCTGAGGACTGCCTTCCTCAGAAATATAAAGTGCGCGCCTGTCGACCCGTAAACCGAAATCTATCCGGTGCGTATTGTTGCTGTACTCCGCAAACAAATCACTGTTCCTGAAGTTCGACGACACAAACAAACCCGCCTTGATCACATGATTTTCCAGCAGATCGTTCATGGACAGTGACTGAGCATAGCCAAAACCTCTGATAGGATCGATCCTCCAGTCGGAACTGGCATCATTGGTGATAAATAATCCTTTATACGGATATGGCCCCTTAATCGCAATATTCTCCCTCGTGGCCTTCGATCGCGTTAAAGCGGAAGCTGCAGTCGGAAAACTGCCTCGTGCCTTCCGCGATTCAAAAGTTTTTAATACATCTTCATCAAACTGGTAATTGTCAGTATCCACCTCTCCTTCTTTAAGAACGAGCTTTGGGGGACTAGTTTCAGCCTTAGCGGGCAAAGTGTCGCGGGATGCGGCAGTTCCCACAGCATCTTTCGGAACCATTACTTCCTGTGGATCTGGTGCGTTAATCGCGGCGTTGGGATTAAAACCATTGATGTAACCAGCTGTAAAATGTCCCTCGTTCAGATAGGTGTAGGCTACAGCACCGCCCGATTTCAGGGAAATGTCGGCACTTCTCAGATTAAAGAAATAATTGGAAAGCTGAGTGGTGCTGTTGCTCGCACGATTATATTTGAAAATATTGGCTAAGCCCTTGGCATCTGACAGATAAAAAACATCGCTATCATCTGCATAAATGGGTGACATTTTAACCTGTTGAACTGCCGGGGTTAACCGCAACAAATTACTTGATCCGGGGTTTCCATCATGCTCAAACAAGGACACCGACGGTAATATTGATTTGAAGTTTCCTTTATTGCCGGTACCCAACGAATCAGTTGGCCGATTGGAAGCAAATACAACGCGCCGCGAAGAGCCCTGAATAAACCGTGGGGAAACATCGTCATACAAGTCGTTGGTCAGCGCCAGTACAGAGGCACGCGAAACACTTATAAGGAACAAATCATTCTGTCCGCCTTTATCGGCACTTACTGCCAGCATGGTCCCATCCATGGAAATGTCCATGTCCACAATTTGTTCCAGACCTTTGAATGTGCGCTTCACCCTGACCTTCATTTTTTTGGTGCCCACATTTTCATACAGGTAGAAATTCTGGCGTTCATTTTCCACCGCCATAACGGCCAGCGTATTATTACGCGACCATCCTAACAGCGGAGCTTGTGTTTTAGGATGACCACCCACCAGATCTACCTTACCCTGCCGTATAATTTTTTTGGATCCGGTTTCACTTTCGATCAGATATACTTTATACCGCCCATTTTTTATTTCGCTGACCGCCGTCCATTTTTTGTCGGGAGAAATTTTAATTGACGTCGTATTTTCCAGAGCCGTAAGCTCATTCAGCTTAAGCTTCCAAGCAGGCTTAGGGTCTACGTAAAGCTGCTCAGTGCTTTTGGTACGGTTCAAATAAAAGGCTCTCCAATCCCGCAGGAAGCGATTGTACGACTGCACGCCGAGCGTACTGGTGATACTTGTTTGCTCATTACGGATTATTCGGGTAAGATTCAGAATGTCAGACACTTTGTCTTTACCATATTTTTCAGCAATGTAATTCCAGATGGAATGGCCGATCATTCGCGCGTCATTGCCCGTAAGTAATGTGGGCTTTCTAACATTTCTATTTTTGAAAAAATCACGCATGTAATCGTTCAGATCCGGGGACCAACCCTCGGAAATGTAGGCGGCGGAGCCGGTCATAAACCATTCAGGAAGAGTCAGCAGCAGTGAACTTTGTAATGCTTCCTTCATATTGCCGCCATACAGCATGTCGTATACAAACAGTAAGCTTATATCATTTACCAGCTTTTTCCTAAATCCGATTTGATTTCCGGTATAGGCAACTTCCACTCTCGACTGCGCTAAGTCCAACTTCTGATCATCCAGGTTATCAAGGGTTGACAATCCCATATTGCTCTGTTCGAGCTCGGCAGGAGAATTGTATAGGAATATCTTTACCCGGCTGTACGGCGTCCATCCCAACACGTCAGTGATTTTATCAAATTCACTTTCAGCATATTGCGCAGTTAGCCGAGCCAGGTTTGTTCCACCCTGATAGTGGTAAATTTCAAAATTGGTGGTTCTGAAAATTTTCCATTTAAAGCTTTTATGCTGAACCCGGTTCTTGCCAAATGTTTCCTGAGAGGGATATCTTTGCGCAGTTACCTCTGTAAATAGTCCTAAACACACGAAAAAATTAACCCAAAAGGTTAATTTGTATATAAATCTTATGCTCATAATAAGTAGGCTGACTTCATCGGAAATATAACGAAAAATACCTTTTAATATTCACTAACGGATTCAATTCTTTGCCATACTCCAAATACTTTGCGAGTTCATTTGCAAAATAAGGCGCTAATGTTACCCCTTTTGTACCAAGTCCGTTGAGTATGGCCACATGCGAATGATCAGGGTGTGTTCCCAAAATAGGCCTTCTGTCATTTGAGGACGGACGGACGCCCGCAACCTGCCCCATTACCTGATATTCTCCGTTAAACAACTGCTTAAACTTAGCTTCGAGCTCTATTCTGGCATCCTCTGTCGCGTCCCAATCCAGCTGATCCCAGGAATAGGTAGCCCCTACCCGTGCCCGTGATGCAGAAATAGGAAGCATAAAGATACCCTGATTGATAATGTACGGCTGCAATACCTGATCCGTGGCAATCTCCAAAAGCTGACCTTTGACCGGAGCAAAAGGGAGCCAGCCAAACATTGCATTGTTCGTTGCCTGAAATCCTTCGCAAAACACGACCTTTCCAAACTGCATTCCCCGCCAGTGCGCAAGTTCTTCCCCCACATGGAGCTGCTCTAAATCAAAAGCAGCCTCCAAATAGCTGTCGACAGCCTCGAAGTACATCTTACTTTTATCAAGCAGCAATGGCAGATCAACCCAACCAGACCGGATCACTTCCAGTCCGCCATATTCAGCGTTAATATAATTGGAAAAACCCTTGTTGCTTACCGTTCCACCAATGTAAGGGGCGATGCCGGGATCAGCCGTCTGTGCCAGATACGAATTTTGCTCTTCAATGGATCGGAATGGTCTGTAAATGGAGGCACTATGCATGAATTTTACACCCAGCCTTACCTCCATTTTGGCATAAAATTCAGTAGCATAGGGAAACAGATCATCTGCCATCCAGGTCTTCACCAACTTTTTACCTGTTAACGGATTGAAAATTCCGGCAGCAACTTTAGAGGATGAAGGTTGAGAGGAATCGTTGATGATGCAAATCTTTTTACCCAAATCCAATAAGTGCATGGCAAGACATGTACCCGCAAGGCCCTGTCCTACAATTAGATAATCGTACCGAAGATCGGAAGAGAGCATCATAGAAGTCCCGTTTCTCTCTTGCGCAGTGACAAGCCAATTTGCTCATCGGCTAATCTGACCACCAGCTCTACCTGCTCATCCAGCGTCATTAATGAATTATCAATAAAAACTGCGTCGGAAGCCTGTCGCAGGGGACTTTCGGCCCGGGTGGTATCAATGTGATCCCGCATTCTGAGATTATCGGCAATTTCCTGCAAACCAATAAGCTCACCTTTGGCAAGAAGCTCCGTTTGCCTTCTCTGGGCCCGTATGATTGGATCGGCGGTCATGAATATCTTAAGCTCTGCCTGCGGAAAAACAACGGTACCAATGTCCCGGCCATCCATGACGATACCTTTTGATCTACCCATACGTTGCTGCTGTGCCACCAATTCATGGCGTACACTGGCAATCGCACTTACTTCGCTCACCTTTTCCGAAACGTACATCTTCCTGATCTCATCCTCCACGTTCAGCCCATTGAGGTATGTATCGTTTCTGCCCAGTTCTCCTTGCCGGCGAAAAGTAATTTGCACCTGACTAAGCGCCTGATCCACCTCTCGGGGGTTCGTTAGGGTAATGTGATTCTGAACAAAAAAAAGTGTAACGGCCCGATACATGGCACCCGTATCGATATAGGGATAATTGAGTTGCCTGGCAACCAGTTTGGCCGTGGTACTTTTCCCACAGCTCGAATAGCCGTCAATGGCAACAATAATTTTGGGCATTTTTAATTTTAATAAAAATCAAAGCATGTTAGCAGCTTCAATCCAATAAGTACTTTTTATGCAAAAATAAAAGAAAGAACTTATCCGCCGAATTTAAAAAAGCACGAAGTTTTGCAAAACCAGCAATGGTTCACAAACCGTCCTCAACCAAAAAAATAACCATACTTCTCGCTCCATGTGCACCGATGACCAGAGATTGCTCTATATCAGCGGTTTTGGAAGGCCCGGAAATGAAGCAGCCCCAGCCTGTTGTATCGTTTAATCGTTTATATGCATCGTGCATATTGTTTACCAAAGCAGAACGAGAAATTACAAATGCCAGATTCTGCGTAATGAAGGGCAGCACGCGATGGGGTAAATGGTTATCGGAAATCCAAACCGCACCATTTTCGGCTACGCCAAATTCTGCTTGCAGAATGGCTATCTCGATCGTCTCCAGATCGTGCGGATCCGAAACGTGAAGACTGAAGTCGGCCCAGGCTGCAAGTGCAGGAATGGTGGTAGCCCGATTGGAAACGGTATACATTTCACCCACTTTATAAGCAAGTTCAGACAGGTTCTGCACAACCACAACTTCTGTATAAATGGCTGTCAGCATTTCAACAAACTTCGCCTCAGTATCGGCATACTGGCTGTCGAACACGGACCGATCCGGCAACAATGTTTCTGCAGGTTTGTTCTTTGCAATCCGTTGGAGTATTTTTTCCCGTGAAGTCATTTAGAAAATTTAGAATGCGTGATTGGACTCAAAAGCGAATTTGGCTTCCCTTGACAGACAAAGCTTTGCCCTTAGTTTATTCTTTTCGATTTCGTACATACCAGTCTCTGAAGCTTTCTTTTGGCGCTTCGGGCATTTCCCGTTGCTTATACCATGGGTTCATTGCGTTATTTACAACAAACGGCAATGCCCGCATGACGGACCGCCCCAGCCTGCCCGACCATTGATAAAACCTTGGCTGAGACAGAATCACGGACATAGCATTCACGCCGATTTTCTTGCCCGTATGTACATGGCCTCCCTGCACCAGTACCTGCCGCCATTTATAAAGCTGTTCGTGAATGTCGATCTTTACCGGACACACATTGGAGCAGCTCCCACATAAGGTGCTGGCAAATGGCAGATCGGCGTTCTTCGTCATGTCCAGATTTGGCGCGAGAATAGAGCCTATGGGTCCCGCTACCGCATTGTGATAACTATGGCCCCCACTGCGACGATAGACCGGGCAGGTATTCATGCAGGCTCCGCAGCGGATACATTTGAGCGAACTCCTGAAATCAGGTCTGCCTAATTGTTCGCTTCGTCCATTATCTACTATAATAATATGCATTTCCTGGCCTGCACGTGGCTTTTTGAAATGGCTGCTGTATGTCGTAATGGGCTGCCCTGTAGCACTCCTGGCCAGTAGCCGGAGAAATACACCTAAATGATTCTGCATCGGGATGATTTTCTCAAAGCCCATGGAGGCTATATGAAGTTCGGCCAAATGCGCACCCATGTCGGCATTTCCTTCATTGGTGGAAACAACAAAACCGCCCGTTTCGGCAATGGCAAAATTCACTCCCGTTAGCGCCGCTCTTCTCGTCAGGAACTTGTCCCGCAAATGCTGTCTTGCCGCTTCCGTCAGATACTGCGGATCGGTGGCTCCCTCGTCTGTGCCAAGGTGTTGGTGAAACAGATCACCAATATCTTTCTTTTTCAAATGTATAGCCGGTAAGACAATGTGACTGGGGGGCTCATTACGCAGCTGCACAATTCGCTCTCCCAGGTCCGTATCAATTACGTCAATTCCATTTTGAATAAGAAACTCATTCATATGACACTCCTCCGTAAGCATTGACTTGCTTTTCACCATCCGGTCTATCTGGTGTTTCCTGAGCAAGCCCAGCACGATTTCGTTGTGCTCAGCCGCGTCGGAAGCCCAGTGCACCTGCACCCCGTTCTCCTTTGCCTTTTGCTCAAAAGACAGGAGTAAATCGTCCATGTGCGACAGCACATAATGCTTAATCTGCGAGGCGGCTTCCCTCAGCTCTTCCCATTCTGGCAGTTGCATTGCGGATTTATCCCGCTTTTGCCTAACAAACCACAGCGTTTCGTCATGCCAGTTCACATAAGACTCATCCTGATTAAAGGTATCTGATGCTATCGAATGCTCTACAATTGCCTTGGACATAGTTTTCTTAACAATTAGATAATGGGACTATAACTAACCCTCTTTTGATCAAAGATTAAATCAGCGAAACTGATTCAGGTACGTGCAGCAGGCACCGGTGCTATTGGGGTACCGGTTTTTTCAACTTCCACGCTATACTCCCTGCCCCGATACCGCGCCATTCAAAATTTCTGCAATATGCTTCACCTGAACAGGTGAGTTCCTTCTTTTCAACACCCCTTCAAGATGCAGCAGACAGCTCATATCTGATCCGGTAATAAATTCGGCGCCATGCCGTAGGTGATCCGCGACCCGGTCCTTTCCCATCTTAACCGAAACGGCCTCCTCAGCAACACAAAACGTACCACCAAACCCACAACACTCGTCTTTTCGATCCAACTCAACCAATTCCAGGCCCTTCACCTTTCTTAGCAAGGTCTCAGGTTTAGAAAAAGGGAGCGCATTCAGTTCCGACATCTGCGACAGATGCAGGCCTCGCTGCCCGTGACAGCCCTGGTGCAAGCCAACTTTATGCGGAAAGGACGCTTCTATTTTGTCAATTTTAAGTACATCTGTAATAAATTCCACCAGCTCGTATATCTTTTTTCGGAATACCCTGGATTCTTCCACCTTTCCTTCCACTTTTAGGTGATCTTTAATGTGTAAAACACAACTTCCGGAAGGAGAAACAATGTAGTCAAATGCTTCAAATGAATCGTAAATCAGGTTGTTGCAGGATTTGGTCAGGTGCTCAAATCCTGAATTAGCCATAGGCTGCCCACAGCAGGTCTGATTGAGCGGAAAGCCAACCGTACAGCCCAGTTTTTCAAGTAATTCCAAAGTGGCAATACCCACCTGCGGGTAAAACTGATCAACATAGCAGGGAATAAACAACCCGATTTTTAGGTTTGAATAATTCATAAGTTTACCAAAATTCAATGTTGGCAACAATCGGATAGTGATCCGAGACTTCGGGGTAACTACGAATCACCTTATAGCTCTTCACGCGAACCTTGTTGTTAAGTAAGACAAAAATATAATCCATCCGATCTCCTGGCAGGCCCTGATTCCAGGTTTCCAACTGAGATCCCCTGGCCGAATCATGCCATTTTTTTCTAAAGGAAAAATAGGGCTGCTCGTTGGGCCTTGCGCCCATATCCATCCCCAGTACCACGGGCTGCACGCTTCCTTCCAGTAAGCGGTTAATATAAGCGGCCTGCAGCGCCCGATCCATAACCGAGGCGTATTCGAGCCTTGCATTGCAGAAACGAAATGTAAGGTTTCGCGAATGCCTTATCAGTCCGCAAAGCAGCACTTTCTGATCGGAACCGGGCGTAGATGGAAGTGGAAGAACCTGCGTCTTTTCGAATGGCCAGGCGGATAAAATCCCTACCCCTTGTGAGCCATTTCCCGATCGATCTGCTACGCCATACGTGTAATGCATACCTGTCTGCGTCGCGAGTTGCCTAAGTTGGAATTGTACTTTACCCTCCGTCACCAGACTATCCACGGCCTGAAGGGCAATAAGGTCGGGTTTTTGTTCCTGAATGATCCTGAGAATTCCTATCAAATTCGACCGCTCATCTATTCCCTCACCATGACGGATATTGAAACTCATGACTTTGATCTCAATAGAGCGCCGTGGCTGAGAGGCAATAAAAAGGATGGCAGTCGGTATAAGTATAGTTAACAGAAAAAATCTCTTCAAAATCGATACAGGCTAGGTTTATCACCAAAAATCAAATCCAATATCAAAATACTCAGCGGATTTTTGGTTATTAATTATTTCAGTGAAATTTCCATAGCGAATTGTCAGTCAATATCAACACAACCAATTACTCCAAACTTACATCGAATTTTTGAGGTGTAATCTTTCATTCACCGCAGCATACAATTAGTATCCGTTCATTCCAAAGATCTGTTTCATCAAAACCCATTTTTCACCCTTCTTCGCTGAAGGTAAAGCCTCCTGATATTTCCACATCAATTGTTCCCATTCCTGAACTTTCGGATTTTCCGCGTCCATTCTGGCCTTAACCTCGAAATCGAAATCATCTTCGGTTTCCATGATCATGAAAAGTCTGTTATCCAGCCGAAAAATCTCCATATTGGTAATACCCGCATCCCGGATGCTTTTTTCAATTTCGGGCCTGATTTTTTGATGAAACGCCTCATATTCAGCGATCATTACCGGATCATTCACCAAATCTACTGCAAGACAATATTTTTTCATTAGTTAAAAACGATAGTCAATTTTCTACGTGATGAAATAATTTCGTTTTACAACATGTTATCATTCCAACCTATAAAACGAAATGGCGTTTTCTCCCATGATCATTCTTTTTTCAGCGGGCGAAAACGAGCTTATGTAATTGGTAAGGATTTCCTTCATCGCACCGTACTCCGAGGCCACCAAACAAACAGGCCAATCCGAGCCGAACATAATCCTATCTGTACCGAAAGCATCAAAAACAACATCCAGATAGGGCCTGAAATCGGCCTGTTTCCAATTGATCCAATCTGCCTCTGTAACCATTCCCGATACTTTGCAGTTTACATTCGGCAGTTCGGCCAATTTGATAATATCGGCACGCCATGGATCAATTTCACCCTTTTTCACCAGGGGTTTGGCAATATGATCCAGAACAAATCGAACGTTTGGCAGCGTTCTGGCAAATTCGTATGCCTCATTGAGCTGATTGGCATAAACTAAAATGTCATAGGTAAAATCAAACGCAACCAGTTGCCCAACGCCTTTGACAAACCCGGGCCGCAGTAGGAAACCTTCTGGCTGGCCCTGTGCCACATGCCGGAAACCTTTTAACTTTTCATATAACGAATATCTTTCCAGCTGATCGTACAGGTTGGAGGATTGCAGATCGACCCACCCAACCACACCTTTTACAAAATCATTCGCATCCGCCAGTTGAAGCAAAAAAGTGGTTTCTGCCTCGGATTGATCGGCCTGAACGGCCACGCAACCATGCATTCCGTTTGCTTCCAAAACGGGATGAAGATCCTCAGGCAAAAAATCGCGTTGAATAATATGCATCTCGGGTGTGATCCACGAATCTCGGACGGGATCAAAAATCCAGAAATGCTGATGAGAATCAATATTCATTGCCATGTGATGTAAATTGACCTTAAAATCAACGCTTTATGGGTTTGTCAGAGATGATCACAAAGGGGCAGGACTTTGTGTCCAAAGTTGATAACCGTCTCATGACCAAGTCCTGACAATATGCACCCGTTAGTTTCTAACTATACAACCGCAGACCAGGCCACTGCTTCTTGTTTCTGACTTCCAAGTTTTTCTATACCCAGCTCCACAACATCCCCAGGCTTAAGATAAACCTGTGGTTTCATGCCCAGACCTACCCCGGCAGGTGTACCTGTGGTGATCATATCTCCCGGAAGCAGGGTCATAAACTGACTCAGATAACTTACCAGAAAAGGGATCTGAAATATCATATCAGAAGTGTTGCTATCCTGAATTTTCTTCCCGTTCAGCGACAACCACAGATCCAGAGCATTGGCATTACCCACCTCCGAGGCTGGCACAAAATAGGGGCCCAGGGGAGCAAAAGTGTCATTGCTTTTTCCTTTAACCCACTGGCCGCCACGTTCCAGCTGAAATGCACGCTCTGAATAATCGTTGTGAACCGCATAACCCGCCACATAATTCAATGCCTCCGCTTCGTCCACATAGCTTGCCCTCTTTCCAATAATAACCGCCAGCTCCACTTCCCAGTCTGTCTTTTCCGAGTTTCGGGGTATGACTACGTTGTCGTTGGGGCCGCAAAGTGCCGAAGTTGCCTTAAAGAAAACGATAGGTTCTTTCGGCAACTCGGTGGCGCCTGATTCGTAGGCGTGCTTGGCATAGTTCATGCCAATGCAGATAATTTTCGAAGGACGCGCTACACAGGAACCGTAACGGAATCCTGCTTCAATCGCCGGGGCAGATGCCGCATTGGCGTCCAGCCAGGCTGCCAGACGGCTCAATCCATCGGTCGCGAAGAATTTTTCATTATAGTCTTCTCCAAAAGCAGAAACATCAATCTGTGTTCCATTGGGAAGTTCAACACCAGGTTTTTCCTGTTCAAATGCACCAAAGCGGAATAGTTTCATATTAGGTTTTAGCTGTTAGCCATTGGCCATGCGCTTTTTAAATGATAAATTTTCGATATATGAAATAGAATATTGGGCTAATCGCTGATTGCCAATAGCTATTAGTTATTCAATTTTTCAAACCCTCCGTCGATCAGATAGTCACAACCTGTGATAAACCCGGCTTCGTCGGAACAGAGATACAGTGCCAATGCGCCAATCTCGTCAGGCTTGGCCATTCGCCCGATCGGTTGTGTTTTAGATAACTTTTCGAACATTTCGGCTTCTTTTCCCGGATAGGTTTTTGAAATAAACCCATCCACAAACGGGGTGTGCACACGTGCCGGAGAAATGCTGTTGCATCGAATCCCATCGCCCAGATAATCACGCGCAACGGAAAGTGTCATGGAAAACACAGCTCCCTTGGTTGTAGAATACACAAATCGGTCGGGTATGCCTACGGTGGCTGCAATGGAAACCATATTCAGGATCACTCCACCACTGTTACGTTTCAAATGTGGGATGGTGGCAAAAAGGCAATTGTATACACCTTTCACATTTACATTCACCACCCGGTCAAAATCCTGTTCCGAGGTCGTATCAGCTTTTCCAATATGTGCTATTCCTGCATTATTGACCAGAATATTGATGTTTTGCTTGGCTGCAATGGAATCAATTACGCCAATGACATCTGCCTGCTTCGAAATATCCACAGCGTGTGCCTCAGCACGTCCGCCTTCACCGACAATTTCTGCCGCCACCGACTGAGCCAACTCAATATTCAGCTCAAGAATATGAACATGAGCACCTTGTTTCGCAAATGTTTTGGAAATAGCTAATCCTATTCCACTTGCGCCACCCGTCACTAACGCCACTTTACCGTTTAAATCAAACATTTTTTATAATAAGATTTTTGATTTCAAAAGGGAACCCTTCGGATTCTTTACTCAGGGCCCGCTCAATTTCAATTTCCCTTTCAGGCAATCAAAGAGAAACCCCTCTTTTCCAGGGAATAAAATCATCCTGACCAAGCTGTTGCGCTTTTGTCAGTTCTCCGCTTGCTACTTTGATCACATATTCGAGCAATGCTTCCGCGTTTTCCTGGATAGTCTGCGTTCCATCCACAACGGGCCCGCAATCGAAGTCGATCACATCCGGCATGCGATTGGCAAGAATGGTGTTGGTTGCCACCTTTGCAACCGGGCAGATCGGATTGCCGGTAGGTGTACCCAGCCCGGTCGTGAAGAGTATGATATTCGCACCCGCGGCAGTCTGACCAGTTGTGGCTTCTACGTCATTCCCAGGCGTACACACGAGTTGAAGCCCCGATTCGGTAGCCCGCTCTGTGTAGTTCAAAACATCCGTGATGTATGCATTTCCACCTTTTCTGGCTGCACCGGCAGACTTTATAGCATCCGTGATCAAGCCGTCTTTGATGTTGCCCGGTGAAGGATTAAATGCGAATGACGATCCCACAGCCTCCGCTTTTCCGGCATAGTCCCGCATTAGTTTTTCAAATTTGGCAGCCTTTTCCTCAGTCACACAACGATTCAACAATTCCTGTTCAACGCCGTTTAATTCGGGAAATTCCGCTAGCAGGGTTTGACCTTGCAGCCCTACTACAAGATCGGACAAATGACCGAGTACCGGATTAGCAGAGATACCCGAAAACCCATCAGAACCTCCGCATTTTAACCCAACCGAAAGTTTGGATAACGGCGCATCCGCTCTCTCATACTCGTTAATTTTAGTAAGTCCGAGGAAGGTCTCCTTTATTGCGCCGGCCATCAGGGAGTATTCCGTTCCTTTTTGATGTTCAAATGCAAAAAATGGTTTGTTGAAATGCGGATCACGTTTCCGAATTCCATCTTCAAGTATCCTTAGCTCAGAATTTTGACAACCAAGACTTAAAACCGTGATTCCAGCCACGTTTGGATGAACTGCATAAGCCGCAAACAATTCACAGAGCGTAGTAGCATCACCGCGCGTGCCGCCACAACCCCCTTCGTGCGTCAAAAACTTAATACCGTCCACATTGGCAAACGGCCGACTGATATTTTTCTTAACGGATGGCTGCTCCGTAAACACCTCAAGACTTTTCAGTTTTCGGGTGTCACCTGCCTGATATAGATGTAAAAACTCACGAACATGTTCGCGATAGATGTCCGTTTGCGCATAACCAAGCTCCCGCTCAAATGCGTCTTTCATGATTAGTACATTTCGGTTTTCACAAAATACCAGCGGAAGTACCAGCCAGTAATTATAGGTCCCCACCCGGCCGTCCGGACGGTGATAGCCCTTAAAAGTACGCCCCTGCCATTTGCTTACATCCGGTTGAACATACGAATACGGCTGGCGATTTGCAGTACTGTAGTCATGCGCGTCATGTCTAAGGTTAAACGTAGTGATCGGCTCACCCCTTTTTATTGGTTGTGTGGCTCGCCCCACCAGCACGCCATACATGATGATCGCACCCCCGGTTTCAATATCTTCGGTTACAAATTTATGCTTTGAAGAAACGCCATAGGGCAAATTATAATGTTGACCATCCCATTCCGCATCGGCACCCGTGGGCAGGTCCCTGAGTGCTACAATTACATTGTCCGAAGGATGAATTTTAATAAGTTGGGACGCCATAGTATTACTTTCTAATATTTATAAATGTTCATGATTACTGTATCCTCTATATACTGTAAATCGCCGTAAATAGTACTTCAAAGTTTGGGACAAATTTCCATATCAGAAAGATAAAACTCCGCATCATTGAATTTATCTACAAATGAATTGAAATATTTCAATTCATTATTTTACAATTATGGCATTTTTTTCAATAATATTGGCATAAAAATAAACAGAATAGCCAAAAATCTGTAATTATAACTGTGAAACCACAATTATTAAAGGTCCCGCGACGATTACAGCAATCGTTTAGTATCAGAAGAGATGTGGTGTTACACTTCTACGACCGGTGGCATTACCATCCCGAACTGGAACTTGTTCATATAGAGCAGGGATCCGGCACCCAGTTTGTGGGTGACAATATTCAGACATTTCAAAGCGGCGACCTGCTGCTGATCGGCTCCAACCTGCCCCACTACTGGCGGTGCGACGAACAATATTTCCAGGGAAATACCCAACTTTACGCGCAGGCAACGGTACTGCACTTCTCAGAGGGATTGTTCGGTGAAGCATTTCTCCAACTGCCCGAAAACAAATCTATTAGCGACCTGCTGGAAAGAGCAAAATGGGGAATGAAGCTACTCGGGCAGGAAAATGAGCAAATAAAAGCACTGATGCAAAACCTGCTTGATCAAAAGGCAAGTAATTCCATCATAACGCTACTGCAGATCCTCGAAAGTCTGGCTCAAAACTCCGAGATCATTCAATTATCCAACACCTTCAATGATCAGGACTATGACCAGTACGATACCGATAGAATCAATCATATATACCAATACTCGCTGGCTAACTTTCAGCACAAAATTTCTATTGAAGAAATTGCGGCCGTTGCCAGTATAAGCCCTCATTCTTTCTGCCGGTATTTTAAGAGCCGAACCCGAAAGACCTATTCCCAATTTCTTCTTGAAATCAGAGTGGGCCATGCCTGTAAGCTTTTGCGGGAGGGAACATTGAACGTGGCACAAACCTGTTTTGAAAGCGGATTCAACAATTTTGCCAATTTTAATAAGTACTTTAAAGTTTATACAGGGAAAAGCCCGTTGCAATATCAAAAAGGTTACAGATAGTTAGGATCTTTGAAGGCAGCACACCTCCATTTTTTTAGGCCATCTACCCAATTGTACATTATATATAGGTATTAATGAAAGTAAACCTTATTAACCTGTTTGACAGGACCATCCATGAAGTGGAGCTCTTCATTGCCGACACGCGAATTAGCCACATAACGCTCATGGGCAAAGAAAACCCTTTGCTGCCATACGCCCTACCGGGCTTTGTGGATGCCCACGTACACATAGAAAGCTCCATGCTTACGCCGTCACAGTTTGCCCGTTTGGCTGTTGTTCATGGCACAGTTGCTACGATCTCCGATCCGCACGAGATAGCCAATGTTGTAGGTTATGAAGGTGTTGAGTACATGATTGAAGATGGAAACAGAGTTCCTTTCAAGTTTTGTTTTGGTGCGCCTTCGTGTGTTCCGGCAACTTCTTATGAAACCGCCGGAGCCACTCTGAACCCCACCGACGTGAAAAACTTGCTCGCCAAGCCGGAGATTGGCTATCTGGCCGAAGTAATGAACTATCCGGGGGTGCTGCATCATGATCCGGATATGATGGCCAAAATAAATTGGGCAAAACACTTCAACAAACCCATTGACGGCCATGCTCCGGGCCTGAGAGGCAAGTCAGCAGAACAATATGCTTCAACCGGAATCACCACCGACCATGAATGCTTCACCTATGAAGAAGCCCGTGAAAAAATTGATTATGGAATGAAAATTCTGATCAGGGAGGGCAGCGCTGCCCGGAATTTTGATGCCCTAATTCCTTTACTTTCTGAGTTCCCGGACCGAATTATGTTTTGCTCCGACGACAAACACCCGGACAATCTTGTTGAAGGCCATATCAATATACTGGTAAAGCGGGCTTTAAAATTGGGCCACAATATTTGGGATGTACTGCAGGCTGCCTGCCTCAACCCCGTAGCGCATTACAATTTACCAGTAGGCTTACTTCGGCCTGGCGATCCCGCCGACTTTATAGTCATCGACAACCTCACCGATATTACTGTTGTTGAAACATGGCTTAACGGAGCAAAGGTGGCACAGGATGGCATCTCCTTTCTGCCCGATATCCGTAGCAGACATATCAACAAGTTTGCCTGCGAAAGAAAAAAAACAGAAGACTTTCAGTGTAAGGATGATAATATCTCGTCAGCAATACGGGTGATTGAAGCCCTCGAAGGACAGCTTATTACCAATGCGCTTTCCCTGCCCAAAAAGGTGGAAGATGGCCTAGTTGTCAGTGATACTGAGCGGGATATTTTAAAGATAGCCGTTGTAAATCGTTATCAGAATACCCCGCCGTCCATTGGATTTATAAAAAATTTCGGATTAAAAGCCGGGGCTATTGCCTCCTCAGTCGCCCACGATTCGCATAATATTATTGCCGTGGGCGTTGACGACGAAAGCCTTTGTGAATCTGTAAACCTGATTATTGATGCGCAGGGAGGCGTTTCGGCCGTAGGATATGGTGAAAGCCATTTGCTGGAACTGCCCATTGCGGGACTAATGAGTGATCAAAATGGTTACGAGGTTGCGGAAGCCTACACCAGATTGGATCAATTTGTTAAGTCAAACTTAAAATCAAAATTAAAGTCACCCTTTATGACACTATCTTTTATGGGATTGCTGGTTATTCCCTCATTAAAGTTAAGTGACCAGGGATTGTTTGATGGAGAGCAGTTTCGGTTTGTATCCCTGTTCGCGAAGTAGCGTACATAATATGATCCTACTATATCATCCTTTTGTTAAATTTAATTTAATCCAATAAATATTTTTAAAATACGTTTTTTTATAAATATATTTACAAGTGTAAGATTGACCCTTATTCAAATATTCCTAACCCATCTTAAATTCCTAACCTACAAATGGCACATTTACGCTACAAGCAAGAAGAAGAACTCAATTTTTGGGATCAGTTCAGAAAAGGAGACGAAAATGCATATGCATGCCTCTACCGCTCCTACGTCCACATTCTTTATCAATATTGCTCGCAGTTCACGATTGATAAACCACTCATCAAAGACTGCATTCACGACTTATTCGTTGAATTATGGAAAAACCGGGCAACATTGGGTGACACCACATCTGTCCGGTTTTATCTTATGGCGTCCATAAAGAGAAAATTGGTACGCCACCTGAATGCACAGCAAAAGCACACCAGTAATGAAGATATCCCGGTGGAATACTGGCATATCAATACACCTTCTCATGAAAATCATCTGATTTCTGAGGAAGAATTTGAGTCAACCAACCAACATCTTAACGTGGCAATCAATGGCTTACCAAGACGCCAGCGTGAAGCCATCTTTCTCAAGTTTTACATGAATCTCAACAACCATGAGATCGCTGATCTTATGAAAATCAATATTCAATCGGTCTACAATCTGGTATTCGGTGCGTTGGGTAATTTAAAAAAACAAATGACGCTGGACAGATTAACGTTCTAAGTGAATCCATTTTCCTCCGGTGAATAGAAGCGTGGCGAACTATGCCACGCTTTTTTTGTTAAATACGAGTATACTTGATTCATCACCCGATAAGACCAACGAATGACCTCAACAACGATACCACTTGCCGAAAGACTTCGCCCACGTGTTCTCGACGATTTTGTAGGTCAGTCCAAACTTCTGGGACCGAACGGACCTCTTCGAAGAGCCATTCTACAGAATACCCTTCCGTCCATGATCTTATGGGGGCCTCCAGGCGTTGGCAAAACTACCCTTGCCCTCATGCTTGCGGATGCCACCAAAAGACAGTTCCATAACCTGAGTGCCATAAGCTCTGGCGTGAAAGAACTTCGCGAAGTTCTGGCAAAGCCGTCGGGTCTTTTCCCCCCTATTCTATTCATCGATGAAATCCATCGTTACAATAAAAATCAGCAGGATGCACTGCTTGGTGCAGTGGAGAAAGGACAAGTTACGCTTATAGGCGCCACCACCGAAAATCCGTCTTTTGAGATCAACTCCGCCTTATTGTCTCGCTGCCAGGTTTACATTCTGGAGGCTTTTGGCGCAGACGAACTCAAACGGCTAGTAGCACGTGCCCTGGAAAAGGATAAGTGGCTGAGTGAAAAGAATATCGAATTCAAATCCTATGATGCCCTTTTCAGACTTTCCGGTGGTGACGGCAGAAAACTGCTGAATCTGCTAGAACTGGTTGTCCTGGCCAAGGGTGAAGAGAAAAAAATAGAGATAACCGACGAGTGGGTTACGGAGGTGGCCCAACAAAATATTGCCCGCTATGATAAATCCGGGGAGCAGCACTACGATATTATTTCCGCGTTTATCAAGTCGCTTAGAGGCAGCGATCCAAACGGTGCCTTATACTGGATGGCCCGGATGATTGTTGCCGGTGAAGATCCGTCATTTATCGCCAGAAGAATGCTCATCATGGCATCCGAAGATATTGGCAATGCCAATCCCACTGCGATAATCATGGCCAATGCATGCATGCAGGCTGTGAACGTGATTGGCTATCCGGAGTGCAGAATCATTTTATCCCAAGTTGCCATTTATCTGGCTACATCGCCCAAAAGTAACGCGAGCTATTTGGCCATTGACATGGCCATGCAGGCAGCCCGCAGCACCGCACACTTGCCGGTACCTCTTCACTTAAGAAATGCGCCTACCAAACTTATGAAGCAAATTGGCTATGGGAAAGATTACAAGTATGCCCATGGATACGAAGGTAATTTTGCACAGCAAAATTTTTTACCCGAGGAGATTAAGGGGCAGAAGTTTTTTGAGCCCGGGAAAAATGCCAGAGAGGAAGAAATCAGAAAAAAATTGCAGCAATGGTGGTCCGAATGGTACCAATATTAAGGGAAGGTACTTTAAAGCACTCAAAAACCATTGCCATCCGGATTGCCTTCCAATCCTTTGGGCTCCTTACCGAAGTATTCGTCTTTCGCCTTATTAAGTTTTTCCTCAAATTTGGAAAAATCCATTTTACGCTCAACCAACGGACATTGCCTCGTTTCAGGCGTAATTACACTCATTAGCTTTCTTAAATTCTCGGGAGTTTGCATTTGTCCGATTAGTTCCCTGAGCCGACCCTCTACTTCTTCATTGCCACGGCCAGAAGGTCCAAACAACTTATAGCGCGATGAATTTTTTACCATTACCGGACGGGTCAGATTCGGAGAACACGTTAATATTGACAGCATACAAACCTACTAATTTTGGGGGGTACAACATCCCACTAATAAAAGTATCAAATATTTACCAAAATGATAGACAGAATAGAATAAACTCGAATTGTAAATATACAAAGCAATGTTTTACAAGCTTATAAAAAGTTTGATTATTCACTGCCCTCCTGACGCTTTGTGCTGGTCACATCAACGTACAAGTTTAATAACCAGAAAAACATAGAACAAATACTTATAATTTTCATAGAATTATTCCTACTAGTTCTGATAGCAACAAAACTTACGAAGGACACATAGAACACCCTGGCAGGTTCTACCCAAAAAACAGTAATAAAAAAAATGAGGAATATTTTAAGAAATGATTAAATTTGTGAATGAAAACCAGATAATCGGTTCTCATAACGTTGAGTAAAATCGAACATCCCGAAGGCAATGCCATTGGGATGTTTTTTTTGGGCATTTCGCATACAATTTGTCAATCCCGTTATCAAAGATTTTACCTCAACACAATTTTAATTTTTGCCGCACCTGGTCATTCTGATTAAAAAATAAAATCAGCCTCACGCAGCAACCTCATAAATGAGCTGGTTTTGAAATAAAATTTTAAAAAATTAGCAGAGAAACTCTTGTAGAATTATTTCGACAATAAGATATAATTACCGGCATAATAGAAGATCCAATGGCTCCATCATTGCCTTTACTTCTCATTGAATGAGCGCATAATATATCAATTCGAAGAATTACATTAGAACCGAAATCCAGGACACGTTCATGAATGTCTGAGGTCTTTCATACGGATTCGATTATGCCTGATTAGCCAGCGGCGTTCCGGCATTCCAAAAGTATGACTAGAGGACTTCCCCCGAAGCGCCGCAATTAACCAAACAGCGCAAAGAATAGCCGCCAGCAAAACCATGATCAATAGGATCGGACCCACGGTACTTAAATCATAAAGGAGCTTTGCCATACTGCTTAAATTAGGTTGATAACAGGGGATGTAAAACAACCATTCCAGAAGACAGCGGCAAGCAATGCGCGGGTGGAATCGGGAATACTCAATTTCATTTAAATATTTTGTAGAGAATAGTCCTCGAAAATCAATATCACACGAGGCTGGAACAAGCAATGGGTACAAATTCCTCAACATGCAGAACTTTGAATAAAAACCAATGTCTGCGAACCAAAAATAAACATACTGGTGTTTACACGCCTATGATGGTAACTCAGGAACGGGTATCCGAAACAGACCGGTAGCCACGGTCTGGAAATATTGAAATGGGTGCCAATCACTAAATATAACATGAATCAAACCAGTTCAGAAAAAACGCCCTCAAGCCTTATGGTTGTGCTGGCATATGCCACGGTATATTTAGTTTGGGGATCTACCTATTTCTTCATACAAAAGGCCGTTCAGACTTTCCCGCCCTTCTTCCTTGGTGCGTTTCGCTTCATCATTGCGGCCGCATTGATGATGACCTGGTGTTTGCTACGGAATGAGAAAGTATTCGAAGTCAAAGCCATAAGGCCCGCTATCATAAGTGGCTTACTCTTGCTCTTCGTAGGAAATGGGATTGTGATATGGACAGAACAATTCCTGCCCAGTGGCATGGTAGCAATTATGGTTTCATCCTCCCCGCTTTGGTTCGTATTACTGGACAGGCCAAAATGGGCTCATAATTTAAGAAATAAATCCACGATTGCTGGCTTGCTGATAGGCTTTGGCGGTGTGGGACTATTATTTAGTGAACAAATTTCAAAGGCCTTTGCAGACATTTCCGGCACAAAAGATATTTATGCAACCGCCCTGCTGATCCTGGGATCCATTGCCTGGGCCAGTGGCTCATTGTACGCTAAGTACAGGTCATCCGGCAATTCCGCCACTGTGAGCACCACCTGGCAAATGTTATCAGCCGGGCTGGCGTTCATGCCCCTGAGTATACTAAGTGGGGAATTAAAAAGCTTTCGCCTTGATTCTATTCCACTGGAAGGCTGGATGGCTGTTGTATATTTGATTATTTTCGGATCTATCATTGGCTTTAGCGCCTACGTATGGCTATTGAAATTCCAACCCGCCACAAAAGTGAGTACATTCGCCTATGTCAACCCTGTAGTGGCCGTGTTACTGGGAATTTTTTTTGGTCTTGAGACCATTTCAAGTATTCAGATTATCGGACTTGCCATAATTCTCGGAAGCGTGATGCTAATTAATTTGCATGAATACAAAAATACGCAAAGGCAGATTAGCTTGTGAGATAACCAAACCAAGAAACCGACTCAAACGAGCCGCTACAAATCGGATATTGATTATGATCCCGGTCCGCTTATGGTTCAAGTTTACACATCAAATGCATAAATGAAGTGAGAAATTTTGTGCTGATCTCCATCGCAGTTTGGATTACCTCTTCATCATCTGCGCAAGTGCATTTCGCGCACAGGCTGGGCGATGCAGCTATGTCCTTAACCGCTCAGCGCGTAAGATATGATCCGAGGTATTTTTCGATTGCTTATCCAAACGGTGATGTACCGGCGGATAGAGGTGTATGCACCGATGTAATTATAAGAGCATACCGAAAGATGGGAATAGACCTTCAAAAAGAAGTCCACGAGGACATGCGGAGTCATTTTTATCTATATCCCAAAAACTGGTCCATGACAACCACCGATAAAAACATTGATCATCGGCGGGTGCCCAACCTCATGAAATTCTTCTCACGCCAGGGAAAGGAATTGCCAATTACACAAAATGCGGATGATTACAAAACGGGCGATATAGTTTGCTGGAGTCTGCAAAGGGGTATGACGCATATAGGCATAGTGGTCAACAGAAAATCCGCCGATCGAAACCGGAATCTGATTGTTCACAATATTGGCAGCGGGCAGGAAGTGGCTGATTGCCTGTTTACCTATCCAATCATTGGCCATTATCAATATCGCAAACAATAATATGCTTCAAGGCTCTGCATGAATCAAAAAAAGCGGGCACTTCTGTACCCGCTCCTGACTACGATCTTACCCGGGAATTATCGCCCGGCAACTGGTATTGCAAAAAACAAACTGACCTGAATGACACTGTTTTTAAAATCAGGGTTGGCAGCAGCCGTTTTATCGAAATTCCCAACTTTCGAAATACCTGCCAGGTATCTGGCCCCGATTCCCAGTCCAAAGCCCGCCTGATAACCCAAGCCTGCTCCCACGGCAAGGTCCAGGTTTTTCGAGAAATGATCAATGGTTTGATCAGGAATATCTTCTCCGGTTCGGAAAGAAACCTGTGGCCCGACTTCAAAATAGAATCCACCCGCAGACCTAAACTTCGCCATTACGGGCACCGCCACGTAGGTAGTCTTAAAATCTCTTTTTTGAGAACCGTTATCAATTTTGGCTCCCTGCGTTGAAAAAAGTACCTCGGGTTGCAGGGAAAAAACCTTCCCTATTCCCAAATTGAGAATACCACCCAAATGAAATCCCACCAACGCATTCGACTCAATATCGCCCCCGGTGTAATTGCTGACATTTAGTCCTACTTTAGGCCCCAGGGAAATCGTCTGTGCGGAACTGACTGTTGCAGACACAACCATACACATAAGTAACAGTGCTTTCTTCATGTTATTTGATTTTTATGAGTTAATACAAATTTTGTATTACAATGTCTGTAAAAATTGTACCAGTTTCCACGCAGACTGCAGTTTTATTAAGGATATTACACCGATTGGGTATATGCTTATCGTCTCTACCTTCAAGAAGATCAACTAATCTCTATCGAGCAAACGCCATACCACGCCTAAAAATTAGGGGGCAATTCCAGGAAAATTTAGGTAATGAAGACAAATATCAACCTGGTAACTTTGTATTCACAATCCAGATCACATACACGCACTAAAATTTAAAAAGTTTCATAACGTTGAGTAAGCGGACAACCCATGCACTTTGTGTTTGGGCTGTTTTTTTTATCACCTACGCACCTCACAAATCCTGACTACCAAAACTATGGATCAAGTCAAAAACTTGTGGAGTGCATAGGATTTATCTAGGTTTGTGTTTTTAATCAAACCCGTTTGTTTTGGAGAGTTTCTTGCCTATTGTTCAGTTTTTATTACCCGAATTCATTCTAGAAAATTTCAATCTTACTTCCGTAGACAAAGACGGAGATACTTTTCACGTCCGCATCGAAGAAAAGAACGCTGCTGATAACGATCCAGACAAGAAAAATTTACTCTCCAAAGGCTTCTTTCCTACCATCACGATTCAGGATTTCCCAATTCGCGGACATAAAGTTTTTCTTCACATCAAACGGCGCAGATGGTTGAATACCAAGACCGGCAAAGTGGTTTACAGGGACTGGAGGGAAGTAGCAGAGGGAACGCGAATGACTAGTGAATTCGCAGCTTTTTTAAAAGAAATCGGTCGATACCAACCCGAATAGTGCCTGGACAATCGGACGGTTATATGGAGTGAATGGCAAGGATCTGCTACGCCAATACCGTGATTTCCAAAGCGGATTCAAGGACTGGGGCCAACGAGGACATGCTAAAAAGTGGCTTTTGTTTCCTGAAAACATAGGTTCTCACCTTTCTATTGACGAGACTAGTCTTTCCCGTGGCGAGCTCTACACAATTCTTACAAACAAAGCTGCAAAAGGTGGGCGTGGAAGTATAGTGGCCATAGTGGCGGGGACTAAAGCCGAAACAGTTATTGAGGTTATCCGTAAAATTCCCGAATCCCAACGCAAAAAGGTAACGGAAATCACCCTGGACATGGCTGGCAGCATGGAAATGATCGCAAAACGATGCTTCCCGAGAGCTACGCGCGTTACGGATCGTTTCCATGTACAGAGATTGGCCACAGACGCTTTGCAGGAAATGCGCATAAAATACCGCTGGGAAGCTCTGGATCTGGAAAATGATGCTATCGAGCAGGCCAAATCCACTCATGTTGAATATGTAGCCGAAGTATTGCCAAACGGGGATACCATTAAACAGCTGTTGGCTCGCAGCAGGTATGCGCTTTACAAAAAGCCAAACACCTGGACTGATAATCAAAAGGAACGAGCCCAATTAGTCTTTGAGCGCTTTCCCGACCTCAAAAAAGCATATGATCTGGCGCAAGAGCTTAGTAACATCTTCACCAATACTACTGAAAAGATTTACGGGCTAACCCGGTTGGCAAAGTGGCATGAAAAGGTCCGACAATCCGGGTTTAAATCATTCAACACAGTTGCCAGATCAATAGAGAATCACTATAAAACTATCGTAAATTATTTTGACAACAGGAGTACCAACGCTTCAGCCGAGTCCTTCAACGCAAAGATCAAAGCATTTAGAAGTCAGTTCCGAGGGGTTCGTAACGTGGAATTCTTCCTTTACCGCCTAACTCAGTTATATGCTTAATCCAAGTTAGTCCACAACATTTGGTTTTGATCCAAAACTATCGCGATCCTCCGGCCAGCAGTTGCTTATGTAAATAAGGCTATGGCGACTGTTTAAAGGCATAAAAACGAAAACAAAATACCGTTTAGATAAAAAATGCCTAATTTTATTGACTTGCAGGATTTAGGCGGGCCGCCTAAATACCATACTGGCAAAATAAAACCTTTTACATCAACTTATCCGAAAATTGCCCAACCTTCGGCTTAAACTCATAAAAACGGATTCTGCGCATTACAGTCTCCGGAAAGAGTTTTCTGCCGCAGCAGGCTTTATTCCACGAGGTATTAAAATAAAGCAAACCTTAGCTTGAATAGTGATTATAGTTATCCATGCTAATTTAACAATGAACCATTTTTGGTTCGCCGAAAGTGACTGTTATGAATATTTCCCTAGTTGACGACCACATTCTGCTCACAGAGGCCTTGAAGAGCTCGTTATTGAAAATGCCCGAAGTAAATGCTATACATACCTACTGCGGTGCGGAGGATTTTCTGGAAGATAAACAAACCACTTTACCCGATATTTTAATCATGGATTTGATGATGAACGGAATAAGTGGAATGGATCTCCTGGAAATCTGCCGAACCAATTTCACAAAGGATCTGAAAATCATTATTTTATCATCCTCAACAGATGCACAGACAATAAAACAGGCAATCCGGAAGGGCGCCAACGGCTTCATGTCGAAATCGACTCCGCTCGACGAACTTAAAGATGGTATCCGTCAGGTTTTAGACGGTAAACAGTACATTGGAAAATCGGTTAGAGATAATCTTCTCAATAGTATTTTCACCGAAGAGCAAGTCGTTTCACATCTTTCACCACGTGAGAAGGAGGTTTTGAACAAGGTTTGTAGCGGGCTAACCATTAAGGAAATTGCCTATGAGCTTAAATTAAGCGCTCATACCGTTCAATATTATCACCGAAATGTAATGGACAAGCTCAAAGTAAAAAGAACCACAGACCTGATTGTCTATGCGATGAAAAACGGTCTTTACGTTCCCGAGCAGAAAGGTAATTAGTTTAACGATCTAACCGATTACCGGCATCATAAATAGTCGGCGAATTACGACCTTGTTGGCGAAGCCGTGTCGAAATGGATATCTTGGACGATTTCCTTCGCGGCCCGGTTTCCCTGAGTTGATTGAAATCTTAAACGCGATTGTTTCTGCCTAGCGTTTGGCGTAAAAATCAGGAATAGGATTAAGAGCCGGAAAATTTCTCTGGTGCCAGTAGGGATACACAGGCGGTCTTTCACTTACAGCATCCAGTTTCTTCACTTGTTCTACCGTTAGATTCCACCCTACCGACCCCAGATTCTGCTTCAGTTGCTCCTCGTTCCTTGCCCCTATCACCACACTGCTCACGGTTGGCCGCTGGAGCACCCAGTTTAAAGCAACCTGAGCAACGGTCTTCTGCGTTTCAGCTGCCACTTCATCCAGGACATCGATCAGGTTATAGAAAAAATCTTCGGGTACCGGCGGTCCTTCTCCTCCACCCTGAGCAATGCGACTATCGGCGGGCATAGGCACATTACGACGAAATTTACCTCCCAGCCTGCCCGCATTCAAAGGACTCCATACAAGTGTACCAATATTCTGATCCATTCCCAAAGGCATTAGTTCCCACTCCAGTTCACGGCTTAACAAAGAATAATGCGCCTGATGGGCCACATATTTTGACCACCCATATTTTTCTGAGATTGCCAGGGACTTCATCAGGTGCCAGCCAGAAAAATTCGAGCAGGCGATGTATCTGACTTTACCGCTTTCAACCAGGTGGTTCAATGCACTTAGCGTTTCTTCCACTGGCGTCACGCCATCAAAACCGTGCATGTGATATATATCAATATAATCGGTTCGCAACCGGCGCAGGCTATCTTCACAAGCTTTGATCAAATGAAACCGGGAAGAACCGTAATCATTGGGCCCCTCACCCATTTTGAAAGTTGCCTTGGTCGACAAAATGATCTCATCACGGAGACCGACAATTGCCCGCCCCAATATCTCCTCCGACAATCCATTTGAGTACACGTTTGCGGTATCAAAAAGATTAAGACCCGCATTTAAGCACAGACTGACCATTCTGGTCGCTTCTTCAACCTGGGTATTTCCCCACTTTTTAAAAAACTCGCCACCACCGCCAAAGGTTCCTGTACCAAAACTCAAAACGGGCACCCTGAGGCCCGAAGCTCCTAACTGCCTGAATTCCATAAATTATAATTTTTTATTTCAATATCTCCATTATTACTCCCTTGCAACCGGCCGGTCGTTTCTCGACCATTCACTCCATGAACCTACGTAAAGCGACGGAGTTGGCAAATCCGCCTCCGCGAATGCCAATATGGTGTGACAGGCGGTTACCCCGGACCCACAATGAATAATCACATTTTTCGCACCTGTTTCTCCGAGAGCCTCTTTATATTTTTCACCTAATTCATAGGCAGACAAGAAGTCTCCGTTATCATCAAGATTTCCGGTGTAAGGAATATTGATAGCACCAGGGATATGCCCTGCAACCAGATCAATAGGTTCACTTTCTCCTCTGAATCGGTAGCGTTCCCTTACATCAATGATCATTCCATTTTCGGATTCTGCCACTTCTGCTACCTGGTCGGCACTAACAGTAGGCAACTCCCAGCCAACAATGGGATAGGAAGGAAACTCCGTCAAGAGCGTTACCATGTCCGTTGTAACAGGCAAACCTGCGGCGACAATGCCATCCCAGCCGCCATTTACGACGTATACCTTCTCATGACCGGCGGCTCTCAGCATCCACCAGAATCTTGCGGCCGCATTCGCACCCTTTTTATCATCATACACGACAACGGTCGTACTTGGCATAATGCCCAAAGTTCCTAATAGCTTGCCAAAGTCTGAAGGACTGGGCAACGGATGCCTTCCTCCATCGGCTGCATCTGAAGTCTTTTGCGACAACTCTGTTTCCAGGTCCACAAATAAAGCGTCTTCAAGATGCCCATCGCTAAATCTTTCAAAAGCGTCTGCACCGCCACGTGCATCTACAAAAACGGTATCACCTGCGGCTCGTAAACCGGCTATATCTGCGGGATTGACTATATGCATAAATATCAACGGGTATCACTGTGAAAATTAAAAGACTAAAAGTAACTATGCTCACCGGCATTTACAATCCGTAAATGAAAGGAGCCGATATCAGACTTTCTAATCGGCAAAAAAAACAGATATACCATATCTCCTATTGACCTCAGGAGCATCCGTCAGCATCTGGATCGCCCCACCATTCCCGCGACAATTCCAAGCCATGGATGCCGGCTCTGGGATATGCCATAGCCGCACTGGCTCTCAAGACAGAATGCAGTAGATAGTGCGCACGCCATCCCATACCTTATGACAACCGGCACCCGAACCTCCTTACGCCAGAATGCTTTGCTTTCAAAGGCAAACCATTTACGGCTATCTTCATTTTAATGAATGCAAATAAATCAAAGGCCAAATTATGTAATTTGACCGTTCCTAATTATTTTTACTAGCGTACAAAAAAACTCTGTGACGATTTGTTAATTCTTGTATTATATGGTCTAAAAATGTAATCATAGTTCTATTTTCAGATCCATACGACCTGATAATGGACACAGTGTCTTTTAACGCCAAATCCATCTTTAATGATAGTGTAGACTTTTTTTAATTTACTTTCATATTAATTCTAGGATAAGGTCATTGTTTGAAAATTAAACACTAATATTGTCTTTACGTAATATAAACTCCTCTTTCAACCGATACCTCACAACAGCGTTGGCTAGCCATCTCAAGATTGAATGGGAAATTATACCCACTCACTAAATGGCAAGCCGATAATGATCCACACCTATATTGAAGTGAGCTTTTTAATGAGAAGGCCAGCATAGTATATTAAGCAAACATTCATCAACGTATATAGTAATCTTAACCAACGAGTTGTCATTAAGGTGTTCATTAATTCGCGTTAGATGGAAATAATTTTACTCAACATATGAATCCAAAGAAAGACTTGTTAATCATTGACGATGAACCAAGTATCTGCAAAATACTTGAACATTTCCTGAAAAAAGATTTCAACGTAACCGTAAAACATGATGGTTCAGAGGGTATGCTTTGGCTGGAACAAGGCAATAAAGTAGACTTGATAATCGCTGATCTCTACATGCCTAACCTGAGCGGCAAAGAATTTCTGAAAGTCGCCAAGGCAAGTAACCTGTACTCCGAAATCCCCATCATTATGCTTTCCGGCTCCGATGACAGTGGCGAAAGGATCCAATGTCTGAATCTGGGTGTAGACGATTTCATGGTGAAACCGTTTAACCCTATGGAGGTACATGCCAAGATCAATGCCATCCTTAGAAGAAGCAACCGGTACTCGTAATCCAAAGGATACAATGGAAGTTACACAAACTCCTGTAAAATTGGCTACTGAGCCAAAATATCAGTCCGCGCAATTCAGAGTCCTTTATCTCAACAATAATTTTGCTCAATACTTGAGCTTTATCGATCGGTACAAAGATTCACTACAGGTCGAATATTTCGATACCCAGCAAAGTGTTCTTGAAGCACTTAAGGACAATTTCCCGGCAGACATCGTGATTGCCCATGTGGATAGCGGGGGTTGGGAGTTATTGGATACCATTCGCAACAGCGCGGCTTTTGGAAACATCCCTTTTGTGCTACTGGTAGACAAGCTTACACCCCAATTGATCCAGGCAGCACGAAGCAAGCATGCCGATGATATCTTTCCGATTGACTTTATGCATGGTGATCTTATTACAAGAATTGCCTATTTCAGAAAAAGGCAATGGTATGTTGCCAGCAAGGCCTCTCAGCGGATAAGTACAATAAAAAACCACACTCCGGGCTGGAAACGGGCCATTGACATAATAACCACCGGAACCGCGGTTATTCTTCTTCTTCCTGTATTTCTCCTGGTTGCGTTGCTGATTCGCTTAGACTCAAAGGGCCCCGTTTTTTACAGTTCAAAAAGGGTTGGAAGTGGTTACAAAATATTTGACCTGTACAAATTCCGCACCATGCGAACTGATGCCGACCAGCTTATCAGAAAGATGGCTGCACTGAGCATGTACAACAAAACGCCGGAACCTATTCAGCAAATTGAATCAAATAACCTTTGTGCCGATTGTATTGCTGGCAATCAATGCAAAAGCTTGCTTTTTCATGACGGAAAAGAGATTTGCGAAAAAGTATATCATTTTCAAAGGGATCAAAAAGCTGCGTTCATGAAGTTCCAAAACGATCCGCGAATTACACGTATCGGACAATTTCTTAGAAATTCGAGCCTGGATGAATTACCTCAGCTGATCAATATTCTCAAAGGGGATATGTCACTCGTAGGCAACCGTCCTTTGCCTTTGTATGAAGCAGAAAAGATGACCACTGATGGCAAGATACTCAGGTTCGCAGGCCCAGCCGGGCTTACCGGCCTATGGCAGGTAACCAAAAGGGGCAAAGGAAAGGCTGATATGTCGGAGGAAGAAAGAACCCAGCTGGATGTAACCTACGCGAAGGAATTTTCGTTCAAAATGGATTTTATGATTATTATGAAAACATTTCCTGCTCTCCTTCAGTCGGAGAATGTGTAGCCTGTATCCATGGAGATTACCACAAGGTATTCTAAGCAGGTTCAAATCAGGACACATTACCCAACCGTTATTTATGCTATCAGACCTTTACCCACGCTTGCTGCTCCTCATCGTATTTCTTAATCACCCGGGCCGGGTTCCCCACAGCAACCGAGTAGGGGGGGATATTTTTGGTAACGACCGCCCCGGCAGCAATGATCGACTGTCTACCGATGGTAACGCCTGCAGTAATAACCGCGTTGGCCCCTACCCAGCAGTTATCCTCGATTACAATGGGAGCCGTGCTTACACCCTGTACACGAATCGGCCTCGAAATGTCATTATAGTTATGATTGAGTCCGCTCGCAACTATGTTTTGCGCCAGTATCACATCATCGCCAATCGTAACCGGCCCTATGATTACATTTCCCAGCCCGATCAGAGAATTGTGTCCGATGATAACCGCACCCACGCCATTGTTGATTGTGCTAAAATCTTCGATCACCGATTTATTTCCAATCGCAAACTTATTGAAAGGAACAACGTCCATGCGTACCCAGGAACGGATAATAACGCCTCGTCCCTTTTGATGGTAAAACCGGTTTAGGAATAGCCTGACCCACAGGCGCGGGCGGGCCTCATCGCTTGGAATAAGCATCCAGTGAAATACCTTTTTAAGCCGGGCATTGCCCTTGATATAGTTAGCGAGCGACATTGAAGAGAAGTTATTATAACAACGTTGAATAATGACTTTCCGAAAAATCCATTTTTGAATTACAGAAGGCAGACAAAAGTAGTTTTTATTCATTCATTTTCTCAAAATTAAGTTTAATGAGATCCGCAGTATTTTTGGTTCTTTTACTTTCAACATTTCAAACAACGCATGCGCAGGAATCACTGGCAAGGGATATCTCACAGCCTTACCTTGAGAAATTAATAGAAATATGTAAAACAAATTACCCGAAAGTGAAAATGTATGAAGATAGGATTAACATAGCCGAGAATGGGGTAAAAAGAGCTAAAAAATCCTATTTCGACATATTTTCATTTTCCTATCTGTATAGCCCTACCAACAACACTACACCTCTCGCGGCGACATCCTTTGGCGGCTATCAATTTGGTTTTTTTGCCAATATCGGCTCATTCTTACAAAAACCGGTTCAGGTGAAGCAGGCAAAAGGAGAATACATGTCGGCAGTGCATGACAAGGAAAGCTTCGACCTGAACATCGAAGCAGAAGTAAAAAAACGATATTTCACTTATGTGCAAAAGTTGGCTGTCCTTCGGATCAGGTCGGCTTCACTCCTGGATGTGGAAAGTCTTATGACCGGCGTAAAACATCGCTTCGAGAATGGCGAGGAAACCCTGGACAACTATAACAAAATGTTACTTATCCTGTCCGAACATAATCAGAACATTATCAATTCGGAAACAGAGGTAATGATCGCTAAAAGTAGCCTGGAGGAGCTTTTGGGCAAAAAACTGGAAGATATAAAATGAGTGAGCTACTACAATTTTTAATGTTGCTTAAAAGGAATAAGATCACGCTTATTCTTGTTCCCGTTATCACGGTGATCGTGAGTTATTTTTTGGTAAAAAGACTCCCCGACAGCTATGAGGCACATGCCAGAATAGCCACCGGCCTCGTAGATAAAACCGACCAGGTAGTAACACGGGTAAGGGACGAACAGGATAACCAGATCGCGAGAAAATTTGAAGGGATCATCCAGACCATGTTGTTGAACCGCACACTTGATCAGGTATCCTACCGTCTGATCCTGAATGACCTGAAAGGAACGAAAGACTCCACCTGGCGAGAACCCTCCAACAAACTTGAGGAACTGACCAAAGCCGAAAAAAGCAAAGCCATTGCGCTGATCACACGCAAATACAGAGCCAGGGAAGAATTGCTTCTATGGAATCCGTACGAAAAGAAACTCAGCGAAATCATAGAAAGTATGCGTTACGATGCCTCCACACTGCGCGAGAAGCTGAGTGTGTACCGGACCGGCACCAGTGATTACATCAACGTAACCTTTGAGGCTGAAAATCCCGAACTCGCCGCCTATGTAATCAATACCCTCTGCCAGGAGGTTATCGCTGATAATTCTTCCAAGATCGCCGGCAACAATAAAAAAACCATCAGCTTCCTGCAAAATTTTATGATCCAAAAGCTGGGAACCCTGAATGAGCGGATGAATATTCTGAAAAATTACAAAATACAGAACAGAGTCCTGAACCTGAACGAACAGGCAAAAAGTATTTATGGACAAATGGCCGATTATGAAACGCGGCGGGAAATGGCTCAAAAAGACATTATTGCCTACTCCGCAGCGATTAAAAATATCGACGAGAAGTTCAATCCAGCGGACAGGAAGTATTTCGAAAGCGCACTGACCGCAATCAATCAACGCATTGTTGCAAGTAAGGCGAACCTGAAACAAATGAATGAGCAGTACATTCTGAATGGCTTCAACCCTAGGCTGAAAGTGAGCCTGGATTCGACCAGAAGCATCTTAAGTTCCCAGATTGCAGAGGCTTCCGACAAATATGTATACAATCCTATGTCGGTAAAGCAAGACCTGGTCACCCAGAAATTAGGTATGGAAATCACTTTGGAACTAGCCAAAAACAGCGTAGCCTCCATCGAGGGTGAACTCAACAGGTTGAATAAGAAATTTGACGGATTGGTGCCAAACGAAGCCAAAATCCAGGAGTACGAGACTGGAATCGACATTGCCAGCAAAGAATATATCGAAGCCCTTCAACGATACAACGAGGCAAGTTTGGAATTCAGCTTCCCTGTTTACCTGAAACTAATCGAACGGGCCATGCCAGGACAAATCCAGGCATCAAAAAAAATGGTTCTCATCATATTATCCGGCGTAATCAGTCTTACATTCTGCGTGTTTGTATTTTTTATTTTATTCTATCTCGACAATGCTATCCGGTATCCACTACAACTGGCCAACGCAACCGACCGACCTGTGCTCGGATATTTGAATATCCTTGGGAAGGACACCAACCTCAGCCTTACGGGTATAAATAGTTCCGACGGAAAATCCATTAGCCAATACAAAAACCTAGTCAAGTCGATACGTTACGAGCTGGATAACGAACTGCCTGATCCAAAGATCATAGCCGTTACCAGTCTTGCCGATCGCGCGGGTAAATCTCCGTTTGTAATGGCACTAGCCTGGTCGTTTTCACGGATCAATAAAACAGTTCTCATCCTGGACGGAAATTTCGACCAGTCTGACATTTCAAGGCTGAACCCCGACGCCCCGCTCTTCGAAAACTACATTAAAACGCAGGGCAACCTGGAAGGAAAGTTGGGTCAGATATCGGTATTGCGGAACAATGGAGGTGATGTTTCTTTGCTCGAAATAGCCAATGAAAAACTAATTGCCGAAAAATTGCAGGCCCTCAAAGCAGAATTCGACATTATCCTGATAGAAACTGACGCGCTTACCTCCATGAACAAAGCTAAGGAGTGGATCAATTTCGCAGACCGTGTGGTTACGGTGTTTTCAGCCGGCCGCACAATCACGGATTCGGACCGATCCAAAATACAGTATTTAAACAGCCTCGATGCTAAATTTTCGGGATGGGTGCTGACCAATACCGCGAATATACCGGAGCAGGCTGGAAGAATCGAAAAACCAGTGGAAGCCTAGGTTGGTTTTAGCCTAGTGGGCATACATCGCTACGCATCATTGTTAATATAATAGCTCTATCGAAATGCATGAGTTGAATTTCATCTGGTGGTTTATTCAGGGTTTGATCGGATACAATCTTATTTTTCCTGTTCTGCTGTTGGCTATTTACAAAATCAGAAAAAAGGCTATCGGAAGTCCGAAAGATGGAATTGAAAACATCATCCCGGACTATGCCATCATCGTAACTGCCTATGAACAAACGCAGCAACTGCCTGCGGTTGTCCAATCTTTATCCGCCCTGAACTATTCCAACTACCATATCTATGTTGTCGCCGACAAATGTGATGTCAGTGATCTGCATTTCGGCTCAGAAAAAGTATTGCTACTCCGCCCGGAAACCGTGCTTGGAAGTAATACCAGATCGCATTTCTACGCCATTCGCAATTTTATCAGACCGCATTCACATTTAACAATTATAGACAGCGACAATCTTACCGATCCGGAATATTTGAATGCCCTCAATATATACTTTGCCCAGGGTTTCGAGGCTGTACAAGGTGTGCGGGAGGCTAAAAATCTGGACAGCACCTATGCCTGCCTGGATGCAGCCCGCGACCTGTATTACCACTATTACGATGGAAAAGTGCTCTTTGGCGCCGGATCATCAGCAACCCTGGCTGGATCAGGAATGGCCTTTACAACCAGGCTGTACAGGGAGTGCCTGGAACATCTGGATGTGACCGGGGCCGGATTTGACAAAGTGCTACAGGAAGGTATTGTCAGCCGAAAATATCGCATCGCCTTCGCCGAAAACGCGATTGTTTATGACGAAAAAACCTCTGGAACGGATCAGCTTGTAAATCAGAGGGCACGCTGGATCAACACCTGGTTTAAATATTTCTCACTTGGATTCAAGATTTTTTTCAAAGGCATTTTCACTTTTGATCTCAATCAGACGCTTTTCGGGCTGGTACTTTTACGTCCACCCTTGTTTATGTTCTTACTGCTTTCGGTACTGTTTATGTTAGCTAATTTATTCATATCCATCTATGTATCCATTGCCTGGCTTGTGGCTTTATGCATTTTCACAGCCGGCTTTTACATTTCACTTGCGCATTCCCACACCGATCCGCGGATCTATCAGTCGCTTGTAAATATTCCGAAGTTTATTTTTTTCCAATTGTCGGCACTTTTAAAGTCCAGGAAAGCGAATCAGATTTCAGTGGCAACGCGACATGGCCACCCGGGTCAGACAAAAATATAAAAGGCCGAAATATGAAGATATATCCCGAAAAAACGGCAAAGAAGAAAAAAATCAGTTTTGAACATTTGTCTCCGCTTCAAAAGAAAATGCGACAGGCAGCACTGCTTCTGGCGTTGATCGGCGTTTTTATTTTTTTCTTCAAAATCTTATTCTTTTAAATGGGAAAGGAGATAGGTTTTTTAGATGGAAGCAATGATAATCCCCTGGCCGCAGCAGGCAAGTGGCTGAAAAAGATGTTTTGGACTGAAAAGCTCTCCAATCCCACAGGCTTTCTTCTATTGCTCTGCGTTTCGCTGGCATTTTGCTATCTGATAGCGAATATGGGAATCACCGCTGGTATACTCATAGTGGTTTTGCTGGCAGGACCTCTAATTGTTTACAGCATAGTAGCTTACCCCTATTTTGGGATTTCTGTACTGCTAATCATGGCCTACCTGCTTTTCTTTATCATGAAGCAGGGAATAAATTTCCCGGCCGGGACATTAATGGACGGCATACAGGCATTGCTGATTCTCGGCTTTTTTATCCACCAGAAAAAACGTCCCGACTGGTCCGTTTTCAAAGGTCCGGTAAGCATTATGATCCTGATATGGATCGGCTACAATTTCATACAAATAGCTAATCCGGCAGCTGAATCCCGCCTGGCATGGGTATACACGATCCGGTCGGTAGCCATCGTGATGCTGATGTACTTTGTATTTATGTATCAGATCAGGACTTTGAAAATGGTCAGAGGGATTCTGAAAATCTGGCTCACACTTGCGGTTTTTGCTGCTTTGTACGCTTACAAGCAAGAGTTTATCGGATTTTCAGCAGTTGAGGACGCCTGGCTACACTCCGACCCGCTCATCTCAGATCTCCTTTTTATTGCCGGCCACTGGCGTAAGTTTTCTATATTCTCCGACCCCGTTGTGTTTTCCTACCAAATGGTCGTGAGTGCTGTATTATGCGTTGGATTGCTTACCAATGCCCAGAGCTTTTGGACAAAAACAGGCTTTTCACTGCTCATTGGATTATTTCTCACGGCCATGCTGTTCTCCGGTACACGTGGCGCATACGTGCTGCCCCCCGCGGCCATGGCTCTGTTTGTCATTTTAAAATTTAGCAGGCCGGTTCTCATTGCAGGCTGCATCGCAGGGCTTTTTCTGGCATTTCTGATCGTCATCCCTACTTCTAATCCCAGTATCGTGCGGTTTCAAACTGCCTTCAAGCCCTCAGATGATGACTCATTCAAAGTTCGCGCGGCCAACCAGCAAAGAATTAAGCCTTATATCTGGTCGCATCCGATAGGTGGCGGACTGGGTGCTACGGGCGCCTGGGGCCAGCGCTTCGCTCCTGATTCCTACCTGGCCAATTTCCCTCCCGATAGCGGATATGTTCGGATCGCCGTGGAACTGGGCTGGATTGGTTTACTGCTATTCTGTTTCCTCATGTTTTTTATACTTAAATCAGGTATCGACAATTACTTCTCGATCCGGAATCCGGAACTTAAAACCTATTGTCTATCCATGTTGCTGATTGTGTTTGTGTTCAACATCGGCAATTATCCTCAGGAGGCTTTGGTTCAGTTCCCTTCGAATATCTATTTCTACGTTGCTGTGGCGCTTATTAATATCACCAAACGAATCGATGATCGGGAGACGGACATGAAAAGGATGCGGGAAACACCTATGTGACGCAGTGGTCTTCAAATGCCAACATTTACTTATGAAACTAGCTTACCTGATTTTAGCACATCACAATCCCTTGCTTTTACAGCGTCTGGTCAATGCGCTCTCCTACAGCCAAGTCGACATTTATATACAGGTTGATCTAAAAACCAACATCGAACCCTTCCTGCAAATAGGAAAGTGTAAGAACGTTTTTTTTGTAGAAAAAAGGGTTAAGGTATTTTGGGGCGCCTATAGTCAGGTTCAGGCAATCCTGAACGGTTTTGAGCATATTCTCAATTCCGGCAACACCTACGCCTACGTAAATCTGCTTAGTGGCCAGGACTACCCGCTACAGCCCGCCGATAAAATACTTGAATTCTTCAGGAATAACCCGGACAAAGCATTTATAGAGTATTACTCTATCGAAGATGTTTGGCAAGAAGCACTCCCACGGATAAGGCAGTACCACCTTACAGACTTTCATTTTACAGGCCGCTTTTTTGTCCAAAAATTAATGAATTGGCTATTGCCAGTTCGTCAAGTACCCAAGGATATGGAACCGGTAGGACGCTCCACCTGGTTCACCATCACACCTGAGCATATCCGGTACATACTCAGCTTCCTGCACGACAATCCCAAAATAAGACGATACTTTCGCCTGGTATGGGGCGTCGACGAGCTCATTTTTCAAACCATTTTATACAATTCTCCGTATAAGTCTCAAATGGTAAATGACCACCTCCGCTACATTGACTGGTCGGCGGGTGGCGTAAACCCCAAAACGCTTACAATGGAGGACGAGCAGACACTATTAAATTCAGAGTGTCTTTTTGCCCGAAAATTTGCCGGACCTGACAGCGAACTGTTGGACTCGATTGACAAAAAAATCCTGAAGAAACCCTAAACTCAAAACGAACAGATATATCAACCGTTCGCAACCAACAACATGGACATCATCATTACCGGACAACAAGCATGGGATGTGGAAATAGGCAGTAACTGCAAAAACATCGCCCTTGAATTCAGCAAAAAACACCGGGTCTTATATGTAAATTCTCCCCTTGACCGGATCACTTTGTGGAAAAGCAGGGCTGACCCGAAAGTTATAAAAAGGCAGAATGTGATTAATAAAAAAGCCGTCGGTCTCGAACAGATCAACGATAACCTGTGGACGCTGTATCCCGACCGAATGATAGAATCTATCAACTGGATACCCTCACATAACGTTTTCAATCTATTGAACCGGCGCAATAACAGGATCTTTGCCGGAAGCATCAGCCGTGCAGCCGGCGAACTTGGATTCAGAAACTACATCCAGTTCAATGACAATGACATGTTCAGGAGTTTTTATCTCAAGGATTATCTCAAGCCGGATCTTTCGATCTACTACTCCCGCGACTACATGCTGGCCGTAGATTACTGGAAAAAGCACGGCACTCTACTGGAACCTGAGTTAATAGCCAAAAGCGATGTATGCGTTGCTAACTCGACCTACCTGGCTGACTATTGTAAAAAATACAATACGCAATCTTACTATGTAGGGCAGGGCTGCGACCTGGATATTTTCATGGATGGGATTGGCAGCGGGGAGCCAGCCGATATCCAGAAAATTTCAAGGCCCCGAATCGGCTATGTAGGTGCGTTGCAGAATATCAGACTGGATTTGGAGCTTCTGCGCCATATTGCCGTCACACGACCCGACTGGAATCTGGTTCTTGTAGGACCGGAAGATGATGAGTTCAGGAAAAGCAATTTACACCAGCTACCCAACGTCATTTTCACCGGCTCCAAGCCAATAGACCAGCTACCCGCCTACATCAACTCCTTTGATGTGTGTCTCAACCCGCAATTGCTCAATGAAGTGACAATCGGTAACTATCCCCGGAAAATTGATGAGTACCTGGCCGTAGGTAAACCCACAGTAGCTACGAAAACAGACGCAATGCGTGTTTTTTCAGAGTTCGTGTACCTGGCAGTATCAAAGGAAGATTATGTGTCACTGATAGAGCGTGCACTGCATGAGAACTCGCCCGCTTTAAGTAAAGCACGTAGCGCTTTCGCACAATCACATTCGTGGGAGAACAGCGTAAAGGAAATCTATCATGCCATAGAGCAGACTGGTTACAGGCTTTGATCGAAGCTGGGCTTTAACTTACCGCCACATCAAAGGTTTTGCAACTCTTTTAGCCCTGATTCGGATTCTGCTTTGAGTGCGATCAGCTTCGCCTTCAATGATTCATTCCATATCCCCTGCTTCAGAGTTGCTTCCACTTCTTTATACTGGTTGGCCGTTGACAACATACCCACCGAGAAGAGCGAGGATCGGAACTTGTGCACAGATTGCCTGAGATTTTCAATATCCCCGGCAGCCGACAATGCACTGATCGACGATAGCTGAGTGCTGCTATCGTTACTGAAAAGTGCAATCAATTCGTCGCGTAGCTCAATGTCTCCACCGGTGATTTCCGATAAATATTCTAGGTTCAAAAGACTGCCTGACATTGTTTTAGGATTTGGGTACTGGGTTTTGGGTGGAGCCGGGATGGACGCATTTTCCTTCTTCCCTAATACTGCTATGGTATTGAGCAATTCGCTTTCCTTGAACGGTTTAGAGATATAACTATTGGCACCAATACTCAGGCATTCTTCCTTTTCACCCACCATGGCATGTGCAGTCATGGTAATGATCGGAATTGTTTTGGAGATTGACCTCCTTATAGCCTTAATGGCGTCGTAACCATCCATTACCGGCATTTGAATATCCATCAGTACAATATCAAATTCCTGTTCCCCCAGGATATCCAGGGCCTCCTTTCCATTGTTTACAATAGTCAACGGAATATGCAACCTTTCAAATATGGCCTTTAAAAGCTTCTGATTTAATAAGTTATCCTCAGCAGCTAGGACTTTAAGCGAAGAGATGGAGCTTGAAATTTCGGGGGTAATTGGGTCTTCATCGTGCGAAACAACGCCATGCAAGACCTTCATCGGAAATTCCATCGTAAACACACTTCCCTTCCCTAGTTCACTTCTCAGATCCAGGTCACCCTCAAAAAGCTCCACCAGCGACTTCACAATGCTGAGACCCAGGCCGGTACCGCCAAACATCCTTGTAGTACTCTCGGTAGCCTGTACGAAGCGATTAAACACATGCTTAATTTTATCCTCCGGTATACCAATCCCTGTATCCCTCACCTCAAACCGAACTTTCTGTATCCCACTAACTACGGAGCCCACCGGCTCCACAAACAACTTAACACTTCCTTTCTCGGTGAATTTGACAGCATTTCCACACACATTCAGCAGTATCTGAGTAAGTCTCAGCTTATCGGACTCTACAAATTGCGGTAACCCGTCGGCCAAAATACTTTGATACTGGATTCCTTTCTCGGTAGCCCTCTGGTTTATAATCACTGAAATCGATTGAATCAGCTCGGGTATAGACGTCGCTGTTTTTTCCAGATACACCTGCCCTGCTTCTATTTTGGAAAAGTCCAGGATGTCGTTGATCAGTTCAAGTAGATTCTTACTCGCAACCTGTATATAGTTTACGTATTCAGTGCTCCTGGGATCGGAGACCTCTCCTTCCAGCAAATTGGTAAAGCCAATGATCGCATTCAGCGGTGTTCTGATTTCATGGCTTACATTAGACAAAAAGATATCCTTCACATGAACGGATTTCTCGGCGAGCGTTCGCGCCTTTTCTAAGGTAGCTTCATAGTTTGCCCGTTCAGTAATATCCCGGAACACCGTAATTGCGCTCGTGATCTTCCCCTCCAGTCCGATGATCGGCTGCACATTGGTTTCTAGATGGTAGATTTTATTATCCTTGATCAGGTCTATTTTATTCCCGATCAGTTTTTCCCCTTCCAGCCCTCTGATCACGGGCAAGTCCAAGGCATTGAACCGGACAAGATACCGGGTCGGATCCATGAGCTTCACCTCGCTCAATTCATCGCCAATGTTATTGAGCCTGCCTGTTTTGATGCCGAGTATCTCCCGGCCAGATTGGTTGAGCAAAACAATTTCCTTATCCTTGTTGATCACCATTACGCCATCAGGGATGGCTTCCAGATATTGGTTAAGCACCCGCTCCTTCTCATTGATCTCCTTTTGAAGATATTGCTGTTTCCGTTTATCAAGAATAAAGAGCACAATTGAAAGGATAGTCAGGAAAAAACCGACGAGACTTGTGGTGAGTATGAATAAAAAGGACTTTCGCTGTGTACCGGCCACAAGGTTTTTACGCTCGTCCAGATGGTTTTTTTCGTAATCAACAATTTCTCGAATCTTCTTTGCCAACGATTTCCCGAGCCGGATTCCGTGACCCTCCTTTACAACTGCAAACGCGGGCTCCCGCCCCTGCAAACGATCAACATCAATCACATGTTGGGAGTAGGCAATAATTTCGCTGGAAATAGCAAGCATCTCCCGTACCCTTCTCGACTGTACACTATCGTTCTTTACGAGGTTAAAAAGCGTATCCGTAATCTCTACCAAGGCTACTTTCTTTTGGTAATTGTCGGCCAGTATATCCTCGTCATGGGTGATGAGATAACCTCGCATAGTGGACTGAAAGTCTTTAGTAACCAGAGCAAACTGCGCGGTCTGGTTCAGCACTGCGACGGTGGTAATCAGGCTTTTACTGTTTAAAGACAGGTTCCGCACGTTCTCATAGGTAAAATACTGCGAACCAAAAATCATGGCCAGCCCCAGATAAATACTGGCATAATACCATCTGAACGACAAACTTTTTAATCTATCCGGCATACATTATTATTTATGAACCTCTGGTATTCGGGCTCAGCTAATTATTTTTCAGGTGAGGTAATCAAAATTAAATTTCAAATGCCGGTACAAGTGGCGCAGCTGGCTAACCACAAAACCATTGCTTTCGCGCCATGCCGTCCGCTTCATGGTACTGGGTTCCGCTTCTGAGTTCCGCTGAACAAACAATCCCGTAAAATCTTTGTAAAACAGCCCCTTCCCGCCGTTTTTCAAAAAGGACATCATCATATTATACTCCGTCACATCCCCCTTCAGGCCCTCTGCATATCTTCCAAACTTTTGAAAAAAAGTACTTCTCCGTAAATGAGGATGATCGCTGTACATATAAAATTTTCGATAACCTGGCCTGAATACATGAAAGGCCATGTCGTAGAATCCTTCATCTGGATTTTTTAAAAAAGGGTACTCGAAGTAGGCATAAAACCGCACAAGGTCGATTTCTGGTCTTTTAGCCATGGCCTCTACTGCTTTCTTAAAGCGTTCAGGAAAAATAAGGGTTGGCGTAAAATCTTCCTGAACATAGAGAGTCAGTGATGTTTCAACGGCATCCTGGCCCTTGTTAATGTTGTTGCCAAGGCCTCGGTTTGCGGGTGTAGTAATCAGCTTAAACCCGTATTTGTCCTGGATTAGTTTCAGATAATCCAGATGTTCGGTTTTACTTCCATCATCAGACACTACAATGGCAGCAAATACACAATTCAGTTCTGCAAAAGACCTAAGCAGCTGCTCCAGCGACTGGCTACGGTTGTAATGCGTAATCAGAAGTGTTACCTCCTTAAAAAAATATTCGTTTGTCATCCCGTGAAGTTTCAAAACCGGCATTAGCTCAGCCCCCTCCCGGCAGTGATCTGCGCCAGGGCTGGCTATTCTGATAGGTATGTAGATATCTGACTTATTGATTTTTCATCACTCCGAAATGATCAGATTGCTCTCGGCTTCCGGAATACCAGATCCAGCGAATTTTTGACCCAGCGATACCTGAGATAACCCCAGCGGGCCAACTGTATAAATGGATTTTTGCTCAGTCGCCAGTTTGGCCGCTCCATGGTACTTGGCTCGGCCGATGAGTTTATTTGGTAAAAAAGCTTTGTGAATTCATTAAAAAATAGCCCCTTCCCTTTCTTTTGAAGAAAACTGATAGCCATTGCATACTCCGTCAGATCCACGTTGATACCCACGGGATACTTCCCGAACTTCTGCAGAAAACTGCTCCGTCGCAGGTGCGGGTGGTCACTGTAAGCATAAAACTTGATGTGGTTCATATCCCAGAAAGAGAATACCATTTCCGAAAAACCCTTTTTGAACGGTTTGAGATTCGGATAGATGAAATAGGCGTAGAATCTCACAATGTCCAGCGAACTATCAGCGCGCATGAACTCAAGTGCGTCCTCAAAGTGCGCGGGAAAAATAGCTGAGGGCTGAAAATCCTCCTGCACATAAAGCGTATACGGCGATTTCACGGCTTCCTGACCTTTATTGATATTATCTCCCAAACCCCTGTTTACTGGCGTTGTAACCAAATTGAAAGTAAACTTTTCCTTCAGAGAAATAACATAATTGAGATGCTCCGGCCGACTTCCATCATCCGACACAACGATCTCGTGAAATTGACAATTTAAGTCTGCAAAAGTAGCCAGCAAGCGCTCCAGAGAGCCGCTCCGGTTGTAATGCGTGATGAGCAGGGTGGTATCAGTAAAATTGTGCTTCATATAGTTGAGTAAGTTACAATGGTTATGTTGACGGCCCTCGGGGCGGTTGTACTAAATTAAATATGCAAAGTCCCTCTTAGTTTTTAGCAATACCCAGGTAATCGCGCATGCCATTGAGCTGTCGTTTGGCTCGGTTAAAGAATGCCTTTGTGATGCTACCATCATCCAACAGCCTTCTGGGCGAGGTGAAAACGGTTGCCTTCGAATCCGTTACATGCTGCAGGCGTCCGGTTTTTTTTAAGTTTAGCGCCATTCGTCCATCCTCTGCTTCATTTTCATAGTCACTCCCGACAATGTTGGCATAAACCCTCGAACCACTCACTTTGAATCCTCCGTTGTCCAGCCCTACCTTCGTTACAAAGCCCATGTTGAACCCGTACACATTCAGATATTCCCGATTCTTTTTTCGGATCATGATGGCAATACCGGCAAATTTCTCATACAACCACAAACCAAAACGTCCCTGGTTTTCGGGTGGGATAAATGAATAATTTCCATAAACCCCCGTAATGCCTGGATCTCTTTCCATAGGAGCAACCATCAGGTCAATCCAGTCCGGCGGATAAAAGGTATCAGAGTCAGCACAGAGGTGGTATTTCCCTTTGGCCATTTCCAGACCCATTTGCCGGGCAAAAGGAGTTCCCTGCACCCGTTGCATATAATTGCGCACACCCAATGTGTCCAGCACCTGCTGGGTACCATCGGTAGAGTTGTTGTTGATCACGACAATCTCCACTTTGTATCGGGTGCGTGAATTGGATAAGGTGGAAAGCGTCCGGAATATGTTGTTTTCCTCGTTCCAGGCCGGAATTACCACCGAAACATCAGGATCCATTGGGCTATATGCACCGATACTCGTTTTAAGCTCACTAATCTCGCGGGAGGTGAGGTCCTTAAATTTCTTTTCTTTAAACAAATGGGGTTTAATCCAGGCAGGCAAGCCAAATAAACTCATGTCAGTAAATTGAATTTTATAACGTTGAGATGGTCCTCAATTTGTTCTGAAAAGTATGGCCTTCTTGATCTTTTACAGCAACCGTTGAAGATCCCATCAGGATCAGGAAAGATAAATTTACTGATTTAGAACAAATTTAACCCCTTGAGCGTAACTTAAACAAATAAAGTAGAACAATTTGTAATTCGAAACGAATAATTTTAAAATCGACATCAGATTAACAAGGAAAATAAACATATTTGTACTGGCTACCAGGTTCCCTACCGGAAGGCGCTCGCCCGACTACTCAACAACGTTACATGAAATTTCAACTTTTACAGAAGTTAAAGAACAAACATTTCCTTTCCTTTGCCGGCAACGGTGTCATGTCCGTATTAGGCATGCTGAATATGATTCTGCTTTACCGGGCGTTATCGGTTGAGAATATTGGCATGTGGGTGTTTTTTTTGTCTATACTCCTACTCGTAGATACCTTTCGTTCCGGATTTTTGACAACCGCCTTCATCAAATTTTATGCCGGTGCTTCCGAGGAAAGGCGAGCAGAAGTAGTGGGTTCGGCCTGGTACATTGCCTCCGGCATCACCGGCGTGTTGCTCTTGCTCAGCCTGATGGGTTATCCGTTTCTTTCCTACATCAAAAACCCCTCCATGGCGTTTTTTGTGGAATGGTTCGGCATCATATACGTGGCCTCGCTGCCTTCGTTCATCGCCAACTGTGTGGTCCAGGCCGAGCAGCGGTTCGACCAGCTGCTTTACCTGCGTTTCTTCAGTCAGGGTTTTTTCATTCTGTTTGTATTTATTCTGGTAATCACCGGCTCTGCCAACCTTCAGCTGATCATCTATGCCTATCTGGCCGGAGCCGCACTTACCAGTCTGTTTGCGCTGGCCATGGGCTGGTCGCGGGTCAATACTTTCAAATACCACAGCAAAGCCTGCATCGCAGAGCTGTTCCATTTCGGAAAGTATAGTGTGGGAACCACGCTCAGTTCCAATCTGTTTGGGACCTCCAACACCATGATCATCAATTTTATGCTGGGGCCGGCGGCGCTTGCGGTGTTCAATCTGGGGCAGCGCCTGATGGAGCTCGTGGAAATCCCCCTCCGGAGTTTTGCAGCCACCGGGATGCCTGAACTATCCGCGGCTTACAATGCCGGAGACAAGAAGCTCGTCATCGACACCCTAAAACGGTATATTGGTATTATCACTTTTGCGCTGTTGCCAGCATGTGTATCAGCAGCGCTGCTGGCCGATGTGGCCATTGCAATAATCGGCGGAAGTAAATATGCCCAAAGTGAAGCCGCCAACATCATGCGTATATTCATGATCCTGGCCCTGGCCTATCCTTTGGATCGGTTCTTTGCACTTACGCTGGATGTGATTCACCAGCCCAAGATCAACTTCATAAAAGTACTTGTGATGCTGTCGGCCAGTGTAGTCACCTCTATGCTGGGTATTTATCTTACCGGAAGCATCTATGGTGTGGCGGTGACGGGCGTGATTCCTGTGATCATCGGTGTAAGCATTTCCAAATGGGCCCTGAACCGCTATTACCTGTTCAAGTTGATGGATATTTACAGGGAAGGCTTCGTACAGACCCGACAATTGCTCCAGACCTACTGGCTCAGTTTGTTCCCTAAATAGATGCTCCGCCTAAATCCGCTGCCTGAAAAGAAGATTGCTGTTTGTTTAGAAAATTTTTGAAATAAAGGATCCAAAAAAGAATGGCTCCCATGGGCAGCATGCACATGATAGTGAAAGGGTACGTCCAGTGATGGGCAATGTGGATGGGAGAACCGATGATCTGCCATTCGAGCAAAGCGCCATCCAGATAGGAAAGCCCGAATGTTATATTGAACAACACCGTCGCCAGTACGGAAGCAAACCGCCATTTTATCCGTTTATTGACCAAGATGAATGCGATGGTGAGGATGTTGATACCCGAAATGAAGAATTTGTTGATGTTGTAGAAAATCGAAACCCATTCCGAAGGAAATGCAGACTCGAACGAGCCCTTCACAGGCTTCATTTCCACCAGGTTGTTTTTGTAACGCTCCACCTTGTAAAGCTTCGGCTCGTAACCGTCCTTGTTCAGTAAAATAACCCTCGTAACGGGCGTGAGCAACAGTACATCAAACCTGAACTTCCCTTCCGCGTCCGTCCTGAGCGAGTCGATTTTCAACACAGATATCTTCACATCCGACAAAGGTTTTCTGCTACCAGCATCGATCACCCTTCCCTCTCCGCTCATGTTGTAATGACAGGAGGCACACAGAAACAGCAGACTGAGATACTGGAATATGCTGGTGAGGGATTTCATCTGATTTGCCTGGATTTTACAGCAATATGAGTAAATAATTCAACCATCACAAATAGAATATTCTGCCATGACATAAACTGTAAAGAAACCTCTCCAGACGAAAGCTTGGATCAACTTGAACGCTTGTAAACGACTATTTTCGCGGATTCAGCCGTAAGGGAGAAATCAACCTTACGGACTTTTCCTTCCAGGCGTTATCCTCACAACCTGATCCAATCCTCAGGAATCAGATCATCGGTATTCAGGCCAGGCAGGTTATTAAACCACTTTTTGGGTGCCACTACTTTTTTGTTCTTGTTTTCATTGAGCCAGGCCCCCCACCAGCTGAACGAGCTGTTGGCAATGATATGATGCTGACAGGCGCGCATGAGCATAAGCTCCTCAATATCACTGTTTTCACCACTGCATTCTACAAAGGTGAGGTTCGGTTCAAAATTAAGGTTTTCCTTTACCCATTCCAGATCATCGCTGAATACAAAAAAACGTACATCGGCATCTTCCTTCTGGAAAAGCGCAATCGCCTCTTTGTAATAATCCAGCCCCAAAAAGCCAAACTGATCCTTAAACTGGGCATTGTTCACATAATCTCCTCTACGGATATGTAAGGATACGGACGTTTGCTCCTTTTGAATGTATGACCGGTAGCTTTCACAAAGAACAGATGGCGCAGTTTTAAGCGTGAGCTCTTTCTGCAAAACCTCCTGAATATCCTTGAAATATTTCTCCGATTGCCAGAAGCCACTCAAATAGAGAAACCATGCCTCTTGCTGCAAGGCTTCACGATTAAACCCGTCATTACCCTCACGCACCAGCTTGAAAAAGGGAGGCAAACTACGCTCCGGAAACAGCTTGGTCAGTTTGGAAAGGTAAACCAGGACAGGTGAATGGTCAAACCGATGGTATTTGAGATTGAAATGATTCAGCTTAAAACTTCTAAAGGTGTCTGTGGCATAGGTATGCTCAAAATACCGAAGGTCAAGATAAAGGGATGCTTTTCGATCCAGAGCCATTTTACGTGCAATGGCGTATTGAAAAAGCTGGTTTCCTAATCCGTGAGAAATTTTTGAAATAATCATAAATTAACGATAAATGGGTAAACGCAATGCTACAGCCTATACCAGCCTGGCTTTGGATGGATTCCTCTTCGCGGATCGGTACTGGAAGCGCATTTCAATATGTTTATAGGTCCAGGCTGATACCAGGTAAATAAGGATGAAATTGACGACAAACAAATACGTGTATGCGCTTGGAGGGAATTTCAGTACCCTGATAAAAAGCACATTGAATAAACTGATCAGTAAGGCATGCGTCATGTAAATGGAATAGGAATACTTTCCAAGATTATGCAGGATCGTAATTCTCTTCAATCCGGACGAAATGAGGCCTTTTTCAAATGAAAAAACGTAAATGCACAGAAAAAACAACACTTCAAACAATGCCCCCCAAGGCTTTAGTATCTCGCCATAAAAAATGGCTAACACAATGAGTATAAGTGAAACCAGTTCGGCGATATAAAAAAAGGACACAGGCCAGTTGCGTACCGTGGCATGGGACGCGCTGAACAAATTAAAACACAGCGCACCCACAAAGAACCCGAGAATACCTCGCAGAAAGCCAAAATCGAAGCTATAGTTGATTTGCAAACTGTTAGAAACCAGGTATAATCCTGCAAGTGAGACAACGGTAACCAGCGCATAAAACACATTGCGCCGTGTAAACAAATGAAAGGTGTGTATACCCACGAGCAAAACGCCAAACACCAGGTAAGCCATCATCTCCGCGCTGATGGACCAACTTGGAATATTCCAGCTCACGTCATGTACACCGGGCAGTGGCGTCGAATTAAGCAGAAACAATGAAGTAAAAAAAGTATAAATCGTATTGGCAGGGTTATCCAGGTTGTTGACCTTGATATAAGGATTTAATAAATTCTTGGCTACTTCCATGATCACAAAAGCCATGAGCATGAAAAAGTGCAGAGGGTAAATCCTGTAAATCCGTTTGACAAGAAATGTTCTCAACTGCCCAACACCTGAAAGCGACTGATAGCTGTAGGTGATGACGAACCCGCTGAGCACGAAAAAGAAATCAACAAACATGTCGGAGTTTTCAACAAAACGGTTCACGAGCAATGGGCCCTCAGCAAAAGGGCTGAGATGAAACAGGAAAACAAAAGACGCGAACAACCCTCGAAAGATATCCAGGACTTCAAAGCGATGTTTTATAACGTTGGTATTCTCCATTCAATAATTAAAGGTGGTTTTGAAAATGTTTTTGCCATTTTCCCAGGTATAATTGAACCGGTCCGATGCCTTGGTAATGATCAGCAACCCGAAATGCTCACTGGTACTGTTTAGCAGATGGGGCATTTGGATAGCATCCAGCTCTATCACCTGAAAGATGACTTTATCGCTGCTTTCTGTATATATCTGAAGAGAATCCATACCATTCAGATACACCTCATATTGCTGATCCAACATACAGTCCTCTAACGGCCAGCTTAATTGGAGCCGTTTTTCGTCTACCCATAATTTCAATGGGGGACCCGAATCTTCCCTACTGATCGTAACCCCTGTCTCTTTAAATTCAATTTGCAAAATACTCTCGCTTACCCCGGAATGCTTTGCGCCATTCATCAGCAATTCCGTGACGACCCATTGTATTTTGGGCAAAATCTCAGTAGAGAGCACCAATAAATTGAGCTGTCCTTCTACATAGTCCAGACTTGTTCTGATCAAAAACGCCAGATCACCCGACTCATGCTGATATCTAAATGACTTTTGCAGTTCACCCATTGCTCATTTCACCGCCTCCAGAGCGTGTTGGAAATCTTTGTAAATTTTGAATACTTTATCCATTCTTATGAGGGTGAGAAGGTTTTTCACATCCGGCTTAAGCGCCACGAGGCAAATGTCCGCATTGCGGGGCATGGCAAACTTCAGCGCTACAACCAGGCTTCCGAGGAAGGAGCTATCGATGTAGTTCACGTTTTCAAAACTGAGCAGGATCAGTTTTGCACCATTCGAAACAAGGGTGATCATCTCCTCCTTAAAAAGCTCCGCATTGCTGAGACTTGCTTCATGCGGTACAATAATGGCCTGAACCACACCGTGAACTTCAGTTGTTTTAAGTATCATTTGTCTTCTATTTTTTCAATAAAAATGATGCTGGCATCATCCATCTGGTTACTGTCGTCGATCCCGTCCAATACCCTGGATCTAATCTGTGCAAAGCTGTCGGGCAGGCCCAGATAGGGACTTATTTTTTCCACAAAAAAGGGGTAATCACTCTTTTGGGCTCCATTTGAAGGAATGTCGATCATCCCATCCGTAAATATGACCAGTTGCTGTCCCGGCTGCATCGCAACGGTTTGCTGGTCATAAAAACCGTCTTCGAGCAAACCCAGCAAGAGTCCCGAAGAAATAATGGTCTTCACACGTTTAGGCGAGGGCTCAAAGTGAATAATGGGCAAATCTCCTGCCCCGGTATACGACACTTTACCTGTATGGCTATCGAGCAGGAGCAGCGATAAGCTGGATAAGATGTTCTGAAGGTTTTCGTCAAGACACACCAGCCTGTTTATTTTTTGAACAATGGAATCCAGCGTCAGATCGGCGTCCAGAACACAGAACCGGATCGCCGCCCTGATGTAGCTCATGTACCCGAATGTGAAGAACCATGCCTTCCATTTTTTTCCCATAATATCGCCCAGGAAAACAAAACAGAAACGATCATCAACCTTTACAAAATCAATAAAGTCACCACCGGGATAACCGCGAAATCCCTTGTGCCAGAACCAGATCTTGTAACCGCTCACCTCCGGCACTGTGGACGGAATTGAGCGTACACCGAGTGTCTCTGCAGCTACCCGCAATTCCCTGATCGAGCGAACATGTTCATTTTTCAGGGAGTTTATAATATTGTTAAGCTTGGAAATAATGACCGGAATAGGTGTTTCCTTGCTTATAAAGTCCAGTGCATTCAGCTCCAACCCCTTTAATACAAGTACATTATCGGAAAATGAGGTGAGAAAAACGAAGGGGATGTGGCTTATCTCCGCATTACGTAGCACCTCCTGCCTGAAATCGAACCCATTTACTTCCGGCATATCGTAGTCCGACAAGATCAGATCGGGCTTTTCCTTCCTTAACAACTTCAATGCCTCCGGGGCCGATTCGGCAAGCAGACAGGTATACCCTGCCCTGATCAGCGCAGACTCCACAACCCTGCGAAAGAGCAGGTTATCTTCCACCAAAAGTATTTGCTTGACGTTTACCGGGGGATCCTGGAACGAAATCATTTTTTACCCAGATTAAGCACGAACAAATACACGCCTCCGAATATGATCAGCAACGATACCAGATCCATAATGGTAACACCGTCGTTGGCGTTGAAATAAAATACGGTAAAAAGCTCAAAACTTGGTGGAGCCGGCATGATGATCATCGCGAATCCTGTGACGATCAGGAGGGTGGCAACCACCAATAAAATGGCTCGGTGAAAAGCATTTCTTTTGAGGAAGTTTTTACTCTGCTCACTGTTAATCTCGGTTTCCGAAAGTATTTTTTCCAGCTCATCCAGTAACGCTTCCCTAGAAAGGCTATTATCCGCAGGCAATGCCTCGAATGTAGCCAGTTGCTTGGCAAAGCTCCCGGAATCTTTGAAAGCATCCGCTATCTGCTGCTGATATATCCGTGCCTGCGTTTTGTCGACACTTGTGAATTGAATAACCTGTACCAGTTCAAGCACTTTTTGATTGAGCAGACTGGTTTCCGGCTTGTTCTCATAGGAGAGACTAATCCCGGCGTTCAACGCATGTTTGGTTTCCAGGGAGCGCATGACTGTTAGTTTTACCAGTTTGGTTATTTTTTGCGAAAAAATGTAATATTATCAACCCTCCGGCTGGCAATTTCTCCTCTTCACTTACATTTTGGTTAAAGCTAGGTTATTATTATTAATTTTGAAATAATTCTACTTAATGAATAAAATAATTCTCTTATTTTCGATTTACAGTACGATCCACTCAACCCTCACAAATGAAACTAGTATCCATTATTACTGTAAACTTCAACCAGCCCAAGATTACTGAGGACCTTTTAAAATCATTGGAGACAGTAAATACCTACGAAGAAATAGAAGTAATTGTAGTAGACAATGGAAGCGTAAACAATCCAGTGACGGACTGGCAGGTCAGATACCCCAATGTCACCTTTATTCGTTCAGATGCCAATACCGGGTTTGCGGGAGGAAATAACATCGGCATACAGGAGGCGACAGGAGATTATCTGTTTTTGATAAATAACGATACCGAAGTTACCCGAACCCTGATAGGCGACCTGGTACACACGATGGAAAATAATCCAAAAATAGGAATATTGTCTCCGAAAATTCATTACTTCGACCAGCCCGGAATGTTGCAGTACGCCGGCTACACGCAAATGAATTACTTCACATGCCGAAACGCATGCATCGGTCAGTTTGAAATAGACCGGGGACAATATGATTCATCCAGTGGTACTACGGGCTACGCACACGGAGCGGCCATGATGATCAGCAGAGAGGCTTTGGAGAAGGCGGGTGTTATGGATGAAAACTATTTTCTGTACTTCGAAGAGCTTGACTGGTGTGAGCGGATCAGAAAAGCCGGCTATGAGGTGCATACCAATCTTTCCACCCTGATTTATCATAAGGAGTCCGTTTCGGTAGGAAAAAGAAGCGCGTTGAAAGAGTATTTTATGAACAGAAACAGGATACTCTTTATCCGAAAAAATGCCTCGTCGGGCACTTTCTTCATCTTTTCGCTTTACTTCCTCTTCGCGGTTACGCCAAGAAATCTCGTGCAATACCTTGTAAACAAAGAATATAATTTCATCCCGGTCTTTTTCCGTGCCATTTTGTGGCACTTTACCAACAAAGCAGACAGCAAGCATCTTGGCTTTCCACTCAACCGTTAATGTATGTTATTTCTATTCTGGATCAGTTTGTTTATCGTGTTCTACACGTTTGTCGGTTATGCTATCCTGCTGTACTTGCTGGTAAAAGCCAGAAGACTTTTCAAGGGAAAAAGAAGTACACCCGGCAATGACCAGCAGTTCCCCTCGCTGACGCTGATCATTGCTGCGTATAATGAAGAAAGTATCATTAAAGAAAAAATAGCCAATACGCTGGATCTTTCTTACCCGGCCGACAGGTTGCAATTACTTTTTATAACAGACGGATCGTCAGACCGGACGCCGGACATTATTGCCACCTATCCAGGTATCCGGCTCATGCACACACCAGCCCGTAGCGGGAAAATACAGGCCATACACCGGGCAATGCATGAGGTGGACACGGAGGTAGTGGTGTATACGGATGCAAACACGTTCCTCAACAAAGAAGCATTGCTCTTGATTGCACGGCACTATGCCGACCCGACCATCGGGGCAGTCTCGGGCGAAAAACGGGTGATGCAGGATGAACTATCCGACGCCACCGCCGGTGAAGGATTTTACTGGAAATATGAATCTGCGCTAAAAAAATGGGATTCCGAACTATACTCGGTGGTAGGTGCGGCCGGTGAACTGTTCAGCGTACGGAGGTCACTTTATAAGCCTGTTGAAAAAGACACCATCCTCGACGATTTTATGATATCCATGCTCATTGCGCAACAGGGTTACCGCATTGTATACGAGCCGGCAGCCTACGCCTCCGAGGCATCTTCCGACAACATTCATGAAGAATTAAAACGAAAAGTACGGATTGCTGCCGGGGGAATTCAATCCATTTTGCGGCTAAAAAAGCTGTTCAATCCCATTCATTTCCCGGTCTTATCCTTCCAGTACATCAGCCACCGCGTACTGCGCTGGACGATCACGCCATTCCTTTTGATATTGGCTTTAATACTTAATATTCTCATTGTAGCAACCGGAACCGGCGGCTGGATTTACCTGCTCATTCTGGTGGCACAGGTGACTTTTTATCTGTTAGCATTCTTCGGCTGGGTCCTCGAAAAACGAAAAATCAAAATCAAGGCGCTTTTCGTGCCTTACTATTTCTGTGTTATGAATTATGCTGTAATAGCCGGAATTAACCGGTACCTGAAAGGGAGCCAGAGCTCGGTTTGGGAAAAAGCGAAAAGAAAAGGGGACTGATTAACCGTAATTTCATTGCCTATGCTTATTTTACATGGTGATTTCAAAAGTTGATGAAAAGACCCATACCCCACTCCTATGCGCAACAGAATTAGTTTATTCTTATTTTTTGCCCTTCTTACCAATGTCGCAATATCACAAACTGCAACAACACTGACCCAAAAAATTTCCGCAGAATTAACTAAACACAAAGGCTACTACGCAGTAGCATTCTCGGAGTCGTCGTCCGGTAAAACGGTTTTCATCAATGAGCGTGAATTTTTTCATGCTGCCAGTACGATGAAAACCCCGGTCATGATCGAGGTTTTCAAACAGGCCAATGCGGGTAAATTTTCATTGACCGACTCCGTTACACTCAAAAATGAGTTCAAAAGTATCGTTGACGGCAGTCTTTTCCGCCTCGACTCACTGGTCGACAGCGAGCTTGTTCTTTACAAAAGGATAGGCAAAAAAATGGTCATACGTGATTTGGTTTACGAAATGATCACGGTGAGCAGCAACTTTGCCACGAACATGCTGATAGATCTTGTCGGTGCCGGGAATGTGACACAAAGTATGCGTGAACTGGGGGCAAAGGATATGAAGGTGTTGCGCGGCGTTGAAGATACCAAAGCATTTGAAAAAGGACTCAACAACACCACGACAGCCTACGACCTGATGCTGATCTTCGCAAAAATGGCGCAGGGTGAGATTGTCAATCAAAAGGCTAGCAAGGCGATGATCGAAATATTATTGGACCAAAAGTTTGGCACGGTGATTCCAGCCAAACTTCCGGCCGACGTGAAAGTCGCACACAAGACCGGCGCGTTTGGCAAAGTGCGGCATGATTCAGGGATTGTGTATCTTCCAAATGGGAGACATTATTCGATCGTAATTCTGTCCAGAGATTGGGAAGATGAAAAAGAAACGCTGGAATTGTTGTCCGATGTTTCAAAAATGATCTATGACGCAGTGAAGTAAGACAGTGCCTCGCGTTAGCGCTGCAAAAAAACAGGCGAACATTTATTATCCTGGTCCTAAATTCTCATCCGCCCGGCGACCCGGTCACATCCGCCCGGCGGCCCGGTCACATTTCACATTTCACATCTCACATTTCACATTTCACAAAATATGCAAAAAGCAATAATCCTTACAGCAGGCATGCTGGATACGGTTGACGCAAAAACTGCCCATGGACTCATCCGCGAAAGCGAGCGATTCGAAATCACTGGCATCGTGGACCATAAACAGGCTGGCAAGGATGCCGGAGAGGTGTTGGATGGCAAAAACAGAGGCATTCCCATTTTTGCAGACATAGCAGAAGCATTGACCACCAACCCTACCCATTGCATCATTGGCGTAGCCACAACTGGCGGTATGTTTCCTGGATTTATGCTGGAAATGGTACGCACGGCCATAGTACATAAGCTTTCAATAGTCAATGGCTTGCACGACTACCTTTCGGAACATGCCGATATACAGTTACTGGCGCAGCAAAACGGTGTACAACTGCTGGACATCCGAAAACCTAAAAGTCCGAAAGACCTTCATTTCTGGACCGGGGAGATATTGAATCTGACGACGCCAGTAATCGCCGTGATGGGCACCGACTGTGCTCTGGGAAAGCGAACCACCACCAGGCTTCTCATTCAGGCGTGTAAAAAGCAGGGCATTGAGGCACAAATGATTTACACGGGTCAAACGGGCTGGCTCCAGGGCGGAAAATATGGCTTCATTTTCGACTCAACCCTGAATGATTTTGTGTCCGGTGAAGTCGAACATGCCATTTTAAGCTGTGTGAAAGAAACGAAGGCTGACGTGGTATTTCTGGAAGGACAGTCGGCCTTACGTAACCCAAGCGGCCCCTGCGGAGCGGAGTTTATACTGTCGGGACAGGCTAAAAACGTTATCCTGGTACACGCGCCCACAAGAACCTTCTTCGACAAGGAAGCGCACTTCGGCAAAATCCCTTCCCTGGAATCCGAAATCGAGCTTATCTCTATGTATGGAGCGGAAGTGATGGCCCTGGCACTCAATACCGAAGACTGCTCACCTGAGGACGCCTTGAATTTTCAAAAATTCCATGAGTCCACTTTAAAAATACCCGTTTTACTTCCCTTACAGGAAGGGTGCGACAAGATTGTACCTGCCATCAGGGCCTTGATCTAAATAAGTTTCAGGTCGTGCAACACGCAAAACAGTCAGATAATCAGAGCCGTAACCGCCAGCCAATACATCATTTCCAATGAACATCAAAACAGTCCGGGCTTATTCAGAGTCGCTTTTATTGACGAAACCCTACACCATCGCCCGTGAGACGATCGCTACCGCGGAGATCATTTTCTTTGAAATAGAACTTTCAAACGGAATTTCGGGAAAAGGCGCAGCGAATACCGATGTGGATGTGGTGGGCGAAACCCCGACTCAAACGTTACAAAATCTTCAATCCGATTTGGTTCAGCAGCTTGTCGGAAAAGATATTCGTCAATTCCTTTCGCTGATAAATCATTACAGAACCACCTTTCCGAAATTTCCCGGAACCATGGCTGCCATTGATATCGCGCTGCACGATGCATTTGGCAAGTGGATCGGACTACCAGTTGTTGATTTTTATGGAAGGCATCACTCCAAAATGCTGACTTCGGTGACCATTGGAATAAAAAACGTGGAAGAAACGATAAAGGAAGCACTTGAATATAAGCAACAGGGATTCAAAGTATTAAAGGTCAAAACGGGACTGGATGCATCGGAAGACGCGGAACGGGTTATCAAACTTTTTGAACGATTCGGCAATCACTTCACTGTTCGGGTTGACGCCAATGAGGGCTACAAGCCCCAGGACCTGTATTATTTTCTAAGCCAAACTGAAGAAACCAATCTTGAACTGATTGAGCAGCCTTTCCAACCTGAGCTGGACAGCGCCCTCCTCGGTTTCCCGGAGCAGACTCGGATGGCACTTGCAGCCGATGAATCGTTAAAAGATGCCAAATCCGCTATGACCATCGCTCAACAAAAAACGTTCGGCATTTTCAATATTAAACTAATGAAATGCGGTGGAATAACGGCTGCTTTTGAAATTGCCAACATTGCCCGTCAGGCCGGAATTGAGCTGTTTTGGGGATGCAACGACGAGAGCAGCCTCAGCATCACCGCAGCGTTACATGCCGCCTTTGCATGTCCGCACACGAAATATCTGGATTTGGACGGAAGCCTCGACCTGATCGAAAATATTAGCGAAAGTGGCTTTGTACTGGAGGATGGCTTCCTGAGTATCAACGCTCAACCAGGCTTTTAATGAACGATCCCTCGCTGAAACGTACCGTCACCCGAACATCGGCAATATTTTTGGTAATTACCGCAATCATCGGTTCGGGAATTTTCAAAAAGGTTGCCCCCATGTCGGCACAGCTTCACTCGCCACTGCTGGTCCTGATATGCTGGACGCTGGCCGGGGCGCTAAGCCTGATGGGCGCACTCAGTACTGCCGAACTCACCTCCATGATGCCGGGCTCGGGTGGGGAGTATGTTTATTTCAAAAGAATCTACGGCCGTTTCTTTTCCTTTTTATACGCCTGGGCCAACCTCGCTGTAATGAAGTCGGCCACGATTGCCGCGCTGGCGTATATCTTTGCCGATTCCTTTCATGAACTGCTTCCGGGAGCAAGTCGATTTTTTGGGGAGAAATACAGCGTGCAGGTACTTGCCAGCTTACTCATTATCGGTCTGAGTTATGTTAATCATCGGGGAATTTCAATGGGTGAAAAACTTAGCCGCTATTTAATTGCAACCATTGTTTTAGCCATACTTACATTCGTCGTCCTTGCATTAAGTTCGGGCAAAGGAAATATCGACCATTTCACAGCACCAACGCCCGCAGCTCCAATCGGCTGGCCGCTGTTTTCCGCTATGTTTGCCGCCTCGCTGAGTGCCTTTTGGGGTTACGAAGGATGGAACAATATTGGTTTTATCGGAGAGGAAGTAAAAGATCCTAAACGGAATATCCCTATTGCCCTGGGCGTGGGAACCTCTATTGTGATCACACTCTACCTGATCGTCAATGCCGTTTACCTGTATGTTCTTCCCATTCAACAACTCGAAAGCCTGCTTCCCAATCAGATCGCTGCTGTGGAAATAGCACGTGTTTTGAGCGGAAACACAGGAGCCATTTTACTGTCACTACTGATCCTTTTTACAACATTCAATTGCGTGAATGGAACCATCCTTTTGTCCGCAAGAATCACTTTTGCTATGGCCAGGGATGGATTGTTTTTTAAGAAAGTGGGGCAGATACATCCACTTCATGATACTCCCTCCTACGCTATCCTCATCCAGGCTTTGTGGGCTGTGGTGCTGGTTTGGTCAGGGAGCTTCGATACACTCACCGACCTGCTGATCTTTGCCTCATTTATCTTTTACGGATCGGCGGCATTTGGCGTCGTACTCCTGCGTAAACGCGAGCCCGCGACCCCACGCCCCTATCGTGTGCCCATAATTTTGCCGGTCATATTCTCCTTATTCTGTCTGGTACTCGTTGTGGTCAACGTGGTCAATCAGCCGATTCAGGCAGCAATTGGCCTCGCTTTGATCATTTCAGGCGTTCCGGTTTATCTGTTCTATACGCGTTCAACGAAACCTTAGTACAGGACTAATCAGGCGACTTTTCACAATAGTTTGGAATTCTTTATGCTGTAAGTCTGGTCTAATATTTACCTTCCTCTTAACATGCGCAACTCGTCTCGGATAACCCTCATACTATCCAACAAGGACTTATTTTGGCTGTCCAGGCTGTCTAGTCGGGCTTCAAGCTGCTCCGCTCTGACCCGAAGGCGACCCTCAGGCGATGAATCACGGTTACAAGCGGAAAGAAAAACTACGAAGATAATGGCGACTGATCTCATATAATTAGCGTTTTCAGCAATTAGTAGGAGAATTGGCATAGAATATTACAGTGCGATAAAATTAATTCCAGGCCCCGGGCCAGGCTAAAAAAGCCGGATAAAAAATCAGATTCAATAATATTTTTCAATATTCCTCCATTATTTTCTCCAAAGTCTGCACAACGGTGCCCTGACTGGCATGATCCGTATTACTTAATAAAATCACCGTTTTATCCGCATCAATGTACCGGATATACTGGGTTTTGTAACCCGGATTATCGCCACTGTGCCGCACTACTTTCCCCCACTTTGGACTCGTTTCCAGATGCCATCCAAAGCCATATTGCGACAATGACCCGTCGTTCAATGTAGCAGGGGTGAAGGCCTTCAGAAGCGTTTGGGATTTCACCAGTTGGTTGCTGTAAAGCGCACGATCCCATTTTAGCAAATCCCCGGTTGTAGCACTTACACGTCCCGGGCCAACCCTTTTCCCAAGCCATATCGCATAGTTGAACGCCGGGAAGGAGTCCGCAGGCGTATAGCGTTGCTTTTCCTTGACATATATATGACCCACTGCCAGTCCTGCCAGATTCTTCTTTTCTTCCAATGATCGAATGTCTGTTTTTGACATTTTGTAAGGGATAAAAAATCGCTGACGACAAAATTCCACAAAGTCCTGTCCCGAAACCTTTTCAGTGATACTGGCCAGTAGCATATATCCCGTGTTGCTATACTCATATTTCGCACCGGGCGAAAAAAGAACCGGCGGATGGTATTGAATCAGATAGGCAATGTTGTCGGTATTACCAGCCACGCGGGTTTTATCCCAGTGCTTATCCATGACCTCCTGATAGTCGGGCAGGCCGGAGGTATGATTAAGCAAGTGGCGGATCGTGACGCCCGGATAAGGCAATCCGGCAATATATTTACTAACGGGGTCATCAAAATCCAGTTTCCCGGCATCATACATCATCATAATTGTCATGGCTGTAAATTGCTTTGATACCGAGGCAATCTCAAATATGGAGGAAGTCTTCATCGCCTCCTTTGTGTTGAAATTGTTGTATCCGAAGGCCTTATGATACACCGTCTCGCCTTTTTCGGCTACCAAAAGTACGCAACTATAATCTTTGACTGAACCCAAAAGACTGTCCAAACGGACACCCAAATGATTGGTAACGGGCTTTTTTGCAGTGGAACAAGAGCTAAGTAAAGACATCAGGATTAGAAGTGCCTGACACAAACAGGCAGCAAATTTAAAATTAATTAAAGAGGCTGGTGATTGAACCATTGTTGAGCCAGAAAATTGGATTGAAAGAGCTCATGTAATATAAAAGCAAAAATTGATTATCGAATCTCAAACCCAGTATTTTGAAACTTTCCCATCCCTAAATCCCAACATAAGGGGTCAGAAATGCCCCGGCATGAGGAACTTGAAACCTTATCTTCATTCTTTAAGTTTATCCTGACTAATCACCAGATACTGCTTTTCAATTAGCAGCATGGCAAGTTTGGTATAGTTTTTTACATTTCCCGGTAACAAATTTTAAAGACCATCATAACTTACAATTTATGGAATCTACTGTGGATATTGTTTCTGAAAAATTACACGACGCTGGTGAGCAGTTAAAAGAAGCACAAAATGTGGGCAGCACCGAACGCATTATTTCATTAATTGCCGGTGCGGTTCTGTCTTTTTACGGGATACAAAAGAAAGATACCATGCTGGGTAAAGGCCTCACTTTTGTAGGCGGTATACTCATCACACGTTGCACCACCGGTGTGTGTCCTGTTAATCAAGCGATTGGCCGAAACAGCCTGCTGGCCTGAGCCATCTTGCTATAAATCATTGAAATATAACCTTAGGTTTATCAGCTGAAAATATTCGACTGGTAAACCTTTTTTTGAACCGTACCTTAATGGGTTTTGAGGAGCAAAAAATGACCGGGCCATCATGACGATAACCCGGTTTGTATTTTTAACCACTTGTTTCAGAAACTGATTAGTTGGGCAGTGTGGTTTTTGTTCCCTTTTTCATTGCTTTCGGCACAGGGGTTCCGGACGATTTTGACGGAGACACTGTTCCGGGCACATTCGTCGATGGATATGTAGGGTTTCCCGGAACCACAGCTGGCTCAGCCGTTGCCCCGGGTGTAGACGATTGTGCAGGCATATTGGGTACCGATGCAGGCTGACTGGTATTTCCCGGCACTATTGTCGACGGATAAGTGGGATTTCCGGGTACGATTGCTGGTTCCAAAGTGGAGCCCGGCGTTGCAGACGGCGTATTACCTGGTACCGGTATGGGCTGGGAATGCGTTGCGGGATAGGTAACTCCGGGGGGAGTTGCCGGGTAGGTACTGGTTCCCGGAGTTGGTGAGGTCTGAATGGCTCCCGGAATCGTAGACCCTGGCACCACCGCACCTTGCACCGTGCCAGGCTGCGTAGAACCGGGGATTGACGTAGGCCTTGATGCCGGTTGCGTAGCGGACGGAACGGCTGGCCTGCTGGTCTGGGCAACTGCAGCAGAGCCAATGAGTGCCATCGCGATGATATTCAATTTGAAGCTTTTCATAGTATGTATATTTAATTGACAATTATTGAATCTTAACAACAATGGGTCAATAATCATACCAGAAGCGATTGTCATCGAACGTTTAAGTATACGTTTTTATCTACTAAAATCGTCAATTTCCAAGGCACTAAGAGTACAAAAAATGTTCCGGAAAATGCCTGAAATAGCATTTCCCGGAACATTTTTTACTTTATCTAATTTCCTACTTTACAGGACGTTTGAAAATCGCCTCGTCAACTTGGGAATTAACCGTAAGTTTATTGGTGATGAACGACATGCTCATCTGCGAATTGGCAATATCCATGGTATAGGGCATTTTCACACCTTCCACCTCCTTATAGTCCGAGAAATCGATCTGCCCCTCTTGTCCGGCTATTGCAACTTTTGTCTTGTTGATCAGATACGTGTTGGCATCAACGAATTGATCCACCACCAGCCCCTCCTTGGATGTCAGTTTGAGATGGAATACATCCTTTTTGTCGACCTTTTCCTTTCCGACCAACTCCACGGCGCTTCCCTTTTCCTTGTAATTCACCAGTCCTCCAAAGGGATCCAGGGAACCCGCAAGCTGTTTTAATTGATCAACAGGCAAGTCTTCCGGTTCTCCGGTACCGCCGAACTGAACAGGGCGCACCATCCATCCTTTGTCTCCGTCAAGTACCTGTAACATCGTATTTCCCATGGCAGTTGATTCATTCCGAACCGATTTCCCAACTACCAGAACTGTTTTTGTAGGAATGTCCATGCCGTTTACAGCAAGCGAGCGATCCGCCACAATCGTGGTAATGGCCTTAATTTTATCAATGCCACCCAATGCAGCCACGTGTTTGTCAACGATCTCATCCACCGTCTGGGCATAGGCAGCCATTGTCATAAACCCGGCCGCAATTGTTAATAAAAATCTGTTTGTTCTCATAGTTTGTTAAATTAATCAGGTTGAAAAAGAGTTAGCGATTATATCAGATTATTGAAACACTTGTGTTTATCGCGGAGCGCCCCCGCCAGGAGCCGACCCGCCCGATTGCTGCTGTCCGCCCCCCTCACTCTTCACATCATCATTATTGACAGACTTGGCTTTCCTTTTCGGAGCATCCATTGTCATTTTACCAATCTTATAGGTGAATGTCATCCTTACGCCCCGGTTATAAAGATATACATTATTCACCTGGTTAAAGTTAAGCGATTCAAGTTCGGTACGGATGGTGTATCGCTTGCTCAGGAAGTTCTCAGCAGCCAGTCCAACGCTTCCTTTTTTGTTTTTGAATTCCTTTTTCACTCCCACTGTGTAAAAGCCAAAACCTCCCTGATTACCCTGCAACTGCACTGTATTTCCCTGCAAAAATCCGAACGCCTGGGCACCCCAGCCATTTTTAAAGGTTGCCTGCGAAAATACGCCCCCGCTCACCACCATGCCGGTGTTGGTTACATCTTCCGACAGGCCACTTTGCCCGGTTGCCTTCCCGGTAAGCGATGTGTAATAGATGTTCGAAAATAGCCCCACATTGATCTTGGTAGTAGCGGCCACATTCGCAAATAAATTGACCCCGTAAGCTTCCTGTTTCCCCACGTTCTGAAAAGTGGTAATAATTGAGCCCGCAAGGGTATCCGATGGCTGTCTTACCTGGGTTATGGCATTGTTGGTAAATCGTCCAAAGAAAGTGGCATTCACAAATGTCTTTTTAATATTCTTGCTCACGCCAAGCTCAAAGTTATTGGTCAGTTCCGGGCGCAGTTCCGGATTACCGATGGTGATGTTTTGTGGGTTCGCCGTGTTGAAGTTAGGATTCAGCTGAGCTAATCCAGGCCGTTGAATTCTTCTGTTGTAGCCCAACTTAAGCGTGGTTCCCTTGATCGTTTTTGACGCATTTACACTCGGCACAAGCACACCATAGTTCCCAATGCCCAATCTACCATTCTTGTCACTCGCATCTATAAAAGTATGTTCGTAACGCAATCCACCCTTCAGAGTGTAACGTTTTTTGGTGGTGTAGGTGTAAGAACTGTAAGCTGCAGCAATATTCTGGTGATAAAGCAATTCACCCGCCGGCTTGCCTACCTCAGGGACATAATTCCCCGCAGATTCGGCCAAGAAGTAACTAAAATCACTGTTTACCTGACGAAAAATACCTTTCCCTCCAAATTCCAGCATCTGGTTCTTCTTAATGGGCGTCTGATAATCCGTTTGTAATGTAAATTCCTGATTGATATTCTTATTCACGTTACGTTGCCGGTTGGAGACATTTCCGTTGGCGTTAAGAATATCAGCGTCAAAATTATTGGTCAGATCATTACGGCTGTATAACGTCGAAATACTCCACTCCTGCTGTGGCTTGAACGTGTGGAGATAATCCAGATTGGCATCCAGTGTACCCGAAAGGTTTTTTGACTCCACATTTCGGCCTGAGTTTACCCCCGGCACACCGTTGTTATAAAACCTGGTAATCAGGTCTTGTTGTGTAATGAAATTCCGGACCCCGTACCGTACACCAGCGGTAAGACTCTGATTTTTTGCCAGATCGTAGTCAAACCCCAGATTATAATTCCCAAAAAGGCCCCTGCTACTGCCCGTTCCGCTCTGCAGGGTAACTGTGGATACGTCATTCACGGTACTACGCTGATCGAGGGTGGTACTGGTTTTGGTATTGTAAATTCCGCGACCGAACCCTCCAATCGTCATGCCGGCTTTTCCCTTTCGGTAACCGCCATTGAGGGAAAGCATGGAGCCCCGGTTTCCTACACCGGTATCCACGTTCAGGTTCAATCCTTGCAGACTATTCTTTTTTGTGATGATATTGATGATCCCCCCGGAGCCTTCCGCATCGTATTTAGCAGAAGGGCTGGTGATCACTTCCACAGTCTTGATCTGATCGGCAGGTATTTGCTTCAGCGCATCAGCGACGCTGCTGGCAATGATGGTACTAGGCTTGTTATTGATCAAAACCCGAATGTTCTGGCTACCGCGCAGGGAAACATTACCATCCAGATCGACCGTCAGCAACGGCACTTTTCGCAGGATATCCGTTGCGTCCCCTCCTTTGGCAGCGATGTCCTTTTCTGCATTGTAAACCATCCTGTCTACCTTTTCTTCTATGAGCGCGGCCTGGCCTGTTACCGTCACTTCATCCAGGGTTTTTACATTGGAAACCAGTTTTATGTTGCCCAGGTCAAGTTCCTGTTTGTTGGCAAGTGTGATGTTGTCAATCGTTTTATTCTGATATCCAATAAATGATATAAGAATTTTGAAATTTCCAGCCACCAGCTTGCTGAGCACAAACCTGCCCTTTTCATCGACAATGGTACCGTCCATCGCCTTGCCTGTGTTTTTGTCATAAAGCGCGACACTTGCAAACTCAACAGGCTTGCCACCCGTAGAATCAATAATAGAACCTGTGATTTTGGCCGACCCTTTGGGGGTCTGATCTCCGGCAGTTCCGGGAAGTGCTTTTGGGGTAGCCGCACCACCGGTGGGAAACTGCGCAAAAACGTGTGAAGAAAGACTTGCGGTGATGAATAGCAGCGACAGCAGAAATGTTTTCATGTAAGATTGTTTTTTAACGCTGCAAAAATGTCACAGAAAGAATTCCCCTGAAAAGAAAATATGATAAAGGGTTCAATAAAAAGGATGGAGGCTGAATAAGGCACGATGGATGTTCCCGACCGGAAAGTGCCGGCCGGCATTCCTGTACCTAAAACGGAACCTCATGCAAGACCGGTCAGTCAAAAGAGTTCCGTTATGCCGGCTTTCGTTTGACTTCCTCCCTTCGTAAAACGGCGCCTGCGCGGATCCACTTGTTAGGTGGCGCCGGCCATTTATTAACCGGTTGGTTTTTAACCTGTTGAATTGATACTATTGTATATTATTCATCCCATCCGAGAGAACTTATGAAAAAGCTCATTTTATTTGCCACTGCAATGATGGCACTGGTATCCTGTTCCAAAAAAGACCCTGAACCCGAAGTAAGTATCGACTCACGAACCGTAGAGCTTAAATATGACAAAACGCACCAGTTTGTTTTGTCAAAAGGAGCTGAGCCAGTTACTGCATCCACATTCACCTGGAAGTCGAGCGATGAAAAAGTTGGGACGGTGGACGGTAACGGGAATTTCAAAGGACGAAAGATAGGGGAAACCAAAATCACCGGCACCTCCACCACGATGGGAAATGTGGAAAGCACAATTACCATTGTGCCTTACACCAAATTTTTGACCGAACCCGTCGTTCAATGGGGCGCGGATATGGCTACGGTGAAGTCAAAGGAAAAACGTAAGCTTTCGGCATCCCTGACTACGGCTGACTGGCTTGTCTATGAGCCAGATAATGCCAGTTTGCAATATGTAATTTACATTTTTGAAGCGGGTAAGCTGATCTCCTCCGTGGTCATATTTACCAGCACCAATGCGGTCGTCGACGAATCGGTTACTTTCTATAAGGAACGTTACCCCAATATCGAAGCCGACAAGGACGCTGCCTATCTGATCAATGATGAAAACACGTTCGGGATTATTCTTTCGATCAATAGCAGCGTAGGATGGAATGCGGAATATGTCCCACTCAAAAAAGGCGGTAAAAAAGATGCGGTAGCTACTGAAAAGATACAGAAAGCACTGAAAAGTCTCGACATTCACTAAAATAGCTCGCCACGAAGACACCTGGATACAAAGCTGAAAAGCTTTCTACTTTGCCCCTTCCCATCTTCGTGGCGAAAAAACACTTGTCTAATCCTTATAACGAGCTCGTGTGTTGAGATTCGCGGATACCGAAACCCGGAAAGTATTGGCAAATGGACTGTGCTCTTTCACCGGAAACATGTAGGCAAAATCAACATCATAGTTCTTCAAAAAGCGTAGACCTGCGCCGGCCGTAAAGTATTTACGATTCCCTTTGTTGCGATGTTCGCCAAAATATCCTCCGCGTACCGCAAAGATATAGTTATACTTGTACTCCACTCCTCCCGACCAGACCACTTCCTGCATTTCCTCCTTAAAACCACCAGGAGCATCATTAAAAGATTTAAACACCGCGTTAATCACCGGCTGATTACTGGGAATCACGCCATTGACAGGCGTAGGCAAAGCCAGTTTGCTTGCATCCAGAATAAAATTAAACTGATGTTTTGCAACTGGTGTGAAGGACAGGCCGGCACCTAATTTAAAGGTTGTTGGCAGGTAAGTTTGGTCTGTACCCATTCCATAGCTCATTGCCCCGCCCATATTGGAAATCACGGCCCCAAACGCTACACTCAAGTTTTTGCCATCACGCGAATTGATAAGTTCTTTTTTGTAATAAACCGAAATGTCGCCGGCTATGGATTGTCCGGGCTTCAATGTCACCGCATTGATAACGGCTCCATTGGCCACATTTGAGGTAATGTATTTCAATGTTAAACCCATGGAAAAATCCCTGCCCAGTTGCGTAGCGTAAGTACCTGCAATGGCCGATTCTGAGGACCTGAAATTACCTAACGAGATACCCGAAGCTGTAAATAAAGGATTAACCCCACCGTGGTAGTGGTTCGCAGATATGGCAATGGCCTGTCCCTTTCCAATTCTTTTATACACACTTGCATAACCGAGCCACATATCGTCCGTTAAATTTCTTAACCACGGTGCGTACGACACACTTGCACCAAAATCCCGATCCGCAAAGGCAAGCTTGGCTGCATTCCAGTAGGTCGCGTTGGCATCCGGAGACACCGCCACACCTGCGTCGCCCATGCCAGCACTTCGGGCATCGGGAGCTAATGTGAGAAAGTAGAGTGCAGGCCTGGGAAAGCCACTTGCAACGGTTTGTGCAGACACATTGCCATGCAGAAATAAAATGCTGCTTATGACGCCTGCAACGATTTTAGTTGGGTGTTTGGGAGTACTGGGATTGCGCATGGTTTGTTGGATTAGGGTAAGTTATGGTTAAATCCCTTCAGCCATTGGTCTTCTATGCAGAAGGGCTGTCAACGAAATGTGATTAGGTCAAAAATGCTACAGCGGATCCCGGAATCCGTAGCGAATCGACGCGGAAATATTGGCCATGAACATTGTTATGACACAAAAAAGAAGTGCTAAATAGAAGGATCAAAAATGGTTTTGACCTGTACAAGTTGTAGAAGAGTCGCACGTTGTGGCTGTTAGGGCTAATGTAGGTTACATAGCCAAAACGGCGGTATCGGATTGCTTATTATATGTGACCTATATTTTATTTAGATACCTCTAATCAATAATCTTTCAAATAAAAATGCACTTCTGGAATCATACTTTCATGAAGAAAGTACTCCAAAAGTGCTTAAGTTTAACTACGATAATGTTTTGAACAACAGGGTTTTGATGAACTCCAAAAAAGTCTGTGAAAGAGCACAAACAAGTCGTGCTCCTTCACAGACTTTTAGAATAAGAAAAACTGTACCTTACCTGTTATTTTTTCTCCCTTGCTTCAATCATGCGATCCAGCCTGTAAGGAAGCGCCTGGAGAAAAGCCGTGAGATCAGCCATTTCCGATGGGGCCAGTTGCTGATCCAACCCGGGTGGCATCAGGGACAGGCTTTGGGGCTCTATGGATGTTATTTCTGAGGTGGGTATACGTATTCCCGGAACAGGACCCACTTCGATTACCACTGCATCCGGCAACTGCTCCTTAATCACACCTGTGTAAGAACCCGTTTTGGTAATGATCCTGGAGGTCTCATACTCCCGGGCAAAACTTGCACTGGGATATACCACCGCTTCCAGAATGTCATGAACAGAACGTATTTCTCCGATATTGGTGAGATCAGGGCCAAACCGGCCTCCTTCCGATCCTACCGAGTGACAAAGGTAGCAGGTGGCTTTGCCATAGAATAGTTTCCGGCCTTCGCCTACATCACCCCCTTTTAATTGTTGCTCCATTTTCTGCAAATGCGCAAGCCGATCGGCATGTTGTTTTCGGAGCATTTCCTTTAACGGAACCGCCATTTCCTGAACAGTCGATGGAAAATCTTTGAGTAATTGTGCCAGGTTCTGTTCCGAAATATTATTCAAACGTTCCGGTTTGGTCAGCAGGGCGCCGATGAGTCGCTTCCCTACCTTTTCACTTTTATTGCCCTCAAAAACCTCGGTCAACCCAGGTAACAGGAACATTTCTACCTTTTCGATTTGCTGATCGGCGATTTTGAATAGCTGGTCGTCACTCAACTCAGACCTGTTGAGCAGCCGCACGGCCTGCTGCCTGACTGGTGAACTATTCTCCGGCTCCAGAAATTGAAGCAGCAGCTCAAATTCTGATGGTGACAGTGCGGACGATGCCATCAAACGGGCATTCAGGGCTTTTAACCGAAAGTCAGTCGGTGATGCGGCATTGGCCACAATTTTGTTCAGCTTTTCATTCAGTGCCGTTATTCTTCTGGATCCGATCAGATTGAGCACTTCGGATTGAATTACCGCATCGCGGTCTGTCAGCAGATGACCGATTTGTTCAACCCAGGGGGCAGGGATCTTTTTCAGGGATGACTTACCGATTACATCCAGCAAAAGCAATTTTCGCTGTGTCGATGTCCGCGTATCTGCCAGTTGATTGGTAACAAAACCCTGAAGGGCAACATCCTTATCAAAAGTAAGCATGAGCTCTTTCGCCAATTTCGTATCCTCGACGGAGCTATCGTCCTTTAAATTCTTTTGCAGGAAATGAATAACAATATCCGTCCAATCCGGATGATGAGAAGCCAGCCATATCCCCGTGGTTCTCAACTGTGGATTGTCGCTATCGAGTATGCCAGCCAGATGTTCCTTCTTAAGTTTGGATCCATCCATTTGGTCCAGTGCAATCACCGCGGCATTTGTTACCTGCCAGTTCTTATCATTCAGGGCCTCAATGAGGGGCTCTGCGTTCCCAAGCGTGATCAGCGCATAAATGATAGCGTGTGTTACAAACCGGTCCGAAGTGCTACCCGATGCTTTCAGCAAGGCAGGCACAGCCCTTTCCTGTCCAATTTGACCCAAAGCAGTGGCCGCCTGGCGACGCACGGCTGCGGAGTCTGTCTGCACCATTTTCATGAGCTTTTCCACCGATTTCTGATCCAGAGAAAGTCCCAGCGCCCTTGCAGCGGCCGTGCGTACCAGCACGCTCTTATCATTTAAAGCAGCACGAACACCATCCTGAGCAGCCTTGTTGTTGATCCTGGAAAGTCCAAACAAGGCTGCCGCCCGCATTTCTTCATCCTTCAATACAGACTGCATTTTATTGAGTGGAACAATGGCTTCATTGCCCTTGGATACAAGAGACTCAATGGCTCTGTCCCTTACCAATGCGCGTGGATCAGCAGTATAGGCCGCAACTTTTGAAGCTGTCATCTTAGCAAAATCCACATTATTTCCCCAGGAATTTTTACCCCTCACTGAACCCTTCTTACGAATGCGGTAGATTCCGCCGGCCACTTCGGGCTTAGCCACCCGTGACAGTGGACAACCTTCAACAAACCATCCTCCGGTTACAACCACCAGCAGGCTGCCATCAGCATCTTCAAGCACATCCGTGGGATGCGAATCGATGCCCGACGATTTCATAAAAACTTCATCTTCGGTTTTGTAAGTCGCTCCAACGCTGGATATACGATGCCTGATTACCCGCCCCGTATTAAATTCTGCGTGAAATAAATTCCCTTTAAAATCCTTACCCAAGGCCGTATTACGGTACCTCATAAGCCCCGATGGCGCCACACGGGGCATTTTGGTCATCACCGGCATGAGATCACCGGTTAGCTTCAGGCCATCTTCCGCGATAACCGAATTGGGTTTGGGATAGGTACCACCTTCTACCCAATGCATCAGGGCATCTCTTTCGCCATCTTGCGGGTCGCGGAAATACGTCATGGTGCCAATGGACTCTCCCCCAGGCATGAATATCATTTCAATGGAATTATCAAATCCGCCGCCCGACATAGCCTCCAGACCCGTGCCATCCGGCCTGCAACGCCAAATTCTGGCTCCTTTGCCTTCTAATACTTTCCCTTCCTTGGTGGTTATGTGGAATCCTCGCCGGGCATCGGGCAGATACAACCATCCGTCGGGGCCCAGAAAAGGGCCACTCAGCGAAGCGCCATTGGCATGCAGGTTCCAGCCTGTAAGAATGACCTCCCGGTTGTCGGACACACCGTCGCCATCCTTATCCGTATATCTGACGAGGTTGGGAGATTCGGCTACGTACAGACTTCCCTGGAAAAACTGAGCGCCCTTTGGAAATGGAATAGGTGCTGCGTAAATGCTGCTTTTATCAAAATTCCCATCATCGTTTGTATCTTCCAGAAGCCGGATATGGTAGGTTGGATTTTTGAGCATTTGTTCCGTGCCCATGGTGTTGGGCCCGGTAGATTCCACGACAAACAAACGTCCTCGATCATCAAAACTGGCAAACATGGGATAAGATAACAGGCTGGATGCCACCGCAGGCTCAATGGTGAATCCCTCCGGCACGATCAGGCCAGGTGTAGCCTGGTTGTCCATCTGCACGCCAGAACCGAAACATAAAACGCATGTTACAACGATTAATAATTTTCTCGGGATTGACCGGGTTGCCTTTTTGTTTTTTGTCAGAAACCCGCCGGAGCCTTTGTAAAAATTCATTTGAGAGTTCAATAAATTACGTGAGTTAACTTCCTGTAATACTAGGTACCAGCAAAAGCAACTGAACGGCTAATTCTTCTCAAAATATTATTCTGAATGCGTATTATTGAAAACTTGAACCGTGTTATAAGGGAATTGCAGAGCAGAGTAAGCCGATGGCCATTCTTTTGGGGACTCTTTTAGGAAAAATTGGCAGGAATTATCTATTCAGGAAACACTGACTGGCATTATCCCCCTCTGGGTGAAACACACTTCGAACGATCATCGCACCGGCGAATGGCAATCGCGGTGAAAACCGATACTTTTGAAAATTTGTATATTTGAGAAATGACTATTCAAGCGAGGCAAAACTGGCAGGAACGAATCAGCTTGAATCCGGAAATACGGTTTGGGAAACCATGCATTACCGGCACCAGAATTACCTTTTGGGACATTTTAGGATGGCTGTGGAAGGATATGACTTATGATAAAATCCTTACAGATTTCCCCGGAATTGTCACGGGCTGATATTCTGGCCGCATGGGCTTTTGTTTCCTTTAAACATCTAACAACCCCTCACCCCTCCCTCAAAAACTCAATCTCCAAAAACCCGCCCATCGCATTGGCGGCGGTGACGAATTGGGGGATGTCGTTCACGACGTCCAGGGATTGTTTGTGGGTGTGTCCGGCGAAGATGCCGAGCAGATTTTTGGCGGCGAAAACTTCCTTGTGAAAATCCATGGTGGTAGTCGTGTGTCCGGTTTTGGGCCATCTCGGGCGGCGTTCGAGGTCAAAATTACGGTCGGTCTCCCAGCCCCACTTCGGGTTACCGCATCCAAAACCCATGGAACGGCCCGGCGCATAGAGCGGAATGTGTACGAAAAGCACCAGCGGTTTTGCCGTTTTTACCTGCTCTCTGAAAAACGAAAGCTGCTCGGGCAGGATCTCGTAAATAGAATTGTCCAGCGTCACAAAGCGGATCCCGTTGATTTCCTTTACAGTCATTAACGGATGACCTCCCTGGTACAATGGCTTCAAACGGTTTTCAGTCCACTGTTTCCTCAGATCGACCAAGCTGCCTTCCATTCCTTCGTAATGCCAGTCGTGGTTACCTGCTGCGTATTGAAAAGGCAGTTGTGAATCAGTCAGCTGGCCGGTTACCCATTCGATGGCCGCTTCGGATGGAAAGCTGAACAGATCCCCAGGCAATGCGAGCAGGTCCACTTTGGAGGCTTTCCCTATTGCGATCATTTTTTCGAAAGACTCATTGGGGTTGGTGGGGTGCCCGGTCTGAAAGTGTGTTGTCTGGTTGTAGGCCTTCGCCATGCGCCCGCTGTATTGGGTGTAAGGTGCTCCACGCTTGTCGTCCATCCAGAGGTGTGTGTCCGAAACCATCAGGACTTTGGACGTTGTGGTGAAATCGGGGGAGTAAATCCTGACCTTATTCTGATCCAGTGAAAACCGGCTTTTATTTTCCGGAGACATTGCCGTTTGGGACTGGCTAGCAACAGCCATACCCGAAGTGACTGCAGTTTGAATAAAATTTCGGCGTTTCATTGGCACATTTGTCTAAAAGGGAAACGATACCTTGATAAGAAGAAACCGGTTCTGATTTACCAATGATCCTTGAAAAAATTGGCAGGGATTGGAAAAATTAATAAAATGTAATTTTTGGAAATTCGATTCAACTTTGCTCTCACACGTCCTCATGCACCTGCGTTTCACATCCCGATCAGCGCGGGCACCGGTAAATTCCATCTGCACCCATCCCCTGCAGTTCGACCCATGCCGATGGTGCGGCGGGGTTTGCTCAGAGACAAATTGTTGTTTACTCTTCCCCCTTTTCCCAGCTCAGATCCTCCCTTTTGTAAAAATAAAACCGTCCGGTCTCCTCTCCTACGATCAGGTTCAGCGTATTGCCCGGACCGATCTTTGCCGCCGCTACACCAATTTCGTGCTGACCGAGATTGATACGTTTTCCCTTGAATTTCAGGGCAACCGGATATTCGTACACAGGCTTTTGTTCCGTTCCTGCATTGCGAAGAAACAGGACTGCAGCTCCATTATTTTTAAGTCGGTAGGGCATCCCTTTTTTAGGCTCGGGGATGGTCGAATAGCGCGGAGTCCCCACCAGCAGATCCTTGATACCGTCCTGGTCCCAGTCTACAATTGTGATTTTGGAGCGGCCAGTTTCACCTCCCAATTTAAAATTAGCCCTGATCGGCATACTGTCGCCGATCATCAGCTTACCCCCATCTTTCAGATTATAATCATCGAGTTGCCAGTACAGGTGAAATTCATCATCCGTGTCCAGAATGATGTAGGCATTTTTACCCCCCAGCTCCCCTACCCCTGGCCGCACACGCCAGGTTCCGTGTACATCCAGGCCATCCAGGTAAAGCGGGTGCTCAGGTTCAAGCAGCGGTTTTTGTTTGGTCCCCTTGTTGAGGTAAATGTTGAATTTGCCACGACTGTCGCCCGTGAGGATATCCGGCAAGCCGTCGCCGTTCCAGTCGTGTACCGCAGGAGAAGCATAGCCCCAACGGGTTTCCACCGGCCCCTGTATGTCCTGATTGTAACCTGGCTGGATATAAATTTCGTAACCGCCTGCCTTGATATTCACTGGTACGGTAAATTTTGGATTGGCCGTGGTACCGATATTTTCCATAAACTGAATATTCCCCAAAGAGTTGCCCGACACCAGATCCAGGTCGCCATCACCATCCCAGTCGGTCAGGTTGGGAACCACGAGCGAACTTCCATACAAATCGGCATTGCTCTGGAGCAGATGCTGCGGCCTGTCCAGAACCAGCGACCCGTTTTTGTTCTGTTTGCCGGTGGATTTGTAAAAATATATCCCTCCTTCACTCGACACAATTAATCCCTTGTTGCCGGGGCCGTTGAAATAGGTCAGGTAACCATGTATGGCTGGATTCCGAAGCGTCTGCCCCTGGCTATTGGTAACATACCCTGCTTCCGACAAGGTTTCATGCTGGTCATCAATTTTGTAAGCATGAATGTTGCCAAGCGTAGTGCCAGCCACTACATACTGCGCGCCATTCAGGCTGTACAAGGTGAATGCTTCCAGAGAATAATAAGTTTGTGTGAGTGTGGTGAGGGATTTCACCCTTATCTCCGTCTGGTTCAGGCTGTTTACAAATGCACCATAAATCCCTGATTTTGGCAATTGCTGCTGCCAGAAGCCTTCCCGTCCATAGGATTCGTAATCGTGGCGATGTTTAGGATCGGTTGGGGTGGGTGGGTACTTGTCCGAGCGGATCGTATCCGACACCGTAAACAGAAAAAGATACCTGGACGGGGCAATCTGCAACACGCCAAAATGTGAGATTCCGCCTGGCAACCCTTTTACCTGGAGCGTTTTGGGCTGGGAAAACGTCCTGCTTTTCTTATCCAACTGCCCGTATTTTAACTCACTACCAAACGCCCAATATCCGAAAACCTCTCTTTTATCATTTTCCAGAATCACTGATTTGGCCTGTGTTTCCTTTTCAAAAGGGATTTCTATTTTTTTCTTTTCGGAGAAAACCGGCACGCCGTCTTTACTATACCTTTCAAATTCATAATAAAATGTTCCCGGATTGTACCGATCAGTAAACATCATCAGATCAGGCACATCATCATCGCTGATCCGCGCCATGCCCATCACAAATCCATTCACGGACGGATGCGGAAAGGGACCGGCCAAGGTTTTGGGGAAGACTTTTAATGGCTTACCACTCTCTGGCACCTCTGTTTGAGCATATCCGTTAATAACGCCAAAGATGGTATAGAAAACAAAAATCAGGAAGAGACGCATGCGTGGGTTAGGATCAGGTTGAACAACTTGTACCTTTTACATACGCACCCGCTACGGGTATAGGCTATAAAAACCACTGATTTGACGAGGCAGCTCGGCTCAAAACGTAATATACATGTATACTCAGAATTCCATTCCCCACTATAGTTACGTTAAAGTCCTCGCCAAATCCTGGCAACAAAACCGAAAGATGGTAATCAACCCAACCTTCAAGGTTGTAACCGTAGTAAACACTACTAACAAATGCCCGGCTCCCGAAATCTCCTGTAAGGATTGATTGAAACTTATATATGCTGAATCAAGGAAAGATATTTACTCGCAGTTTTCTTTCTTTGGTGTTGGAGAATAGAATTGTCAGATCCCATATAGCGAAGTAAATTACCACCATCCAACCGGAGGCTCACCCGAATAGTTTAAATTCGAAAGTACCTTGGGTAAAATCAAATTATATTTCTAGAAAAACAAATAGTCCATTTGCCCCAGCCACATTTTGCAAAGTAATTATTCTTTATTTACTTTGTAATACAAAGTACTTTTTAATTACTATTTCTCCGAAATAAACTTTAAATCTTCACATACATGGCAGATTTCGTAAATAAGGGCTCAATCGTCCGTGAAATTTGGGGAAAGGCGGATACAATCCTTTTCATTTTTGCGGGCGCATCTGCCGAATTTGCTGTAAACAAGGCGGTCGACTGGTTATACTTTACGGGGAAACTGCCCGCTGATCCACTGGGACGGTTGTTTTCTACTGTGGCCTATGCACGACAGATCGTGTTCTCAGAATACGACGCAGCAAACAGGTCTATTGATAAAATCACAGCCATACACCAGGATGTGGAAGCAAAACGCGGAGCCAGGATACCCGATTGGGCTTATCGCGATGTGCTGTTTATGCTGATCGACTATTCCATACGGTCGTTTGAGGTATTGGAACGAAAGTTAACTGCAGACGAAAAAGCAGAGGTTTTTGCGGTCTTTTATAGGGTGGGAACACGGATGGGTATTAACGGACTTCCGCATACGTTTACTACCTGGGAGCAAATGAGGCAAGATCATATCCAGGCCAATCTGCAACCCACTCACTTTTCGAAGGATCTGTACCTACAATACCGCAAACATTTAGGTGCCGCAAGATATTATCTGTTACGACAAGTGCAGATTTTGGTAGTGCCGCCACATGTCAATGACCTGCTTTCCCTGGGAAGGGTTCCCTTCATTGCCCCCGTGATTTCCTTTTATAAATGTGCTCGTCTGATGGGATTAGAAAAGTACATTAAAAACGCAATCCTCCCACCCAACTACCTGACACAAATCCAAAGCCTTGATGCACAAAGCAAAAAGGAGCCTCTCAACGTTTAGTTGTTGAATTGACCAGTTGCACGCTTAGGCCTGGAACGGATAATTTTACCGATGTTTTCTCCTCCCTGTACAAGCCCGGATCCGGACCATATCCTTATCAGGCTAGTTCACTATATCCGTCTTCACCGAGGATGTCGCGACCGTTGTACCGGATAAATTCACCCACAATCGCCTGTTTTTCTTCCACATTATGCGGATCTACGCTGATGATGATACCTCCTTCGCGCATTCGGTTGCGGTATGAATCTGCATGCCGTGCAGGAACAGCCGACCCGATTACGGTGCCGAGTGCGCCTTCGTCACCGGGCAATTCAATGGTATTTATTTTCTTGAAGAGCCTGCTTGAAATCGCTATGCCTAAACCCGGCAGAGAAATGAGCGAAGTAATAGAAATGATCGCATTGGCAATGGTTTCTTTCGTGCGCTCCAGAGTGGAGCCGGAAGTATCGGCTCCCAAATTTTCCGAGGTATGAATTTCATTGTGATTGCTCAATGTTTCATCGGACATCAGCACCGATATATCATCGGCCGTATGTCCCCGGCGTAGCAACGCATTGTACGCTGCATCGGCATCCTGCTTCGTAAAAAAAACACCTGACACCGTTCCCGGCAAATTGTATGTCACACCCGAATGGCCCATAAGTTATATTTTTACAAATTGATCTTAATGAATCTGATTATATCTTAATCAAGTCTGCCTCCCAAAAATTACTTTCCACCGTCTCTCCTACTGCGTTTTTATATTGGCATTTTACCTCACCTGTTGGTTCCTTTGTGCGGGAATCCTGCACATGCGCGACTACGGTCATCCCCTGGGTTCCATTTTTTTCTTTTACCCAGTCACCTTCTTTTAATTGCTCTTCTTTCATAATGTTTGTGTTTTACTGTTTATCCTTCCTGTCCTTTTTTGTACGCTTCCCGGCTTTATCCTCTTTTGAGAATATTTTCTGGAAAAACGTTTTCTTATCCTCGTTTTTTTCCGTCACCGAGCCTATGCTAATTTCGTTGTCTATCGATGGCTGAAGGGCCTGGATAAATGCATTCTGCAAAACATTGGCAAGCGTGAGCCAAACGTTTGTTTTAGGATCGTCCAATCTTCCTTTAAAGGGGATTTTGGTGGCCAGCTGATCTTTGGACTGGTTTTCAAAGATCTCTCCAACGCCTCCCACAAAACCTTCCCAGACCTTCCTGAGAAAATTGTCGTTCCGATCCTCATGCCCCAGTACGTCGAGATCCTGAATGACGGGCTTGACGTATCCTGTAAAATGGCTGTCTTTGGCAGCAACTTCGGTATATAACCCGAAACGACCCTTATTCACGTCGACTTTGGAGTAGGCCTTAAAAAAATCGTTGAGCTTGACAAGGTTGGTGTTTTTGAGCTCGGCGCTCATATCAAAGGTGGGCGCATCGGAAAGCGGATTGGCTTTGGCATCAAAACGAAGGTCTCCTTCGTAAACCAACGCGGTTGCGTTGATACTTGCAGGCAAAATCACGGTGGAGTCGTAGCTGTTACGCAGGTTTTGTGCCACCAGCTGAATCCGTGTCATCTCAATGTCAACCCTGGGTGTGGATTGCTCGTCGATATACTGAACCATACCATTTTTTATTTCAAACCGATTGATCCGCAAGGGCATGAGGTCATCCAGTAGTTCCTTAAGGTCGGTCGAGTCACGGGCAACATCCTTTGGCTCCACCTTGTCTTTGGTAAACCGCAGCATAGGCCCCGTACACACAACCTCACCCACAATGGATCCATGAAAGAGCGATTTCCATTCTATCGAAAGGTCAATAAGCGAAGCAGCGAAAAAAGGAGTTTGCTTTTGACTCACAGAGTCCTTTTTATTCATGTAAATGCTGTCGATCTGATAAGCACCTCTAATGATTTTCAGATCAATATCTTCCACATGACCATAAAACGTTTTCATGGACGCCAGGTTCGTATTGATCATTTTGAGCAGGACGTATGGCAAGATAATTCTGGCAATGACGATTAGGCCCAAAAAGCCCAGTAAAATCCAAAATAACTTTTTTCTCCTACCTGACCATGCCGGGGTTTTCATGAACGTTGTCAATTTTACTAACCGCTTTGTACCTGATTCCAACGTTCAAAAAATCATACCATGACCACCATTTCGGATCCAGGTATTCGCCTTTATGATTAAATGTGGTCAACCAATAGCCCCATGGCGTATAAAAAACGTACAAAGTAATCATGGCTATCCACAAGATTTAATGCTATAAATATGCCCCCCTACCATTAAAAATACGCTTGCCCGAGTAGCTAAAACCCTGGTAAGAAACAAGCAAATCAACGGGCTGTTAATAGAGGGAGGCGCACCGCTGATTCGAATATTCTGACATCGCACTAGCGTAAATTCCACCCCACACATGAACTGGATCCGGGGTTTATCCTTATGATGTCGAAGAAAACGAAGATATTTTCTAACCTTAAAAGACGGAAGCTATGCAGGACGAGAGTCGGTCCTGCGGTATAGAAGTAAAGATTTTTGTTGCGCATCCGAATCAATTCAAAAATAATTATCAGTTCAAATGCTTATCTAAAATGAAAGAAATTAAAACGGAACCCGCCACTGCGGATTTCTCAAGACGCGACTTCATGAAAACAGCCGGTGTGGGAATTATCGGTGCCCCCTACCTGGCCAAAACGGCGTGGAAGCAAACGCCCCCCAGCGACCTGATCCGCCATGCGGTGATCGGCACCGGTAACATGGGCAGAAACCACACCAAAACATTTGGAAATACCAAAGGCTGCGACCTGGTGGCGATCTGTGACGTGGATCCCGAACAGCTTGGGAAAGCACTTAAAACCGTCCCAAATCCCGATAAAGTTAAAACATACAGCGATTTCAGGGAGTTACTGAAAGACAAATCCATCGATTCGGTATCCATAGCCTCACCCGATCACTGGCATACACCCTTGGCACTATGGGCCATGATGGCAGGAAAACATGTCTACCTTGAAAAGCCATGCAGCCACAACATCAAGGAGACCGATATTTTGGTTAAAGCTGCAAAAAAATTCAACAAGTGTGTACAGCACGGCACACAGCGACGCAGCAACGGAGACCACATGGAGGGCATGAAGCAAATGCGTAACGGCATCATCGGGAAGGTCCATACCATCAAAGCGATTGACCACCAACATCGGGAAGCAATCGGCAGAGCCCCGGCACAGGAACCACCTGCAGGGGTCAATTATGATATGTGGCTGGGTGCAGCGCCAAAGGTGCCCTTCACCACCAACCGCTGGCATTATACCTGGAGATGGTTCTGGGACTATGGAAATGGCGATGCGGCCAATGATGGTGTACACCAGATCGATGTGGCGGTATGGGCGCTTGGCGACCGTTATCCCAAGCGGGTGGTGTCATCGGGCGGACAATATTTCTACAACGACGACCACCAGACACCCGACACACAGACCACCATTTTTGAATATGACGACACCCAGATCATTTGGGAAATGAGGCTTTGGACACCGTACAATATGGAAGGACACGACAATGGCAATGTAGCCTACGGAACCGAAGGCAAAATGGAATTTGGGCGTGCCGGGGTGATTGTCACAAAAGGAAAAGAGCAAACCAAGATTGTTTCACCCGAAGTTGTAGAAGCGATCATTCCAAACTTCCTGACAGCGGTCAGAGAAAATAATCCGGCCAAACTACATTCGCCCATCGAGAAAGGCGCAATCGCGACAAACATGGCACATCTGGCCAACATCACGACCCGCCTGGGCGCTTCTTCACTGACGTACGACCCAATCAGACAGGAAATCAAATGTCCCGGATTTGAAGCCCAGGCCAATGCCTTGTTAGGCAGAGCATACAGGAAGGGATATGAACTTCCCTTTAAAGGATAAAACCGTTTTAATCAGATAACCCTTAATTATTTTGATAATGAATAAATATCAGCCAAAGAATTATATGTTTTCACAAGGCTTATGCATGCTGACTTTGATGGTGCTGGCAGCCCTAAGTTTCACTCCTGCCACAGCACAAAAGGCAAGAAAAGGAGCCGGTCAGGCCGTGGTCGCATTTGCACAACAACCCGGCGAGCTGACGATCACCGTCGATGGCAAACCCTTCGCCAGTTATGTCTATGAGGATCCAACCATTACCCGGCCCTATTTTGCGCATGTCAAATCTTCATGTGGTATTCAGGTTACCCGCAATTATCCGCCCCAACAGGGCGACCCGAAAGATCATGCCACTTTCCACCCGGGAATATGGCTCAGCTTTGGGGATATCAATGGCAATGATTACTGGAGGCTGAAATCCAAAGTAGAGCACGAAATGTTCGTGGAGCAGCCTAAAGGCGGGGCGGGCGCAGGCTCGTTTACGGTGAGGAATTATTACATGACCGCCGATGGAAAGGACAGGATCTTGGCAGAACTCGTAAAGTATACCATTCTTGTGCGCCCCGCCGGTATTCTTCTCCTGACCAACAGTACTTTTTCCTCCGAAACAAATGACATCACTTTTGGCGACCAGGAAGAGATGGGATTGGGCGTACGGGTAAATACCAAGTTTACCGTTCAGTATGGGAAAGGGCACATTACCAATGCCGAAGGTTTAAAAGAAGGTGCAGGAACCTGGGGGAAATCCTCCAAATGGGTGGATTACAGTGGCCTGGTCGATGATAAAAACGTGGGCGTGACGATCATGCCCGACCCAAAAAATTTCCGTCCAAGCTGGTATCACACACGGGATTATGGCCTGATGGCCGCCAATGCATTTGGCCGGGAAGCCATGAAACAAGGCGAAAAAAGCGCCGAAGTGGTTAAAAAAGGCGAAAAATTCCACCTGGGTTATGGTGTATTGATCTACTGCAAACCAGGCAATGAAAAGGTCAATATCGAAAATGCTTATCAGGACTATCTGAAGATTGTGAATCTGTAGGTAGCCGAACTTCACGTAGAGAAATTTGAAATCAACTTTTTACTTAAATATATATTTTCAAAAAAGCGAATAATAACATCAAGAGTAACAGAGAAGCAGTGCTTCCTGCTTGTTCCTATATGCCTGTCTGTTACTTCGTGGATGAGGTCCCGGACAGGCTTTTTTGGCAGAAAGCTTTATAAAATTGCAGTAACTCAGAACCCGTGTTCCGCTTTATTGATTACGATAAAGTCCTGAGTTCTCTTTTCAAAATAGACCGGCTCGTGTACCATTTTCGCAGATGCAAAAAAACACAGCATAAACAGGCCCCAAAACCACCCATGCGCGTACAATAGACAAACAAAATTTGAATAACGGTCTTCTCATTTCATAGGCTATGAAAAATATCACTTACGACGCCATCGTAGTGGGCACGGGAATCAGTGGCGGCTGGGCTGCAAAAGAATTATGTGAAAAGGGTCTCAAAACGCTCGTTCTGGAAAGAGGGAGAGATGTGAAGCACATTATCGACTACGAAGACATGAAAGCACCCTGGGAGCTGGAACATCGGGGACGCATTACCCAGGAAGACCGACGGATCAGTCCGGTTCAAAGCGGTGTATACAACTACAATGAGGTCTCGAAAAAATTTTTTGTCAATGACCTGGATCAGCCTTACGAGCAGGTAAAACCGTTTGAATGGGCACGTGGGTATCAGGTTGGAGGACGCAGCCTATTGTGGGGCCGCCAGTGTTATCGCCGCAGCGAGATCGACTTCGAGGCCAACGCAAAAGATGGTCACGGTGTCGACTGGCCTATACGTTACAAGGATATTGCACCCTGGTACGATTACGTAGAACCATTTGTGGGAATCAGCGGACAACGAGAAGGGATTCCGCACCTGCCGGATGGAATTTATCAGCCACCTATGGAAATGAACTGTGTCGAAAAAATGGTTGCAGAAAGGGTCAAAAAGGCCTATGCAGGCCAGCGGCTGATCATTCATGGCCGTACAGCCAACCACACCCGTCAGATCGGCACAAGAGGACCGTGTCAGTTTCGTTCCAAATGTGAAAGTGGATGCAGCTACGGAGGCTATTTCAGCACCAATTCTGCAACACTTCCGGCAGCTGCAGCCACCGGTAATATGACTTTACGCCCCTTTTCGGTTGTGAGGGAAATTATTTATGATAAAGAAAAACGCCGAGCCAAGGGGGTTCGCGTGATCGACTCAGAAACCATGGAAGTGCACGAGTACTTCGCGAAGATCATCTTCCTGAATGCATCCACACTGAATACCACAGCCATCCTGCTCAACTCCGTTTCAGATGCATTCCCCGAAGGTCTTGGGAATAGCAGCGGACAAATCGGACACAATCTGATGGACATGCCCTATGGCATGGGTGCTTCGGGCACTTATGAAGGATTCAAAGACAGGTATACTTTTGGAAACCGGCCGACAGGTATTTTCGTACCCCGTTTCAGAAACATCAGCAAAGAGACCGAACGTACAGATTACGTCAGAGGATTCACCTATCAGGGTGGTGCTGGCAAGGGCAGGGTGGGTTCGGCGGATGGCATTGGTGTTGGCTTGAAAGAGGCCCTTACAGCATCGACAGACTGGAATATGTCTATCACCGCCTGGGGTGAGCACCTTCCCTACTACGACAATAAGGTTACCTTACACAAAGAAAAAAAGGACAAATTCGGCATGCCCCTGCTGGTGATCGACTGTACGTTCAGGGAAAATGAAAAAGCCCTTGGGAATGACGCGATGAACAGTGCGGCAGAAATACTGGAAAGGGGTGGTCTTAAAAACATCAAAACCTATGACCGGGGTAAAATTCCAGGCTCCTGTATCCATGAAACAGGGACGGCCAGAATGGGTAAAGATCCTAAAACATCGGTATTGAACAAATGGAATCAAATGCATGATGTCACCAACCTGTTCATCACAGACGGAAGCTCCGTGTGTTCTTCCGGATGTACACCCGGCCCGTCCATTACCTACATGGCTTTAACAGCCAGAGCGGTGGACTACGCAACCAAAGAAATGAAAAAGGGAAACTTGCGATAACGGTATGATGAACAGACGAGAAGCTCTTGAAAAGGTTAGTTACATGCTTGGAGGCACTTTGATAGGCGCTTCCGCAATTCTAAACAGCAGTTTTACCCGGGCTCAAAAAGGCTTGTTTGATAAAGCACAGATCGCCTTTCTGAATGAGGTTGGGGAAACGATCTGGCCGGAGACGGATACACCCGGAGCCAGGCAAGCAGACGTGGGTACCTTTATGTCGGTGATTGTCAGAGATTGTTACACACCATCTGACCAAAAGGTATTTACCGAAGGCATGGCAACCCTTGACCAACGCAGTCGTAAAGAAACTGGCAAAAGTTTTATACAGGCCACGCCCGAACAGCGTACGCTGCTGCTGACCACTCTTGATCAGGAAGCACAACAATATATGTTGAAAAAAAAGAGCGGAGAACCTGCTCATTACTTCCGCATGATGAAGGAACTAACCCTGGCCGGTTACTACACGTCGGAGATCGGTGCCACCAAATTCCTTAAATATAATCCCGCGCCGGGCAGATACGATGGTTGTACCACTGAACGTCCCTGGTGAGCAATGAACGGTTTTCACCCAAGCATTCGTATTGTTTTGGCCTGGACAGGATGGTTTCTGCTCTCAGATGCCACCGCCCAACAGAAAGACATTTTCTTCAAAGTACCCATCAGCCTGCGGTTTTCGGAAAATGCAGAAAACCCAGGTTCAGACAGCATCTATCAGGATAACGCCATATTAAAACTCCCGGCTAACTACAGTAAAAATGGCAAACCTGTCCGTTTGGTTTACATGGCACATGGTGCAGGCGGTGGCGTGACAGACAGCACCTGGTTTTTGAATAAATTTGCACTGAAAGACAGTCTATTGGCCAACGGCTATGCGATTTTCGACGTTAATGGAGGCCCGCTGGTGGAGAACATGGGGGGAAGATGGTCCGTTCAGTCGGCTTTTAAGGCGTACAGGTATATCCGAAAAAACTTCAATGTGCATGAGAAGATTTTTGTAGGTGGATTCTCAATGGGTGGTTGTTCTTCGGCCAACTTTGTTTACAGACACAGCAACATCGTGATAGCCCATGGCATGTATAGCCCCGTACTTGATCTGTATGGACAAGCCTGGCAGAATCCCTGGCTTCGAACCACCCGAAAAGCCATTGCTGAAACACATAATTTCAGGAACAAAACCGGTACAGTTTGGGAACCAGAAAGTGTGAAAGGCTGGAACCCACTGCTTGTGAGCACGTTTGATAACGGAGAAGAGTCCGTAAAAACATATCCCGTTCCGGTTAAAATCTGGCATGGTACAGGTGATCGCGTTGTAACGATTTCTGCAACACGCAATTTCAAAAAATACATTGAAAATGGTGGTGGCGAATGCGAAGTGAGCGAAATGGATAGCGATGACCATGGATTAAGCTGTGGCAGCCCCGAAATGAACCATGAATTGTTGTTGTTTTTCAAAAGATTCGGGTTGTAGTGCCGGGTCGTTATTTTCAATTTGTTTCTATATATGAATTCCATTCCTAAATCCCTTTTAATTTTTTCATTCTCGGTTTTCCTGCTGAGTATCAGCAGCAATCCAAAGCCTGCGCTTTTCTCAGATGTACCTCCTCACGAGGCACTTGCCACCATCCGTGTTGCCGACGGGTTTCAGGTGGAGCTGGTTGCCCATGAGCCACTCATTGCTGATCCTGTGGCAATGGAAATAGATGAGTATGGACGGCTCTATGTGGTGGAAATGCATGGCTATCCATTGGACAAAAGCGGATCTGGCAATATAAAGCTTTTGACCGATACGGACGGCGACGGTAAAATGGACAAGAGTATTGTATTTGCCGACGGACTGATGCTTCCCACCGGAGTTATGCGCTGGAAAAAGGGCGTTATCGTTACGGATGCACCCAACGTCCTGTATCTCGAAGACACCGACGGAGATGGCAAATCCGATTTCAGAGACACGCTCATCACCGGTTTCGCCTTATCTAACCCGCAACATAATCTCAACAACCCCATCCTCGGTCCCGACAACTGGATATATCTGGGACACGAACCGGCGGTCTCCACGCAAACCTATAAAAGTGAATTCGGGGATCGTGGCGGAGATGTGTATTATCCCGGCAAAAAAGATAGCCCGCGCCTGCCTGATAATGCGCGTGGCCGAAGCGTCCGCTTCAGACCTGATCGTTCCGGGCTCGAGATATTGTCAGCCAATACCCAGTTTGGACATTCCTTTGATACCTGGGGCCGGTACATGCTCCTTACCAATGCCAACCACATGATTCATCAGGTATTGTCTGCGTCTTATCTCAACCGGAACCCCGACTTTCTGGTGTCCAATGCGACCCAGTCGATCTCCGATCACGGAACGGCTGCTGAAGTATTCCCAATCACCCAAAACCCTGAAAATCAGCTCCTGACCGACGTGGGCGTTTTCACCTCTGCCTGTGGTATCCATGTTTATCAGGGAGGAGTCTTCCCGGCGCCCTTCGATAGCGTGGCATTTGTGGCTGAGCCGGTGAGCAACATTGTGCATGCCGACATCATCCGCGACAAAGGAGCCAGTTTTACAGCAAGCCGGTTGTATGAAAACAAAGAATTCCTGGCGTCGACAGACGGCTGGTTTCGCCCTGTGAATATGTACACAGGCCCCGATGGCGCACTTTACGTGGTGGACTATTATCGCCAGATCATCGAACATCCTGAGTGGATGGCCGAAGATGCAGTTAAATCAGGGGCTCTTTACAACGGACGCGACAAAGGGCGCCTGTACCGCATTACGCCAAAGGGTACAAAACCAGCTTCCTGGTCGAAGAGCCTGAAACTGGGTGACATGACCAACGCCCAACTTACCGAAAAGCTGGCCGATCCTAACATTTGGTGGCGCCGTAACGCACAGCGTTTACTGATCGATCGCCGGGCGCTGGATGAACAGGTAAATCTTACAAAAATGGCGACTGGTCACACGGATCCCATAGCACGCCTTCATGCCCTATGGACCCTTGAAGGCCTTGACAAACCTGATCCTGAATTACTGATAAAAGCTTTAAAGGACCCCGCTGCCGGAGTGCGTGAGAATGCGGTGAAATTGTCCGAAGCGTACCCCGAGAATGCTGCCCTCACAAAGGCACTGGTAGCTCTGCGGGATGATCCAAATCCCAAAGTTCGTTTTCAACTACTCTGTTCACTGGGCTCCATCAACACGCCAGAGTCCATTCGTGCCCGAGAACATATCTTATTCAAGGACATTGGCGACCCCTGGGTACAGCTTGCGGCACTTTCTGCTAAGCCTTCTGAGCAAAGTCAGCTTTTGGACGCTGTGTTGGATCGTTTTCAAAAAGGGAAGCCAGCTTACAGCACGCTCGTTGAACGCGTGAGCAAAATGACCGGTAGTGCCGGAACACCGGAGGGTATCCGTTCGGCTATCAAAAAATCCTTACTTCCGGCCAAAGGGCCAAACAGTGGCTGGCAGGAAGCAGTGATGCGGGGATTGGCGGATGGACTTTCAAAAAACAAAAGTGCAGCCAGTGCACTGACCTCCGAGCGGGATCTGCTGGTGCACGCTGCTTTGAGCAACGCAAACCCTGCCATGCGCCAGGCTAGTATTCAACTATTACAAACCATTGGCTTACCAAAGGACAAGACCACGGAGTCTGCGGTCGGCAAATCCGTGGCGACCGCAAAAAATAAATCGGAGACAGTCGGAAACCGTGTTGCTGCCATTCATTTTCTGGCATTGACAGGTGTAAATGTTCATGCTGAATTACTAAAATTGCTCATTTCGCCGGTCGAACCGCTCCCCGTACAGCTGGCAGCACTCAAAACCCTTGCCACCATTCCGGATATGACGTCAAGCCGGTTTGTCATCGAACAATGGCCGTCCCTCACACCGGATGTCCGCAATGCCGCCATAAATACCCTCATGGGAAGTGATAAACGAGTCACGCTTTTACTGGACGCCGTTGAACAAAAAATTATCGATCCTTCAAGCATTGGATGGCCAAGAAGTGTAGGGCTGATGGCCCAGAAAAATACAGAGCTGAAAAGCCGGGCAAGGGCACTACTCACCAAAAAAGACGATGGCCGCCAGGAAGTGATCAAACAGTATACCCCCGCACTCAGTCATGCGGGGAATATTGGAAATGGAAAGGAAGTTTTTACAAAAAACTGTTCGGCTTGCCATCAGATCGGAGGTAAAATGGGAACCTCTTATGGTCCGGACCTGGGAACGATCCGAAACCGGCGACCCGAGTCCATTATGGGCGACATCCTTAACCCCAACCTCTCTATCGCCGATGGCTACGACATCTGGTCTATTGAAACCAAATCCGGTGAGCCCATTCAGGGGCTCATTGCTACCGAAACTCCAGCGGCACTAACGATCAGAAACTATGGTGGGCAGGAAACCGTCGTGGCAAGGCAGAACATCAAATCCCTGAAGGCATTGGGCATGTCGGTGATGCCCGCAGGACTCGAAAGTCAGATCAGTGTACAGGAAATGGCCGACTTGCTTCTCTTTTTGAAACAGGGGAGATAGTAGAACGATAATCTGATTAACGGACGCTGTTTTTGGGTCAGGAGTAAATCGAATATGTTCAGATTATGGTCATTTATAATTTTTCATCAATCATGCATCAGGAGCCATTTTTGAAACCATAAGGTAAAAGAAGCCCGCAAACAGATTACCGAAAACAAACAATAGCCTAACCCGTAAATATAAAATCATGAAATTCAACAGAAACCCGTTCGTTTACAAGCGTCTATTATCCTGCTGCTTTACCTGTTTGTTATTTGCTCCCGGCTTGTCCGCGGCGGTTTTTCGGGCAGCCGTGGTGAAAGTCGACATTACACCCACCACACCGCAGATGTTGCTTGGGTATCAGGCACGGCAATCGACGGGCGTCAATGATAAGATCTACCACAGGATCATCGCCATGGATGACGGCGTCACACAGTTTTTTATTGTCTCTTCGGACATCTGCCTCGTATCGCCTTCTCAATACGACAAGGTAGCGGCGCGGCTACAGAAAGAACAAAAAGTGGATCCGATCAATCTGTGGTGGAGTTTTACCCATACCCATTCTGCTCCGGAAGTCGGGCCGGCGGGGCTGCCAGCCATTTTCCTTGGGGAACGCTACAAGCACGAATTTGACAAGGAATACACTGCCATGGTGGAGCAGAAGCTGATCGACGGCATTGCCGAAGCACGCAAAAAACTGGTCGCAGCCAGGCTCGGAATCGGCTGGGGGTTTTCTCAGGCCAATATCAACCGCAGGGCCCGGTTTGCAGATGGCAAAACCACACTGGGGATGAACCCCGACGGCCCGGTTGACCGCAGAATCGGCCTGATGCGGCTGGAAAAAGAAGACGGTAGCCCCATGGCCATCATCGCCAACTACGCCATGCACGGCACCGTAATGAGTGGCGCAAACCTTAAAATCAGCGGTGACGCTCCGGGCATCGTGTCTGAGTATGTAGAACAAAAAACGGGTGTCCCTACATTGTACATCAACGGCGCAGCGGGAAACATCGCACCCATTTACAGCGTGTATCCGAGCCCTGGTGCGGGGCATCTGGACCAGTTCAAAGTACTGCTGGGCGACAAAATACTGGAAGCCAACAAAGCCCTATCTGCCACCACCACGGACGTGAAACTCAAATCCGGCGCCCTTACCGTGGAAACACCCCGCAAGGACGGGCTGGGCTGGACGGATGATCTGGCGAACTACACCCGCACCACAAAAGCTGGGGTAAATATGATCAAGCTACCCGTGCGTTTCTTGAAAATCAACGAGGAGGTAGCCATCTGGAGCGCACCACTTGAACTATTCTGTGAAATCTCCAACGAAATACGCGACCGGTCACCGTTTCCATTTACCTTCTATTTTGGGTATACCAATGGCTGGCTCGGGTATCTGCTTTCCGAAGAGGAGATCAAGTACGGAGGTTACGAACCGACTGTTTCGCCATATGCTCCGGGAGCCGCCAAAACATTAACCGAATCCGTGGTCAACCATCTGCAAGGACAATTGAAAAATCCAAAGTAGTTTGTTTTGGCAAATGTGAAATGGAAGAAAATAGATAAATAAAACATTTCACTTTCGCCTGGCGACCCGGTCACATCTCACTTCTCACTTCTCACATCTCACATCTCACAAAAAAATGATCCCAAGAATCGCATCCGCATTATTGATAACTACCGTCACCATCTGTAGCATATCCCCTGCTTCCGCACAAAAAAGCTCGTTTGCCTGGCCCGAAGGCAAAAAAACAGCCATCAGCCTTTCCTTCGACGATGCGCGCGGAAGCCAGGCCAGCACCGGAATACCGTTTTTGAATCAATACAAAGTCAAAGGCACGTTTTATCTGGTACCATCGGCGGTGAAAGGGCAACTGGAAAACTGGAAAAAAGCAGTTGCAGCCGGACAGGAGATGGCGAATCATTCCGTAAACCACCCGTGCACGGGGAACTTCCCTTGGGCGCGCAAGAATCCCCTGGAAGATTACACACAGGAACAGATGCGGGATGAACTTGTTGAAGCCAATAAACAGCTGTATGACCTGCTTGGTGTGCGCTGTGAAGGATTTGCCTACCCATGTGGCAATACCTTTGTAGGCCGTGGGGCCAACACAAAAAGTTATGTTCCCGTAGTTGCCGATCTGTTTGCGACCGGCCGCGGTTGGCTCGACGAAGGTCCCAATGCTCCTGAATTCTGCGATATGGCCCAACTCACCGGCATGGAAATGGATGGGAAAGACTTTGACAAGATCCTGCCATTGATCAAACAGGTTCAAAAAAGCGGCCAATGGCTCATTCTGGCAGGCCACGAAATGGGCGAAGAAGGTGCGCAAACCACCCGCCTCTCGATGTTGAAAAAGCTGATTGAATATGCACAGGATCCGGCAAACGGAATCTGGCTTGCTCCAGTAGGTGAAGTGGCCAGATATGTGCAAACCTCCCGGAGTGGCAGCCTGCCCGTACCCGATCATGGTTCCCTGGTCACACCCGGAGCAAAAGGTGCCATTTCTCTGCACGCACAATCCGGCAAAGCGATCGGACCGAAAATCAAATACATGCCTGAATGGAAGGCATTCGGCTGGTTTACGGGTGAAGACCGTATTGAGTGGGACTTGAATGTGGCCGAAAAAGGCACTTATGAAGTGGAAATGGAGTGGTCTGTTTCGGATGAAGATGCTGGCAAATCGTTTGTTCTGGAATCAGGAGCTCAAAAAATGACCGGTAAAGTAGAACCAAGCGGATCCTGGGAAACCTTCCGGTGGAAAAAAGTAGGCCAAATCCAGCTCAATGCCGGAAAACAAAAGGTAGTCTTCCGTCCGGCAACAAAATTTCCAAAAGGTGCTTTGCTGGATTTTAGAGAGGTAAGGTTGGTGCGGAAGTAACCTGCTTAACCATGTTAGAGCAGGTTGAATCAAATTACTGCATCCAAAAAATAAAACCATTTAAAATATTTAAACCACCGAAGAGACCTAAGTTCACCGAAGGGAAAAGGCTGGCGCCAGACTACACCGGAACACAAAAGGTGGTCTGAATCTTAGGTGGTCTTAGGTTACTAAGGTGGTTCAAAACTTTTTACCCCAATACAGGTTGAATCAAATTACTGCATCCAAAAAATAAAACAATTTAAAAATATTTTAACCACCGAAGATACCTAAGTTCCCCGAAGGGAAAAAGCTGGCGCCAGACTACACCGGAACACAAAAGGTGGTCTGAATCTTAGGTGGTCTTAGGTTGCTAAGGTGGTTCAAAACTTTTACCCCAATACAGGTTGAATCAAATTATTGCCTTCAAAAACTAAAACCATTTAAAAATATTTAAACCACCGAAGATACCTAAGTTCACCGAAGGGAAAAAGCTGGCGCCAGACTACACCGGAGCACAAAAGGTGGTTTGAATCTTAGGTGATCTGGGGTTACTAAGGTGATTCAAAACTTTTACCCAAATACAGGTTGAATCAAATTACTGCATCCAAAAAATAAAACCATTTAAAATATTTAAACCACCCAAGAAACCTAAGTTCACCGAAGGGAAAAAGCTGGCGCCAGACTACACTGGAACACAAAAGGTGGTCTGAATCTTAGGTGGTCTTAGGTTGCTAAGGTGGTTCAAAACTTTTTACCCAAATACAGGTTGAATCAATTACTGCATCCAAAAAAATAAAACCATTTAATAATATTAAAACCACCGGAGTTACCTTAGATGTATAACCTAAAAAGGTGCTGCCCACGGAGCACCGGAATAAAAAAATGGTCTGTGCAAACACACAGACCAAAATGGGAAAATTCCCCCTAACCTCTCATTTTAGAAAGCAGTAACTTATTTACGTCCGCCTAAAATTTCCGGTACACCCCACCCAGGTACTGGTTGGCTTCCTCTTCTGCGAACTGGGCCTTTTTGGCATCCCAGTGTAATGTTTTATTAGGGAAACGGCCGGCGATTACACCCAGCAAAATGGTCTCTGTAAGGCGGGACGCGTAAGAGAAGGGCGCGCTGCAGGTACCTTTTCCCAAACATGCATCCACAAACTCATGGTAATGCTTGTGCGATTCTGAGCTGTAATCGCGAACGGGCCCGCCTAATTTAAACGGCGTAACATCAATCTCTTTGTAGGCACCATCCACAATCAGCTTGGGGAATATCTGAAAATGAGGCAGATACAGTCTTCCTTTTTCTCCGATAAACATCGCCCCCTGGTCGTTCAAATCTTCTCCGTCGGGAAGCATCAGGTCTTCGCGTTGTTTGTCAGCACCCACGCCATCGTACCATACCCATTTGAGGGTATCAGCCGTGTATTTTGTTCCAGGAAATTCATAGGTAACCATGTTTTTCTCCGGGTATCCGAATCCGTTCGGTTTTCTGCAATTCGTGGTGATGGTTCTGGGTACGTCCAGCTGCAGCGCGTTATAAGGCGTATCAAAAATATGGACACCCATATCGCCCAGCGTAGCACAGCCATAATCAACCAGCTTCCGCCAGTTGCCCGGATGGTAAAAACCTTCCTTGTACGGTCTTTCCGGCGAAGTACCCTGCCATAAGTTCCAGTCCAGATTACTGGGTACGGGATCGCCGGTCGCTGGTACCGGGCCATTGTAACCCCAGTTTTTGGGCGACCAGGCCCTTACGGTGTGTACTTTCCCTACGATACCGGATTGGATCAGCAAAGTGGCCAGTTTGTAGTCATAAAAAGAGTGCACCTGAATACCCATCTGGGTAACCAGTTTTTTGTCCTTGGCAATCTTATCCATTGCCCTCGCTTCTTTTACATAATGTGTGAGCGGCTTTTGACAATAAACAGGCTTATTCATTTCCATGGCCATCATCGATGCAGGCGCATGCGTATGATCGGGTGTGGACACGATCACGGCATCAATATCCTTACTCATTTCTTTGAGCATCACACGGTAATCCTTGTAGGTTTTCGCCTTGGGGAATTTGGAGGCCACCTCTGCCAACACCGTGGAGTCCACGTCGCAAAGTGCTACTACATCCACATTTTTGTGTATTGATATGGATGCCAGATCTGCCTGCCCCATCCCACCCAGACCGATATGCGCGGTTCTCAACCGCTTGTCGGCAGAAAAAGCCCATGATTGACCCGGCATCATAGCAACGGAAGATAAGGCCGCCGCATTCTTAAGGAACTCTCTTTTATTCATGAATCAAAAGGTTAAAGTTTTTTGGGTTGGTAATTAAGGATTGTAAAAATACACATAGAACCTATTGATGTATGCGAAACCAATAGTTAATCCAGCAGATCACTGGAAAAGTTTAAAATTGAGCTGTTTTTGGGTCAATTCCAAAAATAGAGGCATGGTGTCAGTTTATTTTTGAAGTTTTCTTCGCAGCCGCGCCGATACATGCCATGCTGATGGAGTCACCGGCCAAGCAGCCATTTTGCGAGCACGTGCTTGTTGCCTTTCATACGCTGATTCAACATAACCCCGGTTCCAATCGGGTAATTACAAGCGCAAACCGTTCTTCAAGTAACCAGAAAAAAAGCTTTTCGGAAATTTGGAAGCCAGTAATGGAAATAGCTGTTGGGAACAGAAAATGGGTGTATCAGTATGACGGACAGGACAACACAGACTTCAATAGTAAAAAAGGCATTGAGAAGAACTTTTTACCTCTTCAAATGAATGGTCCAGTTACGTGATTTCAAATCGGTTGTTTTAATAATCAGCTTCTGCTTTCCCTCATCGAAACGGTATTCTTTACCTTCTTCCAATGCGGTACCCTGGGCCTCTACACGTTTTGGTTTTTGAGAGAGGTGAATCACAAAGAGAGAAGGAAGGTGCCTGCCAGTGAGATTGACCGCAATCTGTTGACTGGTCTGGTGTACCCGTAAAGTGCTCGGTTGTTGATCCTGCGTGTCAAAAACGGTAAATTCACTATTGCCCGCCGGATAGACGAGCCAGGTGAGGTAGTTGGACGATGTGCTGTCACCGATGCCGTTGTAGGATCTTTTGATATTCATGGGAACGATCGCACCTTCTTTGATAAAAACAGGGTATTCTTCCAGAGGAATGTCTTTGTGTAAGGTTAGCGGGCCCTGCACCACCTCCCGGTCATGGAACCAATACCGCCATTTTCCTTCGGGAAGCTGTACTTCGTGTTTCGTTTCATCTTTATAAATCGGGGCAATCAGCAAATCCTCCCCAAACAAGTAGTGGTATTTGCCCTCCACAGGTTTTTGCAAAACACGACCTCCCTGATGACCGGTGACCACGTAATGATACATATAGGGAACCAGTTCGGTGTGGAGCCAGGAAAACTTGCGGATGATCTCCAGCTCCTGCGGGCTGCGTTTCCAAAGGGCTCTTTCGCCATGGCCGCCATTGAGGAACAACCCGCAAAAGGCAGAAAACTGCGCCCAACGAATATAGAGACGAGGGGGAATGGTACTTCCTGAAAACCCGGCAACATCCGAACCGATGACATTGTATCCAAGTTCAGCGCTTTTCAGAATGCTCTCAATGGCCGACTCAAAGCCCTGAATTCCGTCGAGGGCAATATCTTTTCCCTTTTCATCGCTCAATCCGTTTTCTGTTTTGCTCTGCCAGTAGTGTTTCTGATCACCCACCCAGGTTACGGGCGCCGCATCGATGGGAGCAAATCCTTCGGGATGAAAACCCCGATCCATGGCCCTTGCCAGGGTCACAAATTCCCGGTTTACCTTCAGTCCGTTTTCGTATTCTTTTCGATAGTAAAGATCCATGTATTGCCGGGTGCTGAGCCAGCCTCCATGCGTCTTTTGGTAAAACAGAGGAAGCGGGCCCAATTGCCTGCGAAACAGCGTACCGGTGCCGTCCAGTTTCCAGCCATCGATCCCATAGTCCAGTACTTTTCTCTGCAGGCCCGTCCACCAGTTCATGGCTTCCGGGTTGGTGTAATCTATAAAGCCCCCCTTGCCTTTCCACCATTTGATCTGGCTGTTGCTGCCTGCCACATAGCCTTTTTTCACTGCTTCATTAAACCATGGCGAGGAATCTTCTATTTTGGTATCCTTATTGTGGCTGTCTATCATGGAAGTCATCCACAGCACGGTGCGGTAGCCTTTGTTTTCCAGCCCGTTAAACCATTTCGCCGGATCGGGGTATTTCTCTTCATCCACTTCAAAATCATTGTAACGGAGGCTCCATGGACTATCGATGAGTATCGTACGAACCGGAATATCGTGCTTTGCGTATCCTTCCAGCAGCTCATCCACATAGGTTGCCGTATTCTGATCGTCTTCCCATAGCCAGCATTCCAACGCCCATGCCGGCGTGAGGGGCGGATTTCCATGCCTCTGCGCATTGAAGGGAATTCCCCACATGGGCAGAAAAAAATAAAAGTAGCTGATTACAGCCAGTACCAGCAGAGTAATTAACAGGTATTTTTTCATTTTTGCAGTTGACTATGGACTACCGGCAGGCAGCCAAAGGGCCTAATAAACATAGATCGGATTGGTGTACACCCAGGGAAGCCATTCTTTCCGCAACAGTAATCGGGCTACCACCCGGTAGTTCCCTTTCCGGCCTTTCGTTGCATAGCTATACGTGTAGGTATTATCCTTGCTATCAATGAGTTTGCCATCCTTAAACAATTCAAACCTGACGGGGAAGGGCGACACGGCCTGTAATCGTACCGCTTTCTCCCTGGGTACGGAATCGCCCATCATGGCATTGAAACTGCCCGTTGCGTCCGTAGAGAAAAACTGAAATCCATCTGCTTCCGCCAGACTTTCGAAGGAAATGTAGGCATGACCATTGACCAATTGATTCTTCAATGCCCGGCTCGAAAGGGTGTCACTAAAAATATGGGTATTGTCGAAATTGAAAGAATGAAAATAGGTATCGAGTTCCATTTTAAAGGCCCAGCCAGCGACATCCGGCTTACCAAGTAGTAGTTTTTCTTTCCATCCAGGCTTGTTGACAGCAATCGTTTTGGAGTTGGACCCCACCCACTCCACCTGGCCATCCGGAAGGTACCGCGCTCGGATGCTTTGATTATTGTGCGCATCTACCGCGGCCATGCCCACGATCCTGCGGTGGCTGTTAAGCGAATCCCAGAGCGCCAGTATTTTGGTTTGTTCGTTAAATAATTCGCGGTAGCTCCAATGCCGGTATGCACCGCTGTTGACCATGCCGTTAAACAGAAAGGCGAGCGGATTTTTTTCATCAATCAGATCCGTATGAATATTGTATATTTCCATTCCCTGATAATCCGGATTACCCCAATCGTGGTCGTCTTCCGAGTGCAGGTAAAACGCCATTCCTCCTTCCTTTACCACATTTCGGATCAATTGATTCCGATCCTGCGTCCAGTCCAGAATGGTGCTTTTCAGAGGATTGACCATCATGCTTGCTCCCGGAGACTCGGTCCCGGATTCAATCACTATTCCTTCAAAAGTGCCGTGAATGCCCCGCGGGAAGGTGTCCTGGTCGGAGATGCGATGGTCGGCCAGGAAAATAAAATTGAGCTTTGCCTGCTGAGCGGCGGGAAGTATTTCTGGCAACACTCCCCGGCTGTCATGCGAACGGTAGGTGTGTGAATGCAGCACCCCCTTGTAATCCTTCAGGGGGATTTGCTTCGCGGGCTTTTTATATTTCCTCCAGAGTGCGGTTCGCTCTGCTTCCAGTTGCGGGTAAACGACGTACCGATTCCAGAGGGGCCTAGCCAGGACAAATACCAGTAGTGCTACAAAGAGCACCGCAAGTGCCTTGAGAATAAAATAAACTGTTCGAACAGTTTTGCTGGTTGCTTTCATGTTTGTTAAAGAAGATGTATCAGGCCCTCAGGAAACGTTTGGTGTCGTGTTCCTCATGACCATTGCCTATAGAACTGGCATTGTGGTAATATGTACTACTCAACACCCTGGCCGGCAGGCCCAATTCGTATGTTTTTATCTCCGGGCGCCTCCCATCGCAAATGTAAAAACCTTCTTGCAAGCCAAAGACTGCATAGCCAGCTCCGCTACTTTAAGCCAAAGAAATGTTTTGTTAATTTCACCGGCTTTGAAACGGTCATTCAGCATCGCTGACGATGTTAAAATTAGCGATTTACCAACTCAATTAAGATTCATTGCGTAAAAATTGGTTATTTCTTGCTTCTATCAATTGCCGGAGAAAGACTCAGTTATTCACCCTCACCCTGATGAAGAAAGCAGTAATAATTTCAACCATAGTTCTCGCATTGCTATCGGCGACAGTAGCCTGGTATATTTACCTGGACAAATCCACTTTTAAAAGACCGCAAACTCCCACAAAACCATATCCATATTACAGCGAAGAAGTCCGCTTCCGTAACGACTCCGCCAACGTGACACTGGCTGGCACACTCACATTGCCTTCAAAGGAGGGCAGCTATCCGGTGGTGATACTGATCAGCGGTAGCGGCCCGCAAAACCGGGACGAAGAGATCCTGCAACATAAACCCTTTCTTGTTCTGGCTGATCATCTGACCAGAAATGGAATTGGCGTGCTGCGATACGATGACCGGGGTACCGGGGAGTCGACGGGAGATTTCAAAACAGCCACCTCCCTTGATTTTTCCAAAGATGCAGAAAGTGCGGTGCAATTCCTTAAAACCAGACAGGATATTGACACCACCAAAATCGGCTTGGCAGGGCATAGTGAAGGTGGATTAATTGCACCCATGGTGGCTGCAAGATCCGGAGATATTGCCTTCGTCGTATTAATGGCCGGCCCGGGTATGGAGCTTAAAAAGGCGCTGTTATTGCAAGATGGGTTGATTGCAAAAGCTTTTGGCATGTCAGATGCTAACGTCAAAAAATTGGTTGGCATAAACGAAAAGGCTTATGACCTGGTGATACAATCTACCGATCTCGAAAAGCTTAAAACCGACATGACCAGGTTTGTGAACGACCATATTTCTGAAATTCCGGATAAGCTTATTACCGAGCAAATGACCCGGGAACAATTTGCCGCTGCCCGAATTGAGGGTCTTTCGTCGCCCTGGACACAGTTTATGCTTAAATATGACCCGGGAAAAACATTGGAAAAAGTGAAATGCCCCGTTCTGGCCATTAATGGTGAAAAAGATATGCAGGTGGTTCCGGATGAAAACCTGGCTGCGATCTCGCTGGCCCTTAAAAAAGGTGGAAATTCTAATGTGACAATTAAAAAAATACCTGATTTAAACCACCTCTTTCAGGAATGTGCAACTGGTTCTCCCAAAGAGTATCAAGAAATTGAACAAACCTTTTCTCCTGTTGCGCTCAATGAGATTTCCAGATGGATTTTGGGATTAAAATCATAATTCTTTTCTCAGATAGGATTAAACGTTTACACCCCTTCCCTACTTAATCCAAAGACACTTTTACTAAATTCACCTCTCCTACATTTTTAGTCTCCGCTTTATCGATTTTGTAAACAATGGGGTCAGGGGCGCTGCCGGTGTAGATCCCGTTCATAAACTGGCAATTTAGGATGGGTGATTCTATCAGAATAAGTGATTTGCCATCTCCCATCAGATTCATCGCGTAAATATTGTTTATTTTTCCAAACAAAGGAGTTTGTCCATAACCCTTGCCGCCTACCAGTAACGTGTAAGGACTTCCGCCGTATGGTGGAGGGGTATCCGGTCTTGCCTTGGTAATGATTCCATTGATATACACATGATGAATACTTGCCTCGTCGCTTGCCCGGATGGCCACACCGGTGTAGTTGGTCTGGCAGTTGGTAATAAATATCTGTTCCGTATCGTCTTCCGGGCCGTTCCATTTTGTGGAAGTAACCTGATAGGAAGCAATATCCCCGTTGGCGTGGTAAAAGGGCGGAACATCCAGACTGGAAAGAGCAACCAGATCGTCCCCGTTGATGCCCGTGATATTGTTGATCCGGAAGTACTTACACCCATGTCTCAGATTAATCCCATCCTTGTTATAAACCTTCTTCGCCACGCCGTCGACGGTAATGTATTCCGGGTTGTTGAATATCAAGTCGGATAAGTTCACGTTCCGTGCACGTTCAAAGCTGATCGCCCAGGCATGTGAATTTTCGATCTTTACGTTCTTCATACTAAAGCCATCCACATACGCCATCTGTATCAGGTTATTGCGCCAATCGCCCTTTTGCCGAACCCCCTCTTTTCCCGCATCGGTTCCATAACTCACCCTTCCCTTATCTGGCGTCCGCGTCAGCGTCCGATATGCGTCGCCGGTTGCCCGGGGATTATCAGCACCTTTTAAGAGCACCTCTCCCATTCCGACAATACTTATATTGGACGTCCACACAGGGTTCGCGATGCCCACCCCTACGTTGTCGCTCCTGAACATATTGTCCCTGCACGCATCCGAGAGCTGAATGATACAATTATCCAGTATTACCGTCATATTACCCGGTAACAAAATAGCGCTGTCTATTTTCCAATGTTTTGTACCATTGTTATTCCGCTTCGGGATCACGATTTTGTTTGTCGTCCCCTTAGCCGCCGCAATAGCAGCCTGTATCCGCTCAATATCACTGCCTTTAAATTGATTCGGCGAGATATCTTCTACATCTTTCAACCCGGCATTTTTGCTTGTTGAAACAGTTCTACCACCGTTTCCGGCCGTCTTTGTATTTCCTTTTAAACTTCCTTGTGCCAAAAGAGAAGGGTTAGCGGATACCAGCGCAATAATAAATACTAGAATGAATTTCATAAGAATAGTAATATGGACACGGCACTGCTGCTTTCAATGAATCCTAAATTCTTGATGACAAGACACGGCAGCGACCGACCGCCTCAAAACGGTGGACTATGATTCAAACCCGCCGGCCCTGTCTTATCCGTTGTAAACTTATGTAATTATTGGCGAATTTAGCACTTGAGTTTGGAATTGAGGTAAATGGTTTTGCCGCAAAAAATGGCAAGAACGTCGCAGACTGTAAAGCATCTTCATAACCAATTTTAAGACCTGCGCAAAACGGACGCATTAACATCAGATGCAATCAATCACCAGATCAAAAGCTTTGCAGCGGTTGTGTTAGTTGCGGTCTGGAGACTGGTGAGGCACTGTGAAGTTTTAGAGACAACCGGAAACAAGGTTTACTACAGGTCAAGTCTGATTTTTCAGTTTTGAATCAATGATTTACTACCGCTCAAAGCCATCTCCTCCAATTTAGCTAAAACCTCGTGATACTTATTCGGGATACCAGATTTCCTGGATCCAACCAACGTTCTTGGATGTTTGGTTTGAAATGTTAACTCTGGAAGCGATCCGTCGCTCACACTTAACCTTTTCAAAAATCCATCCGGCAGAATATCGACTCTATTTGGATTAAAAACACTATCAATCCAACCATCATATTTTGTTCCAGTCAGGAAAACTACCATATCAGGCTCCAAAATCTCTATTTCCGCCTTGAGTAAATGAAACCCAGCTACATTCTTTGCCTGGAGGTCGATATCTGGTGTTGTGCTTTTACAATCAAACTTGGAAATGTTCGTCCATAAAAATCCATTGGTTTTTCTTGTTACGCCCGTGTCGTTACCGTTTATCTTGCAAAAGAGACTTCTTGAAAAATTCCAGAATGGACTTTTCAAATTTCGCAATGGTTTTTCATGGCCATAACATGCTGTTTTACCCAAATTAAAACCTTCATATTTCGCCTGGAGCTCAGCAGCCGAAAATTTGTTAATCATCTGATGCCAACCATGTGTTTCCTGACCTACAAACAAAACCCTTTTGTTTACCGTAGCGTATTCCGGAAAAACGTGCATTAAAAGGGGTGAAGAAACGGTACTATCCCATTCCTGGCTGTACAGGGGTTCCAGGTAGGTTTGATAAATTCCTTGTAGTTTTTGGTTGAGTGTAGCAGTGATCACTGGATTTTTTTGGGTTAAAATGAGAACTATTGTAAAATGGGTCTCTTCGTTGGGTCTGGTATCAAGTTGATTATTAACGGTATAAAGTTACAATGACAAGTTCACACACCTTCGATTGCAAATAGAGTAGTAAGTCAGGATTTCTTCTAAATTCCAAGCTTTCCTCTTTCTGTCAAAACGTCCCTAACCGCCTGCAAGGCTTCCGGAACAAGTTTGTTTTCTACTAATATGTCGTGCAGTTCCTCATCCGAATACTTGGAAAAACGATCCCTGAATTTATCAAATTGCGCATGCTTTCTCCTTTTCGATGACATGTCATCTTGCACAGATGTAGGCCCCATCAGCTCATACACCGCCTTATTCATTCTTTCGAAGTTAAATATGTAGACCAAAACCGAAATGAAAAAAGAAACTGGCTGGAAACTGAGCAGAAGATTTCCCACTCCAACGCTCCAGGTTCTCTCCGTCAACGTAAAATTGATGAAATTGATGATTCCAAGGAAAAGTGTCAGAATCAAAACATATTTGAACAAATGCCTAAACAGAAAGAAACAAACCCAATTCAACCCTATTGCCAAAAATGCAACATAGTGTTTGACTGTAAATTCAAATTCATAGCGCTCACCGTTCATTTCAACCGTTCTACCAAATGATGTAAAAAACGTAGAAATGCACATGCAAGACAAAATGATTACAGGAATCAGCTGTTTATATTTTGTGAATAGGTGCTTGTACTGGACCATGGAAATGCAAAAAGTTTTAAATATTAGATGCTAAAAATAAATTTCTACCAAGGAATTAAAATTCGCGAAACACGAGGCATTACCACATTTTTAGTAAATTATTAACCTTTCAGGACGGTTCAAGACGGTAAACTGTCTTAGTACGTGATTTTTCAAATTGCGCATGACTGGCCAGTACCATCAGATGAAATCAATATCCAGACCACTGCTTCGCACCAGTTGTAATACTATCGGTCTGGATACCAGTGACACCCTGCGGCAGTCTGGATATTACCGCCAACTGGGGCACAATACTATCGGCTATGACGAAAACGTCCACAAAGCGCGAAACCTCGCTTATTCCGATCAGCTTTTAGGCGCTGCATTTATTCGTTATTAACTCGATTTAGAATAGTCGGTATATCATCAAATGTTGTAAACCAAATTATTGTCACACTTAATTCTTTCATAAGTTCTTCGTTTAATTTATGATGTCTATTTAAAAATTGATCTGCACCTTTCAAGTTATCAATAATTTGTCTTCTCTCAATTCCTTTTTCGGGTTTTGAATAAGAAAAATCATCAAGTGTCAACCTGCGCATAAATGCGAAATGTCTCGCCTGTTCCATATTCCTAGCTGATATATCCAACAATCTTCTCAGATTTGGGTCCGTCATCGACAAACCAATCATTAAGCAATTATTCTCCCTGAGGTTATAAAGTTGAATAAGGTTCGACCAATGATACGAGTCCGAATAAATATGATGATATCCTTCCTCGGAAAATACTAACGTGCTTTTCTCTAATGAAGTATATTTTGTCTTGTCTTCTGGTAAAAAGCCATGAACGTGATAGATCGGAAGTTCATCAGGATCTGAAAGTTCATTTTCAGTATAAATACTATGATGTCTGATGGACTTTGCTTCAAGTTCTCTTTCAAGTAAATCATCAAAGTTGCATGTCACAACAGCCTTAACTCTTGCTCCTGTTTGTCTTGGCATACATAAATTTGAGATAGACTTGATTAAATCAGAACTAATTACTTTCTTCGAGTCACGTAATTTATACAGATTGTCAGTTATGGTATTAATGAACAACTTATCTTCAATTGATTCTTTTGTTAATCCCTTTCTCAGATATCGTGCTGCCATTAAAGCAGATGGCTCATCAACATCATTAAGCCTAGATACAATTTGGTTAATATCCGCTTCAGAAATTGTTTCAGTGTTATTGAACTCATTAGTCAAATAAGACACGAAAAGCGAATTAAGTAAAGTATTCCAGTCTGGCATACCTGCACTGCTTGACACTCCAGCTCCTAAAAATGTAGAAAACTGTCTCTTTTTATAGGCTTCAATTAGAAGCTCAATTCTCTCTTCGCGTTCCTCTTTCCAATTTCTTATTTCTTTACTTACTACATTTTCAAGTCTTAATGAAAAAAGATTATCTGCAATTTTATTTGCTTCCTTTCGATGTTTTGAAACAATTTTATTTAATTCCTCCGGACCCCAAAGTATAATCTTGACTTGTGGAGACAAAATAGACAACTCATTTAGTATTCTCTCTCTTGTTCTATCAGAAATTGATTTACCATTAATAATTAAAATATTTTTGAAGTCATAAATAACTTCTTGTCTATGGAGCCTACTCAGGAATTGCTCTACAAATATTCTTGGCGGTATGCGGTCAAGATTTAATTTTATTTCAATTATAGTTTTCCCTTCTATTTCATCAAAACCATCTTCTGCTACTGCATCACCTGGCATTCGATAATTATCACTTATTGTAAAAGGTTTTTGTTGAGATTCGAGATGATATTTTAACAAATTTAAAATAAAGGTCTCAAACGAATAATAGTTTCGAGGACTATTTCCAATAAATTTTGAAAGAATTTGATCAATAATCATATTTTTTCTGCGTGTCGTTTAACAGTCACATCTTACAGTTTTCAAATTTACTATGGCCGAATTTTTAGTACGAATGTTTATATGGAGCACAAAAATATTTGTCTACCTCTTAACTGTCTCCGGAGCACGAAACCCAATCTATTACAAATGTGCTCTTAGTGGCTGGCGTACTCTTTATCCGAGTATATCACTCATAATTATGTCAACTAAGTACGAAGATAGTTGGCAAACAAAACCTATAACAACAAGCGAAACTCCAAGTAAAGAAAAACATGTTGATCTTATTTTATCTCTATTCATGTGGACATCCGTCCCTGTAACTTGAACAACAGGTTGTGTTGAATGGCTAAGCGAATTGATGAAAAGTTCATGTACGTCAATTGCTATTCTCATGGAACTGATGTAACTACTTAAACTGAAAGCAAGAATAACTGTCCCGATAATATTTGCTATAAGTCCGATAATGTTTAGCGATGTTGATACCATAGTTTATGGTTTTATTTGAAAAAGTTTTCCTATAATTTCTGTTTGAACGTAAGTTAAATACTCTTCATAAAATGTTGCGGCTCTAACATTCGTTAATTTGCCATCTGTGTCCGGGATGTTAATGCGAAACTCGTCCTTCACAATCCACTTAATCTTTACGTAGAACCTACTCTCGTCCGTAATCGTTTCTTTATTTTGCCCATTTTCAATTAGACAATGAATCAACGTTTGTGTAACAACACCGATGCCTTTTACTCTAATTGTCCGAGAACCAGATTGGTTAGATTTTAGATAAACGATGTCCCCAGCTTTAAGCAAAGAAACTGCATCATACAGGTCCTTAGCACTTTGATAGTCCCAGCCGATGGCATAGTTTCCATCGTTAAAAAAGTCATCTTTCATTTCGCGTCCTTCCCAACTAGAACCTGCTCCAAAAATTGCCATAGTTATTTTCTTGTTCGTCTGTTACTGTTGTCGTGTCGCGAAATACTTGCCACTAACTCAGTAATATCCGAAAGTAATGTCTATCTTTTTTGCACTTATTAAAACTATTCAAACACCTGATACAATTAATACAGGTGATAATGTCTGACTACGGTATAGTTTCCCAAAACTACCAAACGAAACATTGAACCCCTCCCTCCCTAGAAATTTACGAACATAAGATTTTTACACCCCCTTAAGACCAGCCCAAAACCGGGATATCCTTTAACCCTTCGAAGCAAACAAGACGCAGAAACTGCAGTGGGAGATAATAATAACATTTTCATAATTGAGGGAGGATTATATAATTTTCCCTAAATAGCAAAATAATTCTAACTTGTAGAAGTAAAAGCCTGAAATATTTATTCAATGGGACGAGCAGCTAACGATCACGAATGCCGTACTGGCCGCATCGCATCGAAGATTTCCTGCGTCATTGTCTATGCATACCGAGGCCGGGTGGTTACAAAAAACAGGGTGACTTACCTCAGCAAGTCACCCTGTGTCATCGGCGCGGCACGGTTAGTGCGGCCACGCAATAGCATTACTATGGAACCAGCACAAAAGAACTGACCGTTTCTCGGTCTCCGATGGCCAGCCGTACGGGTGGAAACCTGGAGCAGGTCGAAATCTATCTCCGGTCCAAAGGCATCGCAGCAGTTGTATTCTCAATTCTGCCTCTAATTAAAAAAGCCGCATGGACAATCCATGCGGCTTTTTCGCTATGGCTAGAATGCCTTACAGCTTGACGAATTTCCTGTAGATAGCGCCGTTAACAGTTAGCAGACGGATAAAATAAGTACCTGGCAACAAATCACTTACCGGGATACTGATTGTGGTTTCGTTTTCGCTAAGTAGAAAATTACGTAAAATCTTACCGTTTACTGCTGTCAGTTCTACGCTCAGCGCTTTTTGAGGGAATGATAACGTCACCTTTTCCACGGCGGGATTAGGATATGGGTAAACCAATACATCAAAATTCAGCGCTTTTATTCCATATCTGGTGGCCTTTCCGTCGATGTCTACCTGCACAAGCCTGTAATAGTTTGTGCCCTTTTCTGGCGAGCGGTCATACCAAACATAGTTTCGTTTAACCGGGGAAGATCCGCCTACTTCAACAATGCCGATCACTTTAAATGTTTTAGCATCGGTTGCGTGTTCAATAGCGTAGTGGCCGTTGTCTTTTTCAGATGCCGTTGACCACTCCAGCTTAGCGGTATTATTTTCGGCTTTAACGGAGTAGTATATAAGTGTAACCGGCAAAGTTTGCTGATAGGTAATTACAAATTGCTCTGCCGCTATGTTCCCAGTCAAAGCCGAACTCAGGGCCTTGTTTTCAGCAATATCTACCGTCACAGCCCCGAAAGCAGCGGGGATGAGATCAAAAGTATAGGTAGTGCCGCTACCTGAAAATCCGCTGATTGTGGCATTACCGGGAGTTATGTCCCCTGCATCAAAGCCTGTTACAGCCTCCGAGAAAGTTACTGTAAATGGAATTGGCGAGTCAAGTGTGGTTGCGCCAGATATGCCTGCGCTACTGCTGATGGTAACCGATATGCGCATCTCAAACTGGGTTCTATTGTCAGCGCCAAAACCCAGGCCAAAATCGTATGGTGTATTCACGTCTACCGGATGAATCCAATTGGCAATTTTCCTGATATCAGCCAACCAGGTTGCTTTTGTCCCGACTTCTATCTTAGGATAATACTTTTCATTCGCATAACGCGTACTGGGATTACTGTTCGTTACAATTGCAACCGAATAATCTTCCATCCCCGGGGGCAACTCGCTGTAAATTATGCTGGTAGTCTGTGTAACTAATCCGGAAACTCCGGTTGGATCATAAAACCAGTTATTGTCCCCTAGGTTACTTATTCCGGTGGTTCTGAGATTATTGAAAGCGAATATAAATGACGGATTATCATCATCACCCTGGTAGATCAACAATTGATCTCCTGTGTTATTATTCCAGGGCAATGAAGTGACAGGAGTTTGAGTCCAGCCCGAGAGTGTTAACACATCTCCGGATGAAAGTGCTGTACCGTCACCTTTAGTTGCAGACACGGTTTTGGACGTGTTAGAGGCCATGTCAATCTTGAATATGATCACCGTACCCGCCGGAACATCCTTGGACAGCTCCCACTGAAGGGTTCCGTCCAATGTCGTACTAGTAGTAAATTTACTGGGCGTACCCACGATCCAGCCCCGGTCTGTTATTTTAATAATCTCATCTGCTGCAATTTTGCTGAGTGCAAGTACTGCAAAACTGCGTGTTGTAGTTGGAGTTGCATCAGCAGCTGCATTCATCCCGATTACCACCAGATCGCCTTTAGACAAAGCGGCATTGGCATTTGAGGTTCCTGTTAAAAGCGCCGGAAAAATGAACAAAAAATGAAATACGTATTTTAATGTGTAGTGTTTTCTCATATAAATAAACTTTCTAAAGATTGAATAATTGTTTTGTGACAGGATCATAAAAATGTAAAGGGTATGGGTAAGAAACACTGAAAAACTGCATGTTCTCATGCATGGTGGGCACGGTTTTGCCTGTTGATGCAAAAGTGACATTTGCAAACAAAATTCGATTCTAAACAAATACGGTGTAGCGTTAGCAACTCTATGGCCCGCCTCGCGAACCTTCTATATCTTTAACCAGAAGCTATACGGATTATTCCAATAGAAAGAAATATTCGCCTTAAAGGATACAACAGGCATTTTACGCAGGCGCGTAGAAGCAAAAATAACATTTGAATAACGTTGAGTAATATTTAAAAAAATCAGAGATTATTATCAATTATTTGAAATATGTTCGAAAATTACTAGAACTATTTGACATTAACAATAATATTCAATCGAAGCTTCATTACACCGATTTAGGTTGTAAAAAAGCGCAATAGGCGGCACCTTCTTATTGCGTGCTATAGTACTGAATGATTCGAGCGGACTGCCGACAATCACCTTTTCCATCACGGCAATCTCAACCCCTTTCCCTTATATTTGACCTGCTTTACATTTACTCTGGCAAACCACATATTTATTATTCCTGTCGCCTAATTTTGTTTTGATGCCAACATTTGTCCTGCATTTATCAGAACCAATCATTCTTCTGACTGGGGCGGGCATTTCCGGAGACGGCGCTTTACAATGACCGTTGCAGACGATAAACTATTCTTACAGAGGGTGAGCTCCTTTAGTAAGCCACCCTCTGTCCTGTAATCTTCACTACCGGATAGCAGTCACGCACTTATGTTGCTATGGAACCAGCACAAAAGTACTGACCGTCTCGCGGTCACCGATGGCCAGCCGAAGCGTGTAGGTGCCGGCGGAAACCTGGGGCAGGTTTAATGTTACGTTTTCCTCTGGTGATACTTTCAGGTCGGGGTTTTGGTAAATGATCCTTCCCTGTATATCGTAAACAGTCGCCATCGCACCCGTTGCCTGGCGCAGGCCGGTCATCTTAAAACGGATATGCCTGGCCTGGCCCGGGTTGGGAAATGCCGTTACCGCTAGCGGCCCCGCACCGCCGCGGACGGCAATGATGGTGCTGTAAGCAAAGGTGCCGTCAAAATCCACCTGTTTTAAGCGATAATATGTATACGTTCCGAACGTGTTGGGGTCAGGCCACTGGTACTGCACATTGGAGGAAGCGTTTCCGTGGCCTTTTACGGTGCCAACAGTCTCGTATCCCAGGGCAGGATTAAGTGTGCGTTCGACCTCGAAATAATCGTTGTTTACCTCGCTGGTGGTCTCCCATTTGAGCAGCACGTTTTCCTCATCCAGGCGCGCACCCGTAAAGTACAGGAGCTCCACAGGAAGTGGCGCCAGCAGGCAGGTTCTTGGATCCCCGCATGGATCGCGGTTGGCAACCAAATCGATAACGAATTGCTGAATATAATAACCTGGCCTGGTCCTGGCTATCAGACTTTCTACCTGTGCTATAGTCTCCGACACGGATTCCTGTGCGTTTGCCTGAGGCATGGTACCGCCAATAGCGCCCACAAACAACGTGATAAGCAGAATGAAGTTTTTCATAAGTTAAATACGTGCTAATCTAACTCTGAATTGCCTCCGGAGACGTCCCATGTGAATACGTTCGCTATGGAATAGTTCCCAGTTTTGATGTCCTGCCGGTAGACAGTCCTTTTCATGGTTTTATATACTGCCTTGTAGCTCTCCGCAATCATGAAACAGGACGCACAGTCCTCAGCCGAACTATTCATGATCTCTGTAATGAACACGTCTTCGATTTCGACTTTGTGGGCTACGGCAGGAGCGCCCTTTGAGTTTGTGACCAACCAAATAATCTCCATCTTGGGTATGGACGTACCCTTTGCAATACGATAATTCAGCTGGTTCGAAAAAGCGTCTACATGTTTAGTAAATTGGACTTCTAAGGGCCTTGCCGGTGCTACGTCAGCCCCGCCACCATGGTCCCAACTTGCTTCCGACTGGGCCCCTAACTGAAAGCTGGAAAGCGGTGCATAATCTGTGTAGCCCATGGTGGTACTAAGGCCGGTGGTGAGACTGCCTGCCTTTACAAGAATTTGCTGGCCGTGGGATAAGGTGGCCATACTGCATAAAAATAGCAATAAAATGGGTAAACGCATTTTCATAGATTGAGTTTTTATGTAAAATAATCCATAAATGTATGGACAAAAGTTTTATTGTAACCGAAAGATTCGATAATTTTTTGCGTCGCAATGTAAGGTGTGGCGAACATCAAATTGAATTGTAGCTCTACTGACTACCTATGCCCAAAATATTGTATAAACAACTGATAATCAACAATCAATAATTATCTTAAAATCGAAAAATGTTGTACACCTGCGGTTAAAATGTTCTAATATCCATGCTTCGTTCATCGTCCGCAGGCAGGATCCGCTTCCACTCTTCCGGGACCAGGGTAGTGCGTCGTGGAAATTGCATTATACGTATAATGCTTAACGGGAACCTGTCGGTCATTTAACCAACGCCGTAGGTGCGTACCCAAAATGTTTTTTAAAAGCATACGAAAAGTGGGACAGGTTTTCAAAGCCTACTTCGTAGCAAACATCGACAGGTTTCCGTTTGTTTTCTACAAACTGGTAGTGGGCCAGCTCGAGGCGCTTTTGGGTAAGCCAGCGTTGCGGGGTGGTGTTGAAGACCTTACTGAAATCGCGTTTGAACGTGGTGAGGCTACGTCCTGTCAGGTAGCCGAACTTTTCCAGCGGCAGATTGAACATGAAGTTTTTTTCCATATAACCGGCCAGGTCAATTTTGCCGGGTTCGTCTAAGTTGGCCAGCACGTTGTCAATCCCTTTGTCGATGGCCCGGAGAATACTGATAGCTTCAGTGATTTTCAGCGCGGCAATATTTTCGGGAAGATCGGTGATGTCAAAATATGGAACCAGTGAGGCCAGGCAGCTTTTCAGCAAAGGGTGATCGTGGAAACGGTATATTTTCTGCGATTCAGCGGCAGTGGGTTTTACAGGCAGGTTGGCATAATAATCCCTCAGCCGTTTGGTGGTGAGGTGCATGACCACCGTTTTATGTGGCTGCCCGTCTTTGGGGTAATTGATGATCGTTGCCAGTTGGTTTCTGGGGATCAGAAAAATATCACCTTCCCTGAAAATGTAAGTGGCATCGGCCTGCACAATTTTGGTCTCTCCGGAAATGAACCAGATCAGCATGTGGTGGTCGAACATGATGTCGGACTTGAAAAACTTGTCTTCGTAACAGGAAAGTTTGATGTCGTCGGTAATGTATTTCGCCTGGTATTCCATTGGTAACAAGTTCGGGTTAATGAGGGTCACTACAATTTGTAAAAGTAAGTCTGCAAAGTGATGTGCACCAGGCACAAGCCTGGAATTTTACATGTTCGGCTGGTCTGATGCCACATCTTTACGGACAAGCAAATATTAAGCACATCGTTTCCATCCTGGCGGCCTGGCGCAAATGCTCTCCCTTGGATGATGCCCCGCGTGAGGGATAGAAGCGGCATCCTTTTGTGGAGCTTTCGCGGAACAAAAGATACAGCGGATAGCCCATCCCTTCAGGGCACGCCCAAGGCATTGTTATCAAAGTTCAAATGCGATGCCGGTCACTTCCTCGCTCCATGTCCAGAGGCGTTTTGCATTGGCTTCATCCAGCGCGTAGCGTTTTACGCCCGGTGACATTTCCGTGTCGGAAGCCAGTGCGGCAATGTCCGCATCTTCGCAGTATACACCACCAATCGAATTGAGCAATGGGCTCGTGGCGCACCAGACGGTCGTGGCTGCGCCTTGGGGAATGGTTTTGAGGGAGGCGGCTACTTCGGGGAGCATCTGGCCATCGGCGTCCAGAAATCCCATTTGCTGAAAGAGCTCCAGCGGGGCATCCCGGCCCAGTTCCGTGCCCCCAATAGAACCCGGATGCAGCGAATACGCTCTGACCTGAAATTTTTTGGCACGGTTGTCGAGTTCGAGGGTAAACAAATTGCTGGCGGTTTTGGATTGCCCGTAGGCTTGCAAGGTTTCGTATTCGCGGTGGTGAAAATTGGGGTCCGTGAAATCAAAAGACGCAAATTGGTGTCCTTGAGAGGAAACGTTGATGACTCTGGCCCCACCAGCAGTCTTAAGTGCGGGCCAAAGCCGGGAGGTCAGTTGAAATTGCGCCAGATAATTGGTTGCGAGCTGCGATTCGATGCCCCGGCTGTCTCTGCGCAGCGGCACCCACATAATGCCGGCATTGTTGATCAGCAGATGAAGCGGGCGGCCCGATGCCCGGAATTTTTCGGCAAAAGCGTCAATCGATGCCGGATCCATGAGGTCCATGGTTTCCAGTTCGACGTTGGCTACGCCCGCCAGATTTCTTTTTGCCTTGTCGATATCCCTGGCAGGCACGACCACCGTAGCACCGGCTGCTGCCAGGGTTTTGGTGGTTTCGAGGCCGATGCCGGTGTTACCGCCCGTGACGATGGCGATTTTCCCGGTCAGGTCTATGTTTTTGCTGACTTCACTGGCTGTGGATGTGGCGTTGAATCCTGAACCGACGGGCTGCTGCAACGCACCCTGATGATTGTTTTGTCCCATGCTGTTCAAAAGTTTATTGGTTTTTGTTGGGACAAATGTAGGGTGGAAATCTTGGGGCGACTTTGTTCAAACGTCCGGATATGCTTTGTTTAAAAGGCCAAGGAATGTTTTTTGCGAAGGGCTGGGCAGGATGATCCGTTTAAGAGGGAAGCTCTCCGACGCCCGAGGGAAGCTACCAGCTCGTCCATCCGCCATCGACCAGCAGATTCTGTCCGGTAATGAACGAGGACGCATCGGAGGCCATAAACACAATGGGTCCTTTGATATCGTCATCGTTGGCAAAGCGACCGAGCGGGGTGAGTCGTTTGTAGTTTTCCACAAATTCCTCATTGCCGCTCATCTGCGCCACACCTGGCCCATACCCTCCCGGACTGATGCAATTTGCCCGGATGTTGTACTTCCCATAATAGTTGGCAAGCCATTTGGTAAAACCTACCATACCCCATTTGTCATAGGTATAATTGACCGGGCTGGTCATGCCTGTACTTCCGTATACGGGAAAATTAGGCCCTACCGCCCCCTGTATCGAACTGATGTTGATGATGCTGCCCGACTGTTGTGACACCATGATTCGGACCACCGCCTGGGTGATGAGCACCATACCAGTGGAATTGATCCGCTGCGCCTTTTCCCAGCTATTCCGGTCAATATCTTCCAGATTTTTGAATCCTTCCCTCGAAACCGCATTGTTGACCAGGACATCGATCCGGCCATATTTGGCCTTCACCTCCCCGACAAAGTCCCGAATGGAGTTTTCATCTTCCAGATCCAGCGCCATGCCTTCGGCAAGAAACCCATTTGCACGGATCGAGGCAGCGAAGTCCCGACATTTCTGAACATTTCGTGAAGCAATGATCACCGTTGCGCCAGCCTCTGCAAGGGCAATGGAAATGGGCGTACCAAAGAACCCGGATCCCCCGGTAACAATGGCTATTTTATTTTTAAGACTGAATAAGGTGGACATGTTTTTTATTTGGCTTTCAGCGGTTGGCTTTTGGCGGTTGGCTTTAGGATTGGTGGCGGTTAGCAGCTCAGTTTTATTGTTAAATTGTTTTATTGTTACATTGCTTTATTGTTTTATCGCTTTACTCCACTAATCCGGCCCGCCTATTAACCTTTAAGCAATTAGACCTTTAACCATTCAAAAATTAACAATTAGTCAATTTAACTATTCAACAATTCAACATTCTTAATTCATAAGTCATAATTCTTCATTCCTAACTCACCTAACCCCCACCACCGTCGGCGTCCGGATGCCGGGTTTCACTTCACCGCTTACGTAAATCCACTGGTTGTTCCAGAACACCACAGGAAGTGTCACTCTGGATGGAATTTTGGTTTGCTCCCCGATGTATTCCCAGCTGTCGGTTTCAGGGAAATAATACAACATACTTTGAATGATACCGGGGTGTGTAGCCGGGGTTTTGTACTGGGCCGTGACGGCGTCCACCCCACCCCAGAACAGAAACCGATCGTTGTTTAAGACCGGCAGGATGGTACCACCTGCCGACATACCCCGCGGCATGGGGGCCAGTTTCTCCCACGATGCCGTCCATTTATTGTCTTTTTTAGAGAGGGACATACGGAAGCTGTCCAGTAAGATGGTTCTGAACTTCTCCCCTTTGGAATTCAAATCCGTTGTTTCGCCACCGAATAAATAACACTGCCCTTTGTACAGGGTACACACGGGAAACAGCATCTCCCGGCCAGGCCAGGTCTCCAGCTCAAACCAGCCCCCGGAAATATTTTTCAGGTCCAGCGCAAGGCATTTTTTCATGGGTGAGGCCGTTGCGGAGCCGGCACCACCAAACATGACGATGACATCGCCCATCAGCAGCCCGGCCATGTTGGCAATCGGAACCGGCAGTGGCGGATACTCCGTTTCCAAAATCCTGGTACCGTTCCATTCCAACCCTTTTACCCGGCTCAGATGGCCATTTTCGTTACTTCCACCAATCAGGATGATCTTGTGCTCATAACTGACAGAAACCCCATAGCCCGATGGCTCCGGCAATTTCTCCACGGCCTTGATCCATGTTTTCCCGTTTTGCAAAACATAGATGTCATCGTACCATTTCTTTTTACCACCTTCCCACGGAAATTTCTGTGGAAAATTGGCTCCTCCCATGGCGACAAGTGCCCCGTGGCTTACACCTGCATACATCCCTGCCCAACCCTTTCCTCCGGGAAGAACTGGCAATTGAGACCACTGAATGGCGGTTTGCGCCATGCTATCTGACATCATCGACATAAAAATGAAAAGCAAAGAGAAAGTTAATTTTTTCATCAAGGGTTTTGGTTAAATCTCAACGGTGATCAGCAACACGGCTCCCGGGCCGGGCTCACCATATCCGCCGGTAACCAGAAGCTTTTTGATTGACGGAGTATCTTCTACAAAATGTAGGTTGCTGGTCAGCGGGAGGCCGGTATCCAGGGTAAAAAGCAACTCACCATGTTCGGATAAAACCTGTATAGCCTGCATGCCGTAATGTGCCACCCACAAGTTTCCTTCTCCGTCCAGGGCGAGTCCATCGGGCAGGCTGGAGATGATACTGCCCGAAACATGACCGGGAAGGTCTGCAAATAGCTGCGGTGCACCCAGGGCAATGCCGGGTTCAGCGAGCTCAATATGCAAGATTCGGTTCTGATAACTTTCTGCCACATAGAGCTTTTGCTCATTGGCAGACAACACGAGCCCATTGGCATAATCAATCCCCTCCGCCAGGACCGCTTCCCTGCCATTGGCCCCTTTAAAAAACACCTTCCCGTCCTTGCGGATGGAATCGGTAAAATATAGGTTCCCGCCGGAATCTACCGTCAGATCATTCGGTGACTGCACAGCAACACCTGCACAAGTGTCTTTTACCAAAAAACCAGCGAACTTCCCATCCGGGTCGTACCGGGCAATCGCGGAATCCCTGCTGTCGCAAAACCAGTGTGCTCCATTTTTGAGGATGATCTGGCCATTCGGGCAGGTCCCATTGCTCCATGCTGTATAGGTGCTGTGGCGATCTATCTTCCCTACAAAACCGCCTGTTAAAGCGGTGAAATAAAAATTCCCATCTGTATCCATGGCCGGACCTTCGGTATAAAAGGGTAAGTCCAGGAGCTTTACAATGCTTGATTTTGGCATGGTTGGGTTATTGGTTGCGACCCGAAGTTTGTGGGCTAAATTGATGCAGTAATATATTGCTAGATTGCTGCTGTCGCGCGGTTGAACAACTGTTCATAATACGGCCGACCCTATTCAATTTAACCTTATATCTTACATGGTGCTTCTACTCAAAGGGAAACATGGGTTTTCTTCTGTTTTTGTATGTAAATAGCGTCATATCCGCCTGGGTTACGCCGGGGGTATCAACCTGGATAACCGCGGGACATACCGGTGCATAGGCAGCAATGGGCGCATTCACTCCTTTGGCCACAATGACGTCGAAGTCAATGGGATCTAGACCAAAAGAAGTCATCTGCCTCAGGCTGTAAGGAGGTGTCCGTTTCGTTGTGAGCATGACGGTATTTCCTGTGGCGGTCGTCACAATCACCGTTGGCCCCATATCATAATTGACAAAGCCGCCATGTTTGGGGGTATCTTCGGTAAAGATCCCGTCGAGAACCTGTTGCAGTGTAACGGAGGTTTCATACCTGGTTGCGCCAAAGGTGAGATCGAAACGATCACCTGGCTTCTGTTGGGAAGCCACAACAACGGCTGCCGGGTCGTACACACAGATAAAGACCTTTGAATACGGCTGTTTTTCAAGAAATTCGAGCAGATGTGTGCTATCTCCGGGAGCACCCCCACCCACGTTGTCGCCCATGTCAAGCATCAAAACCGGCTTTTCAGCAGCGATAACCTGATCAAAAACCGAGGCTATCCCTGTTTTAACGCCATTGAAATCTTCTTTACGGGGAATAATGTAATCAATCAGGTTTTCGGCCACTTCGCCAAGAAACAGATCCGAGTGAAATATATTTTTCGGATCGGCTATGAGAATAAAGGCAGATCCCATTTCAGCCACATCGGCATAGGGAAACCCTAGCAGCACACTGGCAGAAAGCAATTCCCGCTGTTGCTTCACATGCGCTACATATTCGAAAAGCGATTTGCAGGGATCCCTGGAAGTATATTGCTGCTCAATGCTGATGGCCATGGGAAGTTGCACCAGCTGCTGAACAGGGTGCATATTGCCGCGTAAAGTTTCTATGAGGATCCATGCCGCCTGCCGGCCTGTTTCGTACTGATCCACGTGCGGGTTGGTACTGTAGGCAATCAGGGCCTCCGTGGCTTTCACCATAGCCTGGCTGACGTTGGCATGTGGGTCGAGCGTTCCGGTCACCGGGATTTTCGGGCCCAGCTTTTGTCGCAATTCGGTGAGCCAGTGGCCATCCATATCCGGGTAGCCATCGGCCACGCCAGCACCATGAGGCACAACGATGCAACCATCCACAGGTAAAACCTGATCCAGGGCAAGCATCATCTGCGCTAAAATGGACTCGTACGCATCCCGGGTAATGAGCCCACCGGGTGTAGCGGAGACGTAGAAAACGGGAACAAGTTCCATATCCTCGCACGCATCCACGGCTGCTATAACACCGCTGATCTCATGATGCGCTCCTTCATACTCCTTCCTGATCGCATCTCCCACCAGCCAATATCCATTTTTGAAATCCTCCAGCGTGGTGGGGATTTCAATGAAGGTGTTGGTTTCGTGGTAGATTCCCAGGAGGGCGATTTTCTTTCTAGCTGTTAGCGGTTGGCGGTTAGCGGTTGGCATGAGGTCCATAGTCTAGATTAACAGATACTTTTCAAATACTCCTTCAATCTGTAAACTCCAGTGATCGGCATATTCTGTAAGAGAGCGGATAGCTAATCGCTATGAGCTAATTGCTATTTTGCTAAATTACAAACTACATCCACTTCAAACTTCAACAAATCGCCGAGGCAGCCGATCAGGGTGGTTCTGGCTGGGAAAGGCTCTTTGAAATATTCGCGGTAAATGGCGTTGAACTCGGCCAGATATTCCTGCTTGCCCACGTAATTTCTTACCTGGACGGCATCGTCCAGGCTCGCTCCGGCAGCTTCCACAATCCTTTTCAGATTATCGAACGACCGCCGGCATTCTCCTTCAAAGGTATCGTTGACAATGGCCCCAGTGTCGTCAACCGAGGCTTGTCCTGACACAAAAAGATAATCTCCCGAAATGATCCCGGCTGAAAATGGCAAATGACTCTTGGGTATGCCAGCCCCTGATACTACTGTTTTTTTACTCATAATACGCCAAATTTTAAATATGCATCCATTGCTTTCATTCCCCCCTTTATTGCATCCCTGGTAATGTTTTCGGCAGACACTTTCTGAAGTGCTGCTTTAATCACCTCCTCTTCCACCTCTCTAGGTATTACTACGATTCCGTCCTCATCGGCCATGACAATATCACCGGGACAGAATTTCACTCCGTCAATCTCAACCGTAACGTCCAGGTCAATAACACGTTGGCGGTTCTGACTATCGTAAGGATTTTTTGATGTGGCAAAAACAGGGAAACCCATTTCTTTCATTTTATCAATATCCCGCACGGCACCATGCACGATGACACCTTCGCAACCACTGTTGCGAGCAGCGGTAGACAACAATTCCCCCCAGATGCCCGAGCGGTTGGAGCCGCCTGCGGCCCCTATGAGGATATCCCCGGGCTGGCAGGAATCTACGGCTTTCAGTTCCAGCTCGTAGGGATTCGTGTCTACATCATACATGTCTGCCCAAAGAGTGGTTTTACACCTTCCGATCAATTTGCTGATGCCTGTGTAGGCATGAAATGTGATTCGGGTTGCCTGGTTTTTGTACCCCAGCTGATCCAGTACATCGGAGATCACGGCAACGTAAAGCTGGTCTTTCAGTTCTTGTAAATTCATTTTAGGATATGAACGCTTGCCTCCCGGCTACGATTGATTAAAAAATTATTGTTCAAAAAATGGGTACCATCACCCCTCTTCCTGCAATTCAGCTGGTTGCTTTGGCCGGACCATGTATAACAATCCTGCACAGATCAGCAAGGAAAACGCTGCCACCCGGAACATGACATCCAGATCAACATGGGCATCACGCAAAACGCCTCCTGCATAAAGTCCGATCCCGCCGACAATGCAAGCCACCAGATTTAAAAAACCGTAGCCAGTTGCCAGATATTTCGGACTGATGATCATACACAAAATGGGCATCATGTTGGCATCCAGAAAGGTTCTCGTAAATGCATAAACCATAAAACAGCCGATGGCAACGGACAAAATCGTCGTGCTGCTTGCGATAAATATGCCGGGAGCCGCTAGGATCAGTCCGATAACAGGCACCATGATTCTGGCTCTCGGATAGGTCCTGCTCCACCTGTCGGCCAGGTAACCGCCCGTAAGCACACCTACCAATGAAGCCGTATGAAAATAACCCGTGGCATACAGCCCGGCCACACTTTGGGAAAGGTTGAAATGTTCTTTATAGTAAGTAGGCAGCCAACCCACCACCATCCAGCTTACGATGCTACCCATGGCCCAGAAGGTAAGTGCCAAAAGGTATGTTTTGTTACCCAAAATTTCCCGGATGGCATTTTTGAAACCAATATGGGGAACCGCCACGGAATTTTCCACAACCAGCTGGGGTGCCTCCTTGCGGTCGCGGAGAGAAAACAACAACACCAGCGAATACACCATGCCAATCATCCCGAATATGATGAATGCAAAATTCCAGGTACGGTTTTCGGCCAGCCAGCCTCCGATAAACCCAAGGCTCTGACCAATCATGATGCCACCCATATGGATGCCGACGGCCAGCGACCGGGTATTGCCTCTGTGGTAGTCTACGATCAGAGCCAGGGCAGCCGGAATGTAGCAGGCCTCGCTGATACCCATGAGGGCACGGGTGAGCAGCAGTTCTTCGAAAGTGGTCGCGTGTGCCGTAAGCCATGTCACCACCGACCACACAAAGAGGCTCCCGATAATCACCCGGCTTCGATTGTAACGATCGGCCAGAAAACCCGCCAAGGGACTCAGTAGACCATAGATCCAGAGAAAAAGGGAGGTAAGCAAACCAAACTGCGCATCGGTCATCGGGATTTCCTCCAGAATTGATCCCCGCATGGTGGTGATCATCATACGATCCAGGTAATTGAGGCAGCCCACCACACACAGCAGCGCCACAATCACCCAGGGGTAAATGCTCTTTTTCGAAATGACCGGTACTGCTGTTTCACTCATGGTCTATTGGTTTAACTAATTTTACTTTGATAATGCCATTTACGTGGCTGAAATGGTTGGTTGTTGTGTTGTTATATTGATTATTATATTGCTGATTAACAGCATTCAAAATCACTTAATCGCAGCAATTCAACCGCCGGGCGGTCCGCAACTCATCAATTCAGCAATTCAACAACTCATCAATTCAAAAATTCAAAAATTCAAAAATTTGACTAAATCCCTCTTCCCGCTCCACAACCCCTACCTCAGGTAAGCCAAAATTCCGCTCCACGGCACCCATATCCTTGAAGCCACTGCCGGTAACCAGGCAGACCACAGTCTCATGAGCTGCTACCTCTTTTCGTTTAACGGCATTTTCCAGTCCGGCCAGGGCCACAGCACCGGCTGGCTCGCAAAATATGCCTTCCTTCTGCGCCATTATTTTTTGCCATCTGAACACATCCTCATCGCTCACCACATATCCGTTACCGCCCGATTGGCGGCAATTTTCGATCACCTGATCTCCGTCAATAACACTGGCCACCTGCAGGCCGCTTACCGTGGTCACCGATGCCCTGACAGATTTTGCTACCAAAGCCCCGTTTCTGAGCGGCGAAGCGATGGTGTCATTTCCCTCGGGTTGTACACAGTTCACTTTGGTGCCAGGCAGTACAGCGGAAGCCCCTTTCGTCACGGCCAGGGTAAGTCCACCCCCACCCGCGGGTGAAAAAATATGATGCACCTTCGGCCCGAGTTCTTCTGCTATTTCATACACGATCGTCTGCACCCCGTCCATGGCCGACGGGCAATAGCGATAGGCGCTAATGGGTAAAGGCAGTTCCCTGGCCGAACATATCGTTTCCAGGTCATCAAAAATCCGCATTGTTGTCTCCGCATTTTTACCAAAATCTTTAACCATCAGGATATGAGCTCCATACAGTTGCATCTGTTTTATTTTAGGCAAAGGTGCTCCATCCACCACAACCAGAATGCAGGCAATTCCGGCAGCGGCACAGTAGGCGGATAAAGCGGCTCCGGTATTTCCGCTCGAGGTGGCGATGCAAACGTTTTTCCCCTTAGCACGCATTTCACTCACCAGCACTGATGCGAAACGATCCTTGTACGAACCCGTCGGGTTCAGGTTTTCGAGCTTAAAATACAGATTGGGAATACCCAGCGCATGGCCAATAGACCGCGACCGAACCAAAGGCGTCTGCCCCTCTCCCAGGAGCATTCGGTACTGTTCCGGAATGTCCGGTAAAATAGAATCGTACTGCCAGATCGTTTTCAAAACTCGTCGGGGAATTGTTTTTTTTTGATAGAATACTTACTAAAATTTGGCTTAAAACCACCATCAACCAGCAGTGTAGTTCCGGTAATGTAGGACGCCGATTCCGAACTTAACCACCAGATCGCCTGCGCTACTTCTTCAGGCTTTCCGCCGCGCGCAAGCGGAATAGAATCAGTAACTTCTGCGATGAGTTTTGCACTGATATTTTCCCCATCCGGATCCACATAGTCATTGCTCATTTCCGTATCAATAAAGCCCGGTGACACACCTACCACCCGGATTCCGCTACGACCGTAGGTGATTGCAGTTTCTTTGATAAGACTTTCCAAGGCTCCCTTCGCAGCAATATAGGCCGAACCAGTGCCAGAAGGGCGTTCGGACATCATACTGGTGATATTGATGATGACCCCGCCGGTTTGCATGCGCTCCATCACTTCCGCAGCCCACTTGGTAAGGAACGCCGGTGCCGTCAGGCATATTTTCAGTGTTTTTTCCCAAATACGCATGTCCATCGTCCGCAAACTTTCGATCGTACGCCAGGCGGCATTATTCACCAGAACGTCCACCCGACCCCATTTCGCGATGGTTTTGTCAATAATAATTTTGAGATAATTTTCATCAGAGAGGTCACCAGGTAATAAAATACAACCTGCATCATATTGGTTTTCAAGCTCCACTGCCAGGGAGATAAGCCCCTTTTCTTCCACATCGCAAAGTGCAAGCCGAAAACCCCCGCGGGCAAATATTTTCGCCGTTGCCCGCCCGATGCCCCCGGCAGCTCCCGTAATGACTACTACTTTTGGATCATCCATAAATCTCTATTTTTCCAGGTTTTTCAATAGGCAGAATGCCGCCCAAAGCATCTCCCTTGTTTACCTTCACCAGCACTCTCTGTAAAAATGCTATACCAGAAATATCCGCTACCACCTCAACCGAATCACCCGTAAGCGGGTTTATTATCTTTCCCCAGCGCTGGCCCGCTCGAACTTGTTCTCCCAGTGTAACCTCGGCCACAAAAATCCCGTCTGCCGGCGAAGGCATCTTACCCTGAAGAAAACCGCTGTCGGGCCGGCTGTCTTCCACCCAAAACCGCTCAGCGGCAGACTGTTCCAAAACCGGCCCATCCACCATACCCAGGCTTTTCAACATATTGATAAAACCATGTTTATATGCTTCTGCCACCTGCGTACGAACACCAGTACCGCCCCCGTATTCGAGGTAAATCGCGGGTACTCCTGCATCCCGTGCTATTGAAAGCGTACGTCCCTCCGGCCGGTGTTCCGTTCCCCAAACGATGGGTAAATTAAAAGCCAATGCCATTTTCCGTTGCTTCTCCAGCACATCTTCCGATGGATGCAACATGTACCCAGCCAGCGGTGCGATATCGTACATCACCCCACCCGTATGCATATCCACAAAATAATCCGCCTGGGGAATCAGTTCGCTGATCCTCGCCGCAGCCACTTGTGAGGCACTACCGTTGACCTCACCCGGGCAGATGCGGGCCAGGTCCAGGCCATCGGAGCCATAGCGCCTTGCCCGTTCATAGGCACTCTCATTCACCACAGTCACAATCCACACCCTGCCCTTGACCAGCTTCCCCGGCAACGCTTCCAGCAATGCCAGTGCCGCCAGCATGGGCTCATACTCATCCCCATGCACCCCCGCCGACACCAATACCAAAGGCCCCTCAACGCCGGAATCTATTTGTTTGTAATTCATACTGACCATTGAAATGAATCTCTATCCAATCTGCTTAAACCCTTTAACAATTTTGACCCCTATAACAATCTGGCAATAAAGACGAATCTCTGAACCCATGTTTCCATCCCGTTAAGCCGTTAACCATTAACCCCGTCAGAAATTCAACGCAGCCCAAAGCTCCACTCAGTGCTCCCCTTCATAATATGCCCCCCCGCAGGTAGGTTCTTTTGGGTCAAAAATCGATAGTTTCTTAAAAAGCAAACGAGCGATTTCCTGATGCCCTTTTTCACCCGGATGGAGCGGATCATTGAGCCATTGCCGGTACACATTCACAGAGGTATCATTTTTCATAGTATCCTCCCAGTGCTGGTAATTGTCGACCAATATTGCATTTCTGTTCCCTGCAACCTTCCGGATTACCGGTACGTACAAGGGCAATGTGGCCCCACGGTCCGGGGCTTTTTCGGGAATGACGATATTGGGCGTATGAAGGATGGGAATGGCGCCGGAAGCTCTGATTTTTGTGATGATCATGTCCAGATTTTTTTCAAAAACTTCCAGTGTTATTCCTTTTCTGATACAGTCATTGGTTCCTAACATCAGCGAGACAACCGCGGGTCTGAACTGGCTGACCCGCCATTCAAAATCGTCTAAAATATTGGCCGTTGTGTTTCCGCTGATGCCGGTATTGATCACCACATCCCTCATTCGCTGCATTTCCCAGCGAATCCGCTCGCCAAACACCTCAGGATAAGATCGATACCCTTTGGTATGCTTTGCTCCGTGTGTAATACTGTCTCCAGTAAAAAGCCAGATCGCCGGCTTATCTTTCGCGTTGAGCAAGGTTGCTATTTTCTCAAGATCCTTAGTGGCATCCTCAGACTTTACCTTAGTTCCCGAACCCCCAAAAACACCCTGGTTCACTATACCGGTAAGCAGGGCACCGAGGCCTGTTGCTTTCAGAAATTTTCGCCTCGACGGCAGGAGATTTTCCATCATTTGTAAAGCCATTTCTGATTCAGACGCGTGATGTTGACCTGTGCCAATTGGGTAGTGCCCGCACAATATCCAAGCAGCACTTCTTTTTTGGTGAAATGGATCGCCGTATAGCAATACCATCCTTTGGGATCACTTTCGATATTTTTGATATGGAGCCAGGTTTTGCCTTCGTCCTTGGATATGGCAACGGTTAACGGCGTGCGTACGCCCCCGTGCCAGGCTGCTTCCTTCACCTTATTGTTGTTCCAAACCAACAGCAAATCGCCGGTCGAAGGGATTCTTGCCATGGATGCCGGAGAAACAGGAGAATGAATGTCGCTGGGTTCGATATGACTCCATGTAAGTCCCTTGTCACTTGAATAGGACAGTTGCTGAAACCCGCTATCGGTACGGATAAACATCAGAATCCTGCCATCCTTAAGTTCAATGAGGCCGGGTTCCTGCGTAACGATATCTTTGGTATTGGGCACCGCTGCTCCCGACTTCCATGACGCGCCGTTGTCATCGGAAAAGTAGCTGTACAGGGTGGCCTTAGCCTGCCATTTCCCATCCAGAGACCGGTGCATGGCCACAGCCATCATAATTCTCCCGTCTTTCAACTGGATCACCCGGTTGTTGTTCAGTACAAAATATCCCTTCCGGTCCGTGATACAGGGTATGGGTGCGCTCCAAGTTTTTGCTTCATCGGAAGATATCCGCATCAAAGGAATACAGTCGGTCTCCGAGTTTTTTTTGAGATAAAACAATGCGATTTTGCCGTTTTGGAGTCTCAAAAGTGATACCGACATGACGTTCATATCTCCTTCCCGCTCCACCACCAGTTGATCGTCGGCAGACCAGGTTTTCCCTCCATCGGCCGACACTCTGCTTGCCAGGTATGCCGGTGCATGATCGCTGGTAGACTTGCCCGTATAGCGGCTGTAAACAAACAGAATACGACCGTCTTTTAAGGTGATAAAATCGCCTTCACTATTGCGGGGATTGTCTTCACCCGGGGCCAGTTGAAGTGCCAGGGCTTGTCTTTTGTTCTTTTGCGAAAATGCGCTCGTACTGCATAAACCTGAAATAATCAGCAGTAAAACAGCATATTTCCTTAGCGGAGAAGGTGTTTTTTTCATAAGGTTACAGGAAAAATATGATCAGGAGTTTAGGAATAGTCGGTTTTATTTACCTGCAAGCCAGTTCAGATCCAGGCGTTTGATGGTAACTTGTGTGGTAGCCCAGTCGAAATAACCGAGGAGCACTTCGTTTTTTGTAAAATGAATAGCTGTGTAGCAAAATGAGCCGGAAGGATTGTCTTCAATATTCTTCAAGTTCTGCCAGGTCTTGCCTTCGTCTTTCGAAATGGCGGTGGTCAGCGGTGTTCTGCGCTCTTTTGTTTTAGGATCTTTTCCGTCGTTGTTGTTCCAAACGAGTAGCAGGTCACCTGTGGATGGAATGCGTGCGATGGAAGCCGGTGAAAGCGGAGAGGCTATCTTGCTTGGCTCAATCGGACTCCACGATTTGCCTTGATCTTTGGAAAACGATAACTGCTGCACGCCGCTGTTGCTACGGATAAACATCATCACGCGGCCGTCTTTCAACGCAATCACACCAGGCTCCTGGGTGATGATTTTCGTGTTGTTGGGAATTTCGGCTGACGAAGTCCAGGTTTTTCCACTATCGTCGGAAAAGTAGCAGTAGATAATTCCCTGGTTTTCGAATGCCCCGCCTTCCCTGGTGTTGTGCAAAGCAACCGGCATGAGCAGACGGCCGTTTTTCAACTGGATCACCCGATTATTATTCAGGACAAAATAGTTGTTCCGATCGGTGATGCAACGCGTTGGTTCACTCCATGTTTTACCTTCATCGGAAGAGGTACGCATATACGGAATACAATCCGTATGCGAGTTCTTTTTGAGATAAAACAAAGCAATTTTGCCATTTTTGAGCCTTAACAGCGAAACAGACATTACATTCATATTGCCTTCCTGTGCCACGATCATTTTGTCCTCCGCAGACCAGGTTTTTCCACCGTATCTGGAATACCGGCCTGCCAGAAAGGCATTTCCGTGATCGTCTGATGAAGTTCCGGTATAATGACTGTACACAAACAGGATGCTACCGTCTTTTAGTGTGACAAAATCCCCTTCGCTATTCCGCGGGTTATTATCCCCTTTGGGCAGTTTTAATGCATAGCTGCCCGCCGGATGGTTTTGAGAAAAAACATTCCCCCCAAACAAGACGGCAACGAAGGTTAGTGTAAAGAAAAATGCCCTGCTTTTATTTTTCATAAGCTTAGATTATTTATAAATCTCATTCAACCTGATCCGAACCACACGTGACTGCGCCAATCCCGCTCCCATTCCGTATCCAAGCAGCACATAATCCTTCACAAAATGAATGGCCGTGTAGCAGAACATTCCTTCCGGATCGTCTTCGATATTTTTCAGGTATTTCCAGGAAAGACCTTCATCTTTGGAGATGGCCAATGTCAGCGGTGTACGTTTTCCTTTAAAATACCCTTCGCCCTTGGCTCCGTTGTTGTTCCAAACCAATAACAGGTCGCCGGTGGATGGTATCCGGGCCATGGACGCCGGAGAGATGGGTGAAGGAATTTTGGAAGGCACGATTGCGGTCCAGGTAACTCCCTGGTCTTTCGAATAAGAATAATACTGATAGCCCCCGTTGGCCCGGATATTCATCAGTATACTTCCATCTTTGAGCTCCGTGACGCCAGGTTCCTGCGTGATCACACTGTCGGGATTGGGAACCGCACTACCCGATTTCCAGGTTATGCCTTTGTCATCGGAATAATAGCACCGTAGCGTACCTCGGTTGTTCCATTTCGTATCGGGTGTTTTGTGCATGGAAACAGGAATCAGTATTCTGCCGGTTTTGAGCTGTCTGACCCGGCTGTTGTTCACAACGAAATAGCCCTTCTGATCATCAATACACACTTTGGGCTCACCCCAGGTCTGTCCCTCATCCGTGGAGATACGCATGATGGGGATACAATCGTCGACCGCATTTTTCCGGGCATAGAATAGCGCAATCTTATCCTTGCCCAGCCTCAGCAGTGACACGGACATGATGTTCATTTTCGCCTCATTTCTGACCAGGATTTTATCGGTCTGTGTCCAGGTTTTCCCACCGTCGGAAGAGTACCGGGCGGCCAGATCGGCAGGGGCGAAATCACTGCCGGATGAGCCGGTGTATTTGGAATAGACAAACATGATCCGCCCATCTTTCAGGGTGATGAAATCGCCTTCGCTGTTTCGGGGATTATTTTCTCCGGATCTGATGTCCAGCACGGTGTACTTCCCCGATAGGATCTGCGCGTAACTCCCCAGGGTTATTAACAACAGCCCTATCAGCAAGCCACCTTTCTTTTTTAAATTTCTCATCACAAAATCTGGTTGTTACTTTTTAGGCGGAAACGCCATGACCATCGGATCCGGGCCTAGTCCTGATTTAATAACCGATACCACTTCCAGCGTCTTCATGTCCACCACATGGATACCGTCCGAATCCTCTGTTTTTACTTTGAGCCTTTCAGAACCATCGGGCATGATCATGGCTTCTTCGGAATCTTCACATCCCACAAAAGCGTAGCGTTCGTCGACTGTCAGTTCCACCCCGATGGCATAATCCCCCACCCGGATTCGTTTGATTTTTTTCCGGCTGGCCACGTCGATAACCGTAAGCGTTCCTTCTTTGACCCAGCCTGCCACCAGTGCTTTTTTGCCATCCGAGGTGAAACGGATGCGCACCGGCATGCCATTGCATGCAAAAGTTTCCATTGGTTTATAGGTCGCCAAATCAACAATGGTGATCGTTCCGGCGGTTTGGTTTCCAGCCCACAGGTATTTGCCATCGGGGGTGAATGCCAGGCCTTCGCAGCCGGGGCCACAGGGTATCTGTGTGATGAGCTTACCCGTTTCCCGGTCAATGACCGATATGTTTTCAGAGGTAATATTGGCTGTAAAAAGCGTTTTGCCATCCGCAGAAACATAAACCATGTGCGATATCTTCCCCCCTGTGGGAATGGCCCGCGTTATTTCATTTGTTTTGGTATCTATCTCAACCACATACCCCGTTTGTCCGGCTGTGAAATACGCATTTCGTCCGTCGGGTGCCATGGCCACGCCATGAATACGGGTATACTGGCCTGTGTTGATTTCCTTTATCTGCTTTTTGTTAACCAGATCAATCACCGAAATGGTGTTGCCGGGCGCTTTGTAACTACTCAAATAAGCAAAACGCTGATCGGGAGTAACCGCAATTTCATGCGGATTGGGACCAGTCCCAATGGTCTCTATCACTTTAAAGGTCTTTGGATTGATAAAAGACAGCGTATTGGAATGCTTGTTGGCAACCAGCAAAACGGGTTTTGCTTTCTGACCATATACAGACGAAAAAATGAACGCAAAAAGCAGCAGCTGCATCATCATTCCAAAGCAGCATTTACTAAGTTGGGGGGTACCGGTCATTTTCCGCAAAATCATATCAGGTCGGTTACGTTTTTTCTTTGGTTTTATACTTTGCCCAGGGCGAAAAGCTTGTTCATGGCCGTGAAACTCATCACCTCCGAAAAATGATAGACACTGGCGACCTGTTTGCCACTTTCCATCACAGGAGTAGGCACCTCCACCACGAAATCGGCAAAATCAGGCGCATTAAACGCGATGTAAGCCAATCGCAGGGAGTCCATCCATTCCTCATATTTTTTAGTTAAATCAGGAAGCACAACCGGGCCCGTATCCGTCTGGTAAAGCTTTTTGGCCCTGTTGATGTTAATCGTTTTACATGGACATTCGATCATTGCGGCCAGTCCGGTCGATTCGTTTCTGATTTCAGTTTGTGTTACAATGGGGACGCCTGATTGGGTGGCCTTGTTGATCTTCTCCCATGTATCCAGTTCCGTAATTACCTGAGCAGCCGGCAAGCGGATAATTGGATCAGCTCCCCACATATTTGCCATGGTTTTGATGCTTCTGTAACCCTTACGTTCATTTACATGCCGGCGGAAAACGAGTACTTTTCCGTCTCCGAAAATGGGCGTAAAGTCGTAGTTGTCTTTGTAGAAAAGGTTTTTGGCTGCAAATGTGTCTTCACTTTTACAGGCTCCCCCCTGGAAGTACGTTATGGATTTGCCTGTTTTAATATCCGTGATGACCGTACGGCTTTCGATCCACATTCTTACGGAGTTCATATCACCGGTGTTACAAATAAACGATTTTCCGTAATCCAGGCACGCAGGAGTTTTTGCCGGGGAACCGTGCTGTTCAAATGTTTCCGCAGAAGAAACAAACGGCGCTGAAGCCACAGCCGCCAATATGCCCGCCTGAAGGAAATTCCTGCGCGAACTTTTATCTTCCGCCGAATCGTGGTTAATCTTTGTCATGAATATGGATGCAGAAAGGGTTAAAGTGTTTGATCAATTCAAATGGTATGCAAACCTCATCCTGACCTTTATTGATACACCCAGTCAAGGTTAAGGCGTCTGATATGGGTGATCGAAAGGCCGGTTCCCTTGGGACGGTTACCCGCACAATAGCTTAATAAAACTTCCTTTTTCCCAACAAAATGAATCGCTGTGTAACAATACCATCCCGAAGGGTCATCCTCAAGAATTTTTTGATGCTGCCAGGTCTTACCCTCATCTTTGGACACGGCAATGTTCAGAGGCGTACGGAGTCCTTTCAGCGGTCCGGTCAATCCATTGTTATTCCAAACCATCAGCAGATCGCCGGTCGATGGAATACGGGCAATGGTAGCCGGTGATACCGGTGATTGAATGGTGGTGATACCGCACGGCCCCCAGCTTTCGCCGTTGTCTTTGGAAAAGGCCTGGTATTGAAATCCGGCGTTGGTCCGGATGATCATCATCAGAACGTTTTTCTTCAAGGCGATCAGTCCAGGCTCCTGGGTGACTACGCCGTCGGGATTAGCCACTTCCGCGCTGGATGTCCAGCTTTTTCCCTGATCATCGGAGCGATAGACATACAACTTCCCCCGTTCGTTGAAATGTACGCCCGCGGGAGTCTGATGCCAGGCAACGGGCATCAGCAGCCGGCCATTTTTCAACTGGATCACTCTGTTGTTGTTCAGTACAAAATAACCCTTTTTGTCGGTAATACAGGTCACAGGTTCACTCCACGTTTCCCCTTCATCCTTTGAAATCCGCATCAAGGGGATACAATCGTCAATTGAATTTTTGCGGGCATAAAAAAGCGCGATCGTCCCGTTTTTCAACCTCAGCAGCGATACAGACATAACGTTCATGCCGGCATCATTCTGAACAATCGTGCGATCCTCCTTGGTCCAGGTTTTGCCTCCGTCGGAAGAATAGCGACCCACGAGATAGGCACCAGCAAAATCACTCGGCGAGGCCCCTGTAAAACGCGTGTAAATAAACAGAATCCGACCATCTTTGAGGGTCACAAAATCCCCTTCACTATTCCTTGGGTTATCCGGGCGCGGTTCCAGTTTCAGTACAAGCTCAGATCCTGCCGACTGCGCATATAAGCTGGACCCCTGTCCCAAAATGGCCAAAAACACGGTAAACAGTATCTTAATGTGCTTCATGTTTTTTTCTGGTTTTGTTAACAACGCGTTCGATTTCTTTGGCCAGACTTGCAGCGATCAGTTCATGTCCCTTGTCGTTTGGATGCACACCATCCGGAATGAGTGTTTCATAGGGTTCACCCGTTTTCTTCTGATAGTCCAAAAATCCCATGTAATTATCGACAAAGCCGGTATGGTACTTTCTCGACAACTTTTTCAATACTTTTCGGTAAAGCAACAACCTGTCATTCTGTATTCCGCCCGATTGCCCCGACATGATATTGGGCACGATCAGGATAATTTCACTTCCCTGCGCCTTTAAGGTCTTGATCATGTAGGTGAGATTGTCCCTGAATTTATCCAGAGGAATTCGGGAGGGGCCGTCCTTCACCTTGCTATCAATGTAAGCGTCATTGGTTCCGAAGCCGAATGTTACGAGGTCGGGCTTGTGTGCCAGGACATCCGTTTCAAACCGGTCGAGGGCATGTTTGATCTTAAAAAGCGGATGATCGGCAAACCGTCCCGTATGACTGCCCCCTACACCGGAATTGATCACATGGGCGCTGATTCCCTTTTCCGCCAGCAGAGCAGGAAGTCGTTGGGCATACACCTGCTGTATCCCTTTCCGCTCGGCAGTAATGGAATTACCGAAGGTCACGATCTTCAACCGTATACTGTCCCTTAGGATTTCCCGCTCATAGCCTGCGCCACTGGTATCAGTGCGTGCCTGCAGCAGTAAACCGACTACCAGCGAAAGGAAAATCATTACAAATTGTTTGGAAAACCTGAACATCGAAGCTTACATTTTATCAATAAAAATCCTTTTCCATTAGCTTCATTCTCAAATCGCCTTGCATGGTCGTAACCCAGAGTTCTCCCGGTTTCACTTCAAAAATATAGGGATATGAAATCCAGGCCTTGGTTGTATCCTTATTCTGCACCAAATACGACTTGGCAATGACTTTTGGCTTACTCCATGTTTTGCCATCGTTGTCCGAAAAAGCAATGGAAAGTTCCTCCCGGTGGTTGCTGGCGGCTACCTCAGAAAACTGGTTGTCGCCGCCTCTTAGCGGGTACGTATCCTTCCCATCCGGGAAACGCCGGTTCCAGATCAATACAAGTTTTCCGCTAGCGAGCCTTTTCAATTGTCCGGGGGCAGAGCTTGCTGCAATGCCGGTGGGTTTTATCTCCTTCCAGGAAAGGCCTTCATCATCGGAAAAAGCCTCCCAGAAAGTTCCCCAATTGGTACGCATCAGCTGCCAGATGCGCCCGTTGTTCAACTGAGCAATGGTCGATTCGGTTACCCCGCTATGATGCCCTATTCCCCCGAGATCAATCACATTGGAACGTTCCCAGGTTCTGCCATCATCTCTGGTGGTGTACGTGAGCACGGTGTGATGACCAGGATTGTGCCGCATCATCATTGACGTAAAAATGACGTTTCCGTTCCGGGTTTCGATCATGGTACGGATGGCGCCTGTATGCTCATTATGGCGTTTTTGAATATCCTGCCAGGTTTTACCTCCATCCAGGCTGCGCATGGTGTAGGTAGGCAAGGTAGCTCCGGGCGAATCCGAGGTTTCGGCATTCCAGTTCCAGTTGGCCCTTTCGGCCAGGTTCAGAAAGGCGAAGATGATGACTCCGCTGCGGGTGGTGATCATGGCACGCTCACCGGAGATGTCGAACTTGCCAGGCGTATCGAATAGCTCGTATTTATCCCACGTTTTCCCTTCGTCTTTACTGATCAGGCTTTTGGAGCCATCAATAGCCACAATGTGTCCCTCCTTGTTTCGCACGAAAGGCCCTAAAACCTGGCCTTTCATTTCAATGGTGTTTTTGGGGATCCATGCGCCCGAAGCGGTGATCTGTCCGTTTTGTTCATTAAAAACCGGCGCAGTTTGTGCCGACACAAGTGTACCGGCACAAATCCAAAAACAAATAAACCAAACAGAATTCCTGAATTTCGACCTGTATGACATAGCAGAAAGATTAGTGATTGATAACGCCTGTAACCGCTGCCATGCGATCCAGTATTTCCTGAACATCCTTGTCCTGCCAGGGGTTATTACCAAGTCCCAGTGGCGGATTGGGAATGCCTATATCGATACCGTGCTTAAGTATCATTGCCTTCTGGAAAAACGTCCAGACGTTGGGTAACACAAAATTGATGATCTCCTGAAAGGCCAGCATAAAGCGATTGCCCAGGTCAAAATTACCGGCAATAAACTCCTTGCGAACGTAGCGGCATTCTTCTCCCCACAAGTTGAAGAAACTACCAATGGCGCCCACCGTGCCGCACAGCGTGGCGTGGCAATAGAGTTCGTCGGCACCGCTGAAAAGAATAAGGTCATCACCCGCCAGAATGTGCATAAGACTGATCTCATACAGGTTTTGGGTGGTAAGTTTCATGCCTTTGATATTGGGCAAGGTTAGTATCTGATCGATATAATATCGTGCATCGCCACCAAAAATGCTCTGATTTCCTACATGATAGGGAAAAAACGGAATGTCAATGGATGAACTGATTGCGCGGTAATGTGCCAGTGAATTATTTACTCCTCCCTGATAGTAAATGGGTGCCACGGTGGAAATACCATAAACCCCGGCCTGCTGAGCAGCTTGTGCAAGCCTGATCGACTCCCTGGTGTTCAACGAGCCCACCTGAGCAATGACGGGCAACTTGGTGCCTGCTACTTCCATTACTTTTTGGGTGACCGCAACTCTTTGCTGTTCTGTAAAAAGCACACCCTGGCCTGTTGATCCCAGTATATACAAGCCGTCCAGTTGCTGATCCACACAGAGCTGTACTATTTTTTCAAGTTGTCCAAATTCAGGGGCGCCGTCCTGATCTACAGGCGTTAGCAATGCGGGCCATAGACCTCCTATTTCCATTATATGTTGTGTTTTAAATTGTTAAATGGGTAAAAAGTGAAATGTGAGAAGTGAACAGTAAAATGTTGTGATTGCCTAGTATAGGTTGCCTTCAGTTTAAAATTATGAATAAAGTTTAAAATTGAATTATACATTGATCTGGATTGTGATTTTTAGATTCTGATGCAGTCCAGATTTTGAGTTTAGGCCTTTCAGAGTCTTTACGTTCTTTGATTTTTTGTTCAAACGCGATCGGTGTAGCACCGTCTAGGGCTGAATGCGGTTTTTGGTTGTTATAAGTCTCAACAGCTCGTTTAACTTCTGTTTTTAGCATTTGAAAGCTTGTAATATTCCAATGAATCAGATACTGATTTTTGATGGTTCCGTTGACCCGTTCTATATGCGCGTTTTCATAGACAATGTTGCACATGCTGATACGAATTTTGTGCTCTTTCAGTAGATCAGTGTAGACGTCGCTGATGTATTGTCCCCCCCGATCCGAGTGGTGTATCAGTTTGTGCTCATAGCTGTGTAAACCCCTTATAGTCAGAGCCATTTTCAGAGCGGCGACATTGTTTGCAGCTCTCATGTTATCTGCAACAGAATAACCGACAATCAATCTGGAATACACATCCATGATTAAAACAATATAACAGTCTTTATTGTCGACTTTAAAGTACGTTAAATCGCTAGTCCACAGTTGATTAATATTATCAAGCTCTTTATCTACCAGCAGGTTCTGGTAACGGCTGTATGGACTGGAAAAGGTTGTTCGGGTTTTGTTCCGAAACACTTTCACCCTGAATCCATAGTAAATGCCGATACTGATGAAAGCATCTCTGCCAATACCTTCGGGCTGACAAAGTTCATAGATAGTTCGAATACCCATAGCTGGGTGAATCTCGCGTACCTGCATGATCAGCCCTACTACCAGCTCTTCCTGGTTTTGCCAGTGAATCTCTCGCTGCAAGGACTTATAGTGCCCTTGCTTACTGATCTGGCAATGAGTATACAAGCCGCTCATCGAATACATGTGGTTACTTAAATTCATACGAAAGTGCTCTAAGGTCCAGGATTGAAACTTTTTTTTAGATCGACATCCAGTTCCTTAGAGGCGATCTCAATGAGCTTATCCTGATAATCGATAATCATTTGTTTTTGACCAATTGCACGTTCCAATTCAGCAATTTTACCCTGCAACTCAACAAGTTTAACAGCTTCGCTATCTTTTTGTACAACCATGATAGTTCCCTTTTTGTGATCAGGAGAATATTTATAAATCCATTTGTATACGGTATTCTGGCTTACTGACCACAATTTAGAAAAAGACAGAATGCTGATCTCACCAGCCGAAATTTGCGCTACCTTTTCGCGTTTGAACTCTTCACTAAACACACGATATGGACGAATATTCAGTTTTGTACTTTTTTTAGTTTTTAATTTCGAATTGCTCATGTTAAAATTACCGTTTAAGGGCAACCTATGTTAGGCAATCACATGTGGAATGATTAACGGATTTGATAGGATTGATATGTATGAATGTTGGAATTGTTAAATGTCTCAATGGTTTACGGTTAGTGCTTTACATACCGATGGGCATTGCGGTCATGGCATCATTCAAAATTCACTCAGCCATCTTACATTTCACATTTCACATTTTACATCTCACATCTTACATCTTACATCTCACCAAAAAAATCAATACCCCGGATTCTGCTTCACTTTGTTTTCAAGACTCAGTGTATTGGCAGAGATCGGGAATAAGAGCAAATACGGTTTGTCGGCTCTGGACTGAAGAGACGGTACCTTTACAAAAGCCTGACCAAATCGCACCAGATCCCACCAGCGTTTTCCTTCCAGTCCCAACTCCAGCAAACGCTCCTTAAGAATCACTTCATCGTTGGCCGCCTTCGTTCCGTTGACAAATGGATGAGCAGCCACGGCGGCTCCATAAGCACGTGTTCTCACTTGTACAATTTCAGCCGTAGGATCCTGGCCCAGGGCATTTTTCGCCTCGGCAATCATGAGCAATACATCTGCGTATCTGTAAATAATGTAATCACTGAGAAATAAGCGGAGGCCCGCATTGATGCCACCTTTGAATTTTGACTGAAAGGCACCGTAGAATGTCCGCGTGCCCGATGCTGCGGTATAGATTTCCGTAAAAGTCACATTCTTTCGGGTATCATCGGCCGTAAACTGGTTCCGAAACACGCCGGTAGGTGCCCAGAAGTTATTACCGTTCGCCACGCCCAGCGCCGCCGAAGTGGCTGCATCGATGTCGTTCGGAACAAAAGCAGCGGAGAAATACATACTTGCAAAATCATTATCAGTGACCTCGTTCTGCTGGAACCGGACCGAGAGTAAAATTTCCTTGTTGCCTTTATTGGTATAATCAAAAACACTTGCATAACTATCCAAAAGCGTTACATCCGCCGTTTTTACCTCATTTAGCGCAGCAAGTGCAGTTGTAAAGTCAGCATTTCCACCGTTCAGAACCTTTCCTGTCCATAAATATACGTCCGCTTTGAGTGCATTGAGGGAGGGTTTTGACCACACGTAGCGCCCCGCAGGGATGCTGTTGCCCGGAAACAACGCCATGGCTTTATCGATATCATCCTTGATCTGCTTGAAAATATTTTCTCTGGAAGTCCTTTCCTTCTGAATAGACTCGGAAGTGAAGCCCTCTGTGGGTTCGGTCACCAATGGCAGATCCCCCCAGGTTTTGGTCATTGTAAAGTACACGAAAGCCCGCATGGCATAGGCCTGCGCAAGAATTTCGTTTCTGGACGCTTCGGTGGTAAATGTTATTCCCGGCACATACTTCAAAAGCAGGTTGGCCTGATGCACGATGGTATACATGCCCTGCCACTCCGGCCCTGCCGTTGTAGCGTCGAGCGTGTTGAGATAATAGCGCTCCCGTCCATCGAGGCCCTGTACACCTGCACCCACTGTTTCACTACGGCCTTCACCCCAGAGAAAGAGGTTTCGGCTCGCCTGGGTACGGAGATTTACAAACATTCCATACATACCACCTCTCGCATCGTCTTCGGTTTTCCAGAAGGAAGCATTCCCAATGACGCTCGTCGGCAGCAGTTCAAGATTTTGGGTACAAGCGCTGAGTAACAGATTTGCCACAGCAGCAAAAAATAGAATCCTATATGTCTTTTTCATAATTTCTGATGATTAAAGAGAAACATTTACACCCAGGATGATTGTACGCGGAATGGGGTACCGGCCCCGGTCGGTGCCTCCATCTTCGGGGTTCAGACCTTCGTATTTGGTAAAATAATGAAGATTATTGGCTGTCACATTGAATCGCAGACCACTGATCTTCGCCTTTGAAAGCAGTGTTTTGGGCAAGGCGTAGCTGAGTGTCAATTCCCTTACAGCCAGAAAATCCCCCTTTTCGTAGTATCGCGAATTACCACCGTTCACGCCCGCACCACCTCTGAAAAGGTTGTTTTGGGCATTCTGATCGGCCCAATAATATTTGGGAACATCCGTGATATCGCCCTGTTGCTTCCAGGATTTCAACACTTCCTTGCTCAGGCCCACATCACCCTGAAACTGACCGACCATCTGTGCACGTGGATAATTGTATATCACATGCCCTGTTGTGTAATCCATGCGCAGGAAAAGGTTGATTCCTTTGTAGGTCAATGAATTACTGAATCCACCTGTCCAGGCCGGATACGGATTACCCACATAAACCCGGTCGGTACCGTCGATAATGCCATTGCCATCCACATCCTGCCAGATCACATCCCCGCCATATTTGGTTTTGTTGGCCCTGGATATCAGGTTATCCACTGGTGCTTTTGCAGCTTCCTCATCGGTTGCATAAATACCCAGCTGCTTGTAGGAATACATGTCCCCCACGCGACCGCCTTCCTGAAGACCTGCCTTCCAGGCAAGCGCGCCCACGGTCGGATCCCAAACCTGCACACCTCCTACCCGGTTGTTGACCTGGCCGTTGTAGGGCAGTGTAAGGATCTTCTGTCTGGTTTTGGCTGCATTGAACGACACGTCCCAGCTCAATGCAGATGACGGAGGTAATACCCGCGCACTCAGCTCAAGCTCAACCCCCTTGTTTTCAAGGCTTCCCAGGTTGGTTCGGATACTGGAAAAACCAGTTGAAAGCGGCAAGGTAAGGTCGGTGAGCAGATTGTCGGTGACACGACGGTAATAGTCAAAAAGAATATTGATACGGTTACTGAAAAGTCCTATGTCTGCTCCCAAATCCAGGGTTTTAGACCGCTCCCAGCGAAGATCCGAATTGGCGAGTACTGTATTGGTCACGGCCGCATTGGTAGCATACTGCGAACCAACACTGTATTGTCCCTGTGACTGGAAATCTGAAAGACCACTGATATTTCCATTCACACCGTAGCTGGCCCGCAACTTGAGACGCAACAGGTTTTCGGGCAGCGCCGTCCAGAATTGCTCCTTATGAACATTCCAGCCCACCGACACACCGGGGAAAAAGCCCCACTGATGGTTAGCTCCCAGATTGGACGCTCCATCATAACGGGCACTCAAGGAAACCAGATACTTCTGATCAAAGTTGTAATTGATATTTGAAAAATAGCCCACCAGAGCCTGCTGGCTTTCAAATCCCCCCACAGCCACAGGAACGGCAGCTGAATTTAGTGTAGGTATGAGATCCGTGGATGCTCCCTGCCCCGAGGCGGTGAGCCCGGTGGTGTCCCGCTTAAAGTAGGACAGCCCGACCTTCGCTTCCAGATTATGCTTTCCATCGAACGTTTTGGCATAATTGAGTATCATATCCGCCTGGTACTGGGTGCGTGAAAGATAGGAGCCACTGGAGTTTCGTGTAGCTACATAGGTGGCAGGCCCATTGAAATAAGCCTCCTGGAATGACCTGTTACTACCATCCGATTTGAAAATGGATAATTGTGGTGCAAACGAGAGGCCAGGCAAAATATCCCAGTTGGCGCCAATGGCCAGCGACAGATTTTGCAAGTTTCTTTTGCCTTTTAGTTTATTCAAATGATATTCCGGATTACCGATGGATTGTCCCTGACCCGGCGCCAGTGTACCATCTTCATATTTATACTTGGTAGTAGGCGCTACATCGATGGATCTTTCGAAAAGACTGTTGTCGGAAAACACCTGGTTGTTTCCGGAAGTGGAGAACATCATTCTCGAATAAAAGCGCAGCTTATCGGTGGCATACAAATCGCCGTTCATATCGAACGTAAGGCGGTTGTACTTGGTGGTGATCGCAATACCCTGCGCATCCATGTAGCCTACACCGGCACTGAAAGTCGCCTTTTCGTTTCCTCCTGAGAGTGAGACGTGGTGATTTTGGGTAATACCGGTCCGGAATAGTACATCCTGAAAATCAGTCCCCTTAAAAATGATGGTTTTGGTCGGGTCAAGGGGATCTGGCATGCTCTCCCAGCCTTCGCTGAGCTTGTATTCATTTTGAGGATTTAGATACTGCGTTGTGTAGGGCGAAGTTTTGGTAAGATCATTACCTGTACCATAACCCGCTTTTCCCGACAGGTTGGTGAGGTAAGCCGTATTGCCGGTTACTTTGGATGTAGCCTGAACCCCCAGTCGCTGGTAGGTAATGTAATCCCGGGCCGAAACCAGGTCGTATCCCTTACCTATATTTGAAAATGCTACGTTATACTGGTAAGACACTTTCAGTTTTCCGGCCTTTCCCGATTTGGTGGTGATGATGACAACCCCGTTGGAGGCGCGTGCTCCATAAATGGCGGTGGAAGCGGCATCCTTTAATACCTGCATCGACTCTATCTCTTCCGAGCTGATGTCATTCATGTTGGGCCTGATCACACCGTCCACAATGTACAGCGGCGCCGAACCGTTCGGATTGTTGATGGATGTTCCGCCACGTAGTACAATACGAGGCGCAGCACCCGGCTGTCCGGAAGTACTTTGAACCCTTAATCCTGCAATACTACCTTGAAGCGCGGAAGCCGGGTTGGTAAATGGAACATTCTCCAGTACCTTATTATCAAGCTTGGAGATGGCAGACGTCACGTTTTCCCGAGACTGCCTGCCGTAACCAACCACCAGTACCTCGTTCAGATTCTTGAGCTCTGGTTGCAGCGTCACGTTGATTTCAGACTGGGCTCCCACAAGAATTTCACCTGTGGTGTAGCCTACAAAGCTGAACACCAGCCGCTGTCCCGACTGTGCCGCAATGGTGTAACGTCCATCCCCATCGGTATTCACCCCCACCTGAGTGCCTTTCACAATCACGGTTACAAAGGGCATGGGAAGATCATTATCCCCCGACTTGACGACCCCTTTGATCGTTTGTTGAGCAACCACATTCGTGCATAACAAACCCAGAAGAATAATGATTGGCAAATAAAACTTTCGCATTGTTTTCATGTAGATAAAAGTTTAAATCATAACAGCTTTATACTTTACTATGCTTGTTGCGGCAAATATTCTAATGTAATTTCATTTGTAGGACAAATGTAATCATCATATTTTATTATCAAAATATTTGTATGAAAAAATATATTTAAGCGACGAAGGGCTTCTTATTCGCATTCCGTTGCGCTACATTTGTGCAAAAATTTGATCATGACCGAAGCCAGATCCAGCACACTTGAACCACTTGAAAGCCTGTCGATGACCGACAGGGTGGAGAATATATTACGGGAATACTTCACTGATAACGCCTTTAAGCCAGGAGATTCGCTCCCCAATGAACTCGAAATGGCGCAGAAGCTGAACGTGAGCCGCAATGTGGTACGAGAGGCGCTAAGCCGCCTTCGTATGCTGGGAATGATCGAGGCACGGCCACGGAGAGGCATGATCATGGCCCAGCCCGATCTGCTGGCCGGTATGGAGAAGGTGCTGAATCCCTTTCTATTGAGTCAGGATAACCTCAAGGATATTTTTGAGCTGCGGCTTATTCTGGAAATGGGTATTTCAGAGTTTTTGTTTGCCCGTAAAACGGATAAGGACCTGGATGAACTTGAGGCGATTGTGAATAAACAAAAGCACCCTACCCTGGTTTCCAAGGAGGAAGAGATCCTCTTTCATGGAAAACTGTATGAAATGACCGGCAACGACACATTTAACCGATTCCAGACGTTGCTCATGCCCACCTTTCAGCACGTGTTTACAGGATTTTACGATAAAGGTGTAAAAGTGGAGATTGAACATCCTGTCACACACCGAGACCTGTTCCTGCTTTTGAAAAACGGAACCCAGGAAGATTTTCGTAAAGGGATGTACACACACCTTGCGGTGTATTTTGCAACGATCAAGGATCGGTAAGGGGGATTCTCGATGGGGTTCCCTAAGTTCGTCACACCATTTAAGTTACTCAAATATCCCATTCATCTCCGTCAAAACAATCGGTGCTTTGTCGGTTACGATGATGGTATGTTCATGCTGGGCCATAAATCCGCCTTTGTTTCCTACCATTGTCCAGCCATCGCTGAGTTGATCTGCGTAGGATGAAGTGGTGGAGATAAAGGTTTCTATCGCTACGACTGAATTTTTCTTGAATCGCCTGAGATCAGATTTATTCTTATAATTCAGCAATTCATCCGGCTGTTCGTGAAGGCCTCTGCCGATGCCGTGTCCTGCCAGATTTCTGATCACTTTGAAACCGCGTTTTTTAGCTTCAGATTCCATTAAATGACCAATATCTGCAATCTTAACCCCTCCCTTGATATTGCTGATGGTCTTCTTCAAAATCTCCCTCGAAGCGTTGACCAGTTTTTGATGCTGGTTAGTATCCGGCCCCAGCACAAACGAGCCACCATTGTCCGCCCAAAAACCATTCAGCTCAGCCGACACATCAATATTGATAAGATCACCTTCTTGCAGTTTTCTTTTGGAAGGAACCCCATGGCAGAATTCATTATTCACACTGATACAAGTCCATCCGGGAAACCCATAAGTGGAACGAGGGGCGGATTTCGCGCCAAACGCTGACAATATCGACGCACCAAACGCATCCAGCTCCTTCGTGGTCATACCTGGCTGCGCGTACTGTGTCATTTTCTTTAATGTAAGGGCTACCGCCTCACTTGCCTGCCGCATACCTGCGTAATCCGACTCTTTTGAAATAGACATAAACTGTATTGTAATGTTGAGCAGTGGTAAAAGTCTTGCCAGTTAACCGGTAATACCGTCATTTAATTTCACAAAAATATGATTTTAATTCGTCCGCCTGGCCGATGAAAAGTTGCTGTTGTTCATGTTCACAAAAGCGCCTAAGATAAAAAGCTACCATTCAAACCCTTAGACATGGTGGTAGCAGTCATACAAACGAACGGGAAAATACCGGAAATGAGTAACCTTCGATACTTTTTGCTTTTCATGATAAACCGACCTCAATTAAAATACAATGGTTCCTCATCAGCAAAAATTTTTTCAACTGGCTGTTAAACCTATGACCGTGCATTCGCTCTAAGCCAGCAATGACGTTTCAGGAGGTTGCCAAGGAACATTTTCTTAAACTGCCATTTCTTGCCATTATAATACCTGTTTTCAGTTTTTCCAACCCCTTTTGATGGGCATAAATATTTACCTCCAATATCAGAAACTCGTCGCCTTTACAGCAGCATTTCTACTGCTGATGGGTGCTCATGGATATGGACAGGTGAAAGGACAGATTAGCGGTAGCATTATCGACGGTACCTCCAAAAAGCCTGTAGAATATGCCACCGTTACCTTACGTGACAAAGCAGGGAAAATCTATGACGGTGCCACCTGTGACGCGCAGGGAGTTTTCCTGGTTCAGCAGATTGTGGCGGGAGATTATGAGTTATCATCAAGTTTTATCGGATATCAAACCAAAGCGCAAGAAGTAGTAATCACAACCCGGTCAAGCACTATAAACCTGGGACAAATCGAACTTTTACCCGATAACAAATCCCTGGATGAAGTGGTGATCAAAGCCGCCAAGCCGATGGTCGAAGAGACGGACGACGGTTATGTGTACAACGCAGAAAACGACCTCAGTGCAGCAGGGGGCACGGCCGCCGACCTGATGAAAAATGTCCCCGGGCTGTCGGTAGACATGGATGGAAACCTGGAAATGCAGGGAACCGCCAAGATAAAAATACTGATCGATGGCAAACCCTCTGCCATCATGGCCGGAAATATTGCCGAAGCCCTCCAGCAGATCCCGGCCAACATGATCCAGAAAGTAGAAGTGATCAACACGCCCTCGGCCAAATATAGCGCAGAAGGCGCAGGCGGAGTGATCAATATCATCACCAAGAAAAATACAAATCTGGAAGGTTATCGTGGTGGCGTGAGCGCAACAGGGGGAAACAGAACCAGCAACCTGAACGCCAACTTTACGAGCCGCATAGGCAAACTCGGGCTAAGGAGCAGCCTGGGCGGTAACATCAACAGGAATTTTGGCAACGGAGAAAATGAACAGATATACTACGCACAACGCCAGGCTGCGCAAACAAGCAAATACCAAAGCAACGGACAGGGGTTTAATGGCATGATCGGTGGCGATTTTGATTTTGACGACAAGAACAATCTGAGCGCAACCGTACGCCTGAGCAAGTACCAGGGAACCAACGACCGTTTTAACAGAACGCTTGTAACTTCCACACTGCCGGAAAATTTCGGCAGTACGATTTCCAACGACCGTAACACAACGGCCAGCAAAAGTGCATCGGGTAACGCGGACGTAAACCTTGACTACACGAAGAAGTTCAAAACGAAAGGTCAGGAGCTGAATGTGCTCATGCTGTACAGTGTGAATGATCGAGAAGGAGAGAATTACACGGTGCGGGAGAATATGGAGGACGTTGTAAACCAGCGGCTGCAAAACAACAATGATGCGTCGATCAGAGAAATCACTTTTCAGGGAGATTATGCCCATCCCTTTAAAAAATGGGGTAAACTGGAAGTAGGGACCAAAGCTATTTTACGGGCCAACATCAGCAATTACCAATTGATGACCGCCCCCTCATCCGAAGCGGAACTGGTTATTGACGCACGCCGGACCAATGTATTCACCTACGACCAGGATGTGTATTCCACCTATCTGAGTTACAGCCTGACACTGAAAAAGAAACTTACCTTCCGGCTCGGCGGTCGTTACGAGTACACCCATATTTTTGCCGATTTTGTAACCAACGACACCACCCTCAAGAAACCGTACCGGACCTTGATGCCAAACTTTACGACATCTTTACGGATGAAAAGGGATCAGCGCATATCCATAAATTATTCCTCTCAGATTTTCCGGGCCCAGATTGAGTATCTGAATCCCTACCTGGACGATTCCAATGAGAGAAATATCCGCGTAGGCAATCCCAATTTGCGCCCCGAACTTACACACAACATTCAGCTCTCTTACAGCAAGTATCATAAAAGCAACAGCCTGATCGGTTCCTTTTATTGGCGCCAGACCAACGACGACATTGGACAGTACCGCACCTCCAACCGGGTACGTAGCCGCATCGCCGACGATGACGACAACGTCGCCAATGACTCCATCGATGCTATCACCACCACTTGGCTTAACCTGGGCAGCAATATTACCTATGGCACCAACCTTTCGCTGTCGGGCCGCATTCAGAAGGTGGCTCAAATCGGCGCCAATTTCAGCTTTTATTACAATGAAATAAATGGTTACACGTACAGCAGCGTTTACAAGCAAGGTGTGGCGGTCTCCAGAGGTGGGTGGATGTATAGCTTTAAATTGAATGCAGGCTTTAAAACCCCAAAAACTTTCAAAGGGCCATTCAGGGACATGAACGCCCAGCTAACGTCGTCGTTCACTTCCCCCCGCATCAATCTTCAGGGAAAAAGCTCATCGTTTCAGCAGTACAACATCAGCCTGAGAAAGGACTTCGTTGTGAATCAGGCTAGCAAGGACCGGGTGAGTCTGAATTTCAGTATTGAGAATTTTTTCAACAAAGGCAACCGGATCCGTTCCACTACGGTCACAGATCAGTTTGCTTCTACCAGTATTCAAAACCACTACAACCGCATTTATCGGATAGGGCTCACCTACAATTTCAGCCGTATGGAATACAAGATCCGCGCTGAAAAGGAAAGGAAGACCATCATCAATGACGATCGCCAAAAAGGGGATATCGGCGAGGTGAAGGATATCAAAGTGGAGGGTACGGATAGCGGCAAGAGTGCTCCCGGGAAAGGTAATGCTAAGAAAAAGACAAACTAGTTAATATGTAACCAAATTTAACTTGCAAAACCCTGAGGCCCGGCCTATTCGTTTGTTAAACCCGGAAATTGGAGGCATCAAATTATGACTTTATTCTGCCGGCTGTAAACATCCGGCTACCAAAATTGCTTTCCTCCGGATTTAAAGGCGCACTTTCCAGCATTCCACAGTTCATTATCAAACTGTAATTTCCACCGAAACCCGGCTTTTGCCACAAATGCTTCTGACAGGCCTATGGCCGTTTGAGAGCTGATACATTGGTTATCTTACAGTAGTTGATCTAATGGGCGCATTCCTATTTTATTCGTAGCTTCATACATTTAACAAGGTCATTTTGTCTAAAGAAAAACACCTAACAGCACAGGTCTTTTTTAACACAGTCCTCCCGTACTGATTCTTTCATTTGCCGGATATCCTATCTGGGAGTAAAAGATTGCCATATAAACCCTCCTGCAACTATGACCGGCGCTTGATGGAGGCCGCTTTACCCAATTGATTAACAAAGTCTCCCCTGTAATTAAGATATTTTGGTATAAAAGCATTACTAAAAGCTATTAAACATGAGATTTACATATTTTTAATTGTGATCTTGTTACCGTGTTTCAGCATCAACTGCGGTACAGTTGTTTATTACAGTTCTGTTATTCAGACCCAACAAAAAATTCAGCAGAAGACCAAACAAATTTCACCAAAAGGGACAAACACATTTCAAAAAGAAATATCGTGCTCAATGTGCGTGCTTTGTATCACATATGCACTTCCTTTTGTCTAAAAACGTTAAGAGCAACACAGGTAAATGCATCCGCTAATATTCAAAATGCATCATAGGCAGGTAGAGACGTGCATAGCGGTGACTTTGATAACTAATAAAGAAATTTCTGTTTTCGGTCCAGAGGTTTGACCGAGTCATTCATCAAGCGTTGGAAAAAAGTAATGCGTTTTCGTTCCACTGAATTTAAAAGAAAAATCCTCATTCCGGCGATACTGATCTTCCTGTTCATCGCTGGTATAACGATTTATAATTACTATTTCAAAACAGAATCGCTTTCTGAAACCAATCCGGGTAGCCTTCCCGATAAAGTAGACTTCAATTACCATATTCGTCCCATTCTCTCCGATCGCTGCTACGCGTGCCATGGGCCGGATGCCAACAAACGGGAGGCGGGATTGCGCCTTGATCTGGAAAAAGAGGCTTATGCTTTACTGAAAGACACCAAAGGAATGCACGGGATTGTACCCGGAAAGCCCGACAAAAGCGGTGTATACCTCCGGCTGATTTCGGAAGATCCGGAAATGCGCATGCCGCCAGTCAAGTCGAACCTTTCACTGAACGAGTATGAGATAAAACTTATCGAAAAATGGATACGACAAGGCGCCAGGTATGAAAAGCACTGGGCATTTTTACCCCCTAAAAAAAGTCCGTTACCTCAGGTAAATGACCGGGAATGGGTGAAAAATGAGATCGATGCTTTCGTTCTGGAAAAGATGGAGGCTCATCACCTCACACCCAGTGAAATGGCGAACAAGGAAAATTTGCTTCGCAGGGTCTGCACCGACCTGACAGGCCTGCCTCCCACCCTGGAGCAAATGGATCACTTTTTAGCCGACAACACACCAGACGCCTATGAAAAAATGGTCAGCAAACTGTTGGCCTCACCCGCATACGGGGAAAAAATGGCGCTTCACTGGATGGACGTTTCCCGCTATGCCGATTCCTACGGTTATCAGGATGACCAGTGGCGTACACAATGGCCCTGGCGCGACTGGGTGGTACATGCCTTCAACAAAAATCTGCCGTACAGCCAGTTTCTGACCTGGCAAATCGCCGGAGACATGTTGCCCAATGCCTCAAAAGAGCAGGTACTGGCCAGTGCTTTTGGCCGTAATCATAAGATTACAGAGGAACAAGGAGTCATTGACGAAGAATACCGGGTCAATTATGTGCTGGACCGCACTAACACTTACAGCAAAGGAATATTAGGAATAACTATGGAATGCGCCCAGTGTCACGACCATAAGTTTGATCCGTTCTCTCAGAAAAATTATTACCAGCTTTTTGCATTCTTTAACAATACCCCTGACCAGGGGCTTGACATTAAAAGTTCGAGAGACAGTAAACCTGCCAAATATCCGCTAATTGAAATAAGCCAGAAGGACCGGGAAGGGCTTTTGAAATTTGTAAACAATCCGGATACCTCCACCGTCAGTATTTCTGTAATGGGCGAGAAGCCGGATTTACGTAAGACTTTTATTCTGAACAGAGGTGTTTACGATGCACCGGGCCATGAAGTTTCGCCCTCTACCCCCGAGTCGATTCTACCTTTGGATACTACAAAATATCCCCGAAACAGACTGGGATTGGCGCGTTGGACGGTTAGCCGGGAAAACCCGCTGACGGCCAGGATATTTGTAAACCAGCTATGGTCGCGGATATTTGGGCGCGGACTGGTGGAATCGGTCGGTGACTTTGGCAGCCAGGGAAGTCTTCCCTCCCACCCCGAACTGCTCGACTGGCTCGCCGTTGACTTTATGGAAAAAGGCTGGAATGTGAAACATCTGATCCGACAGATCGTCACCTCGGCCACTTACCGGCAATCGGCGAACCTAAGCAAAAGGGGTCGGGAAATTGACCCCGATAATAAATTCATGGCCCGGGCGCCGCGGGTGAGGCTGCCCGCCGAGCTCATCCGTGACCATGTACTGAGCAGCAGCGGATTATTGAATAAAAAAGTGGGGGGACCCAGTTTTAAACCCTATCAGCCCGACGGCATCTGGGAGGTGACCAGCTCGGGCCGTGGTAATCTGAAAAGATATGTGCAGGATCATGGTGACGACCTTTACCGGCGCGGTCTTTATTCCTTCATCAAACTAACGTCACCCCCACCCAACATGCTTGTTTTCGATGCCAGCAACCGGGATCAGTGTGAAGTGGTACGCATGCGCACCAACACGCCCCTGCAGGCACTCGTCATGATGAACGACCCGATCGTGCTGGAAGCGTCACGCGTGCTTTCGGCCTCCATTCTGCAGCAGACTACCCTATCCGACGAAGATAAAATCAATGTTGCTTTCCGGAGAATACTATGCCGGACACCGGAACCAAAGGAAATTTCGACCTTAGCCGCTCATTATCAAAAGGAAAAGGATCGTTATAAAAAACACCCCGTCGATGCACGGGACTTTTTGAACATAGGTGAATTTATTTATCCCAAAAGACTAAATATGACAGAACACGCGGCACTGATGTCGGTGGTTCACACCATGTACAATCTTGAAGAAACAGTAACCAGAAACTGACACAGCATGGAAAAGAACTTTCTGGAAAACGGACTTAATGTAAATCGGCGGCAATTTTTTTCGCGGGTAAGCACCGGCATTGGCAGCCTGGCATTAGGATCCTTACTGATCCCGGACTTGTTTTCAGGATCTGCCGATGACGCATCTGCGCTCGGGCACGGCATGCCGCACTTTGCCCCAAAGGCAAAACGGATCATTTATATGTTCCAGAGTGGTGCCCCATCGCAGCTGGAGTCATTTGACAATAAGCCCCTGCTGCGGAAGATGATGGGGCAGGATTTACCAGAATCTATACGCCAGGGACAACGCCTGACCGGCATGACGGCCAACTATGCCAAGTTCCCGCTTGTCGGCTCTTTATACGATTTTCAACAATATGGTCAGGCGCGGGCCTGGGTGAGCGAATTGTTTCCGCATACGGCGAAGGTCGTGGACGACATCTGCATTGTAAAATCTTTGTTTACCGAAGCCATTAACCATGATCCGGCCATCACCTTTTTCCAAACCGGCGCGCAGCAGGGCAACCGGCCAAGTATGGGAGCCTGGATGAGCTATGGGCTTGGCAGTGAAAATAAAAATTTACCGGCATTTTGTGTATTGGTATCCAAAGGCAGGGGAAATGGCCAGGGAGTTTATTCCAAATTATGGAGCAATGGCTTCCTAGATTCGGTGCATCAGGGTGTACAATTTATGCCGGGTACGGATCCCGTATTATACATGGGAAATCCCGCAGGGACCAGCAAGCAAAGCCGCCGGGAAATGCTCGACCAGCTGGAAACGCTAAACCAGATGCAGTATGACAAACTGGGAGACCCGGAAATCGTCACGAAAATACAGCAGTATGAAATGGCCTATCGGATGCAGACTTCCGTTCCCGAAGTAACCGATTTATCCAAAGAACCAGATCACATCATCAAGCTCTACGGCCCCGACTGCCTGGTGCCTGGCACCTATGCAGCCAACTGCCTGTTAGCCCGCAAACTTGCTGAAAACGGTGTCCGATTTATACAGTTGTACCATCAGGGCTGGGACCATCATGGAAATTTACCGGAAGAAATGGCGGGACAGGCCAAAGACGTGGACCAGGCCTCGGCTGCCCTGGTGCAGGATCTGAAACAGCGCGGATTGCTTGAAGATACGCTGGTAATCTGGGGCGGGGAATTTGGTCGAACCAATTACTGCCAGGGCAAATTGGAATTTAACAAGTACGGCCGGGACCATCATCCACGGGCGTTCAGCGCATGGCTGACAGGAGGCGGGGTAAAAACCGGAATTGTGTATGGCGAAACGGATGATTTTGGATATAATATTGTAAAAAACCCGGTACATGTGCATGATTTTCATGCCACACTACTCCATCTGATGGGATTGGATCATGAAAAACTCACCTACAAACACCAGGGACGCAGATACCGGCTGACCGACGTGCATGGTAAGGTTGTAAATGACCTGATAGCCTAAACCGGAGCGAAAGATTGAATATGAAATTATTGAAGGAGTTCTCGATTAACCTGCTCATTGGCCTCAATGTGTTCATTCTGTTTTTTTTATTCTTTGAAAAACGAATCGAGATCCCTCCCTTATTGAAAGTTGTAGGCCGAACGCATCCACTCCTCCTACATTTTCCGATCGTGCTGCTCATTTTGGCTTTTGTCATGGAGTTTTTCAAAAAGCAGTTCCAGATCGAAGAAAAATCGTTCAAAAAACTCACCGCATTCATCCTGTTTGCAGGTTCGCTTACATCTGCTTCAACCGTCATATTCGGACTTTTTCTATCGCAGGAAGAAGGCTATGCCGGTGATACCTTGCAGTGGCATAAATGGACAGGCATTGCAGCTTCTTTTCTGTCGTGCGGCCTGGTGTGGGCATACTTTGAAAATATAAAGGCGATCATTTTGAAAACAGTGATGGCGATCACCTTCGTTTTTCTAATGGTTGCCGGTCACTATGGGGCTGGTCTCACACATGGTGATGGTTTTTTACTGGAACCTCTTGCCTCCGGCGAGAAAGAAGAAAATCGACCCGATCTCAAAAACGCTCTGGTTTACGACGATTTAGTTAAGCCTGTTCTGAAAGACAAATGTTTCAGTTGCCACAACCCGGACAAGGCGAAGGGGCAGCTGGTGATGACGGAAATCAACGCTTTAAAGAAAGGCGGAAAGACAGGTAAACTATTCATAGAAGGGAAGTCGGGAGAGAGCCTGATGATCAAACGGCTGCTATTGGATATCGAGCACAAACATCGCATGCCTCCGAAGGGTAAACCACAACTGAATGAAGATGAAGTGGCATTCATTTCGGCCTGGATCGACAATGGAGCAAGTTTTACGACAAAGCTCTCTGCTATTCCGGCGACCAGCAAAATTCACGGACTGGCTTCTGCGCTTTACGGCGGTTTGGCACACGAAAGCTTTGCATTTAACCCGGCAGACGAGGCGGTCGTTACCAAACTCAATAATACCTACCGCCTCGTTTCGCATGTTGCTTATGGCTCGCCTGGGCTTGATGTTTCGCTTTTTGGACGGGATGCTTTCAATCGCAAATCACTGGAAGAACTGGTATCCATCGCAGAGCAGATCGTGCATCTGAACCTGAGTGGCATGAACATCACAGATGCGGACATGGCGCTCATTACCGGGTTTCCGAACCTGCGGCAACTGAACCTGAACTACACCCCGATCACCGACAAGGGATTGAAGGATATCTCCAAACTGAAAGATCTGGAATCCATCATGCTTTCAGGAACCGGTGTCACTACGGCCGGTATTATTCAGCTTTCGGCACTAAAAAAGCTCGGCAACATCTATGCGTGGAACACCAGCATCCAGCCACAATCGTCAGATTCTCTAATGAAAAAATATCCCCAACTGCACATTGAAACCGGATTTGAAAATGACGGCAAAGACACCTTGACACTCAACAATCCAGAAATTTCACCCACCAACGCATTTTTCAGAAAACCATTTTTACTGAAAATAACGCATCCGATAGGTGGCACCAACCTGCTGTATACATTAAACGGACTGAGTCCCGACAGCACAGAGCCTCTGAAATTCCAGAAGCCATTTCTCATCAATAAGAACATATCGGTAAAGGTGATGGCGGCCAAAAAAGGCTGGGCATCCAGCAAAGTGATCGAAAGATCATTCCAGCGCTCTTCGATAAAGCCGGATACCATATCCCTGAAAACCACCCCTCACCCTTTACATAAAGGCCAGGGGGCATCTACCTTATTCGATTTGGCAGAAGGAAGTACAGATATCCTGTATGCCAGTGATGGAAACTGGCTGGGCTATCGCAACCAGGACTTCATTGCTGAACTGGGTTTCAGAAAACCTACTGAGCTGAGCGAGGTTATTCTGAGTACCCTCACGAGTGTGGCACTCGAAAGTTTCCCACCCACGGAGGTCGAAGCATGGGTCTCTGCGGATGGGAAAGAGTATGTGCTGGCAGGGAAATTGAATCCGGCTATTCCGGGTGAAAAAAGCCGTATTGAACACAACATGCTGAATATACCGATCAAAAAGCAACGTGTTACTTATATCAGAATTGTGTGCAAATCACTGCGAAAAATGCCACCATGGCACAAAAAGGCCGGAGCTCCTTCCTGGTTTTTTATCGACGAAATCCTGCTGAATTAGCATAAGGCTTTCGTGCAGTCTCTAAACCTTCACTTTGGAAAATACATATAAGGTTTCCGTGGCAATCTGCCTGCAGCGTTCATCATATTTTGTCTTTTCCTGAGGTTTTCCATCATACGCTTTGGGATCATCATAGGGAACTGCAACACGTGAGGCGGCGCCCTTCACGACCGGACAAGCCTTGTCGGCCTGTGAGCAGGTCATCACGGCACAAAAGCCGTTTTGAGGGTTAGCCGGATCATTGTATTTTTTGGAGAATGCTTTTAAAGGTTCTGCATCCAAGGCGTATTTCACTTCATACACAGGGTTCGTACCTTCGGATGATTTGCTGATTTCAAATCCTGCCCGGCTACAAGCGGCAACCGCTCTTTCGTTGAAGGCGGTGGATTCTGTCCCGCCTGAAAACGTTTTTACATTGGGAATCTGATAGTAGGCAGCGGCAGTTGCAGCCCAAATCTGCCCAAAATGGCTACGCCGGGAGTTATGTGTACAAATGTAAGTGAGAAGAACAGGTTCGGTAGCGTTAACCTTATCCTGGATAAACAGCGCGATCTTGTCCAATTCCTTTTTTCGGTCCTTCGGAATTTTCGAAAAATCCGATTTTACTTCAGTGATATAGGTTAACAGCGCCGGATTCATGACGGACCGATCGCCAGGGCCCTCAGCTACAACTTTAACAAGGGGCAGTAACAACAAACAGATCACAAGATTTAAACACTTCATACAGATTTATATTTTTATTCTGAAAAAACGATGTATTGAATCAATCGAAAATATACGATGAGAATTTTTCAAAAAAATATCTATCGTATTATTGCAATGAATAAAAATGTTTTTACCTTTGGCACATGGGAGTAACAAAAACAGAGGTTTTTACCGAAAAACAAAACCGAATTGCTGATTTAGCGAAGGCGCTGGCGCATCCGGCACGTATCGCGATCATTCAACATTTGTTAAAAGAAAAATCATGCGTTTGTGGTGATCTGGTAGAAGTGTTGCCTCTTGCTCAAGCCACGGTTTCGCAGCACTTAAAGGAACTGAAAAACAGCGGTATACTTCACGGCGAAATCAATCCGCCCAGGGTTTGCTACTGCATAAACGAAACCGTCTGGCAGGAAGCCAAAGCAATTTTTGGTGAAATCTTCGAGGCAGAGGTAAACGTAACCTGCTGTAACTAACAAGCACTACATCTCACATTTCACATCCGCCCGGCGGCCCGGTTACATCTTACATTTCACTTATTACATCTTACATCTAACATTCAATCGTAACATAGCAATGAACAACTCAAATCCCATGAACTGGCAGGCGTTTAAAAGTACGCTCTTACTAAATCCAGACAAAGTGCTTCAATTCCAATTTGCAGAGGGACAATTTGTTGATGCCTCTTATCATATTACCGAAATCAAGCAGGCCCCGATTGTGTCGGTGGACTGTGGCGGGGTGATGAACAGCTGGACAGAAATTATCATGCAACTTTGGGAACCCTCGGTATCGGAAACCAACCGTGCGATGAAAGTCTCCAAAGCGATTTCGATCATTGACCGTGTTGAAAAATCATTGCCACTCAACCCGCTGGGTGTTGTAAAAATCGAATTTGGCAATTCAAAATTTGATACACGCCAGATGTACCCGTCAGAATTTATTTCAGAAGGGGATTGCTTCACAGTGAAACTGGCAGCGGATTATACACAATGCAAAGCCATCACCAGAGGCGGAAGCTGTGGAACGACGCCATCGGGCGAAGAATGCTGCACGCCTGCTGCGAATACGGTCACATCAGCAAAACAAACCCTTGAATTAGAACCCATCGGTGCTGAAAGTCAAAGCTGTACACCTGGTGGCGGATGCTGCTAAAAAGCTTATAGCCATTCGCTTTTGGCTATAAGCTTTTCGCTAATTCGTATAAATAGAAAATGCAAACGCATATTTTTATGATATTAATTCGCACTCTTGAAGCATCTGACTGGCCGACCGTCCGTGAGATTTATGCTGAGGGTATCGCAACCGGACAGGCTACGCTGGAAACGAGCCCGCCGGAATGGGAGGTCTGGGACAGATCTCATACAACAGACCTACGGTTTGTCGCTGTGACTGATGGAGGCGAAATAGCTGGCTGGACCGCCCTTACGCCTGTGTCAGGCAGATGCGTTTATGCGGGTGTAGCCGAAGTAAGCGTGTATGTAGGGAGCAGATTCCGAGGACAAAAGACTGGTGATAGGCTTTTGAAACACTTAATCAAACAAAGCGAAATGACGGGGTACTGGACCTTACAGGCCGGAATATTCCAGGAAAATCTGGCGAGTATGAATCTTCATGCCGGTAATGGTTTCAGACTTATCGGATTTCGGGAAAATATTGGAAAAATGAACGGAGTGTGGCGAAGTGTTAATCTTCTGGAAAGAAGAAGTAAGGTGGTGGGAATTTAAAAGTGGTCGGCTTTCGGCCATCAACTTTCAGCCTGATTTTCGCAAATAAACCATTCTCAGTGGTCATGAAGTTTTTTAATTAGTTATATCAAAAAGGCCGACTGCTGATAGCTAACGCCTAAAAGCATAATCCACATGAAAAAAATACTAGTGCTCTGCACGGGCAATAGCTGCCGCAGCCAGATAGCAGAAGGATATCTCAGAAGATTTTCCGGCGATAAAGCCGTCGTTTATAGTGCGGGTGTTGAAACGCATGGTGTCAATCCGAAAGCCATAAAGATTATGGCCGAAGATGGGATTGACATCTCGGACCATACTTCAAACAATATAGATGAATACACAAACATCGACTTCGATTTTGTGATCACGGTGTGCGACAATGCCAAAGAGCGTTGTCCGTATTTTCCGACAAATGCAAAGAAATTCCATCACAACTTTCCGGATCCGGCCAAAGCAATCGGTAGTGACGAAGAAGTGAAAGCGGAATTCCGGGCTGTCAGGGAAATGATCAAGGAATACTGTGAGGATTTTGTGAAGGCAAATCTTTAACAAATCAGTTTCAGGTCAGGTTGTTTATTCAAAACCGATTTAATGAAAAAATCCGGAGCGTGAGCAGCCATCGGGCTAATCGCTATTCGCCAAAAGCTAACACTTATGTCTGCATCACAATGCCCCCCCGCGGCCAACAGAAAGAAACTCAGCTTTCTTGACCGCTATTTAACTTTATGGATTTTCATAGCCATGGCAATCGGCGTAGGATTGGGCAATTTTGTGCCTTCCATTCCTGCTTACATTAATACTTTTTCAAGTGGTACAACAAACATTCCACTTGCTATTGGACTGATCCTGATGATGTATCCGCCACTTGCCAAAGTGAAATATAACAAAATGGGGGAGGTGTTCAGAAACACCAGAGTCATGACCGTTTCGCTTATCCTGAACTGGATCATCGGACCTGTGCTGATGTTTCTTCTGGCCATTATTTTTCTTCCAAACCATCCTGAATACATGATCGGCTTGATCCTGATTGGCCTCGCACGCTGTATTGCCATGGTGCTGGTCTGGAATGAGCTGGCGGAAGGAAGCCGTGAGTATGCTGCCGGGCTGGTGGCATTAAACAGTGTTTTTCAGGTTTTACTTTACAGTTTTTATGCCTATTTTTTCATAACCGTTCTGCCTCCGTTGGTTGGTTTGAAAGGATTGGCCGTGAATATAACCATCGCTGAAATTGCAGTGAGCGTTGGTATCTATCTGGGCATTCCATTTGCTGCCAGCGTGCTGAGTCGTGTTGGACTGACCGCACTTAAAGGGGAGCATTGGTATGAACAGAAATTTATTCCGTTCATTTCTCCGATCACGTTGGTGGCATTGTTATCAACGATTATTTTAATGTTTTCCCTGAAGGGCGAGCTGATCGTGCAGCTGCCAGGAGATGTGCTACTGATTGCTATCCCACTTGTAATTTACTTTGTGATCATGTTTCTGGTCAGCTTTTTTGTGGCCAAAGCGCAGGGAGCTGATTATTCTCAAAACGCATCCATTGCCTTTACAGCTTCGGGTAACAATTTTGAGCTGGCGATCGCGGTTGCAATTGGTGTATTTGGGATCAATTCCGGGCAGGCTTTTGTAGGTGTGATCGGGCCGCTGGTGGAGGTCCCTGCTTTGATTGCACTCGTTAACGTAGCTTTCTGGCTGCGTGATAAGTACTATAAAACTGAAAATATCCAGACACCACATAGAAGTGTATGATTGGATTGTGATTGATGGCAGCCAGAGCGGGCTAGCCTGTACCAATTTCCTGCTTCAGTCTGGAATGTTGAAATCAGCATGTACGAAGTATCTCAATAGACGCGCCCATTGGCTAATTTCAACGGCCTCGTATTTGTAATTTAACTTTTCAGCATGGAACCAGCCGTTTTCCCATCAAAGAATAAAGAAACTTTCGGAATCAGTTTATAAACTAATAAACCACGCCACGGTTATCCAGAATTGCTGCGCCCTGACGGATTCGTTAAACTCGTTGACACGGTATTCAACACCCATTTCAACCTTATTGGCGTCTGTTGCATTGTAGCCTATCGCAAACGCTCCACGGATTTCCAGATCCGGGGTGCCATCTGCCAAGATACCGAGATATTCATTCGTAAATTTTGAATAAAATTCCTTTGGATCAATGCTACGCCCGTTGAGCGCCTTTTCCAGTCCAAGGCGATAACGCAATCTGAATTCGACCGGCTCTCCGGCAGTGAAGGTTTCGTCCGCAACGAATCGGTGCGCCATGCGTAAACTTTCCATTTTCCGCACATTCGTTAATTGCTGAATGAGGCGATGCGTAAACCTCCCATCTCCCCTTCGGATCATGTAACCTGCCCCGAAAGTATTATCCACGGATATTTTCTTCGAGAGAATCACTGCCAGGTCGGTTCGTTCATATCGCAAATTGTGGCTGGCAAGCTTGTCGGTTTTTTTTTCAGAGAATATCTGACGTGATTCCAGCTTTGTGTTTAATTTATAATTCTTACCCAGTTTGTAGTTCAAATTGAACTGAGGCAACGTTCCTGCCCGGTAATTTTCCTGAGAGAATACAGATAGAGGAGGCAAGCAAAGTGCCAAGCACAACAAAATATGTCTAAGCATCAGTAAATCAGGTTATCAGCGTTACGTTGTACTATTTCACTAATGCGCACAATGGCACCATTACTTTCACAAAGCACCTCATAATAACCCGCTTTTTTATCTTTTGTAGCCCTCAACACCAGTTCGTACCGTGTCTCTACACCTTCCGGCAGTTTATCGCTCAACAAAGCTTGTTTAAGTGCATTTTCATTTCCCTTCCACTGCAGCTGTGTCTTGGTAACTTTGTACCTGGTAAATACCCTGCTCAAATTATCTTTCAACAACGTTCTTGCTTTTTCATGGATTTGATTCATTTTAATCCGGATCTCTATATCCTGAATTTGCCCGGATACATCGAATTCGATACTGTACCACTTACCCGAATCTTTCAATTTCGCCTCAATGGATCTACCCGTGAGACTTTCCTCTCCATACCAGCGGATTCTGGAATTCTTGAAAACTGACGAAATGAATTTCATAGCCCGTGCCGGAACAGCCTCAGGTTTTATATCATATTCGCGTTCGTACTTTTTCTGGGCCAGTGCTGGCGCGCACAAAAGTGCCATAAGCAACCCTGCCAGGTAATATTGAAAGCATTTTCGATCGATCACAGTATTGTATTTGTTCATTTAAAACTTTTAATTTCAGGTGTACGGGCCAGAATACTCGTTAGCGTAAGCAAATATTCTTTTTTACCGGATACCAGCCAAATCACGTTTAACATATCATTATCCTTGCTAATCTGAACCTGTTCCATCTTAATATCCCGCAGCAGCAGTTTATTTTCCAGCATCTTCACCTGCCCGAATTCGGGGTTCCGAAACGTAACGCTTAGCATTTTCTCCTGTTTCAGGGCACCAATGAGCCGTTCGATCCTGGTCACCATCAACAAAATTAACAGTGTAATAATCGTAAATACAAAAGCAAGCGCATGATACCCGATCCCGGTGGTCATGCCAATAGCAGCGGATGTCCAGATGACGGCCGCAGTCGTCAATCCCCACACCGAAAACTGATCCTTAAAAATGACGCCCGCCCCTATAAAACCTATTCCGGTTATGATATTGGCGGAGATCCTGTCATCTGTTCCAGCACCATGACGCGACACGATCGTAAAAATAGTGGAACCAAGTGTGATTAGAATAATGGTTCTGAAACCCGCCGATTTATTCCGGTATTCTCTTTCAAAACCAATGATCCCGCCACAAAGAATTGCCATCAGCATACTGATTAAATCAGCCAGTTCAATCGTAAATCCCATCGTTTCAAATAGTTTTGGTGTTCGTTCATGCACTACAAAACTATGCCTGAAATTATCGTGAAATTATCTCTCGTCTAAGCGAGTCCGACTTTTGCCCATGCATGAATTTATCAGGACATTCATTTTCTATTCTCCACTTTTCTATGCCGATACGTTCTCAATGCTGCCTTATCCCACTGTTCTTTCAGAATCTTCTTCAATCCATCCATATTCATGCGGAGTCCTACTTCTGCGTCGGGCGCTGTATCTTCATTGATGATCCCCACAGGCCCCCGATAAGTACTCTCCCTCATCACCCGCATCATTTCGGCCTCAGCGTCCCCCTCACCGATCGGCACGACCTTCACCGGATTACCGTTTTGAAGCCCCATTAGATTCACGGCCATCAGGTGCGGTAAAATTTTCGGGAAAAATGTAGCAAAGCGGTCAATATCCTCTTCCGCATGGTGAAAATTGTAAACGATGCCAATATTGGGCATTTGCAAGTAATTAATCACTGCCAACTGGTTCTCTGGTACACCGTACCAGCCACCGTGATTGTATAGGCCCACTGAGCAGCCAATTTCACCGGCCTTTTGCGCAATGTATTTAACCGGCCTGCCCACCGCCTCGATTTTTTCATTCTGGCTCATTTTGTCCATATCCTTGATACCTGAGATCATGCACCATATTTGCGTTTTGACCCCATTACGCTTTAAAACATCTAAAATGATCGGCAAGGTTTTATCCTTTTCGGGATCAGAACCCGAATGAAACCAGAAAGCCTGCAACCTAATGTTGTGTTTTTTCAACGCTTTAATTTCCGCATCAAACTCAGGAATGTGCTTATCACGCCAGTCATAAGCCAACATGGAAATGCCCAGTTTGTTCAACATGGCAGCACGCTGCTCCGGGCTTCGCTCCTTTACGTCGAACGGTACGATACACCACGCAATAAGATTGTCCCTTGCAAAGATATTATCGGTTCCATTCTGCACTTGAGCATAACCATTGTGCATACTGCAGGTCAGCAGGAAGCTTAGGTAAATTACATGGTTCAATTGATAGTTCATCTCTGACGTACGGATAGATCAATCATTAAATACGCAAAATAGATAAATTCTAATTTTGCAGATTACATTGAAAAAGATTGGGAAATATGATACAAGGACAGCTTGGAGTACTACTTAAAAAACGTTGGAATTCAGGTAAAGTCAAAGCATCGGCAAAATTCTCAAAAAAACTGTTACCGATGCACGCCACAACGCCAGTGATTTCGAAGGAAAACTTCGGGCAATTTTGGGGCGGGTAAACCAAAATTATGTAATTTAACAATCCAATTCTCTTTTTGCATAAAATGATTCCAAGAGCATTAACGAAAAAGGCGCAAACTTTGCTTACCCAATTCCCGATCGTATCTATTTCGGGACCACGTCAGTCAGGAAAAACTACCTTTTCCAGGCTGGTATCTCCTGATTTCGAGTATGTAAATGTTGAGCTGCCCGATCAACGGAGGATGGCAGAACTGGATCCTCGTAACTTTCTGGAAAGACACCGCAATAACGTGATTCTTGATGAAGTTCAGAATGTTCCCCATTTATTTTCATACCTACAGGTTTTCTCCGACGAGCTAAACACAAGCGGGCAATACATCCTCACTGGATCTCAAAACTTTCTGCTCATGGAGAAAATTACGCAGTCACTGGCGGGAAGAGTTGCCATCCTGACACTTTTACCACTATCCTATTTTGAACTTTCGGAAAAACCATCGGTCGAAGATTTCATTTTTACAGGAGGCTATCCCAGGGTTATTCACCACCACGCAGCTCCGGAAGACTTCTTCCCTACCTACATTCAAACCTATATTGAGCGAGATGTTCGCCAGCTCATACAGGTTCAAAACCTGTCGCTTTTTCAGAATTTCATATTACTGCTGGCGGGCAGAGCGGGACAGGTTTTTAATGCGTCAGCACTCGCCAATGATCTGGGAGTGAACAGCCAGACCGTAGAATCCTGGGTTTCTGTTTTAGAAGCTTCTTATGTGGTGTTTCGATTGAGGCCTTACTATCACAATTTCAATAAGCGAATCACCAAGGCTCCAAAATTGTATTTTTATGATACGGGTCTACTCTGTTATTTATTAGGATTGAGAAGAAAGGAAGATCTGGCTATCCACTTTGCCAAAGGAGCTATTTTTGAAAATTTTGTTATCCTGGAAGTAATGAAACTGTATTTTAACCAGGGGCGACGCCCCCAGATCTACTATTGGCGGGATAGCAACCAAAACGAAATAGACCTTCTCATTCAGGAAGGCATGCACCTGAAAGCAGTTGAAATAAAGTCCGGAAAAACCATCAATACCGACTTTTTTAAAGGGCTTAAATACTTCAAAAAAATTGCTCCCGAAGCGCAGAGCATTCTTGTATACGGTGGAAATGAGTCTCAAAAAAGATCGGATGTCATCGTGTATGCGGTAAATGAATTGGATAGATTGATATGACAAAATAGTGCGCTTTAAAATATTGCCAGCGTAGAACCGTGACAAGACCAGTAGTACCAAAAAAACAGCCCAATCACAAAGTGAAAGGGCGTTCCATTTACTCAACGTTATGAAAATTCTTGCTTTTAGTTTGTAATGAAGTGAATTGTTATGCAAAGCTACCAGTTTCAAATATCCGCCACAATACCTAAATTTTAAGGTAGTGTCACTAGACTTTTTTCTATTAATCCGCCAAATGTTTGAACAGGATTGCAGCATCAAAGCGCGTATTTAACTTCAACATCCTCTCTGTGCCCAACTCAGCGGAGATAAAAGTGACCCTGTTCAAAGAATAATGGCTCACTGGGGATCCATACATTGAATTGGTGCCGCAACGATAAAAGGGTAACCAAACGCCAAATAACGACTTGATTTTTAGTTATTTGCGACAAAAATTAACCCCGAAAAAGCCCAATGCTGGGATATTTCGGGGTTTTTGTTTATCTTAAGGTTACCAAGCTTTAACATAAACATATGCAAATTACACTTTTTCCTGCTGATTTTCACTACTCTTCAAAATGGTACATTTTCAAGGAGTCGGAACTAGGTAAGATCCATGCTTCTATCAATTGGGACGGTTTGTCCGAGCTATTACCAGAGAAAAAGACGCTCCGCGGATCACCTTCCTGGCTATCTTCAAAGGGGTTGTTTGGCCTGATGTTTCTTAAACATTATACTGGGCTTAGTGATGAAAAGTTAGTTGACCGTTTTAATACGGACTGGGCAATGCAGTTGTTCTGCGGAGTACTATTAGCTGAAAATGAATCAATTAAGGACAATTCATTTGTGTCAAGGATAAGATCTTACTTAGCAAAGCATGTGAGTGTGGAACAAATGCAGCAAAAAATGCTAGAAAAGTGGAAACCGAATCTCGAGAATAGTCACGTGATGCTTGCTGACGCGACGGCTTACGAAAGCTATATTCGGTACCCGACCGACGTTAAGCTGCTGTGGGAGTGTTGTTTATGGCTATGGGACAAAACCATTCCTAATGTATGCAACAGCTTTAAGCTTAAAGTTCCAAGATCCAAGTTTGATCAGCAGAGGAAAAAATGCTTGATATACAGCAAGTTAAAAAGGAAGTCGCGACGCAAAACGAAAACTCGAAAACTCTCACTATTACATCTGGTTGAGAAAGGTATAGAGAGTCTGCAACAACTTCTGAATCAAACGCAAGGCGGCAAACTTTCCGCAGCAGATTATGCTCGTATTCGTACTATTAAGCTGATTTTACAGCAACAAAGGCAGCTATTCAACTACCCAGGCGTAAAGATTAAAGATCGTATAGTTTCCCTTGCTAAACCATATGTAAGGCCTATAAAACGAGGAAAAGAAAACAAAGATGTGGAATTTGGAATGAAGGTTCACATGAATCAGGTAGACGGTATTAATGTGATCGAATATGCTAGCTTTAACAATTTTAATGAATGTAAAAGACTGAAAATAAGTATATTAAAGCACAAAAAACATTTCGAAAAATGTACTCATATATCGGCAGACAGGATTTATCCGACCAATGAAAATAGACGTTTTTGCACAAGTCGTAAACTCATCACGAATTTTGACAAAAAGGGACCAAGGAAAGAAGATAAACAGGAAAAACAAATAAAAGGAATTCTCAATAAAGCCAGAAGCTCATCAATGGAGGGCAGTTTTGGAAACGAGAAAAACCATTATCTACTTCGAAAAATCAAAGCCAGAAGTAAAGGAACCGAAATGATATGGCTATTTTTTGGTGTATTCACCGCAAACGCGGTTAAAATGGCTAAAAAAGCTCCGACAGTGCAAACGTTCCCAAAAAAGCAAGCTGCGTAATTCTCAATAGCGCAAACGAAAAATCTAACCTTGTAAGTTGGGGAGGATAGTTATGTCCATTTAATTCATAAACTGAAGCAGTAGGCCATATTAAGTCACCAAAATTGTACTTTTCCCATACGACACCCTCAATCAAAAACTAAAACTCCCCAATCGAATCCTGAGACTACACGCCAAGGAGATCGACAAGGGAATTTTCAAGGGAGGCCGATAAAACTGAAACCCGGAACTCCCGTTACTTAACCCTGAAACACCCCCAACTATCGACCATTCACCTACTTTTCAGGATGATCGGTGTACCACTTGAATGCCCCGGCTACCCTCCGCATATTTGTTTAAGGGATCATTGATTGTAGGTAACCTAGATGACACGTTTGAACAGTATGACACAAAGCAAGGCGAAGGATACTTGAAAAAATGTGAGTGTCGGGCGTCCAATCTAAACAAACTCAATTCCCAGAAAAATATTTTATTTAACAAAAACAAACACTTACAACTTTCGTCAAAGTGCTTGTTTTTTAGGTGGAGAATAACGGATTCGAACCGTCGACCTCTTGCATGCCATCCAGATTTTTGAGGATTTTTTGTATATTTGATTTTTATAAAAAACAGCCTAATATATTGAATATTAGTTAGTTAATTGAGTTTCTTTAAGTTTGCTTAATTATCCTTAGACAAGAAATGTTCGACCTATGTTCGACCTAATTTTGATCAAAATATGCACTGATGGCACTCTCAACCAAGTTTATCCTAGCTTCCAAAGTTAATGATTCGTGCGAGTATCCGATAATGCTCCGCATCATTATTGATCGTAAGAACCAGTTAGTCAGCACAAAGAAGAGCTGTAAACAAGAAAATTGGTTAGTTAGTCAACAGCAAGTTGCACGCGGTCATCCAAAGCATCAGGAGATCAATCTACTACTGCGGACAATCATCTCAGAGCTAGATTTCCTGATCATTTCCGAAGGAAAAAAGGGTCGGAAGCCCACATTCGACGAAATAAAAGCTGTGGTACGTAGTTTGACCGGCGCTACAAAGGAACCAGAGAGTAAATCACTCTTTAAGCTCTTTGACGACCATATTTCTGTACTCAATCAGCAAAACCGGATTGGCTACGCTGACACCTTTAAATTTACGCTGAGCAGCTTGAAAGGGTTTGTAAAAAACAAAGACAGAGATCTCCTATCTATCAATCTAAATTTTCTGAAGAAATATGAAGAATACTTGATGGAACGCGGATGCGCTATTACTACAAGAAGTGTTTATCTAAGAACTTTCAGAACGATGTGGAAGGTGGCAATCCGGGAAAAATTCTGTCCCGAAGCTCACTACCCTTTTAAAGAGCTCGCATTTGGCAAATACAACAACCCTAGGACCAAAAAAAGAGCGATCCAAAAATCGCAGATTGATCAAATCTCAGCACTGGAGATAGATCCATTGAATGATACACTGATTAATTCACGTAATTACTTCCTTTTCAGTTTTTATTGCCGAGGAATCAATTTTACGGATCTTGCAAGTTTAAAATGGGATAACATTGTTGATGACGAACTCGAATATATCAGGTCGAAAACCAAGGAAGAATTTCGTTTTAAGCTCCATCCAGAAGCTATGCGGATCCTTGATTTTTACCGAAACCTTCGAGGCAATAGCGATGCGGGCTACATCTTCCCAATATTGTACAAAAGACACGACAGCATACAGTCGATTAGATATAGAAAGCAGAAGATTCGGACGCGGGTTAACAAAGAGTTACAAGAATTGGGTTCAATCTTAGGCATTCAGAAGAATCTGACTACTTACGTGGCCCGACATTCCTATGCAACCACGCTCCGTAGAAACGGGGTTTCGAAGGAGAATATCGGGAGGTCACTGGGACATGACAGTTTGAAGACTACCGATATTTATCTGGAAGACATCGGAGACCCGATCTTAGATGATTTGATCAACTCAACGCTTTGAACGAATGTATTTTTTCAATTTGCCCGGCTTCGATCCTGATCTCGGTATAAATCTGGACGATCAGGGACGGTTTCCATATTTAAGATTTGTAGATCATGTTTTTCGCAGAGGAAATGCAGACTACCTAGCACGCAACTTCCACTTTGAAAACATTGCTGATAAAGCAACGCCGCCGTTATTTCTCAGTGAACCGAACCTGGAAGCCATTTTCGACCTGAAAGATCGGAAGAATGTCATCATAGACCATCATAGCCCAATCTCCGAATCTTATGCCGACGAACTGAGAGCGGAATTTGCAAGAGGGTACTTCGACGCGATGAAAGAATATCCACAACAAATAGTATCCATTCTTTATAATCCTGATATCGAAAGCAAAATCGCTCATTTGGAGCAATTCATTGAATTTTGCTCCTATCATTTGTACTTCGAGGGATTTGCTGTTCCATCCTGTTTATACGCGCTCGGATTTATCCAGGCTTACCTTGTGCGTGCGTGTGGCGATAGAGTAAATGCGCTTCGTCTTTCTAATTTCAAACCTCTAGTTGTGATGCAGAAGCAAGAATTGCCAGTGGCCGAAGCGCCAACGAAGGGCCCGGAGCGAATTCCGCTGGACTATGCTGTTGATGAAATCATAGCCATGTGGTTGATCTTGGTAGATGCGTGGAAATGCAAGGCAGTGGGCTCGATTCAATTTTTTACAAGTGAAGAGGAAGTGTTGCAGCTCTTAGGGATGATGTTCGAAGAAAAGGGAGGCAGACTGCCCCGACCTGAACACAAGTACTTTGAAATGCCTCCGGGGAACTATGAGCGGGTTTTAAACCTGCTCATGCATGCCACTTATAAGCTAAATACAGATCGGAACAATATTGGTCTCGATCGGTACTGTCAATTGCTGCTCGATACTTTTTCCTGCTATTCAAAAACGAAGCTTGAAAGTCTTCGAAGCAACATCAATAAAGCACGTGGAAATATCGTGCAGAGCATTGCCAATCTGACTGATAGCCCACATTCTAAAAATGTTTTGAAAACATTAAGGAAAGTAAATGAGTACGGGGTCCATGACCTGACTTAGTCAACTTTATATTGTTTTTCCCCGATTTTCTAGCCTTGCTTTGCCCATCACCAAAACGCAAAAGGGATGAGCACAACAGTTCTAGTTTCAATGAACGATCAGCAGTTATCAGAGTTGATCGAATCTTCACTGCGCCGGGTTTTAGAGTCAAAACCCGAGACTGCGGCCGATGCCAGTGACACCTTGCTGGACACCAAGGAAGCGGCACGCCTTACCAAATACAAAGAGACTTCCATTTATGGGCTGGTGAAAAGAAAGAAGATCCCTTTTTGTAAAATGGAGGGCAAGCTGCTTTTCTCCCGCAAGGAACTTCTGGAATGGATAGCCAACGGCCAACAAAAAATCGGAGGTAGTCATGAAAGATGATTCGGTTTATCTGCGCATTGGTACCAGTTACTTTAAGAAAGTCAACCGGCCACTATCTTCCGGCGACACGATTTCCTCTTTGATCCCTTGGTCGGCCGAATGCATCCGGCTGGATCATAGCCGCGACTATTTGAAAGACCAAGTGGATTGCTACGACGGATTTTGTTTTGTTCCGAGCCATTTGGACTACCAACAAAAGGTCGGCGGGTTCTACAACCGCTACCAGTCGTTCCAGCACGCGGCCAGCCAGGGAGACGCATCAGCGATCTTCCGGTTCCTGACCCACATTTTCGGAGAGCAGATCGAGATGGGCTACGACTATTTTAAAATCCTGCTCGAACGACCGACACAGATCCTTCCGATCCTGTGCCTTGTCAGCGAAGAGCGTGGAACGGGAAAGACCACATTCCTGCATTTTGTCAAGTCTATATTTGGAGAAAACATGACCATCAACAGCAATGAGGATTTCCGCTCCAACTTCAACATCGAGTGGGCCCAGAGGCTTATTATCGGCGTGGACGAAACGTTTCTGGACAGAAAGGAGGATTCCGAGCGGATCAAGAACTTAAGCACGGCACGATTCTACAAAGTGGAAGCGAAAGGCTTCGACCGGCAGGAGATCGAGTTCTTCGGTAAGTTCATACTTTGCAGCAACAACGAGGACCACTTCATTATTGCAGAGCCCGGAGAGATCCGGTACTGGGTCAGAAAGGTGCCGCCACTCAAATCAGAGAACCACTATCTGCTTGAGGAGCTGAGAGCGCAGATTCCTTCGTTTCTGCATTTTCTGATAAGTCGGGACTTTGTCCAGCCGAGTAAAACACGCATGTGGTTTACCGCTGAGCAAATCGCGACACCAGCGCTGAAAAAACTGCTCAACCAGAACCGCAACAAGCTGGAAGTAGAGATCGCTCATATCCTGCTGACGATCGCCGATGAAAAAGACCTGGACGAAATCCGGTTCTGTACCGGGGATGTCCAGGAATGGCTTAACAAAAAGCACATCCGTTTCAAAGACGTCTCTCAGATTAAGCGGATCTTGCAAAGTGCCTGGAAATTGAGCCCGGCAGGCAATTCTCTTACATACCCGGTATATAGATTTCTGACTGACGGTACTGTCTTCGAACAGACCGGAAAAGGTAGGTACTATACCCTTACCCGAGAGCGCATAAATGAGCTCAATGAATTACCCTGATTTTTGATGATTTGATGCGCATCATATTTAATTAATTGATTAATAAATATTTACAGCGCATCAAAATCCGCATCAACGCGCATCAAACCCGAAGTAGCGATGCAGGCCTTGATGCATTTTGATGCTTTTCTGATGCGGACATAAGCGGTTGAAATACAATAAGTTAGAATCCTTTCGCATCAATTCATCAATTTTTTCAAGTTTTAACCCCAGTAAAACTATGACTTGCCAGCAAGCCAGAGAGATCCCTATTGTAGAGCTCTTGAAACACTGCCATATCCATCCCCAGTATGTCCGGGGACAAGACCATTGGTACCTCTCTCCATTCAGGGATGAGAAGACTCCCTCCTTTAAGGTCAACGCCAAGCTGAACCTATATTATGATCACGGAAATAGTCAGGGAGGAGATGTTATCGATTTGGGCCGACAGCTTTTCCGTTGCGACACGAGAACACTCCTGGAAAAACTAAACTCTGGACTTTTTTCTTTTCAACCGCAACATTTTAAAGTGACCGGTTTACATATACGCAGGGGCGTTACACAGGGGCCAGACCAGCATGCTATTCAGATCACCGGCACAAAGGATTTAGGCAACAACCCGGCGATCACCCGATACCTGGAATCACGGCACATCGATATTGAAATTGCCAAGCTTTATTGCCGGGAGGTCTACTATCAGGTCGGCGATAAAAACTACTTTGCTACCGGTTTTGAAAACCGGTCGGGCGGCTATGAGCTGAGAAGCGAGTACTTCAAAGGCAGTACTTCCCCGAAAGACATAACCCATATCGAGCGCAAACACAAATCCGTCTGCGTCATGGAAGGCTTCACGGATTTCCTCTCATTTCTAACGCTAAGAAAACCGGAGCCAGTTCGGAGCGACTTTGTCGTTTTGAACTCGGTGAACTTGGCGGAGCGCAGCCTGGATGTCCTCAGAAATTACCGAACGGTTTTCGTTTACCCAGACCACGATGCTGCTGGTAATAGGCTGCTGGAAAAGTTCGAGCATGCCGGGATCAACTTCGTTGACGCGTCTGGGATTTATCAAAATTGCAAGGACCTGAACCAGATGCTGGTCGCAAGCAAACAGCGTGAAGAGCAGATCAAACAGCAAGGGCCAAAAAGATCGCGGGGACTGCGCATGTGAGTGTTATTTTCAGTAGTTCCCCAAAAACCGTACGAAGATCAGATGGCGGCGATAGCTGCCAACCATGTCCTTTTCTTGCCAAAGAAAAGGAGCAAGCGGAAGTTGGGCAGAGCCCTACTTTGCTTGCCATTTGCGCTGCAAATGGGGTTTTGCGTATCCTCCGGGGATACGCCGCTATGTTTTCGCGGGTGAGAGAAAAGAAAACAGGATACCAGGCGGTATTCTTGATACACAAATTAAGGCATTTAGGCCCCCTGGGCCAATTGCCATCAAACAAAGCTAACATATGGAAGATATCAATGTAAAATCGGTCAGGTACCCTGTTGCCGTGGACGAGAAATTTGAAAAGATCGCACTTAAATTAGGGCGGACAAAACGGCAAGTCTTTATCCAAATGGTGGACTATTTCTATAAAAGCAAGAAGGATCCCTCGGATTTGAATGACGAGCTTTTGAAGAATGCCTTGATGAAAAGCCATAAGGATTACATCGGCTTTATCCGCAAGCAGGAAGAGATACTGCTCATCCCGATGAAGACCGAAATGGAGCGGGTAGCTGAATCGCAGGATGAGCTTGTTCAGCGGTTTAACAGCCAAGTGGCCAAAGCTAATGCAGACCTTCTCCACGGCCAGAACGACCTGGTACGTAGGCTCAGGGAAACCGATGCGCTGATGGAAACGATCAGGAAAAGCCAACGGAGCATGGAGCTCTTGAAAGCACAGTTCCTATATATTCTGGACAGCTATATCAAATCCAGAGACTCGTTTGGCATGATGACACCGGCCAGGGAGAAAGAAGAGCTGATTGCTGCTACCAAAAGGCAGGTCAATTTATTGTAAGCAAAGCAAACAACAGATTAACAAATCATGTTTATCAATATCACCGACAGTAAGGAAGCCAACAATAAAGTGAGTAGCAGCGGGCTGGTACATTATCTGGAAAAAGAGAACCGGCTAGCCCCTAAGCAAAAAGTAGAGCACTGGTTTAACGGGCAGCGGTCCGAAATCCGTCCCTACGAGGTCGTCATTAAGATCGATAACAATATCGCTAAGCTCGGCAAGGGGGATGCCAAATTCTTTTTGGTCAATATCAGTCCTAGTCAGAAAGAGATTACGTTCCTGAAAAAGCAGTACGGCGAAGATGGGGCAAAAGAGCAAATGAAAGAATTCGCCGCCAGCGTAATGGATGCCTATGCCCGGAATTTCAATCGTGATGGCATCAGCAGGCATCAAGATCTAGTCTGGTTTGCCAAATTGGAAAACTATCGTTACTATGGCTATCATGACCCCGAGGTCAAACAAGGACTAAGAATGCGCGGCGAACGAAAGGAGGGCGATCAGATGCACGTACAGGTCATTGTCAGCAGGAAAGATGCAACGAATAAAATCAAGCTTAGCCCTTTGAACACCTCCCGCGGAAAGAATGCCGAGCACTCGAAAAAGATGGGCCAGTTTGATCGGGTGGCTTTTAAACAAAGCGGGGAGAGCCTTTTTGATTACAAGTTCGGGTTTGACAGGCAACTTAAAGAGACGCTGGCTTACGCTAATGTCCAAAAAAACGGCAAATTGGTGCAGCGGCAGCAGCTGGATGTGTTGGCAAGAGCTGCTTCGCGGAACTACCAGAGCGAATTAGTGGCTAATAAACTGGCTCGAGGTGTTGCCCAATTGACATTTGCTAGCACCGCCGACATGCTGGCGGATACGGGCACATCAACGGCGGATTTTCTAAAGGTAATGCTTGAACCATCAAACTCCACTGAAGACGGTCCAATGCAACATCTCCGAAGAAAAAAAGGGATAAAAAGATCAAAGGCTCTTCGTAGAACCCAATAACATACCCTTAAATTGGCTGATCCTCCATGTCGGTAACGACTTGATTAATTTTCGTTATGGCAACATTTACCGCAGCATCCATGTCGCTGAGCAGTACTTTGATGCTTTCTAAATTTTCATATCGGCCATTTTCGATTTCAGCCGAAAGCCGGACAACACGATTTAAAAACGTCGATGAGGCAACACCTTTGATCTTATGAGCCGCAAATCTTAGTTGTTCTATATTGTTGCCCCGAACAGCCTCGTCTATTTGTGACATGGTCTTTTGAATAGATTCCTTACTTACTGAAAGAAAATCCAACAAAAATTCTTGGTCGTCAAGGAATGTGGCTTGCAAGCTCTTTATATCAAACTCCAATTCACCCTGCTCTTCGGTGGAGTTGTGCTGGACGGGCAGGTATTTATCACACTGACTATTGATCTGCGCAATAAGCATAAGCCGAAGTGCATCCTCACGTAATGGTTTTGTTAGATAAGCGCTCATGCCGGCCAGCTGGCTCTTCTCGACATCTTCTTGTGAACTTGCGGCGCTTAGCGCAATAATTGGAACGTTTTCAAATCCAGGCAACTTGCGGATTTCTCTTGACGCCTGGTATCCATCCATTTCTGGCATTTGAATATCCATCAGTATTAGGTCGGCAAGGTTATGCTTGCAGTGATCAACTGCTTCTAGGCCATTTTTTGCTTCACTAAGGCTGGAATTGGGCATGAGCCTGCGCACTAAAATCTTCGTCAGAAATAGATTTGCTTCATTATCTTCGACAATCAAAACTTGAAAAGCTTCTTGAAGTATTGGCTTTGGTGGCTCCGGCTGTTTACCTAATGAGTAAACAACAGCTCGCTTTGAAATCTTATGGATAAAGTTCTCAATATCCTTAATTTTGACAGGTTTGGTAAGATGCTCTGTGATATCAAATTCACTAACCGCATCATTGACTGTGCCATCATCAGACGAACTATGTAATAGCAAGATCGGTAATTGCTCTGAATTTGTTTTTTTTCTGATCTCACCGATCATTGCAATGCCATCCATCTCGGGCATATGGAAATCAATCATAGCCGCATCATAGCGTTCTTGTGCAAGCATATGTAGGCCGGTCGTCGCATCGCTGGCGCAATTGGATTCGATCTCAAAAAGTCCTAAAATTGAAGACAGAATCATCAGGTTTTGTTCATTGTCATCGACAAGCAGAATTTTCTGAATTTGCGCAACCTTTTCAAATACGGGTTGCTCTGAATTATCGACTTTTAAAGACAAGTTAAATGAAAATGTGCTACCCACTCCAACTTCGCTAGTCACCGTCAAATGGCCCCCCATCATTCCTAGCAACCTATTCGAAATAGTCAGCCCTAAGCCTGTCCCACCGTATTTTTTTGCTACGCTACCGTCCTCCTGGGAAAATGCAGTAAATATTTTGTCGAGATGATCTGCCCTTATCCCTACACCAGTATCTCGTACTGTAAACCGAACACTTTGTCTAGAACTGGATGTATCCATTTCATCTACACTTAGCTCTACTTCTCCGGAATCTGTAAATTTAGCAGCATTACTGAGCAGGTTTAATAAGACTTGCTTTAGTCGAAGCTCATCCACCCAGACATACTTAGGAAGAGTAGGAGACATATTTAATAGAATCTCGACACCTTTCCGTTGGATTGTAAAAGAGACTATTGCTATTGTTTGAGAAACCAGTTCATGCAGGTCACACTTGGTAACGTCAAGTTCAAGCTTACCGGCCTCAATCTTAGAGAAATCGAGAATATCATTGATGACACCCATCAATGTGGTGCCGGACTGGTTAACAATATTAAGATACTGATTCTGAACGGCAGTTAGTTCCGTCTTTAACAGTAAGTCGGTAAAGCCGATAATACCGTTTAATGGTGTCCTGATTTCATGGCTCATACTGGCCAAAAACTCCGATTTTGCTATACTCGCTGCTTCGGCTGCCTTTTTTGCGATTTTTAATTCTTCACGTTGCAAAACATTGCCTGTCATGTCTTGCGTAAACATCATTATGCCGCCAACCTCCCCACTGAGAAGGTACCACGGCCTTACCTCCCAGCTCAAGAACTGATCAGTGTCCCACCCCGGCGGGCGCCACCTTTCCTCATCATTTCTGGCAATTTCTCCTCCCAGGCATTTTTGGTGTATTGCTTTCCATTCTAAACTGATATTTGGAAATACCTCGTAGTGAGAGCGACCCAAAATATTTTGGCCCTCAAGATGGTATTCTTCAACCCATTTTAAGCTGTTGGCAAGATAGCAAAGATTGGTATCTAACATCGCTACGGCAGCCGGTGCATGAGTTACAAAGGCCGATAGCCTGGCTTGTTCAGAGAGCAGCGATTGTCGGGCGGAAAGGTAATCGGAAATATCTGTCGCGATACCGAGATATCCGATTACTTCGCCAAGATGATTTTTGATGACTGTAACAGTGAGGTTGACCGGGATTAGCTCCCCTGATTTGGCCTTGTATGTCCAGTTTCTGGTTTCGGAGCCTTGGATCTCCGCCAGATGGACAAATGCTCTGAATCCAGATATGTCAGTCTGGTAAATTTGGGAAAGCTCTTTGCTCCGGGCATTGACTTCTTCCGCAAGGTGAATGAACTCAGGTGAACGCAACCCGACAACCTCCAGAGCATTGTAACCTAATAAAGCTTCTGCGCCTTTGTTGAAAATGGTGATAATTCCGTCTTGGTCAGTGGCGATAATGCTGATTTTGACGGCCGAATCCAGCACTTCCTGTATAAGCTTCTTCGATTTGAAAAGTTCTAGCTCTTTCCTTTTACGGTCATCGATATCTTGGAAAGTGCCAAACAATCGAATGCATTGACCATTTGAAAATTCAGCCTTACCAATGGCGCGTACCCACAACTCATTTCCCTTTGCAGTTATAAGTTCAAGCTCGACATCGTAATTCTCTTGCCGTTCTATTGCATTGGTGACGCAAGCCTGGATTAGTTCCCTACTATTTCCCTCTTTGTAAAATGATAATGCCTGGTCGAGAGTGGGAACAAAATCGGGATCAACCTCATGAATCTCGCGTGTTACCTGCGCCCAATAAATCTTCTGCCGAGCGAGGTCCACCTCCCAGCCACCGACCCGTGCCGTCCTGTTTGTCTCGTGGAGCATTTCGCGAAGCCGCTCCATCTCTTTTGTTATTCTGTAAGAATCTGTTACATCTACAGCATTTCCGATTACAAAATTTTCCACCCCACCACTGATCAGCTTATTCTGGTATTGCCATAACATCCTTGTGCCGTCTCTGTGCAGAATATGCATTAGCCCTTTTGACTCTCCAAATTGCCTGATCTCTCTAAGATATCCGTCCAATACATTTTGGGAATCTCCGGGCAATAAAAGGGCTAGTGACTTACCTGTCAATTCCCAAGGTTGGTACCCTAAGTTCTTCGCACCGGAAATATTTACGGAATATAGCACGCCCCTCATATCGTGTATGCAGACGAAATTTTGGGAGTGATCAAAGGAGGCACGGTAAATGTTTGCTTCCCAGTTGAGATTATCAACTGCATCTTGCTTTAAAGCAATTAGGTTGCTACCGAGCATGTCACTAACGGATTCTTCCACCCGCCTTGCCGCGATATATGCTATTTCTGAGAAATCAGCTAGTAGTTGAAGATCGACCTCCCTAACTAGTTCTCCCGAGATTGGATCTGATGCAAAGAGTAGCTGATAGGTGTCAACCTTTCCAATGTAGCATGAAGCAATGTAGCATGCTAGTTCGGATTCTGCTGATTTAAGAAGAGTAGATACTTGCGGTAAATTGTTCAATTGATCATCCTCAGATCTTTGAAAAAGATTCAGTAGATGCTCAGCAAATTCTCCTTCAATTTGGGTTGAGCTTGAACGACAGATCTTCCACAAGGACTGATTAGATCGTAAATAAACCGAAAATGGCGTTGATGACCATAACGCACTAGCCACTCGCAGGACAGAGCCCAACTTGTCTACAAATTTCTCTATATCAATCATTTATGAATTTCTGTTTATTCTAATCGGCTAGCTACACTGCCGCCCGTTAAACAAGTGATAAGAGAAATGGTGAACATAAGGATTCTTAGTTTCCAAATCGCAATTTTCACTACGTGCGTACGAGCAATTTAGCAGAATGCATCAAAATATTATGTATTTCGACAAAAATATATAGAATTAACACTACTAACGATAGGCTTAATCTATTCCAACAATAAAAGGGAGGTCAAATTATTCTGGCAGGCGATGCTGTTATACCAAATTATATTATTGATGAACAGGTAAATTCATAAAATCTGGAATAAAACATAAAGAAGATCAATAAAAATGTTCGACCTATGTTCGACCTAAATAAAAAAACCACTTACAAATTGTTTGTAAGTGGTTGATTATCAAGTGGAGAATATCGGATTCGAACCGACGACCTCTTGCATGCCATGCAAGCGCTCTAGCCAACTGAGCTAATCCCCCTTGGTTCCTTTTACGGAGTGCAAAGATGAAGCAGAGAATTTAGATTAGCAAGCACCGGGCATATAATATTGTAAACTTTATAAAAATAATATGAAAATCGGAGCCATTGATATCTGAACGACTCCGATTTAACTTAGGTTATATATTGTTTATTTCCTGCCTCCCCCAAAAGCTCTTGATAGTGCCCATACGACAACTACGATGACCCCAATGACCAGAATGGCACCCGTCCAAACGCCACCTTTAAAAATGCCGCCAACCAATTCACAACTGGTAAGACTTATGCCAAGGAGAAAAATAATAAGGTAACTCAGGTAGGATTTCATAGCGGTAATTGTTTATAATTAAACTTACTTTACCACCATTGTATAAAAATCATTCCTATTTTTTTGTTTGCTACCTGTCTTTGGGAATTAAACGCTGCTTGTCGTTATTTAGGAGCAGTTCGAAAAGTTTGACCGTAGCAGCGGCGTCTCCATGCGCTCTGTGCCTGTTTTCTATCGAAATTTGTAAACTTGAACACAAATTCCCAAGACTATACGATTTCAAACCAGGGAAAATTTTTCTACTCAATTGAACGGTGCACAACAGGTCACGTTGAAAATATTCATCAATTGCCCCAAATTCCCTTTTGATAAATCCGTAATCGAATTTGGCGTTATGGGCCACAAACCATGCATCCATCGTGAGACTTCTGACGGCGTCCTGCACTTCCGCGAAGGTAGGAGAACCTTCAACCATCGCATTGTCGATACCGGTAAGATTGGTGATAAATGGGGGGATCCAGCACTCGGGGTTAATCAGGGAATGGAAGAAATCCACAACCTGAAAACCATCGTGCCGAAATACGGCAATTTCTGTTATTCGGGCAGCTCCTCCCCCACCGGTAGTCTCTATATCGACGATGGCGTACATGAAGGCAGCAAATTAGTAATGTTTGAAAACTTTAAAGCCATCAGCGGCTAATCGTCGGAAAAAGGTACAAATGAGTTCACAAAAATAGAAAAAACTCCCCGCAGGAACGAGGAGTTTTCCGAAAAATATGCTCCGCTCCTGCGGATTAGTTTAGCCGGTTCAACTGAAAAGAGATGGGCAAGGTGTATTTAACCCGTACTGGTTTACCCGATTGCTTTCCTGGCTTCCACGGAGGCATCAGTTTTACAACCCTTTCTGCCTCTTCGTCGCAACCAAATCCAATGCCTTTAACTGATTTTACATTTTCAATTCTGCCATCAGAGCCAACGGTAAATTGGATAAAAACACGACCCTGAATCCCCATTCTCGTGGCCTGAGCCGGATAGTGAAGATTTTTTTGCAAAAAGGACAGCATGCCGTCCATACCGCCAACGTATTGTGGGCTTTCTTCTGCGAAAGTAACTTCCTCTGGCTCCTGCTTAACGTTTACCGGGTTTACCACAAGCGGTTCAACAGCGGCAACTGGCTCCGCTACCAGGCCCATCCCATCCACGCCTTCCGAAGTGTTTTGCCCCGGACTTGCGTCAATAAACTCCTCAGCAACCGGGGGCGTGAAATCAACTTCCACAATTTCGTCGGGCAACACATTGAAAACAACGTTTTTCACAGTTCTTGCCGCTGGAAGGGGCGGTTGCTGCGGCAACGGTTTCGGTTGTTTTTTTTCAGGCCGAATGTCAATTGGCATCACCTCCACGGTATAGGCAATATCCTTGGCCTTTTTTTCCGGCACCAGCCTGGCATACAGGTCGGGCAGCATGATCATCAGCATAAATATGCTTACCCCCAACAACATCGCCCGCTGCATCGTCTGCTTGTAGCCCTTTCTCAATGCATAAGCACCGTAAAGTTTATTCCTCCCCTCAAAAACAATGTCGTTTAATGACTTTTCCATGGCTAACAGATACCTCGTCTCCGCATTCAAGTCGAGAAGCGTTTCATGATCTGCCGTTTCAATAATCCCTTTATAGGCTTGTTCAAACGTATTACCATCCCATAGGCGCTCTTCCGCTTCACAGGATAGATGGTCAAGTATCTCCGGTAACAATTCCGGAGATACCTTCGCGGCTTGCAAATACTTTTTTAATAATTCGATTCGATTCTCATGAAGGCGTTTCATCGGTTATCTTGTTTAGAAATTAGCCATTAAATCGTCATTACTCTGCTACTAAGTTTCTCGGAGCCAATAAAAGTCGAACCGCCTCCAGAAAACGTTCCAGGTCGTTGGTCTTATTACGGGCAGCCTCATTGCCCGGTGTTGTCAGCGAATAGTATTTGCGTAAACGACCGTCTACCTCAACTGATTCAGTAACCAGAAGCCCCTCCTGTTCCAGTTTGTGTAATACAGGATAAAGTGCTCCAAATGTCAAAGCGATTGCACCGGCTGTTCTTTCCTTCACTTCCTGGGTAATTTCATAACCATACATCCGATCGTGTTCGGCCAGCAAATTCAAAACGATCGTTTTAAGTGTACCCCGTACATATTCGTTACTTGTCGCGTTGTTTTCCATAATTTTAAATTTACAATCCAAATATATATAAGTTTTTTATATATAATGTACAAAAATAAAATTTTTATTTTTGAAATGCCATCTTTAACCCGAAAATATAATTTTCACTCTTCGGCCAATGGAATGGATCTATTGACGCGCTCTTCCAGGGAAATGATTGTTTCTGTACGCTGAATACCACTTACTTTTTGAATTTTATCGTGAAGTATCTGACGGAGATGTCCTGTATCCCTACACACGATTTTGATAAATATGCTGTAAATACCGGTTGTATAATGAATGTTAACCACTTCGGGAATTAACTCCAGTTCCTTTACTACCTGCTCATACAGCGAACTTTTATCCAGATAAACCCCTAAAAACGCACTGATATCCCATCCAAGTTTTGTTGGATCAATAATGAGCTGCGAACCTTTGACAATTCCCAGCTGCTCCATTTTCTTCATTCTTACGTGTACTGTTCCGCCAGAAACAAATACGCGTTTGCCAATTTCGGTATACGGCAGTGCCGCATTTTCCATCAGTAAGGCAAGAATCCGCAAATCCGTACTGTCAATATCTGAATATCTCTGCATTTTGGTTAAATTAATTAGGGTTTTCGCAATAATAATAGCCAATTTATATCAAAATTGTAAATTTTATATATTTTTTCTGCAAAAATTTTATATTTTAAATCCTAGCTACTACTTTTGCAGAGTCATAAAAGGAAACAGGAATTTAAAATTGTTTCAGGCTTGACAAAAAGTATCACATTGTAGGGTGATGAAACTGGCAGCCATGCCCTCCTGTCTCGGGGGTGGTGAATCAGGGATAAACACGGCATAATGCCGACGAAAGTCGACTGGGGTGGACCACCAATTCAGTTTTTGTACCGTAGCTAACCGCACCGTGGGTGGTTCGAATCCCCCTCCTACAGCAAAAAAAACTTGACAAGCGATTTTTTTCGTAGTAGTTTTATTTGGTTTTTAGTTTGTTGATGAAGTGTAATTTGACACGCGGGTTCGCTTTGAAGCCTGCGTGTTTTTCTTTTAAGGGACTAATGAGCTGACTACCTGCAAGATAACATCACTAGATCAAACAGGCCCGCCCCACTCCTGCTGCTCACCGGACAAACCACTTCACTACCTTCTTATCGTTTGTTCGCAACCAAATGGTCAAAAAGCTATTTTGATACATGCGCAATAAAAATAAATAAATCCTTCATTTGGTTATAATCACATTCAGCCTTGTAATTTTGTGGGTCAATGAGATGCCTCTATGGGATACTCTGTTTAAATATTTACATGAAGAAAATTCGTAATTTTTGTATCATCGCCCATATTGATCATGGGAAAAGTACTTTGGCAGATCGTTTGCTGGAATTTACCAAAACTGTTTCCAACCGGGACATGCAGGCTCAGCTGCTTGACAACATGGATCTGGAACGTGAGCGGGGAATTACAATAAAAAGTCATGCCATCCAGATGCAATACCTGTATCAGGGTGAAGAATATACACTTAATCTGATCGACACACCGGGGCACGTCGACTTTTCCTATGAAGTATCTCGGTCCATTGCAGCTTGCGAAGGCGCTCTTCTGCTGGTAGATGCGTCGCAGGGTACAGAGGCACAGACGATCTCAAACTTGTACCTCGCCATCAACCATGACCTGGTGATTATTCCGGTTCTTAACAAGGTGGATTTGCCGGGGGCCATGCCCGAGGAGATCAAAGACGAAATGGTTGATCTGCTTGGCTGCAACAGGGATGACATTATACCAGCAAGCGGTAAAGAAGGAATAGGTATAGAAGCGATACTCAATGCCATCGTGGAGCGAATCCCGCATCCTGTGGGAGACCCGGCAGCGCCCCTTCAAGCCTTGATTTTTGATTCCGTGTTCAACTCCTACCGAGGAATTGAGGTTATTTTCCGTGTAAAAAACGGAAGTATCAGGAAAGGCGACCGTGTGAAATTCATGAACACGGGCAAGGAATATATAGCCGATGAAATCGGTACCCTTGGACTCGTTCAGATACCCAAACAGGTCGTGGAATGTGGGAACGTAGGTTACCTCATTTCAGGGATAAAAGTAGCGAAAGAGGTGAAAGTCGGGGATACAGTAACGCACCTGCACAATCCCGCATCCGAGGCTTTACACGGATTTTCGGAAGTTAAACCAATGGTTTTTGCCGGAATTTACCCCGTTGATACCAGTGAGTTTGAAGAGCTGCGGGATGCTATGGAAAAACTTCAGCTCAACGACGCAGCGCTTGTTTGGGAGCCTGAGACATCAGCCGCCCTGGGCTTCGGCTTCCGCTGCGGTTTTCTGGGCATGCTTCATATGGAAATTGTGCAGGAACGCCTTGAACGCGAATTCGACATGACCGTAATTACGACGGTACCTTCGGTGCAGTTCAGAATTATTAATACCAAAGACCAGTTGCTTAACATCAGCGCACCTTCGGAAATGCCTGAGCCGAACCACATCAACTGGATTGAAGAACCTTATATCAACGCACAGATCATCACAAAATCCGATTACATAGGTCCGATTTTAAATCTCTGTATGGATAAGCGCGGTGTACTCAAAAACCAGGTTTATCTCACCGCGGAGCGCGTCGAACTTCAATTCAAGATTCCTCTGGCCGAAGTAGTTTTTGACTTTTTTGACAAACTCAAAACCATATCCCGTGGTTACGCTTCATTGGATTACGAGCTGTCCAATTACGAAGAGTCGGATATGGTGAAGCTGGACGTAATGCTTAACGGGGAGCCGGTAGATGCATTGTCGGCCATCGTACACCGAACCAAAGCTTACGAATGGGGCAAGAAGCTTTGCGAGAAACTACGCGAACTGATACCACGTCAGATGTTTGAAATTGCGATCCAGGCAGCGATTGGCCAAAAGATCATAGCCCGGGAAACCGTAAAAGCCATGCGGAAGGATGTATTGGCCAAATGTTATGGCGGCGATATTTCCCGTAAGCGTAAACTGCTTGAAAAACAAAAGAAAGGAAAGAAACGCATGCGCCAGGTTGGAAACGTAGAAATCCCTCAGGAGGCGTTTATGGCGGTTTTGAAGATCAATTAACCTCTGTAAGGTCCTTTCGTTATGTCGGAAGGACCTTTTTCAATTCGTCTCATCCGAATTGCTATCCGATTCCTTAATACTGCGCGAAACGCGAGGTGCTTTTTGCACCACCATCAATGGGATTGAATTCCCTCTTCTATGGTTAATCCGAAAACGGTAACGTTCTATTTTCGGGCCATAGCTAATCGACCCATCTGCAGCTATAATAATCATGGCGCCGATTGCACCGCCCACAGCTCCCCCATACATCAAGGGCATCATAGCGTTATTAGGCTGACTGGCAAAAGATCCGGTTCTTTCATAGTAAAAGTCTGAATTTTCTTTTGTCATGACGCAATAATCACCCGCCGAAGTTACCTTAATCAATATGTTTCCATCCGACACAGCATAAATACCTTGGTTATCAAGTTTTACTTTTCTGTTTTTAGCCTTAAATATCCTGAACACCTTTATATTTTTTGCCTTCGAGGTATCAATTAACATTTCTGTACTAATATCAGGTGTATTCATTTTAAAGTGCTGATAATTCTTATAAATCCCCGCATTGGGTTTCGACGCTACATACATGGGAATATTTAATTTTTCCAGGCTGTCAAGTACCGCTAATTCATTTAAGGAATAGGCTCTCTGATTCGAATTTGAATCCAATTTCACCTCAGCAGCCCTCTTGGCAATCTCACAAAACTGTTCATTCACTTGTCGAAGCAGCTTTTTTGTGACATCAAATCCCTTAGGACGATAAACACTATCCACTGTCAAAAATTCAACAAACTTTCCATCACCCGTTTCGCGGAATAGTCTAAGGGACAGTTTTAACCTTCCAGCGGATTCCACCTCGTGCAAAAACAACTCATTGAGCATAAATACCATGGACGATCCCACTTCGGGTGATTTGCTCACAAAAAAATGAGCTAGAGTATCCGCAATGCTGCCGTTGAACCTGATTGCTCTGACTCTGTTTCCAAGGCCGGTCTGTATGTAGCCAAGAAGTTGATTATCAATTCTGTTATCAATTGCCCGGACCTTTGAAAACGGAGAATTCAGATTTTCACAATGACAATTAATTTCCAAATTTTGATCCTGAGCCAGTAAAAAATGCAGAGGGAACAGGCAAATCAACAAGGCATAAAATCTAAGCATCACAGTAGGGAGGGTAAATACGTTAAAACGGGCCCAAATCTATCATCTTTGGCAATAACTCACAACCTGGTACGAAAATCATCGTTCATATCCTGCCCATTCGTATCCGATAAGTTGTGAACGCTAAATCAAATAAAATTCAGTCTACAGTTCAATGGTAACATTCCCATTATTTTAATTCCGACAGAGCGAAAATCAACATTTTCCTTAATCCGTTGCCCGTAACCCAGTCTGCACAACAACTCCTTCTTGACATATAGATAGCTGATACACAATCCAAATCAGGTTTGGATCAATGAATTAATTTAGCTACTTCCACGATTTGAAGTAATTTTTAAGTCCGAAATCCTTACCTATCCACCTTTTATCGTAATTTTGAATGAAATATAGGTCGATAAAACGAAACTAAAATACCCAAACAACCGATATGGCAGAAGTAATCCGTATGCCCAAGATGAGCGACACCATGGAAGAAGGTGTTATTGCAGAATGGCACAAAAAAGTGGGTGATAAAATAAAATCCGGAGAAATTATAGCAGAAGTCGAAACGGACAAAGCTACAATGGATCTTGAATCCTATTATGACGGTACACTGCTTTATATAGGTGTGCAAAAAGGTGATGCCGTTCCGATTGACGGGATCATGGCAGTAGTGGGTAATGAAGGTGAAGATTACCAATCTCTCCTTGAAGGCGGTGAAAGCAATGGCGCATCCAAGGAAGCACCAAAGGTAGAAGAGGCCCAAGATGAAGCTAAGCCAGTAATCGAATCTGCTCCAAAGGCTGAAAAACCTGCTGCATCCACTGAAAAAATCAATGCCGTGGTGGTGCGCATGCCGAAAATGAGTGATACCATGGAAGAAGGCACCCTGGTTTCCTGGCAGAAAAAAGTAGGCGACAAGATAAAATCCGGAGATATCCTGGCCGATGTGGAAACCGACAAGGCTACTATGGAGCTTGAAGCTTATGAAGACGGAACCTTATTGTATATAGGAATAAAAGATGGTGAAGCAGTTCCTGTTGATGGCATTATAGCCGTGATCGGTGAGGAAGGTGCAAATGTAGAAGCTTTGCTTGCAAGAGAAAATGGCGATGGAGCACCTGCAGAAGCAGAAAGTAAACCCGCTGAAAGTTCCAACGAAGCAGCGAGCGAAAAAAGCACAACGGTGGCCGATTCAGGGGATCGGATCAAGGCGTCCCCACTGGCAAAACGGCTTGCCGATGAAAAAGGAATCAATTTAAGTCAGGTGGCCGGAAGCGGCGACAACGGCCGGATCGTAAAACGTGACGTGGACGAGTTTAAGCCATCGGCCAAGCCGGCAGATGCCGCACCTGCACAGGAAGCAACGGAGGCATCTGCACCAAAGCAAGCGGCAGCGCCGCAGGCAGCTCCGGCCAACGGGGATTTTGTGGATACCCCGGTATCACAAATGCGTAAAACCATCGCGCGTCGCCTGAGCGACAGCTTATTTACAGCGCCACATTTCTATGTGACCATGGAAATAGTGATGGACAAAGCGATGGCACTACGTCCGCAGTTGAATGAGGTGAGCCCGGCAAAAATCTCCTTCAATGATATGGTGATCAAGGCCTGTGCGGTAGCATTGAAACAGCACCCTGCCGTCAACTCAGCCTGGCTGGGTGATAAAATAAGACGATACAACTACGTAAATATCGGTGTGGCTGTTGCTGTTGACGAAGGACTTCTTGTTCCTGTCATCCGTGATGCTGACAAAAAAACACTTTCTGCCATTTCAGCTGAAGTAAAAGACCTGGCAGGAAAAGCAAAAGATAAAAAACTGCAGCCGAAAGATTGGGAGGGAAATACTTTCTCCATTTCAAATCTGGGCATGTTTGGTGTGGATGAATTTACCGCAATCATCAATCCTCCCGACTCCTGTATTCTGGCCATTGGAGGAATTAAAAAGGTAGCCGCCTTCAAAGAAGACGGTACAGTTTACCCAACCAACATCATGAAGATCACGATCTCTGCTGATCATAGGGTTGTAGATGGTGCCTTAGCAGCTGCATTCCTGAACACAGTGAAGAAACTGCTTGAAGAACCCATGAGCATGCTGGTTTAAGTCTTGTGCTTTTAACAGTGCCGTACCTCAAGTGCTGGAACCAAAATGGATACATGTACAAAGTGTCAGGTTTTACGACCTGGCACTTTTGTTTTAACAGTTCCCTGCAAAGGATCGGTTAGCTACCTTTTGGTTTGACTTAAAGCTGAGCCTTTAAGAAGAAACAGACTATCAGCTCTTTCATCTGAATAGGCTGGATGAGAACAAAATCATTTACGAATTAATTGGAATCAATTTAATGGAAAAAATACACGCAACAACCGTCCTTGGTGTTCTGCACAACGGTACCGTTTCTTTAGGCGCAGACGGCCAGGCAACCATGGGCAACACAGTAGCCAAGAGCAATGTAAAAAAGATCAGGACACTGATGGGCGGGAAAATCCTGGTTGGATTTGCCGGATCCACAGCGGATGCCTTTACATTACTTGAAAGGTTTGAAGAAAAACTGAATGCGTATGGGGGCAATATGAAACGCGCTGCCATTGAACTCGCAAAAGACTGGCGGACAGATCGATACCTTCGAAAACTGGAAGCTATGATGATTACCGCCAACAAAGATGAAATTCTTGTCATTTCCGGTACTGGAGATGTACTGGAACCTGAGAATGGTATTGCGGCAATCGGTTCGGGCGGAAATTTCGCATTGTCAGCAGCACAGGCATTGAAAAAACACGCAACCCATCTGACGGCCGAAGAAATGGTCAGAGAAGGCTTGACAGTCGCCGCAGATCTTTGTATTTACACCAATCATAATCTGGTGATAGAAAAGGTGGTATAACTAAGAGCATTTCAATATGAGCAGTCGGGGCAATAAAATGCTCGACTGCTCATATTATATCGCCCAAAAAGCCAAAGACGATATACTTTGGCGGACCCTGTGTTTACCTTCGGAATCAAACACTTCAATAATTTTGCTTAATAAAGTTTTATAACAGTATCTGTACAGCCGATTATAACTCAGCAAGCAGGGTCATGAGTTTGACGAGTTCATCGGAAACGCTACGCCCATTTTCCGGCTGATACTTATGTGCAATCATGGCGAAGCTCAGGAGCACTCCCGACCGGGAAGTAACATATCCTGCATAAGCCCGTGTACCCTCTATGGATCCACTTTTCGCCCTGATATTCCCTGCCGCTTTGGTACCTTTGCCCAGATTCCTGACGGTTCCATTCACGCCCATTACAGCAATGCTTTTATAAAAATCCGTGAAACTGGTCTCCCGCGTTGCTGCCGCAAGTATTTGCGTAAGATTTTGTGTGGTAAGCGATGCTGAAGGAGACAAACCACTCCCATCTTTGATATAGAATCCGCCGAGGTCAACGTTACGGGAACGCCAGTAACTGGCGACCGCCTCAGAGGCATTGTCGTAGTCGGACTTACCGTTCGAACGTTTTCCGATTAACCTCAAAAAAGAATCGGCATATAAATTGATGCTCCACCAGTTGGTTTGCAGACAAAGCTCCCGTAGTGGCGGAGATTGATATTCATCCAAAACCTTTCTCTGACCCGATAAAGCCCCTCCCAGAAGCGAATCAGGCAACCCTAAAATAGCTACTGAAGCGCCAAGCAGGCTACCGGTAAGCAAATTCACGGCAAGTTTTGGAGGATCCGGCAAAGATCCCTTTGCAGTAAAAGTGGCAAAGCCCGCCGGAACGGTTCCCCGCAACAAGACATTATTTTGCAAAGGCGTGTTGTAAACGATAACCTGATCTCCGCTTCCCCGCTCTCCGGTTGAAACGAAATTTGAGAAATCAAGACCAGGCACCATAGGATCTATAGTAACCAAAGGGGCAGGATCTCCGGATGTGGCTGCGGGTTTAAATTTCAGACGGTATAAATTCTCATTGAAATTAAGCCCGTTTACGCCGGCACCGTAGTAATTCCCCAGATCCGCATAAATCCAGCTGTCGGCAACGGTGTTTCCTTCGAAGAAAGAATTATCTGCGATCACCTTCCCCTTGATTATACGAATACCGGCCTTCTGAGCCGATGCTGCCCATCGATTTGCCATTTTTCCTGCATTGGGATAATCCTTAAACCGGTCACTTCCCAAGGATGGATCACCCATGCCACGGATGTACAAATTCCCGTGTAAAGTATCCCTCCTGATTTCCCCGTCATATTCCAGGTAAGTTGTATATCGAAAATCTCCTCCCAGCATGGAGAGCGCACTTGCTGTTGTGACCAGCTTCAGCGTGGAAGCAGAAGGAAGCGAACGGGTAGGGTTCAGCGAGAAAATGTTTTGCCCCTCTTTGGCATTTTTTACTGCTACGGAAAGCGTTCCGTAGCGAAGCAGGTCACTATTTTGTAACTCTAGTACGGCATCTTCAAAGTTGGACAACCTCAGGCTATCCACTGGCTGACAAAGCGACTCCTGCCCCATCACTGACCAAATCAGTGCTATACATACTTTCAAACAGCGAAATTTCAACATTGAGCTCCCTGAGTTTAATAATTTGATTCCCCTCCAGACATCTTCCCTGGTTTTGGTTAATTGGGTCGGCTACAAATTCCATTTAGGAGACTCACCAATTGTCTGTCTCTTTTTTGGTACTTTTGCAGTCAGGTAGTATATTGGACTTAATGGGCAACATTCAAAATGAAGCCAGGACTTATTCCGTTGAATTAAGACCAACATGACGATATTACTTAAAGTTAAGATTCTGAACAATATTGTTTTTTCTCATCTGGGAAAATTCATAATATAGATATTTATAGTATAAATAAAGTATGAAATTAACCTTTTGGGGAGCTGCCCAACAAGTTACTGGCAGTATGTTTCTATTGGAATCGGACGATTACCGGATTTTAATAGACTGTGGCTCCGATTTTGATCTGGATGCATTAGGAAAAAAAACACGCTATGATGAACAAAAAAGTGTCTTCCCTTTCGATGCAAGTTTGATCAACACCGTTTTGCTCACCCACGCGCACATTGATCACTCTGGTAATATTCCCAATCTTTTCAAAGAAGGTTTTGAGGGACGGGTCGTTTGTACAGAACCTACTATGGCGCTCACCTCGCTCCTATTAAAAGACGCAGCTAACCTGCACCAGAAACGACTTAACGCCCAAAATGACCTTACCGGTAAAAAGAAAGGAAAAAAACGGAAAGAAATTCCGAGGGATTACTTCGTAGAAAAAAACGTTATTGAAGCGCTCGAGAATTTTGTCCCGGTAGCCTTTGGTCAACGGTATCGGATCGCCGATCACGTTTCAATCACTTTTTACGCAGCCGGGCATTTGCTCGGTGCTGCACACATTGTGGTCGAGGTATTTGAAAATGGTGAAAGAAAAAGAATATGCTTTTCCGGAGATATTGGTCGGAATAATTATCCCTTGCTGATGGATCCTCAGGAAGTGCCCGATGTGGATTACCTGGTCTGTGAGTCAACCTACGGAAACCGTATCCACGAAAATACTGGTTCCCCAACGGAAGCACTCGCTGATGTAATCAAAAGAACTTGCGTTGATATTCCTGGCCGGCTTATCATTCCGTCGTTCAGCGTTGGCCGCACCCAGGCATTACTTTACACGCTAAACAAAATCTACGCGGATCATTCCTTTCCCAATCTCAAAGTATTCTCTGACAGCCCGCTGGCATACAGTAGTACGAAGGTTTATCAGCGCCACATTAAGCTGCTCAACAAAGAAGCCCGGAATTTCCAGGACAATAACGACATGCTTTTCGACTTTGACAATCTGATCTATCTTGAAAGTTCTGACGCCAGCAAAGCAGTTTCCAATTACAATGAACCCTGCATCATAATTTCATCATCGGGCATGGTTCAGGGGGGCCGTGTGGAGTACCATGTGGAAGCAAATATAGGCAATCCGTATGCCACTATTTTAATGATAGGCTATGCCTCCGAGGGCACCCTTGGATGGCGCCTTTTACATGGGCAGGATACCATCTCAATTCGGGGCAAACAACTGCCTGTCTTGGCTAATATTGAAAAAATTGACGTATTTAGCGGCCACGGAGATCAAAACGATTTGATCAGATTTGTGAGAATGCAGGATCCAGAAAAGCTGAAAGCCGTTTTTCTGGTGCATGGAGAGCATCAGAGCATGTCCGATTTTCAAAACATTTTACAAAATGAGGGGTATAAAACGGTCGAAATACCGATGAGGGGACAAACATTTTATCTCTAGCCCGAATAACCAAAATCAGAACCTAAAAAATGAGAACATACTTAGATTTCGAGAAACCTATGGCCGAGCTGGAAACCAAGCTCGAAGAAATGAAAAAATTGGCCAAGGATAACAATGTGGATGTTTCTGACGCCATTTCATTATTGGAAAGCAATATTACAGATCTTCGGAAAGATATATTTGAGAACCTCACCAGGTGGCAGCGCGTGCAGCTGTCGCGGCACCCCGACAGGCCCTATACCCAGGATTATATACAGCTGATCTGCGATGAATTCATCGAACTTCATGGTGATCGCCAGGTTCGCGATGACCCTGCTGTTATCGGCGGGCTTGCCAACGTCGAGGGCCAGAGTTTTATGATCATTGGTCAGCAAAAAGGAAGGAATACCAAGCAGCGTCAGCACCGCAATTTTGGTATGCCAAATCCGGAAGGTTATCGAAAAGCGTTACGTCTGATGAAACTCGCTGAAAAATTCAATAAGCCGATCGTCACCCTGATCGACACACCGGGGGCGTTTCCTGGCCTTGAAGCAGAAGAAAGAGGACAGGCTGAGGCCATTGCCCGCAATATGAAAGAAATGTTCATGTTGAAAGTCCCTGTTATTTGTATCGTGATTGGAGAGGGCGCCTCGGGAGGAGCCATCGGAATCGGGATCGGTGACCGGGTACTCATGCTGGAAAACACCTGGTATTCTGTAATATCACCGGAAAATTGCTCCACCATTTTGTGGCGCAGCTGGGATTTCAAGGAACAGGCTGCCGAAGCAATGAAAATTACCGCCAAGGACATGAAAAACAACAAGCTGATCGATGGCATTGTGGCTGAACCACTTGGTGGCGCGCATCTGGATCACAACTGGATGGCCGCAGAACTCAAACGGGTGATTCTTGAAAACATCAAAGAATTGTCATCCATCAAGTTTGAAAAAAGAATTGACCAGCGCATTGAAAAGTTCTGTGCTATGGGGGTTGTGGTGGAATAGATTTGGGGTGAAAAGTAAAATGTAAGAAGTGAGATGTTGATACCAGAACCTAACATGCGTACTTCTCACTTTTCACTTGCTACATCTCACCAAGAAAGCGCATAGCAAAACATGAAAAACGAGAAAATAAAAAATATCATATTTGACCTGGGCGACGTCATTTTGAATATCGACGTACCGCTGGCATCCTTATCATTCGCCGAGCTCAGCGGCAGGGAGCAAGCCGAGATACTGACCCTTTTTAAAGAGAAGGATATTTTCAGGCAATTTGAAACCGGGCACTTAACCGAAGCTGGTTTCAGAGATTATGTGCGAGAGCTTCTTGTTTTTCCGGATTGGACAGACGACATGATAGATACCGCCTGGAATAGTCTTTTGCTGGATCTTCCTCCGGAAAGAATCCAATTACTTAAAGATCTCCGTAAAAATTACAGATTGTTTCTCCTTAGCAACACCAGCTCTATACACATCACGAAGGTCAATCAGATTCTGGAGGCGGCAACCGGCATCAAAAGACTGGATGATTTATTCGAAAAGGTTTTCGTCTCCTACGAAATGGGACTCATGAAACCAGATCCCCGGATTTACTCGAACTTACTGGAACAGGCTGGTCTCATCGCGGAAGAAACGCTTTTCCTGGACGACAATCACGATAACATTAAAGGAGCTCAAACCCTGGGTATTGACACGATCCACGTGCAAAAACCCACCACCATACTGGAATATCTAAAAGACTATGCAGTCTAATACGCGTACTTACTTCATTCAGAGCATCCTGTTCCTGCTTACGATCATTACCACCACCATGGCGGGGGCGGAATGGATGTATGGAAACATTTTTTCCTTTGTCTACGACTTTTTTGAATTTCTGTTTGGCAAACCAACCGAAGAAGCAGCCGTAATTGCCCATACACCGATGGGCTGGCCGGAATTTGTAAGTGCCTTTCAATTTTCTATACCTTTTCTGACCATTTTAACTGTTCATGAATTCGGACATTATTTTGTAGCCAGGGCTCATCAGGTAAAAGTTACGCTTCCGTACTATATCCCATTGTGGTTTGGATTTACCCAAAGCATCGGAACTATGGGAGCGTTTATCCGAATTACTTCAGTGGTTAAATCACGTTTAAAGTTTTTCGATATTGGGATTGCAGGTCCATTGGCTGGTTTCATTGTGGCATTGGGTGTGCTGTGGTATGGCTTCACACACCTTCCGCCACCGGAATTTATCTTTACCATACACCCCGAGTACGCTAAATATGGTTTAGAATATTCAAAGTTTGTCTACGAAAAAGCACCCGGCGGAATCGTCCTTGGCGACAATATTCTATTCTGGTTTCTTAAAACTTACGTGGCCGACCCGGCCAGGATGCCCCACGAATTTGAGATCATACATTACCCCTATCTGTTTGCCGGCTACCTCGCACTGTTTTTCACATCTCTGAATCTGATCCCGATCGGACAGCTGGATGGTGGTCATGTTTTGTACGGACTTATCGGTAAGAAAAAATTCAATGTGGTTGCACCCGTACTTTTCGGCATTTTCGCTTTTTATGCCGGGCTTGGCCTGTTCAAAGCGGACACCTTTGCCAAAGGCAGCACAGAGGTATTTTATGATCAACTCATGTACCTGGGATTGTACATTTATTTCCTCTTCATCTGTTTTCGGCGAATTACAGAAAGTGCCACCACCGGCCTGATGATCAGTCTGATTATTGTGGTTGGACAGTTTGCCGTTTCCTACATCCGTCCCGATTGGGAAGGGTATTCCGGGTTTCTGGCTTTTGTATTCATCCTCGGGCGTTTTCTGGGGGTTAAGCACCCCGAAACTGAAGAAAATGAACCACTCGATACCCCAAGAATTATTCTTGGAATCTGCGCGCTCATTATTTTTGTCATCTCTTTCAGCCCAAGGCCATTTATCGAGATGTAAGTGTTCCTCACGGATTTCGATGATACATTCAATTTAAAAATTACCCATGCGCATCCTACTCAACGAAAGTTTGTCTTGACAACCACGAAATTTGCCTGAACCGAGCTTTCATGTTAAGAGCTATCACCGCCTTTCTTTTTCGTTGTTCCGGATGGAAAATCATCGGAAATACTCCAAAACACATCCATAAAGCCGTATGGGTGGGCGCTCCGCACACGACAAACTGGGATTTTTTTGTCTGCCTGGGCGGGCGGGCTGAGCTGAATATTGACATCGGCTTTCTCGCAAAAAGCCAGCTTTTCAAATGGTACTCGGGATGGCTGTTCAGGGCACTGGGCTGCTACCCGGTTCACAGGCACAAATCACTGAACCTGGTCGACTCCGTAGCCGCGATGTACAACCAACGCGAAAGCCTGCACATCGCCATCACCCCGGAAGGCACGCGTAAGGATGTAGACAAGATTAAGACCGGCTTCTACCATATTGCTCTGAAAGCAAATGTACCTGTTATCCTCATTGGCTTTGACTATCCTGGAAAAGCAATTGTGGTAAGCGGCCCCATTTATTTGCAGAATGACTTCCAAAAAGACATGAAAGTCATTTATGATTTCTACCTTACTATTCCCGGAAAACGCAAGAGCTGGATCAAAAATTACGAAATGACCGGAATCATTGAAATGGTTTAAGCAGGCGTTAGCAAGACCAAATTGTACACTTTTAAATTGGTTTTACCGAAAATTTCAAACAAATTACTACAGGTAAATCACTAATAAAAGCTGCAAACATGACGTCACGCCGTAAATTTATTCGCGCTTGTCTTGCTTCACCAATAATCATGCAATGGCCAAGAAATTGGAAAAACCAAATCGTTACGGTTGACGGGGTAATTCAAACTCGGGCTTTGGGGTTAACCCTCATTCATGAGCATGTTCTGGTGGACTTTATAGGTGCCGACAAGATCAGCTTCGACCGCTGGGAACATGAGTCCGTCATCCAGAAAGTCCTCCCCTACTTATTTGAAGCTAAGGAAAGAGGAATAACCAGTATTGCCGAATGTACCCCTGCCTACTTAGGAAGAGATGTGAATCTTCTGCAAAAATTATCCGAAAAATCGGGTCTCCAGATCATCACCAATACCGGATTCTATGGCGCATCCGATAACAAATTTCTTCCACAAATCGCAAAAACTGAAACGGCCCGGCAGCTTGCAGACCGCTGGATAAACGAGTTTCGTTATGGCATTGACGGTACCACCATCAAACCGGGTTTCATTAAGATTGGCGTAAATCCTGGCCCCCTTTCTGATTTGCATAAAAAGCTTGTTACAGCTGCTGCACTAACCCATCTTGCAACCGGCCTGACGATCTGCTCGCATACCGGCCCCGCAGCCACCGCACGCGAAGAATTGAAAATACTTGAAAACCTGGGTGTTCACCCGCGTGCATTTGTGTGGGTGCACGCCAGCGGAAGTGATGAGGAATTTGTACAGCTTGGAAAAATGGGTTGTTGGATCAGCCTCGATGGCATTCATGAAAACAATCTGGATAAAAACGCGGCAACAATTTCTCTTTTGAAATCCCATGGTTTCATGGACCAAATTCTCATTTCTCATGATGCGGGATGGTACAGGCCAGGAGAGCCGGACGGAGGCCCATTCAAAAGTTTCACCACCATTTCTGACAAATTTTTGCCATTTTTAATGCACAGAGGATTCTCCTGGAAAGAGATCAATCAGCTGATGGTCAACAATCCGGCACAAATGTTAGCCATCAGAATCAGGAAAATATAATCTCAAATGAATCCTGTTTCTCTCATGAAGCCTGGGTGCATTTTTTAACTAATTTCGCTCTCTCTTTATTATCCAGCCAGCTTATCGAAACAAATTTGTGATTTTTACCAGCAAAAACTTCACTTATCTTCTTTGGCGAAAAAAAAGTGCTTAAATCATTCAACTCTCTGATTTACTGCCTTTTCTATATCCATTTTTTTTCTGAGATTTAAGGAACGAACAAAATCCAGTTGATTCGGATTAATCGCACCTCCTAAATTTTTCTCATTGTAAAGATGTATAGCGCCACGCCTTTTACAATCATGCAAAAGAAAATCGGGTACCTCACCCTTTTATTTTTCGCACTTTTTTACTTCACCACCTCCTCCGGCATCAACTGCTCAAATGACGGCAGCCACTTTGCACTGGCCAGTGCAATTTATTACCATCAAAGCCCGGAGATAAAACCTTTTTTTCACTATGTTCAGAAAAGTGACTATGCTGTTAAAGACGGGATCATTTATTCGGACAGGCTACCGGGAAATGCTTTTCTCATGCTTCCGTTTCTGGCCTATTCCAATTTGTTGAAATTAGCAGGTAATAATTACCTTGGTAAAAGATTTGAGGCTGATGTTGTAGCCATTTCCTTCCTGCCAAATATATGTGGCTTAATAGGGCTGGTGCTTTTATTTTTCCTGTATCGGAAGATCGGCTTTGATTTTAATTTAGCCTATATTTCAACTGTTATTTACGGTGTTGCGACCCTACACTGGCTGGAATCTGTACATGCTTTCTCGCATGGCCCATCCATGATGTTTGTTCTCTGGGCCGTATACCTTGCGGGTTCGGTAAAAGATGTAAAAAAAGATCAGAAGCAACTTTACGCAATAGCCGGCCTAATCGGTTTTTCGACGATCATTGAATTACAGAACATCCTGTTTCTCTTTCCTATATTCCTGTATACCGTTGTATTGATTCACCCATCGGGCTTTCTTAGGTTCCGAAGCTGGGTTCCTGTTGTCGGCGGTTGCATGGCTATCGCGGCCTTCTTTTTAGCCTGCCTTGCTTTTTACAACTACCTCACTTTCGGCGAAATATTATTAAAAAGTAACACCTTCAATCCGCATTTCCCCGAAGAAAAATCTTTTGGCTCAGCGCTTGACGGCAACCTTTTACTCGGTTTGGATAAACTGCTTACCAACTTTGCAAACCCTATCGTTTACACCAACTGGCGCATGGGGATTGGCAATGATACCCCCGGCATTTTCATTACTTCACCGGTGTTATTTTTAAGTCTGTTCGGATATGTGACCTTTTTCAAAAAACAGAAAAACATCGCAATCTTGTTTTTGCTGATGATCGCCATTTCCGTTGCCATCGCCGCCCTGCACAAAACAACTTTAACGCGTCACATTTTCACTGTCACGCCGCTACTCTATTTCCCAATCATATATTGCCTCCATTATCTCTGGAACTCCGGCAAGCTACGTGTAGCTGGTACATCATTGGCTGCGCTGCTGGTATTTTTGAGTACAGCCCGTGTGGCCTACGTTATCTACAGTTATTATGGACGCGCTTATCTCGGTTTGTTCCGATATCACTCCGAAATGTTATTTTTCCTTTTGTTCTATGTCCCCCTGATCACCATCGTCTTACTATGGACGCGTAAAAAAATGATGCAGGACAATATTTTTAAAAAACCGCTGATTTCTTAACCAATCTTGCCATACAGCTGAAGTATTCCACTTTGTGTAATACAAAAATGAGCCTGACTCAGACCCATTTAAGTAGCGTTTCTTATTCCCAGGCTATATGATAATTCGGAATTCCGTCCAGCCCTGTTCATTCGATTTTAACGAAAAATGCAAATTATGATTCACCAGGATTTCACGGCTTAACGTAAGGCCTATTCCCTGTCCATCGGGCTTGCTGCTGTAAAAAGGATTAAAAAGCTGCCCGGATTCTTCTGCTGATATCGGTTTACCGTTATTCAGGATGGCAAGCTCCTTTTGCGAGAGTAATACATACACCTCATTTCCATGTTCACAAGCCTGAACTGCATTTTTAATTACATTGACCAACACCTGCTCCATTTGACCAGAATCAGCTTGCCTGGCTACATTTTCAGTTACATGCAGCACAAACTTGACGCCCATTTCGGTGGCAAGAGGTTGCATGAAAATACATACGTCCCTGACCAACCCTGATAAATCAACGGTTTCCAAAGCAGGCGAAGGCAGCCGGACCACATCGGCAAAATTTCGCATGAAACGCGTCAGCCGCATGTTCCGCTCCGAAGCAATGCGCAGGGCATCGCTTACTTCTGAAAATTCCTCCGCGTGCAGATAATTCCTGGTTGTCTGCAGAATAGAATCCGTGGCGCCAAGGGTATTATTTACCTCATGCGCCATCATACGAATCACCTTTCCGTAAGCCTTTTTTTCCGAGTCGTGCATTTCAGCCGTCAGTTCCTCTATCAATAAAAACGACCTTTTGAAACCCTGATCCATAAAATGCGACCGCTGCACTTTAAAGGTTTCAATCCCATCGGCTTTGCGTATCCTTGCCTCTCCGTCTGCCAAAAGTGTGAGATCCATCAGTAAAGGCACACCCGTTTCTTGAAGCTTTTTCCCCGTTAAACCTTTTCCAAACTGCTCAATTGCCTTGGCATTCAGGGTTTCAATTTTTTCGTCAAAGTCAAAAATGATGATGGAGATAGGTGAGGCAGCAATTAGCTTTTCCAGGAAAAAGTGCTGTTCGTTCAGCTTTGTTCTTTCTTCCCGAAGCTGGTCGATCATCAGGTTATACACTTCAATAAGCGTGTCTACTTCCCCTTTCCCGGTGGGTACAAATTTAATTGTAAAATCCTTATCCTTAATGGCTTCAATGCCCGATCGTACGAATTCGTTCGGCTGCATAAAGTCCTGGTAGATCTTGATGGAAAGCGCCACGGAAAAAAGCAGAAAAATTTCGGAAGCGATAAACAGAACCTTATCCTGAAACAAAATCTTGTACACCAGTAAAACCATTACCAGATGAAGTACCAGAATATATAGCATGTATTTACGCTTTACAGACCACCTCATACGTCATCCGACTCATAAGAAATTCCATACTTTTCGAGCCGGCGATACAAAGCGAACCGGGTAATCCCCAGCGATCGGGCTACTTTTGAAACCTTGTTCTGGTGAAATTCCATAGCCCTTCGGATCATCTGAAACTCCATTTCTTCGAGTGTCAGGGTTCCTACTTCCGGCAGAGCGCTGCTTCGCGAAGCAGCCATTCCTTGGTTTAAACTGGCCTGAAAATCACTCACATCCAGTACATCCGATCCCGAAAGCAGCACGGTTCTCTCCACAATATTTTTCAGTTGCCTGATGTTTCCCTGCAAAGGCAACGATTTCAGCCATTTTGAAGCCGCTTTACTTAGCTTCAAATTGGGTCGATGATATATGGTTTTGAGGTTATTGATAAAAAATTCCGTCAGTAAAGGAATGTCGTCCGGTCGTTCCCGCAGCGCCGGAAGCTTCACCGTAATGAGATTGATACGATAGTACAGATCCTCCCGGAAAGTACCTCTCGCGACCATTTCTTCCAGATTCCGGTTGGTGGCACAAATCACCCGCACATCCACAGTACGACTTTTGCTACTACCTAAAGGCTCAAAAGTACGCTCCTGCAATACCCGGAGCAATTTCACCTGGCTGGAAAGATCCAGCTCTCCGATCTCATCCAGAAAAATGGTACCGTGATTCGCCATTTCAAAGCGTCCGTCCCTGTCGGTTTTCGCATCTGTAAAAGCGCCACGAACGTGTCCAAAAAGCTCGCTTTCGAATAAAGTAGAGGAAATTCCACCCAGGTTTACCTTTACAAACGGCTTGGTTTTACGTTTACTGTTGGAATGAAGGGCTTCGGCAATCAGTTCTTTCCCGGTTCCACTTTCACCTGTAATGAGCACAGGCGCATCCGTGACGGCTACCCGACCCACGGTTTCCAATATTTCAAGCAACTTGGGATCTTTACCTACAATGTTATCAAACTTATACTTTTCTTCCAGCCTGCGCCGGCTTGTTCCCTGCGCACTCTGCTGCCCCAGATTCAATATTGTTTTTATCGATTGCAGTAAATAATCGTTTTGCCAGGGTTTGGTGATAAAATCCTTCGCTCCCAGTTTCATTCCCTGCACCGCCAGGTCTATCGTTCCCCAGCCGGTAATGAGGATCACGGGTAGGGCCGCATCATGTTTACGGATTCGTTCAAGCAGGTTCAGCCCTTCTTCTCCCGATGTTTCAATGGAAAAATTCAGATCCAGCAATATCAGTTCCGGAGTTTCGGCATGCAGTATTTTAAAAGCATCGTCAGGCGAGGCCGCGCCTCTCACGCCAAACCCCTCCCTTTTAAGCAGAAGCGCCAGAGAAGTACGTATGGCAAGATCGTCGTCGATGATAAGGAGCACTGGAAGTTTTTAAGGTTAAAATTTTTAAGGTTTCACGCAAAGGTTTTAAGTAAAAGAGCAAAGAGCGCAAAAAAATAATCTTCATGCGCTTTGTGGTTATCCATTTAGCTTGGTTTAGAGTAAGAATTAATGGTTTACTGCAAAGGTTTTAAGTAAAATGCACAGATCGCAGAGAGTTTTACTTAGCGCCCTTTGCGCTTAACTTTATTGCTTTGCGTGAGCCTTAGTATGAAACAATCACAGTTTATTCACAACCCGATGAATCCCATCTTTCAAAAGTTTGGCATTAAAGTTAATCAGTAAGCCCAACTTTAAATTTGACAGTCTCAAATAGGTCAAAAGCTGAGCGGAGTGGACAGGAGCAATATCAGCAACTGCTTTTACTTCAATGATAATCTTGTTTTCCACGATCATATCAATCCGGTAACCTACACCCATTTTTACTTCTTTGTATTCGAATGGCATTACAACTTGTGTCTGAACTTCAAAACCTGCTTCCACTAAATCGTACGCCAGGGCATTTTCATAGGCAGATTCCAGCAATCCAGGGCCTATATTCCTATGCAATTCAAGTGCAATCCCTATAATTTCATAAGATAGTTCATTCTCATCCATAGCAGTTTGATCTGAAGTGTATAGCACAAAGTTATTATCCTGTTCCTAAATGAGAGGCAGATATCACAATTATTTGCGGACTTTGCGCAAGTCTTCCCTACTTTGCGTGATCCTTTGAACTTTCTACTCCTCATGCAAAGCAACAGCCGGATGTATCCTTGATGCCTGCCGACTGGGCCACCAGGCGCAGAGGGTTACGATGATGAAGATCAAAACGATTGCAATAAGGATGGCTGTGATGTATATATTGGCATCCAGATCAAACACGTGCATGATCGGAAACTGAATAGCAAAGAGTAAACCTATCACCACACTCAATGTAGCTAGCACCCATATCTCACCTAAAAACTGGACTGTAACGCCGCCTTCCGTAGCTCCCATTGCTCTGCGCAGACCAATCTCATTCTTTCTTTTGGCTATATTTAAATTGAGTATCCCAAAAAGTCCCAGCGCTACATTGATCAGTAAAAATCCGCTAACGATCAGAAAAATCGCTACGGGTACAAGCGTGAGGTTATGCCTGTTTTTGCGCTGCTCGGTCAAATAGCTAATCTCAATGCCCCAGCCGGGTAACGCAGCTGCAATCTCTTTGACCAATTTGGCTTCAAAATGAGCGTCTGTACCTGCTTTGGTTTTAATGAGTACGTTGCTGTTCCAGGTATCATCCTTGCCAATCAGTTCAAACAATGCTGGCTCGTCTGATGTAAATTCTCCTTTTGCTTTAAATTTATCCACAACACCCACCACCTTGAAAGACAACTTGTCGTCAACTTTAATGACCTTCCCCAATGGATTGGAAGAACCAAACAGATCCATTTTTAGCCTGGTATTAATCACAATAGGCACATATTTTGACACCCGATCGGCTTCCGCAAACCATTTCCCTGATACAACCGGCAAGCCCAGCGTTTCGGCAAAATGTTCGTCGGTGCGGTAAAAGTCCGGATACGCAGTAACTTTATTGTAGCTTACTGCATTACTCATCTGATTAGCGGAAAACGGTGTGTTGCTGCTCATACGTGATAACGACTGCACCTCCTTATGGGATTCGATCTGGGACACTATGCGCTGCAATTTTTGGGCAACCCCTACGGTATCCTGATTGGAATCCAGTTGCAGATTCCAGACATGCTCGTATTCAAAGCCTATCGGCTGAATGTAATTATTGAAATTATAGACAATGAGTGAGAGCACGCCAAAAAGTACCATAAAGGACGCCCAGATTTCAATAATCAGCAGGGCATGCGGGCCTTTTTTATTCCAGATTAATTTAAATAAATGACGTAACATCGTGAAAGTAGATTTTGTAAGTTTAAATAGTTTTACGGCTTGGGGTACAGAAGCCCCCCCTACCCCTGGCACCATGCCCCTTGCCCTACGCTTTCAACGCATCGACAATTTTTAGCTTTGACATCCGGAATGCGGGTAGTACACCTGACAGCAATCCAAAAACAAAACAGATAAAAATGCTGACCAGAAATACCGGGAAGTTGATGGTAAGATCGGCGTAGGCAATCCAGCCACTGGAATTGATCATGGTGATCACTAAAAAGGATAACACCAATGCAAACAGCCCTCCAATAAATGTGATGAAAATATTTTCGATGATAAACTGCCACAGCAACGCTTTGGAAGGTGCGCCAAAGGCCTTTCGCACACCAATCTCAGAGGCGCGTTCCAGTATCCGACTCACATTGACATTCACCAGATTGATCGCTGGCAATCCCATGATCATGAGCAGAACCAGGCCAATGATCGTGTAGAAGAAAACCTTTTGCGAATCTTCCCTGGCAAATTGTTCGAGAAAATGGCCGTAGTATGTATGTGCCTTCACCACTAATACTGAGAATTTCTGACCATCCTGAATCTCATCCTTTGAAAGCCTGGAAATCACGTTGTCAAACTCGGCCTGGATGGCGGGAATGTCTTCACTACGCTTAGCCAGCACCATGGCAATGTATCTGCCCCGCATGCCTTTACTTTCGTAATTACTCTTAGGTGCAGTGTAAGGAAAGTAAACATCTCCATAGGTGTACAATCGGGTGGGCGGACTGCCCTTGACCACACCAATTACCCGATAGTTGATGTTTTCTATATCCACAAATTTACCTACGGCCTGAGCGCCCGGCTCAAAATACTGGCCGCGAAGATCGTCGGTGATCACTGCCACGTGATCGCCATTTGTGATATTTTGCTCGTTGTAGGGTTTGCCCTCCAGAAATTCAAAATCAGCAACATCCCAGAACGCTACATCTGTATATTTGGTGTTCAGCTTTATTCGTTTTCCATTTACATAAGTATTAGAAAAACTAAAATTGGACACAATGGCAACGTTTTCAGGCGTTTTTAGTGATTTAGCATATTTTTCCAAAAATCGGAAGCTGGCCGGACCGGAACTCATTGAGCTCTTCGCAGAGTCCGTTTGCAGGACATTGGCAATGTACAGCGTCCTATACCGCTTACTTTCCGGATAATGAGAACCAAACAGATGGTCAAGAAATGACGTAAGCACCATGAGTACAGTCAGCGTAAGACTGATCCCAAACAAAGTAATGAATGTATAGAAAGGATGCCGAAGCAATACCTTCCAGGCGATTTTGATGTAGTTAATGAGCATAATTTTCTAAATTTTGAATGAGAGAATGATAGACCGGTCGCCGGTGCGATGAGTAAGCAAATCGTGCTAGTGTCATGTCAAGTATATTTTGGTTGTCTTGCTGAGCGGACGCCCGGCGATCGAAGCATTTTTACCCTTCGACTCTGCTGCCATTGACACATTTATAAAGTTCTGATTATCAAAGATGCCAACTTGGTTGCCCGGTCTTCGACTCCGCTCAGACTGACCCAGATCATGTCATTTTCAAAGAGCTTGTTTGCTCCAAAAAATAGTTACTCTATGTGATATTTGGCCCAGGCTGAAAGGTATTTAACCGTCATTAATGCGTGATACGACACGAGTATTCTATCATTCACACCTTGTATCAATCAATATTAACTTACCTGCGTCCCGTCGAACAGCCGTATCAACCTGTGTGTCCGCTTCGCCATGGCGTCGTCGTGGGTGACCATCACGATCGTGGCACCTTCTTCATTCAGGTTCTGAAGAATCGTCAGGATTTCGTTGCCCATGGCGCTGTCAAGGTTTCCGGTTGGCTCATCGGCCAGAATGATATCTGGCTTTCCCACAATGGCTCTGGCTATGGCTACACGCTGTTTTTGTCCACCCGATAATTGTTTTGGGAAATGCTTCATCCGATTGCTCAGCCCTACCTCCTCCAATGCTTCTCTCGCCAGTTCACGGCGCTCTTTGAGTGAACTATCGCGATAGAGCAATGGAATCTCCACGTTGTCAATCACCGAAAGGTCATTAATCAGGTGAAAGCTTTGGAAGATAAATCCGAGCTTCTTGTTGCGCAATTTTGCCAGCTCTTTGTCGCGGTAGTTGGTAACCTTAATTCCTCCCACCTCAATACTACCCTTGGATGGTTCATCCAGAAGGCCCATGATGTTCAGCAACGTACTTTTGCCACATCCCGACGGCCCCATAATGGATACAAATTCTCCCTTTTTTACATCCAGATTGATGTTGTTCAATGCCAGGGTTTCAATTGAACTGGTGCGATACACTTTTTCGACGTTTTGTAATTTGATCATGGCTTGGTTTGTGGTTTAAGGGTTTCACGCTAAGAAAGTTGAGAAGTAGCAGAGACCGCAAAGGCTTATGATTGATCCTCTTAGATACTTCATTTCAACTACATCTTCTTTACGCCCTTTGCGGTTAAGACTTTCCGTCTTTGCGTGAAACCTTACTTTTATCTTATTTTCTCGTTTTTTTCAAAATCATACAAAGTCAGCAATCTCAGACTATAATAGGATTGCCAGTAGTCGCGCAGGGCGATGATGTAATCTCGTCTGGCTCTGTCCTTTTCCTGCATGGCAATACCAAGATCGGTCACGCTCAAATCACTTAATATAAATCTGTCCTGAGCGATCTGGTAACGGTTGGCGGCAATGCCATCCGCTAATTTGGTGAGTTTGGCCTGCTTTTGTAACATTTGCAAAAGCGTAACCTGTGTAAATATCTGCTGTTCAAAGGTAAGTTTATCCTGCTCCACCGACTGCTGTGCAAATTCCTGATTGGCTCTGGCAATTTCCGATCTGGCTTTATTTCGCCCCCAGGTCATGATCGGCAAAACGAATTCAAGCCGGACGGACTCCCTGTCCTGCGGATTTACATAAATATCCCCAGGCCTGGCGCCCTGATTACTTAGTCCGAAAGTGGCTTGCAGCGATGCATTCAGGCCGTTTTCTTTCTTTGCACGCTGCGTTTCCATCTCTGCTTCAAGCAGCCTCCGTTTAAACCCAATGGCATCCGACCGATTGGCAAAAGCTTCTTCCAAAGCGACTTTGGTGTCAATTTCAAACTCGCCGGCCTCAATCGGAATTTCCAGTTCCAGGCTTTGCTGATTCCGTGAACTCAGGAACATTTTCAATTGCATGGATGCCACTGCGGCGGCTTGCTTTGCGGATGCAAGATCCTTTTGTGCCGTCAAAAGGCCCATTTGTAACTGCAAAAGATCATTCTGTGAAATCTTTCCCAATTGTAATTTATGTCCGGCAATTTTGAAAAGCGTGTCACTATTACTACGGTTTTTCTCAGCAATCTGCAAGTTCACCTGAGCCACCAGCAGTTCAAAATAGTAGCCGGTGGCATCGAGCGAAACCTGTTCGAGTGACGAAACAAATTGCTGGCTTCCCTCCTGAAACTTCAGCGGTTCAATTTTCCTGATCCACTTCATTTCATTAAAGCGAAACAAGGGTTGATTGATCCCGATTTCAACCGGTATTCCATTGTAACTTGTTGATTTTCTGTCAAAATCATCAAAGCGCTGTAACTCTTTCTGAACAAAAATGGTACCGCCTGTTAACGCAATATTCTGACTCAAACCCAGATTCACCAAAGAATTATTATAAGACACATTCCTGAATGAAATGGTACCATCGGGCTGTACCACCTGAATATACGATCTGGTAAAACCTGGTAAAATTCCATTCAGACTAAGCTGTGGCTTGAAATCCGCAATAAACGAGCGGTACTGCCAGTAATTGGTTTTCTTGCGTGTCACCGCCTGTTTTGACGAAATGGATTGAACCCGGGCAAGCTGCACCACTTCTGAAAGTGTATATCGCTGTACCTGACCAAAGGCCTGACCAATTACTGCAAGTAGAAAAACGGCTGGGAAAGAAAATCTTCTCATAGTGTAGATCAGTTTTGAATGGTGATTTCTTCCAAATGTTCATACTGATTCATATCCGTCAGAATCACCTTCTCACCCACCTGCAAACCGCTTTTGATCTCAACAAAGTCAAAATTAGAAAGTCCAACCTGTATTTCTCGTCTTTTGGCAATACCGTTTTCAAGCACAAAAACATGTTGTTTCTGTTTGCCGTTAAACGCCGGACCGTTGGCTACCCGAATTGTATTGGCACTTCGGCTGGTCACTACATACACCTCCACTTTCATATTCGGGCGGAGTGCCTCGTTTTGAGCGTTATCGAGCTGGACTACGAAACCAATCACGCCGTCTTTCACGGCTGGCTTTACCTGGGTGATGACACCTCGCAATGCCGATTCATTTACTTTAACAATAACAGACAGCCCTGGTTTTACCTGTTCTGCATACACATCCGAACAGGAACCTTCTACACGAAAACTTCCCAGGTCGGCCACCTTGGCAAGCATTTCGCCCTCATTGACCGATGAGCCTATGTTTTCGTTCACCCAGGTCAGTACACCTTTCCTGTCGGCAACGATGTCGGCCATTTTCAGTTTGTGCTGTAATTCCTTTAAGTTTTTACCTTCAATCTGCGCGCCAAGTTCGGTTTCCCGCAAACTGGCGCCCATGGATTTACGGTTGTACGAAAGGTCATTTTCCAGCTGTTGTTTTTCAAGTTCCACTATTTTCAGCGCATTTTCTGCACGGGTTATGTCTTCTTTGGTACCGCCTCCTACTTGCTCCAAACGCCTGGAATCTTCGAGATCAGCTTTTAGCTTGTTTATGTTAAGGAGCTTAATTTTGTCGCTGATTTCGGCATCGTACAGATTTTTATCCAACCTCATACGCAGCTGATCAATCCCGTTCTTTTTAAGCTCTAATTGATCCTGATAACGTTCGAACTCAATTTGGGTTAACGATTTGTCGAGCTCCACAATGGCTTGTCCTGGAACAACCTTGGTTCCCGGAGTGAGTAATACACTCTTGATACTGGCGCGAATGGGACTTGTAATGATCTGCTCGTAGGCAGGAATCACCTCACCTGTGGCATTAAGTGTGTTTTCGACATCTCCCTGCTGCACCACAGTGATCCTTATCCTGGACGACTCCATGCTAGTGCCCAGGGATTGTCTGAAGAAATATATTCCGGCAGCAAGGATGACCAGGACGGTTGCTCCTACAAACCACTTTCGGTTTCTTTCACTTTTGACTAATTCCGGTGCGACTTCTCTGTCCATAGATGAGGAATTCTACTTATAAATTTGTTTCATGGCTAATGATCATTTTCATCACAACATCATGCCAACGTTCAACTCATTTTAAATCAGCAAATTAACCCATTTACCGCACAAAAAAAGCCGTGCGATATCGCACGGCTTGTGTCATTACGAACTGACAGGTTTTATTAAAACTTACCTTCTCTATCTCACTGGTCAGAAGCCTCGTCTAGGTTTTCAACTTCTTTTTCTTGGCTGCGGGGAAAAGAATGTTATTCAGGATCAATCTGTATCCTGCTGAATTGGGATGAAGGTTAAGATCCGTAGGCTCCTCTCCTACCCGGTGCTCGTAATCTTCCGGATCGTGGCCACCATAGAAGGTAAAAAATCCCTTACCGTGGGTGCTGTGTATGTAACGAGCCTCATTTGCCGATTTATTTTCAGCCAAAATGACCACTTCGGGCTTAACGAAACGATTTTTGAACGCGGTTGTCTGGCCCATAAATCCTTTAATCGTAGTCTGATGATTCTGCGTAAGCATACTGGGCACCGGGTCCCATTTTGCAGAGAATTGAAACAGATTAAAAAAATCATTTGCTTCTGTCAACCCGCGTTCTTCCCGCTGGTTGTCAATATCAGAAAACTCAATTTCATATGGATATGGTATGGTTTTAAAGTCTTTGAAAGCAAATGAATTCTCATAGTTCAGCTTGCCGTTGGCCGCAGGATCTGCGGGGGTGCCGTCGTACATGGATTCCACAATATCAACTCCCGCCGCTGCAAGTGCGATGTCAAATGTATCGGTAGCATTGCACATTGCAAACATGTAGCCACCGCCGGTTACGAATTCGGCTATCCTTTGCGCCACTGCAAGCTTCATTTTGGGAACATGGGCAAACTGAAATTTTTCTGCGATTCCTTCCGCTTCCTGCTTCTGTTCGCGGTACCAGGGGTAATCCTTGTATTGAAAAAACTTCCCGTACTGACCCGTAAAATCTTCGTGATGCAAATGAAGCCAGTCATATTCGGGCAGCTTATTATTCAACACTTCCTCATCATATACTACCTCATAAGGTATTTCGGCATAGGTGAGCACCAGCGTTACGGCGTCATCCCAGGGCAGTTTTGATTTCGGCGAATACACCGCCACCTTGGGTGCTTTTTGCAGCTTCACCGCATCCATATTCACGTCCGCAGCACTTATCTGACTTAATATCTGACCCGCTTGCCCTTCAGATATCGTTTCATAACTCACACCTCTGATCGTCATTTCGGTAGCAAACGTCTGATTGAAAGGCACCATAAAACTGCCCCCACGGTAATTGAGAAGCCAGTCCATTTCCATTTCGTAACTTTTCAGTATCCAAAAGGCGATACCATATGCCTTTAGATGATTTTTCTGGGTATTGTCCATGGGTATCAACAACCGGTTGGACCACCCTTGTGCAGATATCGATAAAAAAATGATAAGCGGAACAAACAGGCGTATCATTGGTTTGATTCTTTCGCGCATCGTGTGCAGCTTTACAAATTGAATTTCATGTTACTTATTAAATCTTTTGATCACACAGGACGGGAATAGGATTTATTCTGATTTACTACCCGTTTACAGATCAGAGAATAAACGTAATATTATTAAATATGATGCACAACTGAGCTATGAATATTAAGGAAAATGTAGATGAAGGGCTCCGGTCGATACAATCGAATCTGCTGCGTACGGTACTTACGGCGATGATCATAGCCATCGGCATCACCTCTCTTGTAGGGATTCTTACCGCCATTGAGGGTATGCAAAACTCCGTCAACAGCAGTTTTGCCGATCTTGGGGCGAATACTTTCACGGTTCAGGACAAAGACGCCAACAATCGTAGAAATGGCGGGCGCAGAAAAAGAATATATCCGGTAATCAATTATCAGCAAGCGGGCGACTTCGCCAACAAATTCCGGTCGGAATTCGGCGGAACCGTTTCTTTGTCCGCCAACATTGGGGGTGCTGTTCAGGTCAATTATCAATCCAAAAAGACCAATCCCAACATCAATGTAATAGGGGCAGACGAGCCTTTTCTATCCATAAAAGGATACAAAATTGGTCTCGGGCGCAACATGAACAAGAGCGACCTTGAAAACTCACTCAATGTGGCCATACTTGGCCAGGAAATTACCAACAAGCTTTTTCCCCAGATCGACCCTATCAATAAGGAAATCACCTTTATGGGTGCACGTTACAAAGTGATTGGTGTACTTCAAAAAAAAGGATCCATGGGTGGCGGCACCGACGCTGACCGGTTGGTTATCATTCCGCTAGCCAATGGACGCGGGCTGGCAGCAAACCGGGCACTTACTTACAACATCACGGCATCGGCTGCGGGTGCTAACGGCGAAGAAATTATTGAGGCAGGTCGGGGACTGATGCGCCGCATTCGTGGAGATGCGCTGGGCAAAGAGGATTCGTTTGAAATAGAGCGCGCAGATGCCATGGCCAAGAACTTTGAAGATATTTCCGGCTATCTGCGTATCGGCGGATTTGGAATTGGAATCATCACACTGCTTGGTGCCTCCATCGCCCTCATGAATATCATGCTCGTATCTGTGACCGAGCGCACCCGGGAAATTGGTATCCGTAAATCGCTCGGTGCAACACCCAGTGTGATACGTTTTCAATTTCTGATCGAAGCCATCGTGGTTTGTATTATTGGCGGTATAGCTGGTTTGTTTTTGGGCATTATCATTGGTAACGTCATCTCCAACATCATCAGTTCGGGCGCTACATTTGTAGTGCCTTGGCTATGGATGGGCATGGGCATGTCGGTCTGTATAGCGGTAGGCGTGCTTTCCGGGATTTACCCTGCCATCAAAGCCTCCAGGCTGGATCCGATAGAGGCGCTACGTTATGAATAGCTGATAGCTATTAGCTGTTGGCTTTTAGCTTTGATGTGCTGGTGAGAAACATTTTGCAGTTAAATGCTGATAACAAAAATCGCACATGGCGGATGCTGAAAATTATTCTCTGATTTTTTAGGCGCTACGTTTGAATAGCTAATCGCTTTAGCTGTTGGCTTTTTGCTTTGATGTGCTGGGGAGAAGCATTTTGCAGATAAATGCTGATAACAAAAATCGCACATGGCGGATGCTGAAAATTATTCTCTGATTTTTTCTCTCACCTTCTTGCGAAATGTATTTTTATGTCTACTTTTGCACTCCCAACAAGACAGATCAATGCCCGGATGGCGGAATTGGTAGACGCGTTGGTCTCAAACACCAATGAGGTTACACTCGTGCCGGTTCGACTCCGGCTCCGGGTACTAAGCCGAACTTTTGTGAGAAATCACTTAAAGTTCGGCTTTTTTCTTGTTCTAAGTCGCTGTTTATCTGAAAGATAAGAGCAGCCGCTTCATTGATTTTTGTGGTTCGATACCCACTTTATGAAAACACCAGTTTCTCAGGATCAAGTCAAAAACTTGTGGAGTGCATAGGATTTATCTAGGTTTGTGTTTTTAATCAAACCCGTTTGTTTTGGAGAGTTTCTTGCCTATTGTTCAGTTTTTATTACCCGAATTCATTCTAGAAAATTTCAATCTTACTTCCGTAGACAAAGACGGAGATACTTTTCACGTCCGCATCGAAGAAAAGAACGCTGCTGATAACGATCCAGACAAGAAAAATTTACTCTCCAAAGGCTTCTTTCCTACCATCACGATTCAGGATTTCCCAATTCGCGGACATAAAGTTTTTCTTCACATCAAACGGCGCAGATGGTTGAATACCAAGACCGGCAAAGTGGTTTACAGGGACTGGAGGGAAGTAGCAGAGGGAACGCGAATGACTAGTGAATTCGCAGCTTTTTTAAAAGAAATCGGTCGATACCAACCCGAATAGTGCCTGGACAATCGGACGGTTATATGGAGTGAATGGCAAGGATCTGCTACGCCAATACCGTGATTTCCAAAGCGGATTCAAGGACTGGGGCCAACGAGGACATGCTAAAAAGTGGCTTTTGTTTCCTGAAAACATAGGTTCTCACCTTTCTATTGACGAGACTAGTCTTTCCCGTGGCGAGCTCTACACAATTCTTACAAACAAAGCTGCAAAAGGTGGGCGTGGAAGTATAGTGGCCATAGTGGCGGGGACTAAAGCCGAAACAGTTATTGAGGTTATCCGTAAAATTCCCGAATCCCAACGCAAAAAGGTAACGGAAATCACCCTGGACATGGCTGGCAGCATGGAAATGATCGCAAAACGATGCTTCCCGAGAGCTACGCGCGTTACGGATCGTTTCCATGTACAGAGATTGGCCACAGACGCTTTGCAGGAAATGCGCATAAAATACCGCTGGGAAGCTCTGGATCTGGAAAATGATGCTATCGAGCAGGCCAAATCCACTCATGTTGAATATGTAGCCGAAGTATTGCCAAACGGGGATACCATTAAACAGCTGTTGGCTCGCAGCAGGTATGCGCTTTACAAAAAGCCAAACACCTGGACTGATAATCAAAAGGAACGAGCCCAATTAGTCTTTGAGCGCTTTCCCGACCTCAAAAAAGCATATGATCTGGCGCAAGAGCTTAGTAACATCTTCACCAATACTACTGAAAAGATTTACGGGCTAACCCGGTTGGCAAAGTGGCATGAAAAGGTCCGACAATCCGGGTTTAAATCATTCAACACAGTTGCCAGATCAATAGAGAATCACTATAAAACTATCGTAAATTATTTTGACAACAGGAGTACCAACGCTTCAGCCGAGTCCTTCAACGCAAAGATCAAAGCATTTAGAAGTCAGTTCCGAGGGGTTCGTAACGTGGAATTCTTCCTTTACCGCCTAACTCAGTTATATGCTTAATCCAAGTTAGTCCACAACATTTGGTTTTGATCCGTTTCTCAGGATATATCGAACCAATGATCTCACGTTTTAATTTTGTATCTGATCCATTGTAGACTATATCAATGTTGAAAGCGCGTGCACTGCCTTATCCAGTATTTTTTCAGGGTTTACAGGACTACTTACACTGGTTGTCATCTCTGTTAATCTTGCTTCAAATCGTACGAGCTTTTCCTCAATTTCTGTTTTCATCGCCGATTACGAGTTCTATCTGCTCTCTGTCCGCAAGATGGGCAATAATGCAGTGGTGAAGCACATGAAAATGTTCCGTAAAATCACTAACATTTGCCTGGGCAATGGCTGGATGAATCTTAATCCGTATTTAAACTTCAAGGGTAAGTTTAAAAAAGTTGACAAGGCGATCCTTACCAGAACTGAACTTGACCTGATGGCAAGAAAAGAGTTCGCCAGCGATCGGCTTGCCCAAGTACGCGACACCTTTCTATTTTGTTGTTTCACCGGCTTGGCTTACTCTTATGTTCAGAAGCTCGAAAAAGCCAGATAGTTCGAGGGATTGGTGGTAAACAGTGGATTTTTAGTCAACGCACGATAACGAATATAAAATCTCATATTCCGCTGCTGTTCGAAGCGCTAGAAATTATCAACAGGTACAAAGACCATCCGCTTTGTGAATCGCGTGGGCTGGTTTTGTCAGTACCGAGTAACCAGTAGAGGAATGATTATTTGAAAGAGATTGCGGTGATCTGCGGGATTAATAAGGTTCTCAAATCACGTGTAGCCAGACATACGTTTGCGACAACTATTACTCTGTAAAATGGTGTGCCGATCGAGAGCGTTTCAAAAATCACTACTGGAATGATGGTCATTCCAATAGTGTCAAATACGCTTATTTAATCAGTGTCACTCCCTTCCGGGTCATCTGTCATTCCATGACCGGCTCCATCTTTGGTGTTATCAAATGTAAGGCCAGCCAGGCAATCAGAAATGAAACACTGCAGACGATGAATATCACATTGTAACCAGCTATCAGATTACCGATCCCTTTGTAATAATCCAGAATAAAGCCAATGAATAAAGGGAACAGCACGCCGCCTATCGCACCGGCCATGCCACCAATGCCGATGACCGAGCTCACCGTATTTTTGGGCAGCATATCCGAAACGATGGTGTAAATATTGGAACTCCAAGCCGCATTGCCGGCAACTGCGAGCCCGATCAATCCGACTGCGGCCCAAACGTCTGTTACAAAGCGTGCACCAACAATAGGCACCACACAAAGCGCAGCAATGAGCAGGGCAGCCTTCCGTGATTTGGAAACACTCCAGCCTTTTTTGATAAACCAAGACGAGAGCAAGCCTCCTCCAACTGCGCCAATGGTTGCAGCCGAGTATACAATCACCAGCGGAAGTCCTGGTTTTTTAAGATCGAGGTTGAATGTGGTACTGAAATAAGAAGGAAGCCAGAACAGGAAAAAATACCAGATCGGGTCGGTCAGAAACTTCCCGGCAATAAACGACCAGGTGGGCCGGAGCGAAAACAACTTAGTCCAGGAAATCTTTTCCTGAGCCGCACCTTCCTCTGCCCGTTTTTCTGAGGGCGTATCGTCAATTCGAATGTAGGCCAGTTCCGATGCCGACAGTTTCGGATGCTTTTCAGGCTGTTTGTAAATCAGCCTCCACGCAATGAGCCACAAAAACCCGATGGCTCCCGTGATGATAAAGGCAGCCTTCCAGCCATAAATCCCCAAAAGCCATGGTACCATAATGGGCGCAACACAGGCTCCGATATTGGAGCCTGAGTCGAAAATCCCCGTGGCAAGTGCACGTTCTCTTTTTGGAAACCACTCAGTTACCGTTTTTACAGCCGCCGGAAAATTACCGGATTCGCCAATACCCAAAGCTGCCCTTGCAATACCAAAACCCAAGGTACTGTTGACCAGCGCATGACACATCGCCGCAACACTCCAGATCGTCACTGAAATGGTGTAACCTGCTTTGGCCCCAATCTTATCAACAACCCTGCCGAAAACCACGAGACCTATGGCGTAGGTAGCGGAAAATGCCATCACAATGTAACTGTAATCGCTTTCTGTCCAGTTGTATTCAAGCTCTAAAACCGGTTTTAACAATCCAAGAACCTGTCTGTCCAGATAGTTGATCGTCGTGGCAAAAAATAGTAAGGTGCAAATTGCCCACCTGTAATTTCCGGTTGTAGTATTTGTCATGATTCAGTTAAGAAAAAGGCGTTTATATGCATAGTTAATCAGCATTACGGCAGATTCGTCAATTAAAGGTGATCGGAGACATTTGTGATTCCATCTCAATATTCCCTGCACTTTCGTTATCCAGAAACAGATATGCATTGGACAAAGTACGCAGAATGGTCGACGGGTATTGCTCTGAAATCTCAGCATTCAAAGTATGGAAAACGGCCTCGGCCTTGGAAGGCCCCGGTACCATGCTGTATATTGCCTTCGCCTTTAACAAAGCCGGAACAGTTAGCGTGTAGGCATAGGCAGGAACCTGGCTTACGTGATCAAAACAGTCTTCATTGACCTGCTGCTGTTTACTTTCCTCGGCAAGCTCAACTACTTTGACCAGTTTATCTTCATTGAAATCCGCGATGAACGGATCATTGAAAGCCAGATGTGTATTTTCTCCAATTCCCATGCAGGTAATGTCGCTTGGATATTTCAGCAGTAATTCAGTGTAACGCTGGCATTCCGCTTCGGTGTCTTCCGTGCTGCCATTCAAAACAAACACATTCGCAAAGGGAACCTTGTTGAAAATCTGTTCCCCCAGAAAGTGAGAAAAATGCTGTTTAGCACCCACCGGCAAACCAATGTATTCGTCCATATGAAAAGCATTGACACGCTTCCAGTCAATATCTGATTTTATGAGTGTAGCCAGAAATTCATTTTGTGAAGCGGCAGCTGCAAAAATCACATTTACGGATTCCTGCTTTCCAAGCAGTTCATTTATTTTTTCGGTTACCAGTTGCGCGGCTTCTTCCCCCAGCTGTTGCCTGTTTTCAAAGATCATTACCTTCAATTGGCCAGCTGTTCCAGTTTTAACGATTGACATTTTTTGCGTATTTAAATTTATTCCTTTAATATTTCAATGTGTTTTTTTGATCATTACAATCTGAATTTCACCCCTGCACGTCCCCAGAACGAATAGAACTGCTTTTGGTAAATGCGTTCGCGCACGCCGAAATAATCCGTCTGCGGCGCTTTCGTCAGATTTTGTGCTTCTGCGTAAATGGAGATCCTGTCCGTAACGCGGTAAGAAGCATTGGCATCGATCTGTATACGACCATTTCGGATCACATCGGTTGCATCCTGGTCGCCCAGCAGCACAGTGTAAGCTCCGTTGTAGTTCAGGTTTCCCTGGATCGTAAATTTCTTGTGATTAAAAGAAAGTGATCCGTTTGCGGTATGATCGGCTTGTCCGGGCAGACGCAAATTTTTACGAAACTGCGCATCTGCGCTCGATTGGGTATAGGTATAATTTGCCAGCACCGACAGACCTTTAAGTATTCCAGGCAAAAATGTAAGGTTCGCCTGAACATTCAGTTCCACACCATAAACATTGGCTTGATCGCCATTCAGCGTTCTGAACCATCTCCAGCCGGTATACCTCTGTGCACCTTCAAACTCGTCTCCGGCCAACGCGAACACACTGTTGTATTGGAACTTATTAATTTTTTTGTAAAAAACGCCCCCGGAAATGATCCCGAGATTGTTCAGATACTTCTCATACATCAGATCCAGGTTGGTTGCAAATGCTGGTTTAAGTTCCGGGTTGCCATCTGTGATTGTTTCGCTCAGAAGACTGATCACACGGCCCGGCACCAGATCCACGAAATTAGGCCGGGAATAACCGTACGTAAGTGCTGCACGTAACAAAGAGGATTTATCCAGGTCGTATTTAAACTGAATGTTGGGAAGCACCTTGATGTAATCGTTCTTTTTCCGGTTAGGTGACGTGGACGCCCAGTTGCCGTCGGCATCGGTTTCAATTATATTTCCCTTGTAATCCACCTGCGTTCTTTCGACCCTGGCACCGACGAGAAACATCAGTTTGTTGAACTGAATTCTGTTCATCAAATAAGCTGATGATACCGTCTCAATCGCATCATAATAATAGGAATCGATACTACTTCTTGTCGCCCCTGTATTAATGGGGAACATGCTTGTCCCCAGATTGTCATCAAGAAAAGCAATCGTTTTGTCTTTATCTACACCCAATCCGAAATTGGTGTTACCATCCAGCAGGTCTGACGAAATCTCAGGATTTCCGCTAAAATTGGTGAGGTTCCCTGCCGCTGCGGCTCCGGCATATGTCGTTACAATTGTTTCATCGGGGCGGAATCTTTGGTTATGCATACGTTTCAGCTTGGCACCTGCTTTAAAAAAGGCTGTGTTACTTCCAATTTTATAAGGTACGCTTGCATTCAGCCGAGCTGTGAAATTTTTCCCGTTCGTTGTCCACCAATCTCTCTCAACAGTATTGTAAGTATACAGGGAAGCATTGTTTTTCCAATCTGTTCCATAAGCTGACAAATAATCCGTGCTGATATCCGATATCGAAAGTGGAATGTTACCGGTGATAAAGTTGTAGATACCCGACTTGTTCACAAATTCAGATTCGTTCATAAATACGCCCGCATCCAGTTTCACGGTTCCGATAACCGTTTCACCCTGAATGTTAAAGTTCAGGTTGCTGTTGTCTTCCGTTGCTGCTTTGATCTCGTTGTACCCGCGTCCTCTTGGGTTGCTGTACACACCTTCTTCGCTAAGTACATTTCTTGCGGTCTGCATCCGGGTACGTTTCCGGTAACGGGTCAGCTCATTGTTGTGGTTGCTGTACATCACGTTCGCCACGATACTGGTAGTCGGACTGAAATTGTAATCAATTGTAGCGGACGTCCCGGTTCTGGTACGCTGGTTTTCCACATACAAAAGGCGGATATCTGTTGGAAAATAAATCTTCCCTTTTCCATAATCATTTTGCTCCCAAACCTGTGAGCGGATTTCATCATACCCGTTTTTAGTTCGGAAATAACTACCGGTCGCCATGATACCCAGCTTGCCATTCGGGTTTTTATCATCGGCAAAAAAACGCTTGCCCAGCGAAATATTTCCGATACCATTCAAATTGCTCCGGAGATTGTTGTATCCCGCGCCCAGATCCACCGATAACTTTGGTTTTAATGAAGTAGCCGTAGGTGTTTTCATATTGATCACACCAGCAATGGCGTCCCCGTCCAGATCGGGCGTAAGCGTTTTGACAACTTCCATGGAAGCAAGCACATTCACAGGAATTACATCCAGTTGCGCGTTACGTGAACCATCTTCCTGGGTACCCATGATCTGCTCACCGTTTACGTTGATGTTGGTAAAATTGCCAGGTGTACCCCGCATCTGGACCGTAGCGCCTTCCCCGCTGCTGTTTCTTCCGATCGTTACCCCCGGCAGACGCTGTAAGGATTCAGCCACGTTCAAATCCGGAAACCGTCCCATCAGGTCGGCGGAAATAACCTGTTTGATGTTGTCGGAATTTCGCTGCTGATTGAGCGCTTTGCGTTGTCCTTCCTGACTGGCTGTTACCGTTACCTCGCCCAGATTAAGATCTGCCGATTTCATCTTCACATTCAAAAAAACGGTTTTCCCCGCTGTGACGTTCACCTGCTCTTCAACCGGTTGAAATCCCATATAGACCACTGAAATGATCTGATTTCCTGCCGGGACATTGAGAAGCGTATAGTTTCCGGAAAGATCGGTCGCCACACCAAAGGTCGTTCCTTTAAGAAATACCGAAGCACCCGGTAGTATTTCGCCGGCCGATCCTGTGACCTGACCTTTTACATTACCACCACCCTGGGCAAAAACGGGTGAATTAAAACTGAAAACAATCAGTAGCGCTGTAAGTAAACCCCCGGTAAGGGCACAGCAATTTTTGAGTCGCTTTTTCATACAATCGATTAAGGAATAAAGAAGTGGGAGATTTATTTGAATTTATAAGCGGTGTAATCGACCAGAAAACGAAGGGCAAATATGCTGCCGGTGTCGCGGTTGGTAAGCCACACTTTGCCTTTCCTGAACCTGGTCCGTGTTTCCAGCACGGCCCCTCTCAGATTGGGATCGGGATGGTCGCTTGCATATCTGTTTTGCAACAGCCAGTTTGCCGATTTTTCAATATTTGCGTCAAACTGTTTGTATCCGTTTTGTGAAAGCTGAATCCAGACGATGCCCGCCAGCGCCGCAGCCGAACCCGTCACAGATCCTTTGTCGGGCTGCCTGCCGTTCAGATAATTGTCGTAAAACATGGTTCCGTCTTTTTGCTGGGCTTTGGCAAAAACTTCGGCAGTACGTGCGGCTGCATCCAGGTATCTTTTGTCGCCGGTTAATTTAAACGCCTCAATCAGTGACTCGGCATACCATAGCGAAAACCTTGGATGAAATGATCTTTCCTGAACTGAATTTGGCATAAAACTCATCCAGACACCCTCAGGTCCTTGTTTCTCGATCAGACTGTTGCAAAGATTGATAAACGCATCTTTGAATTTTTTATCTCCTGAAAACTCAAAAGCATCTTTGAATAACCAACCTTCGGTATTCGGGCGCGAAACGTCAAATAGCTCCTGCTTTTCCTTCGACTTCCAGAAGGGACTGTATTCTTTCAGCACTTCACCCGTTTTGGCGTCTACATTGTCATAGCAAACTCCTTTTTCAGGATCATACATGTTTTTCATCATCCAGTATGCAGCGGACGTGGCCACCTTTGCATACTTCGGATTTTTGGTCACTCTTGACAGTTCATAAATTCCGGGGGTTCCGTCTGAAACAGTTGCAAACACAATAAAATCTTCACCGATCGAATCTCCATGCCGGGCGTTAACCATGCCTTTCAAAACAGGATGTTCCTTAATCTCCAGTCCTGCCCACCAATCACCCCCTCTGGTTGCGGCTGCCAGGTATTTTTTGTTGCCGGTTTGCTTGTAAGCGGCCAGCAAGGCATTCACTGCCTGGCCCGTGTGCCAGGGCACTTCATAGTCGTACCATTTCCCCTCGGTCATGTTGTAGTCGCATTTGGATTTACCCTCCGCATCCATCATCACTTCGGAAACATATTTTGCAATCTGATCAATGGCCAGTACTACATCCTGCTTTTTTGTCTGAGCGCTGGCCCCGGAACCTCCGAGAAGCAGCAGCATCAAAAGCGATAAATAAAAACTCCGGTTACTCCGCATCATACGTTTTGTTTTTAGAATTTGTCTGATATTTATGTTTACTGTTCACCACCTCCATGCCCTCGCCCAGCCGCATACTGAAACGCCACGGAGCATCCGCTTTACCAGGCACTTTTAATAGAAAAAGGTGATTTCCTTTACCCAAAGCAAGTGTGATTTTTTGCTCGTCGAACCCTGTTTTCTGAATCGAAATAAACGCCATTTTTTTACCGTCACAGAAAACTTCGGTACCGGCAGGGGCCTTGACAAACGCCTCTGTTACAGCTTTTCCCGTCACGTTCAAAGTGCAATACGCATAAGCCGTAGCAGGCGTTTTTTTGCCAAAATATTCATTAAGGTCAATCATTCCTCCGCTTTTGGAGGCGAATTTATGCCAGCGGTAATTTTTCCCTTTGTAAGTGGCAATTCCGCCTGGAATCGGCGGTTTGTTATATTCCTCATTTTCGGAGTACATAAATGGCGGAACCGTTAAATTCTTGCTGGCAGGAAACGGCCCTGTGAGCAGCCAGTACTGAAAATAAGTATGCGGTGTTTCCAGAATATCCAGGCCAATCTGATCGGAAGCCGGCAATTGTAGTTTACTGGCAGCCGATAAGGCTGTATTTTTTAATACATTTTCCAGATCGCCAAGCTCCCGGATTTTGGTGTCATATGGAGCCATGACCACATCCAGCCAATATTCCTGATTTTCAGCTCTCCACAGCTGACGGAAATTATTTTGGAGCGAGGTGTACCTTTCTTTTAATTGTTTTAATGAGTCGACAGACAACAACAGCAAACTCCTGGCGTCTTCCAAACGGGTACTTTTTATCCTGATGGCTTCGCGATAAATATTTGCCTGACTGGCCAGAAGCCGGCGGGTATCCAACATGATCTGATACTGAGCGATCGTGTGCGCCAGCGTACTGATATCACTTGTATTGAATCTCGCCGGACTGGCAGCAAGCAGATCAGCTGCTTCATTGAGAATCTTTTTTGCAGCAGGCAGGTCCGTATTGTTCAGCCAAAGCTGTTTTCCTTTGGACGGCAGCATCTGCTGGTGCCATAACAGATCATTCAGGTTGTAGGTAAGCGGCAGGCTTCGGAGCTCCATCAATTTAAACACCGCTTTGACATAACTGGTATTGTCTGATCCATAAGCAGTTGCACTGTACCTTGAATCAAATGACTGTTCATTTGCCGTTTTCAGATTCCAGCTCTTTTCCGCAGCTGCATACACGCCATACCAATCAGCCGAAAAAAGATATGTCCCGCCATCGTCCCAAAGCGTGGTGAATGCACCGGTGGCACCACTTGCCTTTCCTGCCTGCATAAAACCTTTGATATTGGACTTTGCCATGACCATGTCGGGGAACATCCGGTAGGAATTCAGCACACCCGGACAAACCATAAATTCGAGCCCCCGGCTGGCAAATGGCTTGATCCATTTGTCATAATTATCATTCGATCCGTATTCCCAGGTCAGGTAAACCACATCCTTTGGCAACATGTCCGGGATCTTTTCGTACTGGATCGCCACATCTCCCCAGAGCATCATTTTTTTGTCGTGACGCTTAATTATATCATACAGGAAATTAAGATGATCGGCATAAAACCGGTCTGCTCCGATGCTGTCAATGTACGTTTTTGATTTTCCCTTGTTCAGATCAAAAGTCTCATCGCAGTTCACATTGAACCAGGGCCCATTAAACGCATCACAAAGCTCGCCGATCACATCTGTCAGAAACTGTTTTGCCTTCGGGTCCAAAGGCGAGATCAGCGAGCCGGTCTCGCCCATTGAAGTGTATTGAGGCAGTGCAAGAATTTTCTCAAAATGCCCGAAAGACTGAAAACCGCCGATCAGTTTCATATGAAATTTTTCAGCATAAGCCGATAACTCTTTAATCTGTGCAATGGTCAGTTTGCCATCTTTTGGCGCAAAATCCGGGTGAGACAATGGCTGCACAACGTGTTCGATATAAAAAGAAAGGTAGTTGATCTTCAACTCAGCCATCCTTTCGATCTGCTTTTTAATGTAATCCAGCTTCGATATCGGACCGCGGCTGATGTCATCAAAAATGACCCTGGTTGGGAATGCAGGCCAGTCGGCAATAAACACCTCCCTGTTCCAGCCTGCCCGTGTGAGTTGGCGGAGTGTTTGAAGGCCATAAAAAAGCCCGGTTTCTGTATTGGCGCCAATAACGATTTTTCCATGTTCTGCCATCAAAACATAACCTTCATTACCAATACTGTCTTTATAAATTTGTGTTTTATTCCAAAAATCAGGCTGATTTTGTTTTAGCTCATTGAGAAGAAGAAGCTCAACAGTCATCAATTTCGTCTTTTCAGCACCACTAATTCCTGGCTTAAATTCTTCCCAGTTCGCCGTCAACCGGGTGGCCTGCTCGCGGCTCAGACCCGTTGTTTTGAATTCAATATTTGAGCTATAGACAAACGCATCTGCTCCCTTATTTGCAAACTGCGGATAAGGTAAAACAGGCAACACTTGTGAAGGGCTGTCTTGGTTATACATCACTTTGGAGCCATCAACCGGAGATGGCGATGCTTCCAACGGCTGATACAGCACAAAAATTTGCAGGATTAAAAAGATAATATTTCTAATCATTTGATTGTCTTTTTATATCAGGATAAGTGTAACCTATTGTAACACTGCTGTTATGTGAATTAACTTCCGTTTCCTCGTATTTAACCCAGACCTTAATCTGATGCTTTCCGGGTGTTGGTTTCCATTTGAAATCAATGGTTTGCATACGCGGATGAAGATCATTTGGCGCGTCAATCACGTCGACCGAGGCGCTGTCCGAAAGTGCTCCGTTTGTAATCAGATACACCATCGCACGGCCAGAAGGTGCATTGCCGATGTTGTGCAATGTGCACCCGATCTTCACCATACCGGACTGATCGGCAGATTCAGAAATAACGACATCGTTGCGGGCAAGCGCAATGTCTGGTAACGGCCGTGCCTTTTGTTTAATCTCGCTGATTCTGCTAACCCGAACCACCACCTGCGCTCTTGCCGGAAGTTGAAATTTAATGCGCCCCACCCTTTCATTCACAGTTACCGACTGCTCGTTGATCAGTTCTTCAGAAACGGAATCATCATTTTTATCTAACCCCACGCTTACTTTAAATACACCAGGCGTCAGCATCCAGGTATTCATTTCCACCTGCTTTTGATCGCCCGCATTGTGGAGCGAAACCAATGCGGAATTTTTGTCACCCTTTCGAACAAAAACGGATACGTCCGGGCCTGTGTTTTTCCAGGTAGCGACCAAAGCAGGAAACTCAAATCCACGTCCGAAGTGGCCGGTGTACATGCCGGCCAGCAGGTCGCTGCCTCTGACATAAACCCGGTCGGTAAATTTGACCTCGCTGGTCATGAGCGGAAAATTGTATCTGAGTGAATTGAGGATGGCGTCAAAACCCTTCATCATTTCATCCTGGCTGCCAGTGAGCTGATATCTGTTGTAAGGAGAAGCATACTGTCTGACCAGATCGTTGTACCGGGTTTCACCAGTCAGTTTGGCCGTCATTGCAAAAATATTGCCAAAAGGATTTGCACCCGCCGTTTTATCTTCTCCGCCAAGGATCAGCGTCTTTTTCACCCAGTCCGAAGAGCCGGGTTGCTGTTGCGCAGACCGATTGCTTTGCAAGGGACCGCTCATGAGATCAGCCACTTTATTGACCGGATTCAAAAACGAATCATTGCCGGTAATTGCGTGCATTCCGGACAGAAAACTGTACAATTCGCTGATATGCCCCAGATGGTCCCAGTTGTAGTAACTGTATTTTAAACCTGGCTCGTACCATTTAGCTGCATACCCGCCGATTTTTTCCTGTTCAAAGGAAACGGCCGGTGGAATGATCCCGGCAGGCTTGCCATTCTCTTCCCTTGCTGCATCTTCCACCCATGCCTGTGCCCATTCCGAAAACTGTTTGATCAACAACGGATTGCTGTTGTACCATGCCGCCCAAAGTCCGGGAAGAAGCGCTCTTGCATTCAGGGGAACATCCACACCAAAGGGCGGTTCGGTGAGTGTTTCCGTTGCAGATAAATAATAAGATTTAAAATGGCGGTGCCCGGTTTTGGTGATGCCCGACCATACCTCGCCAAAATTCTGCATACTGATCATAGCCCGCTCCACATAAGCCGGATCTCCATAACGCACCAGAAACATGCCCGTATGCGAATCCCTGAAAAGCTCTGCCGAATGTTCGACGTCGTCTATTTTTTTGTCATACCCCCTCACCAGCGCGCCACTGTTCCAGATACCGTCGGCCAGCCGGGTGTAACCAACCCGGGCAAGGCTATCGTCGGCTCCTAAAATGGCAGGTAACCACCACCGAAGCATTTCCACATCATCAGCATATTTTCCGCCCAACTCCCCGTTCTCAGCCTGGCGGTTCTGTACCCACCAATGAATTACCTTCAACATCCGCGCCATGGCCTCGCGCTGTAAAACAGCCCATTTCGGCGCTCCGGACATATCCGAACCGGCTTTGAACGTATCTTCAATTTGTTCTCCCTTGTACATTATAATCAACTGATGATCAGGAAATACCTTCGCTAACTGATCAAAATAAATCTGTGCCTTACTCTCCGGAAGCAATTCAGAATCTTCCTTTGCCAGCCAGTAATGAATTTTTGCAAGCAGATAAAGTGATTTATAATACAGCGGATCGGCCGGATCGGCTACGATTTGATCCAGTAAGTCAATGGCAGCATACATGCGCTGAATCTGGTTCATTTTTGTCTCTGTCACAGATTGCGACCATCCGGCCAGCTCATAGTACCTATCCGCTTTAAGATGTTTTTGCAAAATATTCAGGCCGTTTTGCAAAGCTATGTTAGCAGGATCCCGGCGTATTTTCTCCTTCAAAGCGGCCTCAGATGCTGTCATTTCTCCGGCTTCCGTTTCCGGTTTTTTGGAATAAATTAGTTCGTCTGCACCCGCAACTGACCTGAATTCAATGCAATACAAACCGACAAGATCAACTTTTCCAATCGATTTTATTTCGACAACAGCTCCATTTATTCCAACCGTTATTTTGCTGCGAACGGATCTGTAAGGAAGCCGAAACCAGGGAGCCGAAATTTTATCAGTCAAAATATGAGCATTCACGTTGATTGAGGCCTGCATGACTTCCTGTCCTGGGTGCCCCACTGCGACCATCACAAAATATTCTCCCTCCGGAATATCTGCTTTAAAAATCAGCATTTTTTCACCAACGACTCCGTCACAAAATAAGGTATCGGCAATTCTGTTGTATAAAGTATCAAAGGCATAATCTGGCCTGGTGATCCAGCCATAACCGTGCTTTTTGTTATAAGTTAAATCAGGATTCACGCGTATATAACCATTTTCAACACGCGAAGATACGCTCCCCATATCATACAGGAAGTTGCCTGCCTGCTTTCCGTTTGCAGGGCAAACGATGAGCAGACCAACCGCCAGAAAACATATGACAAGAACTAACCTCAATGTATATACGTAATGTAAGTTGATATTTTCTATTCTTTCTTTCCAATAATATTTTTTGACAACTTATCCTTTTCAATAAAATTGGCAGCAGGGAAATGATATTCTTTAGCAGCTATGAGTCCATTCGAACTTTTTTCCACTTTAATCATTGCCTGCGGACCCGGATTTGGTTTCACGTGCGTATCCAGGATAGAAAAATCATGGGTGTCGGATACAAAGAATGCCGGCCGCTGCTCGGCGGTTTTGTAACGCAACGTAATGCCCGACATTTTAATGTCCCTGGCATGTCGAACGTAAAATCCGAAGGCGGGTAATTTCCCGAACATGGTTCCTTCCGGATATGCATCTTCCAGTTCATCTACAACACGTTGTATATCAGAACCGACACCGCCTCCGGCAAATTCAACGCTGATATTATGCAATGAAATATTTTCAATCGGTGCTCTGCTTATGCCTGTAAAAGAACAGCCGGTAATGCCCGCTCCGGTAGCAACCACATCGGAAATGCTGATATTTCTAATTTTCCCTAATCCAGGCGTATTAGCGGACTCAATGTGTTTGCGGGCCCTGTTACCTAGTCTGACGAAAAGCGGAACCTCGGCACCGTCGATCACCAGATTGTTTACCGTGATGTTTTCCATCATGCCGCCATCTACAATTTCCATGGCCAATCCGCCAATTCCTCCCGGCTTGCCGTAAATGGTTTTAAGTTGCGCAGACGGTTTGATAACACAATTCGAGATAGCGATGTTACGAAAGCCTCCGACCGATTCAGTCCCAAACTTGATCGCACTGCAATGGCTGCTCAGTACACAATTTGTAATTGTAATATGCTCGGAAACAAGCGGTGAAGTACTTTTAATTGTAATGCCATCGTCATCCGAATCACCAATGATATTCGAGACAGTCACATAACTGCAACCGTCAATGTCCATCATATCGTTATTCTTGTTGGAATGGTTCCAGATTTTGATACCATCAATTCGCAGATATTTACAACCCAGATAATGCTGCATCCAAAAGGCTGAGTTCTGCAACCGGACACCCGTAACCGATACGTTTTCACATCCTGCAAACCACAAAAGATACGGTCTGTCTTTATACCGGTCCGGTTTTTTCAAAGTGGTTTTCACAAACGCAGCGCCTTGTCCGTCAATCATGCCCTGACCTTCAATGGCAACGTTCTTCTGTCCTTTGCAAAAAATCAGCGCCTGTTTGGCCCAGTCCTCACCGTAAAACGGAATACCAGAATTTTGATGGGGATAAAATTTTGTATCGGGTTGGCCCAGAAGGGTTGCGCCAGCTGATACATGCAGTGTTACATTGCTTTTTAGAACAAGCGTTCCGGACAGATAAACGCCTTTTGGAATATACACTTTCCCGCCGGTCACCGCGCAGGAATCAATTGCTTTTTGAATGAACAGTGTGTTGTCCGTAGTCCCGTCGCCGATCGCTCCGGAATGGCGGACGTCGTAGGTTTGTGCCCGTAACTGTACAGATGTTACCGCCACCAGAACCAGCAAAATCCGCATTGTCAGACCAGAAAAATAGCTATCTAAAATATTCATTAACAATGATTTAAACTTTTATTAACAGATTAATCTATACACCGATCAGGCCGGTTCGAGATAATATTCAATCCTTTTATTCAGCCAGCTTACGGATTCGTGGTAGGCTTTTTCTATGTTTTCGATTACTGTCTCACTGCCGCCTACGTCAATGGCAATCCTGCCTTTGTAACTAATTTCTTTGAGAACCGAGAAAAATGCATCCCAGTCAATTTGGCCTTTTCCGGGCGGAAGGTGTTCCGTTTTCTGCCCGGAGTTATCCGAGATGTGTATGTAACTGATTCTGTCTTTTAGCCTTATCAGACTTAATGACAAATTATCCCTCACCAAAAACTGATTGGAAGTATCCAAATTAAACATCAGGTTTGGCGCATTTACTGCTTGTGAAAAATATAAAAACGAATCCGTTGTAGCGGTCAGGCATCCTTCACAGGGATGAAGATGATAATCAAGCCCATATTTTGCCGCTATCGCACAGGCAGATCTGTATGTTTTTGTTAGTTTATTCCAATAGGTATCCCAGTTCAAAGATATTGGCAGATGCAGGCCGGAAACTTGTGCTCCGCTGTAATGACGCATAACAGGCATATCGGACGGATAGTCCAAGGGTAAAAGCGGGCCATTATCCAAAACGCCTTTCGCACCAAAAAAACGTGCAGTCTGGCATCCCATTTCAAAAAGTCCCAGACATTCCGCCTGCTCCCCTTCGGCCAAATCGGCACCAAGCCTTGGTAATACAACACAGAAGACCGGCACAGAACAACTATATTGAGTCAATGCGTCTTTTACAACCTCTTTATTTTCAAACAAATACTCAATATTTTTCTTACCGATCGCTTCAAGCTCCAGTGCTGAAAATCCCAGTTCCGCCATTTCTTTAATATGAGCAATCGTATCCTGAACCGGTGGCGGATAACCATATCTGGAGATGATGTAAAGATATGCACAGCTAATTTCCATGAACTCTCGCAAAAAAATGTTAATCAATCAATTTCGGGCACGTGCCCGAAATTTTACAAAATAAAAACTGCTTGAATTAGCTATTGGATAATTGAAACAGTTTGCAGGAGTGATTGCCATACCGGGCACGTGCACAAATTTAAAATAAAAATATGTTACACCAAATTATTCACTTTGTTTTTAAACAAAAAAGACGCAAAAAGACTATCAAATGGTCATTTCACAAAAAGTAATTGAATTAAAATCGGCGATTACAGCTCATTTGACCGGTTTTATAGCTGTAAGTGATTATTTCAATTTTTTATTGAAATTTTATAAACAACTGTTTTAACAAATCCCGGTTCAGGAGGCGTCACCTGCAATTGAACCGGGAACGCCGCCAAAGCAGGGTATGGCGCCCAGTAATGTATCTGGTCTTTTCCTAAAATTAGCTTAGACTTTCCGTCTGTAGTAAACCTAAAATTCCTTTTCGCGCCATGGATCAAAACGGTTGAATCATTTTCCTGAACGATTCGCGTGCCGGTTTCCAGGATAAAAGGCTCGGAAATGGTTATCACCGGATAGGCATCGTGGTAGGTAAGGGTTATTTTCTTTTGGATAAAATCGTCCGCAAATGTGTACTCGATGTCGTATGCTACGCCGCCGTTTATCCAGTTCCTGTTTTTCAGCTCACCTTTTGCTCCCACCACAAACCGGCCATGATCAACCTCCCCAGCTTTTAAATGAGCATCAAATTCAAACAGATTGGTAAAATGACCAGACGAATCCGTGTAAGCGATCTGAGGTGTGAGACTTTTGACACCTGGGGCCTCGGGAAAGCTCATCGGTTCCGGACGGGAGTATTCCGTAACACTGGAAGCCTGCAACGCACCGAATCCCTCGGCCCATAAATAAGAAATCGTGCCCCCGTTTGGACGAAACATATACTTGCTTTTAGCACCCGCCATCTGATCTTTATAACGATAGCCGGTAACAGTGGCCATGAAGTTTTTGGTCCTTACCTGTACGACATCCAGATTTGAAAAGTATTTAATCCAACCTTCACGCTGTGATGGCAATGCAACGTAAGGCCTGGTTTCCTTCATTTCCAGCTGGTAAGCCAGCGCCAGATTTTTGGCTTTGGTAAAAGTGGGATAAATACAAGGAACCGTTTTAAGAACCCTCATGTGATGTGGCCCATATCCAATCAGGCCACTCGGCGTGATACTTTTTCGAAGAAATTCCAGGTTTTTGAAAGAGGCATTCGCGTAACGCTCGTCCTCATTGCTGTAAAGCGAGAACAGGGCCTGACAACCGTCGGAAGTGGCGCCACCGTACAAGGTCCATTTGTTGGAGCGAATGCCCCAGGAATTATCCATGGAACCATCCGGATAGATAAAGTACAGATGTTCTTTCAGCGCATTTCGAACGCGGTTATTCACCACTGTATCTCCGGTAATTTTTGCATAAAGTCCCAGCCCCCAAAGCGACATTTCCATTTCATATCCCAGGTCAATCCCCAGTTTGGCCCCCACACCTCTTCCACCTTCTCCATTGATAAAGCCCTTGTCGTCCATTTTAGAAATGGTCCTTCGCGCCAGGACCCTCGCTTTGTCTGCATACCGCTGAATACCTGTAATTTCATGCGCTTTGGCTAGTGTGGCGGTTGTCGTCGCTACATAGTTGATGCTCGCAAATTCTGGCTTCATTACTTCGCAGAGATAGTCGGCTGCTTTCTGCGCGGCACTGAGCCAGGTCTCCTTCTCCTGGCTACTCAATTTATCGGAGATTGATTCGTAAGCAAGCAGCAACATCAGGAGCTGATCCGTGGTGGTTCCAGTCCATTCTTCCGGCGTTTCTTTCCAGCTTCCATTTGCCTGCTGCTGTCTGATCAGCCAGCTTGCAGCGTCTTTGGCAGCTTTCAAATACCGTTCGTTCCCGTCAATCCTGTAAGATACGGCAAAGGGATAAACCGCTTCTCCCGCTCTGGTATGCAGTACATTGCAATTCTTACAAACCAAGGCGCCGCAGTCCCCATGAGATTGTTGATTGATCTGAAGATCCAGTAAAGTATTTGTTAGCTCCAGTAACGTAGAAGCATATTCCTTTTTGATATGAATCCGCTGGGACATTGATGCCGTGGATAAACACATCAGAACAAATATCCGGACAATAACAGCGTACTTCATAAATAAAGGGCTAAGGATTAACTCATAATTAGAAAGGGCACGTGCACGAAATTAGATACAATAGATGCGATCCGGCTTAATTTCTATAATATCTGTAGTTTGCGCTGGTGATAATGTCAATCGGTATCAGGTAATCTTCTTTCACGACAATGGAAAATACCAAAAATTGGAATAAGGTCATAACACTGCGATAGCCTTGTTCCTGCGGCTTTTCACACAAAAGAAAATCGATGATTCCTTTTTTAAGATATTCAATGTTCCTAGTAAGATAGTCGTAGCCAATCAAAATAATATCCTTCCTTCCTATCGATTCGAGCCATTCGGCAACCTGCGAAACTCTGGAATTGGTAACATAAATGACACCAATATGCGTTTCATCCTGTATCATCTGGTTTAGCTTTGCCGCAACTGCCGGATAACTTGTGTCTGTTGTATTTAGAGGTAATAACAGGTTTTCCGATAATTTTTCTTTAAAATAAGCTAAAAACCCTTGCTCCTTCCGCAGGATTGCGACGTTATTTTCAATCTCCCTGGCTATGTTCACAATCATTACCTTCTGGTTTTCCTTCAGGCAATAGTGGACTAGCTGCGCTGAAAGATATCCGCTGTCAAAGAGTTCGGGACCAATGTAACAGAGTCTTTGCTGCCCCGGAATATCCGAGTTCATCAAAACGCATGGAATTTTTTTTTCCTTGCAATGCTGCAACAGTAAAATTGACTCAGGTTCAAATGTGGGCGTTATAAGTACGCCGTCCGGCTTGTTATCCATGATCCGCTGCACCTGCTGAGCAAAAACGGACTGAATATTCTGGTCAAAAAAATAATAATCCACTTGTACACCGTACTGTTTAATTTCCGCTTCGGCCTTACTAATGCCCTCCAACGGCGCTTTCCAATATTCGGTTTCCCCGGAAATATCGGGCAATAAAACAGCAAGCCTGACAATACCCCGGGAAGTCAGGGCTAGTCTCTGTGCAAGTACATTAGGCTGGTAATTTAGTTCCTCAATAATGGCGTTGATGCGATTCTTTGTTTTCAACGATACCCCTGGTCTGTCGTGAATCACCCTGTCCACCGTTGCCCTGGACACCTTTGCCCTTCTTGCAATTTCCTTCACCCCTGAAAGCAAACTATCTTCTTTTTCTTCCACAATGATTTCAGTATAAATGAAGGTCAAATATAAACAATCGGGTCAAAGGTTGACGAAAATTTCTCAAACATCTAAGCTTTATAAATGTCTATTAGGCATTCTGGTAAGGGAGAAAATTAGTCCGAGACAACAAGCATCTTGGTGTTGAAAAGGACAATTTCAATGTACCAACCATATTACTATGTAGCAGAATGTCCTAATATGGAAGTGTACGCTGAACTGTGTCAGGATTTGTATTTGAGGGCATATGTAAACAATCCGCCTACACAAGATTCACAACCAATTGGCCAATTTTTCTAAGATCTTCCAAAAATTGGTTCGACAACTGTTCTGGAAGGAGTACAAAAACACCTGATAATCGATTGATTGTCATTCGTTTTGATTTTCAGGGGTGGCTAAATTCATATTCTAATTTACCAGCGAACTCTTACAGTCATTAATATAATTTTTAATAAGCTGTAAACAACATCTAAAAAATAGCTAGTTAAATCGACCCGAATTGTATCAAACACAACCGTAATTTTAAAAACCGGGCCGTGGGCCTAGTAGTATTTTGGTTCTTTTTGAAATAAATGCTCAACTCATTATGCGTTCGCCTATTAAGATAGAGGTTTGGAACGACAGCATTGTTTACACGGACTTTTTGGATGCTTTCGCGTTTGTTGAATCGGTGTTGGAGGTGTATCAGGCCAAGTTTGTCGAAGAGATCAAGGTGCAGCTTCATTTTGGCAGAAAAATTACCATAATGGTAGTGTTTACGCCCAAACTGATAAAAGTCGTCAGTTTTATAAAGTTGACGGAAAATCAAGATGCATTCGTCATCAAGATTTAACCATGTTTATTTCTCAATGGCGATTGCCATTTTCTTTCAACCAAAAAAACAGCCCCCTAAACCGGAAAGAAAACACTAAACCGCGCCCCTTCGCCAGGACGGCTTTCAACCGAAATACCACCTCCATGATTGGAAGCGACCCGTTCGCAGATGGCCAGTCCAATTCCCGTACCCGCGTACTCGCTTCGGCCATGAAGTCGCTGAAATAACTGAAATATCCGGTCGGCATACTTCTGATCAAAGCCTATCCCGTTGTCAGCTACGATTATCTTATGAAAGGAACCTGCTGTTCTTGTTACGACAAGTTCTTTGGGCAGGTGTTCAACTGAAACAATGGAGCTGGTTATCTGAATTGCCGGAGGCACATCAGGTCTTTTGAATTTAAGCGAATTACTGATCAGATTCTGAAATAACTGGTGCAGTTGAGTTTCATCACCATTGATCTCGGGCATGCTCCCTACGCTTATCACCGCAGCGGACTCCGTTACAGCCAGGTCCACATCATCCAGTACCTGGCTGATCACTTTGGCAAGAGACACCATACCGGTATGCTCTTTTTGGGAGGTCACCCTTGAGAATGTCAGAAGGTCATCAATCAGATTGGACATGCGACCTGCAGCTGACTGCATTCGATTTAAATAAGTAATGCCCCCATCGCCCAAACTTTCACCATGCCGTTCGGTCAATAAATTTGCAAAGGACTTGATCTTGCGGAGCGGCTCCTGAAGATCGTGGGAGGCAACATAGGCAAACTGCTGCAAATTGGTATTGGACAGCTTCAAAAGATTATTGGAGTTCAGAAGCTCTAAATTGGTGGCAGCAAGCGCTGCGTTGGTTGAGGCCAGTTGCTCCGTTCTTTCCTGTACCTGCGATTCGAGAGCAACCTTTATTTCACGGTTTGTAGTTATATCCTGTACCGTACCGATCATTGTAAGAGGAACACCCCCCAGATCATAAAACACCTTACCTTGCGCATGCAGCACACGGGCTGCGCCGGTCTTTTCTGCATCCATGGTGTACTCCATGTCGTACTGGCCGCCAGAGCCCGGGGTGATCGCCTCGTTAAATGCGGACACTACCGCCGGCAAATCCTCCTGGCTAATTGCGGCATAGACGCTCTCTACGGTAACCTCTTCGTGATCCTGGATGCCAAACCAGCGTTTCAGACGATCGGAATAGTTGAACGACCTGGTTTGAAGATCGATAGAATAGGTCCCCAGCTGGGCAAGTTCAATCGCGCTTTGAAGGAAAGCCTGAGCCTCTTCAATTTTTTTCCGGCTCAGCACCTGATCGGTGAGCTCGGTAGCCACCACCAAAATTCCCGTAACCTGACCATCCGGATCACGCTGTGGCTGGTAAGCAAGGTTTACATAAATTGTTTTAAGTACGCCATCGTACTGGATTTCCGCCGCCTGCTCCCGCGACAAAAATGGTTTACCCGTTTCAAAAACATCCATCAAAAGCTTGTCGAATCCTTGCCCTGCTAATTCCGGAAACACTTTCATCAGGGGTTTTCCAATGATCTGATCCGAATCTCTCCCTACCAGTTTTCCATAGAATGGGTTAGCCATGGTAAAGGTCAGATCTTGTTTGGCTATCATCGCAATCCCAACAGGTGATTGTTCAAACAATCCTAACAGCTGCATCTGGCTTTGCCGGATTTGTTTTTCTACACTCACACGCTCGGTCACATCGGTTGAGATATTCAGAATGGCGTAGATCTCTCCGGAACTGTCATAAATCGGCGTATAATTAATATCGTAAAAATTAGAGGTCATCTCTCCGTTCCGGACAATATCCACTTGTACCCCAAATGTTTTATAGGAAACACCCGTGGTATACACATTATGGAGAATCTTTAAAAAAGGCTGACTTTCAAGCTCGGGCATAACCTGCGCAAGCGGTTTTCCGGCAATATCCTGTCCTTTTCCAACAATATGAATAAAGGCCTGGTTGGTCATTTCAATCCTGAGATCCGGTCCTACCATAAGGCCCATAGCAGCCGGGGCCGACTCAATCACCGTTTTTAACTTTAGTTCGCTTTCTTCAAGCGCCTTCTGTGCAAGGGCCTGGGCCGTGACATCAATGGCCATGATGACAATCCCGAACATTTGCCCACTATTGTCAAAAACAGGTTTATAGGTGAAATTATAGTAATAGGTAACCAACTTCCCCCCCACATCATAATTTACAGAGGCGTTTTCCGAACTGTAGGCAACGCCGGTTTGATAAATCTGATCCAATATTTCTAAAAAGCCCTGTCCATCCAATTCAGGCAAAGCCTCACGCAATGGTTTCCCGATGACGGAGTCGCCCTTGCCCCAGTAATCTATAATGGTGCTATTGGCCAACTCTACAACCATGTCTCGGCCTGTCAAAAGGGATGTTGCCACTGGCGCCTGCTCAATAAGGGCCTTAAATCTTGCTTCGCTATGCGCGAGTTGGTGAAGCGCATTATGATATCCGGTAACCTCGCTAGCCATTACCATGATTCCGGTCACGGTACCCGAATCTGATCGCACAGGCGTGTAGACAAAATCGAAGTAGACATCCTCCAGAACACCGAACCGCCGCAAATGGGCAAGTACCCCTTGCCCGGAATAAGGCATCCCTGTCTGATAAACTTCCGTTAGCAGATCCACAAATACCTGATTCTCAATTTCAGGCAGTGCGTCTGCGAGCCTCATGCCCATGATGGAAGATGGTTTACCCCATACTTCAAAAAGCTTATCATTACCCAGTTCGACGACAAAGTCGGGACCCGTCAGAAGCCCGATCGCCAGTGGCGCCTGGTCAATGACTGCCTCGAAGCCACTTGCCCTTTTTTGTTTTTCAATAAGATGCCTTCGGCTTTCTACCTCTTTGGTAATATCAGAAAATGTGCCTAAAATCCGTAATTCGCCATTCTCAATATTTGCGTGGGATTGTCCTTTACAATGTAGCCATTGGTATCCACTCAGGCTATTTTTCCCGGTTCTAAATTCAAGAGAAAAACGATTTGGAGCTTTCAGGCCTAGCGCGTTATCCATTTCTGTAGAAAACAACAGTCTGTCACCAGGGTGGATCAGCTCTAAAAAATCCTGATATTCTATCAGGTTATCCGTTGTACTGGAGAAGATATTCTGCGCTCTGCGGCACCAGCGCATCTGGTTTGCATCCCGGTCCAATTCCCAGGTCCCAATCCCTGCCGACTCAAGGGCAAGATCTAACCTGTTTATTTCCAATAAGTTATTCAATTCAAAGGGACGCGAGGAATTTTCCATGTACGGTAATTGGCAGCTAAACATATCGACACCTGATTACCTGACAATATTATGCCAAAACCATTCAGTTCAAAGAAAAACCCAGGTAAAATGTTTTTGTGCCAGGCAACCCGATTCAAAACGGCGTGATATTTGATTTGGGAGAAGTGAAGCCAAAGCGGTACCGTTTCTATCCCAATGAAATGATGGGAGAGTATTTGTTAATTCTCGAAAAATTGGAAGATACGAAATACCCATTTTAACGGGTACAACTGGATTACCTATCAGGGCTAAAGCCCTCCACTGGATATTTTCGCTAAGAAGAGGACAGATCTACGCCCCTGTATTTTGATTTGCAAATGAGGCTTAGCCCACACATCATCGTAGGTAAAAATGAGAGCACATTTGCCAGAGGATTATTTGATTGATATTCCTTTTAGTAAAAATGCTACCCCATACGATCAGGAACAAGGTTACTACTTAGCTTGTTTCACAGCAATAATGGCAAAATCTCCGTATTGAGATACGATCCTACCCATCAATGTGTCGGCCTTCTGCATTAAGCTATATTTGAATGTACCAGCTTGATTTTCAGTGGTAAATGTGATCTTCCCCTGATCCATCGACAACGCTATCATTTCATTCTTTTCGCCGCTATCCACGTATCCAACCGTTTTGTTTTCTTTTTGCTCAAAAATAAATGACCCCGACTGGTATTCCGCCGGCACATCGCTGATCATATATTTCCATGTGCCAACCAGATCGTCAGCCACAAAAGCCTCGCGCATTGCCATCGAAAACACACTCATGGCGACTAGGATCAGAGAAAAGTAGCGTTTTGTTTTCATGTTGATTCCTGAATTGAATTTCTGATTAATGAAACGGCTACTAAATTACTAATAAATCCTGCTATTATCCCATCAGGATTTAAACCTTACCGTAACTGAACAGATATCTAAGTATAATTTTCCTGGCATAGCCAAACTTATCACCCCAGCAACGGCCACCTCTCACATCTCACATTTTACATTTTACCTCTCACATTTTACATCTCACATCTCACCTCACCTGCCTCTACCTGTTGTACTGCGTTTCTAAATTCCTGTGATTATAGAGCGACTTCAGCTGAACAATATTTTCAACCTTCATTTTTTTGAAAATCGTACTCTTCTGGGTGCTGATCGTGGAAGGCTTACGACCCAGTGTATTCGCGATCCACGATGTTTTCTTTCCCTGGCTGAGGTAAAGAGCAATTTGCGACTCCTTGGCAGTGAGCACTTTCCCTTCTTTGGATTCCATATCCTTTTTGGTAACAAACATAAGCAGGCTTTCAAGCAATGCAGGACAAATAAAGTGGTTTTTAGCAAGTACCGTGCTGATGGCTCGTGCTATTTCACTGGCAATACTTTGCTTCAAAAGATAGCCATTTACGCTCAACTCAAAATACCGGGTCGTCAGATTCTGTTTCAGATTCTCATCATAAACAATCAAAGGTGTATCCGGAAAATCCTTCCTCATCATCACAACGGCTTCGAAGCATTCTGACGGCACCAGTGAGTTATTGCCGAGGATCAGCACGTCCACCTTCTTTTGCCCGCGGCTCATCGCAAAGTCCGGAATGTTATCCGATTCCAAAATTTCGATTTGGTCATACACCTCATGAAGCAGTGCCGTTAATCCATACCTGATGATCTTGTAACTGTCTATTATTCCGATGGTGATCATAATGCTTGTGTTTTATTATTTATTTTTACGAAGGGGAAATCTATGAGTTTGGTGTTCCACAGCGGAATCCGTCTTAACCGGAAACCTGATAGTCAAATTTTGTTGGCAGACCTCAGAGGAAGCCTACCAACATACAGGGTGTGCAAGTGTGTAATTTCGTTGAGTACCCTTGTTTCCGGTTCTTTCACAGCGCCAACGCTGTGAAGTCTGTACCGATTTAAATCACGGCAAATTTGCTCTTCGTCATGACGGCAGCTACTCATCCACATGCCCCATAACGGTAATAATGCTGGGGACCGTAATCAGGCAGATTGGTTGCAAGCAGAAATTACTTTCGTGCCGGTTTATTCTATCGTTTGTAGTCATTATTTCAGGAGGGTTTGTTTTAAACCATTGTTAATTCACGGACGAGTCCCGCCGTGGAAGCGTCCGTCTTTTACTAACACAAACTTATAAGTTTGAACGTTAAATTCACTAGAAATAATCCACGCCAACATATCGAAATACTACTATAAATTACCGGTTCTGAAAAGTTTGATCATACCTGTCAATTTTACATTTTTCACGCAAAGCAGATGAGGTAACGTGCAAAGAACGCAAAAGACTTTTGGGTCGTTGGTAATTCTACTTTGTCCTCTCTGCGCTTGTCTTTTTTACCTTGTATGAAACCAGTTGAAGCTTTTCTGGGAAGCAGCGGGATTCCGTTATTCACCTGCCTGCTTTTTCCAAGTCCCTGAGGCCAAATAAGTTCATTAGCTGAACCACGTTGTCGACTTTCATTTTCTTGAAAATCGTATGTTTGATGGTGCTGATCGTAGAAGGTTTTCGGTCGAGGGTTTTGGCTATCCAGGAAGTTTTCATGCCCTGGCTCAGATACAATGCAATTTCCGATTCTCTGGCCGTAAGCACATTGGCACCAGCGGGTTCAAGTTCCTTGCGTACCACAAACCGCAGCAACCTCTCTAGCACGTCGGGAGAGAGAAACTGTTTCTTGTTCAGCAACGCGTTAATTCCATTGACAATTTCCCTTGCTATGCTTTCTTTGGCGATATATCCCTGTATTCTAAGCTCAAAATACCGGACGGTGAGATTTTGGTTGATATTCTCGTCATAGACCAGAATGGGAACCTGGGGAAACAGTTTTCTCAGTGCCGATACGGTTTTAAAGCAATCGCGGGCAATAAGCGAATTGTTGCCGAGTACCAGCACATCGCATTTTTTTTCCTCGTACTGGTTGGCAAAATCCGCAACGCTGTCAGATTCCAGAAGCTCCAGCTCATTGAAATGCTCATGGAGCAAAAAATTCAAACCCAACCTGATGATGGCATAATTATCTATTAATCCGATGGTTATCATAATTTTTGAGAATTTTAAGGATACTCCGACGACTGGATCAGTTTAAAATATCAGGAAGACAGTCCGGCTCCGAAATGCATATATCTTTTCCTTTGAAAATTGTTTTCAGTAACGAAACTTTTCGGGACGACGCCATCACAACAATCATTTTGAGCTTCGGCCGATATCTGTTTACATAATTCAGGAAATCTATTACTTCTTTTGTCGGCTCACACAGATTGGCCAGAAAAACATCCGGAACGGGATCCATGCTATCCAATTGATTATGAAACAAATACTTTTTAAAAACTTCATGGATAGACATAGCTGTTTCGATTTGAAAATCGGCAGAAGTGACATTTTCAAATGACAGCAAAACGTCCTGTGACTGGTTGTAAACTAGAATCCTTTTCATATCGCCGAGGAGAAATCATGATTTGGTCATTCGATTCCAAAAAAAGAACCGGATTTCCCACTTGTGGTGGCAAAGTTTCATTCGATTTTATCTGTGAGTGTCCGGTGCACCACGCCGGCCAGCAAAGCACCTGCAACGGGTGCCAGAATGAAGAGCCACAACTGATCCAGCGCCCAGCCTCCCACAAAAACAGCCTGACTGATACTCCTTGCCGGATTTACGGACGTATTGGTAACCGGAATACTGATCAGGTGAATGAGGGTCAGTGCGAGACCAATGGCGATTCCGGCAAACCCCGACGGAGCCGCCCGATACGTAGATCCAAGAATAACGATCAGAAACATAAAAGTCATCACGGCCTCCGTGATCAGCGCGGCTGCCATACTGTATTTGCCTGGCGAATGGTCGCCGTAACCATTTGCGGCAAAATCGCCGATTGCACTCCCGTTGCCCGTAACGATCACGTACAGAACCGCGGCCCCGGCCACACCACCCACAACCTGAGATACCATGTAAGGCATCAGGTCCTTACCCGGAAACCTGCCCCCAGCCCAGAGGCCGATCGAAACAGCCGGATTGAGATGGGCGCCGGAAATATGTCCCAACGAATAGGCAATGCTCAGAACGGTTAACCCAAAAGCCAATGAAACCCCCAACAGCCCAATCCCCACCTCCGGAAACGCAGCAGACAACGCTGCACTTCCACAGCCTCCCAGCACAAGCCAGAAAGTCCCCAAAAATTCTGCAAAATACTTTTTCATAATTGTGTGGTAAAAAGTGATAAAAAAAATTAGTAATTAGGTTTGTTGATTATCATGGCAATAAATGCAAATGTGCGTCATTGAATGTGGTTAAGATAGTGCCACCCTGAGCTTAACATGCTGTCACACTGAGCTTAACAACTTGTCACACTGAGCTTAACAACTTGTCACACTGAGCTCACCAACGTGTCACACTGAGCGTAGTCGAAGTGCGGCTCACCAGCCTGTCACACTGAGCGTACCAGCCTGTCACACTGAGCGAAGTCGAAGTGCGGGCTCAGACTGACAATTAAACTGTCCACTATTTCGTCAAAATGAGCTTACCATCCTGTCACACTGAGCTCGCCAACCTGTCACACTGAGCGGAGTCGAAGTGCGGGCTCACCATTCTTCCAATTCGTAACACTGAGCGTACCGGGCCGCCGGGGTCGTACTTCGTCAGGCTCAGTATGAGTGCGGGCATCGTGGCTCGGTCTTCGACTACGCTCAGACTGACAATACCTCCGCTCAAACTGTCTTCGACTACGCTCAGACTGACAGCACCTCCGCTCAGACTGTCTTCGACTACGCTCAGACTGACAGTACCCAAACTTGTCACACTGAGCTCACCAACGTGTCACACTGAGCGAAGTCGAAGTGCGGGCTCACCATTCTTCCAATTCGTAACACTGAGCGTACCGGGCCGCCGGGGTCGTACTTCGTCAGGCTCAGTATGAGTGCGGGCATCGTGGCTCGGTCTTCGACTACGCTCAGACTGACAATACCTCCGCTCAAACTGTCTTCGACTACGCTCAGACTGACAGCACCTCCGCTCAGACTGACAGAAACTCACCCATCTGGCACGTAGCGCTTGTGACTCGTTTCATTGTTACATTCGGCCAGAATTTTTAGCTTATCCCAATCACCGTTCATCAACGCCTCCTTCTTCTTTCTGCTCCATCCTTTCAGCTGTTTTTCGAAATGAATCGCCTGTGTCACATCATTGAATTCATTGTAGTAAACGAGTTGGACGGGACGCCGCGAAAAGGTATAGCTCTTCGTATATTTTCCGGCACTGTGCTCCTTAAACCGTTGTGTAATATCACTTGTCACGCCGGTGTAGTAGCTACCGTCCCTGCACCTGAGAATGTACACATAGTATGCCCTCATTGTTTCAGTTTTTTCATTTATGATCCTAAAATGGGGTTACCTAAATCATTGTTGAAATTGGACTGCTACACACTGAGCGTACCAACTTGTCACACTGGGCGTACCAACTTGTCACACTGGGCGTACCATGTTGTCACACTGAGCTTACCATGTTGTCACACTGAGCGGAGTCGAAGTGCGGGCTCAGACTGTCTTCGACTTCGCTCAGACTGACAATACCTACGCTCAAACTATCTTCGACCGCCGGGCGGCCCCGTTCGCTCAGACTGACAATTAAACTGCCCACCATTTCGTAAAAATGAGCTTACCAGGCTGTCACACTAAGCTCACCAACTCGTCACACTGAGCGTACCGGGCTGTCACACTGAGCGAAGTCGAAGTGCGGGCTCAGACTGTCTTCGACCGCCGGGCGGCCCCGTTCGCTCAGACTGACAATTAAACTGCCCACCATTTCGTAAAAATGAGCTTACCAGGCTGTCACACTAAGCTCACCAACTCGTCACACTGAGCGTACCGGGCTGTCACACTGAGCGAAGTCGAAGTGCGGGCTCAGACTGTCTTCGACCGCCGGGCGGCCCCGTTCGCTCAGACTGACAATTAAACTGCCCACCATTTCGTAAAAATGAGCTTACCAGGCTGTCACACTAAGCTCACCAACTCGTCACACTGAGCGTACCGGGCTGTCACACTGAGCGGAGTCGAAGTGCGGGCTCAGACTGTCTTCGACTACGCTCAGACTGACAATACCTACGCTCAAACTGTCTTCGACCGCCGGGCCTCCCCGTTCGCTCAGACTGACAAAACCTTCGCTCAGACGGACAATTAAACTGTTCACTATTTCGTCAAAATGAGCTCACCTTCTAGTCACACTGAGCCTACCATCCTGTCACACTGAGCGTAGTCGAAGTGCGACCGCCGGGCGGCCCCGTTCGCTCAGACTGTCTTCGACTCCGCTCAGACTGACAGCTGCTATAACCCAAAGTTCTTCGAAATACCAAAACCAGCCCCGCTACCGAACGATAACCCAAAGTTCGTGGCGGCATCCGCGCCTTTCACTTTATTGCTGCCAAAAGCCAGGCTGCCGAAATTGAAATTGAGTGCAAATCCATTTTTAAGGTTTACACCGATCGCAGGGAATAGATTTCCCTGAAAGCCATTGCTTTTCACACCGGCCGTTTTACCTGCTAAAACATTGGCATTGAACTGACCGTACACAGCAAAGATGTCGGACAAAGCATAGGCGTAACGAATAAATGGCCCTGCTCCAAATGAGGTGGTCTTCACCTCCGGTGAGCCGGATTTGGTATTGTGTGATGCCAGATTCACCCCGGCTGTCCAGTGATCGTCGAGCTGATAGCCAACGCCCGGCGAAATTGAAAATGTACTGCTTTTTACCCCTGTGGCGCTTTTGGCCGACAGCGCGTCCAGATTGCCGTAAACCAGCAGGGTGTTTTTCTGCGCCTCTGCGCTCAATACGGAACATAACACCATTCCCATTACCCAAAATACTTTTTTCATGATTGTTTATTGATGAATATGAAACTAAAAATTACAAACCGTTCTTTCAGGCCTATTGTTGGCTGTTAGCTGTTAGCTTTGGGCTGTTAGCTGTTAGCTTTTGGCTGTTGGCTCCACACACCGGCTCTGAAATGATTTTTCCAGTGGCCGATGGGCGCTTATATCCGGTGGCGCCGATGGGTGTTTTGAAACTTCTTCCCGGAACTCCGGGAAGAAGTGTTAACTACCTGACTCGACTTTCTCTATTGTGTGTGTGTGATGATTTTAAAAGGTGCTGCCAAGCGGCGGCCTGCATAGAGCGTTTGGCCATTGGCTGTTAGCTTATTGGGTTCTACTAAGAAAAAATATTTAAAATCATATTCTTACAAAGGGGAGTTTATAAATAATCTCTCTTGGCTGAACTCGCCGTGAACATCCGGCGACCCGGTACGAATTAATAGAACTGCCGTGCGGCTGACCGCAAAGAGTTATTGGCTTTTGGGGCACATGCCCGTCATACGGCTGCTGCCCTGAGAAAATACCGGCGGCCGGCTTATCTTTCGGCCGCCGGTTAATCTTGCTCATCCTATCTGGAGACCACAACTTTATGACTGGAAACCAGCCCATTAGAACGGCTCACCCTGACGATGTACATACCTGCCGACAAGCCTTTCACGTCAATGAAACCTGTTGCAGTGCTGCCCGACTGATGCACCGTACGGCCATTGAGGTCGTTGATCACCACCTGGGTTACCTGGCTGGCATCCCGAATGAAAAGCTGGTTTACAATCGGGTTCGGGTAAATCGACAGATCGGCACCGGCACCCTCAAATTTCAGCGACCGGATACTACTGTACGCAAACGTTTCGTCTTTGTCTACCATTTTCAGGCGGTAAAGGTTTTCGCCGTGCGACGGGCCGCCATTCACCGGACTGGCGTCTACAAAGTGGTAGTTTTTACGGGTATTACTCTCGCCATGGGAAACCACGGTTCCGATCCGGTTCCAGTTTTTCCCTGTAACGCTACGCTCAATCTCGAAACGGTCGCTGTTGGTTTCCTCGGTAGTAGCCCAATTAAGCTGTGCCAGACCTCCCTCTTTCCGTACCTCAAAAGAGATAAGCGTAACCGGTAAAGGAACGGTTACGGTAATGGTAGAAGGATTGGAAATTAAACCATTGACATCTTTAACCGTATAATCTACTGGAGTTGGGGTACCACTGAAACCAGGTATCGGCGTGAATGTGATTACTCCGGTAGCCACATCAACTGTATAAGTACCCTGGCCGGGAATGGTCACAGAAGTCACCGGATTACCTGTCCCTGGTTCAACCAGCTGCACTGTTGTGATGTCGATCGCCGAGGTACCTGGTGTATCGTTGGTCAGTACGGAAACGACGATAGGCGCTCCGGGTGTAACCCCCGTTACCATGTCATCGGTGGTAACCGGAGGTGCAGCAGTAACAGCGATCCCAGACGGGCTATTGTCATTACCAGTAATGTTTCCGGGTGTTTGAGGCCCCTGAAAACCAAGCGTGGCGTTGAAGAGCGTATTGCCGCTGATCACCATACCTTGCACGATGACATGAAAAGATTTACACTCACCGTTCACCAGTGGTGTGGTTAGCAACAGAATAATGGTGTTACCATTTCCAGTGGATGTACTTAGGACGGTAAAATCAGTCAAAGCAGACCCATCCGTGTTGGTAGCACCTGTAATCGTAACGTTACCGGGAACCGATATCTGCGGACGAAGTTTATTTGCCGGGGCATCGACCGGACTTGGATCTTCATTACATACTGTTACCAGAATGGGTGTTGAACTTCCCAGAGGAATGGACGGCGTATTGGTAATGTTGATACTTACATCCTGTGCATAGCTGCGGTTAAAAACCAGCAGGGCCAGAATTAATGTCAAAAAGCCTAAATGTTTTTTCATGATCTTACTTTTTAAGTGTGAAATAGATTATTAATTGGCTGTCACGGTCGTTACTACCTGGTTGTTGGTGAAGTTTACTTCTCCTCCGGATCCACTAATGATTGTAGGAGTAATATTCTGGGCATTCCCTGCGGGCACACCTGGCTTCCTTGTAATGTTGAAACCAATTTTTGCCTGTCCATTCGCTGCTATATTAATGCCCGTTTTTGCCGTTACCGTGATAAAACTTGCGTTTTCTGTAAAATCCCAGTTACTGTTTTCATTGGCGATGCCACCGAAAACGTCAGATGTACCGCTGCTTGTAGGATAGATGATCGTGAAAGCAGTAAGTTTGGTGATACGGAAACGGATCAAGCCAGTGGCCTCTACGTTGTTGATCTCATACAAATTCACAATAAAATCTCTGCTGTCTCCGGCATTCAGGAAGCTCAGCGAATTGATATCCGTTGTCGGCGTAAGATCGGGTACCACAGCGCCAAATGTATAAGCGGTATAGGTGTTTGGCACAATGTTGGCATTGGTCGTGATCGATCCTGTTGTATTGATATTACTTGGCGTTCCCAGCACTGATGTTACATCAAGCGTTGAAGGTATTTTTACCCATTGCGACAAGGTAGGGTTCCAGCCTACGATGGTCAGCTTTGAAGCAACACCTCCCGTTAAGGTTGAGATAGCACTGGCAGCATCCCAGGTCAGCGAGATCTTGGTAGCCGTAGCTCCGTCGATATCCCAGTACTCGATGTTACTAACCGCACCCAGTGTCATATCTTTGCTCGTGGTAGCAAACGGCCCTCCCGCCGGAAGCGCAGTGGGATAGGCAGAACCCGTAAACAAATTACTTGTAATGGCCGTAGATGGATCCCCATGGAAATAGGCCCCGCTTGTGCCATCCGCAGAAGCAGCGAACTGGCCCGCATTCCCGTTGTCGCCGGTAGGGAAAACAAACTGCCCCGCTCCGTACTTGCGTACATACCCATCCACATGACTGACATCCGTTACCCCGTTGGCCATAAGATTATCCCCGAAATAGTTCAGGTAACTCATTGTAGCCGTTGCGCGCTCGGTAAGGATCACACCGGGCTGGGTGCCACCTGCAGGTGTGGCAAAATCGTGGTTGGCGAAAAACGTCATTTGTGCACCGCCAAAAATGGTGGTATTGCCCTGGCTGCCTTCCTGGGCGCGAGCCTCGAATACGAGTGCCAACAGCAGCAACAGCATGGCTACCGCGATGATCTGGCCCACATCACGCCGTGGGCGCGACTGAATCTGAAATTTATTTATTTGATGCATTGTTTCGTATTGTTTGTGTGTAAAAAATTTGATAAAAATTGCGTTGCTGACGCTGATTTAAATAGTTAAGCATGGTATGAAATTCACCAACCCGAAATCGGCGTCAACCATTAATCTGCAATCTTATACGCATAAAAGGAAGAAACGACTGCGGCGAAAGTACCCCCAGAAGCCACCTGCGCACCTGCCCGCATCGTAAGTACATCTCCCGCGTTCAGCATGACAATATTTGATGCTGAGGAAGAGGTTGTCACAACATTCATTTGTGAACAGGATTGAGCAACAACACTGCTTGCGTTTACATATATTTGCAGACAAGCCGAATAAAACACCGGAATACCAGGCACCTCGTTATTGTCAAATTGCGTAGAACCAAAGACTTGGTAAAGTCCGGTAGCAGGCACTGTGAAGGCACCAGTTGCCGGATCAAAAGAATTCGTCGGATCGGTGATCTCACTCTGAAATACGATTGGAGTCATAATGGATGGCCCAACCGACTGCGGCATGTTCTGCCGAACATTTGTTTTTGCGCCAGCAAAAGCCTTTAGACTCACATTTTTCCAGCTTGCTCCCCCGGTTGCATCTGAGGTCAGTACCTTCCCATCACCCTCTGTACCATCTTTGATCGTCACCTGTCCTGTCACTTTATCCACACTCGTCTTCCTACCCGCCGTAGAAGCCTCTATTTCCAGGTTATTGGCAGGATCAATCGTTGTCGGATTGGTTCCGATCTTCACCTGGGCAAAAGCAGAGGACGCGCCAAGTAGCATGGCCGCGGCGATCATCATCCCGCCCATTGTTTTGTATAGTAACTGATTTGTTTTCATTGTTTTTAAGATTCAAAATGTGATTCTGATTTTTGAAGTTTTTGTCCCTGTAAGCGTATCGAGCGCTCGTATTTCGTCAGGGCTCAGGATGTGTTGGTTCACGACCGGTGATTAGCAAATGTCCCTCAGTAAAATCATGTTACAAATGCTCGTGCATCCAGATTTACACGCCCTCATCGCCTACAGATGGTATTAGTTGACCAAATCCATTTTATTGCCGGTTCGGTAAAGACAAAGACCGTGGAATGGGGTGAAAATATTTTATCTGGAAATCAATGCGACGTTTAGATTATAAGAGAAGAATGTTAAAGATTCGCTGGCTGATCCTAACGAAGGAATCCATCGCATGTCTACAACATCACCCACGTTTAAAGGAATAAGTGTCGCACCACTACCACCAACACCAGCGCCAGCTGGGGAATTTGCCACACTTATATACCTTGATAGGACATTGTTTACATAAATGCCCACATAAACCCCCTTAACATAGTTGCCAGTATTCAAGCTGGCGTAGGTTGTAGTAAATTCATAAATGCCTGCTGCATTTGCAGGTATAGTAAAGTTGTCATTTGTTAAATCAAAGTTGACATTTTTATCAAAATACTTGCCTCCAAAATTCACCTTATCGATAGCAAGATATCCCGAAACCTGGTTCCCTATATTGTAAACAGAAAACATGACCGGAGAATCCTGTACAGGAGGTGAAACCCAGGTTGCAACCCCATTCGCGTCAGAGGTCAACACCTTGTCCACACCTTGCGAACCATCCGCAATAGTAACCTTACCGGTCGTCTTATCAATACTCGTTTTCCTGCCCGCCGTAGAAGCTTCCACTTCCAGATTATTAGCGGCGTTGATCGAGGTGGGGTTTGAGCCGATCTTCACCTGCGCAAAAGCAGACGAAGAGCCCAATAACATGGCCGCAGCGATCATCACCGCACCCATGGTTTTGTATATGAGTTGTTTTGTTTTCATTGTTTTTGAAATTGTATGTGTGAGTTTTGTTTTTGAGATTGTAAGCGAAGCAGCTTGATATGCATCGTAAAGAAGTTTGTAATCAAGTCTACGCCGCCTGGCCTGACAGGAAACTTTTGTTAGCCAGGTACAACTACTGACTAACAGCAACGAACAACTTATTCTCGGAAAAGTCTACTGATCCACATCCGGGTATTGCAGGAGTTCCAACCCCGATCTTAACATTTGATGGATTACCGCTACCTGAATTATTCCATGGAATTAGGTATACTTTTACCGAGTAGGAGGCTCGTACAGGCAAGTTTTTAAGCGCTATCTTGTACGACTCGGTTCCGCCACCACAGCCTGCAAAAGTGCTTGAATGGGTGATCATATTAAACCCAACAAGTTCATAAACACCAGGGGTTGTTTTATCAACGTATATCCCAAAGCTAAAGTAAACGGCATCTAAGTTATTACCAACAGTGTATTTATCTGATAGGTCGATAGTTACATCGTTGACAGGATTGTCAATTCCAAAAGTTGCTATTTGATTTAGATCTGTCGCGCACGCAGATGGCTGCGTGCCTAAAACAGGAAGAGGACAACTACCAGGTGGAGTATAAGGAACACTGACAAGAACACCAGGAGTAATCTGGTCAAAGGTGGAGATGGCTGTCGCTTTTTGCAATGGAGCTAGGGCAACCCAACCAGTTCCGTCCCAGTAATATTCGCCTTTTTTGGCAATCAAAGTAGGGTAATCCGTATTGCTTGATGTAATACCTGTATTCGTATTATACACATGCATTCCGGCCACCTGAGTTCCTAACAGACCCCATGTTGTTGTATTAGACAGGGATACCCTCGGCATCAATAGACCTTTATTAGTGCTCTCAATTTCCAAAGCTGATCCAGCATTAATAACTGTCGGATTATCCCCAATTTTCACCTGGGCAAAAACGGAAGCGGAGCAAAATAAAGCGGCGGCAAAAATGCCGGCTTTAATGGTTTTGGCAGCAGCGGCTGCCCGAAATAGTTGATTTGTTTTCATCGTGTAATGTGTTCATGTAAATGATAAATTCTTTTACGCAGAGCAGGCTGCGCGCCTTGTGTTTAAGAGCTGCATCGAGGGGAGGGCCCTGCCAACACAGCTTGCCGGGAGCCGCCCGCTGCGGGAACGCCCAACCTGTGGTCATGGTGTCTGCCTTTTAGATGGAGTAAGGGTTTAAATGTTCATAAATATGTAAGTGTGTGTACGAGTGAAACAATTGGCAAGATGTTGTTCACCAGCAAAAGGATCGTACAAATATTTGTAGGCTTGTGACTGTATATGTGGGTTTAGGTAACACAACAAAATCTAAAAAAAACGCCATTCTGAGCTTGTACAAGTACTTTTCTAAACTTCATGGGCACGGCCGGGCCCCATCCTGTCAACCCTCCTCTACCTGCCCGCTCGTAATGATGCACCTGCCCCAAAATGCTACGAATCAAACCGAACCGAAGGGTTACGAGGGGAATTCTATAAGAAATCGAATTCCCAAAATCCCCTTCAACCGCCATTCAGCGGCAACAGGCCCTGAGATGCTCCAATCCACGTTTTTTTCTAAAATATTCTGCATAAGTAACACGAGAAATTAACGGTAAATAATATACGCAAATAGAATTTTTGGTTTACACTGCACAGGGCCCGGTCGGTGCGCTGAGATCAACATCCGGCAAGCCGGTAAAAAATGAATGATCTGTAAAAAAATTTTAAGAATTTTGGGTGGTCATCAGAAACACCGTAAAAACGGGAGACCATCGGAAGCGTAAAGTTTTTTTCATATTGGGCGGTTTTGTTAGGTGAAACAATTAGTGTGACAAAGTGTTGAAAACATTCACCTGCAGTGTGAATGACTACTGAGACAAATTTATATGACGACTATGAATTAATCATCCAATTAATCCGTGACGTATAATCAAAGTAGTACGGAAAATTCTATTAGAAAATACCGTAAGTTTTCTATAATTTTGGGTATACCAAATATCACCGTATGGTGTTAATAATACCAACCTACCTCATTTTTTAATCTAAAAATCAATGACTCCACATGTACTCATTATGGAAGACCACTACATCGTTGCGTCTTCAGTGGCTGACCTTACGAACAGTGTCCTGCCGGGCGCGGAGATCAGAAAAGCGGCTACTTTCCCTAAGGGGCTGGACCTGCTGAAAACCGGGCCGCCGGTGGACCTCATCATTCTGGACATGCAGCTGCCGGGCGGAGACAGCTATGGCATGGTGGGTACCCTGCGGGAAGTGCAGCCGGGGGTGCGTATTCTCATTTTCACGGCGAGTGAGGAACCCAAACATGCGCTGCACTTTTTCTCGGCGGGGGCCAACGGGTTTTTGTCCAAAACAGCACTGCCGGAGCAGGTCGGCGTGGCTATCCGTACCGTCATGGACGATAAAAAGTACATGACCGAGCAGGTACACCAACTGGTGGTGGAGAGCTTTTTCAAAAAAATAGCCCCGGCCAAAGTTTTTGATAACGACGTGCTCTCACCCCGGGAAGAGGATGTACTGGCACTGCTCCTGGAAGGAAAGCAGTCCACCCAGATTGCCCAGGACCTGAACATGAAGATCAGCACGGTGAGCACACACAAAACCCGCATCTTCGAAAAAATGCGGGTCACCAATGTGATCGAACTGTTCCGCAAGCTCAAACCCGAAGATTGACCCCCGCCCTGTGCAGGAACGAAGATATCAGGGCTGACGACCCTTTGGATAATGTGCGTTCATTTTTATCTACGAAGATGTCAGGGCTGACGCCCCTTATGGGTAATGTGCGCTCATATTTACCTACGAAGATATCAGGGCTGACGACCCTTGTGGATAACGTACGTTCATTTTTATCTACGAAGATATCAGGGCTGACGACCCTTGTGGATAACGTACGTTCATTTTTATCTACGAAGATATCAGGGCTGACGACCCTTGTGGATAACGTGCGTTCATTTTTACCTACAATGATATCAGGGCTAACGCCCCTGTGGGTAATGTGCGTTCATTTTTACCTACGATGATATCAGGGCTAACGCCCCTGTGGGTAATGTGCGTTCATTTTTACCTACGAAGATGTCAGGGCTAACGGCACTTATGGGTAATGTGCGTTCATTTTTACCTACGAAGATATCAGGGCTGACGCCCCTTATGGGTAATGTGCGCTCATATTTACCTACGAAGATATCAGGGCTAACGCCCCTCTGGATACCGTGCGTTCATTTTTATCTACGAAGAAATCAGGGCTGACGCCTCTTGTGGGTAATGTGCGTTCATTTTTACCTACGAAGATATCAGGGCTGACGCCCCTTGTGGATAACGTACGTTCATTTTTATCTACGAAGATGTCAGGGCTAACGGCCCTGTGGATAATGTGCGTTCATTTTTACCTAGGAAGATGTCAGGGCTAACGCCCCTCTGGATAACGTGCGTTCATTTTTATATACGAAGAAATCAGGGCTGACGACCCCTTTGGATAATAAAAATACAAGGGCGTTGACCCGTCCATTTCTAAAATGATGTCAGGGCTACGCAACTTTGGCAAATCAAAATACAGGGGCGTAGCCCTGCCCTCTTCGTAGCAAAATGTCCAATGGAAAGCATTTAGGGGCGCTAGCCCTGATATCTATTGATGATGCCTGGCCAGCGCTATTCCGTTGTAAAGATCAGGGTCACTTTTGCCCCATTCTCATTACTCACCCGCAGGTCTATTTGCAGGATTTCGGCCAGCTCTTTGACGATGATCAGGCCCAGGCCGTTGTTGTGGGGAGAGAGGGCTGAGGGTTTTCCGGGCTCAGCAGCAGCCACGGAGCGATTCTCCAGCCAATGGAGAATGGTTTCGGGGTAGCCCGGCCCGGTATCGGCCACGATAAGGTGAAGCTGATCCCGATGGCATTCGGTGTAGAAGTGTATCTGCCCCTTGTAGGTGTATTTGTTGGCGTTGTCCAGCAAATTATGCAGGATGATCCCCAACAGATGCGCGTTGGAAAATACGGAGACTTCCGGGGCTACATCATTGGCGCAGCGGTTCTCCTGCTCCACGATAGCCGGATAGAATAGCCTGATTTTCTCATCCAGCAGATTCCGGAGCGAAATCATCTGAAGCCCCACCTGACCTTCGTAGTATTGCGTTTTGATGTAAGTGATGATGTTGTCGAGCAGGTCGTACATCAATTGCGCCGACGAACCCAGGTGGCGCGCCGTCATGATGGCCTCAAGATAGGCCGTTTTGTCGATCAGGTTCTCAATTTTGACCGCTCCTTCGGCCATAAATTTCATCGGTGTACGAATATCGTGGCTGATCGACGCCACCAGGCGGGTTTGAATGCTCATCTGCCGGCTCAGATTGGCCTCGGAGTTTTTTAGGGCGATCATCGTATCTTCCAGGTTCTGGGTCCGGGAGCGGATACGCACTTCCAGTTCCTCATTGCGGCGGTTGAGGCTCTGGGTGCGCAGCCACACCACCAGGTAGATCAGTGCCCCAAGCAGTGCCACGCAAAACAACCTGAAAACCCAGGTTTCGTACCAGTGCTGCGGCACGATCACCACCAGCCGGGCGATCTCATGGTTATGGAGTCCAAAGCCATTCATTTTCCTGACCAGCAAAGTATAATCACCGGACGACAGCTCCTGGAACCGGATCACGGGATCGGCCGTGTTTACAGGCAGCCATTCATTTTCGGCCGGTGGCTTGTTGCCCGAGGACATAAAATAGGACAACCTCAGGTTATTATTGCTGCCAAAATAAGGTGTAACCGGGTGAAAGCCCAACTGGCGGGGATCCAGCGGAAGCCTCACTGTATCATTACGGATCATGCTGGTGCTGCCAGCCACCTCCATCCGGTCGATAAAGATTTTTTTATCAGCCACATCCGCTACAATGGCCGCGGGGTTAAACCAGACGAGGCCGTTGAGCGAGGGAAGGGAAATTTTACCGTCGGGCAGGGTGATGGCGCAGGGGGCGCACCCACCGTTGAATTCATTCGTATTGAAACCGCTGGATTTGTCATAATAAAGGTAAAAAAGGTTTGGCTTTTCCGTACCCTTTTTCCGGACGGCTTCGGCATAGTCCAGCAAATCCTTCCTGGCAAACTGAAAAAGCCCCTTGTTGGTCGGAACCCAGAAATAGCCATCCTTTGATTCGACGATGCAGTGTGAGGCGGTGAGATTTCTTTTTGCATCCAGCGGAAAATTCACTAGTCGACCATTTTTATAGTAAAAAATACCATCCTCATGGGTAGTAAAAAAAACAGCATCAGCAAACGGAGATTTATAAATACTTCTTACAAACAGGTGCTCTGTGCCAGCAATGCGTTTGTTTTGTCGGGAACCCAAGGTAACCAGATTCAAACCTTTTTTAGTCCCCACCCAGAGCGTATCCGGCCCCTGCTCCAGAAAACACGATACGGCATCAAAGCCGTCCAAGATAAAGGAGCGGGGTTCGGCATCGGGTTTTTTAAGGTCGATGTAGCCAATACCGGTGGTGTCATAACCAAGCCACACCTTTCCGAACTGTCCTCCATAAAGCATCGTTTTGTGCTTTGACGGCCAGGTTTTCAGCAATGTCTGGCCACCCGGCGAAAACTTGCGCATCTCTGTGAATGAAGTGGACCAAATATTCCCGGCATGATCGGTGAAGAGGTCGCCCTGGGCATTGATCTCCTCTTTTTTGATGGCGGGGGCAAATGTTTTGACCAAACTGCCCTCTACAGGATCTTTGTCCCCGCCAGACAGGCCAAGTATACTTCCTGAAACAGTCAGTATCTTATCTTTATGGATCAATGTCTGTCCGTAAAATATATTCTCCACATCTTTTTCCCCCGCAAGCAACGTCTTGAAACGGTTGCGATTGATCACAAAAAGTCCCCTGGTAATGCTCCCTAGAAAGAGCCTGCGCTGAACCGTATCGTAGTAAAACGCCTCGATGTTGTTTTTTTCAAAATCAAAGCCCTCCAGAATAAGCCTGGTGTGTATGGAGCCGTCCGACACCTGTTCCAGAAAATAGAATTTTTGATTGAGAAGCAAAAAAGACTGATCCGTGCTATTGTTCCAGTATGCTGTAAAATTCCGCTTTTGGGGCTTGTAATCAGGGTTGGAGAGGATATCTCCTGCAAGCCGCAGCTCTTTGCTTTCCCCAGGGTTGATCTGCTTTACATTTCCATTATTTCCCAGGCTGTACAATTTACCTTTCATTGTGAACAGATCCCGCAGGGGCGGACGGCGACCGGACACCTCTCCCACTTTTTTCCAGTTACTAAAAAAACGGATGAGGCTGTCCTCCACAACAAAATATTTGCCGGTTTGGAACGGAACCAGGATGGTGTACCTGAATGGAGACGTGGTTTCAAAATCCTGCAAAGGCCTTCGGGGTATACCTGTAGCAACTACGTTCCGTTTGCGATAGCTGAATATGTCAATTTTGCTGAATGGGAGTCGGGCAAGTACCTGTTCGAAGCCCGAAGCATCCCTTGTAGGGGCGGGGCCATCAATACTCATAAATTCAAATGAGTCATTATTAGTGAATATTTTTTGGGTTCCCCCTTCAATATCCGGAAAGAAAAAGTTGAACCGTATCGTGGAGAGCTTGGTATTGGATTTATCAAAGGTATGAAAACGCTGCCCGTCAAACCGAACAAGCCCGTTTTCCGTAATGAGCCAGAGAAAACCTTCTTTGTCAACGGTAATCCCCTTGACGCTGTTCTGTGGCAAACCATTTTCGTCGGTGTAGTTGACGACGGTGTACTTCTGATCAAACTGCCCAAAGCAAGTGTTATATGAAGCACAAGCAGCGAGGATGACCAGGCAGGTAACAATTCGAAACATGATTTGAAAAAGACACAGGATCCGTTTTAAAACGAATCGTTCAACACTTGTGGTAAAATACCAAAAAACCGTGTACAAGTATACGCGGATAAATTCAACAAAAGGATGAGTAAAGTCAGTTTTTTGTAATTTTCTGCATAATGCTGGGGGTTAGCTGTTAGCCATTAGCTGCTAGCTGTTAGCTTTGGGGGCTTTTCAAAAACGAATTGGTGAAATAACCTGGAACGAAGCTGATAGCTTTTAGCTGTTGGGTGTTAGCTCTCGGAGCTTTTCGAAGAGGAGTAGGTGAAATAACTTGGAACGAAGCTGATAGCTGTTAGCCATTGGCTGATAGCTATCAGCTCCGATTACTGCGGTTTTTGCCAGGGAACACGGCCACCCTGCTGAATATGCTTCATCAATGACTGATTCAATTCTTTGTACACCTCTGGGTGCTCTGCAATCACATTATATTTCTCCTCTTTATCATTTTCGAGGTTGAATAGCTCCATCGGCTGGTGTGGAGAATTTTTGACCAGTTTCCACTTGCCCTTCCGAAGCCCGTAAATCGACATGCCTGCAAATTCGGCACCACCCTCCCGTCTCGTAAAGTACAGATCTCGTTCGTCGGCTGGCATCGGCTTGGATGCGTCGAGTAATGTTGGCAAAAAACTTCGGCCCTGAATGCCTTTGAAATCCATTCCAGCAGCCTGCAGCAGGGTTGGGTATAAATCCATAGAAATATTCATTTGTCCAGATGTACGGCCCGGAGCAATACGACGCGGCCAGGAAATACAAGCAGGCACACGCAATCCTCCTTCGTACATACTTCCTTTACCATTCCTGACCGGCCCGTTGTTGGCCATACTGGGCAGATGCCCCCCGTTGTCGCTGGTGAACACGATAATCGTATTGTCATAAACTCCCTCTTCCTTCAGAGTTTGAATCACCCTGCCGATACCGTCATCCATGTGCTCTATCAATGCCACCAGCGCCGCCCTTTTTTCATCGATCCCCTTTTCACGGGCCTTCACTTTTTCGAGCCATTCCGCAGGGGGTTGTACAGGCGTATGCGGCGCATTGTATGCCAGGTACAAAAAAAACGGTTGTTTGGACTTCGACTGTTTTTGGATATACTCCTGAGACCATTTGGTGAACAAATCTGTCGCATGACCCTCCGGATCGATTACCTTGCTATCCTCCCGCATGTAGTTGATATTCTGCCGGCGATGCTTCCGGTAATCATCCATCATATCGCCCAGCCAGCCATGAAAATACTGGAAGCCACGTTCGTTGGGCGTGTTTGGAGAGTCAAGACCTAAATGCCACTTACCGATCAGCGCGGTATGATAGCCCCTTTTAACTAGCATCTCCGGAAGCATGGGCTCTGAGGGATTCAGGTAACCCCAGTTGTCCTCAGGGTAGGTACGGATAACACCTGGTACGCCCACCACATCCGGGTAGCAGCCCGTCAGCAACGCGGCACGCGTCGGCGAACACACGGTACAATTGGCATAAAAATTATCAAACCGAATGCCACTTCTGGCGATCTGATCAATGTTGGGGGTTCGAATATCGGTGGTTCCGGAGTAGGACACATCGTGATAACCCTGATCATCTGTCAGAATCAACAGGATATTCGGAAGTTTTTCGGGTGCCTCGGTTTGAGGCTGGTTGGATCTGGCAGCCATAAGCCCCATTACAGCCAGACCTACGGCGAGGGTAGCCAGTACATACAACGATTCTCTTTTCTTCATTGGTTTCACTAATTTCGGTTTGCGGCCACTGTAAATTCAGTGTTCTGAACAACTTGTAACAGAAAAGGCAGAAGTGTCTGAAAACTATTTATTCTCAGACCTCCATTGTTGCGGTGTCACCTGATACTCCTGCTTAAATACCCTTGCAAAATACCCCGGGTCATCGTATCCACACTCCATGGCAACGGAAGCAATGCTGTAGGCCGGATCGTGCATTAACGCTTTAGCTCTTTCGAGCCGGATCATCCGGATAAATCTGTTGGGCGAACACCCTGTTAATGCATCCAGCTTACGGTGCAGCTGCGAATGGCTCATGAATATCAGCCTGCTCAATTTCTCCACAGTGAAACTCGGGTCGTTCAGATTTTGCTCCACGGCTTCTCTTACCCTTTTCACAAAACTGTCTTCCATCGGACTACCGCTCATTGTATCCAACCGGGGCGTCGATTCCATGGCCCCCCGATCCGGTATACCTGCCCTTTTGAGATAATACTGTTGCAAATTTTTCCGCATCTCGAGTAACTTCCGTATCCTGACGAGCAACTCCTCCTCAATGAACGGCTTTTCCAGGTAGGCGTCAGCACCTTGTTGCAGGCCCTCCAGCTTACTGCCAATATCGGCTTTTGCGGTCAGCATGATGACCGGGATATGACTGGTATTTTCATTGTTCCGTAGTTTGTTCACGAGCTCAAAGCCGTCCACCAATGGCATCATCACATCTGTAACGATCAGATCGGGAATCAATTCTGTGGCAATGTCAAATCCCTCCCGCCCATCTTTGCCCACTGCCAGGCGGTATTCAGGCAGGCAGGACGCGGTATAAGCCACCACATCGGCGTTGTCTTCTACAAGTAGTATTAAAGGAGCGTTGGCATGATCACCTTGATAGGTTGCCGGTGGCATTGCAAAATGTGACTCCGAAACATGCGAAGTGACGGGATGCGTTTTCGAGCTATCCAAAGCATGCTCTTCAACCGGTGAAACCTTATGAAACAAAAGTGTTACGATGAACTCACTGCCTTTATGAGCGCCGGAGGGGGGGCTCTTCACCACAATTTCGCCCTCCATTAACCTGACAAGCTCTTTTGTCAACGCCAGACCTATACCGGTACCCTCCATTTTACGGGTATGACTATTATCGAGCTGGTAAAAACGGTCAAAAACATAGGCCAACTGGTCCTCGGGAATGCCTATACCCGTATCTTTTACTTTAATGATCAGCGAGCAATGGTCGGTAAGGGCGGTTTGCGAACCTTCGGTCACACTGATGTAAATATTCCCCTTCTGCGGGGTGAACTTGATGGCGTTGGAAAGCAGGTTGGACACGATCTGTTTCAATTTCTCCTGATCATATTCGATGTACAGCACATCCAGATCGGTAAGAAAATGCAACTGCTTCTGTTGACTTTCGGCCAGTGAATGAAAGGATTCTACCACATAACGCAGAAAGTGGATCACATCGCCATGTGTCACTAGTAACTGCATTTTACCGGTTTCCAGCTTGGAAAGATCAAGCATCTGATTGACCAGATTCAACAGGCTGCGGCCATTACGCACGATCATGTCCATGCGGGTCTCAAATTGCTCTCCGGGCTTATCGATCACCTGCCTGGCCATCCCCAGAATAACCGTGAGGGGCGTGCGGAATTCGTGGGTGATGTTGGTATAGAGCTGTGTTTTAACAGTATCCAGCTCTTTCACTCTTTTGGCTTCCAGCTGTTCAAAGTTTAACAGTGATTCCAGTCTCGCCTTTTTTACATTAAAATTCAGATAAGCTCTGATCGCCAGTGCTACCAACAAAACATATATTACATAGGCCCACCAGCTTCTCCACCAGGGAGGCAGCACGTTTATTTTCAATTCAACAGTTTTGTCGCTCCATATCCCCTGGCTATTGCTTCCCTGCACCTTAAAAGTGTAACTTCCCGCTGGCAGGTGCAGGTAAGTGGCTGTTCGCCGGGTACCGCTTTCTACCCATTCTTTATCAATTCCCTCCAGCTGGTAGCGGTATTTGTTTTGCTGCGGTCCGGTAAAATCGAGGGAAGAAAACTCAAAAGTTACCACGTCCTGGAGATACGTAAGTGTGATAGACTTTGTGGTCTCAATCGTTTCCTTTAAAACCCCGGTTTCGTCACCGGGTGCAAGCATTTTATTGCCGATCAGAATGCCTGTGATAAATACATTGGGCGTAAAGTTGGAAGCCAGCACTTTTTCAGGATTAAAAATATTCATACCGTTTACACCACCAAATACAAGATCGCCATTGGCTAATTTGCACAAAGCATTGGTGTTAAACTCGTCGGCCTGTAAGCCATCGCTGGTGCTGAATACCCTGACAACCGGTTGCTCGCCTACTCTTCCCTTAAGTATGCAGAATAGCCCTTTGTTGGTACTCCCCCAGATATTACCCGCTTTATCGGCCATGACCCCATATACCACATCGTTGGGCAATCCCTGCCGGGTGGTGTAATGAACGAACGTCCCGGTTGATTTTCGCATGCGATTAAGGCCCCCGCCTTTGGTGCTGACCCACAAATAACCGGGGTTGGCGGGATCGTCCATGAACCACGACACGTAGTTATAACTTAATGACTGGCTGTTTCCAGGAATATTTTTATACCAGTTTACCTGTGGTGATGCTGCACCTTCCTCAAATTCCAATCTTGCAAAGCCATGTTCGGTACCCAGCCAGAAAACGCCCTCTGAGTCTTCGTAAAATGCGTTGGTCTGGGTGAGCGCCGAAGTGCCGGTATACTGGCTGATGTTTATGTTAAATTTTGATAGTTTACCAGTTGCCGGGTCAACGCTTGCCAGTGAGCCATCAGCGCCGCAAATCCAGATGCAATTGCTGTGGTCTTCCATTAATGGCTGTAGCTGATCTGTAATTGCCCGATTTACTGGTTCATCGTAAATAGCGACCCGTTTACTGTCCGAAGTATACCTGAATAACTTACGGAGGCCACCCCAGTATAACCAGTAGTCGCCATTTTTTGCCTTCACTACATTGGTATATGCGGGAGCGTCGATGATGAGGGACTTCACCGGATTAATCAGTTCTTTTCCTTCCGATGACATCAACTTGGCATCCCGCCATCCCTGCACATAAATCATATTGTTACGCCAGACCGTCAGCCGCTGTATGCTCATATTGGGCAGTATCGGGTTGAAACGGCTATTCCGTATTTGAAATTTGTAAATGCCGTGCCCCATTGTCCCAACCCACAGTACACCGGATCTGTCTAGTAACAGGCACTTTATATTTTGATCCTTTACACTGGTTCTGATATTCCGGGCAAATACATCATTCATGTTATCCCTGGCTTTTATGCCAGTGAAATCGTATTGATTACAACCCGATGCACCCATCTTCAAAGGAAAACGATTGCCGAGCTTCAGTGCGCCATTTTTTTCGTTACCAATGATATCAGCATTCAATTGCCCTGTGGAATCAATCAGTTCCGCTCTCACTACCGGAAATACCATCGGCCCCAATGCCTGGCTGAATTTTATCGAAAGGAATTTACCTGTTTTTTCTACAAGGCCCGTAAAACGTTGCCCATCGTACAAAAGCCCGAAGCTGCTTGTGGTAGGATTGAAAACATAAATACGATCATCCGTAAACCCTACCCAGACAAACCCCTTATCATCCTTTCCTATTCCTAAAACGGTCCGGTTTTCGGGCACCTTCAGTGTACTGATTACGGGACTGCCGGCATCGGGTAGCGAAATCATGCTTAGCTTACCTCCCTGCGGGTATAGTAATATCCTTCCATCGGGGAGTTCTACCATGGCAGATTCGATACGATTACTGGATAATGTGGAGGTGTTACCAGGTTTTTGCATGATCCGCAGGAAACGTCCCGACTTTTTGTTGTAAACATTCACCCCGCCGTCATAGGTACCAATCCAAAGGCGGCCCTTGCTGTCTTCCAGCAAATTGCTGATGGAATTACTGCTGATGGAAGTAGAATCCTGGGGATTGGTGGTAAAAGTTTTGAAAGTATAACCATCAAACCTGTTCAGCCCACCCTTGGTGGCGATCCAGATAAAACCCTCCCGATCCTGAAGCATATCGTTGATGAGCCCCTGCGAAAGTCCCTGGGCGGTGGATATGACCTCAAAGCCTGCATGGATTTGTGCGGAGACAGCACCTCCGCAAACAGAAAAAAGAAGAGAAAATAAGACCGAAAAACAGAGGAGTTTGCACATCCCTATAAAGATAATCTCCTCTGGTTATTATGCCTTATTCATTTGCAAGGTTTTTGACCATATTTCAGTAAAAAGCCGAATTTGTCCGGATGCTGCACAATTTGTCCGGATTAAAGATGGAAATGTTGCATGGAAAGCAGAAAAACTCCTCATAAAAACGGCCACTTCATGCAGACCTTTGGAGGACATTACACACGCGATTAATTCTCCTGATTGCTTAAGACTACACAGGCTATCCGGTAAGGTTCATTGCGCCAAATGTTAAATCCATTTACTACAACGAAAATGAAAAAACTTCTGCTCCTCTCCCTTGCCTTTTCAGGCATGATCACCGCCTTTGCTCAGAAAAAGGAAAATGGGATCGTTTACCACGAACATCCGGCCATTAACCTGGTAGACGAGTTCATAAAAGCCACTGTAAGTGGTGATTCAGCAAAAATGGCAGGCTATCTGACCGAGGACTTTAAGTCTTTCAACGGTACAGGCAGCACATACAACGATCCGGGAACAGCCAAATTACCATTCCTTAAACTGGCAATGCGTTACAAACGCGAACTGGATTATTATGCAATAGATCCTTATCCAGGATCTTATCCGGATGCCGTAGAATACAAAAAGGATAATAAAGATGGGGAAGTATGGGTGCAAACCTGGACTCTTTTAAAAGGTGTTCATAAGGCGACGGGCGTAAAACTGGACGCCGCCGCACACCGCCTGTACAAGCTTACTAAGGACAGCAAAATCAAAACCATCATCAATTACAGCAATGGCAAAGTACTGGACGAGATCGGGGAAAGTCATTCGAACAGGACCAACGGAAAAATCTTTAATCACCACGAGAATATCAATACCGTACGTAAAGCTACATATGCATTTGAAAAAGGTGATCTCGACAAATCCCTCAGCTACTACAGCAGCGATGCCCGGTTTACAGATATCAACAGTGAATTAGGGAAATCGGCCACTACAAAGGAAATAAAGGTTGCCTGGCAGAAATTCCTGAACGATTTCGAAATTAAAAGCATAGACATGATCGGCTATCCCGATTACCTGGAATATGAAATGGATAATGGCCGCGAAGTACTATCCTGGTGGAAATACAACCTGGTGCGCAAATCAGATAAAAAAGAGATTGTGGTGCCGATGCATTTCAGCAACAGCTTTGATGAAAACGGAAAGATCGTCGCTGAAGTTGCCTATTACAGTGAGTCCTTGCTGACCAAATAACAATGGTGTATGGAAACAGCTGGGATCATTGGCGGAGGTGGCTTCATAGGCAGTTATATCACTAAAACATTTCTGACCAACGGATTCAAGGTCAAAGTGTTACCCATGAACGGAGAACCCGGGGTCAGGCACGGTCATATGAAGGGCTTCGCTCAAAGTGTAGAAATCTGCACAAGGAATGTGACTGATAAAAAAGCGCTGCGGGAGTTTGTCAACGGTTGCCATGTTGTGATACATGGGGGTGCGCCGCTGAACCTTGATATTCGGGAGCCGAAGATACAGATTGTCGAATCAACAATCACAGAAACTGAAAATTTACTGGAGGTTGTCAAAAATACACCCGGCATCAGAAAGGTAGTTTTGATGACGTCGGTGCCGGATTACAACACCAATTTCGGCGTGCCAGCGAAAGAAAGAATTCCGTACATAGCTGTCGATAAAACCGATCCTGAATTTACCCATCAGACAGATCATTCTTCGGGTCGGGGAAAATTTATCTACAACCAGGTGATTGAAAAGTTCCTGCAAGAAAACCCGAACCTGCCGTTTGAGGTCTGTTCGGTTTCACCTACGCTGGTCATTGGCAACGTAACTCCTTGCCTCCAGGACCAGGCGATGGGCGGTTCCGGTTTACTTTTCAAAAACAAAATCGCGGATCCATTTGTACAGATGTTATATGACATGAACCTTCCTGTTGTCGTAATGGACGCGGAAACAATAGCAGAAGCGGTCTACAAAACTGCAATATCAAGTGGATTACATGGTAAGAACTTTCTGCTAAGTGGCGAAACATTTACGGTTTCGGATCTCAGCCGGATGGTGAATCAACAGGAACCGGTGCAGGAAGGCAATGTGATTTATCTGAATAAGTTGCGCAGACCGATCTGGGCATTTGGCTCAGGCTGGTAAAGAGTCACAGATTAACCATTGCCAGAATTGACGGTGACGCAGCTTTATAAAAATTCAGGAATAATCGGGCTGTTTGAATGCTTCATCTATGCTTCTAAACGATCATTTCCTCAGTAATTAAAATTTCGCAAATCTAACATTTAAGCCTAAAAAAATGAAAACTAAAAAACAACTCTTAGCAGGTCTTTTACCATTTGCTTTAATCGTGGCCGGTTTATACGGCTGCAACGAACAAAAAAGCGAGACCAAAGAGGCGTCAGCTGCCACAAGTGTGAATTATCCTTACACTGTCGAACATCCGGATAACTGGGAAGTAGGAAGCACCTCCAATACCATGATCGCCTTAAAAAGTTTAAAGGCCTGGGAGGAAGGAAAAATGGATGAATCATTAAAATATTTCGGAGACTCTGTCCGGGTTCAATTCGACGGCCTGGACAAAAACATGACCAGAGATAGTTTGAAGGTGTTTTTGACGAATGGCTGGAACAACTACAAAACCGTTAAAATAAAAATGGGCGATTTTGAATCTGTGATTTCAAAAGATAAAAGTGAAGAATGGGTGACACTTTGGTACACCCAGAGCTGGGAAACCAAAGCAGGCGTGAAGGATTCTGTTTCTACGATCAACGACCTGCAGATCAAAGACGAAAAGATCGTCCGGTTATCTGAACATACACGAAAACTACACTAGATAGAGCGAACATTGATAGTGGATGCTCATTCACCTCAATGCTACTATATTGGATTGATCCAGGCGCCCAGAGTAATAGCTTCCAGCAGATAAAGGGAAACGACAGTTCCGGCCAGATTCAATTAAGCATTGCCGATGTGAAGGGGAGGCTACTGTACCAAAACACGGAGTATGTCCTGGGAAATACGAAACGGATTCCGCTATCGGACTTGCCGGCGCTTAGGCCAGGTGTCTTCATTGCAAAAATCGTTTCGGGAAACCAGCACTCGGCTGTAACTTTTGTAATCAGCGATCCATAGCTGATTGGTTTAAATGGAATTTGGAAATTAAAACGGATATCCCCTACCTTACCATTTTCCTGAATGCAATCAACGGACAGGCCACTGTGGTGAGGTAGATGGGGTTTTGTGTGTAGCCCTTTTGATTAAAACATTCGTAAGGAGCGCCAAATTTGCCTCCCTTTCTGTAGTCGTTGGCTTGCAGGTCATCCATATATTCTGTGGCAAGGGCTTTGGCTGACTGTGGATCGGAAAGGTTGATGGCATAGCACACCCATCCGGTGGGGGTACCCCAGTATGCGCCATTCTGGTAGGTATTTTTAGCGGAAAGTGAAACCTCCCAGGCCGTTTTTTCATTGAAATCATCCGTGGTAAGTATGTGCCGGATATTACCCTTGTAACTCAATGTGCCGGCCTTGTAAGCCATGGCAAGTACATGGGTGGCTTTGTTCAAACGCTCCCCCACAAGGATGTCCAGATACACGGCCAAGGCAGTAGACCATACGTCGGGCTGCTTGCTTCTCCCGGTTGAAGCAAGCAACATACCTCTGTCATCCATAAACAAAACGGGCAAGGTCTCTTTGATGGTGGCAGCAATCTGCCGGTACTTTTTCCATTCATTGCTTTTTATCATCTGCAGCATTTCTGATAATTCTTTGGCAGCCTGATATTTCAGAATGGAAGGAAAGCAAAGACTGCCTGTAATGGTCTGAGCATCCCGGAAACCGAAATCTACTCCTCTTAACGCCTCCGTTGCGTTTACCATGTGGTTCACCACATCGGAAGGTGGTAGATGAAATGAAGCTTTCAGCCTATCAATCATCCGGGTTCCGTTCACTTCTTTTAGCAATATTTTAAAATCGCCGGTTTGCTTCACGTACTGGTGGGCCATGTGAACAAAATAAAACTGATCGCAATAGGGCGGCAACTGCCCCCACTCGGGTGTACCCTGTCCCTCATAACTATATGTTCCGGGAAAATAAATCGGCTTACCGGTATCGATTCGAATATGATCGGCGATAGCGCCGTAGGGAACCAAACTACCGCCTTTCGTTATCCAGGCCTGATCGCTTTGTGTTGATGCCGTCAATAATAGCATGTGCAGCTGTTCTTTCACCGGAATAAGTCCAGTCCCCAGAGACATGGCATAATCACGGATCCAGAAAGAGGGATAAGCATCTCTTCCCCCGGGACGAATCAACGTCCCCCCTGTTTTGTTCGAACCAAATTCTTTAGAAATAAACTGGTCGGGATGGATACGGGAAGCCTCCAGAACATCCCTGGTCATTCCTTCCAGAAATGCTATTTCATTGTTGGACAAGATTGCCCCGGATGCATTTTCTTGGGCATAACCCATCGAAACAGGGATCAAATAAATAAGTAGCAAGCACCTCAAAAGTGTCATAAAACCATCATTACAAATTTAACTAAACTCCTACCATCTGCTTTTCAGATCGATTATGTTGTTTTGATACCTTTTGAAATTCAGCAGATGGACTACCGTCCGGTATCTATAAAACAAAATCACTCCAAAATAAACTACTGTTTATATGGAGTACGCAGGTTTTAACAGAATAGCCAATAAATATCCAGCCAAATAAGCAAACCCCAGATCATAAGCTGACACCTGGATGCTTTGAACGCTTTTATCTAACCCAAATTATGCATTAGATCATGGCCTGCAATATTATTTTGCTGCACAGGAATTTCAATTAAGGGAGGTGCACTTTCCAAAAGGTTCTGAACTAGGAAATGAGTAGTTCATTAAATTCTTTGATCGCTTTTCTGATTTGTTTGTCAGAGATTCCGCTGTACCTCATTTGGAGCATGCGGGTTTTGCGGGCATCAAGCCCTTTCAATTTCCAGTATTTCGGGTGTGTTTTGCCAATCGGAAGCCGATAATTTTCCTCTTTGGGCTCCTTGATCAACACCTCAATGTCCGTGCCTCCCTGGCATTTAACATCCGTTTTGGTTATCAGTTTAACCGATCTTCCTGTTTCTAGTGTGAAAGTTTTTTCGTGTGTCATGGTCGTAATAATATTCCTGCGGGCAAAGTTAGGAAGGAAATTTATACAGACATGCACTTAACGAAATGGTAATAAATGTATCCGTGCTGAGCACCTCAGCCCCCAAATAGATTACCAAAGAGGAGATTCCGGTCGAAAAACTACTTGATACCCTTTCGGTTCTTGTATTTTTGAAAACGGTCGTTGTACTCTATCAGATCGGCATCTTTGAAGCTCTTTTGCAAGTTATAAGGCAGGTTCAGGCGTTCCTGCATTTTAAGCCCCCCGGAAAGTTCGACCAGCGTATTCTTCCCCTTCTTGTCTTTCAACAGATCAAAAGCATCGTAGGTATCTCCATTTACGGTATAGGCTTTGAACGACAATTTATTATCCTCCACGGTGATGGCCTGGTATAGCTGTGTATTGGATGCAGCCCTGTCCATCCAGTTTTCAAGGCCCAGCTGGTACATTTTTGGACCACTCACCGATACCACGTAAATCGGGCCGTCGGGTTTCTTCCTGCTCTGCCCAAGTGCCATATTGATCCCCCGGGCATAGGTATGGTCGTGGCCCTGCAACACCACGTCCACATGATATCTTTTGTAGAGCGGCTCCATTTTCTCACGCCATTTGGCATTATCCCGCCCCTTGGCTGTTGAATAAATGGGGTGATGGTGCACAACCACTGTCCAGCGGTTCGGGTTATTTTTTAACACCTGTTCAAACCACGATGCCTGCCTTTCGAGCACGTCGGCACTGTAAATAGCCTCCTGAGAATTAAGCGCTACAAACCTCACCCCCTGATAATCGATGTAATAGGCGGTTTCCTCAAGACCCTCCGGACCGTTTTCAGGCAAGGCAAACTGAGGCTTCCAGTGCTTTGAAACGGTACTTTTCTGGTTTTCGTCTTTGTAATATTCGTGGTTGCCCGGCACCGAAAGCGAAGGCACCATGCCGTTGATCCATCCACCCGCCTCAAACCATTCTCCCCACTCATAATCTATATTGGCCCTGTTGATCAGGTCACCGGCGTGAATGATCAGGTTCGCTTTTGGAAGCGTAGTAAACGCACCTCGTATGGCCCTGGACCACAGAGAACGGACATCGTTCTGCGCATCTCCGAAATAAAGAAAGGACACCGGTGCATTTTTATCGGCGGCCGTCCTGAAATGAAACCACTCACTCCAATAGGTGCCATCGCCTACCCTGTACACATATTGCGTTTCGGGTTTAAGATCCTTGAAATCTACTTCATGGTAATGCACCTTTTTACCGTCTATATCAACCTGATGGGTATACGCATCAACAATCCTGGCATTTTTGGAAAAATCCGGGGACGGGTCGGCTTCATGAATGGCCGCCACCGCCTTTAAAACTGTTGAATCCGTACGCCAGTTTACTGCCTGAGAAATTGCCGGATTTCCTTTAAATCCCAGAATTACGCGGTCTGGAAACCTGGATGGAGGATAAGATTTGTTGGTCTGCCCATGCAACAGCGATGAGAGCATACTTAAAAAAACCAACGAAAAAATCGAGCGTGTATCAATATGCTTCATGAAGATTATTTAGTTTCAAGTATCCCTTCCATCTGTGGTGTGTCCTGGCTTCGTAAAATTACAACGAAGAAGCTGCAATACCCGGGCTTAACAATAACTTAATATATCCGGCAGCTACTCTTCCGGCCCAGGGGATTATTGTTGTGACAAGCAGACCGGCCCAACCGAAAAGTAAGGCTCCGCTGCATAACTACTCGGCAGACAAAGGATTATACGAAGACCGTTAGCGCATGTTGGTTGCCGCGACCATAAGTAACACATAATGTGGCAAATGCGGTTTGCACCAACATTTTAAAGTCTTCCCACATTGGCAAATAACTCAAAAAGGCGATCCTTTTTGGTTCGGGATACCGATATTTGCTGGCCGTCTTCCATCACAATATAGCCCCCGTCGTGACGGATAAATTTACGGATATACTGCGGGTTGATCAGATGAGAATGATGAACCCGGATAAACCCGTTTTCCTGCAATACTTTCTCCACGTCTTTGAGCGTACGGCAGATCAGGTAACGACTTTTGTCGACGCAGTAGATACGGGTGTAGTTGCTTTCACTTTCGCAGCGGGTAATACTTTGAATATCCAGAAATTCCAGACCATCATTCGTCGGAAGTGCCACTCTGCTTTTCAGCTTACCGGTAGAGGTCAGCAGTTCACGCAAAAGCTGGATCTGGCCGGGCAATACGGATTTGCTTTTCTTGTCACGCCATCTGTCGAGCGTGTCCCGCAGATCATCCTCATCTACGGGCTTCAGCAGATAGCTAATGGCGCTGTAAGTGAATGCTTTGATGGCATACTGATCATAGGCCGTTACAAAAACAACGTCGAAGGAGAGTGACTCCAATCGGTTGAGTAGCTCAAAACCGTTTAACTCAGGCATCTCTATGTCCAGAAAAACAAGGTCGACGTGCTGATTCTGTAAAAATTTCAGCGCTTTTTCGGCATCGTTGAATTTCCCTGCCACATTCATTTCCGGGGCCACCACTTCCATCATTAGCGCCAGGCTTTCCGTGCAGTGGATTTCATCATCGATCAGTATGGCTGAGTAGGTCATTCTTTACTGTTTTTATAAGTGAAAGTAACGCGGGTTCCACTGGCATGCTGTTGTTCGTAAAGGTCATCTATCCGAATATCGATATGCGGGCGAAAATTGATATTAAACAGCTCAATTCGCTCCTGAGCTATCTGCATGCCCAGGCTTTGCTTGTCATGCAACGTGGATTGCATACCCGCTGCTTTTCTTCCGATACCATTGTCTTCTACCACAATCAGATAGCCCTCGTCACTAGGCGAGATTGCTATTTGTAAGGTCTTTAATGGATTCTTACTGGGCACCAAACCATGCTTAACCGCATTTTCGACATAGGGCTGGAGAAACATCGGAGGTACCATAATTTCACAAATCTCAACTTTTTCAGATATACGCAAATGAAATTCAAACCCCTGGCTGAACCTCAGGCTTTCGAGCTGTACGTATAATTTATTCATCTCAATCTCTTCCGCAAGACTGATCACATTTTCTCGTGAGTTCTGAAGTATATAACGAAGGAGCTTCGAAAACCTGGTGAGGTAGGTGGCCGCACTGTCGTAATCTTTTTTGAGTATCTGGTACCGTATGGAATTGAGGCTGTTGAATATAAAATGGGGGTTCATCTGGCTTCTCAGCGCCGTCATCTCCATTTCTGAAAGTTGTTTTGAAAAAGTCGATTGAATCTGAAGTTGCTTTTGTTGTTCAATAAATCGATTCTTTTCCACAATCTCATCGGTTCGTTCGGTTACCATTTTCTCCAGCCGGACCTTTTCCGAGGCAGCCATTTCCTTATTCAGTTCCAATTGGTCAATGTATGCTTTGGAAGCCTCCTCCTTTTCTATCTGGGCCGCACGGATTTTATACCCGAGGGCGAGTGCGAAACACAGGCTCTCCAGAAGGATGCCGGTCTTGAAAAAAACAATCGGATTCGCATCTATCTCTCCAAAAAACAAATGCCTGCTTTTGGGATCCACCATCACAGATAGTAGTCCGCCGGTTATAAAGAAAGAGCTTCCGGTAATAAAAAACCATTTCACGGGATTTTTTACTGCAAAAACAATCCATATCAGCAGCATAAGCGATACGGGTAAAATGACTACTCTTGACACTATAAAGGCCTTTTTTTGCAACTGGTAGTCGAAATGGAACAGGTTGTAGGCCAGCAGAAGAAGTCCTGACGAAAGTAAAATGATAATGAAATATCGGATGATTTTGTTGAGCCAGCCATAACGACGGTCAATATCAAGCAGGGATTTACCAAACGCCAGGTATACCGCAAAAAACAGGTACTGGACGGGCTCACCGAGCATGTAGGTTAGCGGATAATTGAGGTAGGCAATTCGTGCGAGAAACGAATAGGGTAATGTTTTGACTACAAGCGCATACACAGCCGCTCCCAGCAGGTAAAGCGCATAAAGCAAAAAAACGGACTCACGAACTTTAAGAAATATAAACAGAAAGAAAAGCATGGCAAACGTCACCGCGCCGAGAAAAAAACCGTTAAACTCAATCCTGCCCACAAAATTCCGGAAGCTTTCAACGGAGTCGTTCAGACTGTATCTGCGGGTTTGCACATAGGCATGCATGACGGATAACGCCCTTCCTTTGTCGCTCCATAGCCGGATATGGAGCGTAAACGACTGGCCGGGCTGACAAAAAACAGGAACCAGTCCGGGCTTCTCCGGATAGAGCCAGGTGCGCACACTCGTGTAAGGGCCAGTGGAAACTACATAACTTGTATCCGCATTTTGGGCAAAAACCGTGATGCTGTCGGCTGCGTTAAAATTGAAATCAAAAAAGGCGGCTACGGGTAAATCATTTCGGACGGTTGTTTTCAGCCAAATGATGTCATGCTCCGGTGTAAATGGAAGGGTGTCGAGGCGGATCCAGTTTTTGATTAAACGGACTTCGGCAACATTCGCGACCTGCGAATTGCTGATGAACACCTTTCCGGTCCGCCACAATGATTCACTATCTGCTATACTGCTCAGGGCAAGAGTATCCTGTGCATACGCATATACGATCGTACTGTTGAACAAAATAAGCCACACAAGTCGGAGAAACATACGATCCGGATTTTGATCACAAAACTAATGGGTTTACCAACAAATGTCGGCCGGATTTAGCAGGCCATAAATCTGGATGAGTAATTGACCTGCAATACACTGGTATCATACACATTGCATAAAAAAGGAAGCCGATCTTACTAGTTACTATGCGAAAAAGGTTAGCTGCTAACTCTATGTTTCAATTCAGGTTACGGGCACTCATATTTGGCAGAACATCGAACGGATGAAGCCGATAGGACAATGGACGTGTTTGTCGAAAGTATACCAATTGAAGTAAACCATACTGCTCAGGGAAAAGCTAATGACCGATGGGTTGCGTTTACCTCACTTTGATTCGTCCTTTTAACCAATTAATCATAACACCTAAATTAGAAAATATGAGAGTTATGCTTGCCGCTGTACCGGCTATTTTGAGCGCATTGATTGCATTATCCTGTGGGAATGCAAGCGATAAATCAACCCAGGAGAATTCCTCTGAGAATAAGCAGCTTACAAATACGGACCCTGATGCGAAAGGCGGCAATACCTGCCTGCTGGGATATGCCGATAAGCTGGACAAACTGCTCACGATGGAGGCGGCGGCGGCACTGGCCCAGCTACCGGCTGGCGAAGCCAAAGTGACGTACTTCACCGCCATGAAAAACACCGATTATCATAATGTCAAATATGCCTGGAAAAGCGACCGAAAAAGGAGCCTGAAAGATGCAGGGATTGATATGGAAGTCCCAACAGACAACATGATTCAACTGAATGGTATCAAAGCCCGATCACTGAAGTCGTTTCAAATGACGCATCGCGCTCCAACTGACGAAGAATTGAAGCAACTTGACAAGGCGATGAACGACGCCTTTGATAAAAAATCGGGCAACAAAACGGTCAACGAGCAGGTAGAAAAGCTGGACAAAATGAACATCGACAAGGGAACTCAAAAATCCGTTGCCAAAAGTATGGGTGGAGCTTTTGAAAAGGTCACAAAAGCATACGTAGAGGTATCGGGAATTGGTGAGGCTGCAAGCTGGAATTCGGTAGAACACTGCCTCTATGTACTGGATAACGGTGTGGAGATCTCTGTAACAGTAGATCTGAGTGATGATGATGCCGTCAACAAAGAAAAAGCAATGGCGCTTTTAACACAATTGCTGGCAAAGTGTAGGTAGGTGATACATGGGATAAATTTGAAAAAATAGTCAACCGAATCGTATGGAGGGGCCGTGCCCTACTACTCCTGTTTACACTTTTGGTTATGATTCTCAGTGTCTTTAGCAGTATCCGATAATACTACAAAGAAGGTTCAGAAAGCCAACGCCCCATGTATACGGGGGTTGGCTTTCTGAGTTTTTTATTAAAAGCCAGAACGAAGATTCTGCCACTGTTTTGGCAATAAATTCCAACTTAAAGCGATAAACCCGATAGTCTTCCGGCCCAATCCAGTAAGTTTGTGGCCAAGCAGGATTAATTGACAATTACAGTTAATAATATTTGCTCAACAGTTACTTACCAGGACTATTGATTCCGAATGAGGGCATACTTCAATTTTTTCGATTTCTCCCAAAAAATAGATTATAAAACAGAAATACTGGCCGGCTTGACCGTGGCAATGACCATGATGCCCGAGTCTCTTTCCTTTGCGATTCTGGCGGGTTTTCCACCACTCGTGGGTTTGTATGCCGCTTTTATCATGGGTTTAGTCACTTCGGTTTTCGGAGGCAGGCCTGGATTGATTTCGGGAGGAGCAGGTGCCACGGTCGTTGTACTGATAGCGCTTATGAAATCGCACGGCATCGAATACGTTTTTGCGGCGGTGGCTGGTGCTGGTTTGGTGCAAGTGATTGTGGGCATATTCAAATGGGGGAAGTTTGTGCGCCTGGTGCCACAACCGGTGATGTATGGTTTTGTGAATGGTCTGGCCATAATTATTTTCATGGCCCAGCTAGGGCAGTTCCAAACCGTCCAAAATGGGCAGACCATGTGGCTTTCGGGCTCTCCGTTATGGATCATGAGCGGGTTAGTTTTGCTGACGATCGGGATCATATTACTGCTCCCCCGCTTCACAAAAGCCTTACCGCCCTCCCTGGTTGCCATTATCTGCGTGTTTGTTATTGTGCTGGTGTTTCAAATCGATACTAAAACGGTCAAGGATATCGCCTCGGTCAGTGGTGGCTTGCCACCGTTTCACATTCCGGATATCCCTTTTAGTCTGGATACGCTGCTCATCATTTTCCCTTATTCACTGATTATGGCAGGCGTAGGCCTTACCGAGGGGCTGCTCACGCTCAATCTGGTGGATGAAATAACCGCTACCAGAGGAAACGGTAACAGAGAATGTGTAGCACAAGGATCCGCTAACATCATCAATGGTTTCTTCTTCGGGATGGGTGGATGTCCCATGATCGCACAGACCCTGGTAAACCTCTCGGCAGGAGCGCGTGCCCGACTTTCGGGTATTATCGCATCCCTTACAATCCTGATGATCATTTTGTTTGGAGCTCCAATCATCGAAAAAGTTCCGATGGCAGCATTGACAGGCGTTATGATCATGGTGGCCGTTGGTACATTTGAATGGGCCAGTTTTCGAATAATTAACAAAATGCCCAGGCAGGATATTCTGGTCGGAATGCTGGTAGCGGGGATCACCATCTTACTACATAACCTGGCCCTGGCTGTGCTCATTGGCGTGATCATATCGGCATTGGTTTTTGCGTGGGAAAGCGCCAAAAGAATCAGGGCGAAAAAGTATATCGACGTAACCGGTACAAAACATTATGAAATCTACGGCCCGCTTTTTTTCGGATCCGTTGCAGCTTTCAACGAAAAATTTGATCCTGCCGGAGATCCTGAGCATGTCATTATTGATTTTCAAGATAGCCGGGTAGCTGACATGTCGGGCATTGAGGCTTTGAACAGACTTACAGAACGTTATGCCAAAGAGGGGAAAAGCCTACACCTGAGGCATTTAAGCGACGATTGCAGGGCTTTGTTGAAAAATGCGGAGTCGGTAATAGAGATCAATATCATGGAGGACCCAAAATATAAAATTGCCGTTGAGTAGCGAATTGCCTGCCGGCAGCTATGACTGCTTTTACCTGGGAATAGGTTAAACTGATGTTAAAAGATGCAAAGTGAGGAATAGCAGTATTAAAAAATATTACAGTTTCTTAAAATTCAGGCGCAATTTTACGCGCTATGGAATTGACAAATTCAAAAGTTATGAAATCGTCATTTTCTGGCTCAAAAGTATCCTTACCAGAAGTCAGTTTTTGATACTTTCCGGGATTTTGGTAGGATGTACCGCTGGTTTTGCAGGGGTGATCCTTAAATCACTCGTCCACTATATCCACTATGTGATCACCTCAAAAGTTCATTTTGAGCAGCAGGTGTGGTTCTATTTACTTTTTCCTTTTTCAGGTATCGTTATCACGGCCCTCATTGTCAAATACGTCTTCAACGGACAGGACAAGAAAGGCATACCCGTGATCCTGTATGAAATCGCCAGGAACTCCAGCAATGTGTCCAGGGTGAAAATGTATTCGCAAATTATACAGAGTGCCGTGACGGTCGGGCTGGGTGGTTCGGCAGGACTTGAGAGCCCAATAGCTGTAACCGGCGCAGCGATTGGATCCAATTTTGCCCAGACCTACAAGCTCAATTACAAAGAGCGCACCCTGCTGCTTGCCTCGGGAGCCACAGCGGGCATTGCCGCAGCCTTCAATGCGCCTATTGCAGGTGTCATGTTCGCCATCGAAATCCTGCTTACCGGCGTAGTATTTTCCGATTTCATTCCGCTTGTGGTGGCAGCCGTATGCGGTAGTCTCATATCCCGAATCCTGTTACAGGAGGACGTGCTATTTCTTTTCCATACACGGGATGCCTTTGATTACCACAACCTGCCATACTATTTTCTACTGGCCATTCTTTGCGGTCTTTACGCCAGGTATTTTCTTGTTATCACCCGGTATATAGAAGGCTTTTTTCATTCTTTAAAAATTTCAAGGCTGCAGAAGGCCATGCTGGGAGGTACGCTGTTGTCGCTGCTCTGCGTGCTCTATCCTCCCCTGTTCGGTGAAGGTTACGACGCCATCAAATCCTTTACCAACGGAGAAGTGCAGCAGGTGATCGGCAACAGCTTTTTTCGATTCATTGCCTACCGCGATTGGGTGGTCATCCTTTTTATCGCCGTGATATGTCTTTTCAAGGCCTTTGCTACTTCCATTACCATTCACAGCGGTGGCAACGGGGGCAACTTTGCGCCTTCACTCTTTGCCGGCGGCTCCCTTGGATACGTTTTTGCCTTATTGTGTATCAAAATCGGCATAACCGACGTACCCATGACCAACCTGATCATCGTAGGCATGGCCGGCGTGATGAGCGGTGTGTTATATGCACCCTTAACCGCCATTTTTCTGATTGCTGAGTCCAGCTCTGGTTACGATCTTTTTATTCCCTTGATGATCGTTTCGGTCATTTCATTTTTAATGGTGAAATGGTTCTCACCTATTTCTCCGGATCTGGAGAAACTGGCGGAACAGGGGCAGATTTTCACAAAAGAATTTGACAAAAATTTACTGTCTTTGCTTAATACTGCCGAGTTGGTGGACAAGGAAGTGCAGAAGATCAATGAAAATGCGCCGTTCACTGATCTTCTGGAAATATTGAAGCATGGCAAAAGAAATCACATTGCCGTTTTGAACGATGCAATGAACCTGGTGGGTGTGATCGACTTGGGCGAAGTACGCCCCCTGCTGTTCAACAGGGAACTTGAAGGAACCTTAACGGTAAAAAGTCTTTCAAAAACACCCGATGTAATGGTAAATGAGCATTCGTTGGTAATCGACGTCGTTCGGAAATTCGATGAAACGGGTGCATGGAACTTACCTGTAATTGGCGCTTCCGGGAAATTTGCGGGATTCATTTCAAAGTCGAGCATCCTGAATAGTTATCGCCGGATCCTGCAGGAGCAATCGGGGTAACCGTAAAGGCCACCAGCAGGCGTTGCCGGTACAGCAATTTATCAATCCACAAATGTTTAGCCTCTGCTTTGTTACCTTGTGAAATACATAAAGCGAACATCGTAACCAGGATCTTTCTGATCAAACCAACTTTGTTTAAAACACAGTGTGAAAGAGCGATACCTTCCCAACTGCTGCCATTTACTTTGAAAAATTGTCAGCTTCTGAATAAATAATTTACGGCAAAAATGGCCTGACATGGGGCGCATCTTGTCAATATGTCAGAGATTAATCACCTTTTATTTTATCCATCCAGGGTCGGGCATTTCTGGTACAGGACTTGCTAATGTCTATTCAGAGATGCCCAGGGTATCTGAATCGAAATTATTGTTAACCTTTAAAATTTAAAGTCATGTCACTGATCAAAAACAGACGAAATCCCGTTTCTGCGATCCCTGCGCTGGTCAACGATTTCATTGGCCGCGAACTTTTTAATTGGGACAACAGTCATTTTTCCAGTACACAAACGACCGTTCCTGCGGTCAACATTCTTGAATCGCCCGATAACTTTGAAGTGGAAGTAGCCGCTCCGGGAATGGAGAAGCAGGATTTCAAAATTCAGCTCGAAAACAATACGCTCACCATTTCATCTCAGAAAGAGCAAAGTGAACAGGAGCATGCAGGAAATTACACACGGAGAGAATTCAGCTACCAGTCATTTCACAGAACATTCCTCCTACCAAGAGACGTTGTTAACGACGAAGGCATTGCTGCCCGTTATGAAAATGGCGTACTGCACCTGATCATACCCAAAAAAGAAGAAGTAAAACAAAGAGCACCCAGGCTCATTGAAATAAACTAAAAAATGAGGGCTTGCAGATTAGCAGGCCCTCATTTTTGCTGTAAACCGAAGCTATTGATAGCTGATATTGGTAAAGATATGGTTAAATCAATGTACACCAACCGCCTACGCAAAGAACCAGGGTGCCCGATTACTATTAATTTTTAACCAGAGAATATAGCTTCTTCAACCCGGTAAAAAGCAATAAAACCACCAGACCAACAACCAAACCTATTCCAAATTCCTTTACAATAGAGGGAATATTCGGGAAAAGATGATGGAAGTAGGCGATGTTATGCACAAAAATCCCTCCTGAAACCAGGATCAAAGCAATCGTCCCGACCACCGCCAAAATTTTGATGATGACAGGAAGCCCCTTCACCAATAAATGACCGAGTTGTGAAAAGAATCCCTTACCGTCTGATTTTTTAATCAACCGGTAGCCCGCATCATCCATTCTTACGATAAGGGCTACGATTCCGTAAACTCCGACTGTTGCCAGTAATGCAACCGCAGAAACCGTCATGATCTGAATGGCCATCGTCTGCTCCGCAACACTTCCCAATGCAATAATTACAATTTCCAGTGACAGAATAAAATCAGTGGTTACGGCAGACTTTACTTTAACCTTTTCATTATCCAAATGCGCAGCCACATCTTCTGTCTGCTCCACAACTTCAACGATATGCGCTTCTTTTTTGGGATGAAAAAAATACTCAACTATTTTTTCAACACCTTCATAGGCCAGATACAAACCGCCCAAAATGAGAATAAATTTGATCGCGGCCGGCAAAAACACATTTAAAAGTAACGCAAGGGGAACAATGATGAGTTTGTTAAGAAACGAACCTTTTGTGATAGCCCACAATACAGGTATTTCCCTGTTGGATAAAAAACCCGTGGCTTTTTCGGCATTAACGGCGAGATCATCACCCAGAATACCTGCAGTTTTGCGTGTTGCCACTTTTGTTGCCAAAGCAACGTCGTCCATTAAGAAAGCGATATCGTCTAAAATTGCGAAAAATCCGGATGCCATATTTTATTTTAGTTGTAGGGAATTCATATAAAAATCGCTCCAACAAGCCAGTCAGGAGCGACCCGTGTTAATATTTTTGCCATGAAGGTAATAAACCGATTGCACACTAACGTACCAGCCAGGAACTTTATGCACCTGAACTATAAATTTACAAACCCCCAAAAGACACTTAAAAGGTTACAGATCAGGAGACCATTAACGCTCAAAAAAGATACGTTAGGCTATTCCAATAAACTTTGCCGATGGTCTGAACATTCGTTTTTAACTACACGTCAAGGCGGGGGGTAGCGCGTGAGTGTGTTGGCCTGCAAGTATTTAGCCCTGATGTACATCTTGAAAACAAATTTGGGCTGTAAGGGCGATATAACCAATCGTGCTTCCCGGGCATGCTGTACCTGCCGGTTGTCATATATGGAAATTATGCCCTAACTTGTGTCGCCGTTTTGCAACCTGACATTTTACGTTCACTATTTTAAGTATGCAAGAAGATATTCTTTTTCAAATCAGTAATAAGCTAAAAGAAGTCAGAAAAGACAAAGGTCTCACACTACAGGAGATCGCCGACGAAGCCGGGGTAACCAAAAGTCTTATTTCTCAGATTGAAAACAGCCGTACCATTCCGTCGCTTCCCGTCATGCTGGGTCTGATCCAGGCATTGGACATTGATTTGAATGTTTTTTTTAAAGATTTTATTTCAAAGGCTCCCGGCCAGAACGTGATCATCCGGCGACAGGAAGATTATCAGCCATTTACAAAGGAAAACGCTTCAGGTTTTTTTTATCACAGAATATTCAGCAAACGATTCAACGATCACCATGTAGATGTGGTATTGCTTCGGCTGAAAAAGGACGCTAAACGGCCGATGGTGCGCACCAATGCCTATGAATTCAAATACGTATTGCAAGGCTCCGTAGAATATACCGTCGGTAAAAATAAATATGTGCTCCACCAGGGCGACTCCATGTTTTTTGACGCCAATGAACTGCACAATCCCAAATGTATAGATGGAGACGAAACCACGATGCTGGTGATATACTTCTTCAATGAAGCGGTTTGACGGTCGACCTTTAATCCCTCTCATGAGCGTTCATATAAGATAAGCGGAAAACGGGAAATGATCAGGATCAATTGCTGAATTCAATACCCATCGTAAAATCCGCCAAATTCATGAAGAACGGACACCAACCCTTCCACTTTTAGAGACACAAAAGAGCGCCTCCGTCCCTGTCGGGCGCCTTCTTTTATTTTCCTCTAAGACGCCGATTAGTACAGGCGCCTGACACGTCCCGTTTTTTTCAAGCCAAACACAAAAAAACCTTGATTTGTTAAGTATTAATTAACATATTCGTAATATCATTTACCTTGTTCCTTCCTATTTTTGTAGCGACAAGGCATCGTTTCGCAACAAAAGTTAAGTTATTCTTGACAAAATACCCTTTTAAGTGCCCACACACTACTTTACAGAAATCAGGCTCGTACCCGGGGCAAGATGCAGTGGAAAGTACGGCACTGAAAAATGAAATGTTTTAAATAAAAAGTTAAGTATTTGTTCACCAATTATAAGTTAAAAAAGATGTCAATAAAGTTGGTTGTGTTTGATATGGCAGGTACAACTGTCAAGGACAGAAATTACGTTGGGATTGCCTTTCATGAGGCAATGAAGTCATACGGTTATGAAGTTGCTATCGGAGAAATCAATCCCATTATGGGTTATGAAAAACCTCTGGCTATCAGAATGATGCTGAAGGCGCATGAAGTGGACAAAGATAAGATCACAGATGGTCTCGTACACGACATTCACACCGAATTTGTGACCAGAATGATGGCGTTTTACCAAACGACCACAGAAATAGAACCATTACCGCATGTAGAGGAAACATTTGCCGTGCTTCGTGAAAATGGCATACAGATCGCGTTAAATACCGGCTTTTCCAGAAATATCGCCGATGTGATCATCGACAGACTAAAATGGTCAAATAAGATTGACTATCTGGTAGCAAGCGACGAAGTAGCCCAGGGCCGCCCACATCCTGACATGATTCTGAAGATGATGAAAAAATTAAACATCGAATCACCAGAAAGTGTAGCAAAAGTGGGTGATACAGAAGTGGATATCAATGAGGGAATCAATGCCGGATGCAGGTACGTAATCGGTATCACCACGGGTGCGTTTACGCGGGAGGAGCTATTACCCTATGCGCCCACGCATGTTGTAGACGATATTGCAGAAGTATTGAATATCGTACTCAATGACGGCGCCCATACGTCGCATAAAACAGCAATTGACAATAATTTAAACCCGGTGACAGACAATGAGTAGGTCGGCAATTGTGATTGGTGCGGGCATAGTGGGGCTGGCTACAGCCCGGGCATTGGCCACCAGAAATTATAAGGTTACCGTCATCGAAAGGTCGACTAAGGCAGTGGGCGCTTCCATCCGCAATTTCGGAATGGTGTGGCCCATTGGCCAGCCGGAGGGAACGCTGTACAACCGGGCCTTACATGCCAAAAGCATCTGGAAAGAAGTTTTAACCGGTGCCCAATGCTGGTTTTATGAAGGAGGAAGTCTGCACGTTGCCTATGAAAAGGATGAAGAGGAAGTGCTGCGGCAGGTTGTGGATGTGAGCAGCTATCGGCCGGTCCGGTTTCTTTCAAGGCAGCAGACACTTGATAAATCTCCGGCTGTAAATCCGAACAGCATGCTGGGATCGCTGTTTTCGGAAGACGAGATGATCGTAGATCCGCGTGAAGCAATTGCAGCTATTCCAGGCTACCTGACAGAAAAATACGGAGTTGATTTTGTGTGGGACACCGCTGTGCATGATGTGAACTACCCGACTGTTTATGGCGGCGGGAAGCAGTGGGCGGCCGATGAAATTTATGTTTGCAGCGGTCAGGATTTCGAAACACTATATCCCGATCAGTTTTCGGCGGCTCCGCTCACCAAGTGTAAATTACAGATGCTCCGCCTGGAAGCTCAGCCCGACAACTGGAAAATAGGTCCGGCTTTATGTGGCGGGCTGTCACTGATACACTACCCTGGCTTCAAGGCAGCAGCAGCATTACCGCAGCTGAAGGCACGTTATGAGGCGCAATACGGCGAATACCTGAAATGGGGCATTCATGTGATGGCTTCGCAGAACGGACTGGGAGAGATTACCGTCGGCGATTCCCACGAATATGCGCTTACGTTTGATCCTTTCGACAGGGAGTTTATCAACAAAATGATCCTGGACTATCTGGATACTTTTGCGCAGTTCAAATCGCCAAAAATATCGCAAACCTGGCACGGAATCTACCCCAAGCTCACCGATGGAAGCACGGAGATAGTACTAAAGCCCGAAGAGGGCGTAACCATCATCAATGGACTGGGAGGAAATGGAATGACCTTATCCTTTGGCCTTTGCGACGAGGTCGTGGGCGGAGTTTACCAGTCTGTCTGATGCCCTTCCGTCATGCCGGCCTGCCATCTTTGAACTTCCCCTATTTTCGGCAACAACAGGGAAGCGTTTAGCCAGGCCAGGCCTGACAGCCACATTTTATCCGAACACAACTAAAACAATTTCTATGAAAAGGGAGGTTTCAAAGGAACAAGGGGATAATAATGTAAGCCCGCTTCATGCAGACTATGTAAATGGACATGATGATGCAACCCTGGCATTGATTGCAGATGATGCGCGCTATTTTCTTCATCAGGCCCTATCGACCCCGGTGATGAACGTTCTGACAAAAACGGAAGGCGCTTACATTGAGGATCTTTCCGGAAACAGGTATCTGGATCTGCACGGTAATGGGGTACACAACGCCGGTTTTTCAAATCCGGAGGTAATTGAGGCCGTGATAAAGACATTACAGGAACATCTTGCATTTACCCCCCGCAGATACACCAATATTCCTGCAATAGAGCTGGCCAAAAAACTGATCCAGATTACCCCACCCGAATTGACCAGGGTACTCTTCTGCCCCGGCGGTTCGGAGGCAATAGAAATGGCCCTTTCACTCGCCAAACAGGTAACCGGCAAATGGAAAACCATCTCTTATTGGGATTCTTATCACGGCAATGGTTTTCAGGCTTCAACCGTCGGGGGTGAAGAACACTTTTCTACCGGCCAGGGACCCATGGTACCCGGCGCTTTCCATGTTGAATTTCCCAATTACTACCGCAATCCCTGGGGCCTCACAGACCAGGACGCCATTGACGAACTGTACCTGAGGCAGATTAAAATAATATTGAAACGGCATCCAGATGTGGCCGCACTGATCGCAGAGCCCATTTCCGCAACTCCCGTGGTACCCTCGGTATCTTACTGGCAGCAGATCAGGGAAATATGTGATAAAAACGAGATCCTTCTGATATTCGATGAAATCATTGAAGGATTTGGAAGGACCGGAAAATGGTTTGCCAGTGAACATTACGTTACACCGGATGTTCTCGTTCTTGGAAAAACACTTGGAGGTGGCCTGATGCCCTTTGCAGGAATTGTTACCAGAGAAAAATACAACATTCTGCAACATCGTTCGATAGGTCATTTTACGCATGAGAAAAATCCGCTCTGCTCCACAGCGGGATTGGCCACCATTAACTACATCGAAAAGTACAATCTTGTGGAGAACTCAGCGCGTTTGGGAGCCTACCTGCAAGATCAGTTACACGCCCTCAAGGAACAGTTTCCTGTGATCGGCAACATTGCAGGACAGGGATTACACTTGGGCATTGATCTCGTTAAGAATCCTCATACCAAGGAACGGGCCACCGATTATGCCGAAACCATCATGTACGACTGCATGCGGCAGGGCGTGGCTTTGAAAATTATTGAAGGAAATATTCTTACGATGCGGCCTTCGCTGGTTATTACCAAAGACGAGTGTGATCAGATAATCCAGACCTTAAAAACGGCTTTTGAGCAAAATCAGTTATGAATTCTAAACCCTTAACCATGAAGATCGGCCTATCGGCATTTCTCATTTTCTCAGTTTCTTCTTTTTCCTTTGGCCAAAATAAGGACAAACACATCTCAGGCATTGAACATGTAATCGTCATCGGGATTGATGGCCTGAGTCCTGACGGCATCAAAAAGGCCAAAACGCCTGTGATAGACGGGATGATTGCCAATGGCAGTGTGAAGTGGAACGTACGTACGGTACTGACATCTTCCAGTAGCCAGAACTGGGGCTCCATGATCATGGGCGCCGGCCCCGAACAGCATGGTATTATCGATAACGACTGGGAAATTGATGACCACACCTTACCTCCCATTGTACAGGAGTCGGACGGGCGCTTCCCCACCATTTTCAGCGTTTTACGCCAGCAGAAACCCAATGCCGAAATCGGAGCGGTATACCACTGGGGAGGATTCGGGAGACTGTTTCAAAAAAATGCAATGAATTACGACAAGCATTTTAAAACGGAAGATAGCACCACTACCGATTTCATTCGCTATGTCAAAGAAAAAAAGCCCACGCTGGGCTTCCTGCACCTTGACCACGTGGACCATGCCGGTCACCATGGCGGCCACGGCACCGCCGAATACTACGCCTCGGTTGTCAAAACCGACTCGCTGATCGGAAAAATTCTTACAGGGATAAAAGAGGCGGGAATTGAAAAGAATACCCTGGTGATTTTATGGGCAGATCATGGCGGCATAGGCTTCGGTCATGGCGGCGCTACACCTCAGGAAGCGGAAATTGCAGGTGTTTTTTTTGGCAAAGGCATTAAAAAAGGCTACCAGATCCAACAACAGGTATACACCTACGACCTGGCCGCTACCATTGCATTTGCACTGAATATCACGCCGCCCTACGCCTGGACAGGCCGTCCCGCAAAGCCTGCTTTTGAAGGACTTACAGAACCAGCAAATTTATGGCTGGGCGAAAAAACCACTCCTGCGCCGATTATTTATCCCGAACGAAAATTGTATCAGCAGGCCGGGGGTTTGTATGTGGATCAAATACCGTCGGTTAAAATAGCCTCTTCGGAAAGCAAAGGCGTGATACGGTATACACTGGATGGAAGTAGCCCCCAACCCACCTCACCCGTTTACCGTGAACCGTTTACCCTCAGCCAAACAACAGTAGTCAAGGCAAAATCATTTGACGAAAAAGGCACAGCCAGCATGCTCTCGACAGCCTATTTCAGGGTTGTTAAATCGGGGCAGGGAAATGGATTGTCCACCAGTTTTTATCCCGGCCAAAATTTGCAAAAACTACCCCAGTTTGGCGATTTGAAAAAGGCTTCAACCTGGATCAGTCCCGAATTCAACATAGACCTGGATCAGATGAATAAGCTGCTACCTCAGGATAATAGCAGCTTTGCCCTGCAATTCGAAGGCTTTCTTGTGATCGACAAGCCAGGCAAGTATACATTTTCCACGGCTTCGGATGATGGCAGCAAATTGTATATCAACGAAAAACAAATTGTAAATAACGACGGAAACCATGGTGTGAAGGAAAGTGCCGGATCCGTTGAACTTACTGCCGGCCGGCATCCGATACGGGTGGCCTATTATAACAACGGAGGTGGTTTCTGGCTGGATGTATTCTATAAAGGACCCGGGCTTACCAAGCAGCTGATACCAGCCGACAAGCTCTTTATCAAATAAACCCGATTACAGATTGACCGGGTAGCAAGAAGCAGAAATAGTCAACCCTTAGCACTTCCATGACAGAAAATCATAACAGAACAGAAGGAGATATTAATCTTTCGGAAGCACGGCGTAACTGGTATGCGGTGATCAACGATACGGATACACAGGCTTATTTAAAAGAAGATGCGGAACATTTTCTGCACCAGGCACTCTCTACACCATGCCTTGATGTGCTGGCTTCCTGTGATGGCATTTACCTGACCGACCTCAGCGGCAAACGTTACATGGATTTTCATGGGAATAACGTGCATCAGCTGGGCTATCGCCATCCTTTTGTAATTGGTAAGATTAAAGAACAACTGGATATCCTTCCGTTTTCGCCACGTCGCTTCACCAACGTGCCCGCGGTGGAACTTGCAAAGAAATTGGGAGAACTGCTGCCTGGTGACCTCAACCGGGTACTATTTGCTCCTGGCGGTACTTCCGCAATCAGTATGGCTCTTAAGCTGGCCCGTGTGGTAACCGGAAAGCACAAGATCATTTCCTTATGGGACTCCTTCCATGGTGCTTCCATGGATGCCATTTCGGTTGGAGGTGAGCAAGATTTCCGAAAAGACATGGGACCGCTCATGCCGGGTGTGGAACGTATACCCCCACCGATGACCTACCGCGGGCCGTTTGCGTCAGCACAGCAGGGCGACTTGCCTTACGCCGATTATCTGGAATATGTCATTGAAAAGGAAGGTGATATTGGTGCGTTTATGATTGAAACCATCCGCAATACAGATGTACAGATCCCCTCACAGGCTTATTGGAATCGTGTGAGAGAAATTTGCACGAAACATAAGGTACTTTTAATTCTGGATGAGATCCCCATTGCCTTCGGACGTACCGGTAAGATGTTTGCCTTTGAACATTATGGCATCGAACCGGATATCATCTGCCTGGGAAAAGGGCTTGGCGGGGGTGTGATGCCCATGGCGGCCATAGTGGCACGTGAGGGGTACAATATAGCGGGTGAGATTTCCCTTGGACATTTTACGCATGAAAAAAGTCCGCTCGGAAGTGTGGCCGCTCTGGCCATGCTGGAGTACATGGAGCAACATCATTTACTGCAAAAGGTACAGGACGACGAAGCTTTCATGTCAGAAGCTTTACATGGCCTGAAGGATAAATTCCCCTTAATTGGAGACGTAAGGGGAATAGGTTTACTCTGGGGCGTAGAGCTTGTCAAAGACCGCAATACCAAGGAAAAAGCGGTTAAAGAATCCGAAATGGTTATGTACGAATGCCTCAAAAACGGAATGAGTTTCAAGGTTTCGCAGGGGAATGTAATTCAATTGTCGCCCCCCTTAATCATCAGCCGGGAAGAGCTCACCGAGGCATTAAAGATCCTGGAAGCTGCCATTGAAATAGCTTCTCATGCTCATTGACCACATTCAAGGGCAACCATCTAACAGCTAAAATATGCGACTCAAAGAGGCACTTTCCCGATCCAATTCGCTTTTTATTGCCTGGGCTGTCATTGCCTCCTTCGGGGCCTACTTCTGCATGTATGCTTTCAGGAAGCCATTCAACTCGGGCTTGTATACCGGGCTCCAGATGGGTGAGGTGGGGTACAAAACCATCCTGATCATCGCCCAGGTGGCGGGGTATACGCTTTCTAAATTCGTTGGCGTCAAGGTGATTTCAGAATTAAAGCCCGGCTCCCGGATTACACTCATCGTTACCCTTATTCTCATTGCGGAAGTAGCACTATTGTTTTTCGGACTGGTCCCTTTTCCCTATAATTTTATTTTCCTGTTTATCAATGGGCTGCCACTGGGAATGGTATACGGGGTGGTGTTCAGCTTTCTCGAGGGAAGGCGATTTACCGAAATGTTGGCCATGGGGCTCAACATCAGCGTAGTGGTCGCCTCCGGTATCCTTAAAACCACGTATATTGAAGTGCATACACTGTTGCCTGGCGTTTCGGAATTCTGGATGCCGGCTTTAATGGGCCTGCTGTTTCTACCGCTTTTTTTGATGTTTGTATGGATGCTGTCCGTCATTCCCGCTCCCACTCTGGAGGACATCAATCAAAGGTCGGAGCGAAACCCGATGTCCAAATCAGACAAGCAGCGTGTGATGAAAGACCTGGGCATACCGGTAATCTGCCTCATTATCTGCTACGCCACCCTGGTTATAGGGCGCGATTTAAGGGATAATTTCACCATTGAAATATGGAATGAACTGGATGCCAACTGGCAAAGCAGTGTGCTTTCCAGCACCGAACTGATCACCGGGATCATCGTGCTGATTGTCATCGGGAATCTTGCCTTTGTAAAGGATAACCTAATCGGTTTCCGACTCACCAACCTGATTCTCATCGCCGGCATTACCATCACCGGATTGGCTACGTTTTTGTTTCAAACCAACATGATAGACGGCTTTTACTGGATGCTGCTGGTTGGACTGGGCATGTTTTTATGTTACACTGTACTTCAAAGTGTGCTGTTCGACCGCATGATCGCCCTTTTCAGAATCAAGGCGAATGCGGGTTATTTTGTTTACATGTGCGAAAGCATTGGTTATCTGGGCAGTGTAGGTTTACTGCTTTATAAAGAGTTTTTCATGAAAGACATCAGCTGGATCAATGTCCTCAAGCATTTTACATACCTGCAGTTTGGTACGGGACTCGTGCTGCTTATCCTGAGCAACGTTTATCTGGAACGTTACCGCAGGCGCTCCTGCTTTCCCGAAGCCTCCCCGGCATTGTAGCAAGGTACATCTACCCAATTTCTCAGCACTGAGCTTATCCTAATTTCTACATCTACTTCTCACCCCTGCACTTCACCTTATGAGAAATCTGCTACTTTTGTCCAACGATATGTACCAGCAAAAGTATGTTGTCCGATTCCGGAATGAAAAGAAAAGAAGATTTAGCCGCTAACCAGGAGATAACGAAAAGTGACTTTGGCGATGATTTCAGGTGGGGAACAGCTACGGCATCTTTTCAGGTTGAAGGAGCTGTAACTGAAGACGGCAGAGGCCCCTCCATTTGGGATACTTTTACGACCAGAGCCGGAAAGATCAAAAACGCAGATCACGCAAGCATCAGCTGTGATTTTTATAATTTATACCAAACTGACCTGGACCTGGTATCGGAACTTGGCTTCACAGAATTCCGGTTTTCGATATCCTGGTCCCGGATATTACCCTCTGGCGCGGGTCAGAAAAATCAGAAAGGCATCGACTTTTACAACAAGCTGATCGATGCATGCCTGGAAAGGAATATTACACCCTGGATCACCTTGTACCACTGGGATCTGCCTCAGGCGCTGGAAGATCAAGGCGGATGGAAAAACCGGCAAATCGTTACCTGGTTTGGGGAGTACGCCAGGCTTTGCGCCACCGAATTTGGCGATCGTGTTAAAAACTGGATCGTCCTGAACGAACCCATGGCAGTGGCCGGCCTCGGTTACACTTCGGGCTTGCATGCACCTGGCAGAAAGGGAATCCTTAATTTCCTGCCTGTGGTACACCACCTGGCGCTTTGCCAGGCAGAGGGAGGTAGAATAATCAGGGAGAATGTTCCCAACGCCTACATTGGTACGGCCATATCCTGTTCCAGCATCGAACCATTTTCACAACAAACCAGAGATATTAAAGCAGCTGCCCGTGCCGATGCACTGATGAACCGTCTTTTCATTGAACCCCTTCTCGGCTTGGGATATCCTGTGGACGCCTTTCCTTTTTTGTCTAATATCGAAAAATACGCGCTGCCAGCGGATCGTGAAAAGCTGCGGTTCGATTTTGATTTCATCGGACTGCAGAACTATTTTCCCGTCGTAGTAAGGCATTCCTATTTAAAGCCGGTACTATGGCTAAAGGAAGTCACCCCAGTGCAGAGAGGTGTTCGCCGGACTGCCAGCGGATGGGAAATTTCTCCCGACGGTATGTGGGAAATACTCAAACAATTCTCAGCGTATTCGGGAATCAGAGACATTATCATTTCCGAAAATGGTGCATTTTTTGAGGATCACTGCGTGGATGGGGTAGTTGATGACCAGGAGCGGCTGGAGTTTTTCAGGGAATATTTACAAAAAGTGTTACAGGCAAAACGGGAAGGCGTAAAGGTAAAAGGCTATTTTGCCTGGTCGTTGATGGATAATTTCGAGTGGGCGGAGGGCTACGCTGCCAGGTTTGGCATTGTTCATGTGGACTTCAATACACAGAAACGCACCATCAAAAATTCAGGGAAGTGGTTTGCCCGACTGCTGAATGCTGAGCCCCTGCCTGTTACCTTGAAACAGCAATTCACGAAATCAAACCCTCTGGAACAATAATTTAACAAACCCATAACCCAACGGCAACACCCAGTTAATAATAGAAGATCATATTTGTGAGAAGAGAAAACGACTCACTTTGATATGCGGATTTTATTTTTAGTTCAGGGAGAAGGCCGCGGTCATTTGACACAGGCCATTGCATTACGTCAAATACTGCAAAAAACAAACCATGAAGTAGTCGCAGCTCTCGTGGGAACCGCTGTTGACCGTAATATTCCGTCCTTTTTTACAGAACAGATTCAGGCACCGGTGCATCATTTCAATGCACCCCAGATCATCTACAGTACCCAAGGCAAAGGGATGCACCTGATGCGTACGCTTACTGCGCTCATCACGGGTTTACCTCGCTACATCGGCGCTTTGCGGCATCTTCACAAAACCATCACGGAGATCCAACCCGACCTCATTATCAGCTTCTATGAAACGTATGGAGGGATTTATAATGTGATTTTCCGGTCCAAAATACCGATGATCTGCGTGGCCCACCAGTATTTGCTGCTTCATCCCAGCTTCACTTTCCCGGACAAAAATCGCCTGAACCGTATGCTGATCAATCTGAATTCAAAAGCGACTTCATGGCTTTCCGCTCAACGTCTTGCTTTATCTTTCAGGAGATTCGAAACATTGCAAAACCTAAAAATGGAAGTTGTCCCCCCTCTGTTAAGGCGCGAAGTGACTCAACTGATCCCTACCACCGGCGACTTTTTGCTGGTATATATGACGCATCATAGCCTGAGCCGGGAAATAATTGCATGGCATCAGGAGCACCCGGAAGTCAAACTGCACTGCTTTTGGGATAATGCCAATGCAGCAAATGTTTTAAATTATGACGAAACCCTGACCTTTCACCGGATCGACAGTGCCAAATATTTAAACATGCTATCGTCATGTAAAGCACTTGTCACAACGGCGGGATTTGAGTCGGTATGTGAAGCCATGTATCTGGGCAAACCTGTCATGATGGTTCCGGTACCCAACCATTTCGAGCAGCAGTGTAACGCCATCGACGGCGTTATTTCCGGCGCAGGTATCCGGAGTGATAAGTTCAATTTATCTCTGCTCCTATCCTACCTGCCCCATCACAAGGATCAGTCGGAAAAATTTAAAAACTGGTACAAAAACGGCGAGGCCATGTTTGTTGAGCAAATTGAAAAGTTCAGCCCAGAACCTACTCTGACTGGCCCCTCAGGCCAATTAGAGGTTACCAGGTAACACCTCAAGTATTTTATCCACGGAAGTTTTCATTTTTTGATGCTGCAAATCGCCGGAAAATGCCGGAAATCCTGAACATTTTACAGCAGCTGCAAGATCCTTTTCCAGGTCCAGCGCGTCTTGGTTTTTTGAAAGAAACATGCCTTTTTTAGACAAATCGAGGGCCAGATATTCCTGCTCCGACTGACCCGGCGTAGGGATAAGCAAGGCCTTTTTTCCCATTACTGCCAGATCCATCAGGGTTGAATAACCACTCCGGCACACGACCAAAGCTGTCCGGAGCATTAATTCCTGGAGTTGGGCTGCGTCCTGATGCGTATAGTATTCAACACCAGCGGGAAGCTTTTCAGGCACCCCCCCCGCTGGATTTCCGCCAACGACCGTATACCGGTAAGACGTATTTTCGGGAATCTGGGAAAGGATTTTCTGCTCAAGCAGGCTTCGTTGTGGTTCGGGCCCCGACAAGAGTATCAGCACTTCATTTCCTGCCAGGTTTGGTTTCGGCAACTGGAAAGTCAGTTGCGAAAGTAGTCCTATGTAGCGGGCATTGGATGGTTTTTGGTTGGGATGAGACAGTTTTCCACCCATGTGATTAGGGCCCTCATGATCCACAACCCAGCATTGATCAAACCGTTCTAAAATCCGGTAATGAGCGCGCAAAAGGAATCGATCCACCAGAGCACCTGCACCCGATTGAATCTGCAACTGATGGGTCATGATGACCGACGCGAGCCCACTTATTTTAAGACCATACCGGTTATCGGAAATAACCAGGTCGAATCCATACTGCTCCTGCACCTTAGACAGCCATTTCCTTTCATTTTTTATTGCTCTTAAAATTTTGGGGATCTGGATCAGTATTTTAAAAGTAAAACGGGAAGCACTGGAGCTGTATCGTATTTTATACCCCTGAACAGGCAGGATGGTTAACGCGGGGAAATTGTCCTTTAAAAGCAAGGCGGTAGCACCTTCAGCAGCGATTGTCACCTCACATTGTTTTTCGAGTAAATACCGGATGATTGGTATGCACCTGGTGGCATGGCCCAATCCCCAATCCAACGGCGACAAAAGTATTTTCAAAGGTCTGTTCAACGTTCTTCTCCTTAAACTGTTCACGGACTTGTGGGCGAAACTGATTTTGCGAGTGTCCAGGTGTAAAAGTAACAGGTACTTAAACGGCGACCTGCCACGAGAATTCATAGTCAAATAATTACGCCATAGACATTAGCCACAAAAAGCGCAACAATTGAACCATCGAACAATTTAGCAATTAAACACGAGCAGCCCGGTGTAAAGATAAGAAGGAGATTTTCTGATTTTTAGCTTGGCAAAGTATTATATGTGTAGTCAATTAGGTACCGCATACATATATGCTGTAAACCAACCGGGGGTTAACATAGTGAAGCCAAATTTAAATTCAAGGCATAAAATTTGTACTATTACCTTATCACATTAAAATAAACCATATGAGTACTGAAAAAGCCATTTTGGCAGGCGGTTGCTTTTGGGGGGTAGAAGAACTGATCAGGCACCAGCCGGGTGTTATCAGCACGGTGGTTGGATATACCGGGGGCGATGTTCCTCATGCAACTTATCGGAATCACGGAACACACGCAGAGGGTATCGAGATCGTTTTTGACCCTGCCCAGTTAAGCTATCGTTCACTTCTTGAATATTTCTTCCAGATTCACGACCCTACTACGCGTAACCGGCAGGGAAATGACATTGGCGCTTCCTACCGCTCCGCCATTTTCTACATCGATGAAACCCAGCGTGACGTTGCAAACACACTGATCACAGAAATGGAAGCATCCGGGGTATGGCCTGGCAAAATTGTGACCGAGGTGGTGCCTGCCACAGATTTTTGGAATGCCGAAGCAGAGCACCAGGACTATTTACAGAAAAATCCAGGCGGATATACCTGCCACTTTGAACGACCCAGCTGGAAACTAGGCTGATCACCTTTGGTTGAAATTAGAAAAGCGCAGCCAAATGCGCTTTTCTTTTGTCGCCAATACGGATAAACCAGGCCCCTGAAATCCGCAACTACTTCATTAATAAGGTCAACCTATATGAATCATTTTTGACCAAAAACATCCTTTAAAGCGCGCTTGGCAGCATGATAGCCACACATGCCATGAACGCCACCACCGGGAGGTGTCGCTGACGAACAAATATACATCCCTTTCATCGAGGTGCGATAGGGAGATAGGCTCATCACTGGCCTAGTATAAAGCTGCCGTATATCCTGGATCCCTCCGTTGATGTCACCACCCACGTAATTGGGATTATATGCTTGCATCTCACTGGTATTCATGGTGTTTCGTGCCATTATAATATCTCTGAATCCGGGAGCAAACCGCTCCACCTGACTTTCAATGGCAGCAGTCATATCCTCATGAGAGCCGTTGGGCACATGGCAATAGGCCCATGCCGTGTGCTTACCCGCTGGTGCTCTGGAACCGTCAAATACACTGGGCTGTGTGAGCAAAACAAATGGCTTTTCTGAATGCTTGCCCTTCGACGTAATTTTTTCAGAATATTCGATTTCTTCCAGGGTGTTGCCCAGGTGAACGGTACCGGCTTTTTTACAATCGGCGTTGGCAAATGGGATTGGCTCACAAAGTGCCCAGTCTATCTTAAAAACACCCATGCCATACCGGTATTTTTGAAGCTTTCTGGCATAGGCTACACTTAGCTTATCACCCGCTATTTCCAGAAGCTGTCTCGGTGTAACGTCCAGTAATATAGCTTGCGCCTTTGGCAGCTCGTCGAGAGACCTGACAAAATGATTTGTTTCAATTTGACCGCCTATGGATAAAAAATACGAAACCAATGCGTTGGCAATCGACTGTGATCCTCCTTTGGGGATGGGCCAATGACCCACGTGAGCTGCTGACATGAGCATCATACCGAAGGCCGATGTCGCCAGGTTGGTGAGGGGTTGCATGGAATGAGCCGCCATGCCTGCCCATAAGCCCCGGGCCTTTTTAGTTCCAAAACGATCTCCGAGCCAGCTCGCTGATGTCAGTGCCTTTACACCAAATTGGGCCAGAGCAATGGGGTGTCGCGGATACGGAAACGGGCCAAGCAGATCCGGTAACAATTTCGGGAGATTCCTCACCGTCGATTCCATGATACGGAGATAAGCATCGCGGTCTGCTCCGAGGGCATCAGCCGTTTCTGATAATGAGTGGTGAAGCACTCCCGATGTGCCATCATCGAAAGGATGTGCCGCAGCAATTGCAGGATTGATCATTTCCAGTCCAAAATCCGTCAGTGGCAAACTCTTAAAAAATGGAGACAAAGTCACCATGGGGTGCACCGCTGAACATACGTCATGAACAAAACCGGGTAGTGTCAGTTCCGCAGAGCGCATACCACCACCGAGCTCGCCCTTTCCTTCCAATAGAAGAACATACAGCCCGGCCCGCCTCAGCGTGATGGCAGCCGCCAGCCCGTTGGGACCCGAACCTACAACAATCGCGTCATATTCTACTTTGGCCATCTGGTTGTGCAAAATTCGACTGTGGCTAACCGGAAAATGGAAACGGTGATATCCGCAAAATTTTCTCGCTTTGAGTCCCTTTGCTGCAAAACCCCGATTAATATCGCCCGCACCCCTTCCCCCCCTTCATCCATCCACCTTTTACCTCACTTCACCTGCACATCCTTAAACATATACAGATTATCGCTCGTTCTGAGTGGTTTGCCACTGGCTGTTGTCACATTTCTGAGTATAACCTCCTTTGTTTTAACATAAGGGAATTTTTCCTTGTAAGAATCGTCACGCATTTCCGGATTGAAATTGGTGAAAATGGCTGGCCCCTTGTAGTTTTCGGGATGTTTGGAATCGTCGATGCGGAGGTTTTCAATGGTGATCCGTTCGGGCATGTAACAGGTGTAGCCAAAATCATGCTGACCCGAATATGAGCCGCTGATCAAAGCCGGACTGGTGGGTTTGCCGCCCGCCGGCACCAGCACACAATTGCGGATAATGACCTCTCCCTGCCAGGTACTGCCGTAGTCGGAGCGCAGGTTAACAATACTCCTTCCGCGGATAGTCGAATTCTCTATCAGCAAGAGTCCGCTGCCAATCGCATTGATACCCATGTGTCCGAGTGTAGAATTGCGAATGGTTGCATTGGCAACACCCTGGTGGGCATCAAACCGGGATAAGACACAACGGTCATAAAGCATATTTTTACAAAAATTAGAGCCCAGAATGCCCCAGTACGTGTTGTCGTTGATGTCGTTGGTCTGTGTACAATTGACAAAAGAAACATTAATGGCACGGTTGGCCGACAAATCGTAAGTACCCATCGTGACAGGCTTATTGGCAGCGCCAATGGTGCTGTAGGTCTTGTGGCCGGTCAGGATGGTATTTTTCACCGTGACATTGGCGCAGTCACCGATCGTGATGAACCCCCCATAGGGTGCACCGTGGTCGCCTTCGCCGGTAATGCGGTGCTCTAATCCTTCAACCAGCACATGCGACCGCCGGATCGAAATATTGCGGCTGTAATAGGTGTACTTTGATTCTGCTTTGTTGGCAATGGTCGTAAAACGTCCGCCGGTGATCCTGAGCTCCTTCTCATCAATGGGGAGCGCAGTGATGTCGGTAATCTGGTCGAAATCCCAAATGATCGGCGCCTTCATGTCCACATTCCCGTTTTTGTCGACCACAAAAATATCCGTCTGCGAAGATCCGTTGTTCTGATTCAGTCCATACCGGATGTATTGCTTTACGTTTGCATTCGTAACCGTGATCAGGCAAGGACCGGGAAGAGGGGCCTCAATTTTTTCCTGGTTACGCTTAAGTGAGGTTATTTTTTCCAGTTTAAACGATTGGAGACCTGAACTGACCGTAAAAACGGATGCATTGCGATTTTGCACCTCGGTATCGTCAATCATGAAAGCCGCTTTTCCAAAATCTGTGTCGGTACGGATGACTGCGGTTCGCTCCTTGCCACCGATATAATACCTGGCTTTGTCATCGGCCTTCACCCGAAGCCCATGCAGGTTGGCAAAGGCGTGGGTGGCGGCGATAGCATCTATGTCATCGGTTTCCCCATCCCCTTTTGCCCCAAAATCGCCATACCGGACCAACCCGGCCGCTTTAAATTTGGTAATATCCTTTGGCTCTACGTTTATTTTTAACTCCCCATTTTCACCGGTTTGCACACGGATTTCACCTTTTTCGGAGGTGATCACAGTATTTTCCAGCGAACCTCTTTTCTGAGCCAGAGACGCTAGTGAATAGCTTAAGAAAATAAATAGCAGAAGTGTTTTCTTGGTCATAACCGTTGACTGAGTCGTCATTTATTGTCAAAAAGATGCGTGGCAACACCTGCCGCCCGATATAAAGGTAAAGCCGTACCTAAACCTGCTATACTGACTATGATTAGCATGAAGCCAAAAAAGAAACCAACACCGCTCCCCTACAGCACCCATTCAACCCGAAGACACCATTCATTTTTAATTCTTCCAGGAAGCCTATCCAGATCTGTAAATGGATATGGTATGGGTGGTACCTATCAGCCCTAAATTCAAGAATCAAGTATTTTTCCCTTACCCGCTCCTTTGACAAGGGGAACCATACCGTATAGAGTCCATCGAACAATATCTAAACAGGTATGTACAGCGAAACCGTCAGGCAAAGATGCAAATTGCTCTTTTGCTAAGCACACTTTGGGAGCAAACATCTTAAACTTACCTTGAGAAGGAAAATAATTTTCATATTCTGCGTATTTCTATTCCTATTTGTTGGAGTTGCGATCCTCAACAGATATTGCCGGGCCCCCAGAAGCACGATCAATTTCCGCAGCAATAGCTACGTTTTCAAATTCAGATTCAACGATCATGGGTTTATTGAAATTCCCGCAATTGTCAAAGGCAAAAAATACAATCTGATCATCGATACCGGATCACAGAGAAGCCTCCTGCAGCAGTATGTGCCGGGAACCAGAAATAATCGCACCTCGCAGATAACAGATTCCAAGGGTTCTGTCTATGCTGAAAACAACGTGATAATTGATACCATGTCGTTGGGTTCTTTTGATCTGATCGGCCACAAGTTCATACAAACTTATTCTAAAAAACCAAGAAATGACGGAATCCTTGGAATGGACTTCTTGCAATATTTTACAATAACACTAAATTTCAAAAAGCAGGAGATTGAACTGACACGTGATAATGCCGTCGACAATGTACATCAGCTGAAAAAAATACAGATTCTGGGTCTAAAAAATACACCTTGTATTGAGCTCGATGTGGACGGAATAAAGACAATCTTCCTGATTGATACAGGCTACGATATGTTCGCCAGCGTCAATTCAAATACTGCTGACAAAGCGATGAAAAAGAATCTGATTCACTGGCAGGGCTACGATGAGAGTACAACCTACCGAGATGAACCCGGATTACCAGCAATTATTAATTATGCGCAAAAAATTGTGGATGTTTGCTTTACAGGTTATAAGCTAAAAAGGGAGATTATCCATTTCCACTCTAGAAAAAATCTGATGCATCTTGTTGGATTGGATTTTCTCAAACGTTTTGAAACCGTAACCTTCGACTTTCCGAATAATACCGCATATCTGGGAAAGATGCAGAAAAAGTCACTATTATATTTTCACGAATCCTTTCGATTCAATGGTTCCGGAATCCTATTTAACAATGATTCCTTACCCAAAATCACACACAAAGCGGAATTGGTCGCCAGCAAGGACATCGAAATAGGTGATACCATAGTAGGGTTTGAAAACAAACTGCTCGTAGAAAACATCAGGTCAAAGACGCTCCAAACGATCGGCAGCTTATACAGACACGGAGGTGCAGGCGCTCACAGTGAATTCACCGAGTTGATGAGAAGAGCCCGATTTTCCGGATCTGACGGACAGATAAGTATCTTAAAAAATGGTGTGTTAAGGGCAATAACTTTGAAAAGACAAAAACTGCTTCAACCCGAGTTTGAGTATATTGATTATTATCCACCAATGGAGATTCTGAACATACCGTATATAACATCACAAAGAGTTCTCAATGATACATCCTATTACTATATTTTCAAGGAAATACCTGGAATGAGATGATGATTACCGGTTATTTCGGCACTTCTGTTCGTTCTAGGTTAACCACCTCGCCGTAGTTCGTGGCCCCAAAAACGAAGAACAAGTCAACTCATTTTGTCCTACTACGTCATCAAGTAACTATTGAGTATTTGCACTTGATTTTTAAATTCAAAAAAACAATTTTCTTCAAAATGCGCCCATGAGATTTTCAGCTGTGAAGTTCCAGACTGAGAAATATAATGACTAAGAATATTTATTTATTGTTTATCAATAAATAAATATTGATAATTAGCCAATAGTTTGTATGTTTACAACGTACTTCAAACAGCATTTGCAATGAAAAGAAACACCCTGCTTCACCTGGCGTCGCTGTCCGGACGGTTATTGCTGATTTTTAACATCCTGTTTTTTCTAGGCATGACCTTTATCTTCATTCATGTTCAGGTTAGTCCTGAAAGTTATGCCGGTAAAAAGTTTTCGATTATTAAACCCGAAGGGACAATATTTTACGTTTCCCAGGCAGAAAATTGGGGCGATGCAAGTTCTCTTGATGGAAACATGGTTTGTTTAGAACAGTTGACAACGGCCTCATTGTACTTCAATTACCTGCAGATTGGCGCCATTTTGACGTTCACTTTTTTGAGTATCAAAGCCTTTTTATCGGTAATTCGTTCTGTTCATTTTACCGGCACTTTCAGAAGTTCGAATGTAGAAGCATTCAGAAAAATAGGTTTGTGGCTTTTGTTCATATGCATTTTATCGGCTTTCTCTTTTGTAAGTACGGATTTTATGAATCAGCGTACATTCTATTTAAGAATCACCCCACTCCTTTTGATGCTGCTGTCCTTTATTATGGCTGAAATATTTAAAGAGGGCACCGAACTTTCTGAGGAAAACCAACTAACAATCTGAGTATGCCAATAATTATTAACGTGGACGTGATGTTGGCAAAAAGAAAAATGTCAGTAACTGAGCTGTCGGAAAAGGTAGGCATTACGATGGCCAATATTTCCATATTGAAAAATGGCAAGGCGAAAGCAATCCGATTTTCCACTTTGGAAGCACTCTGCAAAGAACTGGACTGCCAGCCAGGGGATATACTGGAATACAAAAATTAAATATCCGTGATTACGAATATCCAAACAAATCGGCCCATGAATGTGCGTTAACACCTGAAGCCCGTTTGCCAATTCCAGCCTGATAAGATACGGTTTTAAGGATAGCAAATACCCGTTTGTGAAGACCCAAACCGGGGAGCGCCCCGCTTCAATCCGCTCCCAAAGATTTCGTCGGATTCGTCAGCGCAGCTTTTACCGATTCATAGCCTATGGTGACCAAGGTGATCAGCAGGATAAGGAAACCGGTAAGGGCAAACACGCTTACCCCGACTGATATGTGGTAGGCAAAATTTTGAAGCCATTGCTCCATAAGCCACCAGGATACCGGAAAAGCAATGACTATCGCTATCAATACAAGTAACAAAAAATCCTTTGTGAGCAGAGCCACCACATTGGCTACCGTGGCACCCAATACTTTTCGCACGCCGATTTCTTTTTTGCGGCGCTCTGCGGTAAAAGCAGTCAGGCCAAACAACCCCAGACAAGAAATGACAATGGCAAGAAATGCGAAATATCCGGCCAGCTCACCCACCAGCTTTTCCGACTTGTACTGTGCCTGATAGGCCTGATCCAGAAACTGATAATCAAAGGAATAACCAGGATTGAATTTCTTATAAAAATCCTCTACCCGTCTGATCGTTTCTTTTTCTTGTCCCGCACCAATTTTCGCCATCACCAGCATGGTTTCGGCCGGAGATAAATACAAAATAAACGGCCGGATCTCCTCATGCAGCGAGTTGAAATGAAAATTCTCCGTTACACCCACCACCTGCCGCTCCTGCCCTCCGATCATCACCCTTTTACCGATCGGCTCGCGAAGCTCCATCGCTTTCACGGCAGCCTGGTTGAGAATAATGCTGGAAGTTTCCGCACCATAACTCCGCGAAAAACTACGTCCCTCAGCCATTTTGATACCAATGGTTTCGATCAGATCGTAATTGACAGGCATGCGGTGAAACCGGATTTTGTCGTCTGTATTTTTCCCTTCCCAACGCACACCTGTGCCCGTGCCCGGTAACATAGCGGGAAGGATGATTTTCTGCTGGATACTGGATGCATTCACCACCCCAGCAACTGTTTTCAGCTGCGCCAGAAAGGATTCCGACTGCTCTGCAACCCTTCCATCCATTTCAAAATAGATGATATTTTCCTTGTCATATCCAAGATTTTTGTCCTGAACGTAACGGATCTGACGATACAAAACCAGGACGGAAACGATCAAAATCACGGAGACAGTGAATTGAAACACCACCAAACCCTTCCTGACCAGAAGTTCACCAAACGAACTGGCCATACCCCCTTTGAGCGAAAACGCCGGATTGAAACGGGAAAGGTGAAAGGCAGGGTAACTTCCCGCTACCAAGCCGGTGGTCATTGCGGCCGCCAGAATCATCAGGATAAGCTTCACATCCAGACGTAAGGATAGATTTTTGCCGGTCATCGCGTTGAATTCCGGAAGAATCAGCAGGATTACCAACGTGGCGATCAGCAAGGCAAAGAATGCCATAAGCAACGATTCCCCCAGGAATTGAAAAACCAGTGTGGATTTACCCGCTCCAAGTGCTTTCCGGACACCCACTTCACGCATACGCATGGAAGCCCGTGCAGTCGAAAGATTCATGAAATTGATGCTGGCAATGACCAGAATGATGATTGCAATTCCGGCAAATAAGCGCACGTAGCTGATTTTACCGCCTGTTTGGACCCCGTTTTCGTATTTAGCATACAAATAGGCGTCGGAATATTTCCTCAAAAACAAGGTAGATGTTGTGTCCTTGAATGCGGTTCGGGTCAGGGAAGCCACTTTTTGGTTGAGGACTTCCATATTTGTCCCCTCTTTGACTACAATAAAATTATTGAATGGCCCGCTGCTGCTGAGACCGTCACCCTTGGGCACGATCTGGTTCCAGGCATCGAGTGACAAAAGAAAATCGTACTGCTGAGAAGAATTGAAAGGGAAATCTTTAAAAACGCCGGTTACCAGGCACTTCCCGGAATATGCCTGCCATTTCCATTCAACCACTTTTCCCATAGCCTGCCCGGGCGAGTGAAATAGCTGCCTGGCAAGTTTATCCGAAATAGCGATGGCATTCTGGTCAGCAAGCACTTTTTCCGTGTTTCCCCGAATCAAAGGATAGGAAAATATATTGAAATAATCCTGGCTCACGAAGTTACCACCTGCACTTACCGGCTTGTTTTCTACGGAAAGACTAAATTTCTGGAACCAGATCGAGGGGGTGGTGGTAACGGCCTTTTCAACATCCGGCAGTTCTTTGAAAAGCGTTTCGCCAACACGGTCGCCGGTACTGTTGGAAGTGACGATCCGGTCTCCGCTTTTTTCGTGGATCATCACTTCATAAAGCTGATCGTGCTTTTTGTGAAATTTGTCAAAACCGAGTTCGTCCAACACCCAAATGCTAATGAGTAACGCACAGACCAACCCCGTCGAAAGACCGATCAGATTCAGCAGCGTAAACTGACGGTCTTTGAGCAAATGACGCCCGGTTGTTTTAAGATAATTCCGAAGCATGTCATAGCGGAGCATCATCATGGTAGGATTAGGTTTAATTGAATAAAAATCCGGATAGAGCACTATTCCTGAATCCTGATAAATATGACAATTTTTTAGTTTTACTGTGCAAATTCCCTGCCAATAACCTGATAACACCTCCTTAGGCCATTGACAGGTCATCGTAAGTCATTTATCGTTCGATAGCGAACACTGTCCGTCCGAAGTCGGACGTGACGGAACGGTGTGGTAAAATCAACAACGTTATTCTTTCAATCCATTTACTCCCATTTACATTGTGCCGCCATACCCCGCCTAGCTGGATGAGCAAAGTGACGGGCAAGACCGGCGCCGGGGATAATTTTGGTGTGGAGTTGAAGTACACCAATCCGGTCAATACCGGCGCCCAGTTCAATGGCAACATAGCCGAAATGCTCTGGCGGCGAAGTGCCGGGGCGTGGGTGGGCTACAAGTTTGTCTACGACGGTGCAAACAGACTGCTCAATGGTGTGGGGATAGAGGGCAACACCAATGAGGAGGTAATAGCTGGGTACGAGTCGTTCGCGACCCCGGAAAAACGGGAACATCACCGGCCTGAGCAGAAAGTTTGATGGAACCCTAAAGGACAACCTCAGCTACAGTTACAATGGCAACCAGCTCACTAAAGTGACCGATGCCAGTGGCGACGGCACTGGCTTTAACAATGGCAACTCCGGTGAGGGTGACGACTTTTCCTACGATGGAGCTGGCAACGCCACCCGCGACGCCAACCGGGGCATTGGTACCGACGGCATCAAATACAACCACCTCAACCTGGTGCGCCAGGTGGGTGTGAACGGCAAAACCATGCGTTATAATTACGATGGTGCCGGATCCAAACTAAAAATGGAGAACGGGCTAGACAACACCAAATACGCGGGCGGGGCCGGCCACCCGGGCTTTGAGTACAACAACGCAAATCTCCTCACCCGCATTGCCGTTACGACGGACCGCACCGAAGAGGGGCAGATCAATGTAACCAACAATGGCAATGATTTTACCTTTGAGTATTATCTGAAAGACCACCTGGGTAACACCCGCATGGTGATGAATGAGGCTGGAACCGTAGTGCAGGAGACGGAATATTTTCCTTTTGGGTTGGCGATTCCGAAAACGGCGGGGAGTAATAAGTATCTTTACAATGGCAAGGAAAAGCAGCCTGAGACTGGATTTCTGGATTATAGTGCTAGGCAGTATGACGCAACCATAGGGAGATGGATGGTCGTGGATAGATTTAGCGAAAAATATTTGGAGTACTCCCCATATCAGTATGCCGGGGACAATCCTATAAAATATGTGGATGAAAGTCGTACTATGATGCTAATAATCAACAGGTAACACTAAGTTATGGATATACAAACTCAGGTGGATATGGTTTCTATAAATCTGACGGAACTGTATACCAGGGAGGGGATAAATTCGTCGATCAAGTTTCTAGTGCTCTTGGTAAATTAGGTTTGGGAACTGAGGGGAGAGGTATGATAGATTTTCTTTCGAAAGATTCACAGGTAGTTTCAATTGCCAATGGTAAGAATGTTTATGACGACGCAACGAAAACGATTGGTTTCAACCCAAATAGCAATACTGATATCCCAACAGAGGGCGGCACAAATGGGATGGCAAAAGCTCCAACGTTTATTAGTTTGGGGCATGAAATGGCCCATTCGGAAGATCATCTTAAAGGAACATTGAATAGAAATACAACATGGAATGGCTACGAGGAAGCTGAGAAATATTCAACTCATAGAGAAAATCAATTCAGAGGAGAAAATGGTTTGCCATTAAGAACTCACTATGGAGTTGATGTTTCCACCGGTATTAAACGTCCGGCTAGCAATTCTGCTATAATTGATAGAAAAGGTAATAGCATGTTTTTTAAACCAATAAAGTACAGATAGTAATGAGGGCTCTATTAGTAATGATTTTTATATCTCTATTGGGTTGTAGAGTGTCTAGTACTTTTGACTTTAACACAAAAATTTCAAAAAAAATACTTGTCGCACAAGGCAAGAATAGAAGTTTTGCCATTAGAGCTTATGGAGGTCGCGAAGTATTTCTCAAAAAAATAAAAAAATTAAGTATCCGTGATTCAGATACATTATTCATGTTTGAAAGAATTGGAAATCCTGATTTAGATATTTGGAGCAATGTTTGGACATCAAAAAGAAATGTTGTTTACGAATACAGACAAGAATCAGAAATCATGAAAGACACTGTCATAAATTACAAAATATGGCAAAATAATTATAAAGGCTCCATTGAGAGATTCGATACAGCTGCAATCGACAACCACACAATATTGGGAGGTTATCGATCTTTTATAACGCAAGTGATACCAGGGAAGGCAGTGAGAACCTTTTACTTTCATGATTCGTATTCCTCTTTCACTCCTGAGAAATGATTGACACATGGCCAGGATGGATGTACGAGGCTAATAAGACTATACTGGTGGCCATTTGCCAGCATCTTCCTGCATGGAGTGAGTCGCTCAACCGTGGTCTGTGTCCTCACAGACCCTATACTAGCACTGAATATATACTCATTATCAGAATGTTATAAATTAGAATCAAATTGAAAAACCAAACGACTGTCAAAATCACTTAAACCATAAAGATTGATTTCACTGTCGTGTCATATAGCATTAAACTAGAAACGATTCAAGACGAACAAATAGAAAAAAAATACTATTCAAGCATAAAACACAGACTCACGCAAAGAATTTTACAAACCTATTACATGTCCTGGCTAAGCCTGTTGTTGCCCGGCATGGCCATAGGCCAAATCACGGGAAAAGTGTATGATGAGGATGGCAAGCAGCAGTCCATTCCCAATATCACCATCAAAGCCTATGGCATGTCGGATGCAGGTAAAATGGAACTCATCGCCCAAACCCAATCTGATGCACAGGGCAACCATAGCCTGAATGTACCGGAGGGTAAAAGGGTAGAAATCTTGTTTGAAGATGGGTCTAAAAAATGGCAGAGCGGTAGCTCTACACCCACGGTCCGTTTTGTACAAAGCCCAGCCAATGATATCAACTGGGCAGGCAGCCAGGCCGGGCAGTATGTTTCTGCCAGGCCGTTTACCGTGGCACCCGTTTACATCAATGGCAAAGGAAATGATACCCTCTCTGAGCTGGTGTCCATACCGTTCGATAGCGAACACAAGATGTCCGGCGCTGGACATAAAATTGCCATTCACCTACACCACCCGTGGCCTAAAAAAAGTCAGTTTTAAAACCTTACACGAACAGAAGTACTTACCAATTATAAAAAATGAAAAAGCATACTCCCGTTACCTAATCGAACCTTTGCGTCCAATGGAAGAAATTATAACTTCCAATAAACAAAAACGAACTATGTCGGTTAACATTCTGGATCTTGCCAAAACGTATTTCTCACCTGCCACCGTTGCAAAACTGGCAAGTTTTGTTGGTGAAAACCCATCGAACGTGCAAAGTGCATTGGGCGGAATCCTTCCATCGCTGCTGGGGGGTATTATGGACAAAGCCTCCACAACGGGTGGCGCAAGTGAAATTTTCGGCCTACTCAGGGACAACAAAGAAGAAAATATCCTGGATAATTTACCAGATCTGTTGAATAATCCGGAAAAATCTCAGGACCTTATGTCTGTTGGGTCTCAACTGTTACCACGCCTGTTTGGAAACAGAACAGGCGGAATCACTTCGGCTATTGCAGCACAAAGCGGTGCTAAAAAATCATCGGTATCATCTCTTCTGAGTATTGCCGCCCCCATCCTGCTCAGCGTCATTGGTAAACATTTCAAATCTACCGGCCTGGGACTGTCAGGACTCACCAGCCTGCTCATGGGGCAAAAGGATTCCGTACTTGGGGCATTACCTTCCGGGTTGTCAAGTGCACTCAACTTTACAGATCTGGGCGATTTCAAAGGAACTGAAACGAAGGTAACCCGCGAATGGGAAGAAAAAGATGAAAGCGGAATGCCTGGCTGGCTTCCATGGCTGATCGGCGTACTGATACTCATGGGTATCCTGTGGGGGTTAAAAACCTGTAAGAAAGAAGATACAACACACGTTAACGAAACATCGGTGGCGCTGGATTCTGCCGAATCTTCCATTTCAGAAATCGTGGATTCTACGGCCAGTAAAATTGACGCAGGTCTTGCTGCTTTGGGCAAATTCTTCAAAAGAAAATTGCCAAACGGAGTGGAACTGGACATTCCCGAGTTTGGGATCGAAAACAATCTGGTAACCTTTATCGAAGACAGCAACAAGCCGGTAGATAAGACAACCTGGTTCAATTTCGACCGTATCAATTTTGAAACAGGAAGCGCCAAACTGAGTCAGGAGTCGCTGGTTCAAACGAAAAATATCGCTGAAATCTTGAAAGCGTTTCCAAAAGCCACATTAAAAATCGGCGGATACACAGACAATACCGGTGATGCAGCCCTGAACCTCAAATTGTCACAGACCCGTGCCGATGCGGTAAAGGCTGCGATCGTCTCAGAAGGTATAACAAGCAACCGCATCGAAGCAGAAGGTTACGGCAAGGAACATCCTGTTGCATCCAATGATACGGAAGAAGGCCGGGCGCAGAACCGTAGAATAGCGATCCGGGTATTGAGCAAATAAAAGAAACTAATAATGGGGAAGAGGCTGTCTCAAAAAGGCAGTCTCTTTATTTTTTGAGAGGTATAAATTTTCTATTTTTTACGCAAACAATCTTTTGCATACTCGCTTGATTTTCTTATCTTTAGGTATAGAAAATAACGGAGATATGTCATCAAAACGGCCTACTTTCAAGCGTTACGATCAGCAGCAGATTATGCTGCTCCCCCCAAGTTTAGAAGAATTAGTTCCAAAGGATCATCCTGTTCGTGTTGTCAACGATGTGATTAACAGGATAAATATCGCACCGCTTAATGCAGCGTATCAAACAAAAGGAACTTCAAGTTATCATCCTCAGATGCTACTCAAGGTGCTGGTTTACGGCTATGTGAGCAATATTTATTCAAGTAGGAAATTAGAGGCCGCCTGTAAAGAGAGCGTTTACTTTATGTGGGTGAGTGGCATGAACTTCCCTGATCATAACACTATCAACAGATTCAGAGGGGTGCGATTGAAAGATGCTTTGCGAAGTATATTCGAGGAAGTGGTCCTGTTATTAGCTCAGGAAGGGCTTCTAAGTATTGAGGAAGTATATACTGATGGCACCAAAATCGAGGCCAACGCCAACCGATACACCTTTGTCTGGAAAAAAGCGATCCTGAGCAATAAGGAGAAAATGAAGAAGCAGCTGACCCAGATCTGGGAATATGCCCAGAGTCTTAATGATGGAGATGATCTTCCAGATCCACCTGATTTTACTACCATTGATAAAGAAAAGGTACAAGACACAGTCAATAAGCTCAATGAAGTACTAGGCAAAAAGGAAAATATCGACAAAAAGTTAAAAGCAAAACTTAACTATGTTACCAAAAACTATCCTACTAATATTGCCCGTTATGAAGCACAGGAGGCAATTTTAGGAGATCGAAACAGCTTCAGTAAGACGGATCCCGACGCTACCTTTATGAGACTAAAGGAGGATCATATGCGCAACGGTACCTTAAAACCGGCCTTCAACGTGCAAATATCAAGCTCCAATCAATACATCGTCAATTATACAATACACCCCAATCCGACCGACACCACTACATTCACGGATCATATCGCACAGCATGAAAAAAGCTTTGGAGTTGCCCCCAAAACGGTTACAGCAGATGCTGGATATGGGTCACAAGAGAATTATACCTTGCTAGAAAGCAAAGGGGTTACTGCTTATGTGAAGTATGGCATGTTTGACAAACAGCAAAGCTCAAACTTTAACAAAAAGCATCCATTCAGTGCAAACAAGCTGTTTTACAATGAAAAGAGCGATTGCTATATCTGCCCCATGGGTCAGCAAATGAATTATATCGGTGATAGCCACAGAAGAACCAGCACTGGCTTTATACAAACATCCAGAAAATACCAGGCTAAGAATTGTCACGCTTGCCCATTAAACGGAGCCTGTCATAAGTCAAAAGGCGACAGAATTATTCAGGTAAACGTGGAGCTAGAACGTCAAAAAAAGCAAGCTCACAATCTACTCAACAGCGAAGATGGAATTGCCCATCGGAAGAAGCGATGTCATGATGTTGAGCCCATCTTCGGAAACATCAAAGAGAACCATCGGTTCCGAAGATTTATGCTCCGTGGTAACGAAAAAGTTGCAATAGAGTGGGGTTTGATTGCAATAGCTCAAAATATAAGAAAGAAAGCGGCCTAAAATGCCCGGAAAATCGCGTCTCTTCGAGAAAATGGTCTAAAAAACCCGACTTCATCGTTCCTGAAAAAATATATCAATCAAATTCGGTAAAAAACCGAAAAGACCGCCTCAATACTTTTGAGACGGCCTCTTTTTTTGTAATTTCAGCTGGGGCAGATTTCGCTATTCATCTATAAACCAAATAAGCATTTACTCAGCGGAAGTGAACTTTTTCCACTTCCTATCCCTACGATTTTCACAGAAATATTCGAGCGAAAATTTCCCGCTTTAACACCGCATTTGCGTAAAGTAGTTTTTAATTTTTTCAAGAGCAACCCCTATCAAAAAAGCCAGAATAGCGGTTAAATATTCTTATTCCTGTATGTCAGCTATTCGACGTTTTCTACCCTACAAGCTTTTAGCAATTTATTTTTCTTTTATAGAATTTATCGAAGGCCCATAATGTATCAACCGGCGTACATGAATTATCGCTTTCCGCACTTCTGGCCTGGCGCAGAAGATAAATGTGCGAAAGATTAAATTAACCTTAAACCCATTTCTGTTGCATGAAACGAAAATTTTTATCAACCAGGGGCACACGTTTTGCGCTGTTTAGCACACGTTGTAGCCTGTTAATTGCCATGGCAGTCGTGACGGTCTCCGTTCAGGCTGCGCCACTTGGTCCGGAAATCCGCACCAATAAAACTTCCACCGTGCTGGAAACTGTAAAAGGAAAAGTAACCGATGACCAGGGTGCTGCCCTGGCCGGGGTAAATGTGTTGGTAAAAGGCACCCAACAAGGCACCAGTACCGACGCCGAAGGTGCCTTCAGCATCAACGTAGCCGATGCATCCTCTGTGCTTGTATTCTCGTTTGTAGGATACCAGGCGCAGGAAATTACCGTAGGTAACAGCTCAAACCTGACGGTAAAACTGCTGATCGACAGCAAATCGCTCAACGAGGTGGTCGTAACCGCTTTGGGTATCAAGAAGGAAGTCAAGGCGGTAGGTTATTCTGTAACAAAAGTGGACGGGGGCTTGTTTACCAAAACCCGGGAAACCAACGTGGCGGCTTCTCTGGCTGGAAAGGTTGCGGGTTTGAACGTATCGGGCTCCTCGGCTGGGCCAGCCGGCGCAACACGTATAACCCTTCGCGGTAACACCTCAATTAAAGGGGACAATGCACCCTTATTTATCATAAACGGCTTACCCATGAACAATACCAACTTTGGGAAAAGCAGCGGTGATAACCCGGACTGGGGTGACAACATTTCGAGCATCAACCCAGACGATGTGGAAGACATGACGGTACTGAAAGGTGCGGCAGCAGCGGCCTTATACGGTTCGCGCGCAAAGAATGGCGCCATCATTATCACTACCAAATCGGGTAAAGGCAACAAAGGTATTGGTATAGAATACAACACCAACAACACCTGGGAGGTACCATTCTTTTTGTGGGAAATTCAGAAGGAATGGGGGCAGGGATACAATGGGGTGAAACCATCTGGAGTAGGTATCGCTGCGGCTCACGGCCAAAACCACTGGGGAGGTAAGTATGACGGCTCCATGGTGGTTCAGTTGGATGGCGTGGAAAGGCCCTACTCTTATGTAAAAGATCAGGTGTTAAAAGATTTCTATGGTGTAGGTAATACCTCCTCCCACAACGTGGCCTTTACCGGCGGTGGAGACAAAGGTAATTTCAGGGTGGCTATCACCGACATGCGGAACAAGGGCATCGTGCCTAATGCAAAAATGCGTAGAGATAACATCAGCTTGAGCATCAACCAGAATGCGACCAAGAACATCTCCATCAGCGCCAACGTGGACTACATCAATGAAGAAGTAGACAACCGTTATGTATTGGAAAGCAATAATGCAAACAGCGTTGGAACCATCCTGTTTGTAAACAGCAACATGCCTACCAGTTCTCTTGCTCCTGGATACGACCCCATTACATATGCCGAAAAGGTATTAGGTACTGACCGGGGAGCCACGAATCCCTATTATGCGCTGAATCAGATCAAAAACAAATCCCAGAAAGACCGGTTTATCGCTGCGGTGAATGCTCGCTGGAACATCACCGATTGGTTATTTGCTCAAGCTAAAGCAGGACAGGACTATTTTTCTTTACAACAGAATAAGATCGTCCCAGAGGGTACAGGATACCGCCCCAATGGCCAGATCGACCAGATCAATACCCTTTTTTACGAGAGGAATTTTGAAGGTATGTTGGGGATGAACAAGGCGCTGAACAAGGAACTGAACCTGACCGTAAACCTGGGTGGCAACCTGATGTCTCAGCATAGCTCGGGCACTAACCTCAGTGGCTCTGGCATCATCACGCCCCGTCTGCATGTGATCAATAACACTTCGGTTCGCAATACCTTTACCACCACGACAGACAAAAAAATCAACTCCCTGTTTGGTACAGCCGAGCTGGCATTCAGAAACTATCTGTTTTTGAACGTGACAGGCCGGAACGACTGGTTTTCTACGCTGAGTCCTGAATCAAACAATTATTTCTACCCGTCGGCCAGTGTTAGTTATGTATTCTCTGATGCATTTGACCTGCCCAAAGCGATTAGTTTCGGAAAATTCAGAATGTCGTACGCATCTGTGGGTGGTGATACAGACCCTTATCAGCTCAATCTGACCTACGGTGTGCTTCCTTATAGCTACGAGGGCAAACCTCTGGGCACCATCAACCAGCCTGTGATGCCAAACAGAAACCTGCGCCCGTTGAGCGTAAATGAGTTCGAGGCAGGTTTGGATCTTCGCTTGTTCAACAACAAAGTAGGTCTTGATCTTGCGGGTTATAACAGGATTACTAATAATGATATTACCCAGGAAAGTATAAGTTCGGTGACAGGTTACAACGCCGCAGTGGTAACGGTGGGTTCCCTGCGTAACCGGGGTGTGGAAGCATTGTTTACCCTAAGACCAATCACAAAGAAAGATTTCAGTTGGGACATCACGTTGAACGCTGCTTACAACAAGAGTAAAATCCTGGCAATTTCCAATACAAGCAAAGAGCTTCAGCTGGCAACAGCAACGAAGGTTTTCATCAAGCATATTGTAGGTGAAGAATATTCACAGATTGTCGGACGTACCATCAAACGCGACGCACAGGGCCGGGATATCATGGATGCAAAAGGGCTTCCGATTGTACCTTCCGACGTGAAAGCTTTTGGATCAGGTATTCAGCGCTGGACAACCGGTATCACCAATACGTTCAATTATAAGTCATTCACGCTTTCTGCACAAGTGGATGGCAAGTTCGGTGGCTTGATCTACTCCAACACCAACTACAATCTGGAACACCGAGGCATGTCGTACCGCTCACTGCTGGGCAGAGAAAATGGTGTAATACTGCCAGGGGTAACTGAAAGCGGGGAAGAAAACAAGGTGCTGGTAACTGCTGCGCAGGTCAACAACCGGGATATCATTGTAAGACGTCGTGACGCCATTGATGATTACCTCTACAACGCCAGCTTTATCAAGCTTCGTTACATATCCCTGACCTATAATTTCCCAAGGGCATTCTATGAAAAAGTCGGATTTATCAAAGCAGCAAGCATTTCAGCTGTGGGAAGAAACCTTGCGATCCTGATGAAACACACGCCGGGCATAGATCCGGAAACGAACTTGTCAGCAGGTAACGACCAGGGAATCGAATCAACCCAGCTTCCGCCAACCCGAAGCTTTGGTTTTAATGTGAATTTGAAATTCTAATCAGGAACGGATAAAATTTATTTGAAATGAAAAAAATATTAAGCCTATTATTTGCAGGCAGCATGGTATTCATGACTGGTTGTGACGGCGATTTTGAAGAACTGAACAAGGATCCCAATGCCGCCACGGCAGACCGGTTCAACCCCGCATACCTGTTTACATCCTCTCAGCTTTTTTCTTCAAGAGGCGACAATGGAGCCGCTTTGCATTATGCCGAGCCATTTGTGCAACATTTTTCAACATTGAGTGATGCAGGAACATTCGATTTCTTTGGCGACAAATACGTCTATAACAAAGGAGGTAGTGAGAATCTGTGGAAAAACACATTCAATGCCGGTACTGGAGGAAGTAAACTGCTTGAAGATGTATTGGTGCTATCCAAGGACAAACCGGAGCTGAGCAATCTGTACAACATGGCCAGGATATGGAAAACAGTGATATACCATCGGCTGACAGATATGTATGGTGATGTTCCCTATTCGGAGGCCAATCAAGGCTACTACGCGCAGAATTTCAAGCCCAAATATGACTCACAAAAGGATGTTTATTACAGTATGCTTGCCGAGCTCGAAGACGCTACGGCAAAACTTGACGCAGCAAAGGGCGCCGTTACGGCCGACATTATTTACAATGGTGATGTAGCCAAATGGAAAAAATTTGGCTACTCGATGATGCTCCGTCTGGGTATGCGTCTGCAAAAAGTGGAACCGGCAACGGCGGAAGCTTGGGTAAAAAAAGCTGTTGCGGGTGGTTTATTCACTTCGGTTGACGACAATGCTTTTGTGAGATTCCCTGACAAAACCGGAGCACAAACGGATCTGACGAATGATGTAAGCTGGACATTGGCAGTATCCGGCCCTGCACCAGGAAAAATCAGTGCGACTTACTTCAATTTTCTGAAATCCAACAATGATCCAAGGCTCAAATATACCGTGGCTGTTTACTCCAACCCGGCTCAGGCTGCTACCAAAAATACCGACCCTACGATTCAAAAAGGTATGCCGAATGGTTTCAACCTGACAACCATCAAAACGGATCCAAGTTGGGACAACAGCAAAGACCAGCATCAGTATTCAGGTGTTAACCGGGACGTTTATGCTAAAATCGACGGTCCCAGAATGCTTATCACCTACGGTGAAGTACAGTTTATGCTGGCAGAAGCAACCGTGCGTGGATGGATCACCGGCGATGCGGCTGCCAACTATAAAAATGGTGTGACTGCCGCCATGAAAAACCTGGCCAAGTATGAGGCTACCGCTGTGATCACAGACGCTGAAATCACTACGTACCTGACTGCTAACCCATTCGTCGGTGTTGCCGATAAGGAAAAAGCATACGAGCAGATCAATACACAATACTGGGCGGCTTGCTTCCTGAACGGTCTCGAGGCTTTCGCCAACGTGCGTCGTTCGGGATATCCTAAGCTCACACCCATCAATTACTTCCTGGGTAACGAAACAGATGGCACCTATCCCCGCAGATTGCGTTATCCGGAGGATGAACCTGTATTGAACGCTGAAAATTACAATGCTGCTGTTACACGTCAGGGAGCGGACAACTTCAAAACACGTGTTTGGTGGGATAAGCAATAAGCTAATTTGGAGCTAATATCCAAAGATTAATGCATTCAAAACGCCGGTCTCCTTCAGAGGCTGGCGTTTTGGTTATATTTACAAATCCTGATTGCGATTGATTTCAACCGGATCTTTAACAAGTGTAATGCCACCTAGCCATTCGCAAGATAAGTTAACCATATTCATTTTTTTCAAACGCATTTGTAATACATTTGACCCAATCAAGAAAATAGTATAAATAGCTGAAAAAATTGAAATACTTCCCCGTTCCTTTTCTGCTTTTATTTCTCCTGACAGCCTGCTCTAAGAAAGAGTCGAAACAGTATACCATTGGCTTTTCTCAATGCACAGGTGCCGACAATTGGCGGAAAACGATGCAGGAAAGTATGTACCGGGAGCTGTCTTTCAGTCCAGAGATTAATTTCGTCATGACGGATGCCGGTGGCCAAAGTGAAAAGCAGATTACACAAATCGAGGAGCTTATCAAGCAAAATGTTGATCTGCTGATCGTCTCTCCCAATGAAGCCGAGCCGATTACACCCGTTGTAGAAAAAGCGTATCAAAATGGCATACCGGTCATCATTCTGGATCGGCGTACCAACTCTGATCAGTACACGGCTTATGTTGGCGCCAACAATGTAGAGGTCGGACAAATCGCCGGGGCTTACAGCAACACCCTTCTAAAAGGAAACGGAAAGGTGATTGAGATCAGTGAAAAACCAGGTTCCTCGGCTGACATAGACCGTCACAAAGGATTTATGGAAAACATCAGCCGCTTTCCCGGCATTCATCTGGTTGCGAAATTGGATGGCGATTGGGATAAATACTCGTTTGAAGGGCCGTTGACAAAGCTCCTGAAAACCAACACAGATATTGACGTCATTTTTTGCCAGAATGACCGCCGAGCGCTCGCCGCCTTTAAGGTCTGCAAAAATTTAGGCCTGGAAAAGAAGATTCGTTTAATCGGTGTCGATGGCCTTACCGGAGCCAATGGAGGCATTGATCTGGTGGATAAGGGCATTTTGAATGCCACCATTTTATATCCTACAGGCGGTGAAGAAGCCATCCGAACGGCCATTGCCATCCTGCAAAAAAAGCCCTTCAAAAGAGAAAACAGGCTTCAGATCACAATGATTGATTCTACCAATGTAAGGATCATGAAGTTACAGAGCGAAAAACTGGTTGCACAGGAACAAGACATTGAGCGCCGTCAGGAGAAGATTGAAGAGCAGCGGGCTATCTCCGAAAATCAAAGTATTGTTATTTACACCGTTTCCATCACCCTCGCTCTGGCACTTATCTTCGGGGCAATTTCCTTTTATTCTTTACGGGAAAACAGGAAAATCAACCGCCGACTGGAAGTTCAGAACCATGAAATATCAGACCAGAAAAACCAGATCGAACAACTTGCGCAAAGTGCTGAAATTGAAAATGAGGCCAAACTTAAATTTTTCACCAACATTTCCCACGAATTCCGCACGCCGCTCACCCTCATACTGGCACCGGTCGAAGACATTCTGGCGAGCGAAAAAATTCGTGATCCACTCATTAAACAAGAACTCTCCCTGATCAGAAAAAACACCTTGCGACTGCTCCGGCTCGTAACCCAGCTGATGGATTTCCGTAAACTGGGCAGTCACCGCATGCAGGTTCGCGCCGGCGAGCACAATTTGGTGGCTTTTGTGAAGGACAGTATGGTGGCATTTGAAAGAATTGCCTCCAAACACAAAATCGACTTTCAACTGATCACTTCCGAAGCCGAAATGATGGTATGGTTTGATGCTACGATGCTGGACAAAGTGATCTTCAATTTGCTTTCCAACGCATTTAAATTTACGCCTGATAAGGGAAGGGTATATTTGTATCTCAAAACTACTTCTCCTGATAAGGTGGAGATTACCGTTGAAGACAATGGCATCGGCATGACCGAATCGGAGGTGGCCCATGTTTTTGAGGTATTTTATCAGGCAGAAAGCAATTACAAGTCACTCGGTAGCGGGCTTGGACTGGCCCTTTCCAAAGAACTGATTTCTCTTCATCAAGGAACCATTTCTGTTCGCAGCCAACCCAATAAAGAAACTGCATTTACCATAGAATTGCCACTGGGCAACAGCCATTTTCAGACGGACGAATTAAGAAATGAACAGGTTGACGATTTTTCAATGGTTCAGAATTTTGAACTTAATGAGGAAATTGCACCAGCAAATCTGTCGGCAATTGGAGATATGGCAGTCAGGGAACAATCCGTTTTGATTATTGAAGATAACCATGATCTGGTTCGTCTTCTGGAGCAAAAGTTACAAACGAGCTATCAGATATTTGTTGCCAATGACGGTGAGGAAGGTTTACGGCTGGCGTTCGAACACATTCCGGATCTGATCGTATGTGATGTGATGCTACCTAAAAAGGATGGTTTAAGTGTTGCTTCCATATTGAAATCCGATTTCAGAACCTCACATATCCCGGTCATTTTACTCACAGCCCGCACCACCACCGAGCAGCAGATAGAAGGCATTCAAACAGGCGTGGATGCCTATATTACCAAGCCGTTCAACTTGTTGCATGTGCAGGAAATGATCAAAACGCTGCTCAAAAACCGCTCATTACTTCGGGAGCATTACACCAGCGAGTTACCCACCTCACCCGGCACCAATCCCAACAAACTCGACAAGAAATTCATCACACAGTTCACAGCTTACATTGAGGAGCACTACGACAACTCCGAGCTAAGCGTTGAAGATATAGGTAAAGATCTGGGCATGTCGCGGGTGCAACTTTACCGGAAGGTGAAAGCGCTACTGGGGATGAGCGTCAATGAATACATGCAGCAGGTTCGGCTCAATAAAGCCAAATTTCTCCTGCGACGCGACGATCTCACGGTAGCCGATATTGCCTATAAAGTGGGTTTCTCCTCTCCTACCTATTTCTCCACTGCATTTAAAGGAAAATATAATCAAACCCCGATGGAATATAAAAAATCATAAGTAACCTTATTTTTATTTAACATATTCCACGAATTATTATAATTAACACACCGGTGTCTTATCTCAAATGATACAATTTTTAAATCGCTTGTATCAAAATTGAAAGACTGCTGATGTATCAAATTGTAAACACCGAGCTAATTCACTGATTATCATAATTTTATACCTCCAAAATACCACTGTATCAAAGTTTAACTTTTTTGAGATATTATTTAGTTATTCCGGGTACTAAGTGGCGGTAGTTTTGACAAAAAATCAGAACTACTCATGAACAATAGTAAGGTATTAGTTTGGTCGATCGTCGTTGCGCTGGGCGGGTTTCTTTTTGGATTCGACACGGCCGTTATCTCAGGCGCAGAAAAAGCGATTCAGCACTTGTGGGACTTGTCACCGGTCGAGCACGGATTCACCGTTTCCATCGCATTGATCGGCACCGTACTTGGCGCCATGCTGGGCGGGATTCCGGCCGACAAACTGGGACGTAAGACCACCCTGTTCTGGATCGCTATTCTGTATCTTGTTTCTTCACTAGGCTCCGCGCTGGCAACCGACTGGTACGTTTTCATCTTCTTTCGTTTCTTTGGTGGATTGGGTGTAGGTGCTTCCTCGGTTGCCGCTCCCCTGTACATCTCCGAAATTTCTCCGGCCAGATCACGCGGAAAAATGGTTGGGCTGTTCCAGTTCAATGTGGTCTTCGGGATACTGATCGCCTATTTCTCCAACTACTTCATGCAGGATTTGGGCGACAATGCCTGGCGCTGGATGCTGGGTGTACAGGCTGTGCCCTCTTTGGTTTTCTTACTGGCTATCTTATACGTTCCTGAAAGTCCGCGCTGGCTCATTATGAAAAAAGGTGATGTGCAGCAGGCCAGAAAAATTCTGGACATCATCGACCCTGGCACAAGTGAAGAAACCTTACATGCCATCCTGAATGCCAACGACGAAGCCAAAGACAAACCCTCCGCCCGGCTGTTTTCCGCCAAATACAAAACGCCGGTCATGCTGGCCGTTCTGTTTGCCGTTTTTAATCAGGTTTCAGGCATCAACGCCATCATTTATTACAGTCCACGCATTTTTGAAATGACAGGCCTGGGCGCCAAAGCTGCATTTTTATCCTCTGCCGGGATCGGTTTCGTGAACTTTGCATTTACCCTCCTGGCTATCAACTTTATAGATCGTTTTGGCAGGCGCACGCTCATGGCGATCGGCTCTGTGGGTGTCATCATCACCCTGGGATTGGTCGCAAGGGCATTTTTCATTCAGGATTTTACAGGCGTTCCTGTTTTCCTATTCGTCTACATCGCATTTTTCGCATTCTCACAGGGTGCGGTCATCTGGGTCTTCATTTCCGAAATTTTCCCGAATGAAGTACGTGCCCAGGGTCAGGCACTGGGAAGTTTTACCCACTGGTTCATGGCAGCCATCATCGCATTTTCTTTCCCCATCATCTCTGAATATCTGGGTGGCGGAATCACCTTTTCCTTCTTCGCAGTCATGATGTTTTTGCAGCTCATTTTCGTGTGGCGCATCATGCCTGAAACCAAAGGAACCTCGCTGGAACGCATAGACAAAACCATGATTTTGCACTGAGTTAGCCAATAGCTGTTAGCTCCAAAAGTGAACACCGAATAATATTCAACTAATTTACTTTCAGTTAGTTATATATAACAAATAGCACCAATTAATTTTTCCCTACTACTTATCTCCATCTATATGAAACCAAAAATAACCGTTTTCGGGGAAATGCTTTGGGACATGCTGCCTTCTGGCAAACAACCGGGAGGAGCACCCATGAATGTCGCCATCCACTTAAAAAACTTTGGCATGAACCCTGCATTCATTAGCCGCGTTGGTGACGACGACCTGGGCGTGGAGCTCATGGAATATCTTACCAATCAGGAATTTAACACCGATTACATACAAACCGGAATTACGCACCTCACCGGAATTGTAAAAGTTAACCTGACCGACAAAACCGAAGTTACCTACAAAATTGTACAACCGGTAGCCTGGGATTACATACAGACTACCCCTGAAAACATACTATTGGTAAAGGATTCGGATGTATTTGTTTTCGGAACACTTTCGGTCCGAAGTGAACAATCGCGTAATGCACTTTTTGAATTACTGAACGAAGCAAAGTTGAAGGTGTTTGACGTAAACATCCGGCCACCGCATCTGGACCGGGCCACAACTGAATTCCTTCTACAGCAAGCCGACATTGTAAAAGTAAATGAGCAGGAGCTCAATACTGTTTGCGGCTGGTTTGGCATACAGCCCGAAGTAGAAACGCAGATGAAATTCCTCTACGAACGCTTCCACCTGAAACTGGTTTGTGTAACACTTGGAGCCGATGGCGCTGTGGTTTTATCCGGTAACGGATTTCACAGACAAGGCGGATATGTGGTGGAGGTTCAGGACACCATCGGCAGCGGCGACTCATTCCTGGCCATGTTCCTGAAAGAATACATTTCCGGCTCTTCCATCCCGCAGGCCCTTCAGAAAGCCTGTGCCGTAGGTGCATTGGTGGCCTCTTACTCAGGCGCTACACCCAAAATCTCTGAAGCAGAACTTGATCAATTTATCACAATTAAACAATAAACGATGATGCACAAAAGACTACTTATGATGGTGCTCACCATCTTATGTTCCATGCAAGTGGCATGGGCGCAAACCAAGGTTACCGTAACAGGAACCGTTAAAGCCTCTGACGGAGAAACGCTTCCGGGAGTGAGTATTCTGGAAAAAGGCACCACCATGGGCGCTGTAACAGATGTGGACGGGAAATATTCGATCCTGGTTGCATCCACAGCTACGCTTGTTTTCTCTTATGTAGGCATGCAAGCAAAAGAAGTGACTGTGGACAACAGATCCGTTGTGGATGTCGCACTGGAATATGACTCTAAAAGCCTGAATGAGGTCGTTGTGGTGGGCTACACGAGTTCACGCAAGGAAGATCTGACCGGCGCTGTGGTGGTGGTGGATTTGGAACCGATCAAAAACACAAGTTCCGGAAACCCCATGCAGGCATTACAGGGTCGCGTTCCAGGATTGTATGTTGAAAAAACAGGAACGCCTTCAGGTGACAACAGCCGTATTCTGATCCGCGGAGTGAACACGCTGGGAAATACCGATCCGCTTTACGTGATCGACGGAGTTCCCACCAAACGTTCACAGGTATTTCAGAGTCTCAATGCAAGCGCTATCAAATCCGTTCAGGTCTTGAAGGATGCCTCAGCTTCGTCTATTTACGGGTCCAGGGCCTCCAACGGTGTGATCATTGTCACGACCAACAACGGCGGCGATACCAATGGAAAGATTAATGTGCAGTTCAATTCGAGTATTTCCGCTCAATCAGAGAAACCACAGCGCTTTAAAATGCTCAATGCTGCGGATCGCGGACGGGCACTTTGGCAGGCTTCGGTAAACGATGGTGTGGATCCGGCATCGGGTTATGGTGAAATCTACGACTTTAACTGGAACAAGGATTTCAGCAATCCTGTACTGAACAGCGTAAGCGTAAAACCGCTGGTAGGTGGCGACCCCAACACACCAGCCGGAGATACCGACTGGCAAAAAGAAATTTACAAAACAGGCTATGTAAGCAACAATGACCTCACACTTTCAGGTGGAACGAAAAATTCCTCCTTGCTGATCAACCTGGGGTACATCAGTAATTCCGGGATGCTTAAATACACCAATTACAGCCGGATTTCGGGACGCATTAATGCAGCGACCAGTATTTTAAACGACCGTGTTAAATTTGGCGTAAATTCTCAGATGGTTTCGTCCAAAGAAACCCTCATCGCTACAGACCTGGGAGGCGCGGCAACCCCCGGACTGGCCATTACACTGGCGCCAACCATACCCGTCTCTACACTAGATGGCAAATTCGCTGGTCCGGTGGGTTCAGGTTATTCAGACCGGAACAATCCTTTGCACATGCAGTACATCAACCGCTGGGACAACACCAAAAGGACGTTCCTATTCGGAAACGTATTCACGGAAATAGAGCCGATTAATAACCTGTTCATCAGATCCTCTCTGGGGATGGACAATGCCGGGTTTGCCAACAAAAACATTGAACAATCGTTTCAAGAAGGATTTATTGCACGTTCACTCAATAATCTCACGCTCAACAACAACAAGTTTCTGAGCCTTACCTGGTCCAATACGGCTCGTTACAATTTCACAACCGGCAAACACCAGTTTAAGCTTCTGGCCGGAATTGAATCCATCAAAGATGACCTTAACGATGTGATCGCTTACAAAGAAAATTTTGCCGTTCAGACAGAAGATTTCTTTGTACTCAGCGCCGGATCAGGCAATGCCAACAGTTTTGGGACCTCCACAGGGAGCCGTCTGATGTCTCAGTTTGCACGTGTGGATTACGCATTTTCGGATAAATATCTGGCCGCTGTAACGCTTCGCCGCGATGGATCCTCACGCTTCGGGCCAGATAACCGCTTCGGTATTTTTCCCGCTGTATCAGCCGGATGGAAGATCGACAAAGAAGCTTTCATGCAAAATATTCCTGCCATCACCACCCTGAAACTGAGAGCAGGAGCCGGACGCGTCGGTAATCAGGATATTGGTGACCTGGCACGGTTCGGACTGTTTGAGCCACGCTACGGAACCCGGGCTTCTCAGGTTCCCAACGGTCACAATTCTTTCTTTGATCAATATTGGAACATTGGAACAGCGTACGATCTCAACGGTACCAATACCGGAAACCTGCCTTCCGGCTTCGTTTCTACTCAGGCTCCAAACCTGGCGCTCAAATGGGAAACAACCAACGAACTAAATGTGGGACTCGATTTTGGTTTGTTTGACGGAAGCATTGTTGGTTCCTTAGACTACTTTACCCGCGAAACCAGCGACATTCTCATCAAACCTCCGGTGGCAGCTGCCGTCGGCGAGGGACAATTGAAATTCGTCAACGGAGCTACCAAAACCAACAAGGGATTTGAACTTTCTCTGGGTTATTATGGCAAACCGAAAGGTGATTTCACGTACAGCATATTCACTAACTTCGCGCGTTTCAGAGATAAAATAACGGTTTTACCTGAAGAAGTTCGTTCGGCATTTGCCGGAAACGCGGTCACCACCATCATTGGCCATTCACAGCTGGATCTGTTTGGATACCGCACAGACGGTTTGTTTCAGAGTCAGGCGGAAGTAGATGCGCATGCCACGCAGGTTGGCGCTGGCCCGGGACGGATACGCTATGTAGACCTAAATAAGGACGGAGTGATCAACACATTGGATCAGGAATTTTTCGGAACCTCTTTACCCGGCCTTGAGTACAGTTTACGGGTTGATCTTGGCTACAAAAACTTCGATTTTTCTCTCTTCGGATCCGGGATTGCAGGCAGAACAGGATTTGATCCCTACACATTTTACAACGATTTTATCAGAGGCCGTGACAATGTAGGCCCGGGTGTATTCGATGCCTGGTCGCCACGAAATACCAGCTCCCGGATTCCTGCGCTCACACTTTCCGATGGCAATGGAGAAACAAGGACTTCTGACTATTTCAATGTGAACACCTCTTACTTCAAACTTCGAAACATCCAGGCCGGATATACCCTGAAAGACTTGCCGATTGGTAAGGTGGGCCTGGAAAGACTGAGACTTTACGTGATGGCAGAAAACCTTTTCTGGATCAAAAGCAAAAGCTTCAAAGGTCCGGATCCTGAGCGAATCGACGTGAATGTCATTCCGGTACCTAGGGTTTTCACTTTTGGCGTCAATGTTAATTTCTAAACAATTTCTGTCTGGTTTTCGGCCAAATCTCACATTCAAATGATCATGAAAAAGAAAATACTATTACCCAATCTGCTATTGACAGGCCTCTTGTTTTTTGCCTCTTGCAGCGATTTCCTTGAATATCAGCCACAAGGCACTTTATCTACCGACAATGTTTCGACTCCCGAAAATGCCGAAGCCCTCGTAACCGCAGCCTATGCCGGAATCGGCAATGACGAAATGATCGGACCGATGACAAGCATGTGGGTGTACGGCAGTGTACGTTCCGACGACGCCCACAAAGGCGGCGGTGGTGTGGCGGATGTGGCAGATGTGAATTTTTATGAGCAGCATAATCTCACACAGGCACAACAAGGCGACGGATTTATGCATCCCTATACCTGGGAAAATTTCTACAAAGCGATTTCCAGAGCCAATTTCGCCATCAAAACGATAGGCACTTTTTCGGAGGAACAATATCCATTAAAGCAAACCCGGCTTGGAGAATTGCGCTTTTTGAGAGGTCATTCTCACTTCATGATGAAAATGCTTTTCAAAAGAATTCCCTACATCACGGAGAACCTATCTGGTGAAGACATTCTGAAAACTTCTAACGTAGCATTTACCAATGATCAGCTTTGGGATAAAATCGGCGAAGATTTCCAGTTTGCGATGGACAATCTGCCCGAAACACAAGCCCAGGTAGGTCGTGCCAGTAAACTTTCGGCAGCTGCGTACCTGGCCAAGTTACGGCTGTATCAGGCCTATGAGCAAAATGATCTGCACAAAATAACCAATATCAATAAAACCCGCTTACAGCAAGTGGTGGGTTTGACCCAAATGGTGATCAGTTCAGGAAAATATAGCCTGCAACCCGATTTTGCTGAGAATTTTCTGGATGGGTTTGACAATGGACCGGAATCGGTATTCGCCATTCAATACTCCATCAATGACGGAACTTCATTGGGACGAATCAGCACCGTAACCGGATTGAATTACCCTCATGGCGCACCGCAATATGGTTGCTGTGGATTTCACCAGCCAACGCAGAATCTGGCCAATGCATTTGGAACAGACGCCAACGGGCTGCCCAAATTTGATACGTTCAACAATACAGAAATTGACTTCAAAACAGCCACAGTGGATCCGCGTGTGGATCATACCATTGGGATCGATGGCCACCCTTACAAATACAATGCTGCTTTGCCCTTCAGCAACAGCTGGGTACGTGATCCGGGTGTGTATGGCTATTTTCAAAGCATGAAAGAACAGCAACTTGCCGACTGCGGTTGTTACAAAAAAGAAGGGCCCTTCATTGGAACATCTAAAAACATAGACATCATTCGTTATGCCGATGTGCTGTTGTTTCAGGCAGAAGCTTACATTGAACTGGGCCAACAGGCTGCAGCCATGCCACTTATCAATCAGGTTCGGGAAAGGGCGGCCAAAAGTACCAACCGTACCAAACTCGCCAATGGCAACAATCCAAGTAACTATCTCATCAAACCATATACATCCGGCAACTGGACTCAGGACTTTGCCAGAAAGGCTTTGCAATGGGAAAGAAGACTGGAATTTGCCATGGAAAGCCCCCGTTTTTTTGACCTTGTACGCTGGGGAATTGCCGAGCCGACCTTAAACGCATATATTGCAAAAGAGAAAACCCGCAGATCTCACCTCAACGGAGCCAGGTTTAGGGCCGGAAGGGACGAGTATCTGCCTATACCTCAGAAAGAGATCAATTTCACAAAAGGACTGTACAAGCAGAATCCGGGATTTTAAATTGGCTTTTAGCTATTGGCTGCCAGCAATTAGCCAGGCGCCAAAAGCCGATTACCAACCGTGCGACAGACCGAGCCGATTGCCGACAGCTAAAAAAACCTTATCTATGAAAAAAATAATCATTTGCCTGTTTCTTATTTCCGGATTGGCCGGATCGCGAGCTATGGCTCAGGAGTTTAAGGAAAAATACCGTCCGCAGTTTCACTTTACGCCCAGAGCCAACTGGATGAACGACCCGAACGGCATGGTGTATCACAACGGGATATACCATCTATTCTACCAGTACTACCCGGATGACAAGATATGGGGACCCATGCACTGGGGACATGCTACGAGCAGGGATATGATCTCGTGGCAAGAGAAGCCGATTGCCCTGTATCCGGATAGCCTGGGTTACATATTCTCAGGCAGTGCTGTGGTGGACAAAAACAATACGGCAGGTTTTGGGGAAGGGGCGCTGGTAGCCATTTTCACACACCACGATCCCGTGCAGGAAAAGCAAAAAACCGGCAAACATGAAACACAAAGTATTGCTTATAGCCTCGATGATGGCAACACCTGGACGAAGTATAAAGGAAACCCTGTTCTGAAAAATCCAGGCATAAGTGATTTCCGCGATCCCAAAGTGAGATGGTTTGAAGCTCAAAAAAAATGGATCATGACCTTGGCTACAAAAGACCGGATCACATTTTATTCTTCGCCGGACCTGAAATCATGGACGCGCGAAAGTGATTTCGGTGCCAATGAAGGTGGCCATGGGGGTGTATGGGAATGTCCCGATCTGTTTCCGATCAAACACGAAGGAAAAGACATTTGGGTACTGATCGTGAACATCAATCCGGGCGGACCGAATAAGGGTTCCGCGGGGCAGTATTTTTTGGGAGACTTCGACGGCAAAACTTTCACATCCAACTCCAAAGAAACCAAATGGCTGGATTACGGAACGGACAATTATGCGGCGGTTACATTTTCCAACACTGGCAACCGTAACATCCTGATGGGCTGGATGAGCAACTGGCAATACGCCAATCAGGTTCCAACGGATCCATGGCGAAGTGCCAATACCATTGCCCGTGAATTGGGTTTACAAACAGTTGGAAAAGAAATTTACATGACTTCGGTTCCTGTAAAAGAACTTGATATTCTGAATACCACAGGTTTTTCTTTGAAAAAGATGAAAGTGAAAAATCAATTGGATCTGACTGATAAGGCAAAAAACAAAACCGGCCTTTTTCGGTTAGATTTTGATACCAAAAACACGGCTGACTTTTCAATTGTACTGGCAAACGAAGCGGGGAACGAGCTCCTCGTAGGATACGATAAAGCCAAAAATCAATTTTACATAGATCGTTCCCATTCAGGGAAGATAGACTTTGAAAAGGGTTTTGGAGCAAAACACATAGCGCCAAGGTTTGCAACAGCAGCTACTATTCCATTGACCTTAATCGCCGATTTAGCCTCCATAGAGCTCTTTGCGGATAACGGGCTAACCGTGATGACCGATATTTTCTTTCCTGAGAGTCCTATGTCCAAACTGTCTATCAAATCCGTTACGGGGATTACCATAGATAATTTGAAATATACAATATTGAAGCCTTCGGCGAAATAGAAATATTTCGATCTTTCAACCTATTTGCCTTGCATCATGTTTATCAAAACATGATGCAAGGCAAATTCTTTTGTCACCAGAATATCCTAAGGGCCCTGATCACCCCATACGCACAGGAAGCATGGAACCCATGGGCAATTAACTTTCCTCACCCGGAGACATGTTTAACGTCAGCAAATAGATTAAAACGCAATCTTTGCGATACACATCGCTCCCGTGCCGGATCAGTTGATTGGAATCTATAAAACACTTTCACCCTCCATTAACTATGCACTTGGGGCAAAAATAAACTTCCCCCGCCAGTAGTCCGTATCAGGCAACTTCGTAGTAGTCTAAGCTATTGACCGGTTAATAAAAAGTCAACATTCTCTTAATCAACCCAAACAAATTGTACATACCTTGCTTTCAAAAGAGTAGAACCTTCAATTCACAATCATACACACCCAGCTTTGCACAAGATATTCTGCTAACCCTGTATTAAATTCCTCTTATTCATAAATCTAATTCTAATTAAACCTCAATAATAACTCAACTCATTATGATTACGAAACACCACTACCTACTACGGTCCATGCTGGTCATTGGCGGCTTTCTTTTTAGTGTGCTTAGCTGTATCCAGGATCACAAGATTGCCAGTCCGCAAACATTCGTTGCCGCCCCTGCCCCATTTGCCAAAGATCTCAAATCGCCCATTGGCCTGACAGACGACCCGCATGGCAATATATGGGTAACAGAAGCTGGCTCGGGCACAGGAAATGACGGCCAGGTAACGGTGGTAACTCCCTCCGGAAAAACTTACCCCGTCATTACAGGTTTCCTTTCCGCCATGAGCCCGGAAAATTCTCCGGAAGGGTTAAATCACCTTCTTTACAAGGATGGAATGCTATACATTTTACATGGCGTTGACGACAAGCTTTATATCGCTGATATATCCAAATTTGTTCCCGGCGTAACCCCACCCATGCAGGCAAGCAGCCTACAGAGCGAAGACATAGGTACATTTGTGAAAAACGCTCACCCCAACGCACCGGACACGAAGGATTCCAATCCATACAATATGACTTTTGGGCCAAATGGCGATCTGTTCATTGTGGACGCAGGTGCTAACGCAATTATTCGCCGTGAAAATGGCACCAAAACGCTGAGTGTTTATACCGTTTTCCCGGATGTAGCCAACCCGACGTATCCCGCAGCACCATTAGGCCCGCCCACTATTGATGCCGTTCCCACCGGAATCGTTTATGATGGTACTAATTTTTATGTCACCACACTCGTTGGATTTCCGTTTCCTTCAGGTCTCTCCCAAATTTATAAGGTCAATACCACGAAGTCGCCCGTTGAAACTACCGTACATAAATCCGGTTTTTCTGGCTTAACAGATTTAATCTTTGCTCCCAATGGGCAGCTGATTGTGACGGAATTTGGCTTCACGGCAGCAGGTGGCCGCATTGCGAGTGGTGAAGATGCTACCAAAAGCTTGTTGGCTCCGGCGATCACTCCGGTAGATATCATGCTGAGCACCGCTTCGTCAGATACATATTATGTATTGTACTATGGGCCTGGTATCATTACAAAACTTTCTGCTCAGTAATTGATGGGTAAGCTGGGCAATGAAGAGATGGAGGCGATGTTTTACCAAATCGCTTCCCGAACTCCGCCAAGACTCTTTTTAACTATTAGCCATAAGGCGTCCGGAAACAAACCGGGCGCCTTTATAGCACATGGAGATTGTGCTTGCACTTACCCGCCAGTTTAGTCGCCCGGGAGAAGTCACTAGTAGATATGGCTCATCAAAAGTCTTTTGGCACTACCCCTGGGAGCTTTTTTTCCAATTTAGTACTGATTCCGAACGCATTTCCAATGACTAAAAAAGATAAAAGTCTTCTTACACGCCGTGACGCCATCAAGATCGGAACCGGCACCGGCATCTCCGTATCCCTGGGTTCCAGCCATACCTATGCAGGTAAAAATCCCGAGATAGCCAATCAGATCGTTATTGAAAACAAAAAAACGGGAGCCACGGACTGGCAGCTAACGCGCGTAAGACATGACAAAAGCCAACACCGGACCACGCTGATAGAAGGGTATTGCTCCAAACAGAGTTATAGCGCCGGAGAAAAGCTCGATATGATGGTTTCGACCGACCCGGAGCAGTCCTACAAAATCGATATTTACAGAACCGGATATTATGGCGGAACCGGGGCCAGGCTCATGAAGACCATTGGCCCCTTGCAGGGGACAAAGCAACCTACCCCTCTTAAAGGAGAAAAAAACATTCATGAATGCGAATGGGCAGCATCTGCCAGTTTCAATATTCCCCAGGACTGGCTCAGTGGCGTTTATCTGGGCAAACTTCGAACCCTACCTGAAACAGAACGTGAACCCTATTGGGAAAGCTATGTCATCTTCATCGTGACGGATGCACGGCCCGTGGATTTGCTGTTTCAATGCTCAGACAATACCTGGCAAGCCTACAATAGATGGCCCAGCAACTATTCGGTGTATACGCACCCGAAAGGCGTTGAAGGGCCCTGGGCACAGGTAAGTTTCGACCGGCCATACGGTCGCCAGTCGCAATACTACGCCATCGTAAATGACCCGCTGTCCTTTGGATCGGGAGAATTTATATCGTTTGAACGTCCGTTTTCTTACTTTTTGGAACAGCACGGTTACGATGTTTCCTATTGCTCCAACAGCGATATGGTAATCCCCGACCGCGCATTGAAGGCCAAAGCTTTTCTAAGTATCGGACATGACGAATACTGGGATATCCGACAATTTCGAAGTGTTGAAAAACTAAAGGAATCGGGTGTTAATCTGCTGTTTTTCTCCGGGAATTCTGTTTGCTGGGTTTCACCTTTTACCAAAAGCAAGAGCGGTAATCCCAATGGCCGGATTTTTCGCGGGGGGCCTTATGGCGGACAGCATACCTGGGCCACTGGCCGGGAGAAACTGAATGGTCCATTTCCGGAAAGAGGTCCGGATGAAGGATTTTTGATGGGTGTCAGGAATATTGACCCTATCAATGGCGGGGGCGACTGGATTGTTGCCAAACCTGAGCACTGGATATTTGCCAATACCGGAATGAAAAAAGGTGATTCAATCCCCGGCCTGATCGGATGGGAATTCCAGGGTGATGCCCCTGACATTCCTGGACTGGAGGTGGTTGCCGACGGTTTTGCGTGGCAAGGCGGCGACAACGCCTGTAAATGGCAGTCGGTGATCTATCCCGGCCCTAAGGGAAATTTTGTTTTCAATGCAGCCACCATATTCTGGGCGCAAGGATTAAGCAGTCCGCCCGGACACACACTTCCCTGGTCGCACTACAACCGCCCGCACGGCCCGGATCCTCGTGTGCAAACGATCACACACAATTTGCTTAAAAGGGCGATTCAATGAAGTCACCCCAAATTTCGACCACCCCTGCCATGCTAATGATTACCGTGGGGGCCTTTCGAGAAAATGATACCTTTGGTTTGTTCAACACCTAGTGATTAACCCAAATTGAGCAAGACCAATGGATATTTACAGCAGTAAAATCGAAGAATGCAAAGCAACCATTTTAAAGCTGGACAAAACCTTAACGAGGCTGTCCTCGCTCAGGCTGGGCCTTTTCGTCTGTACGATCCTCCTCCTAGTCCTTTTCATTAACCTCCGGTTCATTCAAGGGTTGTTCATTATAATTCCGGTGGGCCTGGCAGGGTTCGGCTATGTGTTGAACCGTTACAATCAGATAATGCATCGGAGGCAACATACGGCTTTCCTGCTGGAAATAAATGAACGGGAGATTTCCAGAGCACAGAACCAGTTTGCAGACCTCCCTTCGGGAGAAAGTTTCCTGAATCCTGATCATGCCTACGTCAGCGACCTGGACATTTTTGGACAACATTCACTATTTCAACTCATTAACCGATCCACCACGGAGTCGGGACAGGTCGTACTAGCGGATTGGCTATCAGAACCAGCCCCGAAGCACGTTATTCTTGAAAGACAGCGGGCCATTCAGGAGCTGGCCCCCAAACTGGATTGGCGACAGGATTTGCAGGCATCGGGCATGCGCCACAACAATCCCAGAAGTGACTACAATAAATTTCTCACGTGGATCGAAAAGCCGGTAAAATTACTGCCAAGTCAATCGAAATACCTGGCGCTCAGCATACCCCTTTCTATTTTGGCCACCATCGCCGCTTTAAATTTCTACTGGAGTATTTACCAAACCATTTACCTGAATCAGCCCTTTTCTCTGGTCAGTTTATTGGCACTGATCCCAATTTTGTTGATCAACAGGCAGGTTTTAAAAAGGGTAAGACCCATAGCCGAGGATATGATCGACAATACACACCACAACACCAAAATACTGGGTGGATATGAGTCGCTCATCGCCAAAATTGAATCTGAACAATTTTTCTCGGAGTACCTGCTTCGGCTCCAATCGACATTTAGTGAGAATAAATATTCCGCTGTAAAAGAAATCAACCAGCTGAAAAAGATACTATTAATGTTTCAGCAAAGGGGCACAAAAAGATCGGTTGGCCGCAATGAGTTTTACACGCTGCTGAATAATTTCTGGCTTCTGGATATATATTGGATTATCATGACAGAAAAATGGATCCAAAAAAACCAATTCAGGTTCCGGGCATGGGCGGTGGCGGTCAGTGAATTCGAAGTACTGAGCAGTATTGCCGGTCTGTCATATTCCAACACTTCCTTTACTTTTCCTGAAATCCAGGACGAGCCTTATTGCATAAATTTTGAAATGCTGGGTCACCCATTGATCATAGCACCTCGGAGGGTTTGCAATAATTTTAAACTGGAAGGACGAGGAGAAATCGCAATGATAACCGGCTCCAATATGGCCGGAAAGAGCACATTTCTGAGAACTGTTGGCATGAACCTGGTTTTGGCCTTGATGGGAGCACCCTGTTGTGCCAAATCTGGTAAAGTATCCAACATGCAGGTATTTTCGAGTATGCGCACGCAGGATAATCTGGCAGAAGGTGTGTCTTCGTTTTATGCTGAACTAAAAAAGATCGAACAGCTACTGAACTTGCTCAAAAACGGAGAGGCTGTGTTTTTCCTTTTGGACGAGATGTTTAAGGGAACCAACTCAGAGGACCGCTACAAGGGTGGTGTTTCGCTGATCAGGCAACTGAACGAACTCAACGCATTTGGTATCATTTCAACGCACGACCTGGAACTGGCCCGATTAGCAGGAAAGCACCTGATCGTTGGCAACCTGAGCTTCAACAGTAAAATTCAGGACGACCAAATGACCTTCAGCTACACACTCACCGAGGGCATTTGTACCGACTTCAACGCGAGTGAATTAATGAGGAAGAGTGGAATTAATATACTTACCGATATTGGGAAATTATGAAGCACACTTTTTGTGACGAGCCACTAATCCTTAACTTGCAGCCATGGCTTTAAAATCCTGATTACCTGAGGCATGAGGCATAACTACCCAGGTGAGCAACGTGACCATGCTGGCTGCGGTGATCAGCATCCGGATCATGACCGGAAGCGACTGAATGAACGGGCCGATGGTGAAGGATAAAAACAGGCTGGTTGGGAATACACCACATAGCGTAGCAAATGCCATTTTCCAGCGAGGAGGCGGTGTGGGCGAACGAAACCATGCTTCCAATCCACTCAGCTGCCGGTAATTGGGCTCTTCGGTCAGTGTTGAAGCATAGGCTTCCCATTCTTTGAAAAGCTGAGATTTGTAGAACGCATCTCGTTCGGCTTCATCGGCAAATGTCCTGAGAATGCCAATTTCCCGACTATCCGTTCCGGGCAAGGGCAAGATCATACCCGCTCCTTGCACGCCCCCATGCAAAAATGACTCGCCAAGAAAATGGCGCAATGCTTCCTTAAATTCCTTTTCTTTACCAGGAAGGACTTTGCGGGTAATCGCTACGTGTATAGGCATGTTTCCGAATTTTGATTTTCTCATCAGTCTGTCTATTGAATATAAATCCCTTGCCTGACAACGTGGGTACAAATATGTTTAATGGTATGCACATTTTCCTAGATCAACGGAAAGTGAATCTTCCAGCTTCTCCAGATGGCTCCCAAGGAAATAAGTGCCGCCCTACCGATAGTTGTTTTCAGGTTGAAGTGCCAATTCAGCAAAAAAATGTCCCAATTCAGCAGTCGTAGCGCTAATTGTCGCATATTCGTACAAATTTACAAAACAGAATTAGTTGCCGTGTTGGAAAGAGAAATATCCCGGATCACCCTGTGGGGCATCGTATGTGCCTGCATCGTATACATGATTGGATGGTTTATCAATGTAATGGATGTAGATGCCGCCCAGTATGCCGCAATGACCCTTGAAATGTTGAAACGAGGCGAATACCTCACTTTCACCGACCATGGAAAAGACTACCTGGATAAGCCTCCACTTATTTTCTGGGTCTCCGGCCTGTCGATGACCTTTTTTGGGGCAAACAATATCGCATACCGGATCCCTGCTTTCCTCGTTACCCTGCTGGCCTTTTATTCCACTTACAGATTTGCCATTTTATTTTATTCAAAACAAACCGCGTGGCTGTCGGCGCTGATCCTGGCTACACTTCAGGCGACATTTCTGATCAACCACGATGTTCGGACGGACACCAATCTCATGGCATTTTACATTTTTAGTTTGTGGCAACTTGCCGCTTACCTGCAAGATAAAAAGTGGAAAAACCTGATTTTCGGATTCGCTGGAATAGGGTTCGCCATGCTGGCTAAAGGCCCCATAGGACTCATAGCCCCGGCCCTGGGCATTGGAGCCCACCTTATTTTATTCCGTAAATGGAATCTGGTTTTCAATCCTTACTGGTTAATCGGAATCGTCATTACGGCTCTTGTACTACTGCCAATGTCTTTGGGCCTGTATCAGCAATTTGATCTTCATCCGGAGAAGCTGGTCAACGGACAGACGGGCGTTTCAGGATTACGGTTTTTCTTTTGGACACAAAGTTTTGGGAGGATCACCGGAGAAAGTGTGTGGGACAATGGAGCCGGCAAATTCTTCCTCTCCCATTCAACGATGTGGGCCTTTGCACCGTGGAGTTTGTTCCTTGTACTCGGGCTATTTGACCGGCTGAAAAGTTTCCTTTCATTTTTACGTGGCAACGAAAATCCAAAAGAATTCATAACCCTTTTTGGATTCATTTTACCATTTATGGCCTTGTCTGCAAGCCGGTATCAGCTTCCGCATTATGCATTTATCGTATATCCGCTGGGGGCCATTATCACAGCAAATTACATCATCAAGGTGTTTTACGACCTAAAACCTAAATGGGCGAAGCCCCTTTACACATTCCAGATCGTGCTTCTGTATCTTGTTCTATTGCTGATATTTGGGTTGGTGTGGTTTCCTTTTCCTGAAAACAACTTCCTGGCTCTGGCCATTTTTGCCATGGTTTTGGGCCTGTTTACATGGGTCGTGGCATTTCTTCCGACCCCGCACAAGCTTATCCTGGCCTGTACGGTGCTCATTATCGGTGTCAACGCAATACTGAACAGTTACTTTTACCCCAACATACTCAAATTCCAGGCGGGTTCGGAGCTTGGAGCCAAAGCCAAAGAAAACGGTGCGGTGGAGGGCCGTGTGTTCAGTTATCAAACCGGCCTGCCTCATTCTTTGAACTTTTACTCCGGTATTTTAGTGCAGGAGCGTATGGATTTTGATTCTCTGATTGCCAAAAAAAATTGCTGGATTTTCACAAACGAGGACTTACTGAGTCAGTTTCAGAAAGCACGTCCCGATTTGAAAATCATCGCCCGAGACGGAGATTTTACCGTTTCCATGCTAAAAGGAAAATTTCTGAGCCCGGAAACACGTGAAAGTACATTGACCAAAAAAATTCTTTTGAAGTTGTAGGCGTTTTTATCGGCGCATGTGATCGGGTAGCCAGTTTACGATCGCCTTTTTAATTTCATCGGGCCTGAGGTTTTCTGTTAAAGTCCGTTGCACAAGTGCAGGCAGCTCGTCGTCCGATGCAAATCGCAATGCTGCAATTTGCCCGAATGAAAGTCGATCTTCCAGGGCTTCCAGTCGCTTGTGGGTAAGCACATAATAACGGAAACGCATTTCAATCCGCACGATTCGGTTTTGGTTTCCGAGCGCATAATGCTGACGAAGCATAAAAGACAGCCATCCTACCAGCAAAATCACCAAAGTGATGCAGAGCCAGATGGGCGACCTGCCCGCCTCCCGTTCCCCGGTATTAAACATAAAATAGGTACTCACACCCAGAAGACAAGTCAGCAACGGGTAAAAGACAAAGTGATGGGCGGGATAGTAGCGCACATGGTTGGCGTAATTCTGGTTTTCCATTTGAAATTGAATAATGATTAAATCGGGAAACGAAAAAAAAAGCGTAATTTCCTCACGCTCCATGCAAAGCTAATCGGCAAAAAATCAGTAATCAGCCTTCTACTATGAAAATTGCACTTTATTTCATGTCCTTGTTTTATATACTTGCCGGGATCATGCATTTCGTCCGGCCCCGTATGTACCTAAAAATGATGCCCCCCTATCTTCCCTTTCATCCCCAGCTGGTTTACGTAAGCGGGATTATGGAAATAGTCGCCGGGCTTTTGCTTTTATATCCGGCCACCCGCGCCTACGGAGCATGGCTGACCATCCTAATTCTGATCATCGTTTTTCCGGCAAATATTCAGATGGCAGTTAATTTTTACCAGAAACAGCATCCCTACTTCTGGATAGCCGTCTTACGCCTTCCTCTGCAATTGGCGCTGATCTGGTGGGCCTGGCTTTATACGCATTCATACTGAAGCTATACGAAGCATTACAAGTCAGCAGGGTTTCGTTTGCACAGCGCCAACAATCGCCCGTTAAGGAGATTGCGCATAATTAACGTTACCTTTGTGCTTTATTACAAGTATTGCTATGACTTTCGAAGAATTAAATCTTACCAAACCTTTACTGAATGCAATTGCAGATTTAGGTTATTCCAAACCCACCACGATTCAGGAAAAAGTGTTTTCTGTCATGATGTCCGGTCAGGATGTATGTGGGATTGCCCAAACCGGAACCGGAAAAACGTTCGCCTATCTGCTGCCTACGCTTCGTCAGCTGCAATTTTCCAAAGACCGGTTACCTCAACTTTTGATTGTGGTACCAACGCGTGAACTGGTGGTTCAGGTCGTTGAAGAAGTGAGAAAGCTAGCTGCTTACATGACGCTTGAGGCGGTGGGTGTATACGGTGGGGGCAATATAAAAGTACAGATGGCCGAACTCAAAAACGGTGCGGATGTGGTGGTGGCTACGCCGGGGCGCCTCGTGGATCTGGCTATGAACGGCTCTTTGAAAACGAAGGCCATCAAAAAACTCGTGATTGACGAAGTGGATGAAATGCTCAATCTTGGATTTCGGACCCAGCTCAAAAATATTCTTGATCTCTTACCTCAAAAGCGGCAGAACCTACTATTCTCGGCCACCATCACAAATGAGGTAGAAGCCCTGATGCAAACTTATTTCAACAATCCCGTTCGTATTGAAGCTGCTCCCGTGGGTACACCGCTGGAAAACATAGAACAACGCGCCTATCACGTTCCCAATTTTTACACGAAAGTGAATCTGCTGGATATGTTGCTGAATGAAAATCCGGACATGTCCAAGGTTTTGATCTTCGTTGCAACCAAATCCCTGGCCGATCAGCTCTTCGGTCAGCTTGAATTTCAATTTCCCGGAGGCATTGGCGTTATACATTCCAATAAAGAGCAAAACCACCGTTTTAACAGTGTAAGACAGTTTCACGAGGGTAGTTATCGTGTCCTGATCGCCACAGACATCATTTCAAGAGGATTGGACGTTGCCGAAGTTTCCCACGTTTTCAACTTCGACATACCGGAAGTACCTGAAAATTACATTCACAGAATTGGTAGGACCGGCCGGGCCGATAAAAAGGGCGTGGCCATTTCATTCATAACGGATAACGATGCGGAGCTGGTAGAAAATATCGAATCCCTGATGAGCTACTCCATCCCTGTTGTTCCCCTTCCGGAAACCTTAAAGATTTCTGAAATTTTGCTGGAATTTGAGAAGCCAAAAATTTTCATGAAAAGTATCGACGTCAAGCTACCCAAGCGTGGGACAGTAGGTGCCGCATTCCATGAAAAAATAGATAAAAATAAAAAAGTAAATGTAAGACGAAATCATGCTGAGGAAAAAATGAAAAAATACGGGCGCCCTATTAAGAGATCAGGCAAGAAATAAGGCCCGCCACACGCATTGAATAGGCAAGAAAGAAATGAATATTAAGGAAATATTTCAGCGGCTTTTGCCCTATGTAAGACCGTATTCCAGGCAGATTCTTCAGGCATTGCTCCTCACTCTGCTGGGTGCTGTAACGGCTCAGATTAACCCTTTGGTGCTTCGTTACACGGTGGATACGCTACAAAGCATGCTGGATTCCGGGCAGGGCATTGCCCAGGGTGCCACTCTGCTCGTGGGCATATCAGCGGTATTGTTTGGCAAAGAGATCATCAACTCACTGATCGTATTCGGGCAGCGCTATTTCGGAGAGAAAATCAGGATCAGGATTTCCAGCGACCTGGCGCAAGAGGCAGTCAGCAGGATTCTCACTTACAACCTCACTTTTTACAGCGACAATGAAAATCAGAAAGGCAAGCTCCAGACCCGTATCGACAGAGGTGTCGAAAGTTTAACCAAACTGATTCAAAACTTTTTCATCGACATCCTTCCTCTTTTTGCCAATTCCATCGTGGCGCTTGCCATCATGTTTTCGGCTAATTTTTATGTCGGCGCCATCGCTCTGGCTATCCTTCCGGTGTACTTTTGGGTAAGTTACAGCCAGGCAGGTAAACTCCAGGGCGTCCGAAGAAACCTCAAGCGACAGCGCGAAAACAAAAGCAGCGGCCTGATCAACCTGATCGAATCCATCATTGTCATCAAATCTTTTGTAAGGGAAAAATTTGAGGGCAACAAGCAATATCTGACCCAAATGGAGCTAATGGAACTCCAGCTCAAAACCCGTAAGACAAATTTTCTGTACGACGGTATAAAAAGCTTTATTGAGCAGATCGGTGTGGTATTCATCATCATATTGACAGCCTACTTCGTATTGGATCAGAAAATGTCCATTGGCGCGATCATGTTTCATATCCTGCTTTTCAACAACGTCTCGGCTCCGATCCGGCAGTTGCACCGGATTTACGATGAAATGAATGACGCCCTTACTTATTCCGAAGGTTTTTTTGATATACTGGACGCCCATGATGCCCGGGAGCAGAGCGGCGGTTTTTTACCCGATAGAATTGAAGGGAACTATGAGCTTCAAAACGTATCTTTTACTTATCCCAGTGGCGCGAAGGCACTCACCAACGTCACCATGTCCATCCCGTCGGGAAAGACAACCGCCTTGGTAGGGTTATCTGGTGCCGGAAAAAGTACGTTGATCAATCTGCTGGTAGGGTTTTATGAACCCGATTCGGGAAGTCTTGTGCTGGATGGCAAACCCATCAACCAATACGATATATCGATGCTCCGGGCGGGTGTGGGTATGGTGCTTCAAAAGAATCACATTTTCAAAGGATCCATTGCCGAAAATATAAGATACGGGGACATGGACGCTTCCATGCATCAAATTACGGAAGCCGCCAGGCAGGCCTACCTGCACGATCAGATTATGGAACTTCCTGAACAATACAATGCAGATGCGCAAATGTTATCTGGAGGCCAGCAGCAGCGCATTGCCATCGCCCGTCTTTTTCTAAAAAATCCTCGTGTAATTTTCCTGGATGAGCCCACCGCAAGCCTCGACGCCATTGCCACTGAACAAATAAAGAACAGCCTCGACGCCATCAAAAAAGACAGGACAGTCGTAATCATCTCCCATAGCCTTTCACAGATACTGGATTCGGATCAGATTTATGTCATGAAAAAAGGGAGCATTGCCGAGCATGGCACCCACGAGCAGCTTTACAATCAGCATGGGGAATACAGATCCATTTTTGATGCTTCGGCACGGAGCCTGAATCTGAACAAGATCATTGACCTCATGGATAAGAATTAATCCTCCAATCGAATTATTTTCTCCATTGACCTGAATACCGCACGCCAATATATCCGGCTAGCGAAGTACCCAGAAAATCGCCCTGATCGTAGGCAATTCTGGTAATCAACTTCATCTTTTCTTTTTTTAGAAGCGGCGCCTCCACGCTCAGCAGACCTGAGAATTGTCGAAGTGCCGACGGATATAAAATGTTGTTCGTACCAAAATGCGTGCTGAAAGTGGTCCTGGCCTGCCATAAAATCTGAGATGCTACCCGTCCCTCCAGCCCTGCGTGATAGGCAACGGCCCTGCTACTGGGGAAAAACTCCGGAATCACCGTACCTGCCTGGGTAATCTCATTTCTGGTGGCGATCAATGGGGATCCCATACCCCTGCCAAAGTAAGACCACCCCTGTATAAACTGCCCATGATTAAAATAATTATCATTGCCCTTGAAACGGCTCCCGGGCACATTCCATCCGGCACCTGATTGATCTTTTGAAAAAAAGTATTCGGCCAGTACGCCCGTTACCTCAAAGATTGACCTTGGTTCCTTTTTCCTTTTCCAGCTCAACCCATAAAGGCCGTCCGGCATATTACGGAAAACAACGCCGGAGGCATCCTCAAAAGGATGGTTGTTATAAAACATCCAGACCGCCTTTGGAGTTTGGTAAGTCAGGGCAAAGTCAAACTGTCCAACATGATTTCCAATTCGGTTTTCACCATCAAAATTGGTGTAACGGTTGTTTCTGTATTCCTTCGATACCTTCGCCAAAACCACCCCCCTCAAGTAATCCTGGAACGACCCGGCAAGTTTTCCGTTGACAATGTGGGGATTGTCCTTCATGTATTCTGCGTGACCAGCCCAGGTGACGTGATGACTGGCGCCCGCCTGAAAACTGAATACCCCCTCCGGCTTTCCAATTCTGACCAACAGCGATTTCTGATGCAGATACGATCCCTGGATGTAGGGCGTATTATACCAGCCATGTGCAAAAAAACCTTTAATGGAAACATAATTTTTCAAAAATGACAGTGGCAGATATTCGGGTAATCCTATTTGGATTTTAGGAACCGGAAGCGCATTACCCGACCAGGTAAAGGAGCCTGTGGTGAGGGTTGTATCCACAATTCCAATAATCTCCTTTCTTCTCCCTGCCCAAAATTCAAGTTTTTTCCACGCCACCTTCACGAAAGCCTCCGGCAACAGAGTGCTCGTTGTCTTATGCCCGACATTCAGTATCAGCTCGGTTCCAACACCCCATCGGAACCCCCTGGAATGCTGGCTAATGGCCGAATCTCTCTGCCCTGCTCGCGAGTTGTATAAAAAACCGGTTCGAGCTGAAAAGATTTGTTTCTCGACAGGAACGGTTCCAAACTGATTCGCCCTGAGCCAAAGCGGATTTTGAGAATCCCCGACATAGGTACCTCCCTCACCCCAACCTTTGATCTCCGCCCCCTGACCAAGCGCCACGGTTGAGCAAAACAGGGAAAGGCTTACAATATGCCTGCCCCTATTAAATAAGTACAAACTTAAAGCATGGTTCGGCCTCCGGAACAACTGGAAAATCATTGTGCAGTAAACCGAAAATTGCGACATGTACAACTGTAATAAGTTACGCTTTGATATTTTGATGAGAAAAAGCTATTCTCCATGGAATAATACGTAGCGCAAGGTAAAAAAGATTGGTCAGGCGATTATGTGTTGAAGCAAAGATCATTTTAAAAAAATAATTTCATAAAATCACATCTTGCAAAAGTCCAACAATAACCTACGTAATACATTAACGTTATCGGGGGAATGCAACTTTACCGGTTAATAACCTGCAGTTATGAATATTTTATTTCCGACACAAGAAATCTTTAAACAGGTTTTGACCGTAAGTCTTGCAGCAAAAGCGCTACAAACCTTAAATAAACACTATCACAGGTTATGAATCAAAACTTACAAAAAGCTGATGGCCCCATGCTGGACAAGGTCAACAGACGTTACTTCCTAAGATCTGCCGGTGTGGCAGCAGCAACCGGTGCGCTGATCGCAGGTTGCACCCTGGACGACCATAACGTCGATCCAGGAATAAGCCTGGGTTCGGGGGATATCGGTATTCTTAACTATGCTTACGCACTCGAACAATTAGAAGCTGCGTTCTATATAGCGGTTTTAAAGAACCCCTATGGCAACATGTCGATGGAAGAAAAAACGATCCTGACGGATATCATGTATCATGAAATCATACACAGGGAGTTTTTCAAAAAGGCCCTTGGAGGTGCTGCTATTCCTGGACTTATGCCTAATTTTTCTGCTGTTAACTTTAGCGACAGAACGAGCGTGCTCACGTATGCACAGGTATTTGAAGACACAGGCGTGGCTGCTTACAATGGAGCGGGCAATCTGATTAAAGATGTTAAGTTTCTGCTTACGGCGGGTAAAATTGTTTCTGTTGAAGCACGCCATGCCTCGGCGATCAGAGATCTGATCAAACCCAACACAGATTATTTCTCGGACGACATGATCACACCAAGCGGTCTGGATTTTGCAAAAAGCCCTTCCGAGATTTTGATGGCGGTTTCACCATTTATCATGGACAAGCTGGACGGAAGTAAATTGCCTTCATAATTCTGAACCTTAAAACCGAAACAAAATGAATTTTCTTAATATACTTGAAAACCTTGAAAAGGTAGACGGCGATTTCATCGATCGCATCAAACATACTTCACGCCGTCATTTCATGAACCGCATCAGCACCAGGATGGCAACGGTAGCAGCACCAGCCATTTTTGCTTCTGTGCTTGGGAAAGCCTATGCGCAGACCACGGCGGGTCTTGACGTGTTAAACTATGCACTTTTTCTGGAATATCTGGAAGATGAATTCTACAAAATGGGCAATGCAACGAGTGGTCTGGTGATGGATCCTTACAAGACTGTTTTTGCTCAGATCGGGAAGCATGAGACGCAGCACGTGGTGTTGCTGGAAGGAGCTTTGGGAGACAAAAAAATTGCTAAGCCTGAATTCAACTTCACAAAAAACTTCCCAACTGCATTCACCAGTTTTGACACGTTTGTATTTCTTTCTCACGCATTCGAAGACACCGGCGTAAGAGCATACAAAGGACGGGCCGGAGACCTTTTGCAGATGGCGGATCTTCCTTTCCTGAAAGTGGCACTGCAAATTCACTCAGTGGAAGCGCGCCATGCATCTATATCACGTAGAATTTTGGCTAAAATCAGAAACAACCCGGCTATAAAAGGCTGGATTACCAACGATGAAGGATCTCCGGAACCCGTTTATAAAGGTTCAACCAGCGAAGCTACGGTAGTACAACTGGGCCTGAACCTGCTTGATTTCGACATGGCCGGCATCCCGAAGGACGCTTTGTTCAAGGCTGCTTCCGAGGCATTCGATGAAGTACTGACCGTGCCGGAGGTAACACAAATAGCCGGATTGTTCACAAAATAATCTCGGATCTGTTTCTTTTGATAAAGTCCTGCTGTAACTTACCCGAGCAGGACTTTATTAAAAAAATAAAAAAAATATTTCCAAAACAAACTTTCAGTATCTCACTCATTTTCAATAAATTGAATTAGGATTTAATTCGCAAAAAAAGAAAATGCGGTAAATTTTAAAGTTTTTTTCCGCATCACGAATCTGTTTGATGATTTTATACGTATGTATTTATATGCAAGCAGCAGAGTAAAAATGTTGTACGGAAAAAGAGTTTCAGTGCATTTTATTCAGGCCATAAAGCTGTACTTTTGATATAAAAATTGATTTTTGTCAATAAATAACATTAAAGATTATTGTGGAGGGTAAGGTAATACTTAGAGCGGGCTGCAAATGCAGCCCGCTCTTTTCTTGATAGGCAATCCACCCTTAGCCTCCAATATCGTAACACAAAAAAACCCTTGCAACCATTCGGTTCCAAGGGCAGTGTCACATCAGTAAAATTGTGAGTCAGTGTGCTTCCCGCTGCTTTTCTAGATTGAACAGATCATTGAGCACGTCAATGAGGGTCTCTGCCTCTCCTCTTTTACAGGCTGCCTTCAATTGCAGTACCGGTAGTTTTAATATTTTTTGCATCATACTTGTTGTGATGCGTTCCACTTTTTCCAATTCGGAATCGGAAAGATTTTTAGTAAACCGGGTCAGCTCCTCTTTCCGGATTTGTTCCAGTGCACCTTTCAGTTTCTGGATCGTAGGAGAAACGATCATTTCCTTTGACCAGTCGTTAAACTCCGTCACGGCTTCATCAATAATCTCCCTTACATGTGGTACTGCTTCCAGCCTCCGGTGCAGCGCTTCATCTGCACGGGACCTGATTGCATCAATTGTATACAGCATCACACCAGGAATCTCTTCCACTTCCGGAGACACACTTCTTGGTACAGAAAGATCTATGAAATACTTAAATGACATGCCTCTCAAACGCACCATCATTTCTTTCGTGAAAAACGGCTCTTCGGTCGCAATCGAAGTGACGATGATGTCTGCGTTGGCAATCTCCTCTTCTATTTGGTCAAAATCGGCAATTTTAAATCCGAGCTCCTGCCCTAGTTCTTCCGCTTTACTTCTGGTGCGGTTGAGTATAGTAACCTCCGCTCCCGGCCTGCCAGCCAGATTACGGCAAACATCTTTGCCAATCTCCCCAAGTCCCACGACGAGAATTTTAGGATTGGGCATGAGGCCTTCCAGCAACTCTATGGCTGCGTACGATATGGAAGCAGCGCCATCGCGGAAAAACGTTTCCTGCGCTACCCTTTTATTGGCAAAAAATATGGTATGTAAAAGTCGGTGCAAAAACGGCCCGGCAAGATTCAGGTCCGCCGTCCACTGGTAAGCATGCTTGATTTGATTGGGGATCTGCATATCACCCACCACCTGCGAATGTAGCCCGGTGGCTACTTCAAACAAATGCTGAACGGCCTCCGCTCCCCGGGAAAATTTCTCAAAATAATTCTGAAAAGGTTCCGTATCCGATATTCCCTTTTCGATCAGAAGCAGTTTAATGATCTCATCGTTAAGGTCTTCTGCTGATGAATAATATACTTCGGTCCTATTGCAGGTAGATACAACAAGTACATCGGTAATTTCAAAGAAATCCTTCAACCGAAGCATGATTCCCTTCGCACTACCCTCATTCAAAGCCAGTTGTTCCCTGATGGCAAGAGGTGCATTCCGGTGTGATAAACTTATTGACTTGAAATAATTATACATCACTGATTTGAATTCGAGTAACAAAAATACGCCACAAAATTTACATAAAGAACGCTGGCCCGGTACGGATTGTTTATTTAGAAATCATATAAATAACCTCGCCAAGATTTATGTAAATCTCCCCCACTTTATCATCCGGATAAATGACCTCAGTCAGTTTTCTGGCTGATCTATACCCAAATCAAAAAGTGAAATAATCCACTAACAGCAATAATTTTACGTTATTTGTAAATAGCTCCCACCATTGCGTGAGGTGCATGGACCACGACTATGCCATCAGAAACAAAGCCAAAGAAGCCCCGGTTCCGCATACACCCTGCTGCACTATTGAATAGTGAACGCCTCAGGGTTTCGCTGCTGGACACCTACGGGCAAAAAGGGACCTACAAATATGTGATCGGAATTATCCTGCTGGTGCTGAGTATAGGATCGCTCTTTTATACCGATCTGCTTGTGCAGGAACTGGAAGAACGGGAGGAGCGCGAAGTAGAGCTGTATGCCAAAGCGCTGCGGTCCGTAATCAGTACACCCGGCGATGAAAACTTCAATACAATTTTCATGGTGATTCAGGATGCGCTGAAATTCTATAAAATACCTGCCATCTACGTGGATGAGAACAACCTGGCAAGCCTGGATATCAACCTCGATATACCTGAAAGTGCATCGAGACGGGAAAAGGAAAGGATTAAGGAAAATATCCTTGCCGAAATGAAAACGGAACATCCGCCTATTCCGGTACAGATATCCGAGGGCCGTTTCGGATACATCTATTACAGCAATTCCTTTTTGCTGACACAACTTCGCTATTACCCGTTCCTGCAGCTCTCTGTGATGCTACTGATCGGCTATCTGGCTTATCTGGCATTCAGCTCTGCCAGGAAAGCCGAACAAAACCGGGTGTGGGTGGGACTTGCCAAAGAAACTGCACACCAGCTCGGAACTCCGCTGTCCTCACTTATGGCCTGGGTGGAGTATTTCCGAAGCGACCCAAACATTGATCCGTCCATCGCCGAAGAGATTGAAAAAGATGTGATCCGGCTGGAAATGATTACCACACGTTTCTCCAACATTGGCTCTACCCCGACGCTGAAAGAAGAGGTCGTGGCCGACATTGTCACCAACTTTATCACTTACCTGCAGAGACGGGTTTCTACCAAGGTGAAGTTTCAGGTATTCAACCAGCTGGCCGACGGACAAACCGCGCTGCTAAACAAAAACCTGTTTGAATGGGTGGTGGAGAATATTTGTAAAAATGCCGTGGATGCCATGGGCGGCATTGGCGAGATCAACATTACACTGCAATCTCCGCCACTCACCAAAGAAATCCGCATTGATATAGCCGATACCGGTAAAGGCATGACCAAGGCCAATGCCAGTAAAATCTTCAACCCGGGATTCAGCACAAAAAAACGGGGCTGGGGACTTGGCCTTACCCTTGCCAAACGGATCATCGAAAATTACCATTCCGGTAAACTTTTCGTAAAAAGCTCCGAAGTGGGAAAAGGCACTACTTTCCGTATTGTGCTGAATGCGAAGATAATTGACGAGATGGAGGGGGACAGATAGGCAACAGGTTACAAATTTAGATAAACTAAAAAGACAGCAATTTTCTGTTTCAAAGACCCTTTGGTATGAGGAATATACGATAGGTAAAACTTATTTTCCATAAACATTTGCAATGTCACCAAAAGGTTGCAAAATTTGGATCCTCAACTGTATTTTTTCAAACTACCCTTCCATCCAAATGAAAACACATTGTCCCCTACTCATCTTACTGTTCCTATCATTTTACAGCTTTGCCCAAACCATTCCCGGTGATTCGTCCATCGTGGTGCAGGGCCCGGCTTCCATCAGTCACTTTCAGGAGGCGCTCTCGCCGCAGGATCTGTACGTAAAAGGACATACCGATGCCGAGGCAAATTACAAGAAGTACAAAGGCGCCGCTACCGGTACACTTTTCGCTAGCTTGTTATCACCGCTTGTGGGGCTAATCCCGGCCATCGCCTGCTCGGCCACCGCACCCAAGATAGAAAACCTGGACTACCCGGATGCCAAACTGTTTATGAAAAAAGAATACTACGACAGCTACACCAGCAAAGCCAAGAAAATCAAATCAGGTAAAGTATGGAAAAACTGGGGAATCGGATTCGGTGTAAACCTGGTGGCCGTACTTGTGATCGCTGCTTCGGCAAATTGAGTGAGTGGGAGGCTCAACCGCTCCCGCCATCGGCAGAACGATTAAAGTCATTGAATGATCGTTGCCAAGAAGGCAGCGATCAATTCAGCAAAAGGCGCTACAAAATTGTTTTAGGAATACAGAAGAAGATTCACCTGGCTGGACGCACTGTTTTAATGTCAGGGTCGCAGAACTCACAAATACCCTGGCACCACCACGGTATCTGTTTCCATGATTTGATTACTCACGTTCAACGCCCTGTCCTTGATCCTAATCTTAAATTTCAGTGTGATGGGAACTGTAGAATTGCCATATGGATAGGAGGAATTATAATCCAACTTTCCTCTTATTGGCCCAGCCTTAACATCTGGCTTTAAAACGGGCATCCATTTAGGAATGTCTTCATTCCGTATCTTCTCCGACCACGAACCATCTGGCTGTTTGGTCAACGTTACCAGTTCGTAGTTTGGATGATTTTCGTATTCACCAGCACGCTCATCGGCCGTGTTTCCTAAATCTCCGTCTCCGTCCTCAAAGTCAATAGTAAGTATAACCTTCTCTGTAATTTTCCTTCCGGCAGAATCAAAGATGGTGTATTGTTTTATTCCATTGTATGCTATTTTGGGTGTATGACTAATATCCGGAATTTTAATACACCCCAAAAGGCTTACAGCCAAGAGGATGATTAAATTTGCAAGATTTAGCTGGCGTACCATAATTTGTTTTTTAACAATCTTTACAGACTACACATAAAAGCGCTATGCCTATCTAAATCCTGGAACGACCACAGAGTCAGATGCCGGAGTTTGATTGCTCACATTAAACGCCCGATCACGGATGCGAACCTTGAACTTAAGGGTAATCGGGACTGCACTCCTCGAATATTTGAACGTAGTATTCAAGTCCAGCTTGCCTTTAATGGGTCCCGGCTTGCCGTCGGGTTTTAAAATTGGCATAAACTTTTTCGCGTCCTCCGATCTTATGGCCTCTGTCCAGCTACCATCTTCCTGTTTGGTTATGGTTACCAACTCGTAATTACCCCAATCCTTGTATTTAATGGTATCACCACGATCCTCAGAAGTCGTTCCAAGATCCCCATCACCATCTTCGAAGTCAATGGTGATGATAACCTTTTCCTCTGACTTATTTCCGGCAGTATCCAAAATGGTGTATTGCTGGATACTGTTATAATAGATCTTGGGGGCATCACCGAAATCCGGAATATCCACGCAACCTGCCATTCCGATCGCAAAAATAAAAAATAAGCAAATGTTTAATTTCATTTTCATTACCGCAAAGCGGCTACTTTGATTGAATACTAAAAAAATAGATGACAACAAATCACGTAAGTTCCATTGACCCATTCAGAACAAATCCAGTACATGCATGAGACCCAATTTTATCTTTGCTACGATTCCGACATCCACATACCCTAATTTTTTAATAAGTCGCTGCTGTGACAAAGAACGTACCTGAAAACAATCAGCAGCAGAAATTTTACTAAGTCCATTTATCTCATCAGGTTCGATTTTGACCATCCAAGGTGCAATTTATAGTGATCCTTCCAGTCCGTAATGGGAACAATAATTTTAAGTGGTAATTTGCCCAGGTTGTCGTCATTCACTATGATTGCCGGCCTTATTTTTCTAATCTCAGCTCCCATTGTAGGATCCAAATCACTGAGCCAAATTTCACTTTGTTTCATAAAAACGCTCGAGATCAAGCGAAGTAAATGCCGTTAACTCTTGATCATTTGCATAATGCTCATAAAGCATGTCAGCTGCGAGTTTAATCTGCCTTTCAGCCGCTTCGCTCCTGATTGACTTTAATGTTTCCTCCATCACATAGATTTTTGTATCGAGGGGAAGTCGTTGAATCTCTTGTACAATATCCACAACTTGCATGATCCTAATAAATTAAATTTGAATCTTTACTCCAATACCACACACTACCTTGACCATTTTATGACACAATCACTCGCAATTTGGTTGCATAACCCGTAAATTTGTATTTCCTTTTTTACGAAAGTAACAGTATTGAAACTTCCAAGCAACAAAAACCCTGCCGAAATCCGCTCCGAACTGAGACAACAGGTACTTGCATTGACAGCGGGGCAATTCGAAGAACTCGCCATGCAAATTTTTCGGTACCAGGCAGCTCAAAACCCTACTTACAAAGAATATATTTCCTATCGTAAAACGGACGTGAACCGAATAGAGCGCTTAACGGAGGTTCCCTTTCTTCCGATCCAATTCTTCAAAAGTCATTTGATCAGAACCGGCGGATCGCTGGCGCCACTGGTTACATTTGAAAGCAGCGGAACAAGTGGTACCAACACCAGTCGCCATCAACTCCACGATGCTCCGCTCTACAAAACCATCTCCACAAGCATCTTTCAGCAACAATACGGCGAACTAAGCCAGTACCACCTGCTTGCCCTTCTGCCTTCTTATCTTGAACGAAACAACTCCTCGCTGGTGTATATGATTCGTCATTTTATTGATCAGACCGCGTCCGATTTCTCAGGATTTTATTTAAAGAACACGGAGGAAATGCTTAAAAAGTTGCAGTACCTGGCAGAAAATCAGGATGGCAAACCCGTTCTGCTTATGGGTGTCACTTTTGCCCTGCTGGACCTGGCCGAAAGCGGCTACGACCTTTCGTTTCTGCAAAAGATAGACAATTTACTGATTATGGATACAGGTGGCATGAAAGGACGCCGGGAGGAGCTCCTCCGGGAAGAAGTGCACGACATCTTAACAAAGCAATTCGGAGTCGCAAGAATCCATTCAGAATATGGAATGACCGAGCTCCTTTCGCAGAGCTATTCAAAGGGGGATGGCTTGTTCTCACCGGGTTTTACCATGCGTATTTTATTGCGGGAGGTCAATGATCCTTTTTCCATTTTCGACCACCGAATGAACCTGAAAAAAACAGGAGGTATCAATGTGGTGGACCTGGCCAATCTGGATAGCTGTTCTTTCATTGAAACACAGGACCTGGGCAGGTTCGGAGAAGAACCCGACACCTTCTATATCATGGGCCGGTTCGACAATTCGGATATCCGGGGATGCAATCTGATGGCGCTCTGAACCCTTATTTGTGCCGATTACTGAATATCCTCATTTAAGGCTACCACATTAATGCCTTTTTAATGAACTGCAATAAATTGATTTACAAAATCTTATCTTCCATCTTCATTATATAGAATTGTTCTAACCAACCAAAAAACAGATTATTCTCTAAATTAGCATATCTATTCAAATTGCATTAATCTAATGTAATTTTACATTTTTGATTGCTAACCTTATTAAGTGAATAAAATGAAAAGACGTGATGCACTTAGCCGCGTGGCGCTATTGATGGGTGGTGCCATCTCTGCCCCCACCATGCTGGCTTTTCTTGAGGGCTGTAAATCCGCAAATGAGACTTCGGGCGGAATTGCTTTTCCATTTTCAGCAGAACAAAAAAACCTTGTGGCGGAGATAGCGGAGATAATTATTCCAAAAACGGATACACCAGGAGCAAAGGATGCCAAAGTGGGTGAGTTTATCGAGATGATGCTTAAGGACTGTTATGCCGCAAAAGATCAGGACAGTTTTGCAGCCGGGCTTAAAGAGCTGGAAGGTAAAAATTTCCTGAAGGCCTCTCCTGCCGAACAAGTTACCTTGCTCACCGCCATGGAAAAAACGGCAAAGGAAGACATGGCCAAGACTGGTGAAGAAAAAAAGAAAGCCACAGAAGCTGGCAAAGAGTATACCGACCCCGGTGTACCATTCTTCCGTCTGGTAAAGGAACTCACGTTGCTGGGATACTTTACATCCGAGGAGGGGGCTACCAAAGCACTGGAATATGTACCGGTACCAGGTCGGTATGATGGTTGCATTGACCTGAAACCTGGACAAAAGGCCTGGGCGATGTAATCTAAATGGGTCGCGTTCGACAAAGGAGAATGGAGAGATGAATGAAGGAGGAAGGAGAGGAAGGAAAAACCGCTATAGATTTCAAAGATCATCTGTCTCATTACAGGCAACAAGGCGGATGGCTAATCGCTAAAAGCTACTTTCTTCTTACTGGTTAAAAGTCAAATATTTATTCTGAAAAATTATTCACAATGAATCTGAACATAAAGGCAACAAAACAAAACACATTCGATGCCATCGTAGTGGGATCGGGTATTAGCGGCGGATGGGCCGCCAAAGAATTGTGCGAAAAAGGATTAAAAGTGGCCATGCTGGAAAGAGGGCGGGACATCAAACACATTACTGATTATAAGACTGCCACGCTGGCACCCTGGGAAATAGATCACCGCGGGCGTGTAACTTCGGTAGCCAAAGAAGAATATTGGGCAGGGATGCGTACAGGGTATACGGCTAACGGAGAACACCGCTACCTTTTTGAAAATGATAAAGAAAATCCCTACCAGGAAACACGCAAGTTTGACTGGATCCGTGCATACCACACGGGCGGGCGCTCTTTGCTTTGGGGGCGGCAGAGCTACAGGCTCAATCCGGCCGACTTTGAGGCCAATGCTAAAGAGGGGATTGGTGTAGACTGGCCCATCCGATACAATGATATCGCACCCTGGTATGATTACGTGGAGAAATTTGCGGGGATCAGCGGCGCGAAGGACGGACTGGACGTACTACCGGACGGACAATTCCTCCCTCCTATGCAGATGAACTGTGTTGAAAAAGATGTAAAGAGTGAGATTGAAAAGAAATTTGCAGGCAGGCACATCATCATGGGCCGTGCTGCCCACCTGACCCAGCCTCAGGCTTTTCATACCGAATTAGGACGTGCAGCATGCCAGTTCCGGAACATGTGTATGAGGGGCTGTCCGTACGGAGCCTATTTCAGTACCCAATCCTCCACACTTCCGGCTGCTCAGAAAACCGGTAATCTGACGCTGATCAACGATTCCATCGTATCGGAAGTCATATATGATGACAAACTTGGAAAGGTGACCGGTGTTCGGATCATCAATCAGAATACACTTGAAACCAAGGAGTATTATGCAAAGATCATTTTTATGAATGCCTCAGCGATTGCCTCAGCTTCAATCCTGATGAATTCAAAATCCAAACGGTTTCCAAATGGATTGGGCAATGAAAGTGATCAGCTGGGACGTAACATCATGGACCATCACCTGGCCGTGGGCGCTCGTTCGCAAGCACCCGGATATGAAGACAAATACTATTTCGGGCGTCGTGCGAACGGAATATATATACCACGTTACCGTAACTGGGGAACCGACAAAAGGGATTACGTACGGGGCTTCGGCTACCAGGGTGGCGCGAGCCGCGAAAGCTGGGGACGCGGAGCAGGCATGGACGGGTTTGGAGCGGACTTCAAGAAGCAACTATCGGAACCAGGTGGCTGGACAATGAATATTCAGGGTTTTGGTGAGATGCTCCCCGACGAAAAAAATCGCTTCACGCTGCATGCAACAGACAAGGACAAATGGGGGCTTCCCCAGGTTGTATTCGATGCGGCATACGGTGAAAACGAGAAAAAAATGCGGGTAGACATGATGAACGATGCGGCCGAAATGCTGGAATCTGCGGGCATGAAAAATGTAACGCCTTATAATGACGAATCCAAACACCCCGGAATCGGTATTCACGAGATGGGAACGGCAAGAATGGGCAATGACCCCAAAACCTCGGTTCTCAATAAATATAACCAGGTATGGGGTGCGGAGAATGTTTTTGTAACGGACGGCGCCTTTATGACATCGGCATCGTGCGTCAATCCATCACTTACTTACATGGCCATGACCGCCCGCGCCGCAGATCATGCTGTGAAAGAGCTTAAAAAGATGAATATTTAGATTACCCCTGCAGTCCGGCATGCATGCAACCGAACTCAAAAGACTTGTTCATCATCGGTCATTGGCTCTTTGGGGCTCACTAGCAAAAATAGTTGGGAATTAACTTCAAAAGCCTTGCAGGTAAAATCTGCGAGGCTTTTGCTTTATGGTTCAGATAGCCCGTTTTTTACAGATATCGGTATTCTGAGGTAATCAACGGTATAATGAAGCCAGACTACCCTATAGCATAGACCAACCTTTGTCCTTATAACCAACCACAAGTTTGAAAACTTCTTCACTTCCGGCACCACAGCGTGTCTCGTCCGTAGATGCCTATCGCGGATTTGTGATGTTTTTAATGATGGCCGAAGTACTGAGTTTCGGCAAAGTTGCAGATGCAATTCCATCCAGTAAGTTCTGGGCATTTTTAGATTTTCATCAAAGCCATGTTCCCTGGGTTGGCTGTTCTTTGCACGACCTGATTCAACCCTCATTTTCCTTTTTGGTGGGCGTAGCACTCCCGTACTCCATGGCCAGCAGGGCAAGTCAGCACCAGAACACCGGCACCATGTGGTTTCATACGATTCGAAGATCACTGATTTTGATCCTGCTGGGGATTTTCCTGCGCTCTATGCACGCCGATCAGACAAATTTTACTTTTGAAGATACGCTTACCCAGATTGGCCTTGGCTATCCGTTCCTTTTTGCACTTGGTTTCGCCTCAGAGCGTATCCAATGGGGAGCACTGGCTGCGATCCTGGTGGGCTACGGTGTACTTTTTGCATTGTATCCAACACCAGGCCCCTATTTCGACTGGGCAGAAACAAATGTCACGGCCGATTGGCAGCATAACCTGCAGGGTTTCGCTGCGCACTGGAACAAGAACACCAATGCAGCCTGGGCGTTTGACCGTTGGTTTATGAATCTGTTCCCCCGCACCACCTCCTTTCGCTTTAATGGTGGAGGTTACAGCACGCTGAGCTTTATACCGACCCTCGGCACGATGGTTTTAGGATTAATCGCCGGACAATGGTTAAAGAATGCCACCATTTCGACTCTCTTGATCAAACGATTCCTCATCACCGCTGCCATCCTGTTTGCCAGCGGGCTTGCATTGGATCTGCTGGGAATCAACCCCATTGTGAAAAGAATCTGGACCCCGGCCTGGGTGCTGTTCAGTGGCGGATGGGCATTTGTATTGCTGGCTGGATTTTATTACCTGGTTGATGTAAAAGGGTGGAAATCCTGGTTTTACTGGCTCATCGTGGTGGGCACCAATTCTATCGCTGCTTACATCATTGCCCACACCATTGACAGTTTTATTGCCGACTCATTTCGTATCCACATCGGACCGGACTATAATTTAATTTTCGGACAAGCTTACCGCACCCTGGTGAGCGGAGCAATCATTCTTCTCGTAGAATGGTGGATTCTGAACTGGATGTATAAAAAGAAAATCTTTATCAAAATATAGACGCCATTCGATTTTGATTGGGTAGAACAAAAGCGGTAATGATCAAAAAGTTAGTTTTTCAAATAAAAAGTCGGGCATGAGGTTTCTGCAATCAATTCATCACATCGCCATTATCTGTGCTGATTATAACGTTTCGAAGCATTTTTATACGGAGGTGCTGGGTTTTAACATAGAAAGAGAGGTTTATCGCGAGGCAAGAGAATCCTATAAACTTGATCTCTCACTGAATGGCCTTTACTGCATCGAGCTCTTCTCCTTCCCCAACCCGCCAGAAAGACCATCGCGTCCCGAAGCAACCGGATTGAGGCATATTGCTTTTGAGGTAGATGATATTGAAGACTCCATTTCCTATCTGAAATCCAAAGATGTTGAAGCCGAGCCCATCCGGGTTGATGAATTTACCGGTAAACGTTTTACCTTCTTCGCTGATCCCGACGGACTTCCTATTGAGTTATACGAAAAAAATCATCCTCCTCAAACAATATAGCAAACACCTAAAATCTGACCAGCCTAGACAGCCCTAAGACGATCGTTATTTACCGCCTCCTGACTGGATAAAATTTCATAAAACTCCGTGATACGGATCAAATGCGCATCAATCATCCGCCTGGTCTCCGAATCACGATCCAAATAAGTATGCAATGACCGATACGAATTTAACATCCCACTTTCCATCTTACTCAGGTAACCCATCACCTGCTCCTTCTCTTCCATACCTCTCAGGCTATTCTCCCTCAGCTCGTTGATTACGAGCCTATCATCCAGCTCTTTATCATTCAAAAGACATTTGAAATAATCGTATACAGTCTTGATCTCTTTCTGAAATAAAATAGCGCTGAAATGCCCCTGTGTGAGCATCTTGCGTAAAGAACCCATCTTGTCCTTTTGCAACGCCAGAAGATATAGAATCTCCCGCCGTTTCTGTTCATGCCACAGCGAGCTGATTTTCAAAACCAACTCTCCCCCGTTCAAATCTTTCTTATTCATCGCAATACATGTTGAGTATGGCGTTATTATCACAATTACTGTGCCGGGAAGTAACAATTCCGACGATTAAAAAAATATTTACAGCTCATACAGGGAAATTTACATATATTATAGAATTAATGCCCTCCGGATGTCACATCCAGAGACATTTATGCGTAGATCAATCAGGGGGAACCGAAATCAAGGATGCGTATATTTGAGCCCAATGTGTGCAATCCCGAGATGTTATTTTTATACTCTAAGTAAAGAGCATAACTTTGTTGGTCATAAAAGAAGATAACCATGACACGTTAAATGAAATTTGAGGTAGAACCACAGTTCCCTCTTCTACAAATTCAGTATTCTATGCATAATACCCGATTGCTTTTTTTTCTGTTTTTTTTGACTGCAGTCAGTTCCTGTAAGACCAAACCACCCGTACAAAAGGTCGTCCAGCAACCGGCCGCATTGATTGAAATTGGTAACGAAAAATTCTCCGCAGAAGACTTCCAGGAATCTTACTCGAAAAACAAGTTCGCTACTGACTCTGCCAGGGGGCTCACACCTCAGGAATATCTTCCCCTTTACACCGACCTGAAATTAAAAGTACTTCAGGCCCGGGAAGATGGACGCGATACCACATCGGATTATAAAGAAGAAATTGCATCCTATCGGGAACAACTCGCTAAAAACTTTCTGGTGGACAAGGCCATGGTTGAAAAACTTTCCATGGAAGCATACAACCGGATGAAGCAGGAGGTGCGGGCATCACATATTCTGATACAGGTTTCGGAGGATGCCTCCCCCGCCGACACACTGCAGGGTTACCGTGCGGCCATAGCCATGCGTGGACGATTGGAAGAAGGTTCTGATTTCGGAGATTTAGCTGCAAAGTTCTCCAAAGATCCCACTGCCGCTAAAAACAAAGGCGATCTTGGGTACAATACCGTATTTCAAACGTTGTATCCCTTTGAGACGGTCATGTACAACCTGTCAGTCGGCAAGAATTCACAGCCTGTCCGTACCCGCGCAGGGTATCACATCATCAAGGTGACCGATCGACGCGCCAACCGCGGTAGTGTAAAAATAGCCCACATCATGACCCGCATTGATAATAAGTCAACGGAAACCGATAAAAAGGAGGCATCCGCCAGAATTCAGGAAGCTTATGAGAAACTTCAGGACGGCCAGGAATGGAACAAAATCGCTGAAGCCTATTCTGATGATAAAGAATCAAGCAAAAATCAGGGGATTCTTCCTGTATTCGGTGTGGGACAAATGACACCTGAAATTGAAGAAGCCGCATTTTCACTCACAAAGGTCAATAGTTATTCCAAACCCATCCTGAGTCCCTACGGATGGCATATTGTGAAGCTATTGGAAAAAAAGGGACTGGAGCCATATGCGAATTTATCGTCCATGATCAGGCAAAAGGTCGTTACAGATTCCCGCGGTAAGGTTTTGGAACAAATGATGGCCAAACGCCTGCGTGAAAAACTGAAGGTTACTGAGTTTCCCGACCAGTGGCAGCTTGTGGCACCTCTTGCGGACAGCACCCTTATCAACGCCCGATGGGATTATCAAAAACCCGTTAGCACGGATTGGGCACAAAGTGTGCTTTTCACTATTGAAACCCAAAGTTATGACGCGCTGTCGTTTTTAAAGCATGTAAAAACCCGGCAACAGGTTCGGCCAGGCGATTCATCACCATCGGTTATTTTCCGACGCTATTACAACGACTACTTAAACGACAAACTGGTTCAGTACGAAAAAGACCACCTGGAAGAGCAGTCGCCGGAGTTCCGGAGCCTGATCAATGAAATAAAGGAGGGTGTACTGCTTTCACAGGTGATGGAGGAAAATGTTTGGCAGCGTGCGTTGTCAGATTCTGTTGGTCAGAAAAATCTATATTCCCAAAACCCAACCCGCTACCAATATCCCGAACGCGCGCTGGCTACCATCGTGACCGCACCTGATACGCAGACGGTGAACCGGATTCGGAAGACCTTATTGAAAAGTCCTTATCTGCTGGAAAGAATCACCCCTGAAATTACTTTTGCCGAAGGAAGTTCAGCCATTCCCAAGGAGCAGATGCAGCAGCTCAACGATCTTTTGATCATTCTGGAAAGAAACCCTGATTACATGGTGGAAATTGCAGGCTATCGTATGCCCAAGGAGTCCGAACAACTATCAGCAACCCGGATCAGAAACGTCGTTAAATTTTTGACTGCCAAAAAGATTTCGCTCATCCGTATCATAGAAAAAGATTACGGGTCATTTCGGCAGGCTGTCGAGCCCGAAAGAAACAGAAGGGTCGGTTTCCAGTTTTTTAGCCAATCGAAAAAAGATGTGGAGAAAGTCTATAATTCGCAGACACCCGATGCCGTTAGCATTAACGATGGATATTTCGCCAAAAACAATGCACTATTGAATCAGGCAAAATGGGTGACGGGTGAACAAACGCTAACGTTAAACGGGTTCAGCCGCTGGATCATGATCGAGAAAATAGAAGCACCCAGGGTTAAAACCTTTAACGAAGCAAGAGGTACGGTAATCAACGAATACCAGAAAGAATTGGAAAAACAATGGCTGGCCAAACTGCAGCAGAAGTTTCCGGTGAAAGTGAATGAACAAGAATTAGATAAAATTAAGCGTTAAACGTAAATTAGCATTTCCGTAGACGTAAAGGTCTCCTGATCTGCCTAAAAGATTAATTAATTTAAAAATGAAAATACAGAAAGTCGTTGCCCTTCAGTGCGCCGTTATCCTTTGCCTGGGAATGAGCTCATTAGGTTTTGCACAAGGTGAGAAGGGCATCAGTATCGATAAAATCATCGCGCGTGTAGATAATCACTACATACTTAATTCAGAATTACTGGAACGTCTAGCACAATTCAAAGAGAATGGTCAGAAAGCACCTGAAAAATGCCAGATTCTGGAATCCCTGATCATCAGCAAGTTACTCCTGGCCAAGGCTGAAATTGACTCGGTCATGGTAGAAGACAAGGAGGTAGACAATGACCTGGACGCCAAAATGGGCTATATGATCCAACGGTTTGGTTCTGAAAAAAACATTGTTGAAGCCTACGGTAAAAGCATTGATAACCTGAAAGCAGAACTTCGAAAAGATGTGAAGGAGCAAAAGGTTATAGAAAAAATGCAACGTACCATATCCGGGAACGTGAAGATTACCCCCAGTGACGTAAGAAAATTTTTTAATTCCATTCCCAAGGACAGCTTGCCCTACATTCCGGCCGAAGTAGAAATCGGACATATAGTTCGTAAGGGCACGGTTACCCAGGAACAAAAAGAAAAATTACGTAACCAGTTGCTGGACCTGAAGGCGAAAGCTGAAAAAGGGGAAGACTTTGCCATGCTTGCACAGATTTATTCGGAGGATGTGGGTTCTGCAAAAAATGGTGGGGATCTGAACTTCGCCAAACGTGGCGCAATGCTTCCCGAATTTGAGGGAGCTGCACTGGCACTTAAGCCTGGCGAGCTATCCAACATCGTTGAAACACAATACGGCTTTCACCTGATCAAACTGATTGAAACAAGGGGTGCCGAGTACCATGCACGTCACATTCTGTTGCGGCCGGATTACAACAAAGGTACCGACATGACTTTTGCCACCAAATACCTGGATAGCCTCAAAGTACTGATCGAAAAGGATACGCTCAGTTTTGCGAAAGCAGCTCTGAATAACTCCGAAGATAAACTAACTTCTGAAACAGGAGGACTTCTTTCAGATCCCCAAACAGGAATCTCCCGTCTTACGCTTGATGCCTCGATGGATCCGGCGCTTTATTTTGCCATTGACACCATGAAGGTGGGCTCATACAGTAAACCCATTTCATATAGGATGGAAGATGGTAGCAGTGCAATGCGGATTATCTGGTATAAAAGTAAATCAGAACCGCATACCGCTAATTTGAAGGAAGATTATGAAAAGCTGGCCCAGATCGTGCTGAACAACAAGCGCAATAATGCTTTGGAAGAATGGTTTAAAAAGGCGCAAGGCGATGTGTTTATCAGCGTTGAACCCGAATTCAAAAATTGCAGTATACTCGGGCTCGCCTCGGCTGACGACATTTAGAATGGGCTGACAGATCATTCCGGTAGCACTTATAAGATCATCACTCTCAATTATCAGGAATTACAACCATAAATAGCTATTGTGAAATACTCATCGGACGTTGAAGCAGCTGAGGCTATGAAAGTAGCTTACGATAAAATAAGAGCTGAAATAGGTAAGGTCATCATCGGGCAGGACGAAGTTGTAAAAAAATTACTGACTGCGATTTTTTGCCAGGGCCATTGCCTGTTGGTGGGTGTACCGGGACTTGCAAAAACGCTTCTCATCCAAACCATTGCTTCTTCACTGGACCTGAAATTCAACCGTATCCAGTTTACCCCGGACCTAATGCCGTCTGACATTCTGGGATCTGAAACACTGGATCAGAACCGCAATTTCAAATTTATCAGGGGACCGATATTTGCGAATATTATCCTCGCAGATGAAATAAACCGGACACCTCCCAAAACGCAATCGGCTCTTTTGGAAGCCATGCAGGAATATTCGGTAACCATCGCAGGGGAAAAACATTCTCTTGAAAGGCCATTCTTCGTTCTGGCAACACAAAACCCGATTGAACAGGAAGGAACCTACCCGCTTCCCGAAGCCCAACTCGACAGGTTCATGTTTATGATCCAGCTCGACTACCCTTCTTATGCGGAAGAAGTAAATATTGTTAAAAGTACAACCAACGATGCTCGGTATCAGGTTCAGGAAGTGGTTTCCGCAGCAGAGATTATGGATTTTCAGCATTTGGTGCGCAGAGTTCCGGTCACGGATCATGTGATTGAATATGCCGTTAAACTTGTCCATAAAACAAGGCCAGGGTCAGCATTGGGTGGCAAAGACACCAGTGATTACCTGGAGTGGGGAGCCGGGCCACGTGCCTCGCAGGCATTGATCCTTGCCGCCAAGTGTAACGCACTGCTCTCAGGAAAATATTCGCCCGACATTGAAGATGTAAAATCCGTTGCATTACCTGTACTGCGGCATAGAATTATCCGTAATTTCAAAGCAGAGGCAGAAGGAATATCCGTGGATGACATTATTGCACGTCTGGTCTAGCGCCAGACTTTTTTTAAAGAATTCCCAACTTGTGCCGGTCAGCGATGATGCGGCACAAATTTTTTCCACCCCTCATATTCAACAGTACTAGCACTTTTTTCTAACCCCCATCAAAATGGCTATACAGGGAAAAAACATCATTGGTTACTCCGTATCTTCAGAAAACCCCCGCACCTTCAAATCATACGTACCTGCTTCCGGATCAGGGCTTCCCGAACAATTTCATGCGGCAACCCTGGAAGAAGTAAATCGGGCAACGGCTTTGGCTGATAAGGCCTTCAGCAGCTATTCCCAAATAGCACCATCCAAACGTGCCGACTTCCTTTGTGCGATATGTGACGAAATACTGGCTGCAGGTGATGAGTTACTTGAGCGGGCCAGTCTGGAAACAGGCCTACCTATTGCACGATTGCAGGGAGAACGCGCCAGGACCATCAATCAATTGACACAATTTGCCGACTTGCTTCGGGAAGGATCCTGGGTAGAGGCCTGCATTGACACGGCCATGCCAGATCGCACACCGCTGCCAAAGCCGGATATCCGAAAAAAACTCATCCCTATCGGTCCCGTTGTCGTGTTTGGATCCAGCAATTTCCCCTTTGCCTATTCTGTTGCCGGCGTGGATACGGGTCCGGCGCTGGCCGCTGGCAATCCTGTGATCGTAAAAGCGCATCCCGCGCACCCCGGCGTTTGCGACCTCACCGCACAGGCCATTGTGGCCGCCGCCAAAAGAACCGGCATGCCGGATGGTGTTTTTTCCATGCTTTATGATGACGGGTATGAAGTGGGCGCCGCACTTGTGAAGCATCCTGTGAGTAGGGCCGTAGGATTTACGGGATCAATCAGGGGGGGAATGGCTTTGCATAAACTGGCTCAGGAACGTGCCGAACCGATTTCAGTATTTGCTGAAATGGGAAGCGTCAATCCGGTTGTGGTACTCCCCGAATATCTTAAACAAAATGCAATAAAACTTGCGAAAACACTTGCTGCATCCGTAACACTCGGTGCCGGTCAGTTTTGCACCAATCCGGGGCTTATTTTTGTAACCAAAACCGAAGGTCTGGATTTGTTCGAGGAAAATTATAAAAAAGAAATTCTCCGGACACCGCCCGCTACGATGCTTACTGCAGGGATTTGTAATAACTTTTACAAATTACGACAGGAGGTGTTTAACCAGAGTGACGTAGATGCATTTGCTGTTTCTACTGAAAGTTCAGGCCTCGAAACCCAGTCACAAGCTTCAGTAGCACGTGTGCGTGGTAAAAGTTTTATAGCCAATCCTAAACTGCATGAAGAAGTCTTCGGACCATTTTCCTTATTGATCGTTTGTGAAAATACCCGGGAGCTGCACGAGGCTGTTTCAACGCTTCAGGGCCAATTAACCACATCATTGATGGCCGAACAGGATGAAGCATTCCGAAACCTGGATCTGATTCAAGATTTGTCCAAAATATGTGGCCGGTTTATCATGAACGGAGTTCCTACGGGCGTGGAAGTGTGCCCATCCATGCACCATGGCGGTCCGTTTCCTTCCGCAACCGATGCACGGTTTACCTCCGTCGGACGTCATTCAATCCTAAGGTTTGTAAGGCCACAATCCTATCAGGACTGGCCGGATGCCCTCCTACCCGATGAGCTGAAAAACGACAATCCCTTGGGCATATACAGGCTGTTAAATAATGAACTGAGCCGGGAAAAAATAAGAAGTTAAAAGAAATAAGGAGTTAAGTAGTCAGCTGTGATGTAAGGCCTCTAACGGTTGCCCAAAGCCAGCCACAAAGGCAGTGTTTACGAAACCCAAAAAGATTCATATCCAGTCCAATAACCGCCCGCTGATAGCCAACCGCCCATTAACCATGTCAAGAACTTACCATATTCTCAACGGCGATGCACTGTATGATTTTTTTCCTGAAATTCTAGCCGGAGAGATTATCGTGGCCCGGGAATGCCTGATTGACGGGCCACTTACCGGCGAAAATCTGCCTAAATTCTGGGAGACCAGAGCGCAGTTTATCGCTACGGAATACAACGAAAGCAAAGACTCCTATTTCGCGGATGTGGTATCAGAATTTGAAAAAATCCTTACTATACCTGCCGGTTCCGAAATAAATTTATGGTTTGAAGAAGATCTTTTCTGCCAGGTTAACCTCTGGTTTTGCGCATCACTTTTGCTACAGGTGGCAGATTCCTGCACGATGTACCTTATAAAACCGCCATTGACCAATGGTGAGCCAAACTGGGGCGGTTTTGGCGCTCTGGGAATAAATGGGCTGGCCGATGCATACCAGACCAGACAAAAAATTTCACCTGAGGAACTACGCTTACTTTCAAAGCTTTGGGAAACTTACAAAAGCGAAGACCGAATGGGTCTGGCAAAACTTGCAGGTACATCCGCTAACTTCCCCTTACTTCCAGAGGTAATAAAAGCGCAATTGGATCGGTTTTCGGCGGATGGCGTTTCCGGCAGACCTGAGAATGCATTGAAAACCATTATGAAAGAACTCGACACTACGGATTTCAAAACCATTTTCGCAGAGTTCGGCCGTCGTGAAGGAATTTATGGCTTTGGAGACTGGCAGGTGGAGAAATTGCTTAAAAAACTGGATCGCTCTACCTCTTCGGCACAATAGATTCGGGATAGCCTACTTCCACCAGAAACAACCCCTCTGCCGGTGCCTGTGCGCCAGCGTTTTTTCTATTTTTGGATAAAATGATTTGTTCAAAATCATGGGCAGATATTTTCCCGGAGCCTACATTTACCAGTGTTCCCACCACAGCCCTTACCATACCGCGTAAGAATCGATTGGCCTGAACTGAAAAAATAAGCATATCCCCCTCTTCATACCAAACTGCCTCGGTGATGGTACATCTGAAATTGTTGACATTGGTGTGAATCTTGCTAAAACTCTCAAAGTCATTGTGAATCAGCAACAGTGCGGCCGCTTCATTCATCTGCTTGATATCCAGTTCTGTGCGTAATAAATGAGATTGATTGATCAGAAATGGATTTTTGAAACGGGTAATCCGGTACTCGTAACGCCTGTGGGTGGCTGCAAACCGGGAATTAAGTTCATCCCCGACGGGTATCACTCTGCGGACTGCGATATCGTAAGGTATGAGCCCGTTCAGACTGTATACAAAACGTTCCAGATCGGCAATCTCCGGCGTAAAATCGAAATGGGCGAATTGCTGTTCGGCATGCACACCGGCATCCGTGCGGCTACTACCGGTAATTTCAACGGTTTGCCTGAGAATTTTACTTACTGCTTCTTCCAGCACCTGCTGAACCCCAAGGGAATTATTTTGCTTTTGCCAGCCATTGTAGGCCGTACCTTTGTAACTGAACTCGATAAAATAACGCATGGGGGCGAATTTAATACAACAGCAAGGAATTAGCTAACACGTATTTAATACAAACCTGGTCCATTCCAATTCGTTGTGAGTCAAGTATTGGTCATTTTTGCGAATATGAATTTGAGGGTACTAAATAAAATTAAAACTACATTTTGCGTAAAGAGTCTAAAATATTTCCGGGTTGACCGGAAGAAAGCTAACTTTGACCATTGATAATATTTTCAGTACGGTATGATTACGGAAGAGAAAAAAGAAGAGAAAAGCTTAAATTTCATTGAAGAAATTATTGATGCCGATCTGCAAGCGGGAAAATATAAAGAAATCATTACCAGGTTTCCACCGGAACCTAATGGCTATCTGCATATCGGACACGCATCCAGTATTTGCCTGAACTTCGGGCTGACCAAAACATTTCAGGGTTATACCAACCTCCGTTTTGACGATACAAACCCTACCACTGAGGATACGGAATATGTAGAAAGCATTAAAAATGACATCCGTTGGATGGGCTTTGAATGGAAAAATGAACTTTACGCCTCTGATTATTTCGATACTCTTTATGAATACGCAAAAACGCTGATCAGAAAAGATCTGGCGTATGTTGACGATTCTACTTCCGAAGAGATTGCCACATTGAAGGGTACTCCCACCGAACCCGGAAAAGACAGCCCATACCGCAGCAGGAGCATTGAGGAAAACTTATCCCTTTTTGAACAGATGAAGAACGGCGACTTCCCGGATGGAAGCCGAACGCTCCGCGCCAAAATTGACATGGCACATCTGAATATGCTCATGCGTGATCCCATCCTGTACCGAATCAAACATGCACACCATCACCGTACGGGCGATGCCTGGTGTATTTATCCGATGTACGATTTTGCCCATGGTCAAAGTGATTCCATTGAAAATGTAACCCATTCGATATGCACACTCGAATTTGTACCGCATCGGGAACTATACGACTGGCTTATTGACAAGCTGGAGATTTATCCGTCACATCAATATGAGTTTGCCCGCCGAAACCTGAATTACACCATTACCAGCAAACGAAAACTGCTGCAACTGGTGCAGGAAGGACATGTAAATGGCTGGGATGACCCCAGGATGCCGACGATCAGCGGGCTTCGCCGGCGCGGTTACACGCCCGAAAGTATCCGCGATTTCTGTGACCGGATCGGTGTTGCCAGACGGGAAAACATGATTGATGTGGGTTTGCTGGAGTTTTGTGTTCGGGAAGATCTGAACAAAAAAGCGCTTCGCAGAATGGTGGTACTGGATCCGTTGAAAGTGGTGATCACCAATTTCCCGGAAGAAATTTCGGAGATCTGCCACAGCGAAAATAACCCCGAGGACATTGCTGCCGGCATGCGGGAAATACCTCTTACACGTGAGATCTACATCGAAAAGGAGGATTTCATGGAAACGCCTTCCAAAAAATATTTCAGGCTTGCCCCGGGCAAAATGGTGCGGCTTAAAGGTGCCTACATCATTCAGTGTGACGACTTTGTAAAAGCCGAAAATGGGGAAATTACAGAAGTACACTGCTCCTTTATCGAAAACAGTAAGAGTGGTCAGGATGCCACAGGAATTAATGTTAAAGGAACTTTGCACTGGGTGTCTGCCGCTCATGCAGTTCCCGTTGAAATCCGGCTGTACGACAGGCTCTTTTCCGTGGAGGATCCAACTTCCGGAGAGGGCGATTTTAAGGATTACATCAATCCTGACTCCCTCCATGTGATTACCGGATATGCCGAGCCCGCCCTGATAGAGGCAACCACAGGTGAATCCTTTCAATTTTTACGCAAGGGGTATTTTGCGCTGGATCAGGATAGTGCGCCTGACAAACTGGTATTTAACAGAACCGTGACCTTAAGAGATAACTGGGCAAAAGCTGGGGAAAAATAAGTAGCAAAGGGTTCTCGAAAAAGCAGAACGTTTCTACGCTAAGCACGCAGGGGATATACTGCGTGCTTTTGCTTTATTGCTGATCCCCACACCTGCTTCCTCAGAAATGGAAATAAAAATCAAGTTTCCATGGAAATGAAATTTTTCTTCTAAATATAATTAGAATGCTTTTAAATAAACTTGCCTGAAACAAAGTTTGCCCCTATCTTTGCGGAAAGATTTCCACGATTTATACCAGCTTGCAGTGAATAACCCGAATGAATTGTTCAGCACCTCCAAAGGTTACAGTTTTCAGTGTGATGTTACTTCCAGAATTGTGATTCACTTCAGTGAAATTCAAGCCTCATTCCGCATCCAGGACTTTCTCAATTTTCGCCGTTTCGTTAACAAAATAGATATCCGCAGCCGGATTTTCGACCTGTCGGATGAATCTGATTATGAGTTTGTTGAAGCCCCTCAGCTGAACATATATGCCAAACTAACGCTCTGCGAACTGATCCAGCTCCGGGACTTAATCAACGGAACCCACTTCGCCATAGAACTGAACTCCCTGCTCCATGAGCTTATTTATCAAGAATCAGAACTAGTCTAAATAGCTGATTCCCTTCATTTTAGACCAATTCCAAATTTGACGTATCCGCTTGTAGTGATGAACTTTCCTGTGATCTTTGTGCTTATCATTACGAAAGCATAAAATTTTACATAGATCATGAAAGACCTACTTAGAGCACGCACTTCCTTGAAGGAAGAAATAGAGATACTTTTGAACAGTCAGGTTAAAATGGAAGCAGAAGCTTCGTCCAAATATCTGGCGATGGCTTCCTGGTGTGACCGTAACGGATACAGAAACAGCGCAAAATATTTTATAAAGCAAGCCGGCGAAGAACGGGAGCACATGATGAAGATATTCAATTACATCATGACCGTAGGCGGTACTGCGGTATCTCCTGAAGTTCCGGCGGTGAGGCAGGAGTTCGCTTCTTTCAGAAGCGTTTTTGAAGCGGCTCTGCAAAGCGAGATCAGCGTAACGCATGCCATCAACAGAATTGTTACACAGAGCCGCAGAGAAGAAGATTATGCAACCGAAAATTTCCTTCAATGGTTTGTGAATGAACAAATCGAAGAAGAAGACAACGCACGCCGCGCTGTTGAACTTTTCGATGTGATCGGTGAGGATGGTACCGGACGCTATCAGATAGACAAAGCCATTGCCAAAATAGGTTCTGACGAGTAATCATAATTGCCAGATATCATTTTAAGGAAGGCTGCACAGCACTGTGCGGCCTTTTTTGTTTTTAATTAAGTTCTTATTTGTGCTTCGCACATGGTGTTTAAAATATCTCTTCATCCTCATTTGAATAAGCCATAACGGAAACTGACCAAAGTCATAGTTTTAGCAGGCTCAGGTCATCTCCGCTCCCACTCATTTCCGGCAATTTTGAGGTGCTGCTGACATCCGGCCAAATCCGACTTCCGCAGCCCGATCACCAATCAGAAAGCTGGTTAAAATCATGAACGTAACGGAAATTTCAAAGGGAGAAATAAAGGACAAAACCACGGTTTGTTATCATTGCGGCGAGGATTGTAAGGATGAAATTATAACTTTAGATGCCCATAGTTTTTGTTGTGATGGGTGCAGTGCCGTATACGACCTGCTAAAAGAGAATGACCTTTGCACTTATTACCAGATTGATGGGCCACAGGGCGTATCTCCGGACGAATCCTTTTTTAAGGGCAAATACGACTATCTGGATTTGCCTGATGTAGCTCAGAAAATACTGGAATTCACTGACGGCCGGCTGTCCCAAGTGAACCTACTGGTACCTAAAATGCACTGCAGTTCGTGCATCTGGCTATTGGAACAACTTTACCGCCTGAACCCAGCCATCCGGAGCTCCGTGGTGAATTTTCCGGAGAAAAAAGTGCGGATCACCTTCGACTCCACCCTCATTAAGCTCAGCCAGGTGGCCGAGCTCATGACCCGGATTGGCTATGAGCCGTATATTAGCCTCAATGACGTCCAGGGCAAACAGATTGGTAAATGGAACCGTACAAGACTTTACAAGATCGGAATTGCCGGTTTTTGTTTCGGCAATATCATGATGCTGAGTTTTCCGGAGTATTTCAGTTTGGGGCAAGATACACCCGACCCGCAGTTACGGCTTGTATTTGATTTGCTCAACCTTGGATTAAGCCTTCCGGTATTATTCTATTGTGCGTCTGATTTCTTCAAATCAGCATGGACCGCATTGAAAGGTCGATACCTCAACATTGATGCACCTCTGGCACTGGCAATGCTTTCAGTATTTTCAATCAGTCTTTACCAGATTGTAGCACACACAGGCCCCGGTTATTTCGATTCTTTCACGGGTGCTGTTTTTTTCCTTTTAGTAGGCCGATATTTTCAGGATAAAACCTACGCAGGAATTTCATTTGACCGGGACTACAAATCTTATTTCCCGGTTGCCGTTTCTGTAATAACAGGTTCAACCGAAACTCAAAAACAGATTACCGAGCTTAATGAAGGCGAAAGGATGCTCATCCGGAACGAGGAGCTTATTCCCACGGACGCCACATTATTAAGCCCACAAGCCATGATCGATTACAGCTTCGTTTCGGGCGAGGCTGAACCCGTAGAACGCAGGAAAGGCGACATCATCTACGCGGGTGGCAAACAGACCGGCACTTCCATTGAACTGGAAGTGTTGCGTAAGGTTTCACAAAGTTACCTCACACAACTTTGGAATAACGACACCTTCACAAAGGACAAAGAGGATCAACAGCAAACCCTGGCTGCACGTATCAACCGCTACTTCTCCGTGACCGTGCTAATCATTGCCCTGACGACATTTCTTTTCTGGTTTTTTGTTAAAAATGAGCCCGAAACGGCGTTTCTTTCGTTCACCACCTGTCTGCTGGTAGCGTGTCCATGTGCTTTGCTACTGTCATCCACATTTACCAACGGGAATCTGGTGGCACTCTTCGGCAAAAACCATTTTTATCCGAAAAATGCCCATACCATAGAGCGACTGGCAAAGATTGACACCATCGTATTTGATAAGACCGGAACAATCACCCGGTCAGGCGACGCCGACATTAGTTTTATCGGCCCGGAATTATCGGAAGATGAACAGATCATGGTGAAAACGCTCGCTGCACAATCATCTCATCCACTGAGCAGGATGCTTGTCAAAAGTCTCAGTAACGTCATACCCAGCAAAAGAGCCTTAACGAATTATTCCGAAGTAAGCGGAGCGGGTATGCGCGCTATTTGGGGCAAAAGGGAGATCAAACTAGGCTCTGCCCATTGGATGGAGACGGATGCCACTCGTCCAAATCCGGAAGCAGGATCGAGTGTATTTTTTTCCATAGACGGCTTAGTTAGAGGTTATTTTGAAATAAAAAGCAAGTACAGAGCCGATCTTGCATACACGGTAGAGCGGTTACAAAAAGAGGAATTCCAGACCTACCTCCTTTCTGGTGATAAACCCACAGACCAACCCTTCCTATCCAGTATTTTTGGCCAGACTTCGCATCTTCTTTTTGAGCAAAAACCAGAACAGAAACTTCGTTTCATTGAAACGCTCCAGCGCCAGCAAGGACGCAATGTACTCATGGCTGGAGATGGATTGAACGACGCCGGAGCATTGCGACAAAGCGACGTTGGGGTGGCTGTATCGGACAATATAAACAATTTTTCACCCGCCTCGGATGCCATTATAGAAGGATCAAAACTTGTAAAGCTGCCTGCATTTATCCAACTGGCCAAATCGGGACAGAAAATAATTAAACTCAGCTTTGCTATTTCACTGCTATACAACCTAGGTGGTCTGGCATTTGCGGTTACAGGAAGCTTATCTCCCGTCATTGCTGCAATTCTGATGCCGTTAAGCTCGATTACCATTGTAGCTTTTACCACACTTGCCACAAACGCAACAGCCTCCAGATTACTTAAAAACTGATCATTATCAGTAATAAACATGGTTTAAAATCATCGGTACCTGACTCACTGGTGGGTAGTTTTGAGCCAGAAAACAGACAGTAATAAACAACCACAAGTAATTTAATTTCAACCACTTGAATCCATGAGCGCATTTTATATAATGATCGGAGTCAGTATGGCTATCGCATTTGTGTTTCTGGGGGCATTTATCTGGTCGGTACGAAAAGGACACTACGACGACGACTACACCCCATCCGTGCGCATACTCATGGATGACGTAAAGCCCGGTGACACCCTCACAGAACAGATTCCTGCACTGGCATCCGGAAAGGTCCTCGCCACAAGCTTTGCATCAAAGACTCGGAAGCCAAAAACAAAACTACCATAGATACTGCCATTACCTTACCACTCCCATCTTTTATTCACCAAAATTTACACTAACATGTCAAACGTTCCCCATCCAGGAATTGGGTCTGTACAACTGGACGAGTTTCAATATGACAACGCAATCGTTCGAAACTTCGCTATTGCCACCATTCTATTCGGACTTATTGGAATGCTCGTTGGGCTCCTTGCCGCGTTCCAGCTCGTTTTTCCCGACCTGAACATGGACTTGCCCTACTTAACATTCAGTAGAATCCGGCCATTACATACCAATGCCGTTATTTTTGCTTTTGTAGGAAATGGATTCTTCACTGGTCTTTATTATTCAGTACCGAGGGTTCTGCGAACTCCCATCTGGAGTACGACACTTAGTCGCTTCCACTTCTGGGCCTGGCAGTTTATCATCCTGGCGGCGGCTATTTCACTGCCCATGGGATTTACGACTTCCAAAGAATACGCTGAACTTGAATGGCCTATAGACATCGCCATTGCCGTGGTATGGGTTTCGGCACTGATCAACATCATCATGACGATGATCAACCGCCGCGTGGAGCACGTTTACGCTGCAGTATGGTTTTATGTTGCTTCATTTGTGACCGTTGCATTGCTACATGTGGTCAACAGCCTGGCGCTGCCGATCTCATTTTTCAAAAGCTATTCAATCTATGCAGGGGTGCAGGACGCCCTGGTGCAATGGTGGTACGGGCACAATGCGGTGGCATTTTTCCTTACAACACCTTATTTAGGATTGATGTATTACTTCCTTCCTAAAGCAGCCAATCGCCCTATTTATTCCTACCGCCTTTCCATTGTTCACTTCTGGGCGCTGATCTTCCTGTATATCTGGGCCGGTCCTCACCATTTACTTTATACCTCCCTGCCCGAATGGGCTCAGACACTCGGTACCGTATTTTCAGTAATGCTCATAGCACCTTCCTGGGGAGGTATGATGAACGGTCTGCTAACTTTGCGCGGCGCCTGGGATAAGGTAAGGGAAGACGTAGTATTAAAATTCTTCGTAGTAGCGATCACCGCCTACGGTATGGCTACTTTTGAAGGACCCATGTTGTCATTCAAAAATGTAAATGCCATTGCGCATTATACCGACTGGATCGTGGCACACGTGCACGTAGGTGCACTGGGATGGAATGGATTCCTTACGTTTGGTATGCTATACTGGCTTTTTCCTCGTCTATATAACCGTCCCCTGTTCTCCACAAAATTGGCCGGGTTTCACTTCTGGATAGGTACGCTGGGTATTCTATTCTATACTATACCGATGTATTGGGCAGGCTGGGTGCAAAGTTCCATGTGGAAGGAATTCACTCAGGAAGGCTTGCTGAAGTACCCTAATTTTCTAGAAACCGTTACACAGCTTGCACCGCTATACTTTCTGCGCAGTTTAGGTGGTACCTTATACATCATTGGTTTTATTACTATGATTTATAACCTCTGGATGACTGCCTTAAAAGGGGAATTCATTGGAGCAGAAACAGCCAAAGCCATGCCTTTGAATGCCATCTGGAACGCGCCAAAAAGCGAGCACTGGCACCGCAGACTGCTGGAACGCAGACCTTTGGCGCTTGTTATTTTCTCACTCATTGCCGTGGCTATTGGTGGGATGATCGAAATGATCCCAACCTTTATGATCAAGTCTAACATTCCTACGATAGAAAGTGTAAAACCATACTCGCCGCTTGAATTACAAGGTCGCGACCTGTACGTCCGGGAAGGGTGCTATACCTGTCATACCCAAATGATACGACCTTTCCGCTCCGAGATCGAAAGATATGGTGAATACTCCAAATCGGGAGAATTTGTCTACGACTTCCCGCACCAGTGGGGATCGAAACGCACCGGGCCGGATATCCATAGACTCGGCGGAAAATATCCAGATTCCTGGCATTACAACCACATGGAAGACCCAACAAGCATGTCGCCGGGATCCATCATGCCAAGATATGGCTGGCTTTTGGAAGACGATCTGGATACAAGCACCACCGCCGCCAAAATACGCGCCATGCAGACATTGGGCGTACCCTATGAGGAAGGTTATGATCAGATTGCCAACGTGGAGCTGCACAAGCAGGCCAAGGAAATCCAGGCCAGATTAAAACAGAGTGGAATTAAGGCCAATGAAAACAAAGAAATCATTGCCCTCATTGCTTACCTGCAACGTTTGGGAACGGACATTAAAACGACCAAATGAAGACCGGACCACTTGCTAATCTTTCATTCTATCCTTCATTTCCATTATCATGAAATTTCGAACATACCTTGAGACCATTGCCGGAATAGGCATTTTCCCACTGATCTCACTCATTATATTCTTTGTATTTTTTGTCTCCCTGCTACTCTACGTGTTTAAGCTGGATAGAAAATCCGTTGAGCGTATGAGCAATATTCCACTGAGCGACGGCATCGTCAAAAAAACCTTACTCTCCGGACTGCTGATTGTTTTAGCAACTTTTTCCGCCTCGGCACAGGCGGAAGAAGTTCCGCTCCGAACCATCTCAGGATGGGATCTGATACTGATTGTCATTCTGGTGATCCTGTTATTCGTTACGGTTCTGGTGCTGATCCTTCTGTTCGACGCCCTGGCCCTTTTCAAAAAACTTAACGATCCGGAAGGCACCAAGGAACCCACAGGACTATTTAGTAAACACTGGTGGCAAAATTTCCGCGGTCTAGGAGTTGCCCTCAGTGATGAGAAAAAAATCCTGATTGACGGCCATGATTATGATGGAATCCAGGAGCTTGACAACCGCATGCCGCCCTGGCTTCAATCCCTGTTTGTAGGAACGGTAATCATTGCAATCTTCTATTCAGCCTACTATTTCAGTGGCATGGGCGACTTACAACTCGCCGAACTTGATAAGGAAATCGCCTATGCCGAAGTTGAGAAAAAGGCATACATGGAGAAAGTCGGTGCCAGTATGGACGAAAACACCGTTACCATGCTAAAAGCAGATGCCGACATCACACAGGGGAAAACTATTTTTCAGGAAAAATGTGCCGCTTGTCATGCAGCTGACGGCGGGGGCTCGGTAGGGCCAAATTTGACCGACGGATATTGGCTTCACGGTGGATCAATAAATAGTATCTTCAAGGTCATCAAATATGGCGTACCCGAAAAAGGTATGATCTCCTGGGAAAAACAGCTTTCCCCTACTGATATACAAAAAGTGGCCAGTTATGTGATATCACTGAAAGGAACCAAGCCTGCCAGCCCCAAAGAACCACAAGGTGAGCTATTTGAAGAAGACGCGAAAGGAACTTTGAAGGATAGCACGGTTGCGGCCAGATGATCATAATGGGTCAAATTGTTTTATTGTAGCCCGTAGTGCGGTTAAATGGTTAATCAGGCAAATGCAACAGCCATTCAGAACCCCTACCCTAGTGTCGCGTGGAGGCCATCCATTCAACCACGCTTCACATCGTAATCGGTTCCCAATTCAATGTGTAACAGAAAATCCGACTGCAGATAACGACCCGATTTAACAACAATACTGATGTCACAAGCAAATATCCATACATCCGATCATGACGATTCTTTCCGCGATCATTTCAGCGGGGTAAGCGAAGATGGGAAACGGAACTGGTTTTATCCACAGAAACCGAAAGGCATCTGGCACAACCGTCGGGTATGGTTTACGGTGGTTATACTTACACTTCTTTTTGTAACTCCGTTTGTCAAATACAACGGGCAACCATTGTTGCTGTTTAACGTGCTGGAACGAAAATTCATCATTTTCGGATTATTCATCGGCCCTCAGGATTATTGGCTCTTTGGCCTTACCATGCTTTCCTTCATGGTCTTTATTGTATTGTTTACCACTGTATTTGGGCGGTTGTGGTGTGGTTGGGCCTGCCCGCAAACCGTTTTTATGGAAATGGTGTTCCGTAAAATCGAATATGCTATTGAAGGTGACCGGCCCCAGCAGATCGCCTTAAATAAAGCACCCTGGAATACAGATAAAATCATCAAAAAAGGATCAAAATACCTGTTGTTCCTGTTGGTTTCCTTTTTGATAGCCAACCTGCTTTTATCATACATCATTGGGGTGGATGAGCTCTCGGTAATTATACGTGAGCCACTTGATGCTCACATGCCGCTATTCTTGGGCCTCGTTGCTTTTACAGCCATATTTTATATCAATTTTGCATGGCTTCGTGATCAGGCTTGCACGGTGGTTTGCCCTTATGGCCGCCTTCAGGGAGTGCTTTTGGATCGGAATTCGATCGTGGTGGCCTATGATTACGAACGTGGCGAACCAAGAGGTAAGCTGCACAAAGGTCAGACCAGAGACGACGGAGATTGCATCAATTGCCACCAATGCGTTGCGGTGTGCCCCACAGGAATTGATATTCGAAACGGCACACAAATGGAGTGCGTCAACTGTACGGCTTGTATTGATGCTTGTGATTCCATTATGGATAAAGTTGGTTTTGAGCCCGGGTTGATCCGCTATACTTCGGAAAATGCTATCGTAAACTCAACAAAAAAACTGATCACAACCCGGGTAATCGGCTATGCCATTGTGTTGGCTCTGTTATGGTCAGCACTTGGTTTTATGATCATATCACGAACCGATACCGAAACCCTGCTTTTGAGAGCACCCGGCAGCCAGTATATTGAAAACCAGGATGGTACGATCAGCAATCTTTATACTTTCAAAATTTTCAATAAAACAAACCACCTGGTACAACCCCGCATTCTGCTGGAATCTCATAAAGGAAAGTTGCTGTTCGCCGGAAAACCTGACCTTACGCTGCAGGGAGCGGGAATGGCCGAAGGCACTTTGTTCATCATCGTACCCAAAAGCGAATTAAAAGCCCGAAAAACCAAAATAAGGTTATCCGTATACCAGGGATCAAACAAACTGGAAGATTTCGAGACCACCTTCATGGCACCCGAAGAGTAAAGAATTTGTAACCGAAGTCAACACCCGATTGCCCTGTTGGTGAAAACTCCGACCATGACAGAAAAAAGCCATTTGCTAACAGGCAAAAGCGATAAGCAAAAAAATATGAAAACACTAAAATTAAACTGGGGAGCCGGTATTGCGATTACCTATATGGGATTCGTAGCCATGATCCTCGTGCTGGTCATCATGAGTACCCGTCAAAAAATCGACCTCGTTACAACGCAGTACTACACCGAAGAACTTAAATTTCAGGATAAGATTGATAAGGTAAAGCGCGCTCAATCGCTACCCGAACAATTGAGCTGGGAAGTGTCCGACGATGCGCTCTTGATTAATTATCCGTCAGCTATGACCTCATCACAACTGGCGGGCACGATTCGTTTCTACTGCCCGTCCAATGACAAAAATGATCGGATTTTTAAGGTCAATGCTTCCGACGGAGTTCAAATTTTTCCCCTGTCACAAATCCCGGTAGGTCGATACCAACTACAAATTGATTGGAAAAATGGCCAGGAGACCTTTTGGAATGAAGGCGTTGTCGTAATCAATCATTGATCCATAATCACCGATGAGTGAGGCCCTTCCTTTACTTGCACTTACCATGGGACTTATGAGTAGCTTCCATTGTATAGGCATGTGTGGCCCCATAGCATTGGCGTTGCCCACACACAAAAAAGATAAATTTCAGCAACTCGTGGGGCTTGTGGCGTACAATGGAGGACGTACGCTCACCTACGCCAGCCTCGGATTGGTTCTCGGGGCTGCGGGTTCCGCTTTGGTTTGGGTAGGGTACTTTCGTTACTTATCCATTTTGTCCGGGGCTATCATGTTAATATATGTTCTGTGGCCAAAAAAACTGGAAGCCTATTTACATGTCCCACGGTTTTGGCAGCATATGATTCAGGCTGTAAAAAAGAAGATGTCCACCGTATTAAGAAGTCGAAATCCGGCAAGTTTCGTTCTGTTAGGCATGCTCAACGGATTACTTCCATGCGGTATGATTTATCTTGCACTAATGAGCTCTTTGGCAACCGGGTCGATGACAGGAGGGGCCATATATATGCTTGCTTTTGGTATCGGCACACTTCCGGCAATGCTCGCCGTAGGTTTTTTCAGACAGCTGATCACGCCCGCCCTGCGGTCCCAGATGCACCGGCTGACTCCAATCGTTATTGGATTAACAGGCGCTCTGCTGGTGATACGAGGAATCATGATACAATATCCGTCAAACGTTACAGGGAATAACACTGAAATCACAATTTGCCACGGCAAGTGAAACATGTCTCCCAAGAATCCATCTTAAACTGCCAATCAAAGTAAGTTTTATTCCTGACGAGGGTCATGTTTTAAAGTTCCCTGTATCCCTAGTTTTGATGAACCAAATGTTAATAAAACGCAGTTGACATGGATAAGGATTTGTTATTCAAATACAATACACCAGGCCCCCGATACACCAGTTATCCAACCGTTCCCTATTGGCAAAAAACACCTCCAGCAGAGGAAACATGGAAAGATCTGGTTCGGAATGCATACACTGTTTCCAATCATACAGAGGGTATAAGCCTGTACATACATCTTCCATTTTGTGAAAGTTTATGTACTTATTGCGGCTGCAATACCCGTATAACCATTAACCACTCGGTTGAAGAAATCTATATCAATGCGCTTCTGGCAGAATGGGCTCTGTATCTAAAAATCTTCGGAGACCAAAAACCAATTATCAGGGAGATTCATCTGGGAGGCGGCACACCTACATTTTTCAAACCAGAAAATTTACAAAATCTTATCAGCGGGCTCCTCAGGAATGCAGAAGTACATCCCAGGGCACAGTTCAGCTTTGAGGCACACCCGGGCAATACCACAGACGAGCATCTGATGGCTCTGTATGAAGTGGGCTTTCGCCGGATCAGCATCGGTGTACAGGATTTCAACCCGATGGTTCTGGCGATCATCAACCGGCATCAAACCTATGAGCAGGTGAGTCATTTAACGCATAAGGCACGTGAAATCGGCTTCACATCTGTAAACTACGACATCGTTTATGGCCTGCCCAAGCAAAAAGCCTGCTTTATGATGGAAACCATCATGCGCGTGGTGAAACTCCGTCCCGACCGCATTGCCTTTTATAGTTATGCACATATTCCATGGGTAAAGCCAGGCCAGAGAAAGTACACCGAGGAAGACCTTCCCGATCCGGACAAAAAAATGGCGATCTACGAGACCGGGCGAAACGCACTCGAACTGGCCGGATACACCGACATCGGTATGGATCATTTTGCTCTGGAATCGGATGAACTTTGCATTGCTCAAAAGGAAGGAAGGCTGCATCGGAATTTTATGGGATATACCGATACACATACCCAGTTGTTGATCGGGCTTGGTGCGTCATCGATCAGCGACAGCTGGAACGGATACATCCAGAACGAAAAGAACATTGAAAAATATTACGAAAAAGTTAATAAAGGTGCACTTCCGATCCTCAAAGGTCATGAATTAACAAGCGAGGATGAGATTTTACGTCGCCACATTCTCAATATCATGACCGGATTCGAGACTACCTGGCATCATAAGGATCAGGCTTCCGATGCTGTATACAAAGCTATACAAAGGTTGTCGGAAATGGAGTTTGACGAATTGGTTGAGATACAGCCCTATCATCTGAAAGTCACGGACAAAGGCAAATCTTTTGTAAGGAACGTTTGTATGGCATTTGATGCCAGGCTATGGGCTGAACTTCCCGAAGCCACCATTTTTAGCCAGACCGTCTAGTAACATTCCGGAAATATTATAAAACCTAAAGTGCTGACTTTAAAGGGAACCTCTAATATTTAAGTCTAGCCTATTGATCTATGTTTGTTCGCGTCAACTATGTCCTGTAACTTAGTATGTTTACTACATTAGGCCTAAAACATACGGTAATGACACGGCATATTGAAATGCTAGACGCCCTTTTCAAGCACGCTACGGAAGGAATCGTGGTTGTTAATAAGGAAGGAGTGATTGTTATGTTAAATCCCAAAGCACTTGAACTCTTTGGATACCATGACAAGGAACTGGTCAATCAGAAAATTGAGACACTCATTCCCAGGCGATTGAGCAGGACTCATGTGCAAGACCGTGATGCTTACTTCGAGGGCCCCAAGGCAAGGGGTATGGGTGGGTCGCTGGATTTGTTTGCGGCAAGAAAAGATGGCAGTGAGTTTCCGGTAGAAGTAAGTCTCAGCCCTTTTACCACCAGTGAAGGGGAATTTGTGGTGAGCTTCGTGATTGATATTACAGAGCGAAAAAAAAATGAAAATACCATCAAGGAGGCAAATAAGGAAATTCAGAAACTGAATGCCGAATTGGAAGAAAGGGTCAAAAAAAGGACACAGGAACTGGCAATGGCGATTGAAAAAATTGAACAATCTCAGGACGAAGTGATGCGAGCTTTGAAAAAGGAAAGGGAGTTGAATAATATGAAAAGTCAGTTTGTAACCATTGCCTCTCATGAATTCCGAACTCCCCTCGCCACCATTTTATCGTCCGCTTCGTTGATAGGCAGGTATGCCAAAACCGAGGAAGAAGAAAAACGACAAAAGCACGTACAACGTATCAAGTCAGCGGTAACGAATCTCACCGAGATATTGAATGACTTCTTATCCATTGGCAAACTTGAAGAAGGCCGTGTCCACAGCATTCCGGTGCATACAGAGCTGAAGGAATTCACACAAGGCTTGATAGAAGAAATTAAAAGTCTGTGTAAAGAAAATCAGCGAATTGCATTCTTGTATGAAGGAGATTGCGACACCTGGATAGATAAGCAACTACTCCGGAACGTGATCTTCAATCTTGTTTCCAACGCTATCAAATATTCCGAAAGTGGAACCCTTATAACCGTGAAGATTGCCAGTGATCCGAAAAACATAAACATCCAGATTAAAGATCAAGGAATTGGTATTCCCGAAAACGACCATAGCCATATCTTTGAACGATTTTTCCGGGCACACAATGCGGGCACGGCTCAGGGAACCGGCCTGGGCTTAAACATCGTTCAGGACTACGTGAACCTGATGAAAGGAGACATTTCTTTTTCAAGTGAGGTAGGAAAAGGAACCACTTTTTATGTAAATCTGCCAAACCATTTACCAGAAAATCCATCCTGATTATCCCCATAAACCACAATTCAACCTTCAACGAAAAAATTACCTTGGAAACAAAAACAATACTACTGATTGAAGACAATACGGAAATGCGGGAAAATACGGCGGAAATCCTGGAACTGGCAGACTACACCGTAATCACCGCTCCAAACGGAAAAATTGGGGTACAGCTGGCACACCAGGAAAATCCCGATTTGATTATCTGCGACATCATGATGCCTGAGCTGGATGGATACGGTGTACTGCACCTGCTCGGAAAAAGTGATGACACCGCCAATATTCCCTTTGTATTTCTCACCGCCAAGGTAGAAAAGGACGATTATCGCAAAGGAATGACCATGGGAGCGGATGATTATTTAACCAAACCTTATGACGACGTAGAGTTACTGAACGCCGTAGAGATGCGGCTCAAGAAAAGTGAAAGACTAAAACAACAATTTGACCGGACAGCCGAAGGTCTTGACCAGTTTATTCAGGAGGCAAGATCATTCGACCTGATAGCTAAGCTGGCAGAAGATAAGAAGACTAAAACTTTACGAAAAAAAGAAACCCTTTACACAGAAGGAAGCTATCCATCAAGTGTGTTTTTTTTACAGTCCGGGAAGATAAAAGCTTTTAAGTCAAACGATAACGGAAAGGAATACATCACTGATCTGTACAAAGAAGGTGATTTTTTCGGCTATCTTGACCTGCTTCAGGGAGAGCCCTATCAGGAAACAACCATATCCCTGGAAAAATCGGAGGTATCCATGATACCAAAAGAAGATTTTTTTAAATTACTCCAAGGTAATCGCGAAGTCGCTTCAAAATTTATCAAAATGCTTTCCAACGAAATAAAAGACAGGGAGGAAAGACTTTTGCAACTGGCCTATAATTCTGTCAGAAAAAGAGTGGCTCAGGCTTTGGTTATGCTGGTACAGCGTTACCAGGATGATAAATCGAAACCCTTTTCCATGTCCATAACCCGTGAAGACATTGCTTCCATGGTAGGGACAGCCACCGAAACCGTAATCCGGACGCTGTCGGATTTTAAAGACGAGAAACTGGTCGATATGAAAGGAAGTATGATCACCGTTCTCGAATACGATAAATTAGCCCGGATGAGAAACTAGACATTGCCTTTGTTTTTTGACAGATACCCCACCATAAGCCTTCCGGCACGTTCAGAGGCACCAGCGCCACCTACATTTTCCCGAAGCTGAGCATAGCTTTGCAATTGTTCATTTCGCTTTTCGCCACCGACCAACAGCGCCCCAAGCTCCTTTACCAGTTGCTTTTCATTCAACTCATCCTGTATCAATTCCCGCACCACTTCCCTATCCATAATGAGATTGACCAGAGAAATGAAGGGCACCCTTATGAGTCGCTTGGCTACGGCATAAGAAAAAGCACTGGTTTTGTAACAAACAACCTCCGGCACATTCAGTAACGCAGTTTCCAGCGTTGCGGTACCCGATGTGACCAACGCCGCCTCGGCCACGTGCAATAGATCGTAGGTGCATTCGAAAACGATTGCCGCCTGCTGCGCCACGAGATATTTCTCATACAGACTGGCCGGCAGGTTTTTCACACCGGCAATCACAAACTGATATTGGGGAAAATGCGGGCGTACCGTGAGCATCAGATCAAGCATGCCGACAATTTCCTGACTACGACTTCCGGGAAGCAAGGCAATGATCGGCTTCGAAGGATCAAGATTATTGTTATTTTTGAAATCAGGATCTGGCTTAAAGGCTTCAATCGCATCCATCAAAGGATTGCCAACATAATCAACCTGATAGCCGTATTTGTTGTAAAAATCGACTTCGAATGAAAAGATCACGACCATCTTGTCCACGTTCGCTTTAATTTTCCAGGCACGTTTCTGGTTCCAGGCCCACACTTTTGGCGAGATGTAGTAAAATACTTTGAAGCCATTCGCCTTGGCAAACGAAGCAATCCGTAGATTGAATCCCGGATAATCAATCAAAATGATGACATCCGGCTGATAATCAAGTATATCCTTTTTGCACTTTTTGAGAAAACCCGCTATTTTATGCAGGTTAAGTGCCACTTCCAGAAAACCCATAAAAGCAGTATCCCTGTAATGGGTGACCAGATCCATGCCTTCTGACTGCATCATATCGCCTCCCCAGCCACGAAACTCCGCATCAGGATCGTTCTCCTTAATTCCTTTAAGTAAATTGGCTCCGTGCAAGTCTCCGGAGCGCTCGCCGGCGATAAGGTAGTATTTCATTTCTGGCTATATGCCACCAGTGCTCCGCTGTTGGCTGCGTGAAGTTTAATGAAAACAAGATTGAGATGATGGACAAGCCTACTCTCCGTAATATTCTACAAAATTCTTAGGTGTTTCGATGAGTTTGATATAATGTAGCTTCGAATTTGGAGCGACAGCAGCGATCGCAGGTTGTAGTATTTTCCAGATCTCTGCGACAAAAATCTCACACGAGGCCATTTTACCCTGCATAAAATCAACGTCGATATTCAGATTTTTATGATCCACTTTGTCAACAACCTTGCTCTTAATCAAATCACCCAAAACTTTCAAATCAATTACAAAACCAGTGTCCGGATCAGGAATACCTTTCACGGTAACGATTAACTCAAAATTGTGACCATGCCAGTTGTTGTTGGCACACGGGCCAAATACCTCCTGATTTTTCTCCTCTGACCAAGCAGGATTGAAAAGCCGGTGCGCCGCGTTGAAATGTTCTTTTCTGGTTACGTAAATCATAAAACTTCTTACCACTTAATAATAATAGAATACAAAATTACATTTTGTAATGGTAGTTTTGCTTGTTTTCCAGTATATAACTATAGAAAATCCTATTTATGCCCCAAAAAAGATGAGTAGAACGTTAATAACTTTTTCTCTTATCTGGCATTCTTTTTACAGTTTAACCTCATTAAACAAATAATCGATTATGATTATAGTAACAGGTGCAGCCGGATTTATTGGTAGCGGTCTGATCAGCAGACTCAACCAGGATGGCTTCAGCAACATCATTGCCGTTGACGATTTCTCTAAAATTGAAAAGGCCGAAAATCTTGAAGGAAAAACCATTCAGGAGCGTGTAGAACGGAGTGAATTATTTGCATGGATTGATGCAAACCCCAGAGACATTGAGTTCATTTTTCACATTGGTGCCCGTACAGATACCACTGAATTTGATAAAGAAATCTTTGACGAGCTCAATGTTAATTTCTCCAAAGAAATATGGAGAAAGTGCATTGCTTACCAAATACCGCTGGTTTACGCCTCATCCGCAGCCACTTACGGCCTTGGCGAACTGGGTTATGACGACAACGAGGCTTTGATTCCCCAGCTTAAACCCCTAAATCCATACGGAGACTCCAAAAATGATTTCGATATCTGGGCATTGGAACAGGAAGAAAAGCCATTTTTCTGGGTAGGACTCAAATTCTTCAACGTATACGGGCCCAACGAATACCACAAGAGCCGCATGGCCTCGGTAATTTTCCACGCTTACAACCAGATCAAAGCAACAGAAAAAATGAAGCTGTTCCGCTCACACAATCCTGATTACAAGGATGGAGAGCAGATGCGTGATTTCATCTATGTGAAAGACCTGATTGATGTGTGTATATTTTTCATGCACCATCGTAAAAACTCGGGGATCTATAACCTGGGGAGCGGACAAGCCAGAACCTTCAAGGATCTGGTTACAAATACATTTATTTCTATGGGAATCACGCCGGACATTTCTTATGTGGACACACCCGCAGATATCCGTGATAAATACCAGTACTTTACAGAAGCAAACATGAGCAAACTACGCTCCGTAGGCTATTCGAAGCCATTTCATACGCTTGAAGAGGGTGTGGAAGATTATGTAAAAAACTACCTTTCTTCCCACGCATACCTTTAAGGTTTCGGGTTTTCTCCTATTCACGCCGCCAAAGGATCAACGGGCTCTCAACCGCTTTCCTTTGGCGGTTTACTTTATAAACTTATGACCTCCGTCATAAGTTTATGCACAATTTTCTGTATTTTTGGGGTTCTCAATAAACTCTATCCTGTTTCTGCGTGTTAGGCTTTTACAGGACAAAGCGTGATAATTAAAAGACTATGAGCAAAGAACAGGAATTGTTGGAGGAGATCACCAGTTCGGAATATAAATATGGTTTTGTAACGGATATAGAGGCTGATGAAGCGCCAATGGGTCTTGATGAGAGTACCATCCGGTTTATATCTGCCAAAAAAAACGAGCCTGAATGGATGTTGGAATGGCGGTTGAAGGCCTTTAGAATGTGGCTTCAAATGTCTGAACCCAAATGGCCAAATGTTCATTACCCTAAAATTGATTTTCAGGGAATTAAATATTATTCTGCACCCAAAAAGAAAAAAGTCGTTGAAAGCCTGGATGATATAGATCCGGAGCTGCGGGATACATTTCAGCGTTTAGGTATATCCCTGACCGAACAAAAAAGGCTTTCAGGGGTACCTATTGCTGTGGATGCGGTAATGGATTCAGAGTCGGTTTTTACCACCTTCAAAGAGTCTCTCAGAGAAAAAGGAATTATTTTCTGTTCCATCAGCGAAGCTATTCGTGAGCATCCTGATCTGGTGAAAAAATATCTGGGATCTGTGGTTCCGCCGAAGGACAACTTTTATTCGGCATTAAACTCTGCGGTATTTTCCGATGGATCTTTTGTTTACATCCCGAAAGGCGTTCGTTGCCCGATGGAGCTGTCGACTTATTTCCGTATTAACGCCTCCGGAACGGGTCAGTTTGAACGCACGCTGATCATTGGCGATGCAGATAGCCATGTGAGTTATCTGGAAGGATGCACGGCACCGATGCGTGATGAAAATCAGCTTCATGCAGCCGTTGTAGAAATATTCGCCCACGAAAACGCAAACGTGAAGTATTCCACCGTTCAAAACTGGTATCCCGGCGACAAGGATGGTAAAGGTGGGATCTACAATTTTGTTACCAAACGCGGTCTTTGTGATGGTGCCGGGTCCAAGATTTCCTGGACACAGGTCGAAACAGGTTCTGCGATCACCTGGAAATATCCTTCGGTGATTTTGAAAGGTGACAATTCGATTGGTGAATTCTATTCTGTAGCTGTTACGAACAACATGCAGCAAGCTGATACAGGCACCAAAATGGTTCACATTGGCAAGAATACAAAAAGCCGGATTGTCTCAAAAGGAATCTCCGCAGGAAAAAGTCAAAATTCGTATCGCGGATTAGTACAGGTATTCAAAAGGGCTGAAAAAGCCCGGAATTTTTCTCAATGTGATTCCCTCTTGCTTGGTGATAAATGCGGAGCACATACGTTTCCTTACATCGAAGTGAGTAACCCTTCCGCCACGGTAGAACATGAAGCTACGACTTCCAAAATTGGCGAGGACATCCTTTTTTATTGTAATCAGAGGGGAATCCCAACAGAACAGGCCGTGGCGCTCATCGTCAATGGGTATGCCAAAGAAGTTTTGAATCAACTTCCAATGGAGTTTGCCGTTGAAGCGCAAAAGTTACTGGAAATCAGCCTCGAAGGAAGTGTAGGGTAAATAGATACCGCTATCATTTTCCGGGTTATAAATCAAAAGCCTTTGATTCGTCAAAGGCTTTTTGTATTTTATTGCTTTCCCGAAGTTTGTCCAATCTTTAACCCCTTATGACCCACGTTCCACAACTAATCATTGACCTCTCGCTCATACTCACCATGGCGGGTATTATTACCCTCATATTTAAAAAATTAAAGCAACCCATCGTTCTCGGATATATACTTGCCGGACTTATTGTGGGACCTAATTTTTCAATATTCCCAACCATAACGGACATCAAGACCATTGAGGTCTGGGCAGAGATCGGTGTGATATTTCTTTTGTTCAACCTTGGTTTGGAGTTTAGTTTTAAAAAACTTGTTAAAGTAGGAAGTACAGCTGCTATCACCGGACTGTTTGAGGTTGGATTCATGCTCATAACCGGCTTCGCAGCCGGACAGCTCCTTGGGTGGAGTAAAACCGATAGTTTATTTTTGGGAGGTATTATCGCTATCTCGTCAACTACCATCATTTTCAGGGCGTTTGAAGAGCTCGGCCTCAAAACGCAACAATTTACCCGGGTTGTATTTGGCATTCTGGTTATCGAAGACCTCACCGCCGTACTTTTAATGGTATTACTGTCAACGCTATCCATCAGTCAGCAGTTTGCGGGATTAGAACTATTTGGCTCCATACTGAAGCTATTTTTCTTCCTCACCATCTGGTTCATGGGCGGAATCTTCATTTTCCCTACCCTGCTACGTAAATATCGCAAGCTGATGAACGACGAAAGTGTACTGATTACCTCAGTTGCACTTTGCTTTGGAATGGTATTTCTGGTAACCCAGGCCGGATTTTCCGCTGCGCTTGGAGCGTTTATCATGGGATCCATTCTGGCAGAGACCACCCATGCCGAGAAAATCGAACATTTGTTAAAACCACTAAAAGACCTTTTTGGCGCTGTTTTCTTTATTTCTGTGGGGATGCTCATCAATCCGGAACTTCTGTTGGAGTACGCTGTTCCCACAGCCATACTGGTATTGGTCGTTATTTTCGGGAAAACTACCTACGTTACAATGGGGGCGGTAATATCCGGCCAGCCGCTGCGCAAATCTTTGCAGGCGGGGATGAGCCTTTCACAGATTGGTGAATTTTCTTTCATTATTGCCAATTTGGGCTTATCACTTAAAGTAACGAGTGATTTTCTATATCCAATCGCAGTGGGGGTGTCGGTAATTACCACCTTCACCACGCCTTATATGATGAAGGCTTCCGAGCCATTTTATGAATGGCTAGACCGGAAATTCCCATCTTCCTGGAAGCTTTACCTTAATAGATACAGTACCAGCTCTGGCCCTATCGCCAAAACGACCCAGTGGAAAGAAATCCTGCAATCTTATGCACAAACTGTCATTCTCAATTCTGTTGTGGTCATAGGCATTGTCCTGTTGTCATCCCGGCAACTTGGGGATCAGCTGCATAAATGGATACCAGAAACCTATCTTACGCAGTCCGTGCACTTTGGCATTACTTTTTTGGCTATTTCTCCATTCCTCTGGGCTCTGGTATTCAAGCGATCCAATAAAAAAGCCTATTCTGCCATTTGGCTTAGCAGGAAATACAGCCGCGGGCCACTACTCATGCTGGAATTATCACGTGTACTGGTTGCATTGGTACTCATGATCTTTCTGCTGAATTCTTTCTTCGACACGCCTACCGCGTTGAGCATTGCGGGTTGTATCATGGTGCTGGCTTTTGCCACATTTTTTCGACGCCTTCAGATTTTTTATAACCGTATTGAAGACCGCTTTTTACAGAATCTGAATGCCCGACAGCTCGAAGGAAGTGGCAAATCCAAAAGAATTCTACTGCCCTGGGACGCTCATTTCGCCTTTCTGGAAGTAAGTCCAGACTCCTCTTTAATCGGGAAGTCATTGCAGGAACTGGCGATTAGAGAAACTTTTGGTATCAATGTTGTGCTTATAGAGCGCGGAAGTAAAACCATCCAGCTCCCCCGGCCTACCGAAGTACTTTATCCATTTGACCGTATAGAGGTAGTGGGCACGGACGAGCAGCTCGAAATATTCAGAGGGCACGTGGAAATAAGCACGAATGGTGACCTGTATATAGCACACGACGACTTGATCATTCTGGAGCGAATCGAAGTAAAAAGCGGGTACAACATTAGGGGCAAAAGTATAAGGAACAGCCAGATCAGGGAAAAGACCCACGGCATGATAGTGGGCCTGGAACGGAACGGAGAACGGATTCTCAATCCAGATTCATCGATGATCATAGAAAACGATGATGTGCTGTGGGTGGCGGGCGAAAGGGATTTGATAAAAGAATTTATCCAGATAAAATCACCTGCCGACCGGGAGTCAAACGTCGACAAGATCTGGTAAAAGCCCCTGTAAGCCGCCTGTATGCACGGCAACGATGGTGGTTCCGACTGGGAAATATTTGCTGATCAGCAGATCGTACAGACCGTATAACATTTTGGCCGTATATACCTGCTCAAGCTGAATCCGATGGGCTACCTTAAAATGTTTTATAAAGTGAAGTAATTCATAATTCCATTTGGCGTAGCCACCGAAATGATAATCTGTGAAAAGACTTAATTGCCCGTCTTCTTTAATGTTTCCAGAAAGTTTGAAAATATCATTTTCCAGAAATGAGCCGCCCTTTAGCGCAGCAAAAGCCAGAACCTTTTCGCCAGCAGAAAGAATACCCGCGGCGGTACCTCCTGTTCCGGCGGCGACCGAGAAATAATCAGGACTGAACCCAAGTTGCTGCCTCGTTTCCTCTACCATCTCCTGAACTCCCGGCAGAGCCAGGGCAGTGGTTCCACCTTCGGGAATGACATAGGGGCTACCATACAGAGAACTGATTTCTTCAATATAATCCTGATCGTTTCGTTTCTTGTATTCTGCCCGGGACACGTAATGAATCGCCATCCCGCGATCCTTACAAAACTGGATTGTAGCGGTTTCCCTGATTTCATGATCTTCCCCTCTCACAATTCCAATCGTACCGAAACCCATTCCTGCTCCGGCAGCTGCCACGGCATACAAATGATTACTATATGCCCCCCCAAATGTCAATAATGATTGAAATCCCTTGTCCTTTGCATCCAGCAAATTATACTTCAGTTTTCGCCATTTATTTCCCGAAACGGTGTCGTGAATCAGATCATCACGCTTTATATACAGCTTGACTTCGGCGAACCTGGTGATCTCATTTTCTATCAGAATCAAAGGGGTCGGTAGTGAGGGAATCAGTAAATCCACGTTTTTTGGTAGTTTTGTCATTTGCGATCGAAATATGTCGGTTGCATTTGACTATCCTGCTTTAATTCATATACCATGTCCCCAACCGACCCGGAAATCATTTCAGACGAAGATGATCTATTTGAACATTACCGAATCGTCGCTGATAAAGGACAAGGTGCCATACGCCTCGATAAGTACCTGAATCTGCACGTTGCCAATGCCTCGCGCACAAAAATACAAAACGGAATTGAAGCGGAAGCAGTAAAGGTTAATGGGAATATCACCAAGGCCAGCTATAAAGTGAAGCCTTTTGATGTGATCACACTTTCCCTTCCTGAGCCACCGAGGGATACCGAGATTCTGCCTGAAAACATTGCTCTTGATATTATTTATGAAGATGACGTATTGTTGTTGGTCAACAAGCCCGCCGGTATGGTAGTACATCCGGCTTTCGGGAATTGGACGGGTACGCTGATTAACGCGCTTGTGTACCATTTTCAGAGCTTGCCCACCGGCCGGAACGGTGAAGGACGTCCTGGGCTGGTGCATCGGATCGATAAAGACACTTCCGGGCTCCTGGTTATTGCTAAAACGGAATTTGCCATGTCGTTTCTTGCCAAACAATTTTTTGACCATTCAATCGAACGTACCTATCACACACTGATCTGGGGTGAACCGAAATTAGAAAGGGGTACAATTATCGGCAACGTCGGACGAAGTGCCAAAGACCGGCGAGTAATGGATGTTTTCGAAGATGGTTCGCAAGGCAAACATGCCGTGACGCATTACGAAGTAATCCGATCACTCCGTTATGTGTCGTTGGTGAAATGTAATCTGGAGACGGGCCGTACGCACCAGATTCGAGCGCACATGAAACACATAGGCCACCCCATTTTCAACGACCCAACTTATGGCGGCGACAAAATCTTACGTGGTATTTCTAATGGGAGCTATAAAACCATGGTCGAGAATTGCTTCAGCCTCCTGCCAGGCCAGGCACTCCATGCCAAGTCGCTGGGTTTTGTTCATCCGACCACCCGTGAATGGATGCAGTTTGATACGGAACTTCCGCCGAATTTTCAGTCAATCATCGAAAAATGGGACAGTTACGTCAAATACCAATAGACAAAAAGTAGTATATTGTCATTGAAACTGCATTTTAATGTAAACTCCACACGTATGAACGTTTCCACCCGCCAAGGAACTGTTGAAGATATACCTGCTATTTTCGAGCTGGTAAAAGAACTGGCCATTTACGAAAGGGCATTGGATCAGGTAACCAACAATGTAGATAAAATGACCCGGGATTATCAGGAACACCTGTACGACTTTTTCGTCGCCGAGTTTGATTCGAAAATCATTGGAATCTCACTCTATTATTTCAGATACTCCACCTGGAAGGGCAAACGGCTGTATATGGAAGACATCATTGTTACCGAAGATATGAGAGGTAATGGCATCGGTAAAATTCTCTTCGATGCAACAGTAGCTGCGGCCAAGAAAACGGGATGTACCGGAATGATGTGGCAGGTTCTCGACTGGAATACGTCGGCTGTTGGTTTTTATCGCAAATACGGCACCAATTTTGATAACGAGTGGATTAATTGCAACATGGATTTTTGATCGGCTGTCGGTTCGGTCCGTCGCACGGTCAGCTATCAGCTATCAGCTATCAGCTATCAGCTATCAGCTATCAGCTATCAAAAGTCCACTTCAATGATGTAGGTTCAGTTTTAGGCGAAAATATTGAAACACATGGCTATTTATTTAAAGCCATCCAACAAATCCGGCCGCCTTTCCCTTGTCCTTTTCAGGGATTGCTCATAACGCCATTCTTCGATTTTGGCTTCATGTCCGGATATTAGTATTTCGGGGATTTTATGTCCTTCAAAATCCGCAGGTCGGGAATACACCGGTGGTGCCAATAAATTATCCTGGAATGAATCTGTAAGTGCGGAAGTTTCGTCATTCAATACGCCCGGGACCAGCCGGATGATAGCGTCAGCAAGTACGGCAGCAGCTAACTCCCCACCAGAAAGTACGTAATCTCCAATGCTTATTTCTTTTGTAATAAACATATCACGCACGCGCTGGTCCACACCTTTGTAGTGCCCACAAAGCATCATCAGATTACCTTTAAGGGAAAGCTGATTCACCAGAGATTGCTTCATTTGCTCTCCATCAGGCGTGAGGTAAATTATTTCGTCATAAGCTCGTTCTGATTGCAGAGCGCGAATACACCTCGCGATGGGCTCAATTTGCAACACCATGCCCGCACCTCCGCCAAACGCATAATCATCTATAGTCCGGTGCTTGTTGACTGAGTAGTCTCTTATGTCATGCATATGAACTTCCGCATGACCTGCTTGCTGAGCGCGCTTAAGAATGGAATGTGCAAAGAAACTATCGAGTAACTGGGGAACACAGGAGATAATATCAATCCGCATCATCGGGTGTATTAGTGGAATTATCAAGATACACTTCCAGCAAGCCTTCCGGGAGGTTTACGTACAACTCTTTTTTTTCCTTATCGGCTTTTGACACAATCTCCTCAGAGGTTGGGATCAGCACTTCCACGCCTTTATACTCCATGGCAATCAGGTCCTGCCCGTTTAAGGCATATACCTCCTTCACGATACCCAACACCCCATCCCGTGCATCCACCACTGTAAACCCTTTGATCTCATGGTAATAAAACTCCTCCTCACCCAGCTCTTGTAAATCATCAAGAGACAGGTACAGTGAGCTACCAACGAGCGCCTGAGCCTTTTCGATGGTATCAACATCCTCAAAAGTAACGATGGCGTTGCTCTGCTTCTGAAGATTAAACTTTGAAATAAAATAGGGAACAAGTTCTCCTTTTATTTCTACATAAACAGAGTCCAGCTCCTCATAATCTTCCGGGTAATCTACATCCAAAAACATGACCACGTTGCCGGACGTACCATGTGTCCTGACAATGTAACCCAACAGGTAACAACTATCTTGTGTCATTCTAGATTTTAAAAAAATTCATATAAACAAAGATGAGTCTGTCAGAAAACCGACAGACTCATAAATGAAAATCTCAATGCTTTTATTAAGCTTTTGGAGCCTCTTCGTCAGCAGCTGTTTCTTCAGCAGCAGGTGCTTCAGGAGTTGCTTCAGCAACAGGTGCCTCTTCAACGGCCGGAGCCTCAACAACAGGTGCTTCCTCAGCAACAGGAGCTTCTTCAACCGCTGGCGCTTCAACAACAGGTGCTGCTTCTTCAACCGCAGCAGTTTCTTCCACTGGGGCTTCTTCAACCGCTTCCTCTTCTACAACTTCCGGTGCAGGAGGTGTATTTTTCTTAGCAATTGCCTCTGCGCGTGCATCGTTCACTTTGCGTTCAGCATCCAATTTAGCCTTCTTAGCAGCCTCTTGCTTTTGAGACAAGGAGTCAGCAGCAGTAGTTTTACGATCAGTTTTTGAACCTTTCCACTCTTCGAAACGTGCGTCCGCAACTTCTTGAGTTATGGCACCTTTATTAACACCTATTTGCAAGTGTTTTTTCAACATGACACCTTCGTGCTGCAGAATAGATTTGGCTGTATCTGTTGGCTGTGCTCCTTTAAGCAACCAGTCCACTGCCTTATCCGATTCCAAAACAATAGTTGAAGGATTTGTACCTGGGTTGTAACTTCCCAGCTTTTCGATGAAGCGACCATCACGTGGTGCTCTGGCATCTGCGACTACGATATCATAGATCGCTTTCTTTTTGCGTCCCCGACGCGCTAACCTGATTTTAACTGCCATTATTGAATTTGTTATGGTTGGGAACTCGTCCCTTGATTAAACAGGGTGCAAATGTACAACAATTAATGGAGCAATGTGCTCACATCCTGTAAATAAAAAAAGGGTGCAAACGCGCACCCTTTCTGTCTCCACTGTAATTTTTTAAATTAAGGTCTGAATCCAGCAGGATATGTCGATCTCAATGTGTTTTGTGGCAAAATTTTGATTTCTACACGGCGGTTGGATTGTAACCCTTCAACAGTTGTATTTTCCGCAATCGGGCGATATTCCCCAAAATATTCAACCAATATACGGCTCGGTTCAGCAAGCCCGGCGCGGATCAGAAATCTCTTGGCGGCATCAACCCTACGGCGTGAAAGCGCAACGTTGTAGCTATCGGAAGCACGCGCATCAGTGTGGCCCACCAATACAATACGGCAGTTGGTACGCATGTTCAAAAGTTCAACTACTTTACTTAATGTTTCTTTGGATGCATCGCGAATAATGGCTTTATCTGTATCAAACTCAATATTGCTGAACAGGGACTCACATTCGTCTTTTGGCAGGTTATTTTTGATGGCGTCTCTGATGATTTTATCCAGATCCATCGCTACTCCTCCACCCGACACTACACTTCCCGGAGGTGTATTTGGTTCTTTATCGAACAAATCAGCCACGCTGTCACCATCGGAATCCGTATATAATCTCGGATCCACTGCCTTAGGCATGTTAGCCTTCGCGATAGAATCGGCATCGTTCATGGTTGGATTGTAGGGAACAGGAATAAGTGACTTCGGATCAGCCCAACGAAGGTGGTACCGACCACTTCCTGCATCATACTTTCCATTTTTAGATTTCACCGCATTTTTACCCAGCTTGTAGGTCAAAGCAATCATTGCGGAGCCCCATCTGTCCTGTTTTGAATCCCCTTTTACAAATCCCCAGATTCCATGCTGAGAAGCATAATTGGTCATGTCTCCAACGGTAAGATCCAGCTTTTCCGTCATTACGTGATTGTAAGTAAAGTCTATGCCTATATCAAAACGTGGAGAAAGTTCGTAATGAATTGCCAGTCCGGCCGGAACTACCCATTCTCGTGTATAAGTCGATCCGTTTCTTTCCCAGGTACCGGCGGTCTTCGAACTTCCCGCAGTGTTGGTTTTTAGCAAGAGTGCATCCGTTCTCATATCGTAAAGATCGGTATGAAAATACATGATCCCAGCTCCTGCGTGGGCGTCTATTTTCCAGTGACGAAGCTTATTGTGTCCGAATAGTAACCTATTCAGATTGACCGTTCCATCAATAGTTGCCTGAACAAAAGACGGGCTTTTGAAATAAACATCATAGGTGTTGATCACATCCGGAAAACGTGGATCCACACCCGTCACGCCCATTTTAGAGCCGGCAAGCGAACCATTGAATCCAGTTAACTGAATTCCGAAAATGGGAGAAAGCTGTTTGTTAATAGATATACCCCAGGCTCCGGTTAGTTTTTCCTTTTCCCCTAATTTGAAATCGTACTCTTTTATATCACCAAAAAATTTCGTTATCCCCCCGTATCCCGTAATGGACCAGGTATTCATCTTATTGGGGCCGTCGTAGGTTCTGTTTTGAGCCGAGACGCTTAAGCTAAAAAGAGACAGACAAAATAAAGCAATGTAAAAATTCTTTTTCTTCATGGGAAACACTCGTTATGTGATTCAAAAATTCACTAAAATTATTATAAAGGAAAAAGGAAAAGCCTATAAGCCGGATTCTGTTTCCCGACGTATCGGGTTTCCTACCATTTATCCAGGATTTCAGTCACCCGAAACCTCTAACGATCTACCCATGCTGATGCCCACACCGTGAACGGAGGCGGGTAACCTCACAAATCAGCACCTATTTGATCTTTCAGCCCGTAAGGTTTACCCTGCCTTTGAAGTCACCTCCAAAGCGGTGGGCTCTTACCCCACCTTTTCACCCTTACCCAGCATATCAAAAAACATGCCAAGGCGGTATATTTTTCTGTGGCACTTTGCTGTCAGAAGTATTTACCGGCTTGCGCCGATCTGTTCCCCTGCCTTCCCGTTAGGAAGTACGGTACCCTTTGCTGTCCGGACTTTCCTCTCCGGTTTAACCCGCAGCGGTAGGACGGCCATTCCTTTTACCTAATCACAAAGCTAAGAAATACTTTCCTTTGATTCGCAGACATGTACCCATAAAACACAAAAAATATGAGGGTTACTTCGTTTTTAGGACTATTTTCACTCTAAAAACCCTTCAAGCCGTGCACCTTCAGGGACACATTTCCCTGGGCAAACACCACAGAGTATAAGTGCTTTGGGGTAAGATAAACCCGATCCGGAGCTATCTCGGAAAGCTCTCCTTTTAATTGTATCCCATCGGTAACTTTATAGCTCTTAATGAGTTGCTGAATTATCTTTCTGGTGGAGGATATCTGCTCGCCCACCGGAAACACGAGTGCATTTTCCATCATTTTGCTAAACTTCCCCTGAAGCAGCCAGTTGGCCGTCCTGATGATGCTGTTTTTGGTATCCAAATCGTAATCCAGATCTTTCAGAGAGAGCATTTGGGTGACAGGATCATAATAAGGAACACCTTTAAGGTAAATGTATCCGTTCATGCTCCCTGTCAGATTCACCTTGATCACCAACCGTTCATTTTGCCCGTACATTTCAATACCGGTAACCTGAACCGTATACTGCCCCTTCACAAATGAATATGACTTCCCGGAAAAATTTTTGGATGCCAACCGCGAAGCCTCTTCATAGGAGATAAGACTGATGAGGCCGATCTTGAAATTACCCGGCACTTTATCCAAAATTTGTAACTTTGGCAACCCTGAGGCCTTGGGTACCGTGGGCTTTTCCACAGATGTCACGGTCTGCGTGAAGGCCTGAACACCAATTGTTGCTCGCAGAATGTTTCCATTAACGAGCAATGGTGTCATCGTCACTGAGGAGGGCTGTACAACCAGCCAGGTATCATATTCTTTCGAAAGCAATACCGGCTGCCGTGCCAGATTCCAGGCTACTTCTGCATATTTTTTCAAGTCAATTGTGCCATTGATCTGCTCATCTATGGCTGAGGATATCTTTTCAAAATTACGGTTCAAAAGACGGCTCACCATCGCTTTAATTGGGATTTTAAAAGTGCCCACTTTCACATTAGGCTCCGTGATCCAATCGTAACTATCCACGTAGGTATCCGAATGAACCTGCCAGGAAGGAGAAATCCCTATCTTGGAAATAAGGCGGAGCCTGATCGAAAATTCCGTATCCTTATAGCCCGACATGGTAATACCCAGCGGACTAATCTTATAACCCGCACTTACCCAGATTTTAAGCGGAACCTCAAACAGAAAAGTGGAGTCCTTCGCCGCAATACGTATACGATCCAGTTTCCATACACGTGCCTTAAGGTTGTCCTGATCGTCCTCGTAGCTGTTGTCCTCGTAAATGAGGCCTTTAATACTGTTATTTAATTGCAATTCCAGCTCCGAAACCGGCATTTCTACTGGAACGTTAAGCGTAGATAGGTGCTTTTCGCTCTGAATCTCCTTGTCAAGATATTTGTACTGTTCCATTGGAGGTTTGGGTGAAGTGTTCTTAGACCGGCACTGCCATTGAATCATGCCGCTCAGGATCATAAACGTAATCGCGCCAATTCGAAACAGCACTTTATTTGAGTTTGACAAGTGTAGCGCCGTAGCCAAATTTCTCCTTCTGGGCATCTTTGAAATATTGAACATGTTGTTGTTTACTGAGCCTTCTGTGGAGCTCATCGCGGAGAGTGCCATTTCCCACACCATGGATAAATGTAATCTCTTCCATCCCGTTGGCAATCGCACGTTCCAAACCATTTTCGAACGCCGCCAGTTGTTTATTTAGTATTTGATCATTTGAAAGTCGCGAAAAATCATCCGATAGCTTTTGAATATGTAGATCGATCACACCTTCTGGCTTTTCCACAACGATCTTAGGTGCCTCTGTACCACCCAGTAAACTATTCCGCAACGTTTCCGATAAATTTGCACTTACCTTTTTTTCCTCCTTTTTTAAAGTTTCATCATCATCCAATTGAAAAACAAAAGCCTCTTTATTCAATATCGGAGCCTGTTTTTTGCTGTTATAGAATGATTGCGCACGGAATTTTATCTTTTTTTCAAACGGCAATCTGGCCGAAAAATTCCCCTCCCGGTAAAATAGAAGAGCAAAATCAAATACCGGCCAGGCTTCAAAATCCTTCATCAGTAATTCGGTCAGTTTTTGAGAAGTACGTGGCAACAACATACCTGCCGAAACGCCTGACTGTATCTGATCCAGCTGCCTTGTTACTCGAAAAGGCAACGTCCAGTCCGAGTTATTGATCAGATGCATGATCACCGCCTTATCATTTACCGACACGAAGGCAATGAAAATTCCTTTTTCAGCAAACACCGCCTGACGCGATACGATGGTATCACTTTGGGGAGCTATTTTCACCCCCTCCTGTACGCGCCGAATGCGTTGCGCTTCCACGGGAGAAATGGTAACAATCTCATTTTTCAATACCGGGATCCGAAACCCGTCTTCGATTTCAATCTCCACCACATTACCAGGAAGAAAAGCATATATGACCCCCTCTTCTTTCCCGTGTACAAGCCGAACCTTATCTCCAATATTCATATATGAATTTAGTTTTAATCTACTGATAATTAGTTTTTTATAAATTCCCTTTTCAATGGCCCGCTACATCCTGAACAAATATCAAAGATCCCGGTTTCCCAATCTCTTCTAAAAATACAAAGGCCTGAATTCCACTCCCGTTTTGCTAAACTGTAATGCGGGAGCCGGAATCTTCAACGAGTTAAACAAAAAACCCAAGGTTTTAACAAATTTATTCCGGGTTTTGATTTTTGTGAGATCGACGTCCAGCGACAGATAATATTGGCGTACAGGCATATAACCCATCGCAATACTTTTATTTTTTTCGGCAGACACCATGTTATCAATGCCATAGCCCACTGAGAAGCAAAGCCATTGAGGCCAGCGGCTGTTTTTCATAAACGTTCCCGGACTTCCCGAAAACCAATAGGTTTGTCCGTTGTAATCCTTCAACCAGCGTTCCGCATGATTACGACCGAGCAGCTCGGGACGAACCTGGGCCAGAGGAGTATAGTGAAACGAAAATTTAGGCTGAATTCTTACCTCGTCCCATAATGCAATCTGGCTGAGATAGATCATGGACCCGGTTACGTTGGCCACCATATCTCCTGGCGAAAAACCGTACTCCGGCGAAAAACCATCCAGTATTTCTATGGGTGTCTGGAAAATGATTCCTGAAATGGCACCATACACGAGCATTTGTTTTTTAGAAATACCTGTAGTCCGGTAAAGTGCTGCGGTGTGACGGGCAATTTGATAAGATGTGTAAACATGCCCCATTTTGTCCATTTGGAGCCACTCGTAGGTATCATCCTTTACCCGGAAGTTTGTAAGGGGGTTTTTATACCATGACCGGCTCAGGCCGTAAATACTGCCAAGATACAAAGCCGATTGTCCTGCAAAAATGGCTCTAAGGCGTACATAATTTGGACGTTTTTCCTCAATAGAATCATTTCTGGAAGAATCCGATTGGCCCTGTACAGAGTAACTTGATAGCATCAACAAAATAGTGCAAAAAAGCAGCGGAGGCGATATGGTTCGCTTAGTATCAGTATCCACCCAAAAACTTCCTTAGTCCCCACTCCATTCCCAATAGTAAAACGAGCAGAAAGAAAATCCATTTGAGGTGGATCAATTCAACCATTTCCTCTGTACTGTCCAACCGGTTGGCCGGCCGGTTTTGTTTCAGTTGTTCTACAAACTGGCTGAGGGTTGATTCCTGTAAAAACGCCCCACCGGAACGCCCGGCAAGTTCACGCAACATGCCGAAATCGGCAGTGGTATTGTTCAATTCCAAATCTACATGACGGATAATAAACTGCCCCGTTGCACTTTCCTGCCCACTTCTCAGGGCTGCAGTGGCACTATACCGATACACCCCGTCGGACAACCCAGAAACGTTAAATTGCTGGTTGTCGACAGTATGGGTGTAAGAAAATTGACGCCGCCTGCCCTTTTCATCCGAGATTTCCAGCTTCACCTCCTGCCCAAATATCGGCTCGTAAATGTCATTGTAAATTTCAGTCTGAAATACCACCTGCTCACCCGCTTCAAATTCTGGCCTGACGGGATACACCCTAAACTTACGTTTATCGTTTCGGACGGAAAGGATTTGGATCACTTTTTGAAACAAATTGTCTACAAGTTCCTGCTTGCCCGTGAGCGCAAACTCTTCCTGTCTCCACTGCCAGATTCCTTCTCCGGCCAAAACTGCGGTTTTATGATCCGTGGAAGTATTTAAAACCAGGAGCGGTTTATTGGTATTGAGTTTACCCACTCTCTGAAAAAGAATACTTTCTGTCCCAGGTGCTGTGCTATACTCACCAAAAGGAACAGAAAGCGGTGGTAGGCGATCCAGCAACTGCATACTTTCTTCATTAAAATTCAATTGCTGAAACGCAGGATTGTAACGGGCAGTAACTTTATCAAACTGACCTTTACCCATATTAATAATCAGCGCCTTACTCCATGAGCTCACAAGTGGAACAGCAGACTGATTTCCTAGTATAAAAAACAGAGGGGTTTTTGTTTCCACAAACTTCCGGATGAGTGCGTTCCCCATACCTAGTACATTCGGCACCTGATGCAAAATGACAAGGTCATAAGGTTTGGTTATGGCTTGGTTAGGATTGGTGGAAACCGTAAGGATATTGACGTCCAGTTCGTAATTATTATTACCTTCAATAAGACTCCGAAGCGCCTTGATATCGGGATGGGGCGCAAGAGCTAATAGAAGGATCTTTTGCCGCCCGTCAATGATATCAATGTAAACATCTTTTTTGTTGTTACGGGAGGACGTTTCTCCCTGGACGGCATTGAGCTCGAGCGTGTAATGTTGAACGCCTTTTTGATTGGACGAAGTAATAAATTCAAAACTTCCAAAATATTCGTCCCGGTCAATGATTACCCGCTGCGTGGACAAAACCTGGCCGCCTTGTTTCAGAGAAATTGTCGTAGATTTTCCGGCAAGTCCGTTTGCCACAATCTCTGCACGGATGGGAAAGTCGTTCCCAAGGTAAGCGATGCGATTGTGCACGATGTCCTTGATCCTGATGTCCAGCTTGGGAACCGTATCACCAACAGCAAGTGTGTTTATTCTAAATGGATAGGTATTAAACACCGGTGACACTCCCTGATTCACGATGCCATCCGTAAGCAAAACAACATCGGTAAGGTTGCGGCCTTCAAAATTACTCTTTATCGTCTGGAGCAGGGACGACAAGTCGGTTTTATTTTTGTCAAAACGTATGGAATCTATTTTGGCCCCCGATACTTTGTCCAGCGTTTCGACGCTAACCTCAAAGCCTGCATCAGTGAGCTCCTTTGTCGCCTCTTTCATTTTGGCCAACAGCCCCGGTCCGTGTGGTTTAACCGATTCCGAATTATCAATGGCAAAAACCACTTTCGCCTGGTCAACAGAAGTTTCTATCTTCCTTACCAGTGGGCTAAGCAATAAAAAACAAATTGTAGCAACAACGATTCCCCGTAATGCTGCGAGGCCATAATTTACCTTTTTACCCCATGCCGCCACAGACTGATAGAGAAAATACGCATACGCCGCACCTGCCAGCAGACAGAGCAAAATGAACCAGGAAGGGGTTTGCAACAGGAGCTCAGAACGCATATTTAAAACGGGCAGTGTGCAGTAAAGCGACAGTCAATTAAGCAATATACAGCAAACTGACGACTTTTAACTGCAAACTAGAGTTGACCAGTGATTAACGTTAAAAACGTTAGGTTAGCATACCTCCATCCACCTGAAGAACCTGTCCGGTGATGTATCTTGACATGTCAGAGGCTAAAAACACACAGGCGTCCGCTACTTCCTCGGGTTGTCCTCCCCGCTTCATGGGTATGGATTGTTTCCAATCTTCCACCGCCTTTGAGTCGATCGCGTCGGTCATTTCGGTTTCGATGAATCCCGGGGCAACTGCATTGGACCTAATATTTCTCGAACCCAATTCAAGCGCAATAGATTTGGTAAACCCGATGATTCCGGCCTTAGAAGCAGCGTAGTTGGCCTGCCCTGCATTTCCTCTTATGCCTACCACCGAGGTAATGTTGATGATCGATCCGCTTTTTGCCCGCATCATGCTCTTGGTTGCCGCTTTCGTGAGGTTAAATACGGATTTAAGGTTAATGTTGATAACCGTATCCCAGTTTTCCTCACTCATGCGCATGAGAAGGCCATCCCGGGTAACCCCGGCATTGTTGACCAGGATGTCCAGTTTACCAAAATCCGCAACCACATCCGCAACCAACTGATCCGCAGCATTAAAATCGGAAGCGTCGGACCTGTAACCTTTCGCCTTTATGCCAAACCGCTCCAGTTCCTCGGCCAAAGCCTCTCCTTTTTCAACACTGGACAAGTAGGTAAACGCTACATTGGCACCTTCCTGCGCAAGGCGCAATGCGATTGAACGTCCAATGCCGCGTGATGCGCCTGTTACTAATGCCACTTTATTTTCAACTAATTTCATTCTTTTATTGAGGTGTAAGCAGTACCGGCAGATACTTGCTGTGATGTAATTTGTTACTATTTTTTATCCAATCATATTCCTAATGCGGCTCTCCCCGGAAGTTCTGCAACCCACAAACCAGGCCTGCGGTTTAGACTGTAAGGCATCCGGCTCCGTTTTATAATCATTCAAACCGCCCAGGATTCGCAAAAATAGCGTATTGTACAGAAATGGGCAACAAAAGAAACGCTATTGACAGCCTTTGGCGCCTGGTACGGAATTAAAGGATTAAGTTAAGCAGGGCTGTTGGGTTTAAGGTTTTGAATAAAACCTTCTTCTCTCAATCCCTGTTACCATTACAATCAGATCATCTCAACGCCGTAAAAAAGCGTATAAATTATTAGAAAATGGCAGAAATAATAAGAACAGCATTGATCACCGGAGGTTCCAAAGGAATAGGATATGGAGTTGCAGAAACCCTCGTTAAGGCGGGCATCCGCGTAGCGATCACAAGCCGGTCTCAACAAAGCGCCGATGAAGCTGCAGCATCGCTCAACCATATACAGGACGGTTATGCGATTGGGATCGAATCCGATGTCCGGAATCTTGAATCTCAGCAGCAGGCCGTGTCCATCATCCTCGCCAAATGGGGGCGACTGGACTATGTGATCGCAAATGCGGGTGTGGGACATCTCGTACCCATCGCAGATCTCACTGTGGAGCAGTGGAACGAAACGATAGATATCAATTTGACGGGCGTTTTTTTTAGCGCAAAAGCTTCGCTTGCCGCACTAAAGGAAACCAAAGGATATTTCATTAATATCGCCAGCCTGGCCGGAGCCAATTTCTTTGAAAAAGGAACAGCTTACAACGCGAGTAAATTTGGGCTGGTCGGTTTTTCCCAGGCGATGATGCTGGATGTAAGAAATGAAGGGATCAAAGTGACCACCATCATGCCCGGCTCTGTGGCAAGTGAGTTCAATAATCACACACCCTCTGAAAAAGATGCATGGAAAATCCAGCCGGAAGACATTGGCCAGATTGTCGCTGACCTCATCAGGATGCCTGCACGCACACTTCCAAGCAAAATTGAAGTGCGTCCGTCGATGCCGCCGAAGTAAAACGTTAGCTTCTTTGATGTTGTCCTGAATACCATTTTTGATATATATAGCAGGAGTAACAAATCCCGGAAACTGCGATGAGCAAAACCGGAATTTTATATAGAATCAAAAGTGTAAGCACAACAAATCCGATTAAAACGGGCTGCATGGTATCTTCCAGCAGCCCGTTTTTCCTATACAAATAAGTATGAAATAACAGAAGAAGCGACAATCCCAGGCAATACAGCTGCCCGATTTCTACGAATGTCAAGACGTTATATCTGAAACAGATCAGGGTTTCCGGGAGGATCACCAGCGCATGAATCAAAAACATCCGGCCAAACCGCTTGCCTATTGAAAGTGGTAGCGAACGGTTCCACTGCCATACCACGCTTTCCCATTGAAACAATTCATAAGAAAGACCAATATTCAAAAGATAAGCCAGAGAAAGTCCAATTGCCGGTAACCGCAGATCATAAACATCCGTCTGGTAGTAAATCAAAGTACACACAAAAACCAGGGCTGAACCGGCTTTACAAACCAACAGCGTAACCCCTTTCTCTCTCACCAGCCATTCGAGCGACCAGTAAATCCAGGAGTTTGGCCGGGGAATCTGCCATTTACTGATTGTCTGCTTTTTATCGACAAAAAGACGGGGATTCCGGATCCGCCATTCCGTTCCAGCTATGATTCCCGAAATGAGAATAGTGTAAAAAAGAAAAATCGGCCAGACACGTTCCAGCAGTTTATCCTGTGAAGCCACTGACAGTATATAAATCCCATAGTATAGCAAAGGCTGCAAAAAGCCAAGAGCTACAACTCCAAACCTGAGAAAACGCGTTTTCCCACTCCAAAGCCTGGTTTGATATACAAAATGATATGCCGGCTGCTTCCAGAGATTTAGCAAAAAGTGGATACAGAAAATGGCATACAAAAGCCAGATTCCAAAAAGATAAAGCATCCCAAACCGGTCTGTCAGGAAGAAGGCAGCAAATGCATGATGTTCGCGGCCTCCTAAAAACCCAAACAGAATGCCGATCAACACGAAAAACATTCCAGCCCGCTGTTTAAAAAATTCCGAAACGGTAGAAATCAGAATCGTTTTCATAAATGCGAAATGCTTTGGAGCGCCTTGTTTTTTAAAACAAAACTGCCCGTAATTGACAGACCCTCCTGCTGAAATGCCTGGTGAGATGACAACATAAAAGTGACGCCGACGGCATGATAACTTTTGATCAGCTCAAACAAAGCCGTCCTCGCTTCCTGATCGATCGTAATAAGCGGTTCATCCAAAATGATCAGCGACGGACTGCCTAAAAATGCAACTGCCAGAGAAACTTTTTTAACCATCCCACTGGAACAGCTGCCAAACGGATTTCTTAAATAATTAATCCCCAAAGCTTCAATAAGCTTATCGGCTTGTCCGGGCGGACTTTTTTTTGCTTCGGCGACAAACGATATCAGATCGGCCGGCGTAAGGAATGCTGGATATAAAGGTTCAGCTTCGCCAAGGTTGAACCCAAGCAGGTAGTTAATCTGGTTTCTTTTCAGATCATGTAAACCATTCAGTACGATGCTTCCGCTATAAGGCAGCATACCCGCCAGCGTTCTGAACAAGGTCGATTTTCCTGCTCCGTTTTCTCCCTGTATCCAATAAATCCCGTAATCAATCTTCCAGGATTCCATGTTCAGTACCTCATGAGCCCCGTACTGTTGTTTCAAATTTGTTACTTCCAATACCATGCACAAATATGTAAAAGAATCTTAAATATGTAACAGAAATTGAACCGCGTTTTTTAATGAAGCACTCTGGAAAACTCCAATCACCGGGAAAACTGGTATTTATACCAAAAAAAGTTAAATTTGTTCTATGCAGAAAATGCAGTCAATATGCAGACGATCATCAACTACTTTGAACATATTTCATCCGCCCACCGGAGCGCTATTCTGGTCGGAGGTATTCTCTTTTTTTGGCTCATCGAAAGTGGCTGGCCCCTGTTTCGTTTCGGATATAACAAATGGAAGCACGCCGGGGTAAATTTCTTTTTCACACTCACAACCATCCTTGTTAATTTCCCGCTGGCATTCATCCTCGTCAAGTCGAGCGACTGGGCGATTCAGTCGGGTTTTGGATTACTGCCATGGATGGGCGAAGTCCCAATCTGGCTCAAAGCGATCATCGGACTGTTAACGCTGGATCTGATTGGCGCCTGGCTTGCTCACTGGACCCAGCACAAAACAAAATGGATGTGGCGTTTTCACCTGATCCACCATGCCGACCAGCAGGTGGATACCACTACGGCCAACCGGCATCATCCGGGTGAAAGCCTCATCAGGTTTCTGTTTACCACTATGGCCATTCTCATAGCTGGCGCACCGATGTGGCTGGTTTTTCTGTACCAATCCCTTTCGGTTGTATTATCACAATTCAATCATGCCAATATTACGCTTCCAAAGTTGCTTGATACGGTTGTAAGTCTTGTAATTGTGACACCCAATATGCACCACATACATCATCACTATGTTCAGCCTTACACGGACTCCAATTATGGCAACATCTTTTCGATCTGGGACAGGATATTGGGCACTTTCAAATCGATGAATCAAAAGGAAATCATCTACGGAATTGATACACACCTAAAACCCGAAGAAAATAGCAGGGTGAAAAATTTACTTCAGATACCCTTCCAGAAATACCGGCCCCCAATCGGTAAAGAAGCCAATAAGCAGGGGATATTTTGAAGTGCACACACTGTTGAACGCAGCCAATTTTTCACAACAGGCGACGAAGAACGGATCAAAGGACCTACCTGGCAATGAGGGATTTCGTAATCTACAATTTCACCTATTAAGCCCAGTTCTTTACACTAATTTCAATAAGTCCTTCATGAACTTGCCGTACTTTTTAAATATTTTTAATAAATTCGGGGCCTATTCCTATGTTCGGCTGTAAAGTTGTAATGGCTTTGATCCCCACGGGATTGGTTAATAGCAACTGATGACCCATGATCAGCGCACCGACCGACAATTATTTAATAACAATATTTGAGCAATGAAATCAAACCGCCGATTATTTCTACGCCTTTCCGCCATGGCACTTCCTGCTGTGCAGTTTAAATTACCAGGGAAAAAGCTGGTAAACAAACCGCTCATTGTATCCACCTGGGACAGCGGTCAGATTGCCAACGGAGCTGCCTGGCCTGTGCTGGAAAAAGGCGGACGAGCACTTGATGCCGTGGAACAGGCAGCCATTGCCATCGAAAATGATATCAACTGCTGCGTAGGATTAGGTGGAAATCCGGATCGTGACGGATACGTGACACTGGATGCCTGCATCATGGATGAAAAAGCAAATTGCGGATCAGTTGCATTTATGGAGCGCATCAAACATCCTATTTCCGTTGCCCGAAAATTGATGGAGACCACTCCGCACGTATTTCTGGCCGGGGTAGGTGCCCAGCAGTTTGCCATTGCCAATGGCTTCCCTCTGGAATCTGCCGAACTCTCGCCAGGTGCAGCTGCCAGCTACAAGGAATGGCTCAAAAAAGCAGAATACAAACCGATCATCAACATAGAACATCAGCAATCACACCCCAAAGAAAAAGGACACGGACCATTTGCTCCCAACCGTTTTGACGACGGGTCCTTCAACCACGATACCATGGGCACAATTGCCTTGGATGCCAAAGGCGATTTATCCGGCATGTGTACCACCAGCGGCATGGGCTTTAAAATGCGTGGCCGTGTAGGCGACTCCCCCATTATTGGTGCAGGTTTGTTTGTGGACAATGAAGTAGGTGCCGCCACATCTTCCGGACAAGGCGAGGAAGTGATCCGGGTGTGCGGAACACATTTGGTTGTCGAGTTCATGCGCTCGGGGCTTTCTCCCGAAGCAGCATGTAAAAAAGCAATTGAACGTATCGTAAAACCAAATCCGGAACGCGCTAAAACCTTCCAGGTTGGGTTCATAGCAATTAACAAACAAGGCGAAGTAGGTGCCTATTCGGTGCAAAAGGGCTTTAACTACACAGTGACGGAGAAAGGCGGAAAAGGTGTGGTGATCAATGCCAAAAGCTACTTCGTATAAAACAGAAAAATCACGCAAAGCAGAAAAGATAAAAGCAAAGAACGCTAAGAGAAAAGCTTCGTGGTCTTCTCTCCTTCCTTTCCTGCTTTGCGTGAAATTATACCAAATTAATGTTACGTCGCTAAAAGCTTATTGCTGATAGCCAATCGCTAAAAAATGAAATTCAATACTCTTTTACTCTCTACCCTTGTCCTTTTCTCCACGCTGTCAGCCTCCGCTCAGCAGCATTCCGAGCAGGATCATTCCAAATATGTGGTCCCGACCGACCCGCTTGTGCAGCAAAAACTGGCCAAATGGCAGGATGTAAAATTCGGGCTCATGATGCATTGGGGCACGTACAGCCAGTGGGGCATCGTGGAATCCTGGTCGCTGTGCCCGGAAGATGAAGGCTGGTGCGAGCGCCGCGGGCCGCATTCGCACGATTGGCACGAATACAAAAAAGCTTATGAGGCTATTCCTAAAACCTTTAACCCCGTCAAATTCAACCCTGAAAAATGGGCCACCGCCGCCAAAAACGCAGGAATGAAGTACGTGGTGTTCACCACCAAGCACCACGACGGTTTCGCCATGTTTGATTCCAAACATACCGACTACAAGATCACCAATACCCCTTTCAAATCGAACCCGAAAAGCAACATTACCAAAGAAATCCTTTCCGCTTTCCGCAAGGAAGGATTTATGACCGGAACCTATTTCTCCAAACCCGACTGGAACGTAGATTCGTACTGGTGGCCGTATTTCCCGCCAAAAGACCGTAACTCCACCTACGATCCTAAGAAAAAACCGGAGATCTGGGAGAAGTTCAAAACATTTACTTACAACCAAATTGAAGACCTCATGACCGGGTACGGCTCTGTGGACATTCTCTGGCTGGATGGCGGTTGGGTGCGCCCCTTCAACACCATCGACCCGAAGATCAGCTGGCAGAAATCCATTCCTTACGAGCAGGATATCGACATGGCCCGCGTTGCTAAAATGGCTCGTTCGCACCAGCCCGGACTGCTGGTGGTAGACCGCACCGTGACCGGCGAATTTGAAAATTACGTAACGCCGGAGCAGCAGATCCCGGACCATTACATGCCTATCCCCTGGGAGTCGTGCATCACCATGGGTGATTCCTGGTCGTATATCCCCAAGGAGAATTTCAAATCGACCGAAAAACTGGTGCACACGCTTGTCGATATTGTTGCCAAAGGCGGCAACCTGTTGCTCAACGTAGCGCCCGGCCCCGACGGCGAATGGCACCCCGAAGCCTACACACGTCTGGAAGAAATGGGTAAATGGATGAATGTAAACAGCGTGGGTATTTATGACACCAAACCCCTCGCTCCCTACCGCCAGGGCAAATGGGCCTACACCAAAAAAGGCAACACCACCTACGCCTTCTACCTGGCCGAAGCCGGAGAAAAACTCCCGGCCAGCCTGAAACCAGAAGGGCTGACGCTCTCAAAAACGGCTAAAATAACGCTCGCAGGGAGCAAAAAGGCATTAAAACAGAAAGATGGAAGTATTGTGGTCCCTGCCAAAACGATTGACGAGGTTGGTGTGCAACCGGCTTATTTGCTGGTGATTGAGTAGCGTTTAGAAGTTTCGCTTAGGAACTCTGATATAGTATTTTACGGGAAGTCCGGGAATGGTATCTTTATGGGTAGCGTTTCCGGACTTTTTTCATTAGATCCATTAAAGCATACCTTCACAAATTATCAATTGCATTTTGTCCCCGAACAATCTGAGAATTAAATTGTTGAAGCCTTGATACGGACACTTCTATTGCCTAAGATAATTTTCGTAAATTTGAACAACATTAAGGATTTTACGACATAAAAACTGCGTTCCAAATCGACCTGACATTTGATCAGATACTATCTGTTGTGAAGCAACTTCCTTCCAGGGAGAAAATCAAGCTGACAAGAGAACTGGAAAAAGAAGCTATTGACAGTAAACTTTCCCGTTTGTTGAAGACCTTCGAAACAAAAGATTTGGACATGAGTACAATCATTGAGGAAACTGAGACAGCAAGGCAGGAAATTTATGATGCACAAAAGGGTTAAGGTAATCTCCCAACCGTGGGCTGTGTCCCCACAGCCCTAGCGTACCAGCAATCCTGAAAGTCCCGTGCATACACTGGCCACGGAAGAGACTCTCTCAAAAAAGCACGCACGGAACCAGCATAGATATGCATACCGCATGTCTGCCTGCCAACCCAAGAAATTGCCGTTTAATAAGTATCTTCACCTTACATATACGGGTAGAGTTCGGGAATTCTACCTTTATGGAGTAACTGCCGGTTTCTCGGATGTGGTGTATTCCTTGTTTTATATTGTTTGGGTTGAAAGGATCCGAGGCATGAAGTACCTGAATCTGCAATATCAAACAGTTCATTTGATTCAAAATCAAGCGAGTACGTCAAAATAGGAGTTACCTGCAAGCTTACCAACCCAGACAAAAACGACTAAATTAAACAAGATATTATGTTTGTAAAAGAATTAACAGTTAAAAACTACAGAACATTAGAAGATGTTTCTTTAAAATTTAGCAATTATTATACTGCAATTTGCGGTAAGAACAACGCTGGAAAGTCAAATGTTCTCAGAGCTATCAGAAATTTGTTGAGTAGTGGCTATTTTATGCGTTTTATATCAGACGAGTTAATTGGCTATGGAGAAATTAATTACAAAAATGATTTCACGAAATGGAAAGCCAAATCAAACGAAGATATCGTTATCAAAATTTTGGTCGAAATAGACAAAGAAGAAGATTCTTCCCTTTACAAATTCATTAGAGATTTAATTCTAAAAGATGAAAGTATCAATGAAGGCAATAAAAAATAAACTCTTTGTATTGAATATGTAAAAAAAGCTGACAACTCAAGCGACTATAAGATATATTTTGGTTCCATTGAAATAGAAAAGGATTTCTCCAAAAGGGAAATCCTTAGAAGGATTAAAACATCAGAGAGTATATTATTTCACAATTCAACTGAAAACGACACATTCTCCCCATTACGTAATAATAAAAATTCTATCAGTAACTTTATTACAGAGCGTGATAAAAAAGAAATTTCAGACCGTATTGATACGGTACTAAAATCCGTTCAGAAGTCCCTAAAAAAACAACAAGATGAACTTTCCAATTTGTTAGGCAGACTTGAGGATAAATATGAAGTGTCATTTTCGATGCAAGGACTTAAGTTAGAAAGAGAGTCGATTGAAATTTCCCTGAAAGAAAAAGGTGTTGATGTTTCACTAGACGAATGGGGAAGTGGAACAAAAAATCGCACACACATTTTTATGAGTCTGTTGAATGCGAGAAAATTTCAAGAGAGTTCAAATCAGTCAGAAAAAATTTATCCTGTTGTTTTAATTGAAGAGCCAGAAAGTTTTTTACATCCATCTGCCCAAGCAGAATTCGGAAGAATTTTACAAGACCTCGCAAATGAGTTTAAAATACAAGTTATTGTTACTACACACAGCCCATATTTATTAAGCCATAAAACCCATAGTGCTAACATTCTAGTGGATAGAGATTTAAAAGGAAAGGCAAAAGAAAAGGGGTCGATTATAACAAATAACGAAGATGAAAATTGGTACGAACCATTTGCGTTAGCACTAGGTATTAATGGGGCTGATTTTGGTCCTTTAAAATCAACCATTTTTAATGACTCAAATAACGTGATTCTTGTTGAAGGTCTTATTGATAAAGAATATTTCGAATTACTTAGAGCGTGTTTGGGAATTAAGTTTGGCAAATTGGGTGAACTCGTTGCAACATGATCTGAATATTTGCCAAATACAACCATCCTGTACTGGAAGAGGTAGTATATTCATAATCTTTGACAATTCTTCTGCAGAAATTTGACCAGGCAATTGTTCTTTCGACCACCCATCGTTTAGCAACTGGTACAAAGCCTTTGGTTGATTCTGGCTTGGCGGCTTTTTCAAATTTGATCTTATGTTTTTCAATCTCGTCTGCAAATACTCCTGCATATGCCTGGTCACCATAAATCTTAACCAAGCGTTCGTTTTGGCAAATAATATTTGCCATAAAGCCTAATGCAGCGGCACCATCATGTAGGTTTGCAGCATGAACCCTGGCAAACCAAAGCCTGCCACCACTGTCAACAAGAAGTTGTCTTTTTCGCCCGTTTACTTTCTTGTGTGCGTCTACGCCACGGTCTTCCCAAATCATAGGAGATAGTTTAACTGATTGGCTGTCAATACTAAATATAGCAGGATTTTCATCTCTACCGCTATTCTTTCTATCTTGTTTGTTGAGAATTATATTAATTTCCTCGAAGATATTTGTCTTCTTCCATTTTGAAAAGTACCAAAATACAGCCTGCCAGTGAGGATAGCTATCAGGTAAATTTCTCCATTGGCAACCAGTTCTCAAAATATAAAAAATCGCATCCATGACATCTCGTAAATCAATCCTTCGTTTACGTTTTGTATCTAAAAATACCGATATTGCTACCCATTGAGGGTCGGTCAGTCTACTGTACTGGATATTCCGGAGCAAAGAGAGCCACTTATTCCGGACAACTTGAGCCAGTAATTCCGGGAACTTGAGCCACTTTATCGGAAGGTTTTTACAGCTATTCCGGCAACTTGCGCCAATCGGGACTACTGACATTCCGGCATAATTGAGCCACTTGTGATTGCTCTTCAAAGTTATTCCGGGAAAGTGAGCCAGTTGTATTTTGGTATTGAAGTAATTATAACCACCATCTTTTGTGAAAAACAAAAGCAACGGATGGCAAACAAAGTTACTTCAATGCAGACACTGCGCATGATCATACAGTTGCTGGATCGGAATCTTTCCGAACGTAAAATATCCAGGCAACTTAATCTTTCCCGTAACACGGTTAAATATTATCGTGAACGCTTACTTCAGAGCACGCACAGCTTCAAGGAACTTCAAGCCCTTAACGATGCAGGCTTGTCTGCCATTCTATATTCTGGTACACCCTCGGTGCAGGATGAAGACCAGCGGAAGGAAGATTTTCGCCAGCAAGTACCTTATTTTCTTTCAGAGCTTAAACGTACCGGTGTCACGCGCCAACTTCTCTGGGAGGAATATTTTGACAAACATCCTGCGGGATACCGTTATTCCCAATTTTGCTATCAACTTAACGAACTCGGTAAAGTTCTACAGCCAAGTTTCCATGCGACTTACAAGGCGGGTGAGGTTGTCATGGTGGACTTTGCGGGCAGCATGATGCACTATTTCGACAAGTCCACCGGTGAACAAATAAGTTGCCCGGTACTGGTTTGTGTGCTTCCTTTCAGCAATTTAACTTATGTTGAAGCGCTGCCTAATGCCAGGCTTCCTTATTTGTTGGCTGCTTTGAATAACTGCCTTCGGTATTTTAAAGGCGCCCCATTGTCTCTGAAGACCGACAACATGAAACAGGTGGTCCAAAAGGTCAATCGCTACGAACCGACCTTTACAGATCTTATGCAGCAATGGGCGTTGCATAACAACATGGATTTGGTTGCCGCAAGGCCATATAGACCTAAAGATAAAGCGCCGGCAGAAGGTCACGTAAAAATTGCCTATCAGCGCATTTACGCTCCCTTACGGGATCGTATTTTCTGTAATATCGAGGAAGTTAACGCCGCTATACGAGATCAACTCGAGCTACATAATGACAAGAACTTCAAGGGAAAAAATTACAGCCGCCGCCAGCAGTTCAACGAACAGGAACAGCATTTACTTCAGCCGCTGGCAGACAATCCGTTTACCTTAAAGCACAGCACTTCTGCCAAAGTCCAGAAAAATTATCATGTCACCCTGGGAGAAGATTGGCACCATTACAGCGTGCCTTACCACTATATAGGCAAGCAGGTAAACATTATTTATGATACCCAGACGGTAGAGATCTTTCTTGATCATCAGCGTATTGCTGTTCATAAACGCTTCTATAATCAGCATGGTTATACTACGCTCAAAGAGCACATGCCAGAGAACCATCGTAGCTATTCACAGCAAAGGGGATGGGACAGTGATTACTTCCTGCGGTTAGCATCACAGATAGGACCATGCACACAGGGTTACATGGAAGGTGTTCTAAAAGGGCGGCAATTTACCGAACAAACATTTAATTCATGCCGTGGTATCCTGCGGCTTGGCAGCAGCTATGGTAATGACCGCCTCGAGTCAGCATGTCAAAGAGCACTACCCTCCGGTTCTTTTAGTTATAAAACACTAACGAAGATCCTGGCTAATAATCTTGACAAAGCTCCCCATTTTATGCAGACAACCTTATTCCAGACACCTGACCATGAAAACATTAGGGGAGCCGGAGCGTATGAATAAAACGCCCTTACGAATCAATTGCCTCACTTAAACAAAAATAACAATGAATACAAACAAGACCTGGGAAGAGTTAAGAGAACTAAAATTGCAAGGAATGGCGAGCCGGTATTCCGCCATTCTTGAACAGCCGTTACACCAGCAGCCTGAAGCGCATACAATGGTTGCCATGCTTACAGAGGCAGAATCAGAACAGCGAGTCCAGCAGCGCACCCAGATGTATCTAAAGCTTGCCAAACTGCGGTACAGCGCACATGTTGAACAGGTGAATTGCAAGCCTGAACGAGGACTTACGTCCGAGCAGTTAATCCGTTTAAGCGATTGCAGCTTTATCGAGAAGTCAGAAAACGTACTGATCACAGGCGCCACGGGATGTGGAAAATCCTATCTCGCCTGTGCACTCGGCAGGCAAGCCTGCGTAAAAGGCCATAAAGTACTTTATTACCCCATAAACAGGTTTATAGAGCAGCTTGCGTTGGCCAGGCTGGATGGAAGTTACTTAAAATGGCTCAATCAAATTGCACGAGTCAAACTCCTGATTCTCGATGACTTCGGCTTACAGCCGCTTAGCCACGACATCAAAATGGCCCTATTGCAAATACTCGAGGATCGATACGCTTCCGGATCAACAATTATAACCGCACAGATGCCCGTAGGAAACTGGCATGATTACATAAATGACCCAAGCCTGGCTGATGCGATATGTGACAGACTGACAGCAAACGCGCACAGAATAAATCTCGAAGGAGCTTCTTTGAGAAAGATAAAAAACAGCTAAATTTACAACACTTCAATTCCAAAAAAGAACTGGCTCACTTTCCCGGAACGCTGGCTCACTTTCGCCGGAATTTCCACACTGTACTGTTTAATCAACTCTTTAAGGTTTCGTCACCACAAAGATGATACGATCCTCATATTTCTCAAATCCCAAACACGCTCTTAAAGATCCAATTCATGGTACCAATGCACTAAAAAAGAATATTGAAATTTATCCCTATGGAGGTGCAGATGTAATAAAAAATACCGCAATCACCAGCTTTATAAAAAACCGGTTTTCCAATATTGTGGTCACTGTGGATTATGATAAATACGACCAAGTAAAAAAATCACTAACTTCAATTGGTTTTATCGAAGGAAAAACTCTTATACCTGTTGGCAAAAATGAAACAGGAAAGAAATTAATTGAAGGATTACTTCCTGTTGACATTAAAAATACTGTCCGTTCAAAGCACCCAGACATAGTTGATGCGGCTATGGAAAATTCTTCAGACAAGAAAGACGCACAAAATGCACTTAAGAAAAAATACCTAGAAGAATTTAAAGCAAATGCTAAACCAGGTGACGCGCATTTCGGAGAGTTTTATAAACTTGTTAGAAAAATAAATGTAAATTTTAAATAAAAAAGAGCGCTGTTAAACGGTATTATATTTTTTGACTCTCCAAATAACTAAAGGAATAATCTCACGCCGGATCACCCCCTCTCAGACTTGACATATCCACGTTCTATCCGCTGAACTACTTAGCCATACTTATTGATAACTAGAGACCTCAAAAATATGGTTATTTATTCAAATCAGTTGATCCACATTATTCCTTACATAACTTATGAGGCCATCAGTGAATTGTACTTGATTGGTAAATTCAAGTTTTTAAATAACAAAAAGCCATCAGGTAAAAGTACATTTACAAAAGGCACGTTTCGTGCTTCGCAGGGGTGCATTTCAATTCTACGCAGCCTGCATTAATTGCTGCGCGACGCAACCCCAACGGTTGCTTTCCTTTATAACTCGTAGGTTCAGCATAGCCTGAGCACCGTTGTTTGTCCACCGTTGTCCACGGGTGCATTTCAAAACTTCGCTTGAGAAAAAATGACCAAATTTTGTTTGTCACATACCTGATTAGCTTTGAGAAATCAGCTTCGTGCAGGACGGTGGTTAGCAGATTTTATTCAATATTAACACTGCCTCGTCACAAGCCAGAAGAAAATTCTGTCGATTTTTTTAGGTGCGAAGAATTGAAATGCACCCCTGTGAATCCGTATATTGCGGTCACTCCATTTAAAAACAAAAGCCAATGAAAAAAACTGACCTCAAAAGCGGACTGATATTTGCATTAATAATGATCTCCCTGGATCTCATAAGCGCCGCGTGGACGGGTGAAGCATGGACAGAACCATACTTTATTGCAAAAGCGGTTGTTTCCGGCGTTTTTAAGGGAATCATTTTTGCATTTCTATTTCCCTGGCTTCTCCGGCGTTTCCGATTCTCACCTTTCCTGGACACAACAATGAAAATTGCTCTCGAACCCGGTGAGGACATTGTATTTCAAACCGGAGCCAATCATTTTAAAGGAATAGAAGGCGTGGGCGGGAAACTGTATCTGACAAACAAGCGACTTGTTTTTAAATCCCACAAGCTGAACAATCAGAACCATGAACTTTCAATCGACCTGGCTGAGATCAAAAAAGTTGAAAGATCCAAAACCGTTGATTTGGTCGACAACGGGTTAACGGTCGCATCTGGCGACAATAAAATGGATAAATTTGTGGTGGAAAAGGCGGATGAATGGGTAGAGCAAATGAGTGGCCAGGTGGCGCGATAAATGAAAGAATTATCTCTAATTTTAAGCCGGGTGACTCGTGAACATGATGTTTTATAATGTAACAGATTAAACAAACAACCTTTTAGTTGCCAATAAATTTGATGTCTAACGCCGGGCAAAGTGCTCACTTCAGATTTTGGATGACTTGCTATGGCCTTCAGACACGTGGCAGGTCCGATGAATGAATCACTGAACGAAAGAACTTTCCATGAAAGACATTGATAAAAACAGCCTCGATAAGGCTTTTCGTTTATTCGAAACTGGCGACATTGACAAAATGGAAGTCGGTACAACCAAAGGTTTGCAACAAATACACAAGTACCTCTTTGAAGGTCTGTATGATTTCGCCGGCGAAATACGCACCAAAAATATATCGAAAGGTGGATTCCGATTTGCGAATGCATTGTACTTGAACGAGATATTGGTAAAGATCGAACAAATGCCTGAGCATACTTTTGAAGATATCATTGCCAAGTATGTAGAAATGAACATTGCTCATCCATTTATGGAAGGCAACGGCAGAAGCATGCGAATATGGTTGGACATGTTACTCAAAAACAGGCTCAAAAAACTTGTGAATTGGCAATTCGCAGACAAAGTTCTTTATTTACAGGCAATGGAAAGAAGCCCGATCAACGATCTTGAATTAAGAACAATACTTTTCCAAAATCTGACAGATGACATAAATAATAGGGAGATCATCTTCAAGGGTATTGAGCAATCCTATTATTATGAGGGCTACAAAAAGGAAGATTAGTAGTTAGTGGCAATTGTTAGAATAATATAAGTTAAAGGTCTCAAATTCAAATACTTAAATCACACTCACACTAAAAGCACAACTTTTATTACACAATCGGCGCTTGGCTTTACACAACGCTGCTTTAAAGTAAGGTGTGGTACTTCAATAAGTGAAATTATTGGTCAATGCGTTAACAACGCATTCTAAATTTTTAACACATAACGGGCAGCCTCCTTTTCGTCCTTGCGACAAAAAAGAAGGCTGCCCGTTATCAAAAGAAATCAGCTGAATCAGAGCTTAAACCCAACAGTTGCCCGGAGAATATTGTTCTTCTGGTTGCTGTCCTTAAACAGGGGGCTCATCCCCCACTCGTGGGACAAATCGATGGTTAAAAAACCAAATTCCAGACCAATTCCTGCATTTAGGCCATAGGAAAAATCTTCAATATTGTCTTTGTCGAAGCGATTATCATCATTCTGATCTACGTTCAGCACATAGTGTCCGACCACACCGCCTTTTATATTGAACCGGAAAAATCCTCCCTTGGCCTGGGTCAGATAGACTCCCGCCAATAAAGGCGCCTTTAACGAATGAATACGCGGGCCAGTCAGCAAAGGTGCTGTGGAAATGCTATCCTCACGGGTTACATTCATGGATGAGCTAAAATAATGTATACCTGGTTGCATAAAGAATTTTCGTACCCTAAGCCTGAAATCGAGTCCTGCGTTCCATCCGGCCCGTCCATCATACTGACCATCCTGAAAATCGGCGTTGAAGTTGGAGGCATGGATCCCCGCCACAGGGATTACCCACATACCAGAATTCCTGGTTGGCTTTTCAGCAAAGCGGTCTTTGAATGAAAGTCGGCCATCAGACGATACCGCCTCCTGATAAGAGTCCGAAGGTTCTCTGTTAAATCCCATGCTTTTTGCAGGTTTCATGGGCTCGGGTGCCATGTGGGATGTTCCTGAAAGCCCCCTTTTATATCTAAGCCATTCCTTAAATTCCGCATACTCCTTCAAATCTGCCTGGGATACATCATCGCCACTGCGTTGTGCATACTGTGATTTTCCGCCATGAACATCGGCGGGTACGATGATGTTGTTGATAATTATTGCTGGCTGTCCGGCCTGCTGCGGGTAATTTCTGTAAGTGGATTCGATCACTCTTTCTGCCATAACAGCGGAGCTCCCTTCATTCGTGCTCCCCATTTGATTACGTTGAACAGTATAAGGTGCATTCGGGCCCGGGTAAGACGAAGTGGTACTTTGCGCACCTTGAGCAGTACCACCATTTTCCGTCCCCATAGCCTGCTGGCCCGCAGCTGGAGAGAGACCGGTTCCGGTAGCTACCGGCGAAGGCATTCCACCAGCCGCAGCCAGCTCCTGCTCCTTATGATGTATCTCTTTCTGTAAGTCTTCGACCTCTTTACTTAGCTTTTCAACGCTATCCGAGGCCTTGCGGGCATTTTTTGCATCACGTTGGGCATCCTTTGCAGCATTGGTAGCCCGTTTAGAAGTTTCTTATCCTGCGGATTAGCCGTCAGTTGACCGGCGACTTGTGTATTGAGATCCGCAGAAGCCTGGGCTTTCAGTGCATTTTGCTCCATCTCCGTGCGCTTTTCGGCAAGCTCTTTTTGTTTTTCGGAGAGTTTGATTTTTTTATCATTCACCTCCATACTGTTCTCAATCGCTTTCTTCTGATCATTAAGGACTTGTGAGGACTCCTGCGACATAACCTGGGAAAATGACGATGCCGAAAACAGCATTACTGCCAACATCTGTGTAGCTAATTTTGGTTTCATTGTTCTTGATGTGATTGATGATTTTCAATTGAACGCAGCTTAACGGGAGGATAGGTTGAAGCTGAAGCCAACATGGGCCGAACTTGGAAAGTCTGCATTACTTAACTACCCATGAATATTAAAATACCATGCCCCACACCTATCCTTCCAAACTGCAGATAAGGCCATATATCGGTTGAGAACGCCTCAAAATCGGCAAGATCCCTCTGTTGGCATGATAATAGCGGGTGGTGAGAAAAAAGTCATGCAAAATTCTTTTCTCATGAAGCAAATCAAAGACAAACGTACTTTCCAAATCCATTTCCTGGTCATCGTGTTCATTCTGAGTATTACTTCTGCCTGCTCCAAAAAACTTCGTTTCTCTACCTCAGCCATTGTACCTGCCGCAGAGGGGACGGTCAGGATTAAAAAAGACAAGAATGAAAACTATGCAGTTGAATTAAATGTACGACATCTCTCACCGCCCAACAGGCTGGTAGAGCCCAAGAATGTGTATGTAGTGTGGGCAAATACGAAAGAAAATGGCATTCGGAATATGGGTCAATTGAGAAGTAAACAGGGGCTCTTTTCCAAAGATTTGAAAAGTAATTTAGAAACAGTGACCACGTTCAAACCAGAAGATTTCTTCATTACCGCCGAAAAAGAAGCAGATATACGCTATCCGGAAGGCCAGGTCGTGCTCACGACAAAATGAGTTTTGGTTCTATATGATTTGTAGTGGGTAAGATAAAACTAGATTGTCACAAACTTCAGTAAATTTACCTGTGTGGCACCAACAATTGCCATCTCTAACAACGCCATATTCTTGATTATTTAATCATTCTTTACAGTCCTGTCATGCTTACATGGTTTAGCCCGGAGGTGGATGCTTACGTGGCCAAGTCGGAGGATTTTGCAAAGCCGATACTTGAACATTGGCGACAACTCATCTTTGACCACTGCCCGGATGCTGTAGAAGCAATCAAATGGGGTATTCCACATTTCGATTACAAAAAAGATTTTATGTGTGCAATGGCTTCCTATAAAAGTCATTGTTCTTTTAGTTTTATGAAGGCCGAGCTCCTGAGCGATCCCAGGCTTAAAGACGGTAAAAGCCTTAAACCGATTCAACGCTATTTGGGCAAAATCACAAAGTTGGCGGATTTACCACCCGACGAAGAATTTATTGCGATTTTAAAAGAGGCTATGGGACTCAATGAACAAGGAATAAAAGTGGTAACGCCCAAATCCGAAAAACCAGATACACTTGAAACGCCTGAGGATTTTATGGACGCACTGGCTAAAAATCCAGTGGCCAAGGAGGAATATGATAGCAAGTCCACCTCTTTTCGCAAGGATTACATCAGTTGGATAACCGCCGCCAAAACAGACCTGACACGGCAAAAAAGGATTGAGCAATCGGTGCAATGGATTTCGGAGGGAAAAAGAAGGTTTTGGCAATATAAAAAATAGCTCTCCCAAATGAGCTACCGTTATGCTTCGCCAGGCATTCGTATCAGGTAATAGTACACTGGAATCAACTAGACCGAAAACGCCCGTGTACTTTTTTACATCCCGTATACCCGACATTCAAACAGCGGTGTGAAATATCGCCAAAAAGCGGGCGATCCTTGTTTTAATCCTTATTATTTCTTGTAGCGACAATGGAACCTTTGAAAATTTATCAGATATTTACCTGGTAATTGTCCACATAATCTCTACCAGACCTGACCCCTGACTAAAATGATAAAACAGCTTGTTGCGCTCATTCTTCTGGCGGCAATACCCGCATTTTCCCAAAGTCCGCCAAAACCCTATGGCGCAGTGCCCGCTCCAAGGCAGATTGCATGGCATGAAACAGAGGTGTATGGACTGATTCATTTTACACCTACTACTTTTGAAAATAAGGAATGGGGCTATGGAGACGCAGATCCCAAGCTATTTGATCCAAAGGAATTTAATGCAGAACAAATCATTCTGGCAGCAAAAGCCGGTGGGCTGAGAGGCATCGTCTTTGTAGCCAAACACCACGACGGCTTTGCGTTATGGCCGACCAAAACAACCGACTATAACATCTCAAAGAGCCCGTTTCGCGATGGAAAAGGGGATATGGTAAAAGAAGTAGCCGATGCGGCACGGAAACACGGTCTTAAATTTGGTGTTTATTGCTCGCCCTGGGATCGAAACAACGCCAAGTATGGCACACCGGAATATCTTCAGATCTACCGTGACCAGTTGAAGGAATTGTACAGCAATTACGGCCCTTTGTTTATGTCGTGGCATGATGGTGCCAATGGTGGAGATGGATATTACGGCGGAGCCAGGGAAAAACGCTCCATTGATAACACCACCTACTATCAGTGGGATTCCACCTGGACCAATCTCACACGTAAACTGCAACCCACCGCCAATATTTTCAGTGACATAGGCTGGGACGTTCGCTGGGCAGGAAATGAGGATGGCAGTGTAAACGAAACCTCGTGGGCTACCTTGACGCCTGTGCCGTCGAAAGGCCAGAATGTTGCGGTACCCGGGCAGGCCAACGCAGACGAAAATCCCGGAGGAACGCGCAACGGCAAATTCTGGATTCCGGCAGAGTGTGACGTACCCCTTCGCAAGGGTTGGTTCTACCACCCGGATCAAAAACCTAAAACACCTGAAAAACTCTGGGATCTTTATTTTAAAAGTGTAGGCCGTGGTGCCGCACTGGATCTTGGCCTTGCTCCGGATACCAGAGGTCTGCTGCATGATGATGACGTTGCAGCGCTGAAATCGTTTGGAGATCGTGTGAAAAATACTTTTGCCTCGAACCTGGTGGCCAGAGCAGCATCCAGAGCTGTCAATGTGAAGGGATACAATTCCATTTACAGTGCTAAAAACATACTGGACGGCAAACCGGAATCCTACTGGGCCACAGATGACGACTTCAAAACGCCCGAAGTAATTATGGAACTAAGCCAACCCATCACATTCGACATCATTTCGATCCAGGAGTACATCAAGCTGGGACAGCGGATTGAGGGTTTTGCGGTGGATGTATGGGAAGGAAACGACTGGAAGGAAATCCACAAGGGCACAAGCATTGGAGCCAAAAGACTGGTAAAACTTGAAATTCCGGTGATAGGAAAAAAATTCAGGCTTCGCATCACCAAATCACCCGTTAGTGTAGCCATCAGTGAGTTTGGTCTGTACAAAGATTCAGAGTAAAAATATAAGCAATAACCCAAAGCGGCCAGTGTGATAAAACATCCTGGCCGCTTTTTTGTTGTTTCAAAATATACATCGCAAATGCACCCGAAACCCAAACCGACATGTTGAACAATCCTTCATGCGACCATGGAAGGTCTGACAAAAAACATGAATAGCCCCTTAAAAAAAGACCGGAAAGCTAAAGCAATCCGGTCCAAAACTATTTCAAAACATCGCACATCCGCCCGGCGGCCCGGTCACATCTCACTCCCTAGTTATACCCCGGATTCTGCTTAAACTCCTCCTTATTGGTAACAGCATCCAGCTCAACCTGAGGAATCGGACGAAGCATATGGGTTTCCTTGATGTTTGCTTTAGCGTCCATATTGTATTTCTGAACATAGCTAACCAGTTTTCCTGTACGTTTCAGGTCAAACCAGCGATGCATTTCACCGGCAAGCTCGCGTGCACGTTCCTCGAGAATAAAATCAATATTCAAATCCTTAGCCGCCACTTCCATGTCTGCTTCTTTACCCGGGATGGCGCGTTTTTTGCGCAGGTCATTCATATATTTCAATGCCTCTGCGGGAGCGGTGGTCATCTGCGCTTCTGCCGCGATCAGATACATTTCGGCAATGCGGATCACAAAACCATCCCGTGAACTCCATTCCTGATTGGCAGTCAAACGGGTTGGATCCATGTGTTTGCTCATCTGAATAAACTGAGAACGGGTTTGCAGCGTTCCATCGGCTTTATACATCGTGTTACGATCATAAATCTTGTATTTGTTTGCAGCATTCGCGATCTGAGCTGGTGTCGCAGCAGACTTCAGAAATAACATCGACGTATCGCCCAATGCCATTTTCGCGTATCCATTCACTGTACCCGCTTTCAGGTTGGCCATATTTGCTTTCCAGACGGTCTGGAATGTTCCGTGGTAACGCTGATCCACCTTTTCATCAAACAGATCAAGTAGCCGCAAGGTGGGAACGTATCGTTGGTAAGGACGGCCGTAAAGAATAGACCGCTCCATGCCGGGCTGTTTGTCGTACACCATGATAAAATGTAAATGACTGTTATTTCCTTTACCTGCAGCCGGATCAAAATCGCCATTCATGGTGTCATCATTGGTGTAGTTGACATAATAAACCACCTCCGAATTGGCTCCGCCTTCCGAATTTTTCATATCCCAAAGCGATTTGAAATCGCTGAACAATGTGTAACGACCCGATGCAATTACTTCCTTTGCCAAGGTCGCCGCTTCCGCATAAAGGGCAGCATTGTTGGTAGCACTTGCACGTGTCAGACACATACGCGCCTTAAATGCTTTTGCCACATCCTGGGTGATACGACCCGTTGAAGATTTTTGAGCCGCAAGATTTGCAATGGCAATATTGAGATCATCAAAAATAACTTTGTAAAACTCTTCAACACTGGATCTTTTCGCGGTTGTTACTTCCCCAACCGTCGGTTCGGTCAGAAGCACAACATCTCCCCAGGTTTCGGTAATCAGCCATAAATAATGGGCGCGTAAAAACCTTACCTCTCCTGCATATTGTTTGTTCAGGGCGTCGCTCAAAACAGGTGAAGGAAGCAATTTAAGCGCTGTGTTACAAGTGTTCAGTGCTTTGTATAAATGCCCCCAGGAATCTTTCAGATTGGTCTGTGCACCATTCAAATCCACCGTGTAATCCGAAATCTGATTGGCCTTGTTATCGCCCCCCCTTACAAAAAGGTCCGTTCCGGTTTCTGTAAAAGCCATTGGAAACTCTTTACCATACCACAATCTGGTTCCCGAGTAACTTGCATTCACTGCGGCAGTAATACCCAGTTCAGTTGCAAAAAACGGGTCTGCCGTAAGGCCGCTCTTATTGGACTCAGTCAGATAATCTTCACAGGACGTTAACCCAGCCAGGGAAAATGCCATGCATAAAGCTATAATTTTGGTTTTCATTGGAATATCGTTTTGAATATTTTATTTCTTTATCAGGTAAGTCAGGTGACTATTGGATTAAAAATCGATGTTAACACCAAAGATCATCTGTTTCACCAGCGGGAAGCTCAGATCTCCTCCGCGTTCCGGATCGTAGTCTTTGATTTTGCTGAAAGTGAAATAGTTTTGTAATGTTCCGTAAACCCGAACTCTTCCTATTCCGATTCTTTTCACGACTGCTGACGGGATGTTGTAACCCAGCGACACATCACGAATTTTCAGGAAGGAACCATCCACATAACCTAGCGTCGACTGATACAAATAGTTGGTTGTCGAGTAAGAACTGTTTGGTCTTGGGAAAGCATTGGTAGGATTTTCAGGTGTCCAGTAATCTACATTTGACGAATTTTCCAGTGCACTAGGCTTGTAGGCGGAAGCATTGTACTCGTAATTGATAAACTGCCCAACACGTGCAAACACAAAAACACTCACATCGAAGTTTTTGTATTCGAAGTGGTTGTTAACACCCAGCGAGAACTTAGGCACCTGGGAAAAAGTTGTTCTGTCACCCGGATCCACAACGCCGTTTCCATTCATATCCGCTACCTTCACATCGCCAGGTTTGTTGCTGCCGAAATTTTTGGCTGCCTCTTCTTCACCAAGCTGCCAGATCCCGATTTTCTTATAGTTGTAGAACACCTTGGTAGGCTCACCCACAAACCAGCTGTTGGCCTCATTACGTGTTACCCCGTCGTTCAGGGCTACTATTTTTTCACGGTTCAAAGTAAATGTGAAATCCGTCGACCAGTTGAATGATTTCGCATTCAGGTTTTGCGTAGTGACCGAAAGTTCAATCCCCCGGTTTTGAACCTGTCCTACATTTTTGAGAATATCGGGATATCCCGAGTGTGTCGGCAGCAGACTTGGCAGAAGCAAATCCTTTGTCAGCGATTTATATACATCTATGTTACCTGAAATCTTGTTCTGAAAAAACCCAAAGTCAAGACCCGCATTCCATGTGCCTGTTGTTTCCCAGGTAAGGGCCGGATTTTCAACCACGTTGGGTGCATATCCGAAGGCGGCGCTTGTTCCGAATGCATAGGCCGATAATCCCAAACCGCCCAGCGTTGCGTAAGGATCAATCGCTGCGTTACCCGATTTACCCCAGCTTACCCGAACTTTCAGGTCATTTACGACCTCACTGTTTTGCAAAAAAGGTTCTTCAATAATCCGCCAGGCAGCAGATGCCGACGGGAAGTACCCCCATTTATTACCTTTTGCCAATACAGAAGATCCGTCGGTACGAAGAGAAGCCTGGAAGATATACTTGTTATTCAGCTTGTAGTTGACTCTTCCAAAGAAAGAAGCGATACGCGTTTGTCTCAATTTACTTCCAATCACCTTCGAAATCGTATTGGAGTTCAGATCGTGAAAAGAGGTGATCGGCGAAGCCTGGTTATTACCCGAAGAGGTATATTCTTCAAAATTGGTACCCAGCGAACTGGTTCCTAACAAGCCCTGAATCTGGTGAATCCCAACGGTTTTGTTATAATTCAGCGTGTTTTCCCACGTATAATTGAAGCCGTTGTTGATTTCAACACCTGAAACAGAGTTTCGTCCTACGTTGGCAATGGTGTTGTAACCTTTGTAATAACCTCTTCGGTAATCCGTGTTATCCAAACCGATCATCGATTTCAGGAATAGATCCTTTGTCACTTTCACATCAAGGTAAGCGGTTGCAAATAATCTCTTATCCCTAATATTGTTTACAAAAACACCTGGCTGCTCATCGGCCAGCGGATTAAACTGCGCACTGTAACCTGGCGCAGGATTCAGGTTCAGTGTACCATCGTCGTTGAACGCCTTGGCAATCGGAAGGATTTTGTTGGCCATGTTCAGCGGATTGTCTCTTTTATCCTGGTTTTTATAGGAATAAATAGCACTTAAGCCAACGCGAATTCTGCTGTTGAGCTTATGATCCACACTGATCTTACCGTTCAGTCTTCTGTAAACATCGTTAAGCAATAAACCTTTATCTTTCTGGTATCCGAAAGAGGTGGCGAAGGTTGTTTTCTCACTGCCACCAGTAAGATTAACCTCATAATTCTGCATCAACCCGTTGTGGAAGATATAGCTCTGCCAATCTTCAAATTGTCTGTCTTTAATGTATTGTAGTTCTGTTACCTGAAAAATATCTTCATCCTTCCGGTATACATCACCATTGGTTGTCCGGTACGCTTCACGTTTCTGCTGCGCATATTCCTCGCCATTCATCATGCGGGGATACAATGCTTTCTTATTCATGGAAACATAAGAGTTAACAGATAGGCTGGATTTTCCCGCAACACCCTTTTTCGTTGTGATGATAATGACCCCGTTGGCGCCACGTGTTCCATAAATCGCGGTGGACGCTACGTCTTTCAATACTTCGATGGAGGCGATGTCTGTGGGGTTAATATCAATAAAAGAACCATAAGGAATGCCGTCCACCAATACCAATGGCTTGTTATCAGCCTTCAGGGAGCGGTTTCCACGCAGTACGATATTGATGTTTGCACCGGGCTGGCCGGATGTTTGGGTGATATCTACCCCCGAAACTTTACCCTGCAAAGAGCGAAGTGCATTGGTGGTTGGGATGGCGGTAATATCTTTCGCTTTTACCGAAGTGATCGCACCGGTAACATCACTTTTTTTCATGGTACCGTATCCTACCACCACAATTTCCTCAAGCGCTTTGGTATCCACCTGAAGCTTTACATCGATAATCGAACGATTGCTAACCTGAATTTCCTGACTGATATAGCCCACATACGAAAACACAAGTATGGCGTTTCCTTCGGGAATGGTCAGTTTGAACGTTCCATTGATGTCGGTGGTAGCGCCCGTGGTGGTTCCCTTTAGCAGAATACTTACACCAGGTAATTCTTCTCCATTATCGCCGGTAACTTTTCCGCTAATATCGAGAGCCGCTTTCAAATGACTTGCAGACTGGCGAACGGTCAGCGTTCCTGACATCTTCGCATCGGATCGGGCAAGGGCCTGATTGGTCGTGACCGTAAGGCCAGAAACTAACAACAGGCCGAGGGCTGAGGCACTTTGTAGCTTTTTAAACATACTTCATTATCGTTTATTATTTCTATTAATTAAAAACGCACTTATAATTGATCTGTCGAACTTTGCACTTTATCCGCCCGAAAAGCTTAGGATCCCAGGCAGCCAAGAAATTGTATCCATTCAAGAAAATAGTGGCCGATTCACCTACTTTTTGCTCGTTTAAGCAAAGGAAGATTAGTTAATTACAATTGTAGAAAAAGATATTACAAAGATTTATTTATGCAATCGTTGTCGGGAACGTTGCCAAAATAGAATTGTACAGCTTTTTTTTTGGACAATTTTCAATTTTTCACAACATTGTGCGTCGGGCTCTGTTTCGGAAGGTTGAGGAGTAATAGGATTTATTTCATAATTGAACTAAAAATCAGCCATAAACAGATAAGCATGCTGCAAACAATACAACTGGGTTCTTACAGGCGGATCTGCCTTTATGATGCTGAAAAAATGTCCATCCAACGGTACTATTACCCTCGTAAGAATCATTTCCGGTAAGCATCCATTCTTTAAATTTGTAGTTATCAACAGAATGTAATGAACCAGAAACAGCTGTTGCGAAATTAAAACACCTTTTATTTTGTGATAAAAACAGTATCGGTATTCTCACAATGCTAAATAGGCTCCCAGGCTGAGAAACGTTGCTGCAGAAGAATCGGGATGCCATTAAAATGCCCCTCTGGTTGATTTTCTTAATAGTATATGATTGGTGATTAAAGATGGATAGTTGTATCTGGAAAAACTTTAAAAACGGTGATCGGTTGGCATTTGAAACCCTGATCCGTTTCCATTATCGGGCACTCCTCAGTTATGGAGTAAGGATAGAACCCAATCATCCGGAATTGGTCAAAGACTGCATTCATGACGTTTTCACGCATCTTTGGGAACGAAGGGCATCTCTTTCGGATATCGACGCTGTAAAACCCTACCTGTTGGTGAGTTTGAGAAATCAGATTTACAAAGCGAAACGAAATAGTAACCGATTTACTGCCCTTGACAATACCGCGGATCCGGCAGAAAATTCCTTTGAGGACATCTGGATTGCGGGTGAGACAAAAAAGCAAACCACCAGGCATCTCAACCAGGCAATGGATCAGCTAACCACCCGCCAGCGTGAAGTAATCTATCTGCGTTTTTTTCAGGATCTCAGCAATGATGAAATAGCCGGCGTGATGGGCATCTCCAAACCCGCCGTAGCGAATCTGATTCACCTTAGTCTCCGCAATTTGAAAGAGCTGTGGCCATCTCTGCAGCTCATCCTTATCACATATAGCATGATAATACCCTGCTGATGGGTGAATTTAAACCTTTCAAAAAAAATTTTCATTTTTTCAATGATAATGACTAATCCTGTGGATTAAGGGAATAATCAAGGTGATTATAACCATGGAAAAATACACAGGATACGATCTCAAAGATTTTCTGACTGACGCTGACTTTCGGGAGTGGGTTTTGGCAGGTAAGCCAGCGGATCATCCCATTTGGCCCACACTGTTGCTCCAATTACCAGAGAAAGAGCCGCTGGCAGAAGCCGCCTATACTTTACTCATTGCCTGGAATGAAGGAACTGCAGACTTCACGGAAGATGATCTGGATGTGGAGGTTGAACGCATCTTGGACTCCACTCGGGAACCCGCCATGCTATGGTGGCGCAGGAAGTTGAATCCACTCTACGTTGCGGCTTCACTTACTTTTATTATTGCTGCCTCCTCCCTGATGTTTCTTCAGAAACCAGACAATCAAATGCGCGCGAAGGCATTTCTGGCTGCCGAGCAGTTAATTGAGATAGCCAACCACTCTGATACCATTCAGCGTTTTCAGTTGCCGGATTCAACCCAAATTGAATTATCGCCAAGCGCACGGCTTCATTTTTCCGCTCATTTGGGAACTGACCTCGCACCCGACCCTAAGAAAAGAGAGGTAAGCATGTCAGGAAAAATTTTCTTTGATGTAAAGAGGAATGAACAGCTCCCCTTCGTGATTTACACAAAAGATGTCACTACAAGGGTACTGGGCACCAGTTTCACCATTTCAGCAATCCAGGAAAAATACGCTGTTGAAGTAAGAACCGGTAAGGTTGCTGTTGAAAAGTCAAACATATTCAGAAGTGAAGAAGTACTTGTACAGCCAAACCAGAAGGTCGTTTTCACTGCCAGGAATTTTTCAAATAAACAAAAAGAACTCGAAAAAAGCCTTACTGCCAACCCCACACCTATCCAACCAGTATCGCTATTTGAATACCGCAACACCAGCCTGGAAACAGTCTTTAAGGATCTGCAGAATACCTATGGCATCCCGATCATCTATGACGAGCAACAATACAAGAACTGCACCATCAGTGTAAGATTAAAAGACGAGCCATTTTATTCCAAACTCAACATCATTTGTCAAACCCTGCAGACAAGTTATGAAGTAATTGATGGTGAAATAATCATGAAGCCGAGCACCTGTGAGTAGCGCCGATTAAAACCATAAGTTTAACCGAGTATCCTATCTTAATCCCTTAACCTATGAGAAACAAAAAACATCTACCAAATCCAATTTCCTCTTTGATAGCCCGAATGTCGTCTTTGACATTTGTGTTGCTGTTAATGGCAGGAAACACCTTTGCCGACTCCTTACAGGAGCTACTCAAAAAACAGGTGAGCCTGCAAAAAGGAATGCGATCGCTGGAGTCGGTTTTGAGCGAAATCGAATCCAAAACCCAGGTGCGATTTTCTTATGTCCCTTCCATTATTTCCAACAAACAAAATAATATCACCAGGGAAAAGCAAAGCGTGGAGCAGTTGCTCAACAACCTGCTTCCTCCACATCAGCTGACTTTCGGTTTGAGCGGTCAATTTATCATCATTACCAAACAAGCCGCTGCGAAAAGCGCGGTCACTGACGACTCCCCCACTGCAACGGTTGAAAAGGTAATTAACGGTACCGTGAAGGATGAAAAAGGAGAAACGCTGCCGGGTGTCAGTATTATCATCAAAGGCTCCTCCAAAGGTACAACCACCGATACTGATGGAAATTTCAGCATTGAAACACCGGACAACGCCGACGTACTCATTTTCAGCTTTGTGGGCTACACCTCTCAGGAAGTAACGATTGGTAATCAAACCCAGCTGGCGGTTACCCTTCGTCAGGATAATCGATCGCTGGACGAATTGGTTGTGGTGGGCTACGGAACACAAAAGAAAGTCAACCTTACCGGCGCAGTTTCTACTGTGGATATAGGAAAGGAAACGGAAAGCCGGCCCATTACCTCGCTATCGGCCGGGCTTTCAGGATTAGCAGCGGGACTATCGATTAATCAAGGAAGCGGTCGCCCTGGAAATGACGGAGCGACCATACGAATCCGTGGCCAGGGGACATTGAACAATTCCAATCCCCTGGTTGTCATTGACGGGGTTATTGGGGACATGAACCAGTTGAACCCGCAGGATGTAGAAACCATTTCTATATTGAAGGATGCATCCTCGGCAGCGATTTATGGCTCCCGTGCCGCCAATGGTGTGGTCCTGATCACAACCAAAAAAGGGAAAGCAGGTGAGTTTAAGGTAAATTACAACGCTTTCTTCTCGTCCGCCAAACCTTCAAATGTAGTGAAGACGGTCTCCAACTACGCCGACTACATGGAGCTGATGAATGAAGGATTCAAAAACTCAGACCCCAATGCAACTCCGATATTCTCTCAAGGGAAAATTAACGAGTGGAGAGAAGACGCCGGACGCAACCCGATCAAGTACCCGAACACGGAATGGACCGATGAAGTATTCAAGAAAAACATGCTTCAGAATCATAACATTTCATTTTCGGGAGGCAGCAACACCATCCGGTATTTTGGTTCCTTTGGCTACCTGAACAACCCCGGAATTATAGAACGCTCAACATACAAGCGCTATTCCGCCCGTGTCAATCTCGAAACAGACGTCAAGCCCTGGCTGACCCTGGGCACGATGTTAAATGGTATTGTGGCCAACACAGATATTTCTACAAACTCGATTGCCGATGTGTTTACCTTTTCGGGTGCAAGTATCCCCGGCATGGTATTGAGAGCACCCGATGGTCGGTTCGGATCACCAAACAATCCTGAGGACGATCCCCAGGCCAACAATGCGCTGCACAGCCTGTACAGGAACAAGGGCGATATTAAAATGAATAAAATATCAAGTCGGTTTTATGGAAAACTACGTCCGATGAAGGGGCTGAGTATCGAGGGTTCTTTCAACTACTCATTGGATGACACCCTCACCAGGAGTCAACCCGTCTTCAACGATCGATGGAATTTCTACAACAACACGGTGGCTACAGCAGGAACCGGCCGCACCTCTGTGACAAACAACAACACTAAGAATTACAACTATTACATGGATGGGCTGATTCGCTACGACCTCACAGTCGCCAAGCACCTGGCCATCAATGCCATGGTAGGAGCCAGCCAGGAAATGTACCGCAGAGACTGGTTTTCGGCAAGCAAAATGGATTTGATCGATCCACAGCTTAGCGTAATTGATGCCGCCACACTGGACGCTGCGGCCGGTGGGAACATTACAGACTGGGCCATGCGATCTTACTTCGGCAGAATTAACCTGAACTGGAAAGAAAAATATCTATTCGAGGCCAATCTGCGCAGTGATGGAACTTCCCGCTTTGCCAAAGGATCGAGCAGATGGGGATTGTTCCCATCGTTCTCGGCAGGATGGCGGATTTCCGAAGAGTCGTTCTTTAAAGTTGACTGGTTACCCAGCCTGAAAGTACGGGCCTCCTACGGTTCCCTTGGAAATAATTCAGTAAAAAATTATGAATATCAGGCGGTTTACGCCTCGGCCAATTACATCCTCAATAATAACCTGTTTGTCGGCTTCGCACAAAATGCGCTCTCCAACCCTGCATTAACCTGGGAAAGCACGTACATCACCAACCTGGGCCTGGACTTTGACCTGTTCAATTACAAGCTGGGTGGTTCGCTGGAACTCTTCGACAAAAAGACCAAGAACATTCTGATCAACCTGCCCGCCCCTCTGGTGGTGGGAAATGCCACAATTCCTACACAAAATGCCGCAGAAGTGGTAAATAAAGGTATTGAACTGAACCTGAATTACAGGGATCGGATCGGTGACTTCAACTATCGTGTTGGCGGGAATTTCACTTTTGTGAATAATGAGGTAACCAGGTTCAAAGGAAAGGATCGTACCATTTCCGGCACCAACTTATTGCAGGAAGGCTATGCTATCAATACCCAATACATTCTCTCCGTAGACCGGATGGTACAGACCGAAGCAGATATGGCCGTAGTACAAGCCATGATCGCCAACGCACCATTGGATCCTGTAACCGGCGCAAAACGAAACCCCTTTGCATCCTACGGAACGCCGCAATACGGGGATTTTTTATACAAGGACAACAACGGAGATGGTATTATTAATGACGACGACCGGGTAACAGTAGGCAACGGAACGGCTCCACGTATTTCTTATGGTGTTAACCTTGGATTCGATTATAAAGGATTTGATTTCTCCATGCTCGTGCAGGGAACCTCAGGCTTGCAGGTAATCTGGCACGACCTGTACCACACCACGGGTGTACGTAAAGGATACCAGATCAACGAAACGATTGCCAAAGAAAGATGGTATGCCGGTAGAACGGACGCCACCTATCCCCGTATGCTCAATTACACCGATGTAAGGAATACACGCGCCAGTGATTTCTGGCTTCAGAACAAAGCCTATTGGCGTTTGAAGAACATCCAGCTCGGATATACGCTGCCTGCAAGCATTACCAAACATGCGAAAATAGGTTCATTCAGAGTTTACGGCAGCTTGGAGAATTACCTCACTTTTACCAAATACAAAGGATTTGATCCTGAGGTAAACGGTACACAGTACCCCACCCTGAAACAAGCTTTGTTCGGAATCAACATCACATTTTAACGAATTGAAAATGAAAAAGATACTTATTCTAATATTAACCCTTGTTGTCAGCTCATGCTATGACCTCGACACCAAGCCCTACGATCAGGTGAGTACCAGTTCTTTCTGGAAAACAGAGGCACACGCCTTGCAGGGTGTACTGGGCGTTTATGCCAATATGAAAAATGCCAACCTGCTGGGATTGTACAACATGAACGACAATGGCACCGATATTGCCATCGGATACGACGCTCAGGGTTTCGGTGACATCATCGGAGGTGCCTTTACAAACAGAACCGGTATCATTGTCAATACCTGGAGATCCAATTTCGATGGCATCCAAAAAGCAAATACAGCCATTCGGAATATCAGTGGCATGGCCATTGGGGAGGATGTAAAAAAGGTATTCATTGCTGAATGCCGCTTCCTCAGAGGTTTATTCTATTTCAACCTCCTCAACCTTTACGGAGGTGTCCCCTTGTACGATGAAACGGTGGACCTGAACGCAGACTTCAACAAATTGCTTTCACCACGCAGTACAGACGAACAGGTTCGGGCGTTCATCACTGCAGATCTCACCTACGCTATAGATAACCTGCCAGTAACTTATGCCGCGGTGCACAAAGGTAGAATTACAAAGGGCGCTGCAACGGCGATGCGTGGAAAATTATATTTGTTTAACAAAGAATGGACCAAAGCGATCACCGACTTTGAAGAAGTGGTATACAACAAAACCAACGCTTACGGATACGCATTGTATCCCAATTACGCGGGTTTGTTCAACCTGACCGGAGACGAAAGCAGCGAGATGATCTTTGCTATTCAAAATAAGGGTGGGGTTGGATTTCCGTATGGAATGCCCTTCGCATTTTACCTGGGCACGCGATCTACTTTTGGAAGCTGCTGGAACAACGGTATGCCTAGCACAACTTTGGCAGATATGTACGAAAATAAAGATGGCACTCCGTTCAATTGGGAAACGCATTTTCCAGGATATACCACCAGCAACGATGTAAAAAAGAAGGCCATGATCGCCACCCATACTAGCGGGACTTATACCAGCGTGCCTGATACGGCCAAGCTTGGTGCCATTTACCGAAACCGAGACCCCCGCATGATGCAGTCGCTGGTAGTCCCCTACTCCTGGCAACTTGGCTGGAATGCCAACGCGCCCCGGAATATGCAACTGGTACTGGCGACAGGTGTGAACGAAAACTTTGGCCAAATCCGCAACAACCGGAGCTGGATGACCTACGTCTGGAGAAAATTCGTTCCTGAGGCTGATTTAGGTGGACAGTTATTCGACCGCGCCCATACCCCTTTCAACTTCCCGCTGATCCGACTGGCAGATGTGATGCTGATGCTGGCTGAAGCATACAATGAAGCAGGGCAACTGGATAAGAGTATTGCAGAGTTGAATAAAGTAAGAGCCAGATCCAAAATGCCGGCCTTGAACAGCGGCATACCAGCCCTGGCCGTGTCAGGAAAAGCGGAAATGACCCGAAGAATCATTCACGAACGTGCCGTGGAACTGGCGGGTGAAGGCCACCGTTATTTCGATCTGAAGCGGTGGGGATTACTTAAACAATACACAGCGGGTGTTATTGAAAAGAGTATTGTTGGCGACAACCTCCTGACCAGAGGATTTCAGGACCGCCACGTAATTTGGCCAATTCCCGGTCAGGAAATTGAAATAAACCCCGCCCTGAAACAAAACCCAGGCTGGGAATAAATACAGTTCAAAGAATTAAGCAATGCACTGGTGAAATACGATGTTTCGCCAGTGCGTTGCTTTCTTTTTTGTATGACATAAAAGCAGGAGGTGTTGAAAAAACCATGACTTTTATCGCCCATTCCGACACGACGAACCTCTGATGACCAATTCGGTTTTCAACATAGTCTCATTAGGAAGCCGAAAATCCTCCTCTCCGTCGATGAGCTGAAGTATTCCCGCCGCAGTGATTTTTCCCATCTTCAAGGTAGGCTGCCGTACTGTGGTAAGCCCCGGACCGATATATGCCGACTCCGGATTGTCACTGAAACCTACAACACCCAACTCCTCCGGGATTTTGATTCCCTTCTCCATGGCCATCAGCATGATTTCAATGGCTGAAGAGTCATTTACAGCAAAAATAGCATCCGGCCTACTATCCAGTTCCAACAGATATTTACCGTATATCCTGGCTTTCTGCTGGGTCAGCATTCCCTGGATCACCATATTTTCCTCAATTCTTTTACCATACTTGGCCATCGCCGACTTGTAGCCCCGCAAACGTTCCCTACTTACGGACAGGTTGAGTGGACCACCCAAGTGTGCAATACGGTCATATCCGCTCAGAATTAAATGTTCAACGGCAGAAAACGATGCCTCAAAGTCATTCACCACCACCTTGGAGGCATCCACATGCTCACAGACCCGGTTGAAAAGTATTAAGGGAATCCCTCTTTTCACAAACACATTCAGGTGATCAAAATTGTTCGTTTCCTGGGTGAGCGAAATCAGCAGGCCATCTACCCGGTTGGCCAGCATGGTTTTGGTATTAGACACCTCCACGGAATAGGATTCGTTCGACTGCATGATGGTAAGATTGTAACCAGCCTCGGTGAGTACTTCATGCGCACCGATGATCACATTCGGGAAAAACGGATTATGGAATTCCGGAACAATCATGCCGATTGTGTTCGTCTTGCTGGTTACGAGATTGTGCGCCAGCTGATTGGGCTGATAATCCATCTGTGCCGCAGCCTCCAGCACTGCTCTTCTTGTATCCGGACTGATATCTGAATGCCCGTGCAGCGCCCGTGACACCGTCGAATTGGAAACCCCGGTGAACTTAGCAATGTCAATAATGGTGGTCTGATGTCGCCGGCTCTTTGGCTTTTTGGTAACATCACCGGGATCGGCCAAGGTGAAAAAGTAATTACAACTCTTGCAGACATACCGTTGCTTGTTACGAACATATCCGGCCTTCATTATTGAACCCACATCTTTACATTTCGGGCAGCCAATCATTGTATTATTTCAATAGTTATAAAGTTTCGATGCAAATCCACATTCAAATATATCTCATTTTCTTAGAATAAAATTTTCATATAAAAAATAATCATAACCATATATCGGCAACGTGACCGCAAACGTTACCGATACTTTTTGTGCTAATCCCTGATCAAATTGACTTAATTTATGCTTGATTCTGCATCCCAAGCAACGTATCTTCAAACAAAAGTGCCAAATGGCTATTGTGACACTATTTAGGAATAACCAAACTCCGGTAACGTTTTGAGAAATTTTTGATCCATTTTGGTACTATTTAAATAAACATCCTTTTATCTAACAACTCGTATTATGTTAAAAAAAGTACGCTATCTATTTTTGATAACCATCCTGTATTTGGGAGCGGCAAGTTCCGGATTTGCCCAAAACGTGGTTTCCGGAAAGGTTGTCGATGACCAGGGCGAGGGAATTCCCGGCGCCAGTGTAACTGTAAAGGGGACGCAGCAAGGAACACTTACCGACGCAGAAGGTACGTATTCGGTAGAGGCCGCCGCAAGTGGAACACTGGTTTTCTCATTTGTAGGTTACCTGAAAGAAGAAATCGCAATTAACAATCGCTCCCGAATCAATGTCACGCTTAAAGTGGACACGAAAGCACTTGAAGAAGTCGTGGTAGTCGGTTACGGTACCCAGCGAAAGATAGAAACAACGGGGTCCATTGCTTCGGTGAAAGCCGCTGATCTTGTGCAGACACCCGTGGCCAATATCGCCCAGGGATTACAGGCTCGCGTCGCTGGTTTGCAGGTCAGCCAAAACTCTGGTGCTCCCGGTGGAAATATTAGTGTGAGAGTGAGAGGAACCAACTCTATCAATGGAAATTCAGAACCGCTTTACGTCATTGATGGAATTCAGATTTCAAATGGGGGTGGAATCACGGATGTAAGCCCGCTTTCGACCATCAACCCCAACGACATTGAGTCAGTGGAAGTGCTCAAAGACGCTTCCGCATCGGCTATTTATGGAGCCCGGGCTGCCAACGGGGTCATTCTGATCACCACAAAAAGGGGCAAAAGCGGTTCAACCCGCATCGTATTCGATAGCTACTATGGCACACAAAAGGTCAATAAAATGCTTCCTGTTTTGAACGCGGCAGAATTTGCGCAGCTTGAAAATGAGGTATTTAAAAATAACTATTATGCCAATCCTGCATCACTGGGTGAAGGTGTCAACTGGCAAAAACTGATTTTCAGGACAGCGCCCATTCAAAATCATCAATTGTCAATAAATGGAGGGAGTGAAAAAACACAAATGGCGCTTTCTCTGAATTACTTTGATCAGCAGGGTACCTTCATCGGTTCCGGTTTCAAGCGTTATTCATACAGCGTTAACCTCGATCACCGGGTCAACAAAGCAATAAAAATTGGTACCAGCATCATGGGCAGTTATTCCATTAACGATGGTATCCAAACCGGCGGCACCAACATCGGTGACGGTGGAGCCGTGCTGTCTTCTGTGCTTGGTGCCGCAATTGGCGCTCCCCCAACACTTCAGGCCTACCGGCCCGATGGCTCCATTTTCCCATTCGGAGAGCAGGCAAATGGGCAGTATCGTGAGGTGGTAAATCCACTCAACTTTGCTGCTGCCCTGAATGAACGGAACATCAAGCGTTCGCTGATCAACCTGTATGGAGAGGCTAATATTTTCAAAGGGTTAACCTACCGTGCATCATTCAATGCCGACCAGAGAGGAGAGCTTTACAATGGTTACTCACCTCGTGCAATTATAAACAAGAATGACCTGAACGACAATTCTGGCTCGGCATCCAAGATCAACGTCAACTACCTGGCGCTGTTGCATGAGAGTATCCTGACCTACGGCACAACCATTGCTCAGAATCACACTTTGAAAGCAACGGCTGTTTTTGGCACACAGGTAGAGCTTGCGAATAGCAATTCATTATCAGCCAACGGTTTCCCGAACGACGCTACACAAAACGAAGCACTTCAGTTGGCACTTACCACCACCTTATCGAGCAGCCGCACCAGTCAGCGACTTGACTCTTACATGGCGCGTGTAAACTATGGTTTCAAGGACAAATTCTTTGTGGACCTTACAGCAAGGATCGATGGTTCGAGTAAATTTGGGGCAAATCACAAATACGGCGTTTTCCCGGCGATTTCAGCCGCCTATCGCATCATCGAAGAGCCATTCATGAAAGACATCACATGGCTTTCCGACCTGAAACTCAGAGCCAGCTATGGTATCACTGGAAATGCAGGTGGCATAAACCCTTATCAGTCGCTGGCAACTGTATCTGCAACAGGAAGCAATTACATGCTTAATCATACTTATGCGACAGGTATCAATCCGAACGGCATCGCCAATCCCGACCTCAGATGGGAGCGCTCAACACAGACGAACATTGGGGTTGATGTAAGTTTGCTGAATAACCGCATCAGTTTTATAGCCGACGTTTACCATAAAAAAACCGACGATCTCCTGTATGTAAAGACCCTGCCGTTGAGTTCGGGTTACAATAATATTACGGGCAATTTTGCTGCACTGCAGAACAAAGGCCTTGAACTGGCTGTGAATGCCCGTATTCTGAACGGCGCATTCAAATGGGACGTGTCGGCCAATACAACCTTCAATCGCAACAAAGTTCTTGACCTGGATGGCGGTGTTACCAACGAGACTTTTGTAAACACCTACACGCTTCTTAAAGTAGGCCAACCGCTAGGCATGTTTAAAACCTACGTATTTGACGGAGTGAATCAAACAGGTGAGGCCATACTGCCCGGCTACGATGGTCGGCTCGGTGGTCACAAAGTGAAGGATATGAACGGGGACAACACCATTACATCTGCCGACCAGGTAATTGTAGGTAACCCCAATCCAAAATTCATTTATGGTTTTTCAACCAACATGTCTTTCAAAGGTTTTGATTTTGGAGTATTTCTCTCGGGATCCCAGGGTAATGATATCTACAACGCCAGCCGTTTATCCTTTGAGAACCCGCTTGGACAGCGAAATCTGCTCAAAGGTGTGGTGGACCGCTGGTCGCCAACCAACCCAAGCAACCAGTACGTAAGTGCTGCTCAGGGAGGGCGTTTGCCCATCACCAATTACGTAGTAGAAGACGGTTCCTACCTGCGCTGTAAAAATATGACACTGGGCTATACGGTACCCAAAATCGGAATCATACAGTCTATTCGTCTCTACGTGAGTGCCAATAATTTATTCACCGTGACCAAGTACAGTGGATATGATCCCGAGGTAAATACACATGCGGGATCCAATACGCAGATTGGTGTGGACAATTTTGTTTATCCACAGTCCAGAAGTTTCCTTGGCGGTGTTCAAGTAACATTTTAAGCTCGATCCCAATTATAATAAAATTGATATTATATGAAAAAGATATTTAAAAACACAGTTTCAATGACAGGGGTATTCTGTGCCAGCCTGTTGTTGAATTCCTGTGCCCTGGAAGAAACGATTTATTCATCCATCTACACCGAAGCCTTTTACAAAACAGCTGCCGATGCCGAAAAAGGCCTTATTGCCGCCTACGGGGGGCTCGCAAGCCTGGGTGGTGGACCTGCATTGACTATTATCGGCGATTTCAGCGACGACCAGACTTACCCACGGGGTGTTGTAGGCCGCAATACGCTGACCCAATTTACCTATGACGTCAATTACACGACACAAAAGAGCAATAGCCGGATCAACGAATCCCCACAATGGATATGGACAGCCAGCTACGCAGGTATTGAGAAAGCCAATTGGGTCATTGCGAAAGTACCTGAGGCTGTGATGGATGAAACACGAAAAAAACAGATTGTCGGAGAAGCTTATTTTCTGCGTGCATTCTATCATTTTATGCTCGCAAAAAACTTTGGTGAAATACCCGTTAAAATAACGCCCAGCTATTCTGAAGCAGATGCGATTACTGCCAAAAGCCCAAAGGCCGATGTCTACAAACAAATCTATGCCGACCTGGATCAGGCAGTAGCGGCCGGGCTCGTTTCATTTCCCACGATTGATAAGGGGCGTCCTTCCAAAGAAGCGGCCAATGCACTGTATGCCAAAGCGGCATTATACAATGAAGACTGGGCTAAGGCGCTGGAAAAGGCCAAAGAGGTGATCAATAGCGGCAAACATTCGCTGATGGCCGAGGTACTGGATGTTTATAAAAACGACAAAGAAGATGCAGCCAGGGCGGAAAATATCTGGGCATACGAGGTTGACCCTGTTTCGCCGGGTACAAGCCACCAGTTGGTGGGTCTTTGTGGCCCTCCGGGAAGTGCTGCCCCAGCCTATGCGAGAACTTCATTTGGATCCATGTTTGCGTATCAGGCATTTTTTAATTCGTTCGATCCCAAAGACAAGCGCAGACAGCTGCTTGACACCAACTATGTTGATAAAGCAGGTAAGGTAGTTCCGCAAAGAAGCATCACGCCCATCACCACAGAAGGTGTGTTGATCAAAAAATATCAGGATCCCAACTCCACCATTGGACTGATCCCAAATGTTCCTATACTTCGTCTGCCAGATGTATACCTCATTGCTGCCGAAGCAGAAGCTAGGCTCAATGGAGCTACGGCCGTGGCGTATGGGTTCATCAATACAGTAAGAAAGAGGGCGGGGCTTGCTGATTTAACTGCCGGACTCACCAAAGACGCTTTCGTTGATGCGGTGATCCAGGAAAGAGCCTGGGAGTTTTTCGCAGAAGGCGACCGCTGGTATGACCTTACCCGCACTGGCAAATTCCTTACCGTAATTCCAAAAGCCGTGAATAATGTTTATCCGGTACGGACCGTGTCTGCCAAGAATAAGTACTTTCCCATTCCGCAGGATGAGATCAATGCCAATCCTAAATTGGTACAAAATCCCGACTGGAAGTAGTAGTACCAACGCATAACGGTCTCTTGATAATAAGAGATGGTTATGCGTTTTCAACCAAGTTATCGAAACATAAGACTGCCTGAATGGCTAAGCAGACTTTCATTTTCATAATCGCGATGTTACCGCTTTTTTACATACCCTGTGTGAAAGGAGGCATGCATGACCATGTGTCAATCGAAAAGCGTTTAGCGGTTCCCACACTGGACAGGATAAGAGCATTCGGCATTCGTGAAAACGATACACTGACCTACACGCTAAAATTGGTATTGGATAAGAAAAACCGACCCCAGTATTTCTTTAGAAACATCTTTACCCCTGTGTGTTATACCAACGAATGCAAACCGGTGCATGTCAATTTTTACTGGGACTTGTTGGGTAATTATGTTCGCTACGAAATGCCGGCCGGAAAAATCCTCACCAAGATCGATCACGATGAGTTTCAGAAAGAAGACTATGACAAGCTGGCCGATATCCTTTCCAGGTCTAATTCCATATTCACCGATCTGAAAATGGAAGACCTGATGACCAAGGGAACGGATAGCCTGGCCGATAATGTGGACGCAAAAACAGGTGCCACGCTGAAAACGATAAAAAATGAGGTGATCGACGGGGCCGTATACACTTGCTTCACGCTCTGGCACATTGCCTATGGAAAGCAGGTGATCCGTAAAATGCAAGAGGTGACGGAATCCTATATTGGCAACGAAATGCTTCATAGCTTCCTTGCAAGCAACAATTACCACTACCAGTATTGGGCCATGGATAAAGTAATTGATAGAAGTGGGCTGGTGATGAACGGCTTTGAAAAAGACATTGATCAGATTATATCAGGTAAAAATCTTTTTACGGCAAGAGCCGCGTTGCTGAAAGTTGGCAATTCCTTTTTAGTAGGCACAAAAAAACAAAACTGGCTTTGGGCCACCTACAGTGCTACCTCATATCCTATGCAAGTGGCCATTTTGAAACGACTGGAAAATGTCCCCCTCATTGATAATATGGAAAAGCAACTGGCAGCAAGTATAGCTGGATCCAACCAGGAACTGTTCAGATTAAAGTTGGGGATTTTAGCAAAACAGAAACAACTATCTGAACAGGCACAACTCATATTGGCAAAGAATCTTGAAATGGAAAATGAGGATTTCACCGCACAGATTTATCAGGTATTGGAACATTTTCAACCCAAAAATATTGAGGTAAAGGATAAAATGAGCAGGTATAAAAGCAAGTGATGATGTGAATAAATGGCCAACAGAAATGAAATTCAACCTTTTCAGGGTTGCCACTTACCCGGTATACATGATTACAAGGGTTTTACCCTCGGGTATTCAGTTTAAGCCCTTCGGGTATCATCAATTTTAGTAGATATAAACAAATGACTATTCAATTTCCCCGGGCTTAGGATATCCCGAAGCGATACATCTCTCTATCCCGGATCAAGTGCGGAGAATTATAATAACTACACCTAATATCATTATGAAGATCAACCTAACCATACTCCTGACCCTTGTAGCCCTTCGGCTAGCAGCCCAAAACCACGTATTTGTCGAAACGGAGTCCTTCGAAAATAAAGGCGGCTGGGTAATTGACCAGCAATCCTATGTGGTAATGAATTCTTCCTACCTTATGGCACATGGCATGGGCCGCCCGGTCAAAGATGCCTCCACTACCGTAAAATTCCCGAAAACAGGGAAGTACCGTGTTTGGGTACGGACCAAAGACTGGGCGCCGTTCCCAAAAGGCCCTGGCAAGTTCAGGGTTTCGATTAACGGCAATCCAATCAAACAGGTCTTTGGCGAAAGCGGATCGGCCGAATGGAAGTGGTACGACGCGGGAGAAACAGATATAAAATCTACTGAGGTAAAACTGGCACTGACCGATCTGACCGGTTTCAATGGCCGGTGTGATGCGATCCTTTTTACCGATGCGCCTAAATTTACGCCTCCCAATAAACTGGATGAACTGACTGCTTTTCGAAGAAAATCCTTGAATCTGACAGAAACACCAGCATTGGCAGGACGTTATGATATGGTGGTAGTGGGTGGCGGGATTGCTGGTACCTGCGCAGCTATTTCGGCTTCGCGAATGGGCTTAAAAGTGGCGTTGATTCAGGATCGTCCCGTACTGGGCGGAAACAACAGCTCTGAAATCCGTGTGCATTTAATGGGTGATGTGGATAAAAACCATTATCCCAAATTAGGTCGTATTGTGAGGGAAATGGATAACGGAGACCCTGGAAATGGCAATCCCGACGCCAAAGAATATGGCGATGCCCGAAAAATCGCGATCATCAAAGGTGAGCCGAACATTTCCCTGTTCCTGAACACCTTCGTTTTCAAGGCTGAAAAGCAAAACGATATTATCACAGCGGTGGTGGGCCGGGATATTGCTACCAACCAGGAATTACGATTTGAAGGCTCGTTCTTCTCCGACTGTACCGGCGACGGAACCTTGGGCTATCTGGCAGGAGCAGATTTCAGGATGGGACGGGAAAGTCAGGCCGAAACAGGCGAATCACTTGCAGCTGAAAAAGCCGATGATTTTACCCTCGGCACCTCCAATCTTTGGGCTTCACTTCCAAGTGATACAGCAACCAGCTTCCCGGCCACTCCCTGGGCTTTGCAATTTTCAGATGAGTACCACATTGATAAAGCCAAGGCAGACTGGGAGTGGGAAACAGGATTTGGAAACTTCAACACCATCACGCAGGCTGAAGAGATTCGTGACCACAACCTCCGCGCGATTTACGGCAACTGGTCCTATTTGAAAAACAATAAAAAAGACAAGTACGCGAGGCAGGAACTAGCCTGGGTTGCCTATATTGGTGGAAAACGGGAATCGAGACGATTAATAGGCGACCACATTCTGAACCAGATGGACATCCAGGAAGGTAAGTTTTACCCGGACGGCTCCGTTACCGCCACCTGGACCATTGACCTGCATTTTCCGGATAAAAACAATAGCAAATACTTTGAAGGGCAAGAGTTTTTCGCCAGCACCAAACACATCAAGGTAGCGCCCTATACGATTCCGTACCGCTGCCTTTATTCCAAAAACATCCAAAATCTTTTTATGGCGGGAAGGAATATCAGTACCACCCATGTGGCTTTCGGAAGTACTCGCGTGATGCGTACCTGTGGTATGATGGGTGAAGTAGTTGGGTTTGCTGCCTCGGTGGCAAAAAAATACAAAACCAGCCCCAGGGGAGTATATCAGGATCATTTACCTGAATTGGTAGGAATATTAAAAGGCGAAACTTTGGCTCCACAGCCCTGAGTATTATGCGCCACGAATGCACCGCTGGCTAACCGAGATTGTTATTTATTCAAATGCTTTCTTAAATATTGGCCTGCATTCGTGGCCATTATTAATGTTGCATCCCTACGGGATTTCTAAATAACGGATCATTGATTTTCTACCAATGTGACATCGCTACGCGATTGTTTAAACGGCAATTGAAAATGAATTAATGCCTGACGGCATGTAAAATAGGTAAAACAAAAAAGACACAAATCCGATAAAATGCTGTCAGGCATGTAATATGGGTAACAAAAAACGCAGATCCCGATAAATGCCGTCAGGCATGTAATATTGGTAACAAAAAAACGCAGATCCCCTAAATGCCGTCAGGCATGTAATATGGGTAACAAAAGAAACGCAGATCCCCTAAATGCCGTCAGGCATGTAATATGGGTAACAAAAAAAACGCAGATCCCATAAAATGCCCTCAGGCATGTAATATGGGTAACAAAAAATAGGAATTAACAACTAATCAATGAAGTACCTGAAACTGATATCGGCGGTCTTTATAATCATGTTTTTATTCGAAAACATGATTACAGCCCAGCATCAACTTCCTATGATTTCAGTCAATGGAACAGCTCAGGGGACAACTTATCATATAAAATATTTTGATTCAAAAAACCGAAATTTTAAGATACAAATCGATTCAATTTTAACAGACTTTGACAAATGTCTGTCATTGTACCGTCCCGATTCGGAGATTTCACTTTTCAACAGTTCACACGCTTTAAAATTTCAATCGCCTTATTTTTACCCGGTTTTGAAAAAGTCGAAAGAAGTCTACGAAGCAACGGACGGGATTTTCGATCCTACCATTATGCCACTCGTTGAAGCCTATGGATTTGGCCCGAAAACGAATAGAAACCCGGATGGAAATATTGACTCCCTCCTCAGGCTCATTGGATTTCATCATATCCAGTTCGATTCTGTGGGTATCAGAAAAGATCAGGAAGGCATAAAGCTAGACTTCAACGGAATCGCACAGGGCTACTCCGTGGATCTCATCGGCCAGTTTTTGCAAGATCATGACGTCAGTCGGTTCATGGTGGAAATAGGTGGTGAAATTCTGTGCAAAGGGGAAAAAGCGAACGACCAGCCATGGGTGACCGGCATCGAAAACCCGCTCAAAAAAGGATCATTACACAGTACTGTTCAGCTCACAGATCGCGCCATGACTACAGCTGGGAATTACAGGAATCACTTTGAAAAGAATGGGCAGGTTTTCAACCACATCATCAACCCAAAAACGGGATCGATGGAACAAACTTCCCTGCTAAGTGTAACCGTTTTTGCCAAAGACGCAATAACCGCCGATGGATACGATACCGCGTTTTTTATAATGGGTTTGGACGAGACAAAGCGGTTTATCTCAAAACGCAGGGATATGGATGTATTCGTGCTCTATACCGATCCCGGAGGAAACTTGAAGTACTATTCATCCGAAGGAATCAAAAATTTTATCCAAGAACAAAAGACCATTAAATGAAAATTTCGCTAATACTTTTTTCGCTTTGTTTATTTTTTGAACAAGCTGCTGCTCAACGAACAAATCCTTCGAGCCTGATGAATGACCGGGTGCATGTGAAATGGGTAACAACGAAGGAGAAAGACTGGAAGCTTGGCACTGTGCAGATCAAGAAAAACAATAAATGGATTGACCTCGCAGTAGCCTCAGGTGAATACACCTTGCTTTATTCTGAAACCAAACCATCGGCTGAGCCAAAAGAGTCTTTTGAAAATATTACAGGAGGCAAATTCCCGGAGGAAGCCTATCACTACCAGCAATTACAATGGAAAGAAAGCATAACCGAAGTACCGCTAAATACAGCCGGCAAAGCCTACCACTTTTTTCCATCCTCGATTCTGATCAAAGAAAATGAAATAGAACTTAAAAAGGAGACTGAAGTTGCCACAATCATTTCAATCTGGAAACTTGATCCCGATTTCCCCACGGACATCAAAGTGACCATGACCCTTATACCGAAAGTAAAGGGTTTCTTCTCGCTGGCTACGCCCACCCTGGCCAGTGTTCCTCTTGACAAAATGGCCTGGGTTTCGGTACCAGGGTATTTTCAGGGCAATTTTATGCAAAAAAACTTCGCCTTATCTTATGCTTACGGGCACGGCATTCCGGACCGTCCTGTGGTTTACAGAGAGCGCTGCGCTACCACCCTCAGTCCGCTGGTGAGCACCAAGTCCGGCGCAACCCTGTCCGTGATTCCAGAGCCGGGACTCGCCCGAGATCCATGGGCAAAAGACAAATTTACGCAGATAGACTGGCACCTGGGATTATCCCATATGAACCGAAAAGGCCAGCTCTCTCCCACCCTGTATTACCCGGTATTAGGAGAAGACAAATCCGAACGAAATCCTGGTCAACAGATCAGCTACTCCTTTCGTTACAGCCTTACCGATGGTGATTGGTTTGAGACGATCAACCATGCTGCCTACGATATTTATAAATTCAAGGAGACCCTGGCGCTTCGCCAGAGCAAACAGGCGCTTACAGACAGGATTGAGAAAATGCATCATTATCTCACCGATCCGAAAACCTCTCTCTGGAATATTGAAGAATACAAGGGCAAGCAGATCGGCGCGCAGTCTTACCTGGGTGGCGTGGTAGGCTCACAAAAAGATGCCATGAAGAATGCAGATTACGGCGCCATGTGGATGCTGGCCACTGCCACAGGTGATCCAGAATTAAAAGAAAGAGTACTACCGCCCGCTAAAAATTTCAAACTTGTACAGCAAGATACCGATAACGGTTTTTTCAAAGGAGCCATTGAAGGGCAATACTATCTGGCGAAAAGTAAAAAGTTCGTGGAAGAATGGGGCGAAGTAGTCGAACCGATCGCCCTGACCTACTATGTAATGCTGGACATGGGCAACATGCTTTTGTTTGAACCCAATAACGCTGAATTAAAAGAGCGCCTGAAACTTGGAGCAGAAAAATTGCTATCGTGGCAAAAACCTGACGGAAGTTTTGCAGTGGCGTACGACCGAACCAATGAGAGGGAAATATTTAAAGACCTTCAGGACGTACGACCTACCTTTTACGGTCTGATGGTCGCTTATCGTAGTCTGAAAGATCAAAAATATCTCAAAGCTGCTCAGAAAGGAGCCGATTGGATCATCAGAAATTCTGTTGAAAAAGGCTCCTTCCTGGGGGTTTGCGGAGATGCAAGGTATGCCCCCGACTTTGCTACGGGCCAATCCGCACAGGCGTTTCTGGATTTGTATGACCTTACCAAAGACAAACGCTATCAGGAAGCCGCCATCACCTGTGCCCGGATTTACACGGCCTCTGTTTATACCCATCCCATAGCAAGCACCGAAATCAAAACAGTAAAGGATGTACCCCTTCAGGACTGGCAGATTAGTCAAACAGGCCTGAGTTTTGAACATGGGGGCATTTTTGGTTCTGCAACGCGTTTGGGGCCCATTCAGTTGGCAAGCCATGCCGGGATGTTTATACGCATGTTCAAACTGACCGGAGACCAGATTTTCGCTGATATGGCCAGGTCTGCGGCAATTGGCCGCGATGCTTTTGTAGATCGTAAAACAAGTGTGGCCTCCTATTACTGGCAGGCCATGAACCGTGGTGCCGGCCCCTATCCGCATCATGCCTGGTGGCAAATCGGCTGGATTACCGATTATCTGATGTCAGAAGTGGATTTAAGGTCAAATGGAAAAATTTCGTTCCCACGCGGATTTGTCACACCTAAGGTGGGCCCACACCAGACTTATGGATTTGCACCTGGAAAAGTACATGGCAAAGCAGCAAACCTGGTCATAAGAGAAGCGTTTACTGAATCTGATCAACCGGTGATTGACTGCATACTGGCTGAAAACACGCAGAACAAAGAGGCCTATATCATCGTCCTGAACAATCGCGCACAGCCTACCGCAGGCAAAATACTCATCAATCCTGAAAAATGGGCTGCAGGAAAAAAAATTAGGAGCATCATTAAAACGGCCTCCAATCAGGCTATTCCCACCGCTGATAAAATGATATCGTATGAGATAGCCGGCTTCGGAATTGAGACATTTACGGTATCATTTGAATAAAATATGAAAATCAGATTATGACCAGAAGGAGTAAAATATTTCCCTTACTGACAATTCTCAGCATTTTATTTCAATCCGTATCTGCGGGTGCAGGAGTAAAGCTGCCTTACTTTTTCAGCGACAATATGGTTTTGCAACGTCAGAAACCCATCCAGTTTTGGGGAACAGCGCAGCCAAAGTATGCATTTATCGTAGAATTTGCAGGGGAGAAAAAAAAAGTGGAGGCAGGAACAGACGGCACATGGAAAATGAGTTTTCCTGCAAGAGAGGCAGGTGGCCCATATGAGTTCAAAATAAACGCAGACAGTTCTTTTTCCTTTAAAAATATCCTGATCGGTGACGTTTGGCTTTGCTCTGGCCAATCGAATATGGAATGGACTTTGAACAGGACTTTCAATGCTCCCTATGAGCTCAAAAATGCAAACATCCCGGAAATCCGATCCTTTACGGTAAGCAGGGAAATCAGCTCGGATCCACTTCAGAATGTATCACCTGCAAGCTGGCAGGTGAGCACACCTGAGAACGCAGCCTCATTCTCGGCGGTCGCATTCTTTTTCGCAAAAGAGATTAACAAAACACAGAAAATTCCGATTGGCATCATTCACTCTTCGTGGGGAGGAACAGCCATTGAGCCCTGGATTGGCATAAAAAGCTTAGAACAACACCCTGATTTTAAAGAACTAGCGGTCAAATACATCCAGGAAAACCAGGGAAACCAAAAACTCGAAACCAGCCAGGAGACTTATGCAAAGCATATGCAGCAATGGATGGACGATTTTCAGAAAACGGATCCAGGTTTTGCAGAAAAGTGGTATTCACCAGCCTATTCACCCAACAACTGGAAAACGCTTGTAGCCCCGGCTTACTGGGAAGACCACGGATTGCCCGACTTTGATGGAATTGTCTGGCTGAGAAAAGAAGTGCATGTTCCAGCGCAGATGGCAGGCAAATCGTTGCTCATCAACCTGGAAACTTTAAAGGACGTGGATATCACCTTCTTCAACGGGACAGAAGTGGGGCGAACCTCCTGGCAGCCAGGAAGACGGATATATGTCATTCCCGGAAATCTGGTCAAAACAGGTAAAAACCTTGTAGCCATTCGACTTGAAAATCCGGCGGGTATGGGTGGGTTCACTAGCCGTGATGCATCGGACTTACGCCTGCAGGAGCTGGTTGAGTCAGAAAATCCACTCATCATTCCACTATCCGGTGACTGGCTTTTCAAAAACAGTTTACATGTTGCGGCATATCCGGCCAAACCAGCAGACCCATCCCAAAACAGGAGAAAACCTTCGGTCATTTACAATGCCATGGTAGCACCATTTGCAGAGCTGGGACTGAAAGGTTTCCTGTGGTACCAGGGAGAAGCAAATGCCAGTGAGGCTGGTAAATACAGTAAGCTACTTCCATTAATCATTACAGACTGGCGGAAACAATTCAACGACCCGAATCTGACTTTTCTAATTGCACAATTATCGGCTTATGGCGCGTTGACTTCCAACCCGGTTGAATCCTCCTGGGCGGAATTGAGAGAAGCGCAGCAATCCGCCTTGGCTGTACCAAAGACCGGCTTAGCAGTCACTTATGATATGGGCAATCCTTACGATGTGCATCCGGTCTACAAACAGGAAGTTGGCTTGCGCCTCGCGGCCGAGGCACGCAGAATAGGCTATGGAGAACCAAATTTACAAACTTCGCCATTGTACCAGTCTATGCAGATAGACCGTAATAGGATCAGGCTGCAATTCAAATATGCCAAAAAGGGACTGGTATCCAGAAACGGCCCCCTTAAAGGCTTTGCCATAGCAGGCGCTGACGGGAAATACGTTTGGGCCACTGCTCAGATTGAAGGAGAAGAAATAGTCGTTTGGCATGATTTGGTGGCAGAACCCAGGTCCGTCCGTTACGCCTGGGCAAATAGTCCGGCGGAAAGTAACGGCGCTAATCTATTTAATACGGAGGGTTTTCCGGCAGCACCTTTCCGTACCGATACCCCGAACCAGAGCAAAATATCAAATATTATAACGAAGTAATTGCCAATACACTTTGCATAAGATTGGCAGGAATCATTTACCCATACCATCAAACGTGGCTCACAGCTAAATGCTGGCAGCCAATAGCTAAAAAATGAGTAGTACCATTGACACCGTAGTTATCGTCGTTTTTTCGGCCTTTGTTCTTGCGATAGGTTTGCTTTTCGCACGTACAGGCCGGAACCTGAAATCTTTTTTTGCGGGTGGAGAAGCCGTCCCCTGGTTTATAGGCGGGCTTTCTCTTTTTATGAGTTTCTTTTCAGCCGGGACTTTCGTCGCCTGGGGATCTATCGCCTACAAGCATGGCTGGGTGGCTATCACTATCCAATGGACCATGTGCATAGGCGCATTGGTCACCGGTTTATTCCTGGCTCCATACTGGAAACGCACCGGAGCACTTACCGCAGCGGAATTCATCAAGGAACGACTGGGCTTGCCTGTTCAAAAAACCTATATTTTCATTTTTACGCTGGTATCGATTTTTATTAAAGGATCGGTTTTATATCCGGTTGCCCGGTTGGTAAGTTCTTCTCTGGATCTTCCATTGGTACCCTGTACCATTGGCTTGGGGTTATTCATGATCACGTACACAGCCGTAGGCGGTTTATGGGCCGTAATGGTGACGGATATTCTTCAGTTTGTGGTTTTGTGTGCCGCTGTTTTTATTCTGCTTCCATTGTCGTTGGACAAAGTTGGCGGCTGGGAAGGCTTCACCAATAACGTTCCTGATGACTTTTTCAATTTATTGAATGGTGAATACACAATCGGTTTTGTCCTCGCTTTCGTCATTTATCACATCTGTTACATTGGAGGCAACTGGACCATGGTGCAGCGTTACACCAGCGTCGACAGTGAAAAATCGGCCAGAAAAGTAGCATTTCTTTTTGCCGGCCTGTATCTGATCAGTCCGGTTATCTGGATGTTCCCTCCCATGATCTACAAGGCGATAAACCCCGCTTTGACAGGACTTGATACGGAAAACGCGTACCTGATGATTTGCAAACTGGTACTGCCACCAGGCCTGCTCGGACTGATGCTGACGGGTATGTACTTCTCCACATCTGCCAGCGCCAATACGGCGCTCAATGTGGTATCAGCCGTTTTTACGAATGACATTTACAAAGGCATGGTAAATCCGGGCGCTTCCGATAAGCAGCTTATTCGTGTAGCAAGAGCCTCATCCTGGTTTTTCGGATTAGGCATGATCGGGATCGCATTACTGGTTCCATTGGCAGGCGGTATTGTGGAAGTGGTCCTTAGCATCTCGGCCATCTCCGGCGGGCCTTTGCTTGCCCCTCCCCTATGGGCTTTGTTTTCCAAACGACTTACCAGCACGGTAACGCTCTGGGTGACCGGCATTGGTCTTTCGGTGAACCTTTTCTTCAAAGTGCTTGCACCTATACTGCTCGACTTCAAGCTATCCCGCGGCATGGAAAACATTGTTGGTGTAGGCTTACCGCTCTTATTGCTCCTGGCCTACGAGCTTTGGGCAAGATCGAAAAATAACACTGCACAGGAATACTTGGCTTACCAGGTTTCAAGAGAACAAAAGCGGGTTGACAATTTGATTGAGGCCACTCCGGAAGAAGCACTGGAAATAAAGCGTCAGAACAAATTCGGCTTACAGGTCATTGCGGGAGCTCTGCTTTTTACTTCCCTGATACTATTTGTACTAAGCACATTTACAACCTCGGGTGCCGGTATTACGGCCACGATCGCCGGTGTAGTGCTTCTGGCAACCTGGATCCCTTACAGTGCTTCGCGAAAGATAAACCTGCACAGTCTGTCTATCTAAATCAAGAACATCATTTATAAGACTAAAATTTCGCATGAAACGAATTACAAACATCCTTTTTGTTCTTTTCTGTATTACCAGGAGTACGTTCGCTCAGTACTCCATCAAACAACCCGATTCCATTCCGCTCCATGGGGAATGGTCGTTTGCACTGGATCCTGCCAATATGGGTATTCCAGGGAAATGGTTCACCAAGGATGTACCACAAAGTTATCGCTTCGACAAAGTGACAGTACCCCATTGCTTTTCGACAGACAAGCGATACGAATCTTTTACAGGTACTGTTTGGTACCGTAAACCATTCAACTGGAAACCTGCAACCGGAAAACGCGTAATCCTGCATTTCGATGCCGCTTACTATAAAACAAATGTCTGGCTCAACGATCAGAAAGTTGGCACACACGAAGGGGGTTATACGCCGTTCAGTTTCGACATTACCGATTTCCTGAAAAATGGAGATAACCTGCTTTCGGTTTCAGTAAACAACGATACCTGGCAACCAGGCAGTATTCCAGGGGCAAAGGATCACAATGAGATTAATAACTCTTTCATGGGATGGACCAATTACGGCGGTCTCGTACGGCCTGTTTACCTTACCGTAGAACCAGAGGTTTATGCTGACAACATCAAGGTGGAAGCCATTCCTGATTTAGAAAAAGGAACCGCCGTTTTGAAAACAAAATTCCGGATCCGGAACGCTTCAAAGCAATCGGTTTCTCCCAAAACAGGGTTCATGGTTACAATTAAGGACAAACCTGTTTCTGTAACCTGGAAGGGAAAAAATGACCGTATCGCCGCCGGTGAAACGGCAGTATTCGAATGGGAGACAACGCTCACGTCGAGCCAGGTTAAGCTTTGGAACCTGGATGATCCAAACCTTTACAAGCTAAAAGCATTTACAGGCTCAGACACCATTTCCACCAACTTTGGCATACGCAAGGTCGAGATCAAAAATGTACAGCTTCTGTTGAATGGAAAACCGCTGAAACTAGCAGGTGGGAACCGCGTAGTAGATTACCCGGGCCTGGGTTCAATGGAACCGGACTGGTTAATCGAAAAAGATTTCAGACTGATGAAAGAAGCCGGAATGGAATTTCACCGACTCACCCACTACACCCCATCGGAACACTTTTACGATCTGGCCGACAAGTATGGTATGCTCATCATAACCGAAGCAGGTAATTGGCAGCTCACGCCACGTCAGATGGATAATGACACCATCAGAAAAAACTTCCGCCAGCAATTTAAGGAAATGACCGAGCGCGACTGGAATCACCCGAGTGTGATTGCGTACAGTGTTGGTAATGAGTATATGTCTTTGGAAGATGCGGGAAAAAGGTGGACAAAAGACATGATCGATTATGCACGTCAACTGGATCCGACCCGGCTGTACACTTTTGCTACAATGCTTTTGAACCGATTACCTAAAAAACCAGAAGATGAAGCAAGCCAGTATGTGGACTTCGTGTCCACCAACACCTACGGGAATCATGCAAAAGCGCTTGACCATATTCACATGCTTTATCCCGAAAAACCAATTCTAATCAGTGAATGGGGAATACGTGCGGATAGTAAGGTGGAGGCTATTCCCGGAATGCTCAAATTTTCAGAACATGATTTTGGGTCGAGCGAAGTAGTTCAGGCAAAACATATCTCAGATGTTGTAGCCGAGATCCGAAAAAGGCCCTATGTCATAGGAGCGTCCTGGTGGACCTACAATGATTATCAAAGCCGTCATCAGGGCACAAATACAAATGGCTATCGTCCCTGGGGAATTGTCCGCCCCGATAGAAGTTTACGTCCTGCCTATTATGTGTATCAGAAAGAGATGTCGCCTGTGACTATCGAAAAGGCCGGGTTTAAAACCGGGGATCAGGGAGAACATCAACTGAGCTTAAAAGTAACTGCCCGTAATGATTTCCCGGCGTATGCCATTCAGGGCTACTACATTCAGGCTTCCGGAAAAACCGTCAACATTCCGAACCTGAACCCGGGAGAAAGCAGGGAAATTCAGATTCCGGTAACAGGATTTGACCAGCGTATTCATGTAAACATTTTCAAACCGACAGGGTTCAAAGTTCTGGACGAAACCATTGAGTTAAAATAAAGACAAACAAAAATTAACAGCTAAGGAAAGCAGTTAAACGCAGAGGTCGCAAAGTTTTTTATGTGAATTCAGACGCAGTCCTGCATTATAATTTTCCCTGCAAAAAAAGTAACACCATGCTTAAAGAAGAATACACATACAAAAGAACTCCAAAATCGATTTCAATCTCGTCGGATCTGGTCATTGTAGGAGGGGGATTAGCCGGAACCTGCGCGGCAATTACAGCGGCACGTGCCGGCTTACAGGTAACGTTGGTGCAAGATCGGCCTGTTCTGGGCGGAAACTGTTCCAGCGAGGTGCGCTTATGGATTTTGGGCGCCACTTCACACATGGGCAACAACAACCGCTGGGCCCGCGAGAGTGGCGTGATTGACGAAATCATGCTCGAAAATATTCACAGAAATCCGGATGGCAATCCGCTCATTTTCGACACGGTACTTTTGGAAAAAGTAGTGACGGAGAAAAACATCACCTTGCTCCTGAACACGGCTGTTTTTGATCTGGACAAAATGGAGGAAGGGAGCCAGAATGAAGATAAAATCACCGCCGTTCATGCTTTTTGTAGCCAAAACAGCTCACAATATACATTAACGGCGCCCCTTTTTTGCGATACCTCGGGTGATGGAATTGTCGGTTTTCTGGCCGGAGCCGCCTTCCGGATGGGCGCCGAATCCATGGAAGAATTTGGCGAAAAGTTCGCACCGGACAAAGCCTACGGAGAGTTGCTGGGACACTCCATGTATTTCTACTCCAAGGATGTGGGCAGACCAGTTAAATTTACCGCTCCCGCATTCGCTTTACAGGACATCAAGGACATTCCGCGATATAAAACGTTTAACCCAAAAGACTACGGATGCCGGCTCTGGTGGCTGGAATATGGGGGACGCCTGGATACCGTACACGATACCGAAAAGATTAAATGGGAGCTTTGGAAAGTCGTTTACGGCGCCTGGAATTATATCAAAAACTCTGGTGAATTTCCCGAAGCCGAAAACATGACTCTGGAATGGGTAGGCACCATTCCAGGTAAACGGGAAAGTCGCCGTTTCGAAGGGGATTATATGCTCACACAGCAAGATATTGTAGAACAAAAACCCTTTGAAGATACGGTTGCATTTGGAGGCTGGAGCCTCGATCTGCATCCCGCCGATGGGGTGTATAGTGATCAGTCAGGTTGTAACCAATGGCATAGCAAGGGGGTTTATTCAATTCCTTACCGGTGTTATTACAGCAAAAATATCAGCAATCTCTTCATTGCAGGAAGGATCATGAGCGCGACACATGTGGCTTTCGCATCCACCCGTGTCATGGCCACCAGCGCTGTAGGGGGCCAGGCGGTTGCAATCGCTGCGGCTTTGTGCAAGAAACACAACTGCTCCCCCAGGGAGTTGGGTGAAAAACATCTTAAGGAATTACAGTTGCAGCTATGGCGTTCGGGGCAGTATTTACCGGTAACTGTTGTTTCTGATTCCGAAAATCTTGTTACCAAAGCGTCCAAAATTGCCGCATCTTCGACATTGAAATTAACTAACCTTCCTGGATCAGATTTCTGGGCTATAATCAAAGATTCAGTTGCGCAAATGCTCCCGATAGCAAAGGGGAACATGCCCTCGGTAACTTTTGAGGTGGAGGCAGAAACGGATACAACGTTAAGTGTTGAACTAAGAAAAAGCAGTAAGTCTGTAAATCATACACCCGACGTCACCCTTGATACGCAAACCTTTGTATTAAGAGAGGGAAAACAAGAAATCACGATCAACTGGTCGGTGGAGTTTGATGAAGCATGTTATGCATTTGTTTGCTTCATGAAAAATGATAAGCTAAAAATCCGGTACAGTGAAACGAGAATTACCGGATTGGTTTCGGTATTCAACGCAACCAATCCTGCAGTATCCAATTACGGAAAACAGGAGCCCTCAGAAGACATCGGTGTAGATACTTTCGAATTCTGGTGCCCGCAAAGGCGACCTGAGGGGAGAAATATTGCCATGAAATTCGACAGGCCTTTGGAAGTTTTTAGTACGGATAATATAACAAACGGACTTCACCGGCCCATCGCACAGCCCAACGCCTGGGTTGCTGATCTCAATGACACAAATCCAATGCTGACCATCAGCTGGAATGAGCCAATGACGATCTCAAAGATTGATTTTGTCTTTGATTCGGACTACGACCATCCTATGGAGAACGTCATATTTGTACATCCGGAAACGGTGATGCCCTTCTGTGTACGGGATTTGCAGGTTCTTAATTGCAATGATGAGGTAATCGACTCCATTAAAGGCAATCATTTAAGCACAAGAACGATTCAGCTTGAAAACCCTACCACAACACAGCATCTGAAGATCAAACTAACAAGATCGCTGGCAAATGTCCCGGTTGCTTTGATGGAAGTGAGGTGTTACTAAAAAACTAACCCGAATCTTCTGAATATTCAACAGGAGATTCGGGTCATTGTCAAAACTCTTAAGCTTACCTATTTAGTAAGATTAGATTGAATATTTCTCACAAAATTCTCCGACACATCCGCAAGAGCAGCAATTTTAATCTCATCAAAATCAGTATTTTTCAGAAGATAGGTAACAAATTCGGATTTACCTCTAGCTAAACCCTTTTCCAGTCCTTCTTCGAAACCAATTTTCTTACCCTTTTCTACAAAAATATCTAATGTGCTCATCACCCTTTCTTTTATTATTAACGGTACGTCTTCAAGAATAGTGACAATCTTGTCTTCTTGTAACCCGCTTCTCCCAAACAAGTAAACGATAAATCCACTTTGCAAATTCCCCCCGGTTCCTTCGGTCAGCGTAAGGAGCCTGACAGCGTTTACTTCCAACCATTTTTTTTCAAAACTGTGCTTTAACGCTAACAAAGAGGCAACAAGGAATTTATTATTCAGTGCTTCGACATCTTCGTCATCCAGGTCACCAAGGTTATTGTAAACATAATCAAAATTTGGTAAATAACTTTTGAGTTCCGGCTCCAAATTTTCAAATATGTCTGCCAGGGTATGATATGCCCAACTCTCCTTTCCATGATACATAAGAACCGGAATGACCATGGAAAGCTTCTCCTTGTTTGAAACCTGCCTCAGTAAACTTGAAAAGATATAGCTACCCATTTGAATCGGCGCATTCTTATCAATGTAACTTTTGTGTTCAATCAAAAGACATAATTTAACCTGATCCGGCAAACCTTTTCTTTGGCATATGTAAACGATGTCGGACATGGTTTTTTGCAGATCTTTTGAAAGGTATGTATCCGTGCTTTGTTCCAGCGTCTGAAAATCCAGCAACGACTGAACTTTCACTGGAAGAAAACTTTGGAAATATTCCTTTGCAAGCATTTTATCCGATAAAATCGACCGGATAAAGTTGTCATGGATGGATAGTTTGCTCATGGGATGAAGTGATTAGCGCACAATGTATACAATGATTTTCAAATAATTACACACGCTCTATCGCCACTTTGACAGTCTTCTTCTTTGAAAATCGATAATTACAAACTACTTTTGTGCCCTGAACAGCAAACACTTGTTTGCTATTTTATTGGAAACTTACTCTACCATAATAGTATACTACATAGACTTTGAAGGAAGCTGCGGACTCTTTACCATCATCTACAGGTAGCCAACAGACAGAATGGCAATCCATAGATGTAGCCTACATTGCAAGCGGCGATCTGGCAGAAGACCGGCGTTTAGCACTTTTGGCAAGAGAAAAAGGTCAAAAGGTTTATTTAAGAGATCTTCCCGGAGAATCGGATGACCTATTCCGCAAATTTGATAATAATACTACTTCAACGCAGACACAGAAAGCGCCAAAAGTTGCACTTACCTGGGAAACGGTTCAGGAAAAAATATGGGCTGCCACATTACGGAAGCGAACCAGGACAGAAATATTCGTAAATATTTTTTCGGCGGTCGCATTGATGATCGTTGGGCATCTGCTTTTTACATACCTTACCTTTGACCGCCTGTCGGTATTATGGAATGAACTGGAACTAAACGAGGAATTCTTCTACTATGTACTTGGAGGGTTTGTAGCACAGATGATAGACGGAGCACTGGGAATGGCATATGGTGTAACCGCCGCTACGTTCCTGCTTACACTGGGCGTCCCCCCATCTGCCGTAAGTGCAAGCGTGCACACTTCCGAAATTTTCACCAGTGGTGTTTCCGGATACATGCACCTGAAATTTGGAAATGTTAATAGTAAATTATTTAAGAAAATTCTGTTTCCTGGCGTTTTGGGAGCCATTACCGGTGCATATCTGTTGTCAACTCTGGAAAAATACATTTACATTGTCAAACCATTGGTAGCGGTTTACACCCTGATTCTGGGAATTCTTATTGTTCAAAAAGCGTTGAAGAAACGGATTGAAAAGAGGCCAATCAGAAAGATAGGGTGGCTTGCCATGGCAGGAGGAACACTCGATTCAATTGGTGGCGGAGGCTGGGGCCCGATTGTAACATCCACACTGATTGCAAGAGGCCGTCATCCCAGATACACGATTGGTTCGGTCAATCTTGCGGAGTTTTTTGTTTCACTGGCAAGCTCGGTAACATTTATTACCATTATCGGGTTTTCTCACTGGAAAGTAGTTTTAGGGCTGATTTTAGGGGGAATGGTTGCAGCACCAATCGCAGCAACCCTGTCACGCCGGCTTCCTATCAAAACAATGATGATCATGGTGGGAACAGTCGTCATTATTGTGAGTATGAGAATTATTTATATGGTGGTTAGCAGCTATTTGGCTGGAAACGCTTGATTGGAAACATAGTCATAGTTTTAAAATATATATTGTAATAAACAAGGCCAATAGCTAGCAGCTATTAGCTAACAGCTTCCAAATGAAAAAGCAGACCAAGGCAATACGTACCCAAACTAAGAAAACACAGTATCGTGAGCATTCCACACCTATGTTTCTCACAAGCAGCTTCACTTTCGATAGTGCCGAACAAGGAAAGGCTTTGTTTGAAGAAACAGAGGATGGAAATATTTACAGCCGTTTTTCCAATCCAAGCGTTCAGGAGTTTGTGGACAAAGTCTGCATGCTGGAAGATTGTGAGGATGGTGTGGCAACGGCAACGGGTATGGCGGCCGTATTCGCTAGCATGGCGGCGTTACTCAAAAGCGGAGATCACATTGTGGCGTGCCGTGCCCTGTTTGGCTCTGCACATCAGGTTATTACACAGATCCTAAGCAAATGGGGTATCACCTATACCTATCTGGATGCAGATGCAAGTGCCGAAGAATGGGAAGCAGCCGTTTTGCCGAACACCCGTATGATCTATCTCGAAACACCTTCCAATCCGGGGCTGGATCTGGTGGATCTGGAAATGATTGGGCGAATCTGCAAAAAACACAATCTGATATTCAACGTAGACAACTGTTTCGCCTCTCCTGCCCTTCAAAACCCGGTTGATTTCGGGGCCGACCTGGTTGTACATTCCGCCACTAAATACATGGATGGGCAAGGCCGGGTGCTGGGTGGTGTGGTAGTAGGCAAGAAAGAATATATTAAGGAATTACGGTTTTTCTGCCGTCAGACAGGGCCGTCTATGTCTCCATTCAATGCATGGGTATTGAGTAAAAGTCTGGAAACACTGACTCTGAGAATGGAAAAACATGCCTCCAATGCATTGGAGCTGGCTAAGGCTTTGGATACCCATCCGGATGTCAAAATGGTTAAATATCCGTTTTTGCTTTCTCACCCACAGCACGAATTGGCAAAAAAACAAATGCGTGCCGGTGGTGCCATTGTTACAATCGATTTGCAAGGTGGTTTTGAAAGGGTGTCGGCATTTATGGCTGCTTTGGAGATTGCATCATTGTCGTCTAATCTCGGCGATACCCGAACCATTGTAACCAACCCGTATACGACCACCCATGCAAAACTAAAACCAGATGAAAAACTGGCATTGGGAATAACAGAAGGTTTAATCCGCATTTCAGTAGGCTTGGAAGACGTTGAAGACCTGATCCAGGATTTCACCAATGCCGTGGAGGTCTCGGTCAAAAGTGCTATATTGGAGTAAAAATGTTACAAGTCAGTATCCGAACTTGCAAGAAAATGAAAACATTGACGATCAATTTACCGGAAGAGTTTGAAAAGAAAGAAGTATTGCTTTCCATTGCCGGACAGCTTTATCAGCAAGGTGCACTTTCTGCAAGCCAAGCAACCGATCTGGCTGATGTGACGATGAATGAATTGATTTACAGCACGCTGGATGATGATGACTCATTGAAGTCTATGATTAGCAACCCGGCCGACAACCATAAATCCTTTGAGGAAAGAATTGACGCTATGAATAGAAAACAGGTTCATAAAGGGTTAGATAAAGAACGACTGGAAGCACTTAGAGATTCTCTTAACATCCAGGAACCCCTTGAGCTGTTACTTTCACAGTTGACAAAATGAAGTATGTTCTGGATACAAACATCATTTTATCCTATTTAAGAAAAAATGATGTTTGGGGTTTAATAGAAACATCCCTTCAATTTTTTGATTCGGGAACCAAGGTATATATTCCTGCAATTGTAATAGGAGAATTGCAATCTATAGCCATTCAAAACAAATGGGGAGTTAACAAACAAAATGAATTACAACTCTTTATAACTGAATTTATTAAGATTGATATTATTTCTGATGAAGTAATAAATCGTTACGCAGAGATTGATGCATTTAGCCAAGGTAGATTGGAAGGCAAAGCACTGAACTATTCGGCAAGAAATATGGGCAAAAATGACCTCTGGATCGCAGCAACAGCCAGTATTCTTAATGCCACTTTGATTACAACTGATAAAGATTTTCAACATTTGCATCCAAATTTTTTGCAGGTTGCTTATTTTGAAATAAAGTAATAAATAAGGATTACCACGGAGGAACATAAAGGAGAAATAACAGATCTCACTGAAAATTAAAAACTCTGTGGCACTCCGTTCCAAACTCCCGGTTAAAAAGAATTAAAAGACCACCATGAACACAAACTTATCTTCTCTACACGCTGCCCTTGAAGGCAAAGGTGAAACGGAATCGTTGGCCATCTTAGCCGACCTCTTTCCGGGCGAAGTCGTATTTTCAACCAGTCTTGGTTATGAAGACCAGGTCATTACGGATTTTATTTTAAAGAACAACCTGGACATTTCCATTTTCACTTTGGATACGGGTAGGATGTTCAATGAAACCTACATGACCCTGCAAAAGACCAACAACCGATACGATACGAAAATCAAGGTATTTTATCCGCAAACAGGTGCTGCCGAAACTTTGCTGAGCACAAAAGGCCCGCTGAGTTTCTACGAATCTGTTGAAAACCGTAAAGAATGCTGCTTCATCCGTAAGGTTGAACCTTTAAACAGAGCTTTGAAAGGTGCCAAAATATGGGTGACGGGTATCAGGGCCGAACAATCGGGGAACCGTCAGTCGATGAGTAAGCTGGAAGTGGATGAAGCTCACGACCTGATCAAATTCCATCCGATACTGGATTGGTCTTTTGAAGCCGTGAAGAGTTATGTAAAGTCCAATGGTATTCCTTACAATCCTTTGCATGATAAAGGTTTTGTAAGTATCGGATGCGCGCCATGCACACGTGCCATCCAGGAAGGTGAAGATTTCCGCGCCGGACGCTGGTGGTGGGAAGATGAGTCGAAAAAAGAGTGTGGATTGCATGCGAAATAGCTGCGGTCCATCGCGCGGTCAGCTGTTAGCAGTCGGATTAAGGATTTAGAAGTTCAAAAAGTAAAAGACAATTATATTAAAAGCTAAAAGCTCACAGCTGATAGCTAAAAGCTAAAAAATATGTCAATTTCAGTTAAAGATGTGTCGGATATCAGTGATCGGGAGGCGGACGAAAGACGCAAATCACCTGATTATCTGGATCAGTTAGAGGCGGAAGCGATTTACATTATGCGCGAAGTGGCCGGTCAGTTTGAGCGCCCTGCTTTGTTATTTTCTGGTGGTAAAGATTCCATTACCCTGGTTCGGTTGGCGCAAAAAGCCTTTGCTCCGGGCAAAATTCCATTCCCTCTGGTACACGTTGATACCGGACACAATTTTATTGAAGCCATTGAATACCGGGACGAGCTGGCCGAGCAAATAGGTGCCAAACTGGTAGTGCGTTATGTGGAAGATACCATCAAAGCCAAAGGCCTTAAAGAACAAACCGGCAAAAATGCAAGTCGCAACTGGCTGCAAACTTTTACATTGCTCGATACCATCGAGGAATTTGAGTTCGATGCCTGCATCGGCGGCGCACGTCGCGATGAAGAAAAAGCACGTGCCAAAGAACGTATTTTCTCGTTCAGAGATGAATTCGGTCAATGGGATCCGAAACGTCAGCGTCCCGAGCTTTGGAATCTATTTAATGGTCGTATCAGCAAAGGAGAAAACGTACGGGTTTTCCCCATCTCAAACTGGACCGAACTGGATGTTTGGGCTTACCTGAAAAGAGAAAAAATAGCACTTCCTTCCATCTATTTTGCACATGAACGCTCACTGATTTTAAGGGACGGCAAGCTGCTTAATAATACGCCGGTAATTGAAAAAGACGAAAACGACCAGATTGTAACACGCCAGGTTCGTTTCCGGACCGTGGGTGATATGACCTGCACCGCAGCTGTTGAATCGAGCGCAGCTACCCTGGACGAAGTGATTGCTGAAATCTCCATTTCGAGAATCAGCGAACGCGGCGAAACCCGTATCGACGACCAGCAAACGGAAGCTGCCATGGAAGACCGGAAAAAGGGCGGGTATTTTTGATGAATTAAAAGTTAAGAATTAAGAGTGAAAAATACAAAAGCTTTGTTAATCACTCCTACTTACCAGTATTAAATAACCCTGAGCGAAGTGTTAAGCCTGAGTCTTGGAAACAAGCAAATATTCTCTCATTCTTAATTCTTCATTCATAATTAAAAAAAGGTGGATTTACTAAGATTTATAACAGCAGGTTCCGTGGACGATGGCAAAAGCACATTGATAGGGCGACTGCTTTACGATACGAAAAATATATTGGCCGACCAGATGGAAGCCATTGAACGTGCGAGCAAAAGCCGTAATGTGGGTGAAATTGACCTGGCTCTATTAACCGATGGGCTCCGTTCGGAACGAGAACAAGGGATTACCATTGACGTTGCCTATAAATATTTCCAGACGCCAAATCGCAAGTTTATCAGTATTGACGCGCCCGGACATATACAGTATACCAGAAACATGGTTACGGGTGCTTCCAATGCAGATCTGGCTATTATATTGGTCGATGCACGCCATGGCGTTGTGGAGCAAACCCGCCGTCACTCGCTGATCGCTTCCATGTTGGGCATCCCTCACGTGATCGTGGCGATTAACAAAATGGATCTGATCGGAAATTCAGAAGATGGCTTTCTACAAATAGCGCAGGCTTATAAGGAACTTGCCGAAAAGCTGAATATAAAGGATCTGACAATTATTCCGGTGAGTGCATTGAACGGCGACAACATCGTTGACCGCTCCGAAAACATGCCCTGGTATACAGGTGAAACGTTGCTATCGGTTTTGGAAACCGTAAATGTGCTTAAGGATCAGAACCAGGAAGATGGTCGTTTTGCTGTCCAGTATGTGATTCGCCCTCAAACGGACGAGTTGCACGATTATCGTGGGTATGCAGGCCGTATTCAAAGCGGGACTTTCAGAAAGGGAGATGCTATTAAAGTACTTCCCTCCGAGCAGGAATCAAAAATTGCCAGGATCGAATTTGGCGGGAACGAACTCGATTCAGCATCTGTGCTGGAATCGGTGACGATTTTACTTGAAGACGATATTGATATCAGCCGTGGAGATTCTATCGTCTCATTGAATAATTCCCCCATCGTAAGTCAGGATATTGAGGCGCTTGTTTGCTGGATGGATGACAAAAAACAGTTAAAACCCGGCAACAAATATGTACTTCAACATGGAACGGCCCGATCGCGTTGTTCGATCCGCGACATTGAATACCAGATTGACATCAATTCTTATGAGAAATTAGAAGACGTTGAAAGCCTGAAACTGAACGACGTAGCCAGAGTGGTATTGCGAACAGCCCAACCAATCGCATATGATCCATACCAGAAAAACAGGGCAAACGGAGCTGCCATTCTGATTGATGAAACATCAAATGTTACCGTAGGCGCTTGCATGATTGAATAAAGTGTTGTTTTGCAAGAGATAAGTATTGATTAAATGTGTCAGGTTGAGCGGAGTCGAAACCCGAGCCTGAAATTAAAAATACCACTATACACTTCGACTCCGCTCAGTGTGACATTGTAATATACTATTCCGATAGGTTATAAGAAAAATTCACCATGAGTAATTTAGTAATTTCAGAAAAAGTATCATCCGCAGCGAAACGCGATATCGTTGATTTAAATAACAAAATCAATGCGTTCAACTCAGGAGAAACACCGGAAGAAGCTTTTCGTAAGTTTCGTCTGACACGCGGGGTTTACGGCCAGCGCCAGCCTGGTGTACAAATGATCCGTATCAAATTGCCCTACGGACGCATCACAGCAGACCAGCTCGTACGCATCGCCGATACTTCCGACAAGTTCGCAACAGGTAACCTACATGCAACAACGCGCCAGGATATCCAGCTGCACTTTGTTAAACTTTCGGATTCACCCCAATTGTGGGCGGACCTTGAAGATGCTGGAATTACGCTGAAAGAAGCTTGTGGTAACACAATCCGTAATGTCACAGCATCCTCCGTGGCAGGTATTGACCCGGATGAGCCTTTTGATGTAACACCTATTACTCATTCTATTTTCACGTATTTTCTGCGCAATCCGATCAATCAGGATATGGGCCGAAAATTCAAAATCGCCGTATCTTCCTCAGAAAAAGACTCAGCCTTGGCATTCATCCACGATGTAGGCCTTATTGCCAAATGGGGCACCAACCAAGCCGGAGAATCGGTGAAAGGATTCAAAGTTTTAATCGGTGGCGGCCTGGGCGCACAACCTTTTTCAGCGCAAACCGCATTTGAATTCCTTGAAGAAAAAGATGTTATTCCTTTTATCGAAGCCTTGCTCCGTGTCTTCGATCGCTATGGGGAACGTGTACGTCGTCACAAGGCACGTATGAAATTTCTTTTGAACGATCTTGGCCTGGAAGGAATGATGGCCAAAGTAGAAGAAGAGCGCACGGCTTTGAAAAACAAAGTATTTACAATCCCGGAGGATTTGTTTGGCACTAATGAACTGGAATCCATTATCCATGCGCCACGCCCATCTGTTTCAGAAGATGAAATAATCAAACTTGCATCTGATCATGTTCAGGACATTGAAACCTTTACCCATTGGCTGAAAACCAACACTTTCGAGCAAAAGCAAAAAGGTTGGTATGCGGTTCAATTACGCGTTTTGCTTGGCGATATGAGTTCAGATACGGCGCGTAGCCTGGCCACAATTGTCCGTCAGTATGCGGCCGACGATATTCGTGTAACCGTAAATCAAGGTTATATTCTTCGTTTTATTAAAGGTGAAGACCTGGTTGTCATCTACAATGAACTGAATAAACTGGGACTTGCAACGCCTGGCTTTGACAGCACCATGGACATTACAACCTGCCCGGGAACGGATACATGTAACCTGGCCATTTCCAGTAGTTACGGGATTACCAGAGTACTTGAAGATGTAATGAAGGACGAGTTCCCCGAAATGCTCTACAATCAGGATATCAAAATCAAGATTAGTGGCTGCATGAATGGATGCGGACAGCACAATGCGTGCAATATCGGGTTTCATGGAAGTTCACTAAAAAACGGCAAACTGGTTTTGCCCGCACTACAAGTTTTACTTGGTGGAGGTTTTACTGGTGATGGTATCGGGTTGATCGGCGATAAAGTAATCAAAGTTCCTGCAAAACGCGGACCGGAGGTTTTACGCACGCTTTTCAACGATTACGAAACAAATGGATACGACGGGGAATATTACAACCAGTACTACGCCCGCCAAACGAAAAACTATTTCTTCCAACTGCTCAAACCGCTGGCAGACCTGAGCACCTTGACGGACGATGATTACCGCGATTGGGATCATGACGAAATTTTCAAAACCGAAATTGGAGTCGGAGAATGTGCCAGTGTGATGGTTGATCTGGTAGCAACAACCATTACAGAAGGACAGGAAAAATTGAATCTTGCAAAAGAAAACTACGATTTAGGTATCTGGGCCGATGCTATTTATCATGCTTACAATGTATTGATCACCGGTGCCAAGGGCCTGTTGATGACCAAAGACGTTAATCTGAATACGCAGTATGGCATTATCAACGATTTTGAATCACATTTTGGCAGCGAGTTCAAATATGAAACTCCGGCTGAATTTACGCTTGAAGACAAAAAAGAAACGCCTTTCCGCTCACTTGCATTCAGTATCAATAAATTCGAACCGACAGAAGCTTTTGCAACCTACTTCTTAAATACCGCCGATCACTTTCTCAACTTTGTTCGCAGCACACGCGGGGCGCAGTTGATGGAAAACGGCGAACTTGTATTGCAGGAACTTTCTTTCGGAAAAGACAGCTGATAGCTTTTAGCTGTGAGCAGTTAGGGAATAGCTACTGAACCAAAAAAAACATACTACAACTATTTAGGAAATCAGCGTAACTACCAGGTCACCTGATTTCCTAAATCTCGCAAAGCCAATAGCAAACAGCTAAAAGCCAAAAGCTAATAAATGAAACTTACACTAATTGGTGCTGGTCCGGGTGATCCGGAACTGATTACTTTAAAAGGAGTAAAAGCACTTCAGAAAGCGAAGGTCGTTCTTTACGATTCTCTCGCGCATCCATCTCTTCTGGACCACTGCCCGACAGATTGTGTCAAAATCCTGGTCGGTAAGCGCTTCGGTAAAACCAGTTGCGGGCAGGACGATATCAACAATTTAATTGTTGCATGTGCTAACCAGTACGGTGAAGTAGTTCGTCTTAAAGGAGGTGATTCATTTGTATTCGGGCGCGGCTACGAAGAAATTGTATTTGCACAGCAGCATGGGATTGAATCGGAAATAATCCCGGGCATTTCAAGTAGCTACGCCGTTCCCGCTCTGGCCGGTATTCCATTAACGTCACGGGGAGTCAGTGAAAGTTTCTGGGTTATTACTGGCACCACCAAGTCCCATGCATTATCCAAGGACGTGTACCTTGCCGCTCAGTCAACCGCTACGGTCATTATCCTGATGGGCCTTCATAAGCTTGATGAAATCGTAGGTATTTACGCAAGTCTTGACAAAATGGATGAACCTATTGCAATCATCCAAAACGGCTCTATGCAAAATCAGAAGGTGGTAACGGGAAAGATCAGTAACATAGAACCTCTGGCCAAATTAAGTGAAATAGGATCACCTGCAATCATTGTGATCGGCCAGGTAGCAGCCCTGCCAGATCTTTCTTTCGATCAGGTGCAGGCCATGATCAAACAGGAAGAGTTTCAAGTTAAATAACTCTTTTGCAACCCGACTTACCAAACCGGGCTCAACGGACTTCCTTGGACTAAAATTCCAGAAGATAGATGATTATAGCCAGAAACAAATAGCTGATGAACAGCCATTTTTTCCTCTGCTCGAAGGCGTCCCGCTGGTGGAAATAATCGTAGACCATAGATGCCGTGAAACCCACGATCATCAAAGCAAAGCAAAGTATCCCACACTCAGAACGATAATGAACATACGCACGCATGGCCGGAGCCCCCAAAACCAGATAAAGTAGCCACATACCAAAACCAAGCCTGTATAGATACATGCTCAGGCGTCGATCGTTCCTTATGTCAAATAACTGATCCAGCAAAATCTTACCTAATTTTTTGAATAAGTGAAACTAACAATATTTGAAAACAAAAGCTAACATTTTATAAACATATCATATATATGTAATATTGTAAAAAATGTATGCATGTCGCAAATACCAGGAAAAATATTCTTTTCTCTACTCAACGCATTATCTGGTATTTCCTGGAAAAACGCCTTCCGATTATCCAATACCTTAAAATTTCTACTGTTCGATTTGGGCAGATATCGCAAAAATGTAATCTGGACTAACCTAAAAAACAGTTTCCCTGAGAAGACCCATGCTGAACTGAAACAGATTGCAGATGATTTTTACCTTCATTTCACCGACCTGATTGTTGAAACGATAAAATTCCGTACCGCCCCACCGGAGCTGATACGTGAACACCTGCAGGGTGATATCAGCATCATGGACGGTTTTTATGCCAGCAAAACAAACATCATTTACCTGATGGGGCATCGTGGCAACTGGGAGCTTGCCAACCTTTTCTCATCGCTTTGCTTTACGCATGAATGCATTGTGGTATACCGCCCGTTGCAAAATGAAGAAGCAGACCAATGGTTCCTTGACTTACGTACACGTTTCGGAGCAATCCTGGTTCCTATGGATCAAATTTTCAAGGAATTGCAAAAGCCCCGTGCCAGGCCTTACGTGGTTGTGCTGGCCAACGATCAGTCACCTATGCCGCAAACCGCCTTCTGGACTAATTTCCTCCATCAGGATACCGGTGTTTTCAGAGGTGTAGAGACCATTGCCCGGCGATACAACCTGACGGTTCTTTATGCTGATTTCAGCAAAATTTCGGGCAAACGAGGGCATTATCATGTGACGATAACCCCCATTTCCCTGGATCCAAAAAATGAGCGCCCCAATGGAATTCTGGAAAAACAGATCAGGATACTCGAAAACGACATTCACTGCCAACCGGCCAACTGGCTTTGGAGCCACCGACGCTGGAAGCATCGACGCCCGGAAGTCCTGAAACCAGAGCAATTATACACACCAGGCAATGCTTTGCCAGGCGACATCTCTCCGGGCGATTGTTAAACGGCTAACTTCGAGCCCGCTAGCAATCTGACAGCAAGCAACGCTCGTCCATCACGCCATAATGCAATTCCGGGAACTAATTTTACCGGGCTTTTGCTTTCATAGTGGTTAGCTGGAGCTTTGCAATGAAAAAACTTTTCACGCACATTACAATCCGATTACTTACTGCAATTTCCCGATTATCCTGGAAACGTTTATATACACTTTCGGATATTTTCAAATTCATCATTTTTGACATTTTTCAGTATCGGAGAAAGGTGATACGCACCAATTTGGAGCATAGCTTTCCCGATATGGATCTCATCCGCCTCCAATCTATAGCTGAAAAATATTACAGGAATTTCACCGACATCATTTTTGAGACTATCAAATTAAGAAGTATCAGCCAGCATGACCTGCTGAGCCGGTTCGATCTTGAAACCACATTATTGAAACACTATTACGAACAGAAAAAGAACCTGGTCGTAGTAGCGGGCCATCTTGGCAACTGGGAAATGCTTAACTTGTTCGCGTCAGCAAAATTGCCGTATCAAATTGTGGTTGTTTACCATGAAATGGCAAACGAGCTCTTTGATGACTGGTTCAAAAATATCCGAACCAAATTTGGTGCAGAGATGGTGCCCATGCGTGAGGCTTTTATAAAAGCGGTGGCTCCCAGAGAAAAACCATTCCTTTTCGTTCTGGTGAATGATCAGTCGCCACAACCTGAAAGAGCGTACTGGACCACTTTTTTGAACCAGGATACCGGTGTATTCCGGGGCGCCGAACTGATTGCAAGGAGGCTTAACGCGCCCGTTTTGTACATGGGCGTGTTGCGTGATGAAATTAAAAGAGGATTTTATAAAGCCTATTTCAAGCTGATCACAGAGACCCCAAACGAAGAGCGTAATAACGGGATCTTGCAAAGTCAAATGACGTATCTAGAACAAGACATCAGAACGCAACCCGACAATTGGTTATGGAGCCATAAAAGATGGAAACATCAGAAGCCTGAACATCTCAGGCAACACCAGTTACTTGAAACGAATAAACGTGAATAAACCCGTTAAATTCCTGATACTGAGATTTTCTTCCATTGGTGATATTGTACTTACGACGCCTGTCATCAGATGCCTGAAGAAACAATATCCAAATGCGGAAATTCATTATTTTACAAAAAGCAAATTCTCGTTCCTGCTTGAAAGCAATCCTTATGTAGATAAATTATGGCTTTTAGAGGGTAGCCTAAAAGAGGTTTTAGGTGAATTAAAAGCGGAAAAGTTCGATTACATCATCGATCTGCACACCAATATCCGTACGTTGAGAATCAAATGGCTCCTGGGCGTACCGTCCTTCAGCTTCTCCAAACTCAACATCCGAAAATTCCTGCTGACTACCTTCAAAATAAACAAACTGCCGCACATGCATGTCGTCGATCGATACATGATGACTCTGAAACATTTCCATGTTGTCAACGACGATGAGGGACTGGATTATTTTGTTCCACCTCAAGATGAAATCGGGTCTGCTCAGCTTCCTCCCACACACCGTAAATCCTACGTCGCTTACGCGATTGGCGGACAACATTTCACGAAGAAGTTACCAGCCCAAAGAATGATTGAGCTGTGCCAAAAACTCAATTACCCGATAGTTTTGTTGGGTGGAAAGGAAGATTTTGAAGAAGGAGACGTTGTAAGAAAAGCATTAGGTGACCAAAAAATTTACAACGCTTGTGGGAAATACAACTTTAATCAGTCCGCAGCAATTTTGCGTCAGGCTATAGTGGTTTTTACGCATGATACCGGTCTTATGCACGTTGCAGCTGCCTTTAAAAAGCGTACTTACTCAATCTGGGGAAACACGGTACCTGCCTTTGGCATGTACCCCTATCAAACCTCATTTGAAAAAATTGAAAACAATCATTTAGACTGTCGCCCCTGCTCAAAAATTGGACACAAGGCCTGCCCTAAAAAACATTTCAAATGCATGAATGACTTGTCCTTTGATTTCGAGGTCAAAGATTTGTCCTCTATTTAATTATTATTACTAGAATTTTTACTGAAATGACAAAAAAGGTGAACATTGGAATAGTTCAAATGAGCTGTACCGATAATACGGAAGACAATTTCAATAAGGCGACGCAGAAGATTCGCGAGGCAGCTTCGCAGGGAGCTCAGATTATCTGCCTGCAGGAACTATTCAAGTCCTTGTATTTCTGTGATGTCGAAGATCACAAGAATTTTGAACTTGCAGAAGCCATTCCTGGCCCTTCAACAAATGCACTCAGCAACCTGGCAGGAGAATTGGGCGTCGTAATCATTGCTTCCCTCTTTGAAAAGCGAGCACATGGTTTGTATCATAATACTACTGCCGTTCTCGATGCGGATGGCTCCTATTTGGGGAAATACCGAAAAATGCACATTCCTGATGACCCGGGTTACTATGAAAAGTTTTATTTCACCCCAGGTGATGCGGTCAGCGGAGAAACCGAGGATACATCCGACCCTGTTGGCTACCGTACTTTCGATACAAAATTTGCTAAAATTGGTGTACTTATCTGCTGGGATCAATGGTATCCGGAGGCTGCCCGAATAACCAGTTTGATGGGTGCCGAAATCTTGTTCTACCCTACTGCAATCGGCTGGGATACCGAAGAAACCGATCCGGTTATCAATGAGGAGCAATATAATGCATGGCAAACCATTCAACGTAGCCATGCCATAGCCAATGGCGTGTACGTTGTGTCGGTTAACAGGGTCGGTCAGGAAGCTGAACAGCAATTCTGGGGTGGATCTTTCATAGCCAATCCACATGGCCGTCTCTTGTATCTGGCACCTCATGAGGAAGAGGTGGTGCACACGCACGAGATTGATCTGCAAAAACTGGATCATTACAGAACTACCTGGCCATTTTTTCGGGATAGAAGGATCGATTCGTATAAACCAATTTTAAAGCGTTATATAGATAACTAATATATTCATAAAATATAACTATTTGTAGTTGATTAAAAAAAGGGCCGCACATTGCGAGCCCTTTTTATTTTTATCCGAGTCCAGGCTGGAAATACGATTATACGTCACCGCTGAATTGTCATGAATATCAGAAATAATAGCACTAAATTTCCATGCTTGTGAAAATTACGCTTAAATACACTCTAACAGAGTGATTAATAGTCTATTAAAAGAATAGAATTTACATAAAGAGATTATTTAATAAAAAATAACAAATTATTCCAATAACATTTTAGTGTAACTCCTATACACCAACTATTATTGCAACATTTTTAATTTTTTTAATTTATTCTCTTGCATTTTTTAAGTTTGTCAGTATATTTGACAAGTCATTAATCGAATGACACGACTTCTTAACTACCAGATAAATTCCAGCCGCACATGAATTTATCTGATCCTGGAAGGGGACCCAATTCTTAACCTCGGAACAAATATTTCCGTCAAAAGAAAAACGAGAACCAACCATGAATATGATTTTTTTAATATTCATATTACTGATAACGGGGACAAGTGTGCTTGTCATCCATGGGACTTACGCGTCCCTTTAAAAAACTTGACAACCCTGTTTGTCCTCCATTAAAGAGGGTATTGCTTTCCGGAAAAGCAGTTTTGCAAGCTTATGGCTGTGTTTGATCTGTCCACGGGAACGTGTGTGCGGCGCACTGAAACGTGGACACCACACAGCCATAACTTTTTCTTCCACTACGATCTTACCTACATTAACTTAACTAATTCACTCATGCGAAAAATTCTCCTATTACTTCTGTGGGCATGTTTCCTCTCCCCTGTTGCATCCGCTCAGGTTCGGCAACTGGAGGGAACGATCACCGCAGCCGAAGACAATGTCGGCCTGGCTGGTGCCTCTGTTATTTACAAGGGAACCAACATCGGCACCATTGCCGATGCGGACGGAAATTTCAAATTCAGCGTACCCGGCGATGGCGTTTTGGTTATTTCTTATGTAGGTTTCCTGATCAAAGAAATCACAATTGGAAATGCTACCAAATTTGACATAAAGCTTGATGCCGATACCAGACAACTCGCCGAGGTGGTGGTAACCGCTTTTGGTATCGAGCGGGAAAAGAAAGCACTTGGATACACGGTTCAGGAAATTAAGGGAAGCTCTCTTACAGAATCCCGATCCACAAACGTGGCTAACGCTCTGTCAGGTAAAATTGCTGGCGTAAGGGTTCAATCCAATGGGGGGCCTGGTAGCGGATCCACCATCCAGATCAGGGGATCATCGTCCGTATCCGGCAATAACCAACCCCTGATTGTAATTGATGGAGTTCCCATGGAGCAAACTGCCAATAAAACCTTTGGTGGTGGCATCTCCGAGGTAAATCCAGACAATATCAAAGAGATGTCTGTCCTAAAAGGACCCAATGCAGCTGCTTTATATGGCTCAAGAGCTGCCAACGGAGTTATCCTGATCACAACAAAAAACGGACAGGGAACCAAAGGCCTTGGTGTAGAAATAAACTCCAATATCACCTTTGAACGCCCATGGATCAAACCCGATTTCCAAAATACATATGGCGGGGGAAGCGGATACAGAACCTGGTATAATGATGGATGGAGCTCCGCATTTTCCGATGCTGCTCAGGTAGCGCAATATCGTTCTGTCTATGACGCCCGATACCCCCTGGCAGGGTCGGCGGGTACTGATGAGAGCTGGGGTGCACCCATGGATGGCCGTATGGTAAGACAATGGTGGACCGGCAACGAAGTAGCTCCACTAACACCACAACCAAACAACTGGGAAGAATACTGGAATACAGGACGTACGATAACAAACAGTGTGGCACTTTCAGGCGGAAATGACAAAGGGTTTTTCCGATTGGGACTTAGCCGGGTGGATCAGAAGGGCATCATGTATTACAATGATTTTCACAGAAATAACTTTCGCATTAACTCGGGTTACAACCTCACCAAAAATTTGAGCATCACGCTATCCGGCGAGTACATCAAATCAGGCTCGGACAACAAAAGCTACACGGGTGGTCAGGAGTTTATCTGGTCTCACCGGCATGTATCCTGGGCACAATTAAGGGACTATGAAAGCTACACAGCTGTACATAATCAAAAAGTCGGAGACACGGATCCCCCAAACTGGCAACATACGTTTTTCACCAATCCATACTTCTCCCAGAAAAATCTGCCCACAGGAAATGAAAAAGACAGATTACTCGGAAATATCGCTCTGAACTATAAAATTCTCCCTTCGTTGAGCCTGATGATCCGTAGCGGAACAGATTATTGGAGCGACACCCGGATCAACGTTTCCAATTTCCTGCGCTTCCGTAATGGCGTGCGTACACCAGGACGCTTTTCGGAAGAAGTACTTCGCAGCCAGGAAACCAACTCCGACTTTATTTTCAGTTACAACAAGGAGGTGTTTAAGGATTTTGGTCTGAATGTACAGTTTGGAGGTATCAACCGGACCAATTACTACAAGAGAAACTACTTCTATGTGGGTGAGCTTGTGGTGGATGGGCTTTACAATGCAGGAAACTCGGTGCCAAGCGCTAATACGATTGAAAGCAATATTACCAAATCTCAAACACAGAGTCTTTTTGGTACGGCCAATTTTTCCTGGAGAAATGCTTTATTCCTTGATCTGACGGCCCGTAACGACTGGTCCAGCACGCTTCCAAGCAATGCCCGGTCATATTTCTATCCTTCAGCATCCGTAAGCGCCGTCCTGACCGAGCTGCTCGATATCAAAAGCAGCGTTCTCTCATTTGGAAAAATCCGCGCCAGCTATGCACAGGTGGGAAATGACGCCCTACCCTATCAGCTTGCACAGACCTTCACCTCCAGCGGCTCGTGGAACGGTACAACAGCAAAATTTGCTGAAAACATTCAAATCGCCAACTCCAATCTGAAACCCGAAATCACAACAGGCATGGAACTTGGTGCTGATCTGCGGTTTTTACGTGGAAAACTGGGATTGGATGTCACCTACTACGATCAGACCACACGTGATCAGATCCTTGGCGTGGAAATATCCAAAGCCAGCGGCTATAATACCCGTATCCTGAACGCAGGAAAGGTTACCAACAAAGGTATTGAAGTAACGATATCGGGGACACCAGTAAAGCTATCGAGTGGTTTTAGCTGGGATGTCTCCATCAATTATGCGCGCAACCGTAATAAGGTGATCGAATTGGCCGAGGGCCTCACAACCTACACCCTCGCTACCCAAAGAGGGATGTCCTCAGAAGCCCGTGTCGGGGAAGCATACGGTACCTTTTACGGTGTAGGTTTCAAGAAGTCTCCGGACGGCCAGATAATCTATGACGCGAATGGATTGCCCGTAACCATTGCCAATCAAAAACTGGGTAATGTCCAGCCCGACTGGATTGGTGGCATCTCAAACACGCTGAACTACAAAGGCATATCCCTTAGTTTTCTGATAGACGCCCGCATCGGAGGTGATATTTACGACGAAGGTACAGGAACAGCCCGCTGGACAGGCCAATATGCCGAAACCGCTCTGGGTCGCGAAGAAGGGGTGATCGGAAAAGGTGTAAGAGAGGTTGTGAACGCCGACAAGACAATCAGCTATGTACCCAATGACATCATCGTAACCGCCAACCAACTGTACGGTTACAGCAATCCGCGTAACTATCACGAATCAGCCATTTTTGATGCCAGTTATGTAAAACTTCGTGAAGTGTCACTGGGATACAGCTTCAATCCGGGACTTCTCAAGAGAGTGAAAATCCAGACGGCCAAAGTTTCACTTGTGGGACGAAACGTGTGGATGATCTTCAAAAATACCCCACATATCGACCCTGAAATTGATGCAAAAGGCGGAAACGGCCAGGGTTTCGGGTACGGCGAACTACCCAGCTCACGTAGCATAGGAGCCAATTTATCCCTATCCTTCTAAGACAGGTATCTCATTACGGACTTAAAAGAACTTTCTGATGAAAAACATATTGAATCATAAGACCATTTGGGTAACTACCCTGGCATCCATACTGACCGCCACCAGCTGCACCAAGGATTTTGATGAAATGAATACCAACCCCAACGCCCCTACTGCGATTGGCGCTCAATATCTATTGCCTACGGGGATCGAAACAGCCATTGATCGCTACTGGGGCCACCGTACCCGTTTCGAACGGATTAATATCGACGCGGCGGAACTGTATGTACAGCATTTGACCCGGAACATTTACAGCAACGAAGGCGATGACTACACGGTTTCACCTGCATTGCTAACCAATAACTGGAAAGGTTTTTACAACGATTCGCAGCTGAATTTCCAGCGTATAATCCAGCAAACCGGCACAGGCTCGGCAACGCCGAACACCAACTACGAAGGAGTGGCATTGGTCATGCGTACCTGGGTTTTCTCCTTGCTTACGGATATGTACGGAGCCATTCCATATTCGGATGCGATCAAAGGGACAGCCGCCGAAGCAGTCTACACCCCCAAATACGACGCCATGGAGGCTATCTATGCAGGGATGCTCAATGACCTGAAAATGGCCAATGAAAAATTGACCGTTGGAGGGCCCGCAATAGCCGGGGATATTCTTTATTCCGGGGATATTCTGAAATGGAAAAAATTTGCAAATTCGTTAAGGCTTCGTTTGGCCAATCGCCAGGCGGCTAAGAAACCCGCAGAATCACGAGCTATCATGGCAGAAATCTTAGGGGATGCCGGCAAATTCCCTATTTTTACAAGTAATGCCGACAACGCTGCCCTGAAATGCACAACGGTGTTGCCCAGCAATAACGAGTGGAATCAGATCTTGAAACAGGATGGCCGTACTGACTGGAATATCAGCAAAACACTGGCGGACAAAATGAATACGCTTGGAGACACCAGGATTACCGTTTATGCCAATAAAAACAAAGATGGCATTTATCAGGGACATCCAAATGGATTACCTGATGCCATTGCAACGTCTTATCTCGCCACCAGCTCAACCATAGGCACCGCCTTTACCAACGCCGATGCCCCGGAAGTGATCATGACATTTGCCGAACTGAATTTCATTCTTGCCGAAGCGGTACTGGACGGAGATATTACCAAAGGTGATGCCAAAACGTACTTCGAAACGGGTCTCACTGCCTCGTTTGCGCAGTATGGCCTGACTGTTCCGGCCGAATTCCTAACGAACCTCGGTACCGTAACACGTGAAAAAGTTTTGGAACAAAAATGGGTTTCCCTTTTTGCTCAGGGTATAGAAGCCTGGACAGAGTGGCGCAGAACAGGTTTTCCGGTCTTTCCCGCACCCGATTCCCGGGCGGTCCTTAAAAACGATGGCGTACTGCCCACCCGATTTAACTATCCAAGTTCGGAATATTCGCTCAACGCGAAAGAAGTAGCTACCGGAGAAACGTTAAATGGTGGCCCCAATGACATGAAGACCAAACTTTGGTGGTCCGAAAAATAGGTGGTTTTTATTGAAATCCTGTTCACAGATAATCCCGTAATTATGAAAAATATAAAAAGACTTTCCATCGGACTCCTGGCGATAATGGCTCTGGCAGTAACTTCCTGCAAAGTGGAAGATCCATTTTTGGACAACAACGTGGCGCCAGTTCTGGTCGACGTAGTTGGGGCGGCGTTTGGAGCGCCATTATCGGCAAAACCTTCGGTTACGTATCCTTTGACCAGCCCATCGCTTACACTGGCAGTACGGCTCCTGGAGTTAGACAAAACCAACATTCTGGATCACACAAAGGGAATCGACTCCATACCAGTTCCCAATGTTAAGATTGCCCTTACATTCCGAACAGAGGTGAAGCCAAATGTTTTCGTAACCGGAACGATCGGCGAATTCACATCTGATGCAAACGGACTTGTGACGGTTCCAACTACATGGGATAAGTTTTCGATTCAAAAAGCCTCAGAAGGAAACGCAGCCGTGCTCATATCCAACCTGGCATGGACAGGAACTTACAAAGGAATTGCCTTTTCCCGACAGTCGCAGGTCCAGGCCAAATAAAAATAACAACCGGGCCGGTTGACTCCACCAGGCTACACCTTTTCCATACCTTTTGATAACTTATAATCATCCAATTACAAAAACAAGGAAACAAAATGAATCAGAAAATCGACCGTCGCAATTTGTTGAAATCGGGCCTGATGGCTATCGGAGGCATGACCCTCGCACCACACCTGAGCATGGGAGCATTTGGAAGCCAGCCTATGTCGCTGGATCCGGAAAACCGTATTTTCAGAAGCCCAATGGTAAGAGAACATTACCTTCCAGGTGACTTCAAAGCGCCTAAAATTGTTGCCAGACTTAGTTCTAATGAAAACCCTTACGGTCCACCCGCCTCTGCACAAAAGGCTGTGGTCGATTCCGTAAAATTCGGAAACCGCTACGCCGGGCGTGATATGTTTGAGCTGATCGAAAAAATTGCCAAAAAGGAAGGGGTTACAGCAGATCACCTGATGGTGGCTCCCGGCTCTTCGGATTTACTCGAAAAGGTCGCCATCGTGCTCTTCATGAATGGCGGCAATATCGTGTCCGCAGACCCCTGCTACATGTCCATGATCCGCGTCGCCGAATCGGTGGGTGCAAAATGGAAGGCCATTCCCTGCACAACTGACTGGTCGCATGACCTGAAGGCAATGGAAGCTGCTGTGGATAAGGATACAAAACTGGTGTATGTCTGCAACCCAAACAACCCTACCGGAGCGATCACAAAGGGACAGGACCTGCTGGACTTCTGTTCCCGTGTGTCAGAGAAAGTACCCGTGTTTGTGGACGAAGCATACATAGAGTTGGCTGTGGGTGCAGACACCCAAAGCATGGTATCGCTTTTATCACAGAAGAAAAACGTGATTGTAGCCCGCACCTTCTCAAAAATCATGGGCATGGCAGGTTTACGTTTCGGGTACATGGTAGCGCTACCTTCGTTTCTCAAAGACATCAATAAGATAACCAGAGGCGGATTCAGTATCTGCAGCACCACCGTAGCAGCTGCAACTGCCAGTATGGAAGACGACGGATTCCAGGAGATGACCCGCAAGCAGAACCACCAGGCCAAACTGTATCTGTATGAAAACCTGAGCAAGATGGGTTACAAATACATCCCGTCCTATACCAACTTTGTACTATTCCCCATTAGCATACAGGGCAAAGAACTTTTGTCAAAAATGATGGCCAAAGGCATTTCGGTCAGGTCCTTCGATATTCAGAACAAGCCATGGTGCAGAGTAAGTATCGGAACCATGGATGAAATGAAAACTTTCGTCGGGGCCCTGGAGACCATGTCTGCCTAATCCCCCATATCCGGTTATACCAGTTGAAGAGGATCATCTGTTGGTCACTCCACCTTCTTCAATTGCCCATAATTGTTTTTAAACAAACCAGTATCCTGTACGCTTTCGGCAGGGTATTGGTTTATCAAACTCCTATTACATCATGAGTGATGCACTTCAAAAAACCATTACACTCCTTTTGCTGATCATTCTGGGTCTTTTGCTTAAAAGTAAATTCAAAAGCAAGGAACAGACCAACGGCATTAAAGAAATCATTTTGTCCGTAGCGTTGCCGTCAACGATTTTTATATCATTGATGAAAATTGATATTGACTCTTCCATGATCGTCATACCGCTGGTAACGCTGGTTTTCAATTTTCTCATGTTCTTTTCCGCACCACTCGCATTTTCATTATTTGGTATTGAGAAGCACAGCCCTACCGGCAGAACGTTGATGATGCTGATTCCTTCCCTGGCGCCCGGGCTATCCTGCTTTCCGTTTATCGCAGAATTCCTTGGTGAAAAAAGTCTGGCTATTGCTGCTCTGGCAGACGTTGGAAACAAGTTTTTTGTGCTGATTTCCCTGTATATTCTCGCCATGAATATGTTTTTGAAAAATAGTGATGAAAAGGAAATGAAGATGGGTGGAAAACTGAAAAGCTTGTTTGCCAGCATGTTTCAGGAGCCGATTAACATCCTCATTTTTCTGGCGCTGATTTTGTTGAGTCTGGGGATTAGTTTCAAAACATTACCATCTGTAGTAACCGACCTTTTTGATAAAACCAGTGCGATGATGACCCCGTTGGTTTTGTTGTTCATTGGACTTGCCGTTCAGCTTAAAGAAGGCAAGAAGCGTATCGTTGCGAGTATATTACTGTTCCGGGCTGGTATTACCATGCTGATCAGCGCAGGAATGATTTATGTACTGAACATTACCGATTTGTCGATGATTCTGCTGTCAATCGTTATACCATTGAGCGCCGCAAGTTTCTGGCCACTTGCACATATTTCGGCATTCAATTTGCGGGAAGATACAAAGTCAGTACCCAAAGAAAAAAGGACTTTTGATCTCGAACTGGCCGTGTTACTCCTGGCTTTTTCTTTGCCTTTTTCCACAATCCTCATTTTGTCCATCCTCTCGTCCGGATCCTTTTTTGCACACATACCTACTTTAATCACATCAGGCCTCATATTGATCAGCCTGGGTGCATTGCCCAATTTGCTGGGTAAAGTATTCATGAAAGTCTCCAAAGCCTGACAAACCGTAACAAGAAAATGAAAAAGCAAATCCTGATTTTGATGTCGACGATTCTCTGGTCAGAACTGGCAGCGCAAACGGAAAGTATAAACTATAAACTCAAAACAGAGGAAACCTTTAAAGTTACCACTGACAAGAAAAAGCATTACACCTATTTTTCGGCCAACGCACCCGTCACCATGGCCGATGGTGCCGTAAAGGACATTGCAGATATCAGGGTGGGCGAACATGTAAAAAGCTTTACAAATGGCAAAAATTCCGTCACCCGAGTAAAGCAGGTTGACATATACAACTATCCGGGTTCTGCATTGACGGCGTTATACCTACGCCCCACCCACGAAACAACCGCCAGTAATTCAACTGAAAGACACGTTGAGGCACTTTTGCTGGAAGCTACACCCTACCACCACGTCCTCACCCAAAGAGGCAGAAAAAAGGTAAAGAATCTTTCAAAAAAAGACGTTCTCTATCACTTTGAACCGGCCACAGGAGAAGTAACGACCTGGAAAATCGGAGCAATACAGGAAAATGCAAGAAGGGTTGTGAAGGCATACAACCTGAAAACCGTGGAAGGGACCTACCTGATTGAAAACGTGGTGGTGAATTAGCTTTCAGCCAGGTGCCCCCGGCTAGGCGCCCCCGGCTAGGCGCCCTCGGCATCAACTCAGTTGATTAAATACAATTTCAGATGATCTGGTGGAAAGCAACCAAAAAACTAGTTACTCAACGTCACAATCCACTTTTTTAATTGATTCATGTCGCAGCTGTTCGGTTGTTTTACGGGATCCATCATGACTCCATCCCGGAGGTCCAAAAACGTATCCAAGGCCTGCTTTAAAATTGGGGGCCCTGGATATATCATCGTATATATCCCGCCATTCATGAAAGGCGATGTGAAACAGGTTGTAGCTCCCCAGATTCTTAGTAAGTCCGTAATGCGGCCGCTCTTCCTCCCTCTGAAACGTTCCAAACATCCGATCCCAGATAATGAGAATCCCTGCATGATTTTTGTCCAGATATTTCAGATCAGAACCATGATGAACCCGGTGGTGGGATGGGGTGTTGAAAATCCACTCAATGGGTTTTGGCATCAGATTTACCGCCTCCGTGTGTATCCAGAACTGGTAAATCAGGCTGATGGTTTGCATCAGAAAAATATCTACCGGTTGAAACCCGATCAGAGGCATCCATAAATAAAAGATAAACGCGCCGCTGATATTCCCCGTCCAGGTTTGGCGCAGCGCCGTACCTAAATTGTAGAATTGTGACGAGTGGTGTATTACGTGGGACGCCCAAAAGTACCGCACCTGATGGCTCATCCGGTGAAACCAGTAGTAGCTCAGATCATCCGCAAAAAATAGCCCAACCCAATACCACCATACGTCGCGACCCAGGCTAACAATTCTGTATTTATAAACCAGAACAATCGAGGCAAACACGACAACTTTGGAAACAATTCCGGTAATCACGTTGCCTATACCCATGGAAAGACTACTAACGGTGTCCTTTGTCTCATAGTGATCCTGGTGCTTTTGAAGATACCGATAATACAATACTTCCACCAGGATGGAAAGTATGAAAAATGGAATGGCGTAGAATATAATATCTTTCATGCTCACCGATAAAACAAAACAAATTTATGATTTTATTTAAATAAACAAAGACAATTTACATTCATCTTGCCTCCGGTCTGTGATTTGGAACAAACCTTTACGACCTTTGCAGCTTCATAGTAGGTCGCAATCGTATTTTTCCTGTGTTACAAAACAACCTGACTCCATCCCCAAAAGATCTGGGCTTTACATTCCCCTCCGAATGGCATCCCCACAGGGCAACCTGGCTGACCTTCCCGCACAACGATGCATCGTGGCAAGGCGACCGGTTGCAAAAAATGCGTCCGCAATATCTCTCGTTTATCAAAGCGATCAGTAAGGGGGAAAAAGTGGGGATCATTGCCAATGACTTTGGTTTGAAATCTTTTATAGAAGAAGAGCTCGAAAGAACAGGTGTGGATTTGTCTCAAATCGAATTTGTAGTAAAGCCAACCAACGATGCCTGGTGCCGTGACCATGGCCCTGCCTTTCTGATCAACGAAACAAGCAAACAAAAGATGGTCGTGGATTGGGGACACAACGCATGGGGTGGTAAATATCCGCCATATGATGATGACAACCGAACCCCTCAGGCCATTGCCCGATACCTGAACCTTCCAGTGACAACTCCCGGGATCATCATGGAAGGCGGATCGGTGGAATTCAATGGTGCAGGGACTATTCTGACCAGCAGATCATGTCTGCTGAACCCCAACCGAAATGCACACCTGAACCAGAGCCAGATTGAGCAATATCTCTTTGACTACTACGGCACCGAACAGGTACTCTGGGTCGAAGACGGCATCGTAGGCGACGACACAGATGGACATATTGACGACACTACCCGGTTTGTGAACCAAAATACTGTCGTAGCCTGTGTAGAGCAGGACGCAAATGACGAAAACTACCAGATCCTGCAAACCAACCTGACCCTGCTTAAAGGAATGCGACTGCTGGATGGCAAACAGCTAAATATTATTGAGCTGCCCATGCCCAAGGCCGTTATCATTGACGATTTCCGAACCCCCGGCTCCTACGCCAACTTCCTGATCTGCAATGCCGGTGTGATTGTGCCGGTTTTTAATAATCCTAATGATAGCGTCGCGCTGGATATTCTTGCACAGGCATTTCCGTCCAAAAATATCATTCCGCTGGAAGCTACCGAGATCATCTGGGGACAGGGAAGCTTTCACTGTTTGAGCCAGCAGGAGCCAGAGATTTAAAAGAACATTGAAGCCGGGACGTCCCAAAAACCTCTACTCAAACGGTAAACCTTATGCAACCCGAAAATCATCATCAGAAGTAATACTTGCTTGCGATTGAGCACCGCTGGATCTATGAGCGAAAAAACCAAATAGTGCTCGGGACCATTTTCACCTGTATACATGTTTACGGGTTTCCCAATCCAAATGACAACAGAAATCTAAAACGCTCACTCACCGCTACAAAAAAGGAAGTTGAAACCTCTTCCCGGCTTACTTGCCGGAAGAAGCAATTTCTTTGATAGCACTGACCAACTTGTCCAGTTCATTCAAACGGGTATAAACATGTGGTGTTACACGTACGCATTTCACATTTTCATAATCGATTGCAACGGTATGTATTTTATATTTATTGAATAAGGCTCTTTCAAGCTCATTGGGCGTCATGCCTTCCACACTCACACCACAGATAGCACATGAATAGGCTGATTTCAGGGACGTCCTGATCGTCACACGGGATACGTTTACAACCTGTTCGGCCCAGTAATTTTTAAGGTACCTTACACGTTCTTCCTTCCGCTTATTACCTATTGCCAACTGAAAATTAATGGCCTCACCGATCCCTTGTTCAATCGGAAAACTACGGGTACCAAGTGTTTCGAACTTACGGATATTGGTTCCGCGGGGATCCCCGTTTGCCAACAAGGGCCATATTTTAGAAATTTTCTCCTTTCTAATCCACATCATACCACTACCAATGGGGGCGCTCAGAAATTTATGTAACGATGTTGCGAAATAATCGCAGCCCAGGTCGGGAATTTTGAAGTCGAGCAATGCGAAGGAATGCGCTCCGTCACATACCACCTCTAGTCCGTAACGATGCGCCATGTCGCTGATTTTCCTTACAGGAAGTATTTGCCCCACCCAGTTAATGACATGTGTGATGTGTATGACTTTGGTTTTTGGGGTGATTGCCTTTTCGAAAGCCTGAACAATTTCGTCATCGTTTTCAACTGGAAAGTTAAAGCTGAGCTGCTTGTAAATAATCCCGTCACGCATAGCTCTTTGTTTCCAGGCATTCATGTGATTGGGATAGTCCAGTTTGGAACCGATCACTTCGTCGCCGGCCTTAAGTGCCAGACCAAAGATGATTGTATTCAAAGATTCCGTCGCATTCCTGTTGATTACAATTTCCTCTTTGTCGCAACCAGCAAGCCCTGCCAGTTTTTCGCGTAATGGCTCCCTTCCCTGATCCAGTATTTCCCACATGAAGTAGGAAGGCCCCTCGTTGGTCAGCTTGTTATATCTTTCCACTGCTTCCTGAACCACCCGTGGCGCCGGACTTACGCCACCATTATTCAAATTAATCAGATTGGGACTTACCGTATAGGCTTGCTGTATCACGCTCCAGTAATCTTCGTTTGCAGCTACCGTAACAGGTGTAAGATTTCTGACCTGATGATTGGCAGATGTTATATCTGCAGCATGTAACTGGTTGAATAAACTGTTGACAGAGAAAGCCCCCGCTGTTGCACCCAATTGCTGTAAGAACTGTCTGCGTCGTGCCATTATTGCAATGAATTTTAGAGAAAATACCGATCGGAACTATGGGCACATGGTGATCTGCAAAAGGTTACACCTTTCACGGATCACCACTCAGCCTGCATAGGAAATAATAGAAAGATTTAATCTTAATTCCCCTTTCCGTAATCCGGCGACTTCTTGTCAAACCAGATTCTTTCGGAATTAAGTTTAGAAATGGTAAAATCGTTGGGTGTAAAACCTTGTTCGGTCATAGCTGCTGCCCAGTTTGCATGATTTACCTGTCCGGGATCGGTTGTCCACCACCTTCTGGGTAATACATCGCTTACGGTTTCACGAGCGAGTAAAGTGGAATTGAACTTTGGATAACCTGTCCGGCGCGCAAGTGTAAAAGCTTCATTGGGTTCCCGGTAAAAATTCAGGAGAGACTGAATATAAATCTTCTCCAGGTCTGCCTTTCCATCAAACTTCACTATCGGGTTGGCCAGATGGGCCTCAATCCGCTCATCGATATTGGCATAGGATGTGGAGCCGGCTGCAGTCGCAATATCATTCATGGTCTTGCTCGAGGCGCGGATTCCCTTGTTATACCATTCAGCTGCCGTGCCCTTGGTGTTAATTCCGGTTCCGTAACCTTTTTGAATAAACTCGGCAATCTGCAGGCACACCTCTGCATAAGAAAACAATACATCCACAACAGTACCGCTGCCCCTGTCCACAGTAGGTGCAAAAAACTTGCGGTTAACGGTAGATATCAACTGATACCTGTTTGATCCTCCGCCATTAAACGGATTTACAAAATAAGTACTCACCGTTGGATTAGACTGAAAATCGGCGGGCCCTCCCTGGTACATAATATTGGGATCATTGGCCTTGACCCACGAAGGCAATACCTTGCTATACTTGGCGAGCGTGTCCTTGTAGCTGCCTGTCAGGGAGTTTTTGTCGTAATATATGCCTAGTCGTGGATCATCCGACGATTTCAGAAATTCCACTGCAGATCCAACAGCGAAGTGGCGGCTGTATATATCGATGTTATAGCCATCAACTCCGAACGGGTAATATGCAGGATTGCTATGCACCAACTGATCAGACACGGCACTTAATGGGCCTGTGGCATCGGCCATTACTTCTTTGAAAATCTGGGTGGCTTTTGCCGGATCCTGGTTCTGATATCTGGCAGCAATTCTCAACTTAAGAGAATTTGCCAATTTGATCCACTTTGTAACGTCGCCGCCATAGAAAACGTCATTGTTCCCTAAGTTGACCTGATCGGCCGACTGTTTCTGCAGGGTCGCTATAGCGTCCGACAATTCTTTGAGCCATAAATTAAACAGGCTTTCCTGATTGTCATACTTGGGATTGTATCGGGCATTATCCCTACCCTGGTTTGCCTCCGTGTAAGGAATGGATCCGTTCATATCGCTTACTTTTAATGCCATCATCACCTGAGGGATGTAAGTGATCGCATTAATCTGAGCAAATCTCTCCTTGTCAGCTTTGAGTGCTATCAATCGCCGGATCTCCACCAGATTGGGCAAAACACTTGTGTAGAAAAGATTGTAGCGTCCGTTTACAGCGGTTGTTGCCACTGCATAGCTTTGCCCGGTCACCAGTTGACAAGCCGAAAGGAAATGGGTAAATCCTTCATTCCAATACTCACCACCCCGGGAGGTCTGCATGGGCACCAGTGATGAGGTTAAGAGTAACCGCACATCCACATCACTTACCACATTGGGATTCACGTTGATTGTTTCAAAATCCTTGGTGCAGGAGCTGGTGCAAAAGCAGAAGAATGCTGTAATGATGATATATAAAAAAGTACCTTTCATATCTGTTATTTTAATTGTGTATTATAATCAATCATGATTATTACAAACGGATCTTTACAGAGCCCCCAAATGAGCGAATCATTGGTAAAAAGCCTTCTTCACCCACAGCGGAAGTTAAATTAGAGTTTAACGAAGCCGGGTTGAAATCGTAAGGCAATGAATTATAAATGTACCCAAGGTCTCGTCCAATCACACTAATTGAAATGCCGTTGACTTTCATCCTGGCGGCCAGGCTATGGGGCAGGTTGTATGACAACATTACCTGACGCAATGCAATCCAGCTGCTTTTAAGAACCCAAAAATCAGACACGCCTGTAGAAGAAGAAGCATAGCGATAGTAAAACTGAGGAGCATGAGTAGGCTCAACCAAACCGGCGGCATAGGCCTCCTTGAAAGTCATACCCCCTACATCGGCAGTGGACCCATTCGGAAGAGAAACCTTCTGCCCTGTGGCAAATACCCCGTCAATGATCATTCCGTCGTCATAGGTAATACCGTCGTACTTACTGGTCCAGGTAATGCCTCCATGATCCGCATCCCGGCCAAACAGCGTATTGGGAAGTACTCCGGTATGCGTTCCTGACCTTATGGACGACATGGCCATGTCACCTCCAATCTTGGCATCAAACAATACACTCAAAGCAAAACTTTTGTATGAAAAATCATTTGAAAATCCTCCCCGGAACCTCGCATTAATATCACCTATATCCTGATATTTATTGCTTCTTTGCGGAAATGCAGCACGTGCATCGTTTCTCCATGCAAGCACGGTCATACCGTTTCTCGGATTGGCAGGATTATCTGCGTCAGAGAATTTCAGCGATTGGGTTGTGGATCGTATGGTACCATAAGATTTCCCAACGACTGCCCATGAGCTTGCGTCAAAAGCGCCACCACCAAGAGAAAAATCAGTTCTGCCTTCGGCAAGTGATACAATTAAATTTTTGTTTCGGGAGAAGGTTAACCGCGAATTCCAGGTAAAATCCTTTGTTCGTAACGGCGACCCGTCGAGAGAGATTTCAATTCCCTTGTTCTGAATATTACCTGCATTGATCTTAACCCCCGATATGCCGGTTTCAACGGGTGTTGAAATATCCACGATCTGATCATAGGTATTATCCTGATATAAAGTTACATCCAAACCAACCCGACTTTTCAGGAAACGCATTTCCAAGCCAATTTCTTTCGAAATTTTTCTTTCAGGCCTCAGCTTGGGCGATAACGTGGTTCGGGAGCTGAATTCTGCCAGCGTAGGTTCTCCGGGTAATCCGATCACTTTTCCCGCAAATTTATACCCGGGATTGATTACAAACGGATCAGTGTCCTTGCCCAAGGCAGCAATATTGGCCCTCAATTTGGCAAAGGTAATTACCTGAGGCAGCTGGAAGGTTTCCGACGTAATCCACGAAAGACTTGCCGATGGGTAATTATAGAAATTATTACCAGTGCCGTCTTTATAAGTCAATGCTGATGACCAGTCCCCGCGCCAGGTTGTAGCAAGGTAAAACTGATTTTTGTAATCAAAATCGGCACTGGCATAAACAGAGTTGATATTTTTGTTATAATTGATACCTCCACTGACAACCGGTGAATTCACCGAATTGGTGATGAAATAATTACCAGGAACCATCAGACCACCGGAAGTACTTCCCTGAGCAAATGAACTGACCGAAGAATACATTTCCCCGCCTGCGAAACCACTGAACGACAAGTCCTTCACAATAGAAATACTATTAAATGCGAGTATACCCTTTACAAATTTACTCTCCTTTTTAGATTGATTTAAGGTGTAGGAACCGCCCTTGAAGTCGGAGAAGTGGCCCAGTGCTTTATTTTCGTATTTATCGTAATTGTTGTTCATGTTACCCTCCACAGTGAAATTAGCCCACTTGCCAAGCTTGGCATTGAGCGCAAACCGGCCCAGGAAGTTCCTGCTTTCCATGGTAGCAACGGTATTGTTCATATTGTACCAAAATTCGGGAGCCATGACCTTATTGGTTTCCAGAGGATTGGTCCCCTTGGGTGCCCCGCCAAAAGTCTGGCTGGTATATTTTGATTTTTGATTCCAGTACTTTGTATCATAATTTCGGGGAAACATCCATGAAAATGCCACGCCCCAGTTATCCCCTGCAAAAGTATCGGTATAAGGTGCCCAGGTCAGATTTTGAGGATTGGTGTTGTCGCTTGTCGTGTATCCGCCACTAAAATCAGTGCTGAGCCATTTGGCCAGCTGATGCGTGATTCTCAGATTAAAATTCTCCCGTTGCATTTTGTTATTTACCGAAATGCCAGTCTGCCCGTCATGCGTTGCCGAAAACCTGTAAGTCGTTTTGTCCCCGGCTCCTGAGAAAGCGATAGACGTAGTACTTAAAGCACCATTCTTGAAGGCATCGAGAAAGTTATTGGGTACGGCCTTATATTCAGTCCAGGTGCCATCATAATTACGTACTTTCTGATTCGCAAACCTGGGACCCCAGTTTTCATTTTCGCGGTTGATTGCCGGATCTATGTAAGGCTCATTGGTAATTGGATCAACCGGAAACACTTTTGTAGTCCACATCTGATTGGGCTGGTAGTTTGGATCCCGAGCATCCGTAAAAAATGCACCTACACTGCCGCCTCCAAATTCATTTTGAAACTTAGGTCCTTTGTAAGGATTGTATATCATGACATTTTGCGAAATGTCAATCCCGATTCCACTGGCTTTACTGCCTTTTTTGGTGGTGATCAGCACAACGCCGTTAATCGCTCTGGATCCATACAACGCGGCCGCTGAAGAACCTTTTAATATCGAAACCGTTTCAAAATTTTCACTGTTCAGATTAGTCAGGTCGTTGGCAAAATCACGACCACCGGAAACGGATTCATTGTCGATAATGATTCCGTCGATTACGAATATGGGTTGATTGTTCTGGCTCAAAGTGGAATTACCCCGGATCACTATTCTCGAATTACCGAAGGGCCCTGAGGCACTCTGATCAATCTGAACACCGGCAACCTTACCCATTAAAGAATTGACCGGATTTAATTGCTGCGTGGCTGAAACTTCGGCGCCTTTAAGCTCCGTAACAGAGAATCCCAGACTCCTTTTCTCTTTGGACATCCCCAAGGCCGTCACAACCACTTCGTCAAGTGATTTGGTGTCGCTTTTTAGTGACAGATCAATAGTGGATCGACTACCTGTTTCAACCTCCTGGCTCAGGTAACCAACAAAACTGAACACTAAGATTGCATTTTCCTTCTCAAGGTTCAGCTGATAATTGCCATTGATATCACTGATCGTTCCCTGCTGCGTACCCTTTATCAGAATGCTTACACCTGGCAATGCCTCCCCTTTTTCGTCCGTAACTTTCCCTTGAACCTGGCGTAGCAGAAGTAGGCTCTCTGCCTTTTCAATAATTACCGCCCCCTGCTTTTCAGTGAGAATAATAGTCTTACCTTCCTGCCGAAAAGTCAATGGTGTTTTGTTAAGTATGAGCTCCAAAGTCTCCTGTACGGAACGCGTCGCAAGCGGCACACTTATATCCTTATACGGCGCAACTTTGGGAGACATGTAGAACACATGGTACCCCGACTGTTTCTGCAATTTTTGCAATGCATTCTTTAAAGATGATTGCTGTATTTCGAAAGTGATCCGCTTCTCGCGGATGTCTTGTGCTCTACTCGTTTTGGCTACCAATACCTGTGCGGTAATAAGCGCCAAAACAACACTGAAAACACTTATTTTCATGAGCTTACTAATATAGGCCCGCCTGTTGCTTTGCCATAGGGCAATACAATTCCTGCTTGCAAAAGCTAGAGTTTTTTGCATTCTTTGTGCTGTTTAAAAGTTTTCCAATAAATTTTTTTACAGAACTCCTCATTGCTTACCAGGGCGGAGGAGTTTTTTTTTGACCATCAGGGTCCGTTGTATGATTTGGAAGCATTCATGTTGTTAAAGGTTAGGAATAGAAATTAAATACATTTTTCACCATCAATTAGGACCTTATCTGCCAGGATTTTATAACGTGTATTACTGGTCAGAGAAAGCGTGTGCATGGATTCTTCGAGGGTTTCAGTGCCTGAAAAAATCCCGGTAAACCGGCAATTTTCAAGCTCGGGATTTAAAAAGTGAATTTGAGTGCCGTGCCGCTTGCTTAGTAAGGCTGCCAGATCTTTGAACGTCATTTCATCAAAAGTCACTTCCTGCTGCAGCCATGCGGTCGCCGCTGTCGGTGCTACCTGCTGTTCACCACCCACCAAAGTTTCGGTGTTGTAGGTGACCTGTTTTTCAGGAGTAAGTACGGCTATCAGTTTGTTTTGATCTTCAACACGGACCTTGCCTCTGCTTACACTTACAATTATATCCTTTTGCCCTGGCCAAGCCTTGATGTTAAAAGCTGTACCTAAGACTGTAGTTTTCACCCTTCCCGTGTAGATGATGAAGGGAGAGTCAGGATTGTGCGCCACGTCGAAATATGCCTCTCCGATAAGTGTAACGATTCTTTTGGCCTGATTAAAGTCATCACTAATTTTCAGTTGGCTGTTACCGCGCAACACCACCTTGGTGCCATCAGACAGGGTGAAAAACCGGTTGACCTGTTCCTTGGCGGCAGGAACAGCCGTCTCGACAGCTTGCTGTGTGTTTTCTTTTACTGAATAGATTCTCACCAACCAAATCACACCCATCAGCATGATAATCATCGCGGCAACCCTGAAATAGCGGTGCAAAGGAAGGGTTTCCTTTTGTTTTGGTTTCAGTTTCCGGTTTATCTCGTCTTTCATTTCGAGGCCAAGCGCATGTAATTGCGTATTGTCAAGGTCTTCTGTTACCTCCCATGCCTCATCAAAAAGTTCATAGTACTCTTCCAGAATTTGACGTTCCTGTGCTGTTGCAGTACCATTGAGATACAATTCAACCAACCTCAATAATTCGATTCTACTTTTTTGTGGCATCTGCGTGTAGCTACTTTTCTTTACAGTATACTATCTCAGCAAAATGTCCCAAACTATATTCTATTATTTTTGAAATATTTAATATTTAATAATGTGTTCATAACTATTGGCCATATAAAACACGCACCCCATTGCGTAATCGCAGTAGTTGATGGATGATTACCAGAGGTTTATTCGATATGTATTGTGGCTGGCTGGACGAGGCTGATAATAGTGCGCTTAAGGAACTTATGTCATGGCACCCTTCGACTTCGCTCAGGGTGACAATCGGCTTCGCTCAGGATCCCTTCGACTCCGCTCAGGGTGACAATCGGCTTCGCTCAGGGTTCCTTCGACTCCGCTCAGGATGACATTCAACTTCTCTCATGGGGACATTCGTCTTTGGGAACTACTTGAGTCAACTGCCATCTAATGCGTGACACGACACTAGTCGAGTTGCGTAATGAGCAGACCCGTGAAGGTAAGGAGCTTTGACACAGCCGCCCGAAAACTTTCCTGCCCGTTGATCAACTGATTTTGAACGGTTTTTTGCGCAATGAAGAGTTCTTCGGCAATTTCTTTTGTAGAGAGCTGCTCCAGATAACGAAGTCTGAAAATCTCTCTGCGCTTTACCGGTTGGTGGGCAAGCCACACTTCAATGCCGGCAAGCAACTCGTTCAGGCAAAAGGGGCTGTCGGCCTTGTCATCACTTAATCCCATGTGTTCGAGAGGTTCTTCGAAGAAAGGGAGTTTTTTATGTTTTTTGTAAAGCATAAAAACCTGATACCGTACGGCCGTTTGCAGGTAGGCATAAAGTTGGTTGATCTCCCGTGTAGACCTGTTGACCCAAAGGTCTATAAATACATCCTGCACAACCTCTTCCGCATATTCACTTTCCCCCAGGCGCTTCCGCGCTTCCTGGAATAAGGATTTCCAATAACGTCGGTAAATTTCGTCAAAAGCGTCCTCATCTCCCTGCTTTAAAAGGAGTGCAAGCTCAATGTCCGTATGGTTTTTAAAATAAGCCATTCAAAAACGAAACTGCATGAAATATTCAGGTAATATACTACAAAAAACAGGATAGAGGCCTAAATATTTAAACCTGAACAGTATGTCCAAATTTCAACAGGAAATGTATTTGAAAAGCAACCGGAAAGATAAACTAGTCACTGGGGCACGCAGTAGAAATAAACCGTCCGTCAGGAAATTCCCCTCCTACTCCCCCAGCCCCTCCCATTCTCCCTCATCATGGAGAAACACGTTGTAATCAACAAAGCCTTTGATCCCGTCAGCCCAGCCTTTTTCGCTGTGTTGCCAGAATAACACGTGCGCGTCTGTCGCAAGATCTTTTATATCGCTTCTGGAATATCCGGCCAGCCACAGTGGGTAATCGTCGAAATTCCCGGCAATGTATTTTTTGTAAAAATGTTCATTGACATAAATAATTGGCTTCACCCCATAGTGGCGTTCAATCAGTACAAGCCAGTTACGAACGCCTTTCACGATAATTTCACTGGGTTTTCTCGCATCGGTTTCCAGATCAAGCACAGGTGGTAAATCGCCCGGCTCCAGGTGTACCTGTCCGATAAAATTATCCACCTGCCGATTCGACATCACCCTTGGGTTATAAAAATGGTAAGCACCACGCTTCATTCCGACCCGTTTTGCTTCACTCCAGTTTCTTTGAAACTGCCTGTCGAGATGGGTAGCTCCCTCGGTTGCTTTAATGTAAACAAAACCAATGTCCACTTTATCAGAGCCTGCATTTTTCAGTTTATCCCAATTGATCTTTGCATTATGGTGCGATACATCAATACCATGAATAGGATATCTGAGTGGTAGTTTGATGCCAAATTTGCTTACAAATTCCCATTGATTTTCATCTGTACGGTCATTCCACCATACCAGCCCGGCAATGAGCAGAATCACACCACCTACGATTGCCCAGCCTTTGGCAGGCAAGGGTTTCAGATAATCAGTCTTTACGATTTTTGAAGTGCGTACTCTCTTTTTAGCCATAGGCTGCAAAAATACGAAAAGATGCCCCTGCGAAGAAAAAATAAAATTTACGCTCTTTGGATGTGACCAAATTCCATTCAACCCGTCTCTACTTTACAAAACGCGTAAGTTTTACGAAATTTTAGTTAAGAATATCAGCAAACAAACTAAGATACCATAGGATTACGCTTCATCGACACACGCTTTTCAACAAACCTCTTAAAGAAAATACCTTTTACAACATACACTTCATCAGCAACTAAAACACACGCTTAAAAAAACCGGCACGTAGGAATACATGCCGGCCTTTTTTTTATTCACCAATTAGCTACTTAAAGCACTACATTCACGATGCGTTTTGGCACCACAATCACCTTTTTAGGAGTTTTGCCTTCCAGCCATCTTTGAACCGTTTCGTTTGCCAGCACTTCTTTCTCAATATCGGATGCCGGGGTTTCAATATCAAAAGGTATCGAAATCCTCACCTTGCCATTGATCTGGATCGGATACTCAAATACGGCATCGACCACATGCTTTTGCTCCCATTTAGGAAAACTGGTTTTTGAAAGCATTCCTTCCTCATTTCCCAGTGCAGCCCATAATTCTTCACTGACGTGGGGAGCATACGGAGAAAGTAAAACAACCAGTTCCTGAAGAATTTCCTTCTTATTGCATTTCAGACTTCCCAGTTCATTCACGCAAACCATAAATGCGCTTACAGCCGTGTTGAAGGAGAAATTTTCCGTATCCTCTTCAATTTTTTTGATGGTTTTATGAAGTACCTTCAATTCCTCCGGCCTTGCAGGTTCGTCCTTTACGATCCACTGACCGTTTTCCGAGTAAAACAGACGCCAGAACTTCCGGATAAAACGATAGGTACCATCGATACCATTGGTATTCCAGGGCTTTGCCTGTTCCAATGGCCCCAGGAACATTTCATAAAGTCTGAGCGTGTCGGCGCCGTAGCGTGTTACAATATCATCGGGATTTACGACGTTGAATTTCGATTTGGACATTTTTTCGACCTCAACGCCACATAGATATTTGTCATCTTCCAGGATAAAAGTAGCCTGATCGCTCGAAAGATCCTGCCGGCTGGCCTTGAATTTATCGATGTCCAAAAAGTCATTTTCAACAATATTGACGTCTACGTGAAGAGCGGTCACGTCATAATCGGAACGCAATCCGGCGCTCACAAAAACAGGCTTACTCTGATCATCACTTTTGACCCGATACACAAAGTTACTCCTCCCCTGTATCATCCCCTGATTGATCAGCTTTTTGAAAGGTTCTTCCTCTGGCACAAAGCCACGATCTTTCAGAAATTTATTCCAAAACCGGCTGTAAAGTAAATGCCCGGTTGCATGTTCGGTCCCTCCGATGTAGAGATCCACGTCTTTCCAATATTCAATGGCTTCCTTGGACGCGAAGGCACCATCGTTGTTGGGATCCATGTAACGATACCAGTACCAGCTGCTTCCCGCCCATCCCGGCATGGTACTCAACTCGTAAGGATTCCCGGACGCATGCGCCCAGCCTTCGGCCCTGCCCAAAGGCGGTTCGCCACTTTCGGTCGGCAAATACTTGTCCACGGCCGGCAGGTTCAAAGGCAATTCACTTTCTTCCATCAGGTAGGGCAGCGCATGACCGTCTTTGTCGTTTTTGTAATAGACCGGTACCGGTTCACCCCAATAACGCTGACGGCCAAACACGGCATCGCGCAAACGATAATTGATTTTACCCTTGCCTACACCCTTTTCTTCCAGCCATTGGATCAATGTCTGGTTTGCTTCATGGAAAGTCATTCCGTTGATGATCCCCGAATTGATATAACGTCCCTCCTTGGTGGCATCTGCCTGTGAATCGATATCCTTTTGTCCATCCAGAATGGGAATGATTGGCAATCCAAAATGATTGGCAAAATTCCAGTCGCGCTGATCCCCCGATGGAACGGCCATGACGGCACCGGTTCCATAACCAGCCAGTACATAATCAGCAATGTAAACCGGCACTTTCTCCCCGTTCAAGGGATTGAGCACATAAGCACCAGTAAAAGCACCGGAGACCGTTTTCACATCCGAAATCCGGTCACGTTCCGATTTCTTTTTGGTCATGTCCAGATACGCATCGATTTCTGCCCGGTGTTCAGCAGTAGTAATCACATCGACCAGCTCGTGCTCCGGAGCAATCACCATAAACGTCACCCCATAAATGGTATCCACACGGGTGGTGAAAACTTCTATATGCGCAGGGGGCATGGGGCTTGGGGCATGGGATTCTACCCCCTGCCCTTCTCCTTGTGCCCCCTGCTCCTTGCCTCCTGCCAATTCAAACTTCACCAACGCCCCCACCGACCTGCCGATCCAGTTGCGTTGTTGCTCTTTCAGTGAATCTGTCCAGTCCACGGTATCAAGGCCATCCAGCAACCTTTGCGAGTAAGCGGTGATCCGCATCATCCATTGTCGCATGAGTTTCTGAACAACAGGATAGCCGCCACGCTCAGAGACACCATCTTTGACCTCGTCATTGGAAAGCACCGAGCCCAGCTCCGCACACCAGTTTACTGTTGCATCGGCCACATAGGTAAGGCGGTATTTCAGCGTAATTTTATACTGTTGCTCCTCATCCCAGGAGGCCCATTCTTCGGCGCTGAAAGCAGGCGTATCCTCGTCACAGGGTGCGTTTACCTTTTTATTGCCCGATTGGGCAAATATTTCGGTAAGGGTTTCAATGGTTTCTGCCTTCTGGGTATCATTGTTGTACCAGCTTCGGAAAAGCTCCATAAATATCCACTGCGTCCATTTGTAATAGCCAGGATCAGAAGTCCGTACCTCGCGATCCCAGTCATAGCTGAAACCCAGGTTTTTCATTTGCTCAATGTACCTGGTAATATTCTGCTCGGTGGTAATAGCCGGATGTTGTCCCGTTTGGATAGCATACTGCTCCGCAGGAAGACCAAAACTATCAAACCCCATCGGATGGAGCACATTGAACCCTTTCAGTCTTTTGTATCGGGAATAAATATCCGAAGCAATGTAACCCAGCGGGTGCCCCACATGCAAACCGGCTCCAGAAGGATAGGGAAACATGTCCAGAACATAATACTTGGGAAGTTCGGATTGATTTTCTACCCGGAAAACACCGTGATCACCCCAAAAATGCTGCCACTTTTTTTCTATTTCCCGATGACTGTATTCACTCATTTTATCTTGTTATTAATTGTAAAGTCTTTCAAAAATCGGCCTCGTTTCCAGACATGCCGCTACAACCCATTTCATTCAGTTCTTAAGATATACTTCGACACAAGTATCTAAAATTCAACCTCGATCATCTCCTGAAAACCGGCTTTAAATCAAAATTATTTTACTCAATTTTTAAACCTTCGATTTAAACGCCCGCAAAAATAGTGCTTTTGATCGTAATCAGAGCCTTCCTGTTGCCAATACATTTCTGTTGAGATTTTCAGACCGGGCAACATTGTACCAAAATCCGTTCTGCATCGTTAGAAGAACGTTTTCATTCAGCCTCGATTTTCAAAGCTGAAAAGGATGTTCAAATTCACTCAAAACAAAAATTTAGCCATGAAAAAATTAATGATCACACTCTGTGTAATGACACTGAGTTACACAGCTTCAGCACAGTATAATCCGGGGTTCAGATTCGGGCTTAAAGCTGGAGCTAATCTATCCAACATCAACGGAAGTAACGACCTGTCGCTAAACTCCGGCAATACAGCCTTCAATTTCCAGGATAATTCAAACAGGTCGCTGGGATTTGCTGGCGGAGTTTTCTTTCGGTTTGGTCGCGCGCTTTACATTCAACCAGAGATTTTACTTTCCCAGAAAGGTGGTCAGTTCAATATGTATAAAGATGGTGTCAAAAATGAGGACGGGAAAGTGGACCTGCGCTTTTCCAATCTGGATGTTCCGGTTCTGTTCGGGTTTCGCATTGCCCGGTTTTTCCGTGTCAACGCCGGACCAATGGCATCCATGAAATTATCTCCGAACGGTAAAATCAAAGACTCCTTCGAGGACGTAACAGATGAAAACGGATCTGTCACATTCCAGAACAGGCTTTCATTTGGGTACCAGGCCGGCGTAGGGCTCGACTTCGGCAGACTCAGCCTCGATGTACGGTATGAGGGAAATTTGAATGAAATCGTAAAAGTCAATTACAATAACGCCACAACCGCTGCACAATTTGGCAAAAAAGGAAATCTCTTCCAGGCAACACTGGGACTGGCCATATTTTAAACAGCCCTGATTATTTCACGACAAAGGCCGGGGCGGGTCTTCTTCTGCTCCGGCCTTTGTCATGCAGTTTAACATTCCGTCTCAGCCAAAACGCAGCCCCATTCTTAACAAAATGTTCACGCCAGACGCCATTTTATAGCAACAAAATAGATTTTAGCCCTGCAAAATTCTAACTTCGTACCCTTACCACCTACCTTTATTCCGCTGTGGCTATCAAGAAGGACAATATTAAATTGATTTTTGGTCTGAAACTAAGGCAACTCCGTTTGGACAAGGGATTATCTCTGAACGAACTTTCCCAAAAATCCGGCTTGTCCATTTCCTATATTAACGAGATTGAAAAAGGAAAAAAGTACCCCAAATCCGACAAAATAATAGCGCTCGCCACGGCAATAGACGAAGATTATGACTCGCTGGTCTCACTGAAATTAAGCAAACGCCTCGAACCAATCTCCGAACTGCTGAGCTCCAATATTCTCACAGAGCTTCCTTTGGAACTATTTGGCATAGACCCGGCCAATCTGCTGGAAATACTGGCCGAAGCACCCGCCAAGATCAGCGCTTTTGTAGGTACATTGATCGAAATTGCCCGAAATTATAATATGTCGATTGAGAAATTTTACTTCTCAGCCCTGCGTACTTATCAGGAAATGCATGACAACTACTTTGAGGACATCGAACAGGAGGCTGAGAAATTCCTGGAATTGCATCAGGTGACACCTGACCAGTTGCTCGACGAAGTGTTTCTGGCCAATATTCTTGAAACCGAATACAATTACAAAATTGAACCCATAGACGACAAAGCCAACCCTGCCTTTGCCAGCGTACGTTCCCTCACAATCACCAATGCACAGGGTAACAGGCTCCTGGTCAATTCACATTTATCGCCTGTGCAGCGTGCTTTTATCTATGGGAGGGAGATAGGCTATTTGTTCCTGAACTTAAAAAACCGGCTGCATACCACCGCGCTGGTTGAAGCGGAGTCCTTCGAGCAGCTGCTGAATAACTTCAAAGCCTCGTATTTTGGCAGTGCCATCATCATCAAAAGGAGCTTGCTTGTGCCAGCCATGGCTGATTTTTTCAGTCAAAAACAATGGCAGCCCGAGAAGCTGATTGGGATGATCCAGAACTTCAATACGACACCTGAATCCTTCTGCTATCGACTGAGTAACGTCATGCCCAAATTCTTCGGAATTAACCAGATTTTCTTTTCCCGGTTCAATAATTTTGCAGGGCAGAATCTTTATGATATGACCAAGGAAATGCATATTTCCCGCAAGCATTACCCGCATACCGTGCGTGATGAGCACTATTGCAGAAGATGGGTAGCTTTGACCATATTGAACGATCTCGGTGAAAGCACAGGCAATAAAGCGTCAACGGGTATACTGTGCAAAGCGCAGAAATCGACATACATTGATACCAGTGACGAGTACCTGGTGGTAAGTTTTGCGCAGAACATGTCGCCAACACCCAATATCAATGTCAGTGTTTCTATGGGTATATACCTCGACGAACCAACCCGTGCAAAGCTGGCGTTTCTGCAGGACCCCGACCTGCCTTCCCGGAACGTGAATCAAACATGCGAAAGGTGCTCCGTGTTTGACTGCAAGGAAAGAATTGTAGCACCGACCATACTTCAGAAACGGCATAAAAACGAAGAACTCCGAAAGGCGCTGCGCAAAATGATACGGTAAGTCAGAATCGAAGTACCGGATCTTTCCGGACCTGTACAAATAGGGGTAAGCAGCCAGTGAGCTGTCATTATTGCAAGCGGTTATCCAGGCCACTCATGGCATTCAGGAGTGAGGTGGGATAACGTCATCTGAGATAAATTAAAAAAAGCTTAAAAGTACAGATTCCAAATATTCTGTTTCGGAACTCAATTATATTTGTAGATATTTTGAAAATATAGCTATGCCCGGCACCTATGCGTTTGAAGATCTTTTGCTAAAACTGTCCACACCGTTTTACATTGCTTTGATCGGTCTTGAAATATTCCTAACCTATGCCCATGATCCGGAGGGGCACCACAGCCAGGGCCAGAGGAGGCGTACCGGCTATTCATTCAGGGATAGCTTCACCAATGCACTACTGATGTTAATCAACGGCAGTGTCGATTTACTGTTTCGTGCCGCATACATTGGTGTACTGATCTGGTTTTACAATTTTCGTCTGGTGGAGCCTATCTCAAATCCTTACGTCTATTGGTTTGCTCTTTTTCTCCTTGAAGACCTCGCATTTTACACCCTTCACTATGTGGATCATCACAGTCGTTTGTTCTGGGCCGTTCACGTCACGCACCATTCTTCTCAACATTTCAATCTGACAACCGGATTTCGGTCCTCCGTATTCCAGCCCCTGTACCGGTTCCTGTATTTTATACCGCTTGTCGTTTTAGGATTCAATCCGGCCGACATTGTCATTATGTACTCTCTGACACAGATCTACGGCATTATTGTACATACGGAGCATGTGGGCAAACTGGGATTCCTGGAATACCTTTTTGTCACACCATCACACCACCGTGTTCACCATGCAAGCAATGTGGAATATCTCGACAAAAACATGGGTATGTGTCTGATCATCTGGGACCGGCTTTTCGGAACCTTTCAGGAAGAATTGCCGAGCGTACCACCCCGTTACGGCCTGGTAAAACCGATTATTCAGCATGGTTTAAAAGAAACAGTCTTTCATGAATGGAAGCAACTTGGAAAGGATATGCAGCAACCTGCCGACTGGAAGACAAAGCTAAAGTATCTGGTAAAGGCTCCCGGCTGGTCTCCCGATGGCTCCACCCAGACCAGTAAGGAATTGCAGAGGGAGCTGTCGGCGGTTGAAAAGGAAACAGTTTAACAAGAACCTATACCAATCGAAATCACGCATTCCGGCCGGCCGCAAAGTCGGGAATTTCTGTATATAGAACACATTCAAATGGAATGGTTTCAAAGGACTCAGGATTAGCAACCTGGACACAAGCCGATTGCCATAGGCGATAACTACCAGCTATTTAAACGCCTGAATCCCCGTAATTTCCGCCCCCAAAATCAGCAAGTGGATGTCGTGCGTGCCTTCATAGGTAATCACCGATTCCAGATTCATCATGTGCCGCATCAACGGATAATCGCCCGAAATCCCCATGGCACCCAGGATTTGCCTCGCTTCCCGGGCCACGTTTAATGCCATCTCCACATTATTTCGTTTGCCCATGGATATCTGGCTGGTTGTTGCTTTGCCTTCATTCATGAGTGTACCCAGCCGCCAGGCCAGTAGCTGCCCTTTGGTAATTTCGGTAAGCATTTCGGCCAGTTTTTTTTGTGTCAGCTGAAACGCCCCGATCGGTTTATCGAACTGGATTCGCTCTGCTGCATATTTCACGGCCGTTTCATAACAATCCATGGCCGCCCCCAAGGCGCCCCACGTGATGCCATACCGGGCTTTGTCCAGGCATTGCAACGGTGCTTTTAAACCCATTGCATCCGGTAAAACATTTTCGAAAGGAATAAGCACCTTATCAAACACCAACTCGCCGGTAGCACTCGCCCTCAGCGACCATTTGTTATGAATTTCAGGTGTGGAAAAACCCTTCATGCCCCGCTCCACAATGACCCCCTGCACCCTACCCGCTTCATTCCTGCCCCACACCACCGCCAGATCAGCAAACGGTGCATTGGAAATCCAGATTTTGGAACCGTTCAGTAAATACCCCTCCTCCGTTTTGACAATCGTCGTCTTCATTCCTGCGGGATTTGATCCGAAATCAGGTTCGGTAAGTCCGAAGCAGCCCAGGCGTTCTCCTGTTGCCAGTCCCGGCAGATATTTCCTTTTCTGCTCCTCCGATCCAAACGCATAAATCGGCCACATCACCAGCGACCCCTGCACCGAAACCGTCGACCTCATGCCAGAATCGCCCCGTTCGATCTCCTGGCACATGAGCCCGTAACTGATATAATCCAGACCGCCTCCACCATATTCTTCCGGAATAGTAGGCCCAAATACGCCCAGATTACCAAACTTTTTTACCAAATGGACAGGAAACTCTGCCCGTTGTGCGAAATCATCGATGATGGGTTTTATTTCCTGATCCGTGAACGCTCTGACCGTTTTTGCGATGAGGCGTTGCTCGGGGGTGAGGAGGTCTTGGATTTGGTAGAAATCGGTAGGTGCCATTTGAAAAATCGGTTTTAAAATTCAATGCATTAATTGCCCTTTAAAGCACAAACCCATGCCATGTAAAGTAAACTTAAACGCTGTCAGAAACGTAACCACAGTTTTTCCCCTCGTCACAAGGAGCATTCGTAAGTGGCGGGTTTCAATCTTTAAAACAATGCCTAAGATAGCAATTTACAAATACCTGACGTTTTATTTCTTTACCGCTGATTGGTTGGCAGTGAGCCTTCTCACTTGTATGTCAGCAATACGAGGCTACGGGAAGTCTTTGGTGGTGAGGAGAAAAGATAGATTTTTATTTAGACAGGATTTCAGGATTAACAGGATAAAAACGGCTCCGTTGTCCCACTTCCAGTCCATTTCCAGGCTTTCCAGTCAGCAGTAAAAACAATACACCATAGTCGACGACACGATCATCTTTGATCATTGCGACGAGATCTACCACGTCCAGGATTTCTTTGGGTTGCCGGAAGACTATGTTTTGAGCAGGTAACTCAGGTTGTTATTTGAACACCGAAGTACATATCAAAAGGGTTAAATGATTTTTGCCTGAAAAAGGAGAAGTCGGAATTTTAACAACACCGACAAACAATTTGGAATGATGGAATTGTTTCAGGCCAGAAAGATAAAAGACGGCCTAGAGATACCTCAGCAACTCGAATTGTTTTGGATCAGGATAAAAAATCGGAAGCCAGTTCTGACACTTCTATTTTTTTTCACCGAAACACCATACAACATAATGATTCACAGCTGAATAAACTCACGTATGTTATTTACGGCATTGCAATGATCGATGCGGTAGCAGCGCTACGGGCCGCCGCCGCGGTTTGAAAGCAAATCACAACTTGACACTTCGACTCCGCTCAGTGTGACATGTTGTTTATGGCATGTGACACGGAGTTTAACGTGTGACACCTTCAATGAACGGTGCGGTAGCCGTGCTACGATCCCCGCCCAGCGGTCGAAGGCAAAGCACAACGTGACACTTCGACTCCGCTCAGTGTGACAGGTTGTTTATGGCATGTGACACGTTGTTTACGGCATGCTCCATCAGCACTTTACCTCAGCCAACCTGCAAATACATCCGCACTGTAAACAAGATCTTTCTTATGCGCTTCCACTGCACTCATGGTATTGGGCGATGACTTTTCCAAACATTGCTCAAGAACCAGATGGGGTTTTACGGCCATAGCGCTCAACGCTTTCACCAGCCGGCGGTAATCAATATCACCATCTCCAAAACTTTCCTGCCATATACCGCCCCTGGATTGCCGGATATGGAGCTCCACGATTCTTTTACCATATAATTTCACGATGTCGAACAAGGCCACCTGCGAGTTGCCCGAGCCACGATACACCCAATGTACATCCAGGCAGAGCGAAACGTTTTTGGGATCGGTCGCTAATAGCATGTGATGAAACTCCCGTGCCGCAGCCCGAAGCTCCACGTCGTGGGTATGGTAAGCGAGCGTCATTCCGCGCTTTTTCAATTCGGCACCCAGCTTATCCATGTTTCTGGCCTGCTCAACGAGCTCTTCGTCTGATTTATTCTTGTCAGTCTCCGATTGTCTCGGGCTGGGATTGGTGACGATGATCTTCGTTCCTGCTTCCCGGCAGGCATCCGCAATGGAGAGCACGGACTCAATGGATTTGGTCGCGTCTTCGGTTTTATGCAGGGCACTGTTTACATATAAAGAAGGCATCGCCAGCTTGTATTTTCTCAAAAAAGGCAAAAGTTTTTTTATATCCTCTGCGTTGTTGGCTGCCGGCTCATAGGAAGTCAATCCCGTTGTGACATACTCTGCCAGGGATACATCCAGATTAGCCCCCCAGTTTTTGCCCTCCCGATTGTAGAAAGTGATCCAGGAGTATTGATTGCAGGAAATCGGCTGATTTTTTGCAGCCTGATTTTGACCAAACGACTGCTCCGAAACTGCTGCCACTGCGGCAGCTCCGAGTGTGTTTACGAATTGACGACGGGATATTGACATGAGTAAGATGTATTGCGAAAGAACTAAGATCATTTTAATCACCGGCAAAATACCAAATAATCCTGCAATACCTCAAACGGGCCTGGATAAGTTTTTAACACTTGCTCCTGAGTAACTTTAATTGCTTTTCTTGCCAGCCCACAGAATGGCATCCCGGACCAGAACGTTAAAGTCAGGATTGGCGCAAAGTGCAGCATCATGACCGATCCCTATATACACCATGCGTTCGTATTTTTCATTAACCCAGATCAGCGGATGATCGCCCATGGGTTTCCTGGGACGATAGGTGCTTTCGTCCGCATGTGCCAATACCCGTACATGAGGACGGGGGCTTTTATTGAATTCATACCATTCATCATAAATTTCCATTTTTTCGGGTAGGTTGCGGGTGATCGGATGCCCGCGGTCTTCGATCACGAGGGTGCCCTTCTGAAAAGCGGGATGCGGCGTGTAACGCACCCCACCCATGGCGTCTTCAAACCATTGCCAGTAGGGCTTATCCGGGTTGGTGTACAAAGTTCCGGTTAATCCGGCGGCATGAATTCCTACCCACCCCTTACCCTGTTCAATAAACTGCTGAACAGCTGACTGTTCTTTGGGAGTAAGATCAAAGGGGGCCTCCTGCAACTGAACAAAAACGTGATATCTGGATAAATTCTCTACGTTCACCAACCGGTTATCATCTGTGATGTCCACCACAAAACCGTTCTCCCTGGCCATCCTTTTCAAAAAAGGTTTTGCGGCCGACATCATTTTCTTATGATCCGCCGCTTTGGAGATTTTCACAAACACCTTGAACCGGGGCCTGTCGCTGGCCGAGATACAGAGCATACAAATAACCAGGGCGATGAGAGCGGCACGGCAATATTTTTGCAGTCGGATCAAGATTTTCATAACGGCCAACGATTAGGGGTGATCGCACTTACACCCAGAGCGACTAAGATTATCGACTGACTTAAAGTGCTTTACAATATAGTCATCATTCGACCAATAGTAAAATGACCGTGGCAAACACAAGCAGGCTTCGATCTCCGAAGTACAAAGCAATGTGCAGCTGCTATCCTGACTTATGAAGCAAATCGTTACTTTTGCGCTGTTTGAAGGCTAAATCCCTTTCCCATGCATCAGGTACTACAATTGACACTCCCCCCCGAGGTGGCACTGGACGAGGAAAATTTCCGTCGCCATATTATTCAGAAGCTCCGACTTCGGGATGGGGATCAGCCCCTCATTCGCAAAACCCGGCAGTCCATTGATGCCCGTGGCCGCCAGGTTAAAATCATCGTGCAGGCTGATATTTACATCAATGAATCACCTCCTTCTTTAATCCGGTCGCGTTTTGCGTACGGGGATGTAACCAATCGCCCAAAAGCTATCATCGTAGGGTGCGGGCCGGCGGGCATGTTTGCGGCGCTGCGTCTTATTGAACTGGGTATAAAGCCTGTTCTTTTTGAGCGGGGTAAAGATGTCAGAAGCCGTCGAAGGGATCTTGCGGCGATCAACAAGGAACATGTTGTGAATCCGGAATCCAATTACTGCTTTGGAGAAGGGGGCGCCGGCACTTATTCCGATGGTAAACTCTACACGCGCTCCAACAAACGGGGTGATATCCGGAGAGTTCTGGAAATATTTGTTGAGCATGGTGCCAATGAGCAAATCCTGATAGATGCCCACCCGCACATTGGCACCAATAAGCTTCCTTTGGTTGTAGCAGCCCTGCGGGAAACGATCCTTAAAGCCGGCGGAGAGATCCACTTCGACACCAAAGTTACCGATCTGCTGATAGATCAAAATATACTCAAAGGTGTAGTAACGGACGACAACCGGGAACATACCGGAATAGGTGTGATCCTGGCAACCGGCCATTCTGCACGGGATATTTATGATTTATTGGATCAAAAGCAGATCCTGCTGGAGGCCAAATCATTTGCCATGGGTGTGCGCATTGAGCATCCCCAAAATACCATCGACAAAATTCAATATCACTGTGAGACAGACCGGGGGCCCTATCTGCCGGCAGCATCGTACAGCCTCGTAACCCAAACGCGCTACAAAGGAGTTCAGCGGGGTGTGTTTTCATTTTGTATGTGTCCCGGTGGATTTATTGTACCAGCCGCAACGGCCGGTGGCGAGGTGGTTGTCAATGGCATGTCGCCTTCGCGAAGGGATTCGCCCTTTGCCAACTCTGGAATCGTCGTTTCCATTGAAGAACAGGACACCCGCGCGTTTCAAGAATTTGGCGCTTTGGCCGGTTTACAGTTTCAAAAAGAGGTTGAGCAAAAAGCCTGCCTGTTGGCAGGAAACACGCAGACGGCACCGGCCCAACTGGCTTCCGATTTTTTAATGGGAAAAATGTCATCTGATTTAAGGGAAACCTCTTACCAGCCGGGGTTAATTCCGGTAGATCTCTACGAGGTGCTGCCACCCAGCATTGCCTTTCCGTTGCGGGACGCGCTTTCGGACTTTGGCAAAAAAATGAAAGGCTACATTTCAGGTGATGCACAACTGATTGGTGTAGAAAGCAGGACTTCATCGCCGGTAAGGATTCCAAGGGAGCGCGATTCCTGTGAGCACCCGGTGCTCAGGGGATTATTTCCCTGTGGTGAAGGAGCCGGTTATGCAGGAGGTATCATGTCGGCAGCGATGGATGGGGAACGTTGTGCAGAGCAACTCGTCAGACTATATGCCCATGTTGTTTGAAACCACCTAAAAAAGTGCTAACATTGATGTTCCTTGGTTCAGCCTATGCTGGCTCAGGCGATGACGATCCGCGCGCTTGCAGTCGCGTGAATTTCTTCCAAAGTTGTCGAAAACAGACACCAAATGTAACATACAAAGGAATTCTTATGCCCCACGAAGCTTTTTCATTTTTTGTAAGCCAACTATCGGAAAAACTGAAAAATCCACTGCCTGGTGAATCAGCTCATCAAACCATGCAAGCTTCGTCCAAATTGAGATTAAATTATAAACCCAATGACCGGACAAGGAAGAGTGCCGTACTCATCCTGTTTTATCCGTATCAAAATCAGATTTATTTCCCACTTATCCTTCGTCCCGCCTACGACGGCGTGCACTCAGGGCAAGTAGCTTTTCCGGGCGGAAGGTATGAGCTATCGGACGAGAATCTAACGCGTACCGCGCTGCGCGAGTCACAGGAAGAGATAGGTCTCCGGCTCACGGATGTGAAAATCCTTGGCCAACTTACCGAGCTCTTTATTCCGCCCAGTAATTTTTTTGTACTGCCCGTGATCGGGTATATCCCTTATCGTCCCGATTTCTTCCCGGATGCACGTGAGGTGGAGGATGTATTTGAAATTCGGCTGGACGAGATTTCCGATTCACAAATCATCGGCTCCAGCAACATACTGATCCGTGGCGAACAGGTATTTGCGCCTCATTACGAAGTGCAGGGATACAAAATATGGGGAGCCACCGCCATGATGATCAGTGAACTTTTATCTGTGCTTAACAGCAATGTTCAGGGAAGCACTGATCAAATTCTGTCATAATTTGCTATATTAGCGAGTGATTTTGTTTACTCTTCCGGAATATCCGATTGCAAGTTAATCCTTCGATGTTCGATTAAGCGCGCCTGGAAATCCGGCAAGTGTACCGCATGATATCATTTTACAACAACTTAACCACCTGGTTCCTCCTTCATTTATGGACGAAAACGGAGCTGCACCTGAAGCAGAAGATAGCGAGTTACATGATAAATTGCCCATCTCGGGTCTTTACGAAAGTTGGTTTCTTGAATATGCGTCCTATGTGATTCTTGAGCGTGCCGTCCCGGCTATTGAGGACGGCCTCAAACCTGTGCAAAGACGTATACTGCATGCCTTGAATGAGATGGATGACGGCCGTTTCAATAAGGTTGCCAATGTCATAGGGTCCACCATGCAGTACCACCCGCATGGAGATGCCTCCATCAACGACGCCATCGTAAACCTGGGGCAAAAAGAGCTTCTGTTTGACACACAGGGAAACTGGGGTGATATACGCACCGGGGATAGTGCCGCAGCAGCCCGTTACATTGAAGTAAGACTTTCCAGATTCTCCAAAGACATTGTTTTTAATGACGACACGACCGAATGGCAGCTTTCATACGATGGCCGTAAAAGAGAACCTGTAACACTTCCCGTCAAATTCCCGCTCGTTTTGTCGCTTGGCGTGGAAGGAATAGCGGTGGGCTTATCCACCAAGATTCTGCCTCACAACTTCTGCGAGCTGGTAGAAGCCTCCATACTGATACTGCAGGGTAAAGACTTTGCCATCTATCCTGATTTTCTCACAGGTGGACAAATCGATGTTTCCAACTACAACGATGGTCATCGGGGTGGGAAAGTTCGTGTGCGTGCACGGATAGAAGAAGAGGACAAAAAAATGCTGGTGATCCGGGATATTCCGTTCGGGACCACCACGTCGTCGCTCATTGACTCGATCATCAAAGCAAATGATTCGGGAAAAATCAAGATTAAAAAAGTGGTCGACAATACGGCTGCGGACGTGGAAGTTCAGGTACACCTGGCGCCCGGCGTTTCCCCGGACATTACCATGGATGCACTGTATGCTTTCACAGAATGTGAAGTATCCATTTCTCCCAACGCATGTATCATCATAGCCGATAAGCCTCATTTTGTTGGCGTTACCGAAATTTTAAAATACAATACCCAACAAACCGTACATCTGCTCAGGCGGGAACTCGAGATCAAGAGGCTCGCTTTGCTGGAAAAGATACTATACGGCTCCCTTGAAAAGATTTTTATTGAAAACCGCATATACCGGGATATAGAAGAATGTGAAACTTTTGAAGATGTGATTCGGACAATAGATCGCGGCCTTGAACCCTATAAGCCTCAGTTCTACCGAACCATCACCGACGAGGACATCGTTGAGCTCACCGAAATAAAAATCAAGCGTATCTCTAAGTTCGACGGCTTCAAAGCCGATGAACTGATGCGGAAGTGGGAAGCAGAATTAGCCGAAACGGATGACAATCTGGCCAATATTACCCGATTCGCCATCGACTATTTCAAAGATCTTCTGAAAAAATACGGAAAAGGAAGAGAGCGCCGCACAGAAATAAGAGCATTCAACCAAATTGCAGCCAACATCGTGGCGGCCAACAACCAGAAGCTCTATGTAAACCGGGCCGAAGGTTTTATTGGTTACGGTCTCAAAAAAGACGAGTACGTTATGGACTGCTCGGACATCGACGATGTGATCGTGTTTAAGGCCGATGGGAAATGCGTGGTAACCAAAGTGCAGGATAAAGTTTTTGTGGGAAAAGACATTATCTACTGCGCCGTATTCCTTAAAAACGATGAACGAAAAGTCTATAATCTGGTCTATCTGGATGGCAAAACAGGCGTTTCCTACATCAAACGCTGCCAGGTAACTGCGGTAACCCGGGACAGAGAATACGAACTAACCCAGGGAACGCCCAAATCGAAAATCACCTATTTCACTGCAAATGAAAACGGTGAGGCCGAGGTCATTACCGTTAATCTTACCGCGCAAAGCAAGGCCAAGGTGAAGCAGTTTGATTTCAACTTTGCTGATCTGCTGATCAAAAACCGCAGCGCGATGGGAAATATACTGACAAAATATCCTGTTCGCAAGATCACCCTAAAACAGGCAGGACGCTCAACGCTCGGCGGTGTGGACATGTGGTTCGATCCGATCATCGGGCGACTCAACAGAGATGACCGGGGCGAGTATCTGGGCAATTTTGGTGCTTCCGACAGTATTCTGGTCGTTTATAAAGACGGATCTTATGAGCTGACCAACTTTGACCTGACCAACCACTACGTTTCAAACGAAGTGTTGCTGGTAAAGAAATTTGACCCGAAACTTCCCATCACGGCACTTTACTTTGACGGTATACAAAAGCTTCATTTCATCAAACGTTTCACGATCGAAACCTCTACACTCGACAAAAAATTCGTATTCATCAGCGATGCCAAAAATAGCAAACTGATTCTGGCAAGCACTGAAAAGCGTCCGAGACTGGAAGTAACTCTACCCAAAACGGCTAGTTCGGAGCAGACAACCAAGGAATACCTGGTTGAAGATATGGTGGATATCCGGGGCTGGAAAGCCATGGGTAACAAGTTGCCGCACGAAAAGTTTAAGGAAGTCCGTTGGCTGGAACCACTGAAAGAACTGATTGAAGAAGAGTCCAAAGTGCCAACCGACGAAGAGGACAATTCCGAAGATATGGTTATGGATGAAACGACTGAAAATCCGGAAGCGGCAGACGGCCCTGACAATGAGATCGCACTCGCCAATGACACTCTGTCCGAAGAAACGATTACGGAAAACCCGGAAGCAAATACAGAGGATGATCAGCTGACTGATAAAAAAGAAGAGCCCAAAACCAAGCCAAAGAAGGAAACAAAAAAGGGCACTGATTCCGGCCAAAGCCAGTTGGGATTATTTGAGTAATAAAAAGCAGAGGAACAAAACAATAACCTGATTGTTATGGAATTGATCCCGAATGCACACGCAACCATGAATCACTGTTAAAACTGGTTAAAAGCAACAAAAACCACGGTGCCGTGCGTATACCTAATCAAAGGTCAAAAAGATTATTTACGCATGGCAACCAGATGTAACAAACATAGAGAGAACAATCTTGCACGAAACCGTGAAAAAGTGGATAAAAATCATTCTGGGACTACTGTTTGCTTGCATGGTTTTTATCTTGCTCTGTAACCTCTGGGTTGTTTACTGCACGCGAGAATTCAATTACTTCTCGATTGAAAATCTGCCTTCCAATGATGTTGCCTTGGTGTTGGGGACTAGTCGCAATACAGAGAAAGGCAAGGAAAATCTGTTTTTTAAATATAGAATGGAAGCTACGGCAAGGCTCTTTAAGGTAGGCAAGATCAAATACATTATTCTGAGCGGAAACAACGACTCCCGATATTACAACGAACCTTTGGACATGCAAAAGGCGCTGCTGAACCTGGGCGTGCCCGAAAACGTGATGACACTGGATTACGCCGGATTCCGGACTTTTGACTCCGTTATACGATGCAAACAGGTTTTCAATCAGGACAACTTTACCATTATTTCTCAGAACTTTCATAACGCCAGGGCTTTGTACATTGCCCGGAATGAGGGAATCGAAGCGATATCCTTCGCCGCACAGGATGTGCCGGACGGCTATTCTCTGCGGACACTGGTGCGGGAGTACCTGGCCAGGCCCAAGGCCGTTCTGGATGTGCATTTCCTTAGACCCTCAGCCGATGTTACCTCAAACAACGAGATTAAAAAGAAATGAGGAACTCGATTATTGAAAAAAGGATTTTACACACACATGCCACGAAAGCCAAGATGATTAAAATAAAATTTTTCTTATTTTTTGCTGTAATAACCCTATCCGGTACCCTACATGCCCAATCCACGTATGTAATAAAAGGAAGAATAACAGACGCTACCACCGGAGATCCGATCCCGTTCGCAAATGTTGCCGTAAAATCCTCTTTATCAGGAGCAACTACGAATTTTGATGGCTTTTATCAATTCACTTTTACGCCACCAGCAGATTCTGTAATTGTAACGTATGTGGGCTATGAAAACCGAAGCAAAGCAATTGCACAAAATCAAGCCGAACAGATTCTGGATATCCAGTTAAATCCGGGAAGTCTGCAGCTGAAGGAGGTAAAAATATTTGCCGGTGAAAACCCCGCGTATGCCATTTTGAGAAAAATTGTTGAGAATCGTAAGCAGAATAACGCCGATTATCTTAACGCCTACGAATACGAAAGCTACAACAAGATCCAGATCGACATGGATAACCTTTCCGATAAATTCCGGAACAGAAAATCCATAAAAAAAATGACTCATATTGTGGACCAGTACGATGACGTACGCGGAGACAATGGCGAAACAATCATCCCTATTTTTATATCCGAATCTGTATCAAACGTGTATTACAGAAAGGATCCCCGAAAGAAAAAAGAGGTCATCAGCAAAACCAAGGTGTCCGGTGTAGGACTTACCGATGGCAGCTTTGTGTCGCAGGTTGTGGGCTCTTCGTTTCAGCAGTATAATTTCTACCAAAACTGGCTCAACATACTTGAAAAGGACTTTGTTTCGCCGATATCCGACAGCTGGAAAGTTTATTATGAATATTATCTGGTCGACAGCGTTTCCAATGGAGCCGGTCATGATTATCAGATCGATTTCCAGCCCCGTCAGGAGCAGGATCTTGCGTTCACTGGTACATTCTGGGTCGATGGAAACTCCTATGCCATCACGCAAATGGATGCAAGCGTGGGGAAAAGCGCTAACATCAATTTTATAGAAAAAATCAAGATTCAGCAGTCCTACCAACAATTCGAAAGTGAAAACACCTGGCTTCCGGAAAAAACCAGGGTGCTTATTGATGTGGATGAACCTACCAAAAACACGGCAGGTATGCTTCTCAAATTTTATTCTTCCAACTCCAAATATGTAGTCAACAACCCGAAAGGACCCAAGTTTTACGACTCGGCTATTGAGTTGAAGGAGGATTATATGGTGCATGACTCCACTTTCTGGGCGAAAAGCCGTCCGGAGTCCTTAACCAAATCGGAGTCGCTCAGCTTCCAGCTTGTTGATTCCCTCAAAGCACTTCCAGTGGTTAAAACCTACACCGAACTACTTAATATTTTCGTAAACGGCTACAAAAAGATTGACAAATGGAATATCGATATAGGCCCTTACCTGTTTTTGTATGCCAACAATGCCATTGAAGGTCATCGGATCAGACTGGGTTTACGGACAGACCCTGGATTCAGCCGAAAGTGGATCTTTACCGGATACGGCGCATACGGGACCAGGGATGAGAAGTTCAAGTACGGCGCGGGGATCGACTACATTCTTACCCGGAAACCATGGACAGTCGCCGGGATTTCTTACTCCAAGGATCTTGAAAGACTGGGTGTTTCGTCAGAAGCGGTGGGACAGAACTCAATATTTGGCGCTTTTTCAAGATTTGGCGCTTTCAGAAGAGCTTATTACCAGGAAGACGTTTCGGCCTATTTCCGACGCGAGCTTGTAAAGGGCCTTACCGGTAGCGTGCAGCTCAGGCACCGCGACTTCATCCCCTTATTTCCTTATGCCTACCGACTGGATCCGGCAAAAGGGGACGAATCACCGCTGGGCAGCCGTTATGATGTCACGGAAATCAATCTGGAAACGCGTATTGCTGGCAAAGAAACCTTCCTGCAGAACGACAATGAGCGGATAAGCATGGGAAATGGCGATTCTCCAGCGTTTACCCTCCATTATACATTGGGCATGAAGAATTTTCTAGGGGGGAATTTTAATTATCAGAAATTTTCACTCAACATCAAACAGAGTTTCAGGGCTGGTATACTCGGACGGACTTATTACAATTTCACCATGGGTTATATTCCTTCTACCCTGCCTTACCCGCTGCTGTATACCCCCCTGGGAAACGAGTCCCTTTTTTATGTTGATAATGCGTTCAACCTGATGAAGTATTTCGAATTTATCAGTGATAAATACATTGTGCTGCGCATGGAACACAACTTCGAAGGACTGCTGCTCAATCGGATTCCTGCCATTCGAAAACTCAAATGGCGTATGCTGGCCACTGGAAAAATTTTCTATGGAAGTACGAGAGAAGCCAATCTTTCACTGACTCCGGCAGTGGACGGGGCCGGCAACACAATCCCAACCTTCAATCGCCTGGGCAAAGTACCTTACATGGAACTTGGCTATGGAATCGACAACATTTTCAAAGTGGGCCGTATCGATTTTTTGCACCGGATTACCTATCTGCAGAACCCAAATGCAGTGCCTTTTGCGGTAAAAATATCATTCTGGTTTAAACTCTAAAAAAGTAGTTAGGGAAGCCAGGAGTTACCGTAGTTAGATTTAGTAATCAACACGATTGTAGTGTCAAGTCAAACCTCACACCCTCTTCAAATCCTTAGCTGAATACGTAAGCATTACCTCCTCACCGATGGCCACATCTTTACGGTTTCGGTAAAACGACAGGGAGCCCGACTCATTGCCGCAACTCACTTCCCAATAGTTGCCATGAAACCGGATACGTTCTACCTTTCCAAACCACTTGCCCTTATCCGGATTTTTGGTACGTTTCAGTTTTTCCGGCCGGATATAGGCATCCTTTCCCGATCCCAGCCAATTGATATCACCCGTCAGTTCAGCCACATAACTGTTGACGGGATGGTCATATATCTCCTGTGGAGTTCCTATCTGAATAATTTCGCCTTTTCGTAAAACAGCAATCCTATCCGACCAGGCCAGCGCCTCAGACGCCTCGTGCGTCACAAATACACACGCCATCATCTCCTTTTGCCGCATCACTTCAATCGCGTCGGCCAGTACACGTTTATTATGATTGTCCAGGTGGGCAAAGGGTTCGTCCAGCAAAAGCACGTCCGGCTGCTCTGCAAGGGATTTGGCAATGGCAGTACGCTGCTTCTCACCGCCGGATAGCAGTTTAGCCTTATGATCCCTCACATATTCGAGGCCGGTAATGGCCAGTAGTTCCTGTACCTTTTCCATGCGATAAGCAGGCTCGTAGAAACGCAGAGAATAGGCAATATTTTCCTCTACTGTTTGATTGGGAAAAAGCTCAAACTCCTGATGGATCAGTTTGATTAAATCATGCCCGGGTATCAGTCCATTTGAAACAAGTGGCAATAATTTTCCATTTAAATATATTCCTCCCTGATCCGAATCCAGGAACCTGCCCAGAATATTCAGCAGCGTACTTTTCCCCGAACCACTTTCACCCAGGATCGCCAGCCATTCACCCGGATGCAGGTCTATGGAGACATTAGAAAGAACCGATGTACTGCCGAACTGCTTTGCTACGGCCTTTACCTGGATTAACGGAGGTTTGGATTTCATGAATTGATCCAGGTTATTTTGTTTTCTATGGGTGTGCGCCGTGCCGGCACCACGGGTGCATCATGGTAACCCATAAAAAAGAGCCCCAGTGTTTTTTGATTATCGGGTAAGCCCAGAAACGCAGCAAGCTCCGTCAATACACCTGGGCTACTCCAGTAGGATCCGATCCCGTACGCGGTGGCAGTCAGCCACATGTTCTGAACTGCGCAAGCCACCGCAGCTGTTTCCTCCCACTCAGGAATTTTTTCGGCATGCGTTTCCATGTTGATCACGATCACACAATCTGACCTCAGCACCTTGTCCCCGGCGGCATCATACCTTGCCTGCGAAAAAGCTTCCGGAGGTGTTGTGGTGCGATATCTTTCGGTAAAAAATCCAGCTAGCTTATTCAGCCCTTGTCCGGTAAAAACAGAAAAGCGCCAGGGTTCCGTTAGCTTATGAGTCGGTGCATAGTTTGCATTTTCCAGAATATTGTCGATAATTTCCCGGGGAATTTCCTTTTGAATATAACTGGGTGGAAATATACTTCTGCGCGTGCGTATGATGTGATTGATCGTCTCAACGGAGTTTTCCATGTTCAACTTAGGGTAAAATTACGATAACGAGTTCGGGCAAATCTACTAAGAAATGTATTGTATTGAGACAAACCCGTATTTTTACTTAACCTTGGCAGTTTTGAAATGCTCGGTTTTTCACATGGATTAACCATTCGTCAGTTACTTTTGACAAAAAAAATGTCTTGCGAGCCATTGAACCCTTATTTCCCGGAGCGTTCTGATTTTACAGTAAATTGTACCCGTTTCAAAGAAATTCAACTCATTTTCAACATCTTATCGTTATTCCTATGCTTGTTACTACTACACCAAACATTGAGGGCAAAAAAATTGTAAAGTACATTGGGCTAGTGAATGGCGAAGCCATTATCGGTGCTAATTTCGTAAAAGACTTTCTGGCTGGCATCCGGGACGTGGTCGGAGGACGTTCAGGCGCTTATGAACAGGGATTAAGAGAGGCAAAAAGCATTGCAATCAGGGAAATGATGGAACAGGCGCAAAGACTGGGAGCCAATGCCATTATCGGCGTAGATCTGGACTTCGAAACCATTGGAGGAGGAGGATCCATGCTCATGGTCAGCGCGAACGGTACAGCCGTAAGCCTGGAATAGGATCGCCGGATTGAACTTCCGCAGTCACGCCGTGATAGATTCCATCTATTTACATACCTGGAAAGCGCTAGACTGCGGAAGCTGAAGTCCCTTTGCTTAGAAAACACGGCTGGCAATCTTAGCCACATTATCCGACTTGCCCATGGTGTAGAAATGAAGGAGTGGTACACCGTAAGCGATTAATTCTTTGCACTGGTGCACGCCCCAGTCTACGCCCAGCTCACGCACTTCTCTGTCTGATACGCACTTCTCGGCGCTTTTTACGAGCTCCTCAGGAAACTCAAGATGAAAGATGCGTGCAAGAACAGAAAGTTGCTTTTTTGTGGCAAGCGGCTTCAAGCCTGGTATAATAGGAACAGTGATTCCATTGGCCCGGCACTGATCCACAAACCGGAAATATTTTTGGTTATCAAAAAACATCTGGGTTACGATGTAATCTGCTCCTAAATCCACCTTGTGCTTCAGATGTGCATAATCCTCATCAAAGCTAACCGCGTCCAGGTGTTTTTCAGGATATCCGGCCACGCCAATACAAAAATCAGTTGGGTAGGCTTCGGTCTCAGCATGGAGCAGGACGCCCCTGTTCATATCGCTTACCTGGCTCACCAGCTGCGAAGCATAGGTATGTCCGCCCGCCTTAGCCTTAAATATTCCTGCCGATTTTTCGGGATCACCTCTCAGCACAAGCACATTATCAATGCCTAAATAGTGCAAATCAAAAAGCACATCCTCCGTTTCGTCCTTCGTAAAGCCACCGCAAATGACATGAGGTACGGCATCTACGTGAAATCGTTCCATAAGCCTGGCACAGATCCCAACAGTTCCCGGACGTTTTCGGATAGGAATTCTTTCTATCTGCCCATTGTCTCCAATCTTGTCAATTAGTTCTTCACGGTGGTAAGTCACATCGACAAACTGAGGCTTAAACTCCATTAAAGGTTCTATGGACTGGAACAACTCGTTTATGTTCTGTCCTTTAAGTGGTGGAATGATTTCAATCGAAAAAAGTGTTTTTCCCTGAGCCTGATTAATAAATTCGGTAACTTTTGTCATGAAGATAAAGATGATCGCAGATTTTAACTGCAAAAGAACATCATTTGACTTCCCCAACCAATTCAGTTCGCACATAAAAATGGCCTACCGCATAACAGTAGGCCATTCCACGTAAACCCTCCTCTATCAGTGTTCGTCAAAAATGTTATGGGATGTTCTGACAAGGCGTCAGGTCCAGGATAACAATTTGCTTGACTGACTTCTTAAAGATAAAATTCTATGCCAGTTTTACCCACGTCATTACCAAATACATCTCTCAAACATTTAACTACATAACAATCAAACAATTACTCAATTTCGCAATCTCCTTGCAGGTACGCTAGTGCTAAAAAAAAAACATCCCCCCCGTTTTATAGTGTTGTATTTTTCTACATTTTGATTCGTAGCCATCCTATTATTCCCCAATTGTCATAGAATCGGCCGGGTCATCTCAATGTGTTCGATTCCATCCTCCCAATAGTGATCGCTGGTGCGGGTGAAGCCGAATAGTCCATAAAATTTTTCCAGATATACTTGTGCTCCGATTCGGATCGGTGTTTGACCATACAGTCCTTCCACGGCAGATATTGAGTTGACCAATAAGTTTTTCCCCATCCCGAAACGCCGCCCTTCACCGGAAACCACAATTCGTCCGATAGAAGGAAATTCGTAGGATAGGCCCGTTGGAACAATCCGGCTGTACGCCATCAACCGGCCGTCAACACTTCCCAGCAAATGCAAACAAGCCTGGTCCTTGTTGTCGATATCGAGGAAGATCGATTTCTGTTCTACGACGAAGACTTCACTCCTCAAACGCAACAACTGATACAACTCCTCATGGGTCAAATCCAGGAACTTTTTCAAGTTCCATGTTAATTTAGAATTCATTTTAAGTGTAGGGAAGTGAAACGTGCTTATTTTTGCCTGATTTTACGTCAGTTTTATCTTTTAACAAATTTCTGAATGATACTAAATTGATTGCGCACCAGACAAACTGGATAATCAACTGAATTCTAGTACATTAAAAAAGAGTCTTTCAGATAAAATAAGTATAAAAAATTTAGGCAATTTTGTGCCGGAAGAGCACAAGCATTTTTAATTAATAATAAACCAAAATAGTAAAAATCAGCATGGGAAGAGCCTATGAATATAGAAAGGCCAGGATGTTTAAGCGTTGGGATAAAATGGCGAAAACATTCACGAGAATTGGGAAGGATATTGTTCTTGCGGTAAAAAATGGAACCGCCGATCCGAATACCAACGCAAGACTCCGCGTGCTTCTTCAAAATGCAAGAGCCGCAAACATGCCAAAAGAGACTGTTGAAAGGGCAATTAAAAGGGCCACATCCAAAGATCAGGATGATTATAAAGAGATGGTTTACGAAGGATATGGGCCTCATGGCGTAGCCATCCTAGTAGAGAGCACAACCGATAACCCTACCCGTACAGTAGCAAACGTGCGCAGCTACTTCAACAAACTAGGTGGTAGCCTGGGGACGAGTGGTATGCTTGATTTCATTTTTGACCGGAAATGCATTTTCAAAGTTAAAAACGACGGTAAAAAGGATGTAGAAGAGCTGGAATTTGAGCTCATCGATTATGGGGGCGAGGAAGTATTTATCGACGAGGAAACGAATCTCCTCAATATTTATGGTGAATTTGCCTCCTTTGGTACACTGCAGCATTATCTTGAAGAAAATGGCTTCGAGATCGTTGAAGCTGACTTTGAGCGGATTCCTAACGATACCAAAACATTGTCGGACGAAGAAGTTGCCGAGGTAGAAAAGCTCATTGAAAAAATAGAAGATGACGACGACGTTCAGAAAGTTTTCCACAATATGGGATAAATTCATAAAACGCGATAAAGCCCATCATGCCACAGCCTGATGGGCTTTTTTTTATCCAATCAGTATAAGCCTGAGACCTCGTGCTCCTGGTTCATAAAATGGAACTTATCGCCACTTTTCTTCCCTAACAGAGAAATACCAACGGGAGATGCCGACGAAATAGCCAGTAAGTCTGTTGCCTCAAATTGCAACCGTCCCAGACTGACCGAAATAAAAAACCATCCCGCTGTGGTGTCTATGAGCGATCCAACTGCGGCGCGTTCGGGTAGTTCGCCCACTCCTATTCTCTCCAGAATCAGTCTCTCCTGCCGTATTTGTTCATACTGCCGGGCATGCATATTCCGATCCAGCTGCCCCATCGATCTGGAAGTTTCGTATTTGTCTCCCATTGAACTTTTACTTTGGTCATTGGCCGATTCCTGAGCTGCCTCCATGGCCGCCCAGGCCACCTGTAGTCGCTCATCCAACAACTCCTTCAAATATCCGATCAGCGCAATTTTATTCATTTTCTTTAAATCCGGTTCTTAATAAGTTTGCATAATTAGAACATTTTTATCGATTCCTCTCCAATTTTCTGCTGCTCCACTTTTGCCTGAGAATCCAATCCACAAACCTTTTCACGCATTTTTAAATTATTCTTGATTTTCAGGTTGACCACTTCCTTATTATCTTTGCAAAACTTTCTTACACATCTGCAATGACAAAACTTTCGGTTAGGCACTTACTTGGCATTAAAAATCTGAACGAGAACGACATCAACACCATTTTAGATACGGCAACGCAGTTTAAGGAAGTAATTAACCGACCCATTAAAAAAGTCCCCTCCTTAAGGGATATTACTATTGCCAACGTTTTTTTCGAGAATTCGACCCGTACCCGGCTATCTTTTGAGCTGGCAGAAAAAAGACTTTCCGCAGATGTAGTAAACTTTTCGGCCTCTGGAAGTTCGGTCAAAAAGGGCGAAACTTTGCTGGATACGGTCAACAATATTCTGGCCATGAAGGTCGATATGATTGTCATGCGCCATAGCAGTCCCGGTGCCCCGCACTACTTGTCCAGCCGTATCCCGGCCAATGTGGTCAACGCTGGCGACGGAACCCATGAGCACCCCACTCAGGCGCTTTTGGATGCATTTTCCATGCGAGAAAAACTGGGAGATCTTACCGGCAAAAAAATTGCCATAATTGGCGACATCCTGCATTCCAGAGTGGCACTCTCCAATATTTTTTGTTTACAGAAACTGGGTGCAGAGGTCATGGTGTGTGGCCCCTCCACGCTTATCCCCAAATACCTGGCCGACCTGGGCGTAAAAATTGGCCATGACGTAAAGCAGGCGCTGCAATGGTGTGATGTGGCCAATGTACTGCGCATTCAACTTGAACGACAACAGATCAAATACTTCCCCTCGCTCCGGGAGTATTCCCTTTACTTTGGCATCACGAAGCGTATGCTTGACGATCTGGACCGCGAAATCGTGCTGATGCACCCGGGTCCGATCAACAGGGGTGTAGAACTTTCTTCCGACGCAGCCGACTCCTCTCATTCCATCATCCTGAATCAGGTAGAAAATGGAGTTGCCGTGCGCATGGCCGTGCTTTATTTGCTGGCGCAGCAGTAGCATTAACCGAAGCAAGTTCGCATTTCAGCCCGACCAACAATAATTGGGCCAAGGGATTTCTCCCGGCAATGTGCAGCGTTTTAAGCTGTCTACAAATCGACTGCCTTACTCATCTTCCTTCTCCACCCCGACAACTTCTACGCTCATCAAATAGTTGTAATTGGTTTAAGCCATAGGTAATACCCTCTGACAACCGCCTGTCATCTAATTTGTTATAAACTTTCCAAGAAAAAATTCTACCGTATCAACCTGAAAAAAATAGCGCCCCTAAAGTTTTAAATTTAGACAGTTCACAAAGAACCTCTACAAGCGTTCCTGAAAACGAAAAAGACAAATTAATTATTAGACCTATTTCTTGAAAAAAACTCAACCAATCCATGGTTGAGTTAACATTAACTTAATATTAAGGCATTTTTATGACAATTTCGATAATTGAAAATTTGGCAAAAAACCGCTTTTTAATTGATAAAATTTAACTCAAAATGGCTAATCGCAGAACTTTATTTTGGATCAATGAAAAAAAACATTGTAATGGTTAAACTAATAATTAATTTTGCAACAGTATGTCAACATAACAAATCCCTAATTCTAATCAAGTATGAGGAAGATTCTATTATTCTGCTTCTCGGCTTTTATACTCTGCAGTATGCAAGTTAGTGGGCAAGATCTTACAGTGACAGGAGCAGTAACCGCCGAAGACGGCTCGGTTTTGCCCGGAGTGAGTATTGCGCTCAAAGGTACATCCCGAGGTACCACTACAAATGGTGATGGGAAATTTACATTCGAAGCACCGGCTAGTGGCACGCTGGTTTTCAGTTTCATCGGTTTCCAAACGCAGGAAGTGCCTGTAAACAACCGCTCCGTTTTTAATGTTTCATTAAAAAATGACATTAGCCAGCTTCAGGAGGTGGTCGTAACGGCCCTGGGTATCAAACGTGATGCAAGAGCGCTCGGATACTCGGTAGCGAGGGTGGACGGCTCGGAGCTGGTCCGTAAGAGCGAGCCGGATCCATTGAAGTCTCTGATGGGTAAAGTAGCCGGTGTTGATATCAGGAGCGGTCAGGGAACACCCGGTGCTGCAACGAAGATCAATATACGCGGAAACACATCCTTATTCGGAAGTAATGAACCGTTGATTATTGTGGATGGAATTCCATATAATAACACACAGGTAACTACCTCTAGCCAGACTTCCGGTGGTGGTGCTTATGGTAACGGGCTCTCCAACCTGGATCCTAACGACATCGCTTCCATGAACGTGCTTAAGGGTGCCGCCGCAGCAGCACTTTACGGATCGCGCGCTTCCAACGGAGCCATCGTCATCACCACCAAATCAGGCAGTTCAAGTCCTGGAAGAAAAGGTATGGAAGTAACCTACTCAGGTTCGTTTGCCACAGAAACCATAGCCAATCTCCCTGACTATCAGAATTTGTATGGAACAGGTTCGTCCTTTATATATGCCAATGCCAATGGATCCTGGGGATCTAAATTTGGTTCTGTTGACTCCGTTGCAGCATGGCCTAATTATTTAACTGCATTTCCTGGCTCGTTTCCAAAGAGTGGTAAAATAGCCTATCAGGCAGTTCCAAATAACGTAAAAGACCTTTTCAGGACAGGACAAGTGTGGGACAACTCGGTAAACGTAACGGGCGGTAATGATAAATCGTCCATCAGCGCAACGATGTCATTCCTCAAACACTCTGGATATGTACCCAATTCTGGCTTCAACAGAGGAAGTATCGGCTTGGGTGGTAATACTAAATTAAACAATGGCTTGGTTTTGGGTGGAAACTTTAGTTATTCTCACACAAATCAGACAGGTAGTATTTTTGGTGAAAACCAGGTAGATGGCGCCTCATCCTCTTTTGCCAGGACGTTGTTCCTGGGTCGTCACTGGAATATCGCCGGACTCCCTTATGAAGATGCGAGGGGATACCCCGTATCTACCAACAGCGCCCAGTACGACAATCCGCTGTGGGCATGGAAACACAACACCACCACCTCTATCAACGACCGTGCTACGGGTAATATCAGTATGGCATACGATATCACTTCATGGCTAAGTGCAAGTTACCGCATAGGGGTTAATCAGTACAGCTTGTTCCGCCGCGAGGTTGTGGATCTGGGCTCACGTGGTTCTGGTGGCCTTGGTGTTATCAAAGAAGCCAATTATACCAACAAAGAGGTAGAATCGAACTTCCTGATCAATTTCAACCCAAAACCGATTGGCAAGTTTGACCTGAAAGCATTCGTTGGGCACAATGTAAATGCCCGCGATTACCGCGATCAGCTTACAACCGGTAATCAGATCGTGGCACCAGGTATTTATTCCTTACCAAATACCAAAACACAGGTTGCGGATCGATCGAACTACGTGCAGAGACGACTTTGGGGTGTATTTGGAGAAGTTAGCGTAGGCTATGACGACATCGCCTTCCTTACTGTCACCGGTAGAAATGACTGGTCGTCAACCCTGCCAACAGCAAACAGAAGTTATTTTTATCCAAGTGCTTCATTGGCTGTAAATGTTTCACGATTGCTGAATGTAACAGAAGAAACTGTATACGCCAAACTGAAGGCGAGCGTAGCGAAGGTAGGCAGGGATGCCAATCCATATTCTTTGCTGAACACTTACAATGTAAATACGCCATTTAACGGAAGCTCTAGCGCATCGATTTATCCATCTGCTGCCAACCCAAATCTAAAACCTGAATTCACCACCGATCAGGAGATTGGTGCAGAAGTATGGGTATTGAGAAGGAGAGTGGGATTGGATGTAGCACTTTACAAGCGCCTATCCAAAAATCAGATTGCTCCGATAACATTGCCTACATCGACTGGATTTAATGAAACATATGACAACTTTGGGGTCATCTCCAACAAGGGTGTTGAAGTAGACCTTAAGTTTATTCCGTTACAGTTTAAAGATTTTGAATGGAACTTCCATGTGATCTATACCAAGAACAAAAGCATCATTAAAGAGCTTAAGCCGGGCGTTACTTTGATTGAACTTGCGGGTGTACTTACGGATATTAAGCCTGTTGCCATTCATGATCCTGAAAGAGGGCTTATTAATCAGCCTTACGGCGCCCTCTATGGTACCAAAAGTGCACGTGACAGCGAAGGCAATCTGCTGATCAACCCAACTACGGGTGAATTGATCCCTGCCCTGGAGCCAGGCGTAGTGGGCAACCCTAACCCTGACTACAAAATGGGTTTCAGTACAGGAATAAGCTACAAAGGACTATCTCTGAATGCGTTACTTGATTATACAAAAGGCGGGGATATGTATTCCGTAACCGTAACGTCACTTCTGGGAAGAGGGGTTACAAAAGATACGGAAGACCGGGAAACCAGCTGGGTGATCCCAGGCTACTATGGAAATGCTGACACCGGTGAACCAATCCTGGTAGACGGTCAGAAAGTTCGGAACACAACAGCAGTTAGTACCAACGGATTGTATTTTGGACAGACTTTCGCAATCAACTCGACTACTGATATGCAGATCTATGACGCAACAATCTGGACGTTGAGAGAAGTATCGTTGGGCTATGACTTACCGAAAAAGCTGTTTGCAAAAACGCCGATTGGTGGCGTAAACATCTCAGTAAGTGGCAGAAACCTTTGGTACCTGGCTCCTAACATGCCTAAGTATACCAATTTCAATCCGGAAGCAGCAAGCTTTGGATCGACCAATGTTTCGGGTATCGAACTATCAGCGGCTCCTACCACCAGAAGATTTGGTGTAAACCTGAGAGTTACGTTTTAATTAACACAAAGACCTTTAGAACAATGAAAAAATCGATTTTCTATATTTTCGCCGTACTTATTATGGCATCGGGTTGTACCAAGGATTTCCTTGATATCAATACAGACCCGAACAATCCTACCGACATTTCAATAGACCAGCTTCTACCTAGTGCAGAACGAGGCTTAACAGCGGTGATCGGCTATACCAACGACGCCAGAAGCGCCAGGGGTATCAGTACAGTGTTGGCTGTGTACACGCATCAGCTTACACAAAGGGAAACTCCCGATCAATACGGAGCCACAGGTTCGGAATTCAATATCAACGGATCCTGGAAAGGAATGTATAGCCCGCAACAAGCGCAGTCCTCACCAGATTACGTCGGCTGTCTTCAAAACGCTGAAATTCTGATCGCAAAGGCTGAAGAAGCAGGCAACCTGAAATATGCTGGGATTGGCAAGATCATTAAGGCTTATGCTTACAGCCTGATGGTTGATATTTATGGTGATGTACCTTTTTCAGAAGCCAATAAATTCACAACCGAAGCTGCAATCAAATATCCTAAGTTTGACAAAGGAGATGCCATCTATCCCCAACTTCTAACACTATTGGATGAAGGTATTGCCGATATCAAAAACACAACGGCTACCAACGCACTTGTTCCAGGCACCAATGACCTTTTTTATGGAGGTAACATTACACGTTGGGAAAAAGCGGCTAACACCATTAAGCTTAAGCTTTACAATCAGATCCGCCTTACCAAGGACGTATCTACCGAAGTTAAGGCACTTTTGGCAGCTCCAACCAAGCTTATTGCCTCTACGGCGGATGGCTTGATGTTCAATTACGGTAGCAGTATATCCCCGGATGATCGTAACCCCGCTTACGCAGATTATCCTGCCGGTCAGAAAAGCAATTACATCAGCCCATGGTTCTGGTCCATCATGAAAGGTTACAACACTTCCGTGTTTACCGGGGTTACCGATCCGCGTATCCCTTACTATTTCTACAAGCAAATGACACCTACCAGCACAGCACAGAACCTGACGGAGTATCGTGACGGTGGATTTGTTTCCATTTACTTTGGGTCTGTAGGCAATAACCGTAACGGTTCACAAGATGCTACCATGACCCTTTTGGGTGTTTATCCTGCTGGTGGTAAATTTGATGATCAGTCGGGTGCAAAGGTGACGGCCACCAGTGGAACCGGAGCTGCGCCGCTCAGATTGCTCACTTATGCAGACCGTCTGTATATTGAGGCAGAGCTTATCAATGCCGGACTTGCTACTGGTGATGCCAAGGCCGTTTATACCAAAGCCGTTACAGAATCCATCGCACTGGTTGATTATGTATCGGGTAAAGCAGCTCCCACGGCGCCCAAACTGGCGGGAACAGCCGATGCCACAAAATACATCACGGCCGTTACAGCTAAATTCGACTCGGTACCAGCACCTAAGCAGCTTGAAATGATCATGACCCAGAAATGGATATCCAGCTTCGGGTTCAGTGTGGATCAGTATACCGACTATCGCCGTACCGGTTACCCGATCATGTTTGATCCGAATAACACTACAATGGCACCAGGTGGATTTGCTCAGCCACCGATTAACGGTAACCCTGCATTACCAGGTGCACAGGCACCGGTACCAGTTCAGCTTTCACGAACATACCCACGTACCCTACCTTGGCCATCGGATGAGCTCGTTGTGAACCCGTCGGCCCCCGCCCAAAAGGTACCATCCACTTTCAAGGTTTTCTGGGATAAAAAATAATCATTCACTGCTTAGATTTAATAATTATGAAAAATATAAAATTTTTATCTCTGATCCTGTTGACGTGGTTGGCAGCATCCTGTAATCCCGACGGAAAAGGGAATCTGCCCGACCTTGAGCGGGTACCCATCCCTAAGATTACCGTCGCAGCTAATTCAGACGTGCTCATTCAGGAGCCGACTGCCTTTAAAGGTAAGTTTACTGTGGACATGCTTTTTCCGGAAGATATAGCACCCAAGCAGGTGGATGTAGTGGTGGCCAGAAATGGTGATTACGGTGTTACCAAAGTGCTGCAAGCCAATGTTACAAGCTTCCCTACCACTGTTGACGTGGATGCGGCAAAGCTGGCTCAACTTTTCGGATTGGATATCACCAAGGTAATCCCAGGCGATTACTTTGAGATTGGCGCAACGGTGATCACACAAAGCGGGTTTACCGTTCCTGCGTTTACCAAAACAAATAATCAGTATTCAGCAGATGTCGCCAATTTCCCTGGTTCAAGCCTGAGGATAAAGTATCCGGTGGTTTGCCCGCTGGACATGGATGACTTTGTGGGCGAATTTACCATCTACGATCCAAACTTCTGGGAAGGCAACTATCCCGTAACCGTGACCCGCGAAGGTGAAAACGTGCTGGCCATTAAGGGCTTTGTGGAAGATCCGGATGCAGTCATTAAAGTAACTGTGGATCCAAAGACAACTAAAATTGCAGTTCCGAGCCAGGTATTCGCAGCTTCATTCATTGGTTACACCAATGGAAAAGTATCAGGTACCGGGGAAATCAATGCCTGTGCCAATAGTATCACGCTCAATCTGGCCTACTCAGTGGATCAGGGTAGCTTCGGATCATTTGGTCTTACGATCAAAAAGTAAATAGCGTTTTCCTTGTTGAAAAGCCTTCTCCTGCCAGCATGTGGGGGAAGGCTTTTCCTATTTATTTCTTACCAGGATTAATAATCCACTACACTGGGTGATAATAAATTATTACCTTTCAATTATACAAATTACCCCGTATACAAAAAGTCTGATCTGATTGTTACCATACCCTTCCTGGCAGAGTAGAATACCATAGGAGAAATTCCTACTAGTCAAAAATAGTTGGTTTTAAGGCTGATTTGTTTTTTGTACATTGCCAAAATTTTCTAGCCTAATTAACCTAAACTTCATGGAGCTTATCAAAGAACTGGACAAGCAAGGCAACTTTTTGTTCAAATACCGGGGAACACTACCGATTATTATTTTGCTGCTGGGCGCTAGTGTCAAAGCGTATGTAACGTGGAATTCGCAAACAAACGCAGCCGATTTCAGGTCCAACGCATATGAATACATCTGCCTTGCTGTGGCCATTCTGGGATTAGCCATCCGGATACTTGCGGTAGGTTATGCACAAAAAAACACCTCCGGGCGCAACACCCACGAGCAGGTGGCCGATCATCTCAATACTTCCGGCATGTATTCCATTGTACGCCATCCCCTGTATCTGGGCAACTTTTTCATGTGGCTGGGTGTGGCAATGCTCACTGAGCACACCTGGTTCATCATAGCCTTCATACTTGCGTACTGGCTTTACTATGAAAGAATCATGTATGCCGAAGAGCAGTTTATCGGACGTAAATTTGGAACCCGTTTTACAGAATGGGCCGCTAAAACACCGGCCATAATTCCGGCGGTAAGCCAATGGCATAACCCTGACCTGCAGTTCAGCACAAAAAAAATTCTTCGCCAGGAAAAAAACGGCTTTGCTGCTATATTCATTCTATTTTTCCTGTTCGACATTATTTCCGAATACATTGTTTACGACAACATCCTGTTCAGAAACAAACAGTGGCTGGTTCTCTGCATAGCGAGTTGCCTCATTTATTTTACCCTCAAGATATTAAAGAACAACACCACCATGCTGGCCTCCGAAACCGGACGATGAGTATGTAAGGCATGTCTGCTGTATGGTGAACACTTCCTTCATTCGATCAGAACGTTGTCCGACGATCCTGCAGGGCATTAACCTCTCCAAATTTTTAGTAACTTTGACGGGAAAATTGAAAGAAATAGCATGGAATTTCTAAAAAGTCAGCGCCTTAATAATCTCAAGTATGAAATCAGAGGCGCCACCTATGAGAAAGCGCTGGAGCTGGAAAGCCTCGGTTTCAAAATCCATAACCTGAATATCGGCAATCCGGCACCATTCGGTTTCGACTCTCCCGACGAAATCGTCCATGATATCATCATGAACATTCGCAACGCACAAGGCTACTCCGATTCCAGAGGACTCTTTGCTGCCCGAAAAGCGGTCATGCATTATACCCAGACCATTGGGATTCAGGATGTTGAAATCAGTGATATTTTTATCGGTAATGGTGTAAGCGAACTCATCCTCCTATCGATGCAGGCCTTGCTCAATCCGGGTGATGAAATCCTTGTACCTTCGCCCGACTATCCGCTTTGGACCGCTGCGATTGCTTTGAGTGGTGGCAAGCCGGTTCACTATGTTTGCGACGAACAGGCCGACTGGAACCCGGATCTTGAAGATATGGAAAGCAAAATCACCTCCCGCACCAAAGGTATTGTACTTATTAACCCTAATAACCCAACCGGCGCTGTCTACGAAAAGGATGTGCTGCAAAAGATAGCGCGAATGGCTGAAGAGCATAAGTTAATCATTTTCTCGGATGAGATTTATGACAAAATTCTGTACGACGGTGCCCGGCACTATCCAATGGGGTCGCTGGTTCATGATACACTTTGCGTTACCTATGGCGGCCTATCGAAAAACTACCGTTCGGCTGGTTTCAGGGGGGGATGGATGATTTTAAGCGGTGCAAAGCAAAAAGCAAAATCATACGTTGAAGGTTTGCTTCTCCTGGCAAGCATGCGCCTGTGTGCCAATGTGCCAACCCAATATGCGATTCAAACTGCACTGGGTGGGTATCAAAGCATCAAGGAACTCGTAGCGCCTACCGGGAGACTACACAAACAAATGAACCTGATCTATGACCGGCTGGTATCCATCCCCGGAATCACCTGCGTCAAACCGAAAGGCTCGCTTTACGTATTTCCGAAGATTGACCTGAAAAAATTTGGGCTCGAAAACGACGAAAAGTTTGTCTATGATTTGTTGAGCGAGCAAAAGGTACTTGTCGTAGCTGGAACGGGCTTTAATTATATTACCGACGACCATTTCCGGATTGTGTTCCTGCCTACACTGGATGAATTGAATCAGGCCATGGATAAGATTGAGTTCTTCCTGGAAACGCGTCGTGTATTATCGACAAAAACTGTTGAAGATATGATCGCCTGATCACAGAAAAAAGCGCTATTGTTTGCTCAACCCATGTCACCCTTTCTCTAAATGGAAAATCAGTCGATTCAGGAACAAAAACGGCAACGTTTGTTTCTACTTCTCTGTGGCGTATTTTTGACCAATGCCCTGATAGCAGAAATCATTGGCATGAAGATTTTCTCGGTGGAGACCCTGCTGGGGATTCCACCCGCTCAGTTACTGATAGGTGGTGAACGTCTTGACTTCAATATGACTGCCGGGGTGATCAACTGGCCGATCGTATTCATTACATCCGATATTATTAATGAATATTTTGGTAGAAAAGGCGTAAAACGAATTTCCTTTCTCACCGCTGGCTTTATCGTTTACATGTTCATTACCGTCTTTATCGCTACCCAATTACCCCCGGCCCAGTTTTGGCTGGACGTAAATAATACCGACAAACAAGGCAACACGTTTAACATCAACGACGCATTTTATCGCATTTTCAATCAGGGGATGGGCATTATGATCGGATCCATAACGGCCTTTCTCTTGGGACAACTTCTTGATGTATTTGTATTCAGCTGGCTCCGGAGACGTACAGGCAGCAAACTGATCTGGCTTCGCGCAACGGGGTCCACCCTCTTTTCTCAATTGATAGACAGCTTTGTGGTCATCACCGTTGCCTTCTACGTGTTTGGAAACTGGGATTTAAAACAGATTTTTTCGGTCAGTTCAATCAATTATCTGTACAAAGGGATTGTAGCCATTTGTATGACGCCAATACTGTATCTGGCTCACTACGCAATCGATTCCTACCTCGGAAAAGCCTACGCCGATGAACTATCTCACAAAGCCGCCCACGACTAATAAGCCGTAATGTAGTGAATTTAAAAAGCGAACGTAATTCTTAATCGAACCTGCAGCCCGATCACATCTTACATCTTACATCTCACATCTCACATCTCACATCTCACATCTCACATCTCACATCTCACATCTCACATCTCACAATCACTTCCTCCTCAAATTATCCAGCATCACCGCCGTAGCAATACCCACATTTAAAGATTCGGCCAATCCCACCCGGGGAATGGTAATCCTGTTGGTTATCCACCGCTCCATACCTTCCCCTATTCCATTGGATTCGTTACCCATGACGATGAATCCGCCCTGGACGGGGAAATGATACTCATAAAGCGACTGACCGTCCAGAAAAGCACCAACCACAACTTTACCTGGCGCATGATGCTGCATGTATTCGGCAAGATCTGTATAAAAAACCTTTACCCGGCAAAATGAGCCCTTACTCGCCGCAATGACTTTGGGATTGTAAAAATCAGTAGTATCCGGCGAGCAGATTATCTTTTCGATTCCGTACCAGTCGGCAACCCGAATGATTGTCCCCAGATTGCCCGGATCCCGCACATCGTCCAATACAAGGGCATATTCCTTATTTTCAACAGCTAAAAAAACATTTTCTTTACACCTGGCAACGGCCAGGCACGAATCATTCGTTTGAAAAGAACCTAATCCTTCCAACTCCTTGAGTGTAACAGTTTCAAAAGTTGTTTGATGTTGAGATAAAATACTTGAGTATTTTTGCTGAAAGTCTGATGTGCCCAAGACGAATTCAACCTCAAAATCTGAACGCAGCAACTCCAGGACACTTTTGGATCCTTCAACAATGAAAGACTGATAATTTTGTCTGAATTTTTTGATTTTCAGCGCATTGATGAATTTTATACGATTTTTTGACAACATTGAATAACAAATATAGGATTATCTATTTCGGATACTTTGTCCTTTTTCTGGCGGGCCTGATGGGCTGTGCCCAAAAAGCAGGTACCGGCCCCAACCAGTATTTCCTTGGAAATTCTTCATTCAAAGGCAACCGTGTCATTCCGGACGCCGATCTGGATGCGCTTATTCCTCAAAAACCCAACCGCCGATTTCTGGGCCTACCTTTTTTCCCGTATGTTGGATTATATCGTTTCGGAGCCCTTTTCTACAAAAAGGAAGAAAAACAACGAAGGGTCATTGAGTTGACACAAAATTATCAGAAAGAACTAGCCGATCCCCAGAATTCGGTAAAAAAGCTGGAAAAGATTCAAAACCGCTATTTGAAAAAGCTGGCAAAAGCGCAAAGGAGAGTGGATGAAGGAAATTTCTGGATGCGTGTGCTCGGTGAAGCTCCGGTATATTTTGCAGAAAATGACGTAAAAAAGAACGCCGATAAAATGCAAAAATATCTTTACAATAATGGCTTCTTTGAAAATGTGGTCGGATACCGCACAGACACCGCTCAGCATCGGATCAGAGTCAAATATCTGATCGAAGAGAATCGGCCCACTATTTTAAATAAGATCGAATACAAGATTAAAAACCCACTGCTCGACAGCATATTATCTGCCAACAGAAAAGACGCCATGTTGATGGAAACCGCACGGTACGATGGCGATTCGTTCGAAAACGAAAGAATACGCATTGAAACATTGCTCAGAAACCAGGGATATTTTGGCTTTTCCAGGCAGTATGTTTACTACATTGTGAATGACACCCTCTCTGATGCCAAAACAGACAGTATATTTAAGAAAGTCGATGTAAGTGTCCGGGTTGACCTGCCCGTTAAAGAGGACCAGCTGATTCCATATCATATAGGCTCGGTATATTTTGAAGTACAATCTCCTCAGAATCTGCCCGACTCATTGGTACGGAAAGACACCGTTACGTTCAAGTCCGTGAAGTACATTTTCGCCGATAAAAGGTTTTCACCAGATATTTTGAGTAGTAAACTTCAGGTAAAACCCGGAGCATTGTATAGTCAGCAAAAGGAAAGGGATACCCAGCGCCAGCTTGCGTTGACAGACCAGTTCCGGTTTGTGAATGCGCCTCTGGACTCTGCAAACCACCTGCTCAACGTGCACTACAAAGCAGTACCCTTGGAAAAGTATCAGGTATCAGCTGATGTGGGACTGAATGTGATCCAACTCCAGGGTGCTCCCGGACCGTTTGCCAATCTTTCCTACAAAATTCGTAACGTTTTTAACGGACTTGAAAATTTCGAAGCAGGTATACGGGGCGGTATCGAGCTTGTTCCGGGCTTTGTAGGAAGTCGCAAGGTAAACCGGAGCCAGGAGATTAACGCCAATACCTCCCTTACTTTTCCCAAGCTGCTGTTACCCTTTCACCTTTTTCATACCAAGGTAGAAAAGTACAATCCCCGAACACAGGTAGGTCTTGGGTTCAACTTCGTGAACAGACCCGAGTACACCCGTACCAATGCCAAAGTATCTCTTGGCTATTCGTGGCAACCCAGTACCATAAAGCTGTACAACCTCTCCTTCATCGACCTCAATATCCTGAATACATCGGCCATAGATCCGGGTTTTAATGAATTATTGAACAATCTTCAACTTCAGGGTAATAACCTGATTAACAGTTTTCAGAAGTCCTTTGTATCCAGCGTAAATTTCACCTACGTCTACAACACCAACGCCATCGCCGGCCCACCCAAGGATGCCAGATACTTTAGGGTTGCACTGGAGTCTGGTGGAACTTCCCTCAATATATTTCCTGGCCAACAGCAGATCATCAAGAATATCTTTGAGGATAAACAAGGTGAGCTTCAATTTTACAAGTTTTTGCGGTTCAATATCGATTACCGCAAATATTGGAAAACAGGGGCTAAAAGTTCTTTTGTCACGAGGGTAAACACCGGGGCGGTATACAGTTATGGCGACAGCAAAGTACCCCCTTATGAAAAATACTTCTTTGCCGGAGGTTCCAATAGCGTGCGGGGCTGGCTGCCAAGAAGACTGGGACCCGGCTCATCAGAACCCAGGATCACATTAAATAACTTATCCATTGAAGCTCCGGGCGAATTCCTCCTCGAAGGAAATGCTGAATGGAGAGGGCATCTGGCGAATTTTTTTGGTGACATTAATTACGCATTGTTTATCGATGCGGGTAATGTCTGGAATATCAACCGATCCACAGACGATCCGTCTCAAAAACTGATGGCCAACAAGTTTTTTAAAGAGATAGCAATAGGTTCTGGCTTTGGTATCCGGTATGACCTCTCCTACTTTGTACTGCGGTTCGATTTTGGCTTCAAAGTTTACGACCCTTATTCTCAACGATTTGTGCTGAATGAATTGAATTTTCAGCGTTTAAGCAACGTATTCGATCGTACGAGAAGCAATTTCCTCAACATAAATCTGGGTGTTGGTTATCCGTTCTGAATTTTCTTTCAGAAAAAAGAACTTTCCCCTCTCCATTTGCTCATCATTTTACAAGAGAAGCAAGATGACACGTTTTTTTGCGAAAATGCTTACTTAAACCTGCCGGAAAACCGACCCGTAGATTATTATTATTTTTCCTGACAAAGTACAAATATTTAACTAAAACAATATCTTTGCCATAGTATGCATGCATACTAATTAAATAACTGGTTGTGGTAACTCTTTAGAATTATAGCTGATGACCTACGAAAATCTCCTGTTGGATGTCAATAACCATGTGGCACATGTTCGTTTCAATCGACCTGATAAAGCGAATGCGCTACACCACGGCGCCTGGAATGATTTACAAAACGCCTTTGAGATGCTCGACACCCGTGAAGATGTACGGGTAATTATCCTGAGCGGTGAGGGAAAGCACTTTTGTTCCGGCATCGATTTGACTTTATTTCAGGATATCACCGCGGAAAGTGGTCAGGCCTGCGGAGCGAGGAGCCGGGAGTATATCCGTAGAGAAATTCTAAATTTACAAGCCCCTATAAATGCGATTGAGGCCTGCTGCAAGCCTGTCATTGCTGCCATTTCGGGGGGATGCATTGGCGCGGGTGTCGATATCATCAGTGCCTGCGACCTTCGTTATGGAACGACCGATTCGTATTTTTCGATCCGGGAAATTGACATGGGTATGGTAGCCGATTTGGGTACATTACAGCGATTGCCCCGTTTGATTCCGCATGGCATTGTGAGGGAAATGGCCTTTACAGGAAGAAATGTGTATGGTAAAGAGGCCGAACAAATCGGATTGATCAATTCATGTCAGGATGGATCCGAGTCATTGATGAAAACGGTGTTTGAAGTTGCGCTCAACATCGCTGCCAAGTCACCCCTGGCAATCCGCGGCACCAAACATGTACTGAATTACAGCCGCGATCATTCCATAGACGACGGACTCCAGTATGTAGCAACCTGGAACGCAGGTATGCTATTGTCCGAAGACCTACGGATTGCGGTTCAATCCAAGCTTGAAAGAAAGGAGCCTAAATTCAGAAATTGACAGGAAAATTTTAGATTTAATTGATACCCATCATGCAACATACTCAGGGAATGCTCCGCGACGGAGCCTTAGAAGGTAAAACCATCATCGTTACAGGCGGAGGATCCGGACTCGGCAAATCCATGTCTACCTATTTTTTGAAACTCGGAGCCAATGTAGTCATTTGCAGTCGCAGGTTAGACGTCATTGAAAGCACTGCGCGCGAACTGGAAGAACTCACCGGAGGCAAGGTTCTGGCCGTAGCATGCGATGTGAGAAAGCCCGAACAAATTGAAAACGTCATTCAAAAATCCATTGAAAAATTTGGCTCCGTTGAAGTATTGGTCAATAACTCGGCAGGAAACTTCATTAGCCCAACTGAAAGGCTGTCTTATAAAGCGGTCGATACGGTAGTGGACATCGTTCTGAGAGGAACCTATTACTTCACCCTGGCACTAGGGAAATACTGGATTGAAAGCAAAATCAAAGGAACGGTTTTAAATATCTCCACGACATATGCATGGACCGGCTCGGGTTGGGTGGTGCCATCAGCAATGGCCAAAGCGGGTGTTTTGACTATGACCAAGTCTCTGGCATTTGAATGGGCCGATCACGGTATCCGGCTTAATGCGATTGCCCCGGGGCCATTTCCAACCAAAGGAGCTTGGGACAGGCTATTCCCTGAGGAACTGGCCAACAAATTCGCTTTCGAGAACCGGATTCCCTTACAAAGGGTCGGAGATCATCAGGAACTTGCCAATCTGGCGGCTTACCTTGTATCCGATTTTTCAGCATACGTCACCGGTGAAGTGATTACATTGGATGGTGGTGAAGTACTGGGAGGAGGACAGTTCAACTTCCTTAAAGAGGTAAGTGACGACCAATGGGACGCTATTGAGGATCAAATCAAAAAGGCTACAAAGCCACCAAGGAGTACCGAGTAATACATTTCTAGTGCTTATTCTCGCCGGCTCCATGAGTAAAGTATCAGGTCAGAAAGTGTTAAATGCGGTTGGCTCAAGGCTAAAAGCTCACAAAAATAATTTTCTTCGCTTTTTATTGGGTAAATTTACCCCTTACTTCGTTATTTGAAAAATGAAGATATTACCATGAACACATTTTTTAAATTCTGCCTGACCATTCTATCGGTTTATATCATTGCCGGATGTGCAAAATCCAGCAAGCCAATGAAGCAATTACCAGAGGCCACTGTACGGCCATCTTCGCAACAACAGGCGACTGTGAAGGAAGAATTATCGCTGGTTGCTATTCAAAGTAAGTATTTGCTACGCGACACCACGATGACCCGTGTGTACCTGTATGTAGATGCTTTCAAAGGTAAAAATCCGGTTTCGGTGGAAGAATTCTGTAAGCTTTACAATCTTAACTATGTGATTTACTCCGACTACGGTACCCGCGACCGGCTCGGATATGGCAATGTGAAGCTCGAAACTTCCAATGTATCCAGCGTGAACGGAAAGATTGTAATTGGTTTTGATGTAAAAAGCCCTAACCGAGAGAGTGGTGTGCTGTTAAGCGAAATAAGCCAGATGGGCACCCTGAAGAAGGTTTTGAATGACCTTACCATCAGATTTAAAAAAGAGAGTGCATCCGAGCTTTTCGGGGTTTATGCGGGATCCTCCAAAGAACCCCTTCAACGTCATTATGTCAGCAATACGGAAAACTTCACGATTAAAAGAATTAACGAGGCAACCGAAAAGCTACATGTATTTTACTATCAGCACAGCTTCGACGCAGCAGGTTCCCCAATGAATACTGCTTCCCGTGGCGTTTCGAAATCGCTGACGGTGGACAGCTCTTTCACCATCAATTCCAACGAACCGCTGAATTTTACCCGGGAAGGCCTTTACAACATCTTTGCGGATACCACACAATCGGAAGGTTTGGGAATACTTGTGGTAAACGAGCGCTTCCCCAAAGTGACCAAGCCCGAACTCCTGCTGGGGCCGTTGCTGTACATGAGTACCAATAATGAGATCAATGAAATAAAAAAAGCAGAAGATTACAAAAAGGCGCTGGACAAATACTGGCTCACACTCATGAATGGCAATGCCCCGTTGGCTCAACAATCCATCCGGTCTTTTTATGGACGTGTGGAAGAAGCCAACCAATTGTTTACGTCTTACAAAGAAGGATGGAAAACGGACAAGGGTATGATTTACATCATACTCGGTCCTCCGGATAAAGTTCAGCGCAGCAAGGACCGTGAGGTGTGGACTTATGACCAGCGTGGTAATGCCCAAAATGTTAATTTTACTTTTAATCGCAGAAATAATCAATTCGTGGATGACCATTATGAGCTTGTCCGCTATGCGGAGTATCAGCCCATTTGGTATCCGGTAGTAGAAGCATGGAGAAACGGAACTATACGGTAAGAAAACCCGCCCCAAGACAGTCTCAGGCCGATATGGTCTTTGGCACACAGTCTGTACTTGAAACCCTTCGTTCGGGAAAGGAAATTGAACGTTTATTTATTCAAAGAGAATTAGGGCTTTCAGAAATTGAAAAGCTGGCTAAGGAGCTCGGAATACCATATCAGCGGGTCCCGGTTGAAAAACTGAACCGAGTAACCCGTAAAAATCACCAGGGTGTCATCTGTTTTGTATCTCCGATTCAGTACATGCCTTTGCATAATGTACTTACTCAAGTGTACGAAGAGGGCAAAACGCCCTTGTTTGTACTCCTGGATAGAATCACAGACGTTCGAAACTTTGGGGCCATCGCCCGAACCGCCGAATGTGCGGGCGTACAGGGATTGATAGTACCAATGAAAGGTGGAGCCCAGATCAACGCAGATGCGATGAAAACATCCTCGGGGGCGTTGAATTTCCTGCCGGTGTGTCGTGAACCCAATTTGTACGAAACACTACTTTATCTGCGAAACAGCGGACTTCAGATCATCGCCTGTACTGAAAAAGGCGACAAGTCCCTTTATGATATTGATTTTAAGATCCCCACGGTCATCATCATGGGGTCAGAAGAAGACGGAATATCCAAGGAATTTATTCAACTGGCCGATAGTGGTGCAAAAATACCGTTAACCGGAAAAGTCGAATCGTTGAATGTGTCTGCTGCCAGTTCAATTGTATTGTATGAAGCGGTAAGACAGCGGATTGTATAATTAAGAATTTAGAGGAGTTAAGGAGTTAAAAGTAGTTGGGCCTCCCTTGAAAATTCCCTTGTCGATCTCCTTGGCGTGTAGTCTCAGGATTCGATTGGGGAGTTTTAGTTTTTGATTGAGGGTGTCGTATGGGAAAAGTACAATTTTGGTGACTTAATATGGCCTACTGCTTCAGTTTATGAATTAAATGGACATAACTATCCTCCCCAACTTACAAGGTTAGATTTTTCGTTTGCGCTATTGAGAATTACGCAGCTTGCTTTTTTGGGAACGTTTGCACTGTCGGAGCTTTTTTAGCCATTTTAACCGCGTTTGCGGTGAATACACCAAAAAATAGCCATATCATTTCGGTTCCTTTACTTCTGGCTTTGATTTTTCGAAGTAGATAATGGTTTTTCTCGTTTCCAAAACTGCCCTCCATTGATGAGCTTCTGGCTTTATTGAGAATTCCTTTTATTTGTTTTTCCTGTTTATCTTCTTTCCTTGGTCCCTTTTTGTCAAAATTCGTGATGAGTTTACGACTTGTGCAAAAACGTCTATTTTCATTGGTCGGATAAATCCTGTCTGCCGATATATGAGTACATTTTTCGAAATGTTTTTTGTGCTTTAATATACTTATTTTCAGTCTTTTACATTCATTAAAATTGTTAAAGCTAGCATATTCGATCACATTAATACCGTCTACCTGATTCATGTGAACCTTCATTCCAAATTCCACATCTTTGTTTTCTTTTCCTCGTTTTATAGGCCTTACATATGGTTTAGCAAGGGAAACTATACGATCTTTAATCTTTACGCCTGGGTAGTTGAATAGCTGCCTTTGTTGCTGTAAAATCAGCTTAATAGTACGAATACGAGCATAATCTGCTGCGGAAAGTTTGCCGCCTTGCGTTTGATTCAGAAGTTGTTGCAGACTCTCTATACCTTTCTCAACCAGATGTAATAGTGAGAGTTTTCGAGTTTTCGTTTTGCGTCGCGACTTCCTTTTTAACTTGCTGTATATCAAGCATTTTTTCCTCTGCTGATCAAACTTGGATCTTGGAACTTTAAGCTTAAAGCTGTTGCATACATTAGGAATGGTTTTGTCCCATAGCCATAAACAACACTCCCACAGCAGCTTAACGTCGGTCGGGTACCGAATATAGCTTTCGTAAGCCGTCGCGTCAGCAAGCATCACGTGACTATTCTCGAGATTCGGTTTCCACTTTTCTAGCATTTTTTGCTGCATTTGTTCCACACTCACATGCTTTGCTAAGTAAGATCTTATCCTTGACACAAATGAATTGTCCTTAATTGATTCATTTTCAGCTAATAGTACTCCGCAGAACAACTGCATTGCCCAGTCCGTATTAAAACGGTCAACTAACTTTTCATCACTAAGCCCAGTATAATGTTTAAGAAACATCAGGCCAAACAACCCCTTTGAAGATAGCCAGGAAGGTGATCCGCGGAGCGTCTTTTTCTCTGGTAATAGCTCGGACAAACCGTCCCAATTGATAGAAGCATGGATCTTACCTAGTTCCGACTCCTTGAAAATGTACCATTTTGAAGAGTAGTGAAAATCAGCAGGAAAAAGTGTAATTTGCATATGTTTATGTTAAAGCTTGGTAACCTTAAGATAAACAAAAACCCCGAAATATCCCAGCATTGGGCTTTTTCGGGGTTAATTTTTGTCGCAAATAACTAAAAATCAAGTCGTTATTTGGCGTTTGGTTACCCTAGTTAGCACCTAACTCCATAACTTCTTAACTCCTCTTAACTTCTCTTAACTTCTTAAGTCCTCTTAACATCTTAACTCCTTTTACAGCCCTAATTTCCAGCTTCCTGCCGGAAGTTCTTCATGATCCAGCCGCCACCTACGACGTCGTCGCCTTCGTAGAAAACCGCGGCCTGGCCTGGGGCAATTCCATTAACGCCATCGTGAAAATGTACTTTTATCTTTCCGGGCTCTTCGGGAATCAATAAGGCAGGTGTACCGTCATGCTTGTAACGTACCTTGGTGACCGTCTCCAAAGGTTGCGACAGACCATCATATTTTTGCCAGTTGAGCTTACCTACAATCATTCCATCCCGGAACAGATCGGGCAAATCACCCAATACCACCTCATTGGTTTCCTTGCGGACTTCGGTCACAAATACGGGCCTTCCCAGGGCAATACCAAGCCCTTTGCGCTGACCTACGGTGTAGAATGGGTAACCTTCATGTTTCCCTACCACCGTTCCATCCGCATATACGAAGTTTCCACCCGCCACCTCTGCTTCCAACCCTGGAATGCGGCGCTTCAGAAAACCTCGGTAGTCATTGTCGGGCACAAAGCATATTTCATAACTCTCCGCCTTATTTACAAGATCAATAAAACCCCTTTCACGCGCCATTTCGCGGATTTCCGATTTATGCAAATATCCAAGTGGCAGTTTTGTTCTACTCAGACTTTCCTGAGAAACCCCCCAAAGCACATAGCTTTGATCCTTCCAGCTATCTATGCCCCTGGAAACGTAGTGACGACCCTCCTGAAACTGTATGTTGGCATAATGCCCTGTTGCAATGGATTCGCAGTCAAGCCGGTCTGCGCGTTTAAGAAGTGCGTCCCATTTGATATGCGTATTGCACAGCACACATGGATTGGGTGTTCGGCCTTCGAGGTACTCACCGGTAAAATGATCGATGACATAGTCACCGAACTCGGCCCTGATATCGAGTATGTAATGGGGGAAACCAAGTTCAACGGCGATGCTTCTGGCATCATTGATGGAGTCCAGAGAACAGCATCCTGTTTCTTTTTTGGTTCCGCCGCTGCTGGCGTAATCCCAGGTTTTCATGGTCATGCCAATGACCTCATAACCTTGCTCGTGTAACATCACAGCTGCTAGCGAGCTGTCAATACCGCCGCTCATGGCGACCAGGATTCTTCCGTGTTTACTCATTTTGATAATCCGCCGAAGGTTGAATGCCTTCCGATTTATTATAGTTTGAAAATTACCAACAGCCGCAGGAGGCTGAATGGTTCCGTAAAGATACGGATATGCCAACAGAAACAAGGCTTTACTTAAGCAATCACCTGCCGAATCACATTCTTAATATTCAGCTCAATAATATCGGTCATGCTCTCACAGGTGTGATAATGTGGGTCGCCATAGTGTTTGGCAAGGCCGGACGCAAGTTGGTGGATATTGGCGGGTGTGGAAATATTGTCCTTTTTGGATACGTCACGCAGCTCCCGCAGCCTGTGTTTTTCGCTCCTGGCCTGGTACATAATCGAGGATTGTTCCTCCTGCTGGTATTGCAAAACCGTTTTGTCGGTAAGGTGCTCCATGGCGAGCTCTACATAAGGACGATTCTCTTTGAAATATTGGGGCATGTATACCTTTACATTTCCCTCATAAAACTGCTGATCAAAGTCAATGGCGCGGAGACGAAACTGAAAATCATCAAAGTCGGGCGTGATCTGCATTACAAAATTATAGGCTCTCATATCGCCCAGGAGCGTGATCATGCAGCGCTCGTTAAACTTCACAAACTCCTTTGCGATCCTTTTAGGGTTGTAATCCGTTTGATCCAGACGTGTTTTTGCGAATACATCACCCGGTATGCCCGCAATGTGTTCCTCGATCAATGTATTCTCATCCACCAGATAATTCACCTGATTGGGCGAAAAAATCTCCTCCAGTTCGAGCCCATAAATTCTGGAAGCATCCGCTTTTTTTACATAGAAGTAATCGTAGATATCATTCAGGCGATTTACGATTTTGATACGGAAAGGATTGGAGTTCCCAAATTTACAGTAGTCTATCCGGTCGATGTATTTATGTTCAACGATACGAAGATTCCCAGAGGCCTTGAGCATCGCATAAGCTTTTTTGAGGCCACTGTTGATTCGTTCAATCTCGTGTGGTGGGTACAAGGGGCATTCCCAAAGCGTATCCTTTCCACTTTTGTCCATCACTGGAAACGATTCATAAAAATTGAGCAGGTCATTGTATCCGATTGGTAACCGCGCCTCCCGGTTATAGGCACGCAGATATTTCCGGAGCTCAGAGCTTACCGGATAAATCGGTTTCTTTTTTAAGATGGTGACGTCGCCTTTTTCCATAAAGTAAGTTAGCGCTTCTTTTCCGAAAATTATGATTTGTCGTCGGGAATTACCAAAAAGAAAGAGGCCTTCTTTCGAAAGCCTCTCAATCTACACCAAATGTTCAATGTTACATAAAGTCAGATGCACCTTGTCCAATCCTACACACATTTACTCCGCTTTCAGCAAATTGCACCCCATTTCACATTTCACTCTCCCATTTCACATCCGCCCGGCCCGGTCACATCTCACTAATTCATAATCATATTATGCGGGTCAATCACAAACTTTTTGGCAGCACCTTTATCGAAATCCCTGTATCCTCTCGGGGCATCTGCCAGGCTGATCACTTCTACATTTACTGCCTTTGCAATTTTTATTTTATCATAAAGAATGGCATTCATAAGCGATCGATGATACTTCATCACAGGACATTGACCGGTGTAGAAGGAATGAGACTTTGCCCAACCGAGGCCAATTCTGATTTTCAGGCTACCCTCTTTGGCATCATCCTCTTTTGCTCCTGGGTCTCCCGTTACGTAAAGGCCGGGAATACCAATAGCTCCACCAGCACGTGTGATCGCCATCGCTGTGTTCAAAACCGTAGCAGGACGCTCCTCGTCAGAGTGTGATCCATGTCCTCTTGCCTCGAAACCGACGCAATCCACAAAACAATCCACTTCCGGACTGCCGATGATGGCCGCAATGGCCTGCTCCAAAGGTGTATCTTTGGTCAGATCTATCACCTCGCAACCAAAACTTTTGGCCTGATCGAGTCTTTCCTGGATCATATCTCCTACGATCACAACTGCCGCGCCCAATAGGTGACAGGAAGCTGCACAAGCCAGACCCACCGGCCCTGCACCTGCAACATACACAATGGATCCAGGACCTACCCCCGCCATGACTGCGCCATGAAAACCTGTGGGGAAAATGTCAGAAAGCAGCGTGAGGTCCTTGATATAGGCCATTCCCTGATCTTTGTCCGGGAATTTAAGCAAATTAAAATCCGCGTATGGTACCATCACGTACTCTGCCTGGCCTCCTACCCAACCGCCCATGTCCACGTAGCCATAAGCTGCACCAGGTCGCGCCGGGTTCACATTCAGGCAGATGCCCGTTTGCCCTACTTTACAGTTTCTGCATCTGCCGCATGCAATGTTAAATGGCACCGACACCAGGTCACCCACTTTAATAAATTCAACATCTCGTCCTGCCTCAATTACAATACCGGTTATTTCATGTCCCAGAACCAGTCCCGCCGGCGCCGTTGTTCTGCCGCGCACCATGTGCTGATCACTGCCACAAATATTGGTGGACACAATTTTAAGAATGACTCCATGTTCGCATTTGCGATCACCGATAGCCAGCTTTGGATATTCTATTTCCTGAATTTCCACTTCACCGGGTTTAATGTAAGCTACTCCATGATTCTGACACATATTGGTATGCTTTAAAGGTTTAAGATAATTGATTCAAAAAAATTTATGGTCTGTTTACTGATTCAATTTCAGCTAATTGGCACAGGAAAAATCGAAAATCACAAAATGATCAAAGCCCAATCGTCCCATTCCAAAGGCTATTTAAATACATCTGCACCTGCCTGCGCCACGAGGTGGTCGTTTTCTACTGTGCTTCCTGAAACACCCACTGCCCCGATTATTTCCCCGTTTGTATTTTTGATCACAACACCACCGGGAAATGTAATTACACCTCCATTGGAATGTTCGATACCAAATAGCGGCCCGCCAGGCTGCGACAGTGCACCGATCGCTCCGGTGTCCATATTAAAATAACGGGCGGTACGTGCCTTCCGCTGCGAAATATCAATCGATCCCAGCCATGCTTCGTCCATGTGAACAAAGGCCACAAGATTGGTACCTGAATCCACCACGGCAATATTCATCAGTGTATTCAACTCCATTGCTTTACTTTTTGCAGCGTTAACCACGGCTTCGGCTTGTTTCAATGAAATGTTCATAGTCTTAGAATTTTATAAAGTTAAATAAATATTATCAAATTTAGGCACAAGTACACCTTTGACATTTGAACAATATTCCCAATTTATATAACAATACTCCCAAAATACCCATTAACAGCGAAGCTAATGAATGCGACTGCTTTTTACCGCTTAACTTTATAAAATGAATGAACAGGTCAGTACGAAAGTAAAAACCAAAAATTCCTGAAACATCAAGTGAGGATAAACATGTATCAGAAAGCAAGCATACCGTATGGCCTTGTACTATGTGGCGGAATGAGCGAGCGTATGGGAACCGAAAAAGGGCTGCTGGTTTACCACGACCGACCACAGCAGTATCATGTATATAAAATGCTGGATCCGATTTGCGAGCGGGTATATATTTGCTGTAATAAAAACCAGTCTGAAAATATACTTCCCGGCTACGAGATTATGGAGGATAAATCTGAATATGAAAACATTGGACCTATGGCGGCACTGCTAACAGCTTATTCTTTATATCCGGAAAAAGATTTTTTGGTTATCGGCTGCGATTACCCTTTTCTGGGAATGGAAACATTGGAATTGTTTATGAAAGCCATACCGAAAAAGCAGGTTGCCTCCGCCTTTTACAACTCCGAACAGCGATATGAACCACTCCTGGCCTGGTATTCCAGCCAATGCGCCTCACTTCTTCAAGGTTGTTTTAGAAGGGGCGAATATGCTCTTCAACAATTTTTAAGATCACAGCATGCTGAAAAATACACACCCAACAACCCGGCTACAATGACAAGCATAGATACTTTTGAGCAATTTCAGCAGGCCAGACTGTTAATAGAAAAACTAAAATCAGAATGCAGATGATTGACGAAGATTCAATTGTAACTAAAAAAATTAAGCACGTTTTCTTAAACAAAATAATTGACCGAGAAGATGTACTGGCCATTGAGGAGCCACTCGAGATCCAGCTTTCATATATGGTGGATGGCATTCGTGTAAGAAAAAGCATCTCCGTAACGATGCGCACACCGGGCAACGATGAAGAATTGGCCGTTGGCTTCTTATTTACCGAAGGGATCATTCAGCAACCAGGCCAGATCAAAAATGCCAGAATCAGTGCAGTGGAAAATAATAAAGTTTTGGTCTCACTGAACGATGGGGTAATACCCAATTTATCCACCACAGAGCGGAATTTCTACACGACTTCCAGCTGTGGTGTATGTGGCAAATCCAGCATTGATTCAATTAAAACAAACTCCGTTTATGGAAAACAAAACCATGCGGTAACTGTGAAAAGTCATGTACTTCTGGAGTTGATCCACCTATTAGAAAAACAGCAAAGCGTTTTCCTCCGAACAGGAGGGCTGCACGCATCTGCGCTTTTTGACCTGGAAGGCACCTTTCTCCTGCTCCGTGAGGATGTGGGGCGCCACAATGCCTTGGATAAAGTACTGGGATCTGCATTTTTAAAAGCCGAAATGCCGCTAAACAATAGCATCCTTTTGCTAAGTGGACGAGCAAGCTTTGAACTCATTCAAAAGGCAACCATGGCGGGCATCCAAATCATTGTTGCCATTGGAGCTCCGTCGAGCCTTGCGGTGCAGCTGGCCGAAGAAAGCGGCATCACCCTTGCAGGGTTTATGCGGAAAGAGACATTTAACATATATTCTGGCTACGAAAGAATCGAAACATTATGAAAATACGTATTCAAGGCAGTTCGATCCGGTTCAGATTGTCGCAAACAGATGTAAGGCAACTCACTGACGAGGGAGCTGTTACCGAATTTACAAACTTTGGTGGCTCGGTCTTTTCCTATGAAGTAAAACAATCTTTTGAGGCCGACCAGTTGACGGCCTCATTTGAAAATGGCAAGATCACCATGCAAATACCAGCAAGCTATGTGGAGGATTGGGCAATCAACGACATTGTTGGTTTTGAAGCACATGTACATACCGCCGCTACGGACACCATGTATTTGTTGATCGAGAAGGACTTCAAGTGCCTGGACCGTACCACGGAGGATCAATCGGATCAATATGAAAACCCTAATAAAACCTGTTGAAACATATGAGTGAAGATATTTTCGCCAAAGAAGGCGCAGAAAATCCGGAGGATTTTACCGGGCTCAAAATGGGAAACATCAAAAAAGTGGCTGCCGGTATTCCCGCGGTAGTTTCAAGTTTTGAAAAAGTTGTCTCCGAAGCAGGATTAGGGCGGGGAATGAAAGCACTCTGGAACCTGAACAAAAAAGGAGGGTTCGACTGCCCGAGCTGCGCATGGCCTGATCCGGATGATGAACGGTCGGGTGTGGCCGAATACTGCGAAAATGGAGCCAGAGCCATTGCAGAAGAGGCGACCACAAAAAAACTGGATGCGGCTTTTTTTAAAGATCATTCAGTCCGGGAACTTGCCGGCTTATCAGACTATGAAATTGGAGGTAAAGGACGTTTAGCGGAGCCTATGTACCTTCGCAAGGGAGGCACACATTATGAGCCTATTTCCTGGGACACCGCTTTTCTTAAAATTGGTGCCTCACTGAATAGCCTTGCCAGCCCCGACGAGGCGATTTTCTACACTTCTGGCCGCACCAGTAACGAGGCAGCATTTCTGTATCAGCTTTTTATACGGGAATACGGCACCAATAATCTGCCGGATTGCAGCAATATGTGTCACGAAAGCAGTGGAGTAGCATTGGGCGAGTCGCTGGGGATAGGTAAAGGCTCAGTAAAACTGGAAGACTTTTATGAAGCCGAAGTAATTGTGATTCTTGGTCAAAATCCAGGCACCAACCATCCGAGAATGCTGACTGCCTTGCAAAAGGCAAAAGCAAACGGGGCCAGGATTATTTCTATCAACCCCCTGCCTGAAACCGGACTGATGGGCTTTAACAATCCTCAGACTGTTAAAGGAATTCTGAATATGAGCCCGGAGCTTACCGACCTTTTTTTACAGGTCAAAATAAATGGCGACATGGCGCTACTGAAAGCAATTCAGATCTTATTGCTAAAAGAGGATGAGCGATCGCCGGGCTCAGTGCTTGACTTTGATTTTATTAAAAAAAATACCACCGGTTTTAATGATTTGCAAAAACACCTTTTGAAATACAATCCTGCCGAACTGGCCACCATTGCCGGAGTGCCTATGAGCCAGATTCAGGAAGCAGTACAGATTCTTAAACACAAAACGAAGATTATCGCCTGCTGGGCAATGGGATTGACACAACATAAAAATGCTGTGGACACCATTAAGGAAGTAGTGAACCTGCTTTTGCTGAAAGGAAGCATCGGCAAGCCTGGTGCAGGAACCTGCCCGGTTCGAGGCCACAGCAACGTACAGGGCGACCGCACCATGGGTATTTATGAGAAACCATCGAAAAAATTGCTGGCATCCATTGAAAGCAATTTCGGTTTTACCCCACCACAAAATCATGGATATGATACCGTGGAGGCCATAAAGGCCATGCATGCAGGGAAAGCAAGGATATTTTTCGCGATGGGCGGTAATTTTCTTTCTGCCACTCCGGACACGACCTTTACTGCCGCGGCCTTAAGAAAATGCTTGTTAACTGTGCACGTTTCCACCAAGCTGAACCGGAGCCATCTGGTTCATGGTGCAGAGGCAATTATTTTGCCCTGCCTTGCCCGTAGCGATAAGGACATGATCAACGGCGAAAACCAGTTTGTAACCTGCGAAAATTCGATGGGTGTGATTCAATCTTCGAAAGGTGTACTGAAACCCATCTCAGAAACGCTGCTGAGCGAACCGGTTATTGTATGTAAACTGGCGGAAGCTACGCTGGGAAGCAGATCCAGGGTATCCTGGAATAAATACGCCAATAATTACGACCTGATCCGTGAAGATATCGAACGGACTATCCCCGGCTTTAAGGATTACAACCGTAGGGTTCGCGAGCCTGCGGGTTTTTACCTCCCAAATTGTAATCGGGAAGGCAGTTTTGAAACCACCAGTCAGAAAGCGCACTTCAATGTGGCACCCGTGACGACCATGGAACTGAAAGAAAACCAGTTGATGATGATGACCATCCGCAGCCATGACCAGTTCAACACCACCATCTACGGCTTAAACGACCGATACAGAGGAATATACAACGAACGACGGGTGATACTCATGAACAGCAAAGACATGAGGGATCGGGGACTTGTGAAAGGCGATGTGGTGGATCTATACAACAAACATGAGGGGACAGAACGTGTCGCCCGCAAATTCATCGTGGTGGAATACCCGATCCCCGAAGGATGTACTGCTACCTACTTTCCCGAGACCAACGTGCTCGTACCCATAACCAGTGTAGCAGAGAAGAGCAATACACCCACCTCAAAACAAGTGATACTAACGGTAAGAAAGCATGAGTCACCAGTTGGCTAAAAGAATGCCTAACACACTAAAAAGCAGATGTAATGGAAAACAGAAATACAATCGGGCACTTAAACCTGACCAATCACCCGAAGTTTTTGATTGAGTTGTTACCCGCAAAACGCATTGCATTTCGCCTGTTGAATACATTATAAAAGAGCGGATTGAGCTGGCCAAGAGCTTTCTCAACAATCCGGAAACCTCCGTATCAGCGGCTTGCTACCAATCGGGATTCAATAACCTTAACTATTTCACGAAATTATTCAAGCGAAGCGAGGGCGTTACACCTACCGAATTTCAGCGTATATAAACAGGGCAATAACATACAGCAGTCATGAGAATTTCAATGGTAAAATGATAATTTTACGAAATTCCTTACATTAGCTTAATCCTAACCCTTTTGGGCTAGTTCCAAGACAACACCTTAGATGAACCCTGTTAAAATACTCAGCTCACTATTTTTGGCCGGATGCATGTTTTTGCATTCCGGACTCATTTCTCAACAACATTCAAGGTCGAAAATGCTGGTCGCCCCACCCGTCTTACCACCGGAAGGTTCAGATCTGCTTAACCTCACAACACTCGGAAAAACAACTTCGCCGCCAGATAGCAGTCGCTTTACACACATGCTGCTCGCCCAGGGACTGGATGAACCCATGGGAATGGCCATATTGCCAGATTTCAATGTGGTGATTGTGGAGCGCAAGGGTGCAGTAAAGCTGTATAATGCGAAAGAAAAACTATTAAAAACCATTACACAGTTTGATGTGTACAGTGGAATCGAGGACGGACTGCTGGGTGTAGCTGCCGATCCATCGTTTACAGAAAACCATTGGATTTACTTCTATTACGGACTGGCAGGAACCAGGAATGTGAGCCAGCTGACCAGGTACAATTTAAATGGCGATCAGCTGGATTTACGATCAAAAAAAAACCTTCTGGAAGTGCCTACGCAGCGTACTTACTGCTGCCATTCGGCAGGGTATCTTACTTTTGACAGCGACGGGTTGCTTTACATGTCCACCGGCGACAATACCAATGCAGAAGAAATCGAAGGCCACAACCCCACGGACGAAAGGCCCGGACGCCAGCTTTCCGATGATCAGGGAACCACTGCCAACAGCAACGATCTTCGTGGAAAAATTTTGAGAATAAAACCACTGCCTGACGGTACTTATGCTATCCCGGAAGGCAATTTATTCCCAAAAGACGGATCACAGGGCAGGCCTGAGGTGTATGTAATGGGTTGCCGAAATCCTTTCAGAGTATCTGTGGATCCCAAAACAAAATTTGTATACTGGGGTGACGTAGGCCCGGACACGATGATCCCGGCTGAAGAGGGTATGCTGAGTTACGATGAGATTAACCAGGCGCGAAAACCGGGGTTTTTCGGCTATCCATACTTCCTGGGCAATAATGAAGGTTTCCCGAAATACGATTTCGAAACGAAAAAAGAAGGCCCGAAGCAGGATCCGCTTCGCCCTGTGAACAATTCCCCCAACAACACAGGTATAAAAAACCTGCCCCCCGCCCAGCCCGCAATGATCTGGTACGGCAAAGGTGCGTCCAAACGGTGGCCCCTGGTGGGAAAAGGTGCGGCAAGCGCAATGGCCGGCCCTGTATATTACAGTGACCTCTACCCCAATGCTAAATACAAGCTTCCGGATTACTACAACGGAAAGCTCTTTATTTATGAATGGGTGAGGAAATGGATCATGGCCGTTACATTGGATAGTGAGGGTAACTATGTGGCTATGGAGCCATTTCTCCCGCATTTAAAAGTAATGGCACCGATGGATATGCAAATTGCCAAAGACGGCGCCATTTATATGCTGGCCTATGGAACCAACTGGTTTGCAAAAAGCGCCGACGCCGGTTTACTTCGCATTGAATATTCCGAAGGTAACCGTAACCCTGTGGCCAGCATCGTTACCAGCAAAACCGTGGGACCGGCACCGATGAGCGTAACCCTTTCCGCTGCCAACTCACACGATTACGACAAGGGTGACCAATTGACTTATGAATGGAAAATTGGAACACAAAAGTTGAAAGGCAAAGAAATCGAATATTCATTCAGAAAAGCTGGCATCTACAATATCGCTCTTACCGTTTCCGACAATCACGGTGGTGCTGGTGTGGCTACGCAGCAGATTAAGGTGGGAAATACGCCGCCTGTGGTGTCCATCAGCAGCAATACCAACAAGAGTTTCTATTGGGATGGCACTCAACTGGACTACAAAATCAACATTCAAGACGCAGAAGACAAAAAAATTGACGCCAAGAAAATATCGGCAAGCTTTAATTACCTGGCATCAAAATCGGATCTGGCGGCGGCCCTGTCTGGCGCCAATCACGGGAATATGAAGTTTGTTGCGACCGAAAAATTGTATGCATCACTCGATTGTAAAGCATGCCATACAATGGATACCAAAAGCATTGGCCCTGCACTTAAAGCCATTTCAAAAAAATACCAGGGCCAGGACGATGCAAATGAATTGCTCGCCACAAAGATTATCAAGGGCGGAAGCGGCAACTGGGGAACTTACCCGATGCCGCCACACCCCGATCTCCCCCTAAAGGATGCGAAGGAGATTGCCACTTACATACTTTCTCTGGAAAAACCCGAAACTGCTTTTCCCTTATCAGGAACTTTGAATCTGAGGGAGCACTCCGACACACAAACTGATGGCGTCTATGTGATACAGGCTGCTTACACGGACCAGGGAGCGAATGGTATTGAACCCTTGAAAGCCGGAAATCATCTTGTATTGAGAAATCCATTGGTTCAGATCGAAGATTACGAAGAGGGAAATGTAAGCGTTGGTATCGGCACCCTGAATACCGATTTTGTGACTTACGTACCCGGCGGAAATGGGAAATATGTTAGTTTCAAAAAAACAGATCTTACCCACATCAGCAAAATGCGGTTCAGGGTGCAGCAGGATGGTGAAGGTGGAACGATAGAAATCCGGGTAACCCGCAAGGATGGTGCGCTCGTGGGCAAATTACAAGTTCCACCGGGAAAGGCCAAGGATCCGAAACAGGGCTGGCTGGAAATGGAAACGCCCATTAACCCGACCAATGGCGTTCAGGATTTGTATTTCATATTCACCAATCCCGACAAAACAAAGAGGGGGCTTTTCAATGTGGACTGGATATATTTTGAGCGGTAATAATTTTAACCAAAAGCCTTTCTTAACAGAATGATCATGCAGAAGTATAGCGAAGGCGTTATATTGCCTGCCCAAATGCATATCCAACCTTTTAGTAAAATGAATAAAAATTCACTTTTGATTCTTGCAGGTTTACTGCTTTGTATCGTTTTTGAAAGTATGGCCCAGAGTAAAAACAAAGTGATCGCGCACCGGGGCGCCTGGAAAAATACCGGCGCCACAGAGAACTCAATCGGTGCACTCGAGCATGCGATTAAACTCAAATGTTATGGGAGCGAGTTTGACGTACACATGTCGGCAGATTCCGTATTATTTGTCAATCACGACCATACCATTAAAGGAACGGATATTGAAAAAACCAGTGCGAAGGAGCTCTCTGAAATAAAACTAAGCAACGGAGAAAACCTTCCGACTCTTGAGGCTTATCTTAAAGCTGGTGCCAACCAAAAGAAAACAAGGCTTATTCTGGAAATTAAAACCTCCCGATTGGGCAAAGAAAGATCTATGGCGCTGGCTACAAAATGTGTGGCATTGGTGAAAGAACTGAAAGTGGGAAAGATCACCGATTACATCGCATTTGATTATGACGTTTGCCTGAAAGTGAAGCAGTTGACCCCCAAAGCGCATGTTCAATATCTGAACGGAGACAAAACCCCCGCAGAGATCAAGGCTGCGGGCCTGGATGGCATTGATTATCATCTCGGTGTTTTCAAAAAGCATGAATCATACATCAGGGAGGCGAAGGAAAACGGGCTCGTAACCAACGTCTGGACCGTAAACAGCAAGGCTGACATGCAGTACTTCCTAGACAACAAAGTAGATTACATCACCACCAATGAGCCAGAGGCATTGTTGGAAATGACGAAGTAGCAATGTTGATGCCAAGGAAATAAAAAAGGAGCAAGCTGTGATCGGCTTGCTCCTTTTTTATTTCTGTCATAGGATAGCCCTCAGATCCTTGCCGTTTGCAATTGCCCGTTGCTTTCCTCCCAGGCTCGGATCACCTGCGTGAGCTGTTTGTATTCTATCAGAAAGCCGTCGTGCCCATAAAGTGAATCTATTTCCTGAAAAACAGCATCCGGTATATGTCTTGCTAAAAACTGCTGTTCAGAGATTGGGAATAACAAATCTGACTTAATCCCGAGCACCAGCGTTTTCGCTTTTACCAGCCCTAGCGCATGGACTATACCGCCCCTATTCCTGCCCACATTGTGAGAGTCCATGATCTTGGAAAGTATCCAATAAGAATAGGCATTGAAACGGTTCACAAATTTATCGCCCTGATATTTCTGATACGAGGATGCCCTAAAATCGTCGATCTGATCGGGATTATCCCTTGCTTGTGTAAAATTATAGGTATCGTAGTTGCGGTAAGAAAGCAAGGCTACCGAACGGGCTGCCCGCATCCCCATACTTCCGGCCGATGGACTTTCGTCTCCGTAAGTTGGATCGGCTTCGATGGCCATTCGCTGGGATTCATTGAAAGCCACACCCCAGGGTGAGTGCAGTGCATTGGCGGCAATGACGATGAGCTCTTCGCAAAGATCCGGAACTTCCACCGCCCATTCGAGGGCCTGTTGCCCGCCCAGAGAGCCACCAATACAAATTTTAATCTTCCTGATTCCAAGCTCCTGACGTAAAATTTCAAGGGTTCCGACCACATCCCGGACCGTTAGTGTTGGAAAATCCCGATAATAAGGCTTTTGGGTTTGAGGATTCATCGAAAGCGGACCCGTGGATCCATACGCTGAACCTAGCACATTGACACAAATAATAAAGTGCTCTTCGGCATTAAAATATTTGCCCTCCCCTACCAGCCCATCCCACCAGTCGGACGCATTGGAACTTCCGGTAAGTGCGTGGCAAATCCAGATGATATTACTGTCATCTGCATTACGAACGCCGTATGTTGTGTAAGCCAGCTCGAAACCTGGAAGCTCCCGCCCCATTTCCAGAACATACGGGTATGGATATTTGTAAATCTTTTGTTCCGCTTGCATAAGTGCCCAGGCACAAGGTTTAAGTCAAAATAACATTTAAGTACCGGTAAACCCTACATTTAGGGACATACGGTATTTGGCTTAATAGAAAATGAATTCTATACCAGCTATGAGATTAAAGCCATCCGGCTTACGGAAATTTCTAACAGTAAGTTCATACACGAATTGATTTTATATCCCCTAATAACTTAGGTGGGATTTAGCACCTTTCTCCAAAGTGGTAGCAGGTTGCCAGAGGTTCATTGAGCCCATTCTCTCGCCTCTTCTTTATAAATCAATCGCTATTAAGTGAAGCAATTGACTTGATGATGCAATATTAAGCCCGGACACCGGGAAATGCAAATAATTGTTGGCACTACCCCGAATTTAATGGGCTTATTCAAAAAGGCGTAGGCAAGGAGCCGTTAGCTTTGCTTGCCCCTCCATTCCTAATTATTTAAAACTTAAATGATTAGCTCATTAACTTATTTCCAAAAATATGTATCTGCATCTGAAAAATTTAGCTCCGCCATTTTTCTGTTAAAATAAGGCCGGGTCAGGCGGTAAAGCGTAACTGTTTGATTATGCTCAATGAGCAAAATATCATAGCAGACAACCATGCTACATGCATTCTCAAAAAAATAACCAACTCAATATCAACACAATAATAAGTCAAGCATTTTTTGCACGTCACCACGGATTTGATGAGCGCAGTACCCACCCCCGGTAAACAGGAGCCTCAGCCATCGACAATTCATCATTAACAATTACAATTCTCCACTTAATCTCTTATAAGTTTTTACCTTTGTGATTATCTCTGCAAACTATGGCACAACATTACCGTTTCGATAAAGAAAAGGCCTCCCGGAAACCAGGCGTTACCCCGTTAAAGGAAGCAATCGACCGGATGATTGACACCTACCGCCTTCGAAACCGTTTTGACCAATCGTATGTAGTGGCGCATTGGGACAAGATTATGGGTAACGCCATCGGATCAAGGACCAAGCAGGTATATATCCACAACCGGACGCTGTTTCTTCAGATTGAATCAGCCCCGTTACGAAACGAGCTCGTTCGCGCCAAATCGAAAATTATAGAGCTGATCAACCGTGAGATGAAAACGAATTTAGTTGACGATGTGGTTTTCATTTAACACCGCTTCATTCACCATACAAGATTGACAACCAAGCATTCCTTTCCGAGATTCAACAAATAACACATTCCAAACGAAAAATCCTTAGCTCCCGATTTTCGCTGACTTTTCATGATTGAGATTCAACATCCGCCCTTTCTGCAACCAGGCGACAAAATAGGAATCATTGCTCCTGCCAGCGTGATCAACTACAACGACATTAAACCAGGTATCGAACTTTTACAAAATCAATGGCACCTGGATGTGATTGAGGGAAGTACTTTAAAAAGTGCCTACAATCAGTTTTCAGCAACCGATTCCGAACGGATTGACGATATTCAGAGGATGCTCGATGATTCTTCCATCAAGGCCATCATAGCTGCCCGGGGAGGATACGGATGCTCCCGAATCATCGACCGACTCAACTTCGATAAGTTTACCGCATCTCCAAAATGGGTGGTTGGCTTCAGTGATCTGACCGTTTTTTTATCAAAAATATATACACTGGGTTATGTAAGCGTGCATGCTCCGATGGTCAAATCCATGATGCTGCCAGGCGCTGAAAAAGCAGCGGAATCCCTAAGACAGCTCTTGTTTGGAGAATTCCCTAAATATACCGTGGCATCACACGCGCTTAACCGGAAAGGAACAGCAAGCGCGGAGATCGTGGGCGGCAATCTTTGCTTGCTGGCACATATGATCGGCACCGCTACCGATCAGGACACCAATGGCAAGATACTGTTTATCGAAGACGTTGGCGAATATTATTACAACCTGGACCGTATGATGATCCAATTGAAGCGGGCCGGTAAACTCGCCAATCTTGCAGGGCTGATCGTGGGGCAGTTCACTGATATGAAAGACAATGCCAATCCAGGTTTTGGGAAAGAAGTATATGAAATTGTTGAGGAACATATCGCTGAATATGATTACCCCGTCTGCTTCAATTTTCCGGTTGGTCACGTGGCCGACAACCGCGCTATCGGCATAGGAATGAATGCTTACCTTCATGTGCAGACCTCGAAAGTTGAGTTTCTGTTTGTATCGCCAGCGACCACGATCATTTAAAATTTGTATGGCTATGAAATCATTTGACAATAAGGTGGTTTGGATTACCGGGGCATCTTCCGGTATAGGAGAAGCGCTGGCACTGGCTTTCGCAAAAGAGGGCGCCAAACTGGTATTGACGGCGCGCCGCGAACAGGAACTTGCTCGGGTAAAGGCCCGGACCGGCCTGCCCGACTCAAACGTGTTACTTCTTCCTATGGATGTAACCGAATTTGAAAAAGCGCAATCGGCCGCTGATCTGATCATCAAAACTTTCGGAAAGATCGATATCATGGTGCACAATGCAGGTGTAAGCCAGAGATCCTACATTGTAGATACCGACTTAGCCGTCTATCGCAGACTGATGGATGTTGATTTTTATAGTACCGTAGCTATTACAAAAGCCATTTTACCATACATGATCAAGCAGCAGGCAGGTCATTTCATTGTGATCAGTAGTGTTGCCGGAAAGATTGGCACCATTATGCGGTCGGGTTACAATGCGGCCAAACATGCACTGCACGGCTTCTACGATTCACTGCGAGCAGAAGGTTATAAAGACAACATCAAAGTCACCACGGTGTGTCCGGGATACATTCGTACCAATATTTCTCTGAATGCGCTGAACGAATCCGGTGATAAATTCGGGAAAATGGATGCAAATCAGGCCAATGGTATCCCGGCAGAAGAATGTGCAAGCCGTATTTTACGAGCCGTACTTAAAGACAAAAAGGAAATTTACATAGGAGGATTTACAGAGGTAGCAGCCATTTACCTGAAAAGATTCCTACCCAATATTCTTTTTGATCAGGTGAGGAAAAACATCCCTGAATAGTGATTTTTAGGGATAGGCGCTCAACCTACCCCCTCCAGTCACCAGGCGCCATGCCGCTGTTTCAGAAGGAAATAGCAGCATGGTCTTATTCTCAATTGCGCTGACGATATCTACTTTTTGGATTTGGCTCCAGAATGCTGTTCGAGGTAATCGACTGCCAATCGGCTCAATGACTTCACCCCCAGTACCATTCCACTTTCATCTATGTAGAAATCAGGGGTATGATGTGGTGAGGCATCCTCCGGCTTTTTACCTTTGGGCATTCCGCCCAGGAAGAAGAAAAAGCCAGGTACTTTTTGCTGATAATAAGAGAAATCCTCTGCACCCGTTTTTGCCGTGGTTAATATGACATTCTCCTTGCCCGCCACCTGATGCAGGGTTCCGATCATTTTTTCTGTCAGCGCTTCATTGTTATACGTTACCGGATACAAGACATCAATCTTAACGGTGGCAGTGGCACCAGCGCTTTCGGCAATGTGGGTCGAAATGTCATTGACCCGTTTGTGAACGTAACTGTGCATTCCTTCATCAAAGGTGCGGATGGTGCCGATCATCTTCACCTGTTCAGGAATAATATTCTGACGAATTCCGCCATGAATCGCACCAATCGTCACCACAGCCGGTGCCTGCGTAATATCCAGATTCCTGCTCACGATGGTTTGAAGCGCCGTTACAATCTGTGAAGAAGTAACAATAGGATCCACACCAGACCACGGATAGGCACCGTGGGTTTGTTTGCCTTTTACGTCAATGCTAAAAAAATCAACAGCTGCCATGGTTGCACCCGGACGGTAAGTAATTTTGTTAACCTCAGTTTGCGAATTGATATGCAGACCAAAAATAGCATCCACTTTAGGATTTTCCAGAACGCCCTCTTTGATCATCAACTTGGCACCGCCTTCCTCCCCCTCCGGAGCACCCTCTTCTGCTGGCTGGAAAATAAATTTGACCGACCCTTTTAAATCAGATCTCATAGAGGCCAGCACTTCCGCCACACCCATAAGCATGGCAACATGGGTATCATGCCCGCACGCGTGCATCACACCGGTGGTCTGCCCGTTGTAGTCCGTAACAACGCTCGACTTAAATGGTACATCCGCGCGCTCTGTTACAGGCAACCCGTCCATATCGGCACGTAGCGCCACCACAGGCCCCGGCTTGCCTCCTTTAAGCAAACCCACAACGCCGGTATGCGCTACGCCGGTTTTCACCTCAAAGCCCAGCGCCGTCAAATGCGCCGCCACGATTTCAGCAGTTCGTTTCTCCCTGTTTCCGAGCTCCGGATGCTCGTGGAAATCCCGGCGCCAGTTTATGATCTTCCCTTCCAGTGCCTGCGCCTTTGCATTGATCTGCGCCAGCGGTAAAGGCTGAGAAAAAATGGTAAAACAGATAAGCATTAATCCGAAAAGCAAGAAGATATTTCTCATACAATGAGGTTATTTAAATTTTGTTTATCAAAAATCCTTGTCTGAAACTCATTATCCCAAATGGTAGAGGGCTCTATGCCGAAAATAGTAAAAAAAAGTCGCTCAGGTGCACGAATCATAAAATTACACAGGCCCGGAAGACAATCCAGCGAATCGTTCCGCTTCCCTGAAAACATATTTTTTAAAATCTAAAAATTCTTACCCCTCCGCTGAGAAACCAAATGTCCAGTTCCGCGTCAAAGCTTCAAACCACACACGAAGATGATAAAGCGCCTGATTAATCAGCTACAGAATTTCTTCGGTATCACCAGAAAAGAGGCGCGTGCATCCCTTGCATTGATGGTCATTGGTTTTTGCCTGCTCTGGTTACCATTTATTTTCAAACGTTGGGTGCTTCCCCTAATCCCTACCGCAAGCACACACATGGACACAAAGGAGCTGGACAGCCTTGCGGCGGAACTAGAGAAGGAGGCCGAGGTTGCGGAAGAAGAACGAACGTATAAGAAGCCGACGTACGAAAATAGGCCACCTAAGGCAGTAAGATTAACAAATTTCGACCCCAATCAGGCATCCATGGATGAGCTGGAGGCATTAGGCATCCCGAAATTTCTGACCAAAAGAATTGAGAAGTACCGCGGTAAGGGCGGACAATTCCGTAAAAAGGAAGACCTGCTACACATTTATGATTTCCCCGCCGATCTCTACAAACGATTGGAACCATACATCACCTTACAAAACAGCTCCCAAAAACCAACAAACTATCAGAGAGCAGACTTCAAGGAAACCAATAAACTACAGGTAAATACCGATTCCAAAGAACTGAAACCTTATACCAAGACAGGCAACACGCCATTTGACATCAACACCACCGATACTACCCAACTAAACAAGCTTAAAGGAATTGGCAGCAAACGCTCACTCCGCATCCTGAAATTCAGAGATGCACTGGGTGGATTTCACTCCGAAAAACAATTTCAGGAAATTTTCGGGCTTGACTCCCTTGCACTGTCCGAACTTAACAAATACGCAAAAGTACAAAGCCCGGTCCGGAAGATAAATATCAACACCGCAACAGCGGAAGAATTAAGCGGACACGTCTATTTGCGGAACAAAAAACTGGCCGCAGTGATCGTCAACTACCGCGACCAGCATGGACCTTACGGATCTGCAGAAGATCTAAAAAAAGTGAAAGTTCTCGACGAGGCGACCATAACCAAGTTGGTGCCATATCTCTCTTTTTGACCTGAATACCATTCAATAAATGGAAGGCAGCTGTCGACGGATGATTTCTCAGCAGCAATTTCACGGCCCGAAAAGGGCACCGTAAACAACTGATTTACATTATTATCCGACACCAGGAGCACTTCAATAATTCGGATTCCATCCTCCCCTAATTCATAGAACGGTTTGCACAAGCCGATGACACCCTCTACTTTTGGATAACGTTAGCCATGATCATATACTTCCTATGGACTGTAAAAAGTACCAAATTCCTATTTTATTGCTGATTGCATCAATCCTTATCTTACCCCGGATTTACTACGTTGAGCACTTCGCGTCCCCATTACCTTTCTGGGATCAATGGGACTCTGAATGGCTTGGCCTGTTAAAGCCCTGGATGAATGGCAATTGGGAGGCAAAACTACTCTTGGCACCACACAACGAGCACCGTATTGTGCCCACCCGTATCCTGACACTGCTCATTTTCAACATGGCTGGTGAGTGGAACAACCTCGTGGAGGCCCGTACCAACATTCCACTCAGTGCGCTGTCGCCAGCCATTTTGCTTGGAGCATTGCTGAAAACCGATGACTTGGGTTACGTCAAATGGCTGACTGTGGTGATCGTTCTGTTAGGCGCAAGTCTGCCCTTCTCCTGGGAAAATTTCCTGATCGGATTTCAGAGCCAATTCTACTTTATGAATCTTTTTACGGTATCAGCACTTTTTTTATCCGCTTATCACTCCGATAAAACCTGGGCAACGGTTTGTATTGTGGCGGTTTCAATTCTCAGTACACTCACGGTTGCATCCGGTTTACTTACGCCCGCTTCGGTCATCATTTTGGTATTAATTAAAGGCTATAACGAAAGCAGGTTAAGCGCATCGTCCCTGACACTTGTCGGGATTTTGCTGGCTATTGCCATACTGGCTTATGGGACAATACCACCCACCCCGACCCACAAAATGCTACATGCCAGAAGTGTTCAGGAATTTTTTCAAACTATTTTCCACCTGATGGGCTGGCCATTGCGAGGGAGTAATCCTTTCCATGCTGTCCTTTGGATTCCGGGAGCAGTTATTGTTACACTACTATTTATCCGTCGTCAATTCACGCGGATCGACTTGCTTTTTGCAGGTTGTATGGCTTGGTCGGCCATGCAGATTATCGCGTTGGCCTATGCGCGCGGAAATAATCTGACGTATCATATGCCGCCTCGCTACACCGAGGTATTACTGCTGGGCCTTGCCGGGAATTCCTGGTTTGTACTGAAAATCCCATCATTAACGAGGACTCAAAGGCAACGAGCAGCTGGCTGGATGCTTCTTACCATCTTCCATGTTGCGGTGATCTTTACCTACATCCAAAGGGGTGTTCTGGACTTCCGAATACTAGAAGAAGAACGGTTGCGGCGGCTGACCCAGGCTGAAAACGTCTGCAGGTATATGTCAACGCACGAATACGCAGCGATTGAAAAGACTGGAACGCAGATTCCCTACCCCGACCCTAAAAGATTCCAACTCATATTGGATGACCCGGATCTAAAAAGAGCATTCAATTTCGACAATTTGTGCAGGTCCTATTAGTCAAGTGTGATGACATGTCAGATGATCCTGTTCCATGTCATTGTCCAATAACTATAAATCACCACGCCATCAATTCACGCACCGACCCTAATGATCCTCAACACCTCGGGAAACCCTGTACGCATCACCAGGAATTTCTCTGTATGGTAATTGATAACGGCTTTCCGATAAATAAAAAAACCAACGCCAGATTTTCCACCAATCCGGCTTAAAGTTCCGGTAGAGAATTCCAGTGTTGTTTTCTTGTTTTTTGTATCTCTCAAATTGCACGACAACATCCTCATAACCCTTCCTTGACCAGACAGAAAATTCGTCGGCCGGACCACTGCTGTAATGATAATTGGATTGCTTATACTCCCGGTCGTTGGTCATGATCATGATGGCCAAACTTACATCGGGGATGTTGAGGATGCCTACCGCTGATATCATCAGGATCAGTGATACAAAAATTTTACGCTTCATTTGCATGGGATCTAAACTGTGTGCGATTTTTTATGCTACCGTCCCAAAATTACTTTTGAAGTCTTCCGCAGGACGATTCACTCCTTGTGAACATCTTTAAATTTTAGCATGTCCACGAGTCTTTGCTCCTTCTCATTGTCAAAGCCACAGGACGTTTTGAATTCCTTCGGATTTTCGTACGTTCCGAAAAGCATGTCCCACCATACTATGTCGCCGTAGTTACTTTTATGTTTCTGATATTCGTGATGAATCCGATGCATTTCAGGCCTTTGAAAAATGTAGCCTATCCATTGGGGTGTTTTGACATTGGTATGGTAAAAAAACTCACCCAGGGCAGTGCAGAGTGTATAAATTCCTCCGGCCTCCGTATTCAATCCCAGCAACGTGTAAACCAGCAGACTGCCGATCACAGAATTTACCGTCATTTCCATCGGATGTTTGTAAAAGGACGTGATCACCTCCAGGCGCTGCGGACTGTGGTGGATCTGGTGAAAATGGGTCCATAAAAAATCGACGGTATGCCGCCACCTGTGCCACCAGTAGAAAATAAATGTAGCTATGAAATAAGCGATAACCCCTCCGGCAATGTCATTAACGTAGGTGGAAAGCTGAAAAACGGACCAGCTCGAAAGCCATTTTTCCCATGAGAATCCTGCAACAGTCACCACAATCAATTGCACAAAATTTATTGCAAGTACTCTTACTGTCCAGGTAGGCACTGTTGGCAGCCTCCACCCGGGAATTATCCTTTCCAAAACGAAGCACAGAGCGAATACCATGAAGATTATTGGTAGCATGGGATTCTGATTTATAGTTGATTAAAGAACAGCTTCAACCGAAAAATCATATTGGAAGCCGCAGTACAGATGAAGGGCATGCACAATGCCCGACCAAATGTTTTCATAAAAAGAAGATTTAAGTGAACAAAAATGAACACTCAAATCTCCGGTTGGGAAAAATCAATTCCTTTGATAATTATCAAAAAACACCTTCCGCCAGTTTTATTTTCGAAAGCCCGCCCGTATCCGGCTCAGATGCTCCTGAGAAATACCGAGATAGGAGGCAATGTGTCCGAGCTTAACCCGCTGCAGAATATTGGGAATTTGCTCAATCAGGCGGGCATACCTTTCTTCTGCTGTGCAGAATGCAAAGAGTTTCATACGCTCATCCAGAAGCAGATAGTTGTGTGTTACCATGAGCCGCCCGAGGCGCTCAACAGCAGGGAAGTTTTCAAAAACCGGCTCTAATTGATTGTAGTGAAGACTATATACTTCACTGTCCTCCAGTAGCTCTATGTTGTAGATGGAAGGATGTCCGGTGAAAAGGCTATCAATGGCGCTGACAATAGCCCCCTCCGACGTAAACCAGGCGGTCACGTCTTTGCCATCCTTATAATAAAACACCCTGGCAAGACCCTTCGCCACAAAATGAAATTCCTGGCAAACTTCGCCGTTCCTGAGCAGTAAGGTATTTCGCGCATGTGATCTGAACACTGTAATACCATCAATGGCTTTTTGCGCTTCCGTCGGCAGCTTAACGATCCCTTCAAGATATGAGATAAATGCATTCATTTTAAAAGGATCACTACACAGCACTCCGTGTTCACGCCCATTCTCACTCCCATATTCCCATTCCTCCTTCCTCCCTTTTTTCCTTCCCTAAAAATTCGGCTTCAGCAGATATTTGGAATAGAATTTGTCAATTACCCGGACGGCGTCATCTGGCGTATCTACAATGCTGATCAGCTTTAAGTCTTCCGCATTGATATTGCTTTCAGTAAGCATAACACTTTTAATCCAATCGATCAAACCGGCCCAGTAACTGCTCCCCACCAGAACAATCGGGAAGCGCGCGATTTTTTTGGTTTGAATGAGCGTCATAGCCTCAAACATCTCGTCCAGCGTTCCAAAACCGCCCGGCATCACAATAAAGCCCTGAGAATACTTTACAAACATGACTTTCCGAACAAAAAAGAAATCGAAATTGATGTTTTTATCAGGGTCGATGTAGATATTGCTGTGTTGTTCAAAAGGCAGTTTGATATTCAATCCAACAGATTTACCACCTTGTTCATGCGCTCCCTTGTTACCTGCCTCCATGATACCCGGCCCACCTCCGGTGATCACCCCATATCCATGTCGCACCAGTTTTGCGGCAATTTCTTCCGCTGTTTTGTAGTGCGGATTGTCGGCAGTGGTTCGGGCCGACCCGAATAATGATACACACGGGCCAATCTTCGCCAGCTTGTCGAAACCTTCCACAAACTCGGCCATTACTTTAAAAATAACCCAGGAATCGGCACTCTTTATTTCATTCCAGTTACGATCTTCAAAAGCTTCTTTAATTCGTTTTTCATCTTCCGGAACCGCAGCATTGAGCAGAGAGACATCTATCAATTGTGAATCCGGGGTGTTGGTATCTTCTTCCATATTTTTCTAAACTGTTTAGTTGTTGTCGAATACATGTTACCTTTGCAGGCAAAATTGTACAATAAAGCGTCTTTTCCTCATTATTATTTTAATGCGGGATACAAATAACAAAAAAGTAATGAGAAAAATTGCGATTGGATCGGATCATGCGGGATACCCATACAAAGAACCACTCATCAACTGGCTCCAGACAAATGGATTTGAAGTGAAGGATTTTGGTACGTTCAGTGCCGACTCGGCCGATTATGCCGATTTTGCGCATCCGGTTGCCAGCAGTGTTGAAAGTAAAGAATTTGAAAAAGGAATTCTCCTTTGCGGAAGCGGGCAAGGTGTATGCATTACCGCAAACAAACACCAGGGAATCAGGGCTGCACTGGTGTGGGATCTTCCGTTAGCCGCTTTGGCCCGTCAGCACAACGACGCCAACGTAATTTGTCTACCAGTCCGGTTCATAGAACTTGAGACAGCGATTGCTAGTGTCCAGGCCTTTCTGGCTACAGAATTCGAAGGCGGCAGACATCAGCTTCGCGTAGATAAGATTGCCTGTTAGCGCGAGAGGTGTTTTAGTTTGAGCGTTTCTATCGTTTGATATGAGTTAATTACAACCGATTAAACTCCTCAAACTCCTCCAAGCTCCACCTACCTGCCTCCTTCTGCCACCCCCACTCTCTGGTAAATTCCCTTCCAGGGACTCTTTTGGTATTGCTTTTGCAGCGCGGGAACCCTGTTCAGGAGTTTCGGCATGATGTTTACCTTATCAATCACGTAATCGGGAGGGTCTTTCCTGAAATTATCATATACGTGAATCACGCTATCGTAATGGTCGAGATTCATCAAATCATAACTTGCCAGATCCCAGTTAAGATAGGGCGTAGCGGTAAAATTTTCGATGTATTCTCCGGCGTTGTAACCCAGCACCAGTATTCTTTTTTCCCTGATTGCCGACGGCAGGGCGGCTGATTTGGCCCTCAGATTTTCCAGCCTGCCCATGGATATTCCGGGAATAATTCCCTTGAGACCCTGGTATTGGATAAACAGGATGGTTGCCCCCATCAGCATAAACTGCAGCTCATCGGCCCAGCTCTTCTTCTTAAAACTTTGGAAATAATGCGTTGCGAAGAAGGATGCGGGCGGCACAAATATGATGAACTGCATGGGTGCCAGGTATTCCATTAACGGAATGGTGAAAACGGCAACAATGAACCACAAGGCCATCACCTGCTGAATTCGTGTCTGATAATTCACAAATCTTAAAGTGGTAAAAATGCGCATGAAGCCCATTATACCAAAGCCCAAAGGCAATAAAAGCGATGCCAGAAGTGATGAGAAATCGTTCAATACATACTGTTTTACCTGAAACACCGAAGTAAGCAAATTCCTGTTCAGGCTTTCCACGCCATCGTTCAGATAGAAAAAAAGCACTACCATCATCAAGGGGAAAAGCGAGCCAAAGGCACCTAGCAAATGATGCCTGATGGTAGAACCAGTATAAAACAGCAAGGCAAAAAAAGCCCACGCCATGAACAAGGAAGCCGGCAGATAGAATAAGGTAGCAATTCCAATATACAGGCCCATCTCAAATACCTGTGTGGTCACCTCCCGCCTGACCAGCATTTTCACTATTGATCCAAATGCAAATAACAAAAAAGTATTGGCCATCAGCATGGGCGACAGTGTACCCATATCAAAAGAAACATTAAGAAACAGTGCATAAAGAGCTCCCGGAATAAAGTTTCTTTCCGGAAAAACCTCTCTTGAATAAATGACGAAATTGAAATAAAGGATCTGGATAATCGCAACAGCCAAAGCTCCGAATTGAAAGGCCCATTGTGCCCGGCCAAACAGGGAGTCAATCACCCAATAGGTGAGACCCGACAGTGGGCTTACATTGTCCCAAACGTCCCGGTAGAGCATAAATCCCCTGTTCATTTGCTCTCCTACCAGCATCCAGCTCAGTTCGGGGATCAGCAAAGGAACTTCGCCCAGAAAAAAAGGGAGCCGTAATAACAGAAAAAATATGACCAGGCTTACCGTCTGATAGCGGGCATTGACTCGAAAAAAACTAAGCAATAATCCGGGAGATTAAATAACATTCATGAATACTTCACGAAATTACAACCTCGGATTCTACAAAAACAAAATAAGTACGGATATTTGCGGTTATTTTAAATAAGAAAATAACGGATACGGCGAGGATGTTCACAAAGACAGGACCATCCGATTCAGCATCCATAATCCGTAACAAGAAATGGAATCGAAAAGACAACAAAAGGTAGGCAGGCAAATTCAGAAAGATCTTGGAGAAATATTCCAGAAAGACGCGAATCATTTAACACAGGGATCGTTCGTTACGATAACCGCAGTGCGGGTAACTCCCGACCTGGGTATTGCGAGAGCATATTTGAGTTTTCTGCCCGATAAGAACAAACAGATACTGCTGGAAACCATCCAGGACAACACGAAATTCATTCGTCAGAAACTTGCAGATCGGGTACGCCATCAGTTACGCATCATTCCACATCTGCAATTCTACATCGATGACACTGCGGAATACGCAGCAAAAATGGATCTGCTGTTTTCCAATATTGTAATTCCACCGGCTGATCCGGAAGAAAGCCAGGAGGCATCGAACTAAACTTTTTTGTACCTGATGAATCTTTCGTACCGGATTGCAATCCGCTATTTTTTTTCCAGAAACAAACGAAGCTTTATCAGCGTCATTGCACGAATAGCCATGGCGGGTGTGGCCGTAGGCACCATGGCCATGATCGTGGTGCTGTCGGTATTCAACGGAATGGAAGATCTCAATCGGAAAATGTTCAGGACCTTCGATCCTGACATTAAAATAGCTCCAAAAGAGGGTAAGCGCTTCAAAGTAACAGAAGCACTGATAAAGGATATTGGCTCCGTTGAAGGGGTTCAGCTGGTAACCAAAGTAATTGAAGACAACGCCCTGGCACGGTATGGCAACCAGCAAACCATAGTGCGCGTAAAGGGTGTGGACAGCAGTTTTTCTCTGCGGGGGCAGCTGGACACCGCACTGATCGAAGGCTCCCTCCGGTTGCAGGGGATCAACGGAACCCCCTTCGCGATCATGGCCGCGGGTGTAAAAAACGCGCTTTCCGTGTCGACCGAGGACATGCTTGTGCCGCTGGAACTGTGGTATCCCAGGGCAGGCGGAAAAACCCTGAACCTGACTTCCACCGATGCGTTCAACCAGGTACAGCTGAGACCGGGAGGTGTATTCTTTATTGAATCCCGTTACGATGATTATGTCATCGCACCGTTAAAAGTGATCGGGGCACTGCTTCAATATGAGGGGAAAATCTCTTCACTTGAGATAAAGGTTCTCCCCGGATTTTCAGAAAAAGATGTATGTGAATCGATTGCAAAAAAAGCCGGGAATGGTTTTATTGTAAAAGACCGGGATTCCATGAACGCAGATCTGCTGCGGGCGATAAGGATAGAAAAGCTATTTGTAGCCGTAACCTTATCGTTAATTATTATGGTAGCGGCCATTAACATATTCTTTTCGCTAAGCATGCTCGCCATTGAGAAGAAGAAAGATATTTCTATGCTTTATGCGCTGGGCGCAACTCCCTCGCTGATCCGTAAAATATTTCTCACCGAAGGGGCAATTGTTGCGCTATCGGGTGCTGTGACAGGCATTATTTTGGGTGTGCTTCTTTGTTGGATGCAAATCGAATACGGATTGGTATCCATGGGCATGGCGACTTCATTGGTTGATGCCTATCCGGTTAAATTATTGTGGCAGGATATATTTTTTACCGGTATCATGATCGTTATGATAACTTTGGCCGTGTCCTATATTCCAGCCAGACGCGCCGCCGAAACAGGAAAAGTACTTAATGTTTGATTTCACACATGTATTCGGCTATGGCTCGAATGCAGTTACCTATTTGACAAACTTCATGATGTCCAAACCAAAAGTGGATAGTACGGTTAAAGGGAAAAGCTTTTGTGCCAATAATTGTTTTGGTACATTTTTAGGAATTGCGATTCTATTACTAACACTTACTGCGAAGGCAGGTGACAACACCTCGTTAAAAGATACCACCTACCGTAGAAATCCCGGAACACAGGCGCCAATGGGCCCATATCGACCGGAAAACCCTAAACTTAACGACATTCTCTATACCCGGCTCGATGTGAAGTTCGATTGGCTTAGGCAGCAGGTTCCTGCATCCGCAATTATCAAATTTACTCCCCACTTTTACAACCAGGCCACACTTGAACTTGATGCAAAAGGGTTTGATGTGAAAGGGGTTGTTCAACTGAATTCTTCCGATCAATACGGCTCTGCATCTGCGTCGGACATTGCTAAAAAAGTGCTTAAAAAATTGGACTTCTCCTATGATAAGCGCAAATTGATCATCAAACTCGGCAAGACCTATACCCGAAAGGACACCCTGTTTGTAAAGATAGATTATGTTGCCAAACCTAACGAAGTGCCCGCGAATGCAGCAGGTGAAGCCCCCGCCGAAAAAGGTCTGTATTTCATCAACGCCGATGGTGCCGAAGAGGGAAAGCCAAAACAAATCTGGACGCAAGGTGAAACCCACGGAAGCTCATGCTGGTTTCCGACAATTGACGCCCCCAACCAAAAATTCACCCAGGATGTGTACATTACCGTCGATAGTGTGTACAAAACACTTTCCAACGGATTACTGATAGGCAGCGAGCTGGACAAAAGAGGCATGCGTACAGATCACTGGAAACAGTCTCTTCCACATGCGCCATATCTCGTCATGCTGGCGGTCGGCGACTTTGCTGTTGCGAAAGACATGATGCCCAATGGACTCGAATTGAGCTACTACGTTGAACCAAAGTACGGTAAGGATGCACATGCGATATTTGGCAGAACTCCGGAAATGATTGCATTTTTCACCAACATATTTGGCGTAGCTTTTCCCTGGGAAAAATATGCGCAAATCGCCGTACGCGATTTTGTTGCAGGCGCTATGGAAAATACCACCGCAACGGTACATGAAGAAGGTGTTCAAAATGACACACGCTCTCTGGTAGACGGCAATTCGGACGCTGTGATCGCTCACGAGCTTGCCCACCACTGGTTTGGCGACCTGGTTACCTGCGAAGAGTGGGGCCAGCTTCCACTCAATGAGTCATTCGCGAATTATTCGGAGTATTTGTGGTCGGAATACAATGATGGAAAGAATCAGGCGGACTGGGGAAACATGCAGGAGATGAAGCAGTACCTGGGCGAGTCGGAAACCAAGCAGGTACCGATGATCCGCTACTTCTATAAGGACGCCGAGAACATGTTCGATAGCCACTCTTATGCCAAAGGAGGCAGAATATTGCATATGTTGAGAAACTATGTGGGCGACGACGCCTTCTTTGCTTCCTTGAAACTTTATCTAAAGTCACACGCATTTGGAAACGCAGAAATCGGAGATCTTCGTGTGGCGTTTGAGAAAACGACCGGGGAAGACCTGAACTGGTTCTTTGATCAATGGTTTTTCCGCCCGGGACATCCGACATTGGACGTGGACCACATTTTCTCGGCAGCCACAGGAAAGTTGCAGGTGAAGGTGAAGCAAGTACAAGATACCCTTGCCACAACCGTATATCGCCTGCCCGTAAAGATTGATGTGTGGATGAACGGCAAGAGAAGCAGGTACGATGCAATGATCGACAAGGCTACCCAAACTTTTGAGTTTCCTGCCTCAAAGAAACCCGATCTTGTCCTTTTCGATGCCGAATCACAGCTGCTTGGTGTGATCAATCATGAAAAGTCGCGGGCAGAAATTGTGTATCAGTATTTGCACGCCGACGGTTTCTTGCCAAAGTATGAGGCGCTTGCACAAATGGAGGGTAAGCTTGCCGATACCAGTTCCAAAAATGCATTGGTGAAAGCCATGACCGACCCTTTCTGGAAGCTGCGGCAGATGGCTATCTCCAATTTTACGGAATACGATGGCGAGGGCTTTGCCGAGATTGAAAAGATTATTCAGACCCGGGCAAAACTGGACCCACATCCCCAGGTGCGATCGGAGGCCATCATCACGCTGGCATCCTTTGGCGATAATAATAACGATCCCATTTTCCGACAAGCGCTAAGCGACAGTTCTTATCAGGTGGTTTCGATAGGACTTGAAAAATATTTGATGAACCAGCCCGGCGATGCAGGCGAAATTGCCCGCCAGTTTGAGGACTCGCCCAATGATGCCATTGTCACATCTGTGGGTAATTATTATGCGGGCCTTGCTCAGCCTGAAAGATATGAGTGGTTTCTGGAAAAAATGAAGCGAATGAAACCTACGGAAAAATACAACTTCCTGCAGGTTTTCGGAAAATATCTGATTAAATCCAAACAGGACGTACAACGTAAAAGTATTCCGGTTTTGGAAGGCATTGCACGAAACAATCCGGCCTATTTCGTTCGCTTCGGCGCGTTTCAGGTTTTGGGCTTATTGACTGATATACAAGGTGTAACTGCGTTGCGCAAAGATATCAGAACCAAAGAAAGTGAGCCAAAATTGAAGGAGATGTATAGTCAGTTTGGAGATTTGTAAGCTGCGGTCCGTCGCACGGTTAGCTGCGGTCCGTCGTACGGTTAGCTGCGGGTCCGTCGTACGGTTAGCTGCGGTCCGTCGCACGGTTAGCTGTTAGCTGTTAGCTGTTAGCTGTTAGCTGTTAGCTGTTAGCTGTTAGAAATGGCTATTATAAAGATTAAGTTCATAATTGACCTTAATCTTTAATTCTCCATTCTTAATTCTCCATTGTTGCCCGCGACCCTGGTCCATTCCCACTCCTACCCTTCCTGCGGTTCCAGATAATATTCCAGGTTTTCTTTGGTAATGATATCCAGTGGAAGGAATTTTATTGGCTGAATGGTCTTTTTAAAAATCAGATAATTGGCCAGTTGATGAATCCCCCAATAACCCTGTCCATGAGGGTTTTGATTGATTAAAAAATGAATAACCTCCTGATTTAAGTACTCCAGATTTTGAGCCAATAGATCGTATCCAATCAGTTTGATATGCCTGAGATCGTGTTTCACCAGGTAGGCAGCTATTTCAAAGGCTTTGGAGGTAGTTACATAAATTCCCTTCAATTCCGGTTCCTGCCTAAAAACCGCCCCCAGCTGCTCCTCAAAGGTTTCATCATTTTTGAAATTAATTTCTTTTCTGACCACCTTGAAGTGTCCCGAAAGCTCTTTCTTAGCAAAGTAATCTTTGAAACCCTCCTCTTTGGTTATTAAGTGTGCAGAATTGGTAATATCCTCATTGATGTGTACAATCAGAACGCTACTGGATGCAGGCAATCCAAAGCTTAGGATTTTAGCCGCCAAATAGCCACTTTGATACGAATCCTGCCCGATGTAACAAAGCGAATTGGAATTCATAATCTGGGTGTTGAAAAGTACATAGGGTATACCCAGTTCATCCCATTGTCTGAAAAAAGGGAGTACCTCTTTGTAAAAAACCGGGGCGATGAGAACCCCATCCGGTTTTTCACGTGTGGCTTCTGTGGCCTTATCGATGAACGACTGTTCATCATGTGGATCAAAAAGAAATTTATGGACAGATATTCCATATTGCCTGAGTTCCTTCTCCGCTTTTTCCAGGCCGGCTTCGGGTGCCTCCCAATAGCCATCAGCCGCCGCATCGGGCATTAAGGATACGAAATTATATGTCCGCTGTGATTTCAAGGACTGAGCGATGAAATTGGGCTCATAATTCAATTCCTTAATGATCCCCAGAATCTTCTCCCGCACGTCATCTGCCACCCTTCCCCTATTGTGAAGTACCCTATCCACCGTTCCCTTCGAAACACCGGCACTTTCGGCTATATCTTTAATTCTAACAATCCCTTTTTTCACTGTATGATTAACGTTCCGGTAACGACTTTACAAAAATGGAGTAAATATTGTATGAAAAGAAAGAGCATTATGGCTAAACTTACTGCTTCCTGCACCTTTTAATCGCTCTTACACCGGCACAAGCCTTCCAAAAACGTGCATTTGTAAAATACGAAAAGTGATCCTAAGTTAGTTGAACTTTAAATTCTAGCAACTGCCGGGTACGAACACGATCAAAAAAAACACATGCGTGTTCGAGCACTTTTATTTTGAAAATTTCTAGGATGATAACAATTTCCAACTAATTTTGCATTGAATTAAATGTTACAAAGATTATTTGCCACCGGTGACCATTAACGGTATAAATCACCCCGACTTCAAATATTATAGATTATTCCTCTACTTCGCGTTATTTGACTTCCTAAACCTTTGATCTAAGCGTACGGATTTTTTCCGTGCGCTTTTCACTTGAGCACCACGACCACATCATCACCCTCGGGGTATGCCGTGCAGGTAAGCATCCACCCCTCAGAAAGGTCACCATCGGTCAATACTTCATTAATGCTCATATGCACCTTGCCCCTTACGCACAGGCAGGCACAGGTAGAGCACCTGCCGCCTTTGCAGCTGTACGGCAACTGAATTCCATTGGCCAGTGCGGCATCCAGAATGGTGGTATGTGCGGGTACCAGAAGCGCATAAGACATGTCCTTTACTTTTACTTCTATGGAGTGCGGAAAGGATAACCGCGGCGGAGGAGGAGTGGGGTCAATGACAAAGTTTTCCTTCCTGATCTGCTCTTTATGATAATGCAGGTAGTGCAAGGTGATTTCCATTGTCCGCATGAATTCGTACGGCCCGCAAATAAAAAATCGGGCATCACTTGGCTCAAAACGTAACGCCCTGGCCAGCATTTGCTCCAACCTGGCATTATTGAGGCGCCCACGTACCCCATTCCAGTCGTCAGAGGCCTGGCTGTGTACATGCACCACTTTCAGGCGGTCAGGAAAGCGAGAGAGCCAATTGTTAAGATGGGAAAGAAATATTGTGTTGCTTTCATTTCGATTCGCATAAAACAACGTCACATGCGTACTTTTATCTGCTGTGAGTGTTTGTTTTAAGATTGAAAACAAAGGTGTAATCCCGCTACCTGCGCCAATCAACACGATATCTCTTTCTTTATCGGACGGTTCGAGGGTAAAACGTCCAGCAGGTTCAAGTACCTGGAAGACGTCACCGACTTTTACCGTATCTATCCAAAGCCGGGATATTTCACCGTTCGGAACGCGGCGGACCGTAATCGCCGGAAAAGAATCCGCGCTTGGCGCAGAGCTCATGGAATAAGAACGCCTTATTTCCTGACCGCGTAACGCGATTAAAAAAGTCAAAAACTGCCCCGCAGAATAATGCAGGGGCTTGTCGTCCACCCGCTCAAATACAAACGTCTTGACATCATGTCTTTCCGGTATAATTTCCCTTACTCTTAGATGAATAGTATTATCAGCCATCTCAAATGGAATCGCCTATCTGGATTTATAAAAAAGTGGACTGAAACGTGCCCCAATGCGTCCTGCATTAAACATCAATTAATCGATTACATCTCATCCGCCCGCCACAAGGTTTCATACTCAGCAAGCAAGGTCCAGCAATGGGCTTCACAAATCCACTGCATATGAAACAATGGATTGTGGGAAAGACGGTAAAGTAAAGGATTTTCATAAGCAGTCAGCAACCCGGCTATGAAAAAATAAAATCCTTTAAAGTCCGTTTCCGTAAAATGCTCCACAGCAATTCGCTCTGTTTTAATTCGGAACCGCAACAGGGAAATGGACAGTACAACCCTGTCCATTTTGTTTTCAGTGGTTTGCAGCAAATGGAGTGCATCCGAAATTAATTTTTCCTGAATCCCTGCCAGTGCCGGTGGGCCAAACGCCGCCATAAGCCGGCTCACGTGGTAGATGATGAGCACCGTGCGCGGGTACTGATGCGCACAACGAAAGGGAGTGTTCAAATACCGATCCGTTTCAATGACCGACCGGATGTATTGTAAACTTGCCTCATCGTGCTGATTGATCGGAAGCTGATATTTGAAAATACAGTACATGATATTGCACAGCACACTGACGTCAAACTCGATATACATATTTTTCCCGAACCAGGTGGAATAAGCGGGCAGCGACCGGTATTCTGGATAGGTGTTTCGAATCCACTGCTTACTCCCATTCGCATGCAAGGCCAGTTTTTCTTTCAACCACCTAAGTTCATCACTTGAAGGCACGGTGGTCAGGTATACAAATGCAGTGTCATCAATATCATCAGGAATACGAAAGTGTTCAAACCGATGAAAAATATGACCATTGGGGAAATGCCTGGATGGCCTGGTTTTCCAGAAATTATAGGTGCTAAGGCCGTCTTTGTTTTTAAAGTCGGGATAATTGGCGACTATATCAGCACATATTTTATCAATGCTGTTCCGCACACCCGATTTCTGTTTGTCACGGATGGATTGCAGGGTAAATGCAATAATGGCAGAAAAAAAGATGGTGGTATCGGGTCGATGGTATCCGATGATCGCATTAACCCTGTAACCTGGAAACAATCCCTTGGGAAAATGCCTGTTGCCCTCAGATTGTAGTCCTTCGATCTTCACCAGAAACCCCTCTAAAATATCTTTCATAAACCGAAAACTAACCATTTTTTAATCGAGTAGGAAGATAGGGATTATTTCCCTATCTGTCCTCTCACACCACTGTACGTACCGTTCGGTATACAGCGGTTTGTTAGAATAACTTCGTTTGGTGTGTTGTTTTCCAATAGTAGTAGTTGGCAAATCCTTCAATCCCAAGGCTCAAGAAGTACTTTTTGTCCAGAGTTGTGAGCAACGTAGGGCTATGTGCAGTCCTGCAATATCCCTTTCGGGTATTAGCCAACTGATACGCCCTTGACTTCACAACCCCCATTTTCATCAGTTGGCGTGCTCGTCCAGTGATACTCTTCCACTGTTTCCATAGAACAATTCGCAGTCTGGTTCTCATCATTTCGTCGAGTTTCACCATATGACTCTTTGCTTCTGCAATAGAGAAATAGTTTACCCAACCATGAATAATCTCCTTAAGATTTGATATTCTTTCGGTTAGTGGACATGGCTTGCTACGCTTCGTTTGCTGCCTGATTTTCTCCTTAATTGACCTTAGGGATTTTGATGCAATGCGAATTTTCCATCCTTTGCCGCTCCCGTAGAATGAAAACCCGAGCAGGATACTGTTGCCAGGTCTGCTTACCTTGCTCTTTTCCCTGTTTACCTTTAGCTTCAGGCAGTCTTCCAGATAGGTTGAAATACCCGCAATCACCCGATGTGCTGATTTCTCGCTTCTAACATAGATGCTGCAATCATCCGCATATCGCACAAATCGGTGTCCCCGCTCTTCGAGCTTAGCGTCAAGTTCGCCAAGGATAACATTCGACAAGAGAGGACTTAATGGACTGCCTTGTGGGGTACCCTCTCTTCTCGGCGTAACCACTCCATTCTCCATGATGCCACTGTTCAAGTACAGACGGATAAGCTGTAAAGTTCGCTTATCCTTTATCCGTGCAGAAAGCAGGCTCATGAGTTTGTCATGGTTTACCCGATCAAAGAATTTGTCCAGGTCAAGTTCCACAATCCACAGGTAACCTTCATTGAGGTATTCCTGCGCCTTAAGCACTGCCTGATGGGCATTGCGGTTTGGCCGGAAACCATAACTGTTTGCTGAAAAATCGCTTTCATACTTGGGACTCAGCCATTGGGAAATGGACTGTTGGATTAACCGGTCAATAACCGTCGGAATGCCAAGCATCCTTTTACCGCCACCGGGCTTGGGTATCTCTACCTTTCGGACAGCGCTTGGACGATAATTGCCTGTTAAAATATCAGACCGCAATGTTTGCCAGTTGCCATTAAGGTAGTCACGAAGTTCATCGGTCTGCATACCATCAATACCATTAGCACCCTTATTAGCGGTAACCCGCTTAAAGGCTCTTTGTACATTTCGGATATCTAATATTTCTTCAAGCATACTACTAAAAAAAAACTCCTTCCCAGGCATTGTGCACATTAGTTACATGGCTCGGCTAAGCTCCTCTTATAATTTACTCCAGGATTCCGTCCTACCCTCATATAAGCAGTTCTCTTATGTGGTTCCGCTTTGATCGCTCTGCCATAAACTTTCTGGTTGCTTTGCCATCCTAACATTCATCCCTTCCTGTAAAAAAAAAAAACAGTACTATGGAATCTGCTGACTTCTGATCAGACCACTTAATGTTGCCATTAAATGTTTCCTCGCCTGTAATCGCGCTTACACTTGACGGATCCTGGTCAGATCTCCCGGGGTAAGACAATCAACTTCCTATGGGTGCGGCCTCCGTATTTACGTATCAGTCCCCGTGCAGTATTGGGCTTCTGTTTGTTTGGCAACATCACCCGATCCGCCTTATATACAGTTTCTGTTCGTAAGCCCCCATATTTGCCTAAGACTTCCTTCAGATTCGCAGTCGCCCACGACACCTTTGTCTTCAGCTAACACTTCCTACTGCAAAGCGTGTTCGGGACTTTAACCCTATAGTCGATTGCCATGCCCGGCGCACCAAAAAAAGAAACCCGGCCAACAGACCAGGTTTCACAATTTCTTGAAGATCAGTAAAATCAAACTCCTTCTGCTACAACCTCTTTTACATTGGGTACCATGCGTGTCAACAGGTTTTCAATACCCGATTTCAGCGTAAGCGTAGAAGAAGGACAGCCGCTGCAGGAACCCTGCAACAATACCTTAACCACACCCGACTCTTCGTCAAACGAATGAAAATTAATCGCGCCTCCATCAGATTCAACAGCAGGACGTACATACGTATCCAGAGCCGCCTTTATCTTCTGAACGGTATCCGAATCCCGTTCGTCTACAATCACGGTGTTACGATCAATTGTTTTTTGTTCAAAAACCGGATGATTTTCCTCGAAATATATCTTTATAAATTGTTTCGTATCGCGCAAAACCTCCTCCCAGGGTATCTCTTCGTCTTTGGTAATGGTGATAAAATTACTGGCAATAAAAACCCGCTTCACGTGTGGAAACTGAAAAAGATCAGAGGCCAGCGGAGAAGCACTCCCCTCCGTCAAAGCGGATTCTAATGAAGGGTAGTCAAATGACAGCCCGTCAGGAGCCAGCTCGAAATTCAACACAAATTTCATCGAATTGGGATTTGGGCTCAATTCGGTATATACAAAAATGGGGCGTGATAACATGGGAATATTAATTCGTCAGTACTGGATAACTCATTATACTTTCTGACAACACGATTGTAAAAGTTTTGGTTTGATTGGGGTGAAAATTAAAGGTGGGCTGAAAGTTACTTAGCTAACAAAAAAGTTGATAATAAAAATAAAATCCGCCCGACCCAACCTTTGCGTCATTCCTCGTAGCAAATACCCATGAATCCAAAACACAGGCTGATCAGCTGATTTTGAAAATTCTATTTCACCTTAAACATCAGGCTCATGAAAAAATCGCTTGGAGTCAAATTGCAATGGCAGAAGAAAGCCCTCCTTAGTAACCACGTAAAGTCATCCAGAAGAAACACTGTTGTGGATTACGAGCCATTTCTGAGCCTATCGCAAAAGACTGACACATCCGGCTATCTTAAACCTTATTTCTTTACGGGTAATTTGGAAGTGCTCTATTCATGGAACAAAGTCCAGTTTAGTACCGGAATTACGGTGCCAGTTAGCAGTATGCTCAACGCGCCGTCTGGAAGACTCCGGCCTGTTAGCGGGCAAGACGCTTCGTTGGTGGGTGCGGTGATGGAGAAGCGCTGATAGCCACCACTGTGTGTGTTAAATTGGTTGGTAATAGCTAAACGTGGGCTTCACGGTAGTTGGGTGTAAAACGCTCATTTCATAACAGGTTTTTTTGATGGCAATTAATGAGGAAAGAACCAAATTTTATCAGTACCCTCAAAACGCAAAAACGCCCGACGAAAAAAATCGTCGGGCGTTTTGCTTAAAACTATAATAGACTAAGCCTCTGCAACTTCTGCCACAGGAGCTGCGATCGGTTCGATGTGAACGAAAGATTTTTCCTGACGAGTCTTACGGAAAACAACATGACCTTCTACCAAAGCAAACAAAGTATGGTCACGACCGATACCTACGTTTTTGCCAGGATTGTGTTTAGTTCCACGCTGACGAACCAGAATGTTACCAGCTTTGGCCAACTCTCCGCCAAATAATTTTACTCCAAGACGCTTGCTTTCCGACTCCCGTCCGTTCCTTGAGCTACCTACACCTTTCTTATGTGCCATGATATCTTAACTTTTAATTTTTTTCGATGATTAGTGAAACGGCCATTTAGTAATCCTAATAGCTGACGACGGCCCGCCGCCCGGCCAAAAGCTGATAGCTATTAAGCTACGATTTCGTCAATGCTGATCTTTGTCAGATACTGACGGTGACCGTTCTTAACTTTATAACCCTTGCGTCTTTTCTTTTTAAAGACGATTACTTTTTCACCTTTAAGGTGTTCAAGTACAGTTGCTTTCACAGAAGCTCCTGCTACTGTTGGCGCACCAATTTGTACTGTGCCTGCGGTATCTACCAGAAGGACTTTGTCAAATACAAGTGCAGCGTTCACGTCACCTTCAAGCCTATGCGTGAAGATTTCGCGACCCTTTTCAACTTTAAATTGCTGACCTGCGATTTCTACGATTGCGTACATGTTAATAAATTATGATAAACTGGATTCAAAAACGAGGTGCAAAGATATGAACTTGAATACAGAATCACAACGCTTTACCTAAAATTTTTACTTGAATGTCCCCGTATATCTTATCATGCCAAAATGCTCTTTGGGCCGTTTTTCGAAACAAGTCTGCCCAAAGCATGGCCCCGGTTAACGAACTCCACGCATCAAAAAAAATAATAAAGTATAATTCGGTAAGTTTTTCGGAACTTCAAGACGAAAATCTTGCCCAATGGCTGTAACGCGCTCCTATTCGGGTACACATTTTCAGCCTGAAAATGCGTTAACAAACCTTAACAGAAGATTTGGTTACTTTTACTTCAAAAAACGTCTTGACATATAAATGAACGATAAAAATAAAAAAATGAAAATTTATTTGTGGCTTGCGATTGTACTCCTTTCCGGTGTTGCAACAGCGGCAGCAACATACCACTTCACGCCTTCCGAAAACCTGCCTGAAGCAGAATCAACATACAGTGCTTACAAAATCGGAGATGCCGTAGCCAACTTTAACCTTAAAAATGTAAATGGAAACATGGTCTCGTTGAATGACTATTCAGGTTCGAAAGGCATAATTGTGATTTTTACAAGCCATCACTGCCCTTTTGCCAAGGCTTATGAAGACCGCATTTTAGCACTGAATAATAAATATATAGGACAGGGATTTCCCGTGATCACCATCAACCCCAGTGACCCCTCCACACATACAGATGATTCTTTTGATAAAATGAAGGAGCGTGCGTCCAGTAAAGGCTACAACTACCCTTACCTGGTCGATGACGGTCAACGTACGGCGAGAGCCTTCGGCGCTGCCCGAACACCCGAGGCGTATGTGCTTCTGAAAAGTGGGGCAAAGTTTATCGTTCAATACATAGGCATGATTGACGACAATCCTCAGGATCCTGCCGGCGCAACAAAATTTTATGTTGACGAAGCTGTGACAAACCTCCTTGCCGGGAAACCTGTGACAACTACAACAACCAAACCCATTGGTTGTGTCATCAAATTCAAAGACTGACAACTTATTCAGGGAGAAGAAGAGCGATGCATGACTTGCTGTATGCAATGCAAATAAATCCCCGTAGATCATGTAATTTGAACAATGCTCTCTGTGTATACTTCAAATTCTTTGTATAAATTTACCTGTATCCAATCCTAACCCACAACGAAATTCGACCGTATATGAGCAAAGTTTTCTCCCTACTATTCATTGCTTCCTTATGCTCTTCATTTGTATCCTTTGCCCAGATCTCAAAAAAGTTTTCTGCCGAAGGAGAGTTCACAAGTAACTGTGAAGGTCCTGCCGTAGACTCAGAAGGAAATGTATACGCGGTCAATTTTGCTCGGGATGGAACCATTGCCCAAATGAATAAAAAGGGACGCTCAGGCTTTTTTGTAACCTTACCCAAAGGTAGTACCGGTAATGGTATTCGCTTTGGAGACAAAAATACCTTCTATGTCGCAGACTTCACGGGACACAACGTACTTAAAGTAGACCTGCTAACCAAGGACATAACGATATTTGCCCATAATGAAAAAATGAATCAGCCCAACGACCTGGCCATCACGAGTAAAGGACATATTTTTTGCTCTGACCCGAACTGGAAAGAGAGCTCCGGGCAGGTGTGGCATGTATCCCCGGAAGGAAATACCAGGCTGGTGGCCGAAAACATGGGGACGACCAATGGTATAGAGGTTAGCCCGGATGAAAAGACGCTTTATGTCAATGAAAGTGTTCAGAGAAACGTTTGGGCCTTTGATCTTGCCCCGGATGGCTCATTAGCTAATAAACGATTACTGCATCAGTTTGCCGATGGCGGCATGGACGGGATGCGATGCGACATTCATGGCAACCTTTACATAGCCAGGCATGGAAAGGGTGAAGTCGCTGTTCTCTCCCCTCAAGGCAAAGTGATACAAACCATAACCACAAAAGGCAAAAAAGTTTCAAATATTTGCTTTGGGGGTAAAAATGGCAAAACAGCCTACATCACACTGCAGGATACAGGCTGTCTTGAAACATTTAAAGCGAAAACACCCGGCAGGGAATGGGCAATGATGAAGGCCTTTTCAGCGAAAAAGTAGTGAAAAAAAATGCTTAAAGTATATTCTTCTGCCTGACCGTCGAAGAATTTTTCCATTTCACATCTCACATTTTACATTTTACATTTCACTTTTCACCTCAGTTTCCACTAAATACTGTCCGGGGTATTTGGATTCAGTAAATTTTTGCTTTTACTTTGTAATTCAAAGTACTTTAAAAGTAATCATATGTACAACAGCCTTATCACCTATTTAAGGGGCAATCACAAAGTCGCGCTTCTTGCCGTTGTTTCACTACTCGCAACGGCACTCTACATCCTTAGGATCCTCATTACCCGGGACCTGGGTTTTTTGTTTCTCAACTGGAATTTATTTCTGGCGTGGGTACCACTTCTCTTTATCAAATGGGTTTGGCAACAGGAGAAGGCCAGCCAGTCACCGATATGGCTTTTATTTTCGTACCTCACCATCTGGCTTCTATTCTTCCCCAATGCCCCCTACATCATTACCGACCTGATGCACCTGCGCGCCGTACCCGACCACATGGTTTGGTTTGATGCATTGATGATATTTACTTTTGCACTCGCTGGCTTTCTTACAGGACTTTATTCGATCCGCATTGTACACCGCATTTTAAGTCACCGATGGAACTCCACATTCGCGTGGGTAGTTGTGGGGATGTCTATGTTTATGAGTGGCTTTGGCGTATTTTTGGGCAGGTATGGGCGCTGGAACAGTTGGGACATTGTGGCCCAGCCAGGCGCATTGGCTCGCGGCATTTTCAAGAGTGCGCAAGATCCGTTTGCTGTGAAGCACACACTTAGCTTTTCACTGGTGCTGATACTAATGTATTGCGCATTTCATATCTTCGCAGAAATAAAGCAGCATGAAGCCACTGGTAAATATTCGTAAGGCACTGCGCAGTTTTCGTTATGCCGGGACAGGAATCTTCCGACTATTCCGATTTGAAAACAATGCCAGAATACACCTGTTAGCATGCATTGTGGTAATTATTGCCGGGTACTGGTTTAATATTTCAGCCACAGAATGGTGCCTGATCGTGATTTCAATAGGGCTTGTCTGGTCAGCAGAAGCGATCAACACCGCCATTGAAAAACTGGCAGACGTTGTATCATCTGAATACCACCCGGCCATCAAAGACGTGAAGGACCTTGCTGCGGCTGGTGTGTTAATTCTTGCCATTTCTGCTGCAATTGTCGGGGGAGTTATTTTTATTCCGAAGATCTATTATGAGTGCCTGGCATTCAGGTAAAATTGGTCATTTAAGGATTGTTACACCACCTCAGGTTAATTCGAATTATATCTCTAGCATTCATTTGACATGACATCGAATCAGGAATCTCTACATACATTGGCCGAAATCCGCGACCTGATGGAACGGTCTTCAAAGTTTTTGTCACTTAGTGGCCTGAGCGGCGTTTTTGCCGGTTTTTTCGCAATTATTGGCGCTGGAGCAGCCTATATCCGTTTCAAAACGGATTGGATGACCGATATGCTCGAACCCTTCACGCCGTATGTGTCCAATAGCCGACAGGAAATCATTGGTTTCCTCATCGCCGATGGCTTTCTGGTTTTGCTACTTTCTCTGGGTGTCGGAATCATGCTTACGATTCGAAAAGCACGTAAAAAGGGTTTGAAGGTCTGGAACAGCAGCTCCAAACGGTTGCTCGTCAGCTTACTGGTCCCACTCGCTACAGGAGGTGTGTTTTGCCTGGCTATGCTTTACTATGGATACATCTGGCTGGTGTTCCCTGCCACCTTGTTGTTCTACGGCCTTGCCATTGTGAGCGCCAGCAGATTTACTTACCCCGAGGTATTTTCCCTGGGCATTTCCGAAATCGTGCTCGGTTGCGCTTCTCTTTTCCTCACCGGGTATTCGCTTTTGTTCTGGTCGGTGGGTTTTGGTATACTGCATATAGTATATGGCCTTGCGATGTACAATAAATACGATCGCCCCGGCAAAACCAATGGCGGAGTCTCTGCAAAAAGCGGATTCACTGCGGCTGGGGTCCTGTTGATGCTTGGCCCGCTTTGCCTGGCTCAGGACGGTAACCCAACCAATAGAATCACAACGCAGCAATGGTACGACACGGAAACAATTTATATGCAGGGTGGAAACAGCTACATTAAAAACAATATCCAATACGCTGGAAACAAAGCGCTGCGAAAGGAATTTATGATTTCTGATGGCGGAATGCAGCTATATGTAAAGTCGCGGAGAAACAGAAATATTGCTTTGGTTTTTTCCCTGTTGGGTTCAGCAGGCACCATATACTCTCTGGCTTCGGGTGACCGAAGTCATTTTAAGAAATTCTTCTGGTTATCGCTCGGCACAGGGCTAACTTCCTCCTTAATTTCAATAAAAGCCAATAACTTGCGCGATCAGGCAGTGTGGTTAAGAAACCGTGATGCCATACTTTTAATGAAGGCCAATCAGTAGTTCTACTTTGGACGACTTAACTTGCCAGATAGAATGGAATGGTTAGAGAAATTTAATAAGGTTTTTGAGAGCAAAATAAGACTCGGGCTGATGTCGGTGCTGGTGGTAAATGATGCCGTAAGTTTCAATGAATTGAAAGAACTGCTTCAACTTACCGATGGCAACCTGGCATCTCATTTAAAAGCTTTGGAAGAAACAGCATATGTACAGGTTCAAAAACAGTTTCTGGGCCGCAAGCCGCATACTACCTATAAGGCAACCGAAGCAGGACAAAAAGCTTTCTCCGATCACCTGCAGGTCCTTGAAAATATGATCAGGCAGAATTTGTAAAGGGGAACAGGGCATGGAACTTGGGTAGGTAAAAAAAACCGGACTTCATCATAGCAATTCAACTATAATGAAGTCCGGTTTTTTAGAATCAGCTTAGAATTTCACAGGCACCGAAAATCCTTCCTTATCCCATTGAAGATCAACCGACCCATCATGAACTGTGAAAGTTAGTTTCTCTGCAGAGGTAGAATACTTTTTTGCAGGTACTGTAACTTTCAATACATCCTTGCCTTTGTTCTTTTCATAATCATAAGCACCTGATTGCCCCAAAACGCTGTTCAGAATGATAGACCATTCCTTTTCACCTGGGATAGTGAATAAGGTGTATGTACCAGCTTTTACACTTTTACCTCCAAACTGACCATCCTTCTTAAAAGTGATTTCGGTAGAAGCATTGGCACCGGTTCTCCATATTTTGCCATACTTATCGAGTGCATCGCTACCTTCTTTACCCAGAACCACCCGACCTTTTTTGGAAGGCTGACCATAGGCTACACTTACGTTTTTACCAGTAGCCGTTACACGAGGGCTCTGAGCAGACGCCCATGTAAGTGTGATCAGCGTCAGGAATAATGCGAAAAATGTTGTTTTCATAAATTGTAAATAATTAAAATTGATTTGGTGATTGTTATTCCAAAGCTAACGAATTTTATCTTCACGAAGTTGTGACAGGATACAAATCTATTAAATGGGTTACAATTCTGGAATAGCAGTCGTTTCCAGAATTTCCCCGTATTTTTGATAAATGAGTAACGAAGGACAGACATTAGTAAGACGTAGTTTTTTCGACACAAAAATCGAATTCCTGAAAGGCGTAGGTTCGCAAAAGGCTGCACTGCTTAACCAGGAACTGAACATTTTTACGTTTGGCGACCTGTTGCAACATTACCCCTTCCGGCACGAAGACCGCTCCATTTTTCATCGTATAGGCGAGTTAAATGAAACGCTCAACGCCGCTCAGATCAGGGGCCGGCTGCGCGAATGGTCCATTGTGGGTGAGGGTAACAAAAAACGCATGGTGGCTCATTTCACAGACGGTTCCGGCATGCTGGAATTGGTATGGTTTCAGGGAATTTCCTGGATGGAAAAAAACCTGCGTCCCAATGCTGAGTACATTGTTTATGGCAAACCCGTGAGCTTTGGAGGCCGGTGGAGCATTACCCATCCCGAAATAACGCTCACCGGGCAAGAACAAGGTAGTGGCTGGATATCCATCTATCCACTGACCGAAAAGCTAAGAAAAAAATTCATAGACAGTAAGGCAATCAGTTCGATGATGCGCTCCTTACTGGAACAGGCCCGGCCACATATCCGGGAGACGCTGCCCGAAAACCTCGTACAAAAATACAGGATGGTTAGCAAGTTCGATGCGCTCTGGAACTTCCATCTACCACAGAGCCAGGCGTGGCTTCATCAGTCCCAACGCCGGCTGAAATTTGAAGAGCTCTTTTACAATCAGTTCAGATTACTAAAAAACAAGCTGCTTCACAAAACCGAATTCCCAGGTTTGATCTTTGACAATCAGGAGCTGGTCAGCGATTTTTATGCGCGTCACATACCGTTCCAACTCACCGGGTCGCAGATAAAAGTTTTGCAGGAAATCCATGACGATCTCCGAACCGGTCGGCAGATGAACCGCCTGCTACATGGCGATGTAGGATCAGGTAAAACGATCGTCGCCTTTATTACCATGCTATTTGCACTAGATAACGGTGCTCAGGCTTGCCTTATGGCTCCCACCGAAATCCTGGCCGATCAACATTACCAGGGTTTAAAAAAATTCGCCGACTTATTGGGAATTAACATCGGAAAGCTAACGGGATCCACAAAGAAAAAGGATCGTGCCCTGATCCATGAGCAATTGCTCAACGGCTCCATGCAAATCATTACCGGCACGCACGCGCTGATCGAAGACGTTGTTCAGTTCAAAAACCTTGGATTGTGCATTATCGACGAGCAGCACAGATTCGGGGTGGCGCAGAGGTCCAGATTATGGGCTAAAAATGAACGGATCAACCCACACATCATGGTAATGACCGCCACCCCTATTCCCCGAACCCTGGCCATGACGCTCTACGGAGATTTGGACATATCGGCCATTACCGAACTGCCGGCAGGACGAAAACCAATCAAAACAGTACATCGGTACGATGCCCACCGGCTCTCTGTTTTTGGCTTTTTGCGTGACGAAATTGATAAAGGAAGGCAGGTCTACATGGTGTATCCACTCATTGAAGAGTCCGAGAAAATGGACCTGAAAGATCTGATGGATGGCTATGAAAGCGTTTCAAGATCGTTCCCGGGAATACCCGTAAGTATTCTTCACGGCAAAATGAAATCGCAGGACAAAGAGTTTGAAATGGGCAGATTTGTGCGCGGTGAGACGAAGATCATGGTGGCCACTACGGTGATCGAAGTTGGCGTAAATGTACCCAACGCGTCGGTAATGGTTATCGAAAACGCCGAACGATTTGGCTTGTCGCAACTACATCAGCTGAGAGGACGTGTAGGCCGGGGGGCCGAACAATCCTACTGTATCCTGATGACGGACTACAAAATCAGCAAGGACACGCGTCTTCGGATTGAAACCATGTGCAGGACCAACGATGGATTTGAAATCGCTGAAGTCGATCTTCAGCTCAGGGGGCCCGGGGATATTACAGGAACCCGGCAAAGTGGCTTGATGGACTTACTTATATCCAACCTTTCTCAGGACACTGAAATCCTAAAAGCTGCACGAATTTCGGCTGAAGGAATTCTACAGCTAGACCCCGATCTGCTCCAGCCAGTTAATCTTCCGATACGAACCCACCTGGCAACAATCAGAAAAGAAGAAACAAACTGGAGCAGAATTGGTTAATATTTAAGGCTTTATCTCGATAATTTCCTCTTTAAATCCATACGTCTGCGGACGGGTTACATGCAGGGCAGCTCCAAGGGAGGTAGCATAAGGAAGTTCAGTGGCATAAACGGTATGATTAGGAAAATTCCTTGCCACAAGCCTGGTAAATATTTCATTTCTGGCAAATCCTCCATCTATGTAAATGGACTGCACCTCATTGATTCCAATCAACTGCAACGAAACCGATAGTAAATTTGTAAGGCCAACCATCAAATGATGGTAAGCCGATTCCGCTGACGCAAAAGCGCTGATTTGCCACTCCTGCGGACTAGGTTCAGGAAAGGGACCGTTTCCTACCATGCAAGATGTATAGAACTTAGGTGTGTCTGCGGTCAGGAACTTTTCGTCAAACACCACTTTTTTATAGAAATCCGGCTCTTTCCGGAAATACTCCGCAATCCGGGCTACCTGAAAATCATGTTCCCGACCCATAAACAAACGGGAAGTAGTGACACCACTTCCCTCCGGAGTGAGAAAATTCAAACAATCCCGTTCAAGCTGATACGAGGTTAATGGCTTCGAAGCAAACAAGTTAAAGTTGATGCACCACGTCCCGGTAGATAATAAAACAAAGGTATTCTTCAGAGCCATCCGGTAGGGTATGAGTGCAGAAGAGCTGTCATGCAAGCCAAATCCTGATTGAATCCCCTTGTCGCCACTGCGATATATAAATGACGAAGAGGCCAGAATTGGCGGCATTTTCTTTTGAATGCCTTCTGCTTTCACCCACTCGTGGTAGTCCCACATTTCGAAGCTCCACAAACCGGTGTGACAACCCACAGAGGTATAATCACTTACCTTTCTGCCGGTCAATAGAAAAAGAATGTATTGCGGCAGGTGTAAAGAAGATATGATTTTACTGTATAGTTCAGGCTTAGTATGTTTAATCCAGTATAACTGCATACCTGAATTAAGCATCCCCATAGCGGGCGATCCTGTCTGCAGCGCAATACGTGTCGGGTCGCCGTATGTGGTATAAAACTGGCTCAGCAGTGCCTCCGGATACGGTTTAAGATAAGAATAAAGGGGTGCCACCGGCTTGTTCTCCGCATCCAGATGGACAAGACTGGCTCCATATGCGGCAGCATTTACCGCTTTGATATCATATTTCGGGTTATTCTTCAGTGCTTCCCACCGTGATTGTACCCACTCTGTCAGCAAACCGATGTCCTCTGTTGGAAATCCGTCTTCGTCCGTAGTTTCAGGAAGGGACTCACTGACTTCTTCAACTATCTGATAATTTTCATCAAACAGTACATATTTTTTATTGGTCCTGCCAATATCAAAAACCGCAGTTACTTTCATTATTAGAATGCTATATCACTTTTTTACTCCGAAGTATATTTTTTCGGTTAAGATAGTGACTTTACTTTAAAACAGATACCCTTAACATTACTTTTTCCAATCTTCCAGCGAGGAATTCTTCGACCTGAAACCCCTAAACGGGTTTCTCCAGAATAGGTTTCAAAACTTTTGTCCAGCGTCGGTAACCTTCTTCATTCATATGAAGACTATCTTTCAGAAATATACTTCCATCCGGTCTGTCATTTTTCATCATCACAGGCCATACATCAATGTACTGGTGCCTGCGATCCGTTTTGATAAAGTCCCGAATGAGTCTATTCGCTTTTTCCGTATCGGCTCTTTGCGCCCAGCGAGAGGGTGAAGGCTTCAATGAAATGCCATAGATAAAAGCTTTCGGTTCCTTTTCATGGATCAGCCTGGTGAGCTGAACGTATGCATCCCTAACCTGTTCCGGCGTCTTTTTCTTTTTCCCAAACATATCATTCTCACAATAGATCACAATCGTCTTCGGATGGTATTTAAAAATTGCTCGGTCTGCAAAATGGATCACCTCTGGTAGGGTTGAACCCCCAAATCCCCTGTTGACGATGGGAAGCGGGGCCAGATCTTTTGCTGCATCAGTCCATTTGGTAAAAGATGAGCTGCCGGTGAACACAATGCCTCCGTAAGCGGGCATGCTTGTTGCATCCAGTTTTTCGTACTCAACAATCGTCTTTTCGAAGCGATCCACCTTATAATCCGGCTCCCACGGCGCATCCAGAGTCTTATAGTTGGGCTTTTGGCAGGCCGAAAATCCGAGTATCAGAATAAAAAGAAAGTTTTTTTTCATCCAAAATCTTAAAAGTGATTATACAAGAGAAGGCATAGTCACTGCCTTTTTAATGTAAGAAAGGTCATTTATTTATCCCAAACCTACCGGCTAGAAGAAATATTGTAGTCCCATACCAACGGAAGGGAAAGAAAAGGCTGGGGAAAACCGGTAGGTAATCTCCCTGCTTTTATATCGTTCCGTTCCAGAAGCATTTTCGGTAGTGAGGAAGGTATAGTCTACTGCAATGGGATTGGAGAAGGCGAGACTGGCCGACACCCACCATTTTTCTGAGAAGCGGTAATAAAGTCCGGCGCTCACGCCGGCAGAGAGCGCTATTCTGTCGGATTTGCTTCGTATCAAAAAGCTGTTGTCGGCATTTACCGAATATGTATTTCCGTATTGATAAGCAAGATTGATTTCCGGACCGGCATACACGCCTATTTTGGCATTAAAGTGTTTATAATACTGCCAGAACCTGCCTACACCAAAAGTTAAACCGGTAACACCTTTTTTTTCAATATTTTGTGCGCTCCCATTTTGATAAAGGGAATAAATAGTCTTCGCGCCACCCAATGAGCTGTTAAATCCCCACCCCGACGCCTTGGTTTCCGTTTTGAATTTACCAAGGAAAACATCAAACTGATAATTATAAGCATTTGTCGTTGTGCCTGTCTCGGGCTTCGTATGGTTGAAATTTACCCGTGCAGAACCTGAAACAAACTGCTTTCCGGTAAACTGGGCCATGGAAATACCCCATGTGCACATCACAAAAACACTCGTAAAAAAGAAAATAATTTTCATAATTGAAATGCTGTTAAGGTTTCTTGAGGTACCACGAGGCACGAACGGAGAAGTAACTGGGCAGGCCAGTGGTCGCCGCAGAAGAAAAGTAGAATGATTTAGCATCTAAAAAGTCCTTATAACCAACTCCAAGGGAAAGTAAATTAACGTCGGTTTCAAGCGCAAAACGGGGACTTATCCAGTAAGACACGCCAGGCACTATCCGCAGGCCGGCCGAGAACCCATCCCAGGACTCCTTCTCATTCCGGTTCTTTTGAGCGATTTTTAAATAAGCCAGATCCACAGCAGATGTCAGAAAAAGCGCCCATTTTGAATTTAAGGATTTATAGTGCCTCAGGTAAGGGGACAGTGTATAAGCGCCCTGTATAAACCGTGTTTTATTGTCCGATCCATCCGCGTTGGTCCTTTTTGTCCATGAAAATGATATGGGTCCTCCGATCCCGACACCGGCCATAACATGGTCTCTAAAAAATTTCCCGATCTGAACCGATGGGTTTATAGATAGGTGGTTGTACACTTCGGCAGATGTGCTGTTCATCATTTCAGGCCGTATTACGCTCCCGTCAAAGGTTACCGTGGTACCGATGTAGCCCGTGCCCTTCTGCAATTGAGCCAGACCGGGAACCGCTGTACACACGCAGACCCATATTCCGATTAGAAGATTCTTTTTCATTATTATAATAAATTGATTTGAAAGCAAGATAAGCAGAATATGTAACCGACGATATCATTTTTACTTTTTTTAACATAATACAAAAGAGACGGCCTCTCAGCCGTCTCTAAACACTACTTTACCTAAATTTAACCTAACTAAAGATTAATCGTTTTAAATGATTCCGGACAACCCCTTTCTATCGAAAAAGCAATATCCACAACTAGTTACCTAAGCCCAATCAAAAAATACCAGCCCAATTTCCTTGTCTGTAATATTGCATCAACCGGTTTTGCATTAAAAATTCATAACGGGCCTGGATCGCATTCGCCTGTGCCCTGGCAAGATTGGCCTTGGCAAGCGAATATTCGAAAATATTGGCAATGCCGGCATTCAGTTTACTTTCCACCACAGCAAATCCTGCCGACAAGGATTCGGCCTGTCCCTGTGCAGCTGCCAACCGGTCCGTTGCCGCATTCAGATTAAGTACGGCAAGTTCTATAGCTTGCCTCAGTTGCTGCTTTGTAACGTCCAGCTGATTTTGTGCAAGTAATTCCTGCACCTTCGCCGCTTCTACCCGAGGCCGGGTTACCCAGCGTCCCATGATAGGAATATTCAGGCCTATGTTCATGGAGCCATTTCGGGTAGCGTTAAGCTGCTTCATGTAGTCCAGTTTTTTGTTTGTGGACGCATAAAAGGCGCCAAAATTCGCCCCAAGCGTAAGGGAAGGATAATTACCAGCCTTTATGGACTTTACCTGATAGGCAAAACTCTTGCGATAAAGCTCAGCGCTCTGCAACTCTGGAAATACATTTTGCGCATTTTCATAAAGGGTAACCGCATCCTGCGTTTCGGGTTTTACCAAATCCTGTTCCAAAGATTCCAGCTCAATTTGGTCATCGGGCTGAATATTAATCCGTTGAAAAAGGAGAAGTCTGGCGGTCCGGTAGTTATTGAGGGCCGTAACCTGGTCAAACTTATCGTTGGCCAGCTGCGCCTTAATCTCAAAGAGGGTATTCGCACCGAGTGTTCCTGCGTTCACCTGTTTTTCAACACGGTCCACCTGAATCTGAGAGGACGCCACCTGCTGCTCTGCGGATTGGTACAAAGCCTTTGTGGCCAGAACATTCACATAACCCTGTAGCAAAAGTATCGTTTGCTCGTTTAGCACAGCCGTCCTGTTTTCCAGCGCCGACTCTTTAAGGAGTTGCCCCTGCCGGATCTGGTTCTGAAGTTTGAATCCCTGGAAAAGTGGCGCCTGGAAGCCTGCCCCAACGGAGCTGTAATTGTACACCTGATCAATATACGCATTGGTATACTGATCAATACTTCTCCCCAGATTCACACTGTTATTGGACCCGATGGAAATTTGAGGGAGGGCCTGGGATTTGGTCTGTCGCAAATTGGCCTCGGCAGCCTGCGCCTGAAGATTGCCCTGGCGATACACCAGGTTATTTTTGCTGAGCAGTTCTACACATTCCGCCAGACTCAAAATTTTCTGAGCATGTGAGAAAAAAGGCAAAAGGCAAAATAGCAATATTAAATGTTTCATGGCTAATAAATTTTATAGGGGAATAAAGGAGGAAGGAGAACGGAGGAATGTCTTAGCTGAATGTAATGAGTCCAGAGCACGATATCAATATTGAGATGACCGGTCATCCCTTCTCCCTTTCCTCCCTGCTCCGTCATTATGCCAACCACCCATCTTTCAACCTTACAATACGGTTTCCGTAAGTGGCGTTGGTTTCAGAGTGGGTAACTTGTACGATGGTAACTTTATCTTCCTGATTAAGTTTTTGAAACAATTCCATGATTTCTATCGACTGTTCCGAATGCAGGTTCCCGGTGGGCTCGTCGGCAAAAATTACCTTTGGGTTGTGAACGATAGCCCGGGCCACTCCTACCAGCTGCTGCTGACCACCCGAAAGCTGATGCGGAAACAGATCCTTTTTGGCTACCATATTGAAACGGTCCAAAAGCTCTGCCACGCGGCTCTTCCGCTCAGACGACGGCGTGCCTTTGTACAGCAAAGGCGTTTCGATGTTTTCATAAACGGTTAATTCATCGATCAGATGATAGGCCTGAAAAACAAACCCGATATGATGGCGGTGCAATTCTGTCCTTTTTTTCTCTGACAGTTTTTGCACAGTTTCATCGAGGAACAAATACTCCCCTTCCGAAGGCTCTTCCAGCAATCCTAAAATGTGCAGTAGTGTTGACTTACCAGACCCCGAAGGCCCCATGATTGAAACGAATTCACCTGGTTTAATATTCAGATCAATATGCCGCAGCACATATGTCTTTCCAAATCCGGCGGGGTAATACTTTGATATCTTTTCCAGTTTGATCATAAGAATGGTTCTATAAGATTAAAATGCAAGAACGCGTAAGGGATGCTAAAATCAAATACCTGCATTTACATCTTTGTTGACTTTCCTTTTAAAAAGGCTTGCCAGAACAACATCAAACTGATTTTCAGGTCATTATATCGAAACAAACAAAGATAATCGTTCGGAATCGTACAAATGTGTACGGTATCGAACGATGGATACATCTTACGGTTCAGATGCTTCCAGTTGTTCTTTCAGATTTTCATTAAGCTGTATAAACGTTCTGCAACCAGTCTTCCGGTTGGTAACTCCATTGACTTCCAGAGGATTCATAAATAGCCCAGAGAAGAATCGCAAAAAGCACCTCCCACTCTTACTTAATTCATACAAAAACTACAAATAAATCATTTTGCGGTTTTATTCGGCAAAAAAATCATTTTATTTGCATGTTATTGCGCGATTTGATTGTTTTTTAGCGGTTTTATTGCCAATTTTCTCATCCAACAGCTTAGTATATGCTTAAACAGGAAAGGCAGGAGTTTATTCTAAAACAGATTAACCTGCACAACAGGATACATTCAGCTGATCTGAGCGCGGCGATTGACGTCTCCAATGATACCATACGGCGGGACATTAGTGAACTGGCTCAAAGTGGTAGACTCATAAAAGTACATGGCGGAGCTATTTCTCCATCCTTCCATAATTCATCATCCCGAACGACAATTTATGAACTTGAAAAAAAGCGGGTGATTGCACAAAAGGCGTTAGGCCTGATTCACGATGGCATGTTCATCCTTACACTGGGAGGCACCACCATGGTAGAATTGGCCAGAATGCTTCCCGACAACCTGCAAGCTACTTTCCTTACACCAAGTATAACCGCAGCTTTTGAATACGCCCACCACCCCAGTATCGAAGTGATATTCCTTGGAGATCGGATTAAAAAAGATGCTCAGGTTGCATTTGGAGGCGAAGTGATTACTAAGATAAGGCAGATTAAACCAGACCTGTGCATTATGGGTATCAATGCAATAGATCCGGATAATGGGCTTACTGATAACGACTGGGATGTGGTTCAGTTGAAAAGAGCCATGATTGACGTATCCAGTAAGGTTATTACCCTGTCGATATCAGAAAAAATTAATACAACGCAACGCTTACAAATTTGTGGAATAGAATCCATACATACGATAATTACCGAGCAGAATCCCAGGTCAGAACTACTACGTCCGTATGCAAAAAGAGGTATTGAAATTTTATAAACCAAACATGAACAAACAATCTACTATGAGAAAGTTTATTAAACAAACCAGAGTGAACGCTCTGGTAGTGGCTGTCTTACTGTTACTGGCCGTACGGAGTTACGGTCAGGTTCAGATCAAAGGTAAAATAACCGATGACAAGGGGGAGGCTGTGCCCTTTGTCAGTATCCTCATTGGATCCACAACGATTGGCACTACGTCTATGGAAAATGGCGATTACGCTTTAGCCCCCTCGCTACAACAGGGTAAATACACGCTGATTGTATCGGGAGTAGGTTACAAAAGTGAGCGCGCGTCCTTCGAAATTACCGGTGGCAGTACGGAAATTATCCGAAATATCATTCTGAAACAGGACGTTCTCGGACTCGATGAAGTGGTGGTAACAGGTACCATGGGTGCAACCAGTAAGCGGGAACTGGGCAACTCCATCGCAACCGTGGGTGCGAAAGATTTACAGTTCAGCGCGGCTACTTCACTTGACGGAGCGCTGCAGGGAAAAATTTCCGGTGCTCAGATCACCCAGAACTCAGGAAATCCTGCTGGCGGTATCAGCGTACGTATGCGCGGGCCCAGCACCATCGTAGGATCATCCGATCCGCTCTACATTGTGGATGGCGTTATCGTGAATAACGACTCCCGCCAGCTTATAGACCTCGGTGGATACTCTCAAAACAGATTGGTGGACATCAACCCGGCAGACATTGAGCGCATTGAAATTATAAAAGGAGCGGCGGCAGCGGCGATTTACGGATCACGGGCCAACAATGGTGTAGTTCAGATCTTTACAAAAAAAGGAAAAGAGGGTAAGCCGGCGATTACTTTTTCAACGCAGGTAAGAGTAAGCCAGATCAGAAAAAAAATGGGATTCAACGAATATCCATTCGCTTTCAACAACACCACGGCTACCGACCTTGCACAGACACCCGTTACGCGCTATGATTACCAGGATATGATTTTTCGAAATGCGGTAGGAACCGAAAATTATCTTTCGGTTTCAGGCGGAACAAGCAACACTAAATACTTCCTTTCTGCATCAAATTATTACAATCAGGGTATCATTAACAGCACTGACTTTAACCGGAATGGTTTAAGAATCAGGCTTCAGCAAAAATTGGGCGAAAAAGCTTCTATCACAGCCGGTGCAAACTACGTGTATAGCAACAGCAAAGAAATTCCCAATGGCGGTATCAATGAAGCCTACGGAGCGCTAACCGGATTTATATTCAGCAACAACTTTGTTAATCCGGCGGTAGACCCCGTTACGGGAACTTACCCTTCCACTGCACCGGTGGCGGTGTTACGCCGAACCAACCCATTGGAAGCAATTGCCCGATTTGACTTTGGACAGCGGACCAACCGGATCATTTCAGACGTTCAGCTCAATGTAAAACCTTTCGCGGGGTTTAATATCAACTACACACTGGGGCTGGACAATTACACCCAGATAGCAACGGCCTACATTCCACCTAAAAACACAACGCCTACTCAAGACGGAGGTTTCTCTAGACGGGGTGACGCTACTGTATTTCAGATCAACAATGATGTAAACCTGAGCTACACCAAAAATGTCTCCGACTGGCTTGTATCGACGACCGGCTTAGGCGGTACGCTTCAATACGACAAAACCTACACCTTTGCCGCTACTGCACAGCAATTGGGGGCATTTGGAGAAACCATAAATAACGGCACCATCGTGGCTGGCGAATTCCGCTCCGAACGAACTATTTTAGGTGCATTTGCGCAACAAAGCTTAGGCTTTAAAGACCGGCTTTTTGTAACAGGTGCGGCAAGAATAGACGCCTCCTCTGTATACGGAGAAAATAACCGCTGGCAGTTTTTCCCCAAAGTAAGCGGATCCTACGTGATATCAAATGAAGACTTCTGGAAAGACGGCGGCATTTCCCGCTTCCTCAATTCGTTCAAAATCAGGGCAGCCTGGGGACAGTCGGGTAACCTTACTGCCATTGGCCCCTACGACCGTTTCACCAACTACGGACCTATCATTTACGGAAGCCAGACGGGATACGTCTCTCCTGCTCAATACGGGAACTTCAATGTGAAGCCTGAAAGACAGACGGAAACAGAAATCGGAGCAGATCTGAGTTTGTTTGACGAGCGGTTAAGCATTGAGTTTTCTGTATTCAACAAAAAAGTAGAGGATCTGATCCTGAACCGGACTCTGGCGCCTACGACTGGGTTTAACAACCGGCTGATCAACGTAGGAACCATGACCAATAAAGGATTTGAAGTTATGGCCAAAGGGGTATTGATACAGAAAAACAATTTCAAATGGATCACCACAGCCACTTTCACGTCCAATAAAAACGTCGTCAACGGTGTTGAAGGTAACGGTGTCCTGCCGTTTGCAGGCGGTTTCAGCCAGGTAGCTGCGGTCAATGGATATCCGCTTGGCGCATTTTACAGTACATTTTTTGCCCGTAACAATGACGGCTCACTTTTACTTACTCCGGCCGGATTACCGCAAAGAGAGCGCGGAACGCAAGGAAGTAATGGTCAGTACACAACCGCACGCGATGCCGCAGGCCAGCCCGTGGGAACCATCCTGAGCAAGGTGATCGGCGATCCTAACCCCAATGCGATACTGTCGCTGACCAACGAAATTGAATACGGAAAATTCAGCTTCCGCATGCAGTGGGACGGCATGCTGGGATTTGATGTTTTCAATTTCACCCGCCGGGTAGGCGAAAGAGATTTGTACGGAGGCCTGAAAGGTTATGAAGCCGAATTGAAAGGTGAGGTTCCCAAGGGTACAAGTGCCGCCTTGTTTTCCATTTTCGAAAACTATATTGAGGATGGTTCATTTGTCAAATTACGCGAGATATCTGCCTCCTATGTATTGGCACCGAAACTGTGGAAGCTGCAAAATGTAAGATTTACATTAAGTGGACGAAACCTGTTGTCGATTGATAATTACAGTGGATGGGATCCTGAAACAAATGCTGCAGGCCAGGACAATGCCGTACGCGGGTTTGACTTTGTGGAAGTTCCAATTCCTAGAACTTTCCTATTCGGTATCAGTCTTAACTTTTAATGGTATTCTTTAAAAACATACTACCAATGAAAAATCAAAAATATTTCATCATACTATTTGCTCTGATTCTGAGCCTATCTGGTTGCCAGCTGGACATTCAGAATCCGAATGGCCCTACGGACGCCCAGGTGCTTAACAGCAGAGAAGGATTGATCACCCTGAGCATCGGTATGAAGCAGTACTATTCCACTTCGGCGATCGAATCCCTGGTCATCACCCCGGGAACAAGCACCCGGGAAACCAAGGGAATAACAACATTTACAAATGTTCTCGAAATAGAAGCCGGAGGAACAGCACTGCCGACTTTCAACGGAAACGTGCTAAACCTCTGGGCAAGAATGTACCGGGTCATTGGTATGGCGGATGATCTGATTGCGAATGCTCCTACCGTTCTTGCCGCAGATGCCGCCACCAAAAACGCAGTATTGGCACACGCTTATCTATTTAAAGCGATGGCCATCAGTGGGCTTGCCACGGCATTTGAACAAATGCCCATCCAAACTGACGAAAATGGAAAAGCCACATTTGTTGCCCGCAAAGACGCACTTACCGCAGCCATCTCCTGGCTGAATGAAGGAACGAGCTTAATTACCGCCACAGCACCTTCTGCCGAATTCAATACGCGTGTGGCGGGAAGCAACTTCAGCCTCGCCGATTGCCTTAATGCATACAATGCACGCCTGAACATGATGACCGGCGATTATGCCAAGGCACTGGCCACGGCGAATGCAGTAAATCTGACAACAAGATCCCAGTTTTCGTACAACACACAATCGCCCAACCCAATTTACCAGCAGATCCTGGTCAGTAAAAACTATGCTCCAAGAGCAAATTTCGGGCTTCCGGCATCGTTCATAGAAGCGGGCGATCAAAGGCTTTCATTCTATTTGTCAACGCCCGACGTTGTGGTAGGTGGCGAAACCCTGAAAACCCTGGCTGGGTTTTTCAACGACATCACCAAGCCCATTCCCTTGTACATGCCTGATGAGATCCGTCTGATCAAAGCCGAAGCGCTTGTTCGCAGCGGAGGTTCAATACCCAATGCCATTGCGGAGATCAATTCCGTAAGAACACAGACCTCCGGAGATCTTTTTGGCGTACACGCGGGGCTGCCCGCCTACGCTGGTGCCACAGATGCCGCCAGTCTGCTTACGGAGATTTACAAGCAACGCTCCATTGAGCTTTTTATGCAAGGCCTGCGCCTGGAAGACAGCAGGAGGTTCGGACGTCCCGCACCGGCTGTCGGTGTCAACCCCATTCCATTGACAGCGGAAAGAAGCCGGAATTTCTATCCCTACCCGGATCAGGAACGACTGACTAATCCGAATACGCCTGCAGACCCTCAGATATAGAGCGTCAGGTATTCTAAATTGAAAAGGAGCATTGAACAAGCAAACTAGTTCAATGCTCCTTTTCAATTATATGCGGTAAGAATTATGATTCGAAGGGAGATTCACAGGCCTCGAGATTTAAAATATCACGAAGGATTACTCCTTGAGCGCACTGGAACAATTTAGAAGAAGCTACCAAAGAGATGGATATTTACACCAGCCTCGACCGCCACAAGTGACGAATCGCCATTTTAAAGTTATTACTGAGCATGAGTTAAGGGTTTACTTCCAATCGATAGCCAACACCGTGAACTGCGGCAATTTTGAGGTGAGCATCACCAGCCAGCATTTTCCGAAGTCTCGAAACAAATACATCCACGCTCCGCCCCACAATGATGCCCTCATCTTCCCAAACCGATTTCAGAATAAAATCACGCTCCAGAATTTGATTTGGATGGTTTATAAATAATTTCAGCAACTTAGCCTCCCGGTAAGTGAGCTTGAACGAATTACCCGCGCTCTCCAGGAGTAGATTTGCAGCATCCAGGCTGGAATCCCCAAAGTGCTGCTTTCCACTTTCATGATCGACACGATCCGGAATGCCATTTTCGTGTGTAGCCTCTTTCCTTGTTCTTCGCCACACCATGAAACCAAGCAAAGCCATTACACTACCGAAAGGAAGCACCCACCAACTGTAGCTCCGGGCAACGGCCTGATCAGACGGCTCAAAAGTAACCCTGATATCGTAATAACCTGGCTTTTGCTTTCGACCTGCACAAGGCACTCCACGTTTCTGATTCAGGTCAGCAAAATTGTAACCCAACTGCAATTGCCCGGTTTCACAGTTGATAATCGTAACGTTATAAGGCCGCTGAACTTTCTGCATATCCAGCGATTGCTGCAACAATTGTGGCAGTTTGTCGTAATCAAAAAGCTGATTAACACGAATACTGAACGTATTTGCATCCGGCTGCTGAACTGCAGGAATAATTGAAAGACTATCGCCATTGGCAGTCAGTAAGTGATGGGCGGTGCGACGGAGAGCCAAATTTACCTTCTCAGCAAATTGGATCGACTCGTTATTGGCCAGCGCCTTTACACTCCCGAATAAATTTGCACATAGTATTGAAAAGGCTAAAATGAACCTTATCCAAACGATGAATTTTGCACGGTTGCCTTCGAGATAGACCATTTAAGTACTTGATAATTATTCAGAAGCAATCAAATTTACAAAAACTTTGACCTACTAACAGCCATCCTTCCCCTTATTCAACCCGTAGAACCATTGTATTCTGGGCAAAAAAGGATCAGCCTTGACCGTAATAATCCGTCGACCTATTTCCTGACCACTACCTGCAGGATCAACATAGAGCTGATCGCCTGCTTTGGCTGATTTTAGAATGGAAGAGAGCTCTACCTCTCTCACCGCATGATTGCAAGACCGGGAGTTAGCGCCAACAATCTTTCCATCCCGCACCAGATAAATCTTAAATGGCACCTCCTTAGTCTTATCGTCTTCTTTAAGAACGACCTGTAGCTTTCCTTTACTCACAATGGAAAGCCTTGTTATGTCCATCGACTTCCCATTCAGCAAAAGCGGGTTGTAATGAAAATGAGCCGTTGCCATATTTGGAAGGGAGTGAGATACTGAAAGTGTAAGCATCAATACTGCGGTTAAAAGCAAATTCAATGGTGCATTTTTCATTTCTAAGAGATTATTTTGGTGACGATTTTGACCAGATGCCACTCGGCTCCTGGGAGATTCAAATGTAGAAAACCCGCTAACATAGACCGCCAATGGCCTGTAAAACATTGTAAACGAATTGTAAAAGATTATAGCGCTTCGAAATGAGTTCTAAAATGGACTGGTTAAACAACTAACATTAATTTTCCATTAAACCAGAACATAAATACCCGCCCCTGTTGTTAGACCTACAACACCACAAAAGATACCTTGAAAACCATTTCTTCCCAGGATCCCTACGCTGCCTTACGATATTCCGACTTCCGGTATTATATCTCCAACACCTTCCTGTTTTCCGCTACCATTCTGATTCAGGAGGTAATCGTTGCCTATGAGCTATACAAAATGACACATGATCCATTGTCGCTTGGACTTATCGGATTGGCAGAAGTGGTTCCTTTTATTGCAACATCGTTGTTTGGCGGATATGTGGCTGATCAGAAAAACAAAATTACCATCATGCATGCCAGCCTGGTCGTTATTTTATTGGGATCCGTAATACTTTATACGATGTTTCAGCCGGCTATCTATAAATCCCTTACTCAGAACGAGCATTTGGCCTGCATCTATGCGGTTTTTGCCCTGATAGGTTTTGCCAAAGGATTTTACTCACCTGCGTCAAGTTCGCTGAAACCATTTTTGGTACCCCGCGCTATTTATCACAATTCTTCAACATGGAGCAGCTCCTTCTGGCAGGCAGGTTCCATTATCGGACCTGCGGCCGCTGGCTTTCTGTACGCATACCTGGGTTTAACGCACACCTTGCTGATCGTCATTGGCAGTTTTGGCATTTGCTGGATGCTCCTCGCCATGATCAAAACACGGCCCGAATTCCCCAGGATTGTTACGCCGCTTATGGAAAGTCTCAAGGAGGGATTTCGATTTGTATTCAGAACCCGGATTGTTCTTTATGCCATTTCTCTGGATCTGTTTTCGGTGCTTTTTGGAGGTGTGGTGGCTATTTTACCCGTTTTTGCCGAAGATATTTTAAAAGTGGGGCCGGAAGGCCTTGGGTTACTGAGGGCCGCACCATCGATTGGGTCTTTGCTCACCATGTTCGCCATGGCCTATTTCCCTCCAACCGGCCAGGCATGGAGAAACATGCTGATCGCTGTTGCCGGCTTTGGCGTTTTCACCATTGTGTTTTCGTTATCAACCAATTTCCTGCTGTCCTGTGCTGCTCTGTTCGCAACAGGCGTTTTTGATAGTGTGAGTGTAATTATCCGTCAGACTATTCTCCTCATTTATCCCCCCGACGAAATGCGGGGACGTGTGGCAGCCGTGAATGGAATTTTTGTCAGCTCTTCCAACGAACTCGGAGCATTTGAGTCGGGTGTCATGGCGAGAGCATTTGGCACAGTTCCCTCCGTGATGATGGGGGGCGTGGTTACGTTGGCCGTGGTAAGCTGGATTTATCTCAGGTCAAAAGATCTGTTTTCCGTACGCCTCAGTTGAAGGATTCAGGTGTGGTGCATACTGATCTCTGACCTTACGTTTTTAACAAAATCAAGCGGAACATCAGCAACAGAAGCAATCTGCTCATCTGTAAGCATATTGAATGCCATTCAAGCGAAACCTGGCGTTTAATGCAACAAGGCACCTTTCTCAAGGTGCCTTGTTGCATATTAATTTATAGTTTGGCTAACAGAATTTAAATTTATTAAAACGCATTACTGATTCACATAAACGCTTCCAGCACTGGCAGATAAGGTAACTGGCATGCCACCCCCATTCATTTTTCCATTCACACGATCTTTTTCTGCACTGCCATCAAAATTTTTAAGTGGAATAGATACTTTATTTCCTTTCAGGTTTAAGTCTAGGCCTTTGTCCAGGGGCATGGTTACACGCACACTTCCCGCAGAACTCGACAGACTAAGATATTCACCTAACGACGACATGGTCACCTCTATGCTTCCTGCACTTGTACTGGCTTTGAGGCTTCCCGATACATTCGCCAGCCTGACAGACCCACCAGAGGTTCCCGTATTTAGTTTGCCTTTAATATCACCACCATTCACACTTCCGCCGCTAGTATGGGCGTGGATTTCTCCATTCAGCTTGTTCAATGTAATGCTTCCACCGGAGGTATTAAGATTGATATTTCCGGTCAAAGCAATAGCCTTAATACTGCCACCGCTTGTGCTCAACTCGATATCCTTGGTACAATTTGACACGTCTATGCTACCACCCGAAGTCCTGCCCCTTACAACACCTGCCAGATCATTCACTTTGATACTACCGCCACTGGTTGTGAAGTTCTGATCGCCAATTAGCGACGATATATGGATACTTCCTCCACTGGTTTTGAGATTGGTTGCCGTTTTGCGTGGTGTGTACACCTTAAAACCTATTGAAATACCTTTCTTGTTGTCCCAACTGGTGTTGCTTTTTCGTTTTGCCGTGGCAATTACTCTGTTTCCCTCCGTGCCAATCAAAATGTCGTAATCTTCAAGGCGTTCCTCAATTTCCTCTTTACTCAGTTCCTTCTTTCCGTTCCAGTTATTGGCACGCACGTACATATCTACTTTAAAACCCGAGCTGGATTCACCGCCAGTCACGGCAATAGACCCACCGGAAGTTTCAACAGTCAGGGCACTTAGTGATGCATTCGTAAACTTTTTACTGACGTACGGCTTGTCCTCTTCCGATTGAGCAAAAGAAGCTATTGAAATCATCGCCGCCCATATAAGCAATAGTAAATTTCTCTTTTTCATGATCTGATTTGATAAGTTTCGATAATGATGCTAAAAAAAGTGATGAGGTTGCATGGCTTCGAAAGTTCTTGAATCTTAGCAAGATTGCCTCCTTGATCATTGATTTCACAAAATTCAAACCAGAAACTTACACCACTCAAAATCAGACACTTACAAATTAGTATTTCCGATATCCGTTCGAAATCGGACAATTCACTTGTGAAACTGATTTTCAAAACGCACAGGTATAATTTTTGCCAGTACTGAGAATGGCTTTATACTAAAACAATTGACTTTAAATTTCTGTACATGAAAACGTTCAAAATCAACCTCGTCGAAGACTTCAAATACGATAAGCTTATAGCTGCGTTGCAAAGCCTTGCGGATGAAGGGATAATTGTATTTGAGGAAACAAATGAAAATGAACCCGAGCCCGCCACGGAAGACCAGGTTCAGGAAATTATCGAAGAATCGGAACTGGGTCCCTATTACACCGAAAAAGAGGCAAAAGATATTCTCAATTTATAGCAGACACAACGTGGGCGAGAGATAATTTATTTCCTGGCAATCTCCACCACAGTGATTTCATCGTATCGGGCGGTATGCCCCCAACCGCAAAGCACATCTTTTTTCCGGCCCGTTACACTGTATTTGAGGCGCACGTCGGTGAAACTGTAAGCGCCTTCCAATTTACCCAGGGCCTTTTCTATTTTGGCGAGTGAGGCGTCATCAGGCAGAAGGGAAAAGGATGTGTCTTTTTTATTCACAGCAAAGTGCCATGAGCATCCATCGGTTGCAAGCATATTGGTCCAGGTAGCATCTGTTTCCAGAATTGCGCTTTCTGTAACTTCCATATCATCGCTGCAGCTCCCTATCCAGGCAAGCAACCCCATAATTAAGATCAACGTTTTCATAAGCTCCGCAATTTGTTTGTAAAATTAGAATTGCTTTCCAGCGGCTAACGCCATTCTATTATTTATACCTATCTATGCCTAGATCTTGTGACACCTTCCCACAACGAATGGTTGCAATGCTCCACAAAAAATAAGCAGGAATAAGGTTCAAAATAGATGACTGCAAAAAAAGTCGGCCCTGAATCTGCTTCATGCAAATTCAGGGCCGATCTGGTATCGAAATCGGATTGTATTACTTCACAATCTGAATACGTCTTGTACTGGTGACACCACTTCCCTGTTTTACCTTAACCACATAAGCCCCAGGTGCCAGACGGCTCAGATCAACGATATCAGAAGAATCGGGCTTTGTTTCCAGCACCATTACTCCTTGTATGTTATACAACTGGACGTTTGCAATTTTACCAGCACCCACTGTTAATTTCATATAATCCGTTGTTGGATTTGGATAGAGTTGAACGGCACTTGTTTCTCCAAAGTGGATCGTAACAATACGACTAAGGGAGAAAGTCGCGTCGTTATCAATCATTTTTAAACGGTAAAAGTTGTTTCCTTCTGCCGGTTGGTTGTGAACAAAATGGTACCGTACCAGTTCCTTGCTTTCCCCTGTTGCCGACACAGCTCCAACGCGGTTCCAGACTTTACCGTTTTCACTTTGCTGCACCTCAAATTCAGATGAATTGCTTTCGGTCGTAGTTGACCAGGATAGTACTGCGGATGCATTTTCCCTGGCCACGGCAAAACTTACAAGTGTAACCGGCAAAGGAGCATCGGGAGGTGTGATTTTAAGGCAGGCTCCATCTACCTTGAATGTGCTGGATGAGGTATTTCCAGCCGATGAAATGGCTTCTACACGTACTTTAACACTTCTAGCAGGTGAAGTAAGCTCCTGGAACACATATTCTTTCAGATAATTATCATTGAGCAGATAATCCATTTCTTTTGTTTCTGATGAGAGCACCACACCGTCCTTGTCGAAAAACGAAATCCTGAACTTATGATCTTTTGTTATATCACTCGTACCACCCCAGATGATCAGATTCACTTTAGAATTAGGTACCAGTGTTACGTCCTGATATATACTACCTACGCCAGTAATTACCCCATATTTAGACCCACAACCTTTTGAGGAGGTCTCCACAGCGTAGTTCGTAGCCGGAACATCCTTGGTCCAGCTGCCAGTTCCACTTTCAAAACTTCCATTTACTGCTTTATTACCGTCACAGTTGCAATTGGCTACTGGTGGCACTACTGTAAGACAAGCTGCATCCACAGCCACCCAGGCACTGGCATTGGTTTGAGAGATCTGGATGCGTACTTTTCTTGCACCCTCTGGAGCATTTCCGGTAATCGTGTATTCTTTGAGCCCCCAGGGACTGGTGTCGATATTCTTGTCGATGCTTTTGGTTTGAGACCCTGGCTGATTGGCAATGGCAGCACCGGTTCCGTCCAGGAAGATCAGCTGGATTTTATGGTTGTAGTCTGTTTTGCGGGCAGCAAATATTTTCAAAGTCACTGCGCTGAATTCAAGGATATTTACATCCTGATAAAAGCTACCGTTACCTGAAAGAACCGCACCCTTTTCTCCACACTCTTTGTAATCCGTGCTGCTGGCCAGAGACCCGCCGCTGGTGGTCCAACCAGTTGTTCCACTTTCAAAGCCACTATTGGTAAGCTTATTACCCGAACAGTCCGGGCAGCTTTTCACAACCGTAAGGCAAGCTGCATCCAATTTGATCCAGGCATTATTGTTATTCTGCGATCCTTTCACACGAACTTTCACTGTTCCCGCAGGCGCTGTTCCAGTCATTGTGTACAACTTAAGTCCCCATGGACTTGCGTCTACATCTTTGTCAATTGCCTTAGTCTGCGATGCGGCAGGCGTACCCACTTCATTTCCTGATGAATTCAAAAATTGGATCTGGAATTTTTGACTGTAGTTGGTTTCGTGGCGCGCCCCGTAAATGTTCAGCGTCACCACATCCCCTGCATTGATATTGGGAACATCCTGATAAAAATAGCCATTGCCGCCAAAGGTAGCGCCCTTCTCACCGCATTCAACATACACATCACTGCTTGCCAATGTTCCGCCACTCTTCGACCAACCCGTTGTTCCACTTTCAAAGTCTCCGTTAACCAGTTTATTACCAATGCACTCTGGGCAATTTTTAACAACCGTAAGGCATGCTTCATCCATCTTGATCCAGGCATTTGCATGGTTCTGAGATCCTTTCACCCGGACTTTTACAGTACCTGCTGGTGCTGTACCCGTCATGGTGAACAACTTCAATCCCCATGGATTGGTGTCAACATCTTTGTTGATTGCCTTGCTTTGACTTGCGGCAGGTGTTCCGATTTCATTTCCAGAGGAATTCAGAAACTGAATAGAGAAGGTCTGACCGTAATTTGTTTCATGACGTGCACCATAAAAATTCAGGGTTACCATATCCCCTTCACCGATATTTTCAACATCCTGATAAAAATATCCGCTGCCACCGAAAGTCGCACCTTTAGAGCCACAGGATTTATACTGTGTGGAACTTTCCAATGTCCCTCCACTTTTTTTCCACCCCGTCAATCCATCTTCAAAATTGCCGTTAACCAGTCTGTTACCTGCACATTCAGGACAATTGTCAGTGAGCGTAGCAGCCGAATTAGTTATTATCGGAGACGATAACATCGGGCTTCCGAAAGCCTCTAAGTTAGAGCCAGAGAAGCCGCTTAGAAGGGCTAAAAAACAAATAAGAGTAATGATTTTTTTCATGCTTTTTAATAAGTCAAAAAAGTTGATTATGAGGTAACCAAACAACATTAAACTTACGAATGAAAATCCGAAAAAGACTAACTAAAAATATCACTTATTCAATATTTCACACTTTTCGAAATTAGGGCCAGGATCAAATAATAACTATTATGACGATAAAATACAGAATTTTTTCTACATAAATTCTAACAAAAAAGTGAGAAAAGTGGGATTTTCTTGCCAAATTTGGTCGAAACATTTCAATTTGTTCGGATTGCTACGGTTCAGAACAAAATTGCATTTTTTTAATAATGAAAATATTTAGAGTCAATTTATGGGGGGATACGGCGAATATGACCATACGGGAATAAAAATAGAATTACTTCTATAAAGTAGAATAGCTTAGGGTACTCTATGGAGCTTCTTTCTAAAAAAAACGCTCATCAGGTTCAGAGTGAGCGCTTAGAAACACCAATAATTGGGTTGAAAAAAAAATGAAAATATTTAAAAAAAAACTGACTAAAAGGGGATGGCAGATAAGTATTTTAATGTAAATCCCAGTAAAAATTGAGAAATTGACAATGTAACGTATAGCGTTGATTGCATATATTAAGCTGTCGATTTCTATACTATACGCATCCAGTTTACATACCATTTTGTGTCCCTGGAAATTACGAAATAATTCTGCATCAAAAGCCCACACCTAACTGCTTATCAGACTTCACGTGATGCCCGGGTTTTCCTAAGACAGGCAATTGCTAAATTTGCAATTCGGATACAGCAGCTTGTTCAGGGATCCCACCCCCCCGTCAAATGATAAGAGTGAGTGTCGTAGTTGTACTTATCTTTTTCCCCTACCAACAAGTCCAAAGATTCAAGCGGTTTGGAACACAATTACCTGTCGTTCTGGTACGGATTGTTGCCTGGATGAGGTCATTACGGAATACATGTCCTATTTTCAGACATCACTGGACCGATCAGAGAAAGTTGAAAATGCTAGCAAAATGGTATAGTAGTCTGCTTCAACCCCCAATCCATGCAGGCCGTACGATAAACATAGGCATATACACACATGCCCCTTTTACTTCAATAAAGATTTTGGTAGCCGCTTATCAGAGGTAAACAATTCGGAGAATTAATTTACCTGGATGTAACCGTGTGGAAAGATTAGGAAAATGAAAGCAAACTGATCGCAAAAGTAGTTTGTGAAAACGCACAAAGGCAAGTAGGATCGGAGATCCTGAATGTATTTGAAGTAATGGATCAGCTAGGCTACCTGAGGATGATACTGGGTTGCTTCAAAGATGGTGCGCAAATCGGTTAATGCCCTTCTTACCCGAGACTTAATTGTACCCAGAGGCACATTGAGTCGTTCCGAAACCTCTTCATGGGTGTAACCCTGAAAATAAACCATCTCAATGACCTGTTTCTTTTCCGGAACCATCCGCGATACGATGGACCTGACATCGATTGTGGCAAGCGGTGACTGAACACTAACCGGAATAATATCTTCCTCCGGAAGCCTGTCCCAGGACACAACTATCTCTGGTCGGGTTTCAGCCCGAAGCTTATCGATAGCCGTATTGCGTGCAATATTCAGCATCCATGTGAAAATAGAACCCTTCGCCGCATCATAGGATGACATGGATCTCCATATTTTAAGGAATGAATCCTGTAATGTATCCGCAGCTTTCTCCTCGTCTTTCAAGACTTTGAGAATAATGCCATAAAGTGCTGATGAGTAATTGTCATATAAATACTCGAACGCTTTTCGGTTATTTAACTTCAATTGCTCAATGAGCAGCTCCTCGCCAATAAATAGTTTTTTAGCCATGTTGAAGTTCGGGGGCTTTGTGTTGCAGGCCAGGAGCATCGTGTTGTAATCTCAAGACCTTTGGCTAGATTATAAATATTATTCCATTCAATTTTAGTAACATATTGGGTAGATTAGAGGGCAACTTGTGGAACAGTATCCGCTCAACATTTCAGATTTGGGTGTGCTAACACGTTAAGTATTAGTCAACAAATACTTACACATTGATTATTTAAAAAATCGCAGGATGAAAACTATATTATCCCTTTGTTTATTAGTACTGCTGATAGCATGTGCGCCGAACGCCTCCGAGCACAACGAACAGGCCGCAATGAACAATCTGGCCACCCGATATGTGAAACTGGGTCTTGCCATTGGGCAATACGATAGCGATTTTGTCGACGCATATTATGGCCCTGACTCCCTCAAGCCTACCGGCCCGATACTGCCGGTATTTCCCAAGGATAGTTTTTTATCTGAAGTCAAAAATCTTCAGTCTTCACTCTTGAAAATTGCCGGTCCTACGCGAAACGATACCCTCAAATCCAGATCCGCATGGCTTGTTAAGCAACTGACCGGTTTTGCTCGCAGGATAAGAATTTTCTCCGGAGAGTATTCCACCTTCGACCAGGAATCGAAAGACCTTTTTGATGCAGTGGCACCAGCCCATTCTGAGGAGCATTTCCAACTGCTCATAGCGCAACTGGATCGCATGCTACCTGGCAACGGGAAACTTGCAGATCGTTATCAAAAGCTTGCGGCCCATTTTGAGATACCCAAAGAAAAAATCGATACGGTATTTCAGACGGCGATTGCAGAAGCCCGACGAAAAACCCTCGCCCATTACAAGCTGCCCGAGCAGGAATCGTTCAAGCTCGAATATGTCACGGACAAGCCCTGGTCGGGATATAACTGGTACCAGGGAAAATACAAAAGTGTGATCCAGATTAATGTGAGCCAACCCATTTTCATTGTACGGGCCATCGATCTGGCCTGTCATGAAGGCTACCCCGGGCATCATGTGTTCAATCTGTTGCTGGAGAAAAATCTGTATCAGGACAAAGGCTGGTTAGAAATATCCTTGTATCCGCTGTTCAGCCCTCAATCCCTCATTGCCGAGGGTAGTGCCAATTATGGCATCGATATGGCCTTTCCGGGAGAGGAACAAAAGGAGTTTTGTAAAAAAGTGCTCATGCCCCTCGCCGGCATTGACTCCCAATATTCCGATTTATATTTCAAGGCCCTGTCTCTGTCTTCTCAGCTTGGTTATGCCAAAAACGAAGTTGCACGCGGCGTTTTAAGCCAAAAAATGGATGACAAAGAAGCTATACGCTGGTTATCGGATTATTGCCTGTTAACGCCTAAGGGTGCAACTGATTATTTGAGATTCATAAAGAAATACCGGAGCTACGTCATCAACTACAATTATGGGCAGGAACTGATCAAAAACTACATTGAAAACCAAACGGGTAGCGAAATTTCCGACAAACGATGGCAACTATTTGAGAAGTTACTGAGTCATGAGTATACCGCCTCTGAACTAAGGAAAGCGGATAAATAATCGACATTTGATTCGTTATAGAGGCCTGACAATTAGACTGTTCAGATCTTGCGCCCTTGAATGATACAGAAATAGAAAAGGTACACCCTACTGGTAGTTACAAGCATATGCGGAACTACTCAAAACATAACTAAATTTTATTGCTCATGGCCTCCACAATTGAAAATACAAAAAGAGCTGTTGTAGCGCTAAAGTCAATTCAAAATACGGATGACCTTATTGACCGTATCAGGCATCAACAGGAACCCACACCGACCCCGACCCCGCTCGAACACGCTCACTCGCTTGAAGGTGTAGAAAAACGGAGGGCATTTCTCAGGAAAATTTCAAATCAACAATTGGATTATTTAACCCCTTCAACATCTCCGGAGAACCTGAATCAGCTGGAGGGAAACATAGAGAATTTCATTGGCTTGACTCAAATTCCTACCGGTGTCATCGGACGGTTACGAATCATCGGGTCTGCTGCAAAAGGGGATTTCTACATACCGCTCGCAACGAGCGAAGGTGCCCTTGTGGCCTCCTATCACCGTGGCGCAAAAGCGTGCCTTCTGTCTGGCGGGGCCACCTCCATTTGTCTTATAGAAGGAGTTCAAAGGTCACCTCTTTTCAAGTTTGACAACATTGCCGATCTGGGTTCATTTCTTATCTGGGTTCTCGATCGTCTTGAAAAGTTCAGAGAAATTACGGCGCAAACCAGCCGCTTTGCCAGGTTACTTGAAATGAAAACCAATATAGAAGGGAACCATCTGATACTCACCTTTGAATATTCTACAGGCGATGCGGCAGGACAGAACATGGTCACGATTTGCACCGATGTTATCTGCAAATACATGATCGAACACGCTCCGGTAAAACCATTGATGTGGTTCATAGAGGGAAATTATTCTGGCGATAAAAAAGCTACATTACTCTCGTTCACCAACGTGCGTGGTAAAAAGGTCACCACGGAGATTCGGCTATCCTCCGAGGTGATCCAAAATGTATTAAAAACCTCCCCGGAGGCAATGGCGGAGTATTGGCGAAGTTCCACGATCGGGGCCATACAGAGTGGTGCCATCGGGGCACAAGGCCATTATGCCAACGGATTGGCAGCTCTTTTTTTGGCTACCGGCCAGGATGTGGCCTGTATTTCCGAAGCTGCGGTGGGAATAACACGAATGGAACTTACAGATTGCGGGGGACTTTACGTAAGTGTGACCCTTCCCAATCTGATGATAGGAACCGTAGGTGGTGGAACTTCCCTGCCAACCCAAAAGGAATGCCTCCAATTGATGGACTGCTACGGACCTGGCAAGGCGAAAAAACTGGCAGAAATATGCGGAGCGCTGGTATTGGCTGGCGAAATATCCATCGCCGCCGCATTGTCGGCAGGTCATTTTTCGGAAGCACATCAAAAATTCGGGAGAAAGAAATGAGCCGAAACCTGCAAACAAACGAGTTCAGCAATCCGGAGGAGAACAACGCCCTGTTCCTCAAAAGGTTATTTATTTACCAAAAGGAGCGCTTCCCGCTGCTTGGCCACGGGTTGCTTGTAGCGGCATTCAGCTTCTCAGCCATTTCTTACTCGAGGATCTGCCGTGGCGCTGAGGGTTTTGTTGACGAAAAAATTTTCGGAGTTGGCATATTTACCACCATTTCCCTGTTTTTCCTGGTTAGGATTTTTGACGAGTTCAAAGATGCAGAGGATGACGCCAGGTACCGAAAAGAGCTTGCTGTTCCCCGAGGCCTGATCTCGCTCGCTGAACTTCGCAACATCGGAATCGTGCTGGTGGTGCTTCAAGTAACCCTTAACCTGCTGTTCGTACCCCGCATGCTGGTTATTTACGGACTGATCCTTACCTACCTTTTACTTATGGGCAAGGAGTTTTTTGTGTCCGCCTGGCTCAAAAACCATCAGTTTTGGTATGTAACCACGCACATGTTCATTATTCCTTTGATTGATGTATATGCCAGTGGACTCGATTGGCTCCTGGCTGGTGCCACCCCACCTGTGGGCCTCGCATTCTTTTTTGCTGTCTCTTACATGAACGGGATCGTGCTTGAAATAGGAAGGAAAATAAGGGTACCACAAAAAGAAACGGAGGGCGTGGATACCTATACTTCCATGCTGGGAATAAATGGCGCTGTGTTGCTTTGGTTACTTTTTCTTGTCGTCACGCTGGCGCTAAGCATGCTCGCTTCCGTATCTGCAGGCTATGGGGATGAGGTATTTTTCGTACTTTCAGGTCTATTTGTGATCTGTGTTTTGCCCGCAGTATTGTTTCTAAGAAGCAGAACGGAACCACTTTCCAAAATGATTGAGTATGCTTCGGCTCTCTGGACAATCGGAATGTATCTTACACTGGGGGCAGGACCCATGATTTCCAAGCTTTTAATCTGACGATAAATCTCCTTTTTCACAAAGAAGCTGCTGACAATGCTATATTTATCTGACACAGAGTGGAAGCAGGCTAACCAAGTTACCATAGGGGGAAAGGCTAGAAATCTTTTCGCCCTCAAGGCACTGGGCCTTCCGGTACCTAAATTCGTCGTTATCCCTTCTGAGTCATTCACGAATTTAACAGCAGACGATCTGCTGCAAAGTCACGAATCTAAAAACAATCAGATCTCCGTTTCACCACAGTTCGTTAAAAATCTGGTTGATCAGCACTTTCCAGGCGTACCGTTTTTTGCAGTACGATCCTCAGCAATCGACGAAGACGGAGAAAACTTCTCTTTCGCCGGACAATTTGAGAGTTATCTGTTTGTGACAAAGGAGCAGCTCCCTGAGAAAATAGAACGTGTATGGGCGTCCTGCTTTTCTGCCAGGGTGAGTCAGTACCGAAAGCTTCACGGATTACAGAATACGCAGGGAATCGCTGTTGTTATTCAGGAAATGATCGACGCCACCGTCTCGGGCGTAGCAATGGGGTTACATCCGGTGAGCGAAAACCCGGATCAGAAAGTGATCAGCGCCGTGTACGGACTTGGAGAGGGACTGGTTTCGGGCGAGTTGAATGCGGATAACTTTATCATTGATAATGGCGAAGTAACGGTGGAAGTAGCGACAAAGATTTACCAGATTGTGGGCAACCCTGACCAGGGAGGGACCAAAAAATTCCCCGTTGAAGCAGCTATTCAAAACGCACCAACACTTGACAACGACACAGTACACCAAATTGGCAACTTGCTCGAAAAGCTCAAAAATCACTTCGGAGCTGCACAGGACATCGAATTCGCAATCAAGGATGGACAATTATATTTGCTTCAGACACGTCCAATAACCCGGTTAAACTCCGCTGCCCAATCCACCGACACCTACATATTATGGGACAACAGCAACATCATCGAATCCTACCCGGGTGTAACCACGCCTCTCACTTTTTCATTCATAAGTAAATCCTACGAAGTGGCCTACAAGCTTTTCAGCAGCTATCTGGGCGTTCCCGATAAAGTGATTATGGAAAATGAAGGCGTTTTCAAACATACGCTTGGGTTCATCAACGGACGTGTCTACTACAATCTGAAAACCTGGTATCATATGCTTGCCATGCTACCAGGTTACAGCATTAATGCACGCTATATGGAAAAAATGATGGGTGTAAAAGAGCAGTTCGACATACCGGAAAGCTACAGACTTTCCAAAGGTAAAGCCTGGTGGAGCATCGGTAAGATGGCTGCAAGCATGTATTATCGGTTCCGGTCGTTACCTGAAAAAAGAAAAGAGTTTGTAATACTGTTAAACAAAACCATAGCGCAATACAAGCAGATAGATTACAGTACCAAATCCATCAACGAAATTATTGAACTGTATCTGAGCTTTGAAAAATCACTGCTTAACGAATGGAAAGCACCCTTACTCAACGATTTCTTTGCCATGATCTGGTTTGGGATGCTTCAAAAGTACTGCCTGAAATTCGCCACAGATCACCCCAACCTTCATAACGATCTGCTCTGTGGCAGCAGTGATATCATTTCAGTGGAACCGGCGCATAGAACAATCGCAATCGCCACGAACATCGCTGCAAATCCGGTTTTAAAAAATTCATTTGAAAAAAACGGCGAACACGTCATTTGGGAAAAGCTCAAATCGGATCAAAATCCGTCGCATGTCGAGATCCGAAAGCAGATAGAAACATACATTACTGATTTTGGAGAACGATGCGTAGGCGAGTTAAAACTGGAAACGATATCGTACAACCAGGATCCGGCCAGGTTTGTCAGGGTATTGAAATCTTATGTTGAAAACGGAGTAACCCAACAACAGTTTTCCGGTGAAACCGAAAATAAACTGCGGAGTAATGCCGAGAGCGTTGTGGCTCAAGCTTTCAGAAACAACCCCTATCAGAGATGGAAGTTTAATAAAATCCTGTCCAACGCCAGGGAGCTGGTTAGTGCCAGGGAGAATCTCCGCTACGAACGCACCCGGGCTTTCGGGATTGTGAGAGAAATTTTCTCAGCACTCGGATCTGCGTTTTGCAGAGAACAGATTATTGCAAACGAACGTGACATTTTTTACCTGACAAAAGACGAAATACTTGCTTTCGTAGAAGGAATGTCTGTCACTCAGGACTTGCAGGGGCTCATTTCCTTTCGTAAAAGCGAATTTCAAAAATTCACCTCTATGGAGCCCCCGGCTGAGCGGTTTGCCACATACGGCCCCGTATATCACGGCAACGACTTTTTCAGCAACAGCAAAATGGAAATACCGGAAGGGGATCTAAAAGGAATTGGCTGCTCACCTGGAATCGTCAGGGGTAAGGTACGCGTGGTGATGAACCCCAATGAAACGCATGCACTCAACGGGGATATTCTTGTAACCTCAAGTACTGATCCGGGCTGGGTCACACTTTTTACAAGTGCCTCCGGCATTATCGTAGAAAGAGGCAGCTTGCTGAGCCATTCTGCTATTGTATCTCGTGAAATGGGCAAGCCGTGTATTGTGGCGGTGACAGGATTGTTAAAAACGCTTAAGACAGGCGATCAAATCGAAATGAATGGAAGTACAGGAACCATACGACTCATCAATGCATGACGATCTGACCAACCGGGTAAAATTTAACTTCCTCCGTTATGCCAACTGCTGGGAAGACGTGGATATATTGTTGCAGGGCCTTGCTCCTGCCCAAGGTAGCAAGATTCTTTCCATTGGCTCCGCCGGCGACAATAGTTTTTCCATGTTAACGACCCATCCGGAGTTGGTTGTCGCAGTAGATGTGAACAAAGTCCAGTTGCATCTGATTGAATTGAAAAAGATGTGCATCAAACATTTATCCAGGGAGGAAGTGCTCTGTTTTCTAGGCTTTCATGAGTCAGCAACACGCGAAGCGTCTTTTGAGCAAATCAGAAAACACCTTTCCCATGATTGCCAGCAATATTGGAAAGCCAACCTACATCTGATCAAAAATGGCGTCATACATGAGGGTAAGTTTGAAAAGTACTTTCAAATTTTTAGTAAAAAAGTACTTCCATGGATTCACACCCAATCGGATGTTGAAGCCCTTTTAAGTAAAAAAACAGAAAACGAGCAACGTCATTTTTATGATAACAAATGGAATACCTGGCGCTGGAAATTGCTTTTCAGGATATTCTTCAGCCGGTATCTGATGGGAAAACTGGGTCGCGACCCGGCGTTTTTGAATGAAGTGCAAGGCTCCGTTTCCGAATTTATATATCATCAGGCCCAACTGCAATTAAAATCAGTTGCTGCTCAGGAAAATCATATTTTACGTTATAACCTGAGCGGTAGCTTTGGCAACCTGCTCCCGCACTATTTACAGGAATCAAACTACGACATCATCAAATCCAATATCGACAAATTACAAATGCATGAAGGTTTTGCCCAACATGCCGTTGTAAAATTCGGTAAGTTTGACTTTATGAATCTTTCTGATATTTTTGAGTATCTGGACAGTGCGCAGTTCAAATCAAGCGCAGAAGCCCTACTGAATGGAATGAACAAAAGGGGCAAAATAGCCTACTGGAATCTGATGGTCCCACGAAAGATATCCGACATCCTGCCCGAACGACTCCAATATTTAGCTATTTCAAAAACACTTACTGCTCAGGATAAAGGTTTTTTTTACAAAGAATTTATAGTGGAACAGGTTCTTTGGCCGGACAGATAATTTACCCGAAATGCACCCGCGATTTGAATCTTCAAATTCGCTGCTTCACGCTCTAACTGAAAATCATGCCGCATCCAATCACACCGCTACTACTTCTTGCCTTGAGCTTTCTGGGTCTGTTTGGCATTGCTGAATTTCTTTATCATAGCAGAAAAGTCAAAGCGGAGATAACGAGGAAAATTGTACACGTTGGCACAGGTATACTCACGCTGCTCTTCCCGTTACTGCTCCATAATCATTGGGAGGTACTACTGCTCTGTGGTAGTTTCCTAATCCTACTCCTGGCAAGCCTGCGGTTCAAACTTCTCCCGTCTATCAACGCGATTGACCGGGTTTCTCATGGAAGCATATTATACCCCATCGCCGTTTACGGATGCTATCTGGCGTACAGCTATGCACACAAAGGTCTGATTATGTTCTATTTGCCCATTCTCACGCTTGCCATCTGTGACCCCGTAGCCGCGCTCGTCGGGAAAAGGTATCCGTTCGGCAGGTACAGGATCGGAGCAAGCAAGAAAACATTGGCTGGTTCCTTAGCATTTTTCATCAGCTGTTGTGTAATCACCATACTCTGTCTCTATTTCCGCCCTACCCCCTATTTTTCCATGGAAAGCATCCTGCCCGTTGTATTTCTGATCGCAACCACTACCGCAGCCGTAGAAGCGATGAGTACAAAAGGCACGGATAATATCTTCGTTCCGATGGTTGCCGTATTGGACCTTATCCTCATCCTATGAAAACAATTATCAGCACAAAACCCGACGAGCCGAATTTTCAACTGTTTAAGAATTTCCCAAAATCCATTTATCCGGTATCAGGTAATCGTTTCCTGATTCCCGAAACTATAAATGAGGATTTCCTGAAAAGTGGCTATATGCTCATGCAGGATGGAAAGGTAATGGCGCGTGCTGCTCTTTACGATAATCCATATCTGACATTTAATGGTAAAAAATCATGGTGCATAGGTAACTACGAAGCTGTGGATGATGCCACGGCCGGCTCTGACCTGCTTCGAAATATGCTGTCTGTAGCCCGGGCAAACGGTGCAGAATATGTGATCGGCCCCATGAATGGCAGTACCTGGGACAATTACCGGTTCGGTACGGAGCAAAACCAACCCGATTTTTTCACCGAAGCTGTCCATCATTTATACTACAACGACCATTTTCTGAAAGCGGGTTTTGCGGTGATTGCACAATACCATTCAAACATCTCCGAGATTCCAACTGTTTTTGACCCTGAAATAGCGAAAAGAGACGTGGATTTAGCCAATGCAGGGGTTGTGATTCGTCCGATTAATCTTTCTCAATATGAACTGGAGTTGGAGAAAATCCATGAATTTAACAGCTTTGCTTTTGGTCAAAACTTCCTGTATACGCCCATTACGAAAGGCGCCTTCATCAAAAAATACCTACCTGTCAAAACACTTCTGAACCCTGGATACACACTTATCGCCGAAGATGCAGATGGAGCGATGATCGGCTACTATTTATGCATGGATGACCTGTTCAATCAAACCCAAAAATCGCTCATATTCAAAACACTGGTGCGGCATCCCGACCCAAAATGGCGTGGTCTTGGACATGTGATGGGCAACAGGATCTACCAAAAAGCCATTTTGGATGGATATGAAACCTTCATTCATCCATTTATTTATAACAACGGAACTTCGGTAAATTTGTCTAAGGACTTTTCAGGCAGGCGCCTTAAAAATTATGTGCTTTATGGAAAAAAGATCAGCTAGGGCACTGAAACGCAGGCGGGTACATACTTGCACTACCGATGCGGACATCAGCCATGGTTGTTTTCAGCACTTACGGCAATCAAGAAGGAGTGAAACGCACTGGTCATTCATTGAAATAAAGGCCATTGTAGGAAATGAGGAAAAATCACTGTCTGGAAAAGAAAAACTTCTCAAAAACAAAGCGATTCATGGACGAGCCCTTTAATATAACAGACTTATTTTATCAGTCTGCAAAAAACAATCCCAATAAGATCTGCCTGATTGATAAGCATAAAAAAATCACGTTTGCTGAATTTGAAGGTGAGATTGCATCCGCGGCATCATATTTTCATAAAAAGGGAATCCAAAAGGGTGATCGGGTACTTGTGCTGATACCCATGAGTATTGACCTTTACCGAACGGTGCTTGCGCTCTTTACGTTAGGCGCCACCGCTGTTTTTCTGGATGAATGGGTAAGCAGAAAACGCATGGAGGAGTGCTGCAAAATGGCTGGATGCCGTGCATATGTTGCCGGGCTCAAAGTCAGGTTTTTCGCCCTGTTTTCATCCGAGTTACGAAAAATACCGATTCATCTGGGATTACATTACAAACCAAATACAGAGAGAAAGCACTTCCCGAAGGTACAAAAATCGGACACGGCACTCATCACTTTCACCACCGGTAGTACAGGTGTACCCAAAGCATCGAAGCGAACGCATGGCTCTTTACATGCACAGTTCAAGGCGCTTTCGGAAGTTATTGATCTACAGGAAAATGACATCAGTATGCCGGCTCTGCCTGTGGTTCTGCTGCTTAATCTGGGTCTGGGTGTTACCTCGGTGATCACCAGACTACAATCCGGGAAACTTTCGTCATTCCGACCTGCAATGGTAGCAAATCAGATCATTGAAACTGGTGTCAATACGATCATTGGCTCTCCATTTTTTATTAAAGAATTATCAAAATATGTTATTAAGAATAATATCCAGCTAGCTATCAAAAGCATATTTACGGGTGGCGCACCTGTATTCCCGCATGAAGCGCAGACTTACATACAGGCATTCAGAGGGGCACGAATTAAAATCGTTTATGGATCTACCGAGGCGGAACCTATTAGCAGCATCAATGCGAATACGCTCATCCAGGAAAAAGAGGGCGAGTTTCTAAGGGGCCTGAATGTGGGGGAAATTGATAAAAATACGCTTGTAAAGATCATTTCCATTACCAACGACCCGGTCGTGGTGGAAAAAGAAGAAAATTTAACCGGACTGGAATTAACCTCAGGTGAGATTGGTGAAATCATCGTAAGCGGCCCGCATGTATTGCGTGAGTATGTCAATAATGAAAATGCGAGCAGACAGAACAAAATTTTTGTTGGCCATGACTGCTGGCATCGTACAGGTGATAGCGGATATATTGGTCCGAATGGGAATATCTATCTGACAGGCCGATGCTCGGCACTGATCCGGCTGGGTGAACAGATTATTTCACCGTTCACCTATGAAGGTTATCTGCAGGCACTCGAAGGCGTGGAACTGGGAACAGTGCTCTTGTTCCGGGGAAGTCTGAGCGTGGTTGTGGAGCTGAACGATATTACACAAAAAACCACGGTGGAAACAGCGATCCGAGCCTTACCATTCCCTGTCGAAAATGTCATTTTTATCAGGAGCATTCCACGTGATCCACGGCACCATTCGAAGATTGATTATGATAAATTGAAAAATATCATGATTAAGCATAGCCTTTTGATCAATCGCTAGCTGAGCGCTGATATTTGCCGGTTGTTTGTAGCGGACATTTTTGGTTATTTGGTATCTTGTCTGCGGAACCATTCCCGATCTGCTCATGTACAACATCATCCGCTCTTCTACAGAAGCCCATTATCAGCAGGGAGCGAGGCTCTTTAAAGAATACGCCAGTTCCCTGGATTTCACGCTGACCTTCCAGAGCTTCGAGGACGAGTTGGCTATCCTGCCAGTAATGTATGGTCCCCCTACCGGTGCGCTTTTGCTTGTAAAAAACGAGGAGGAATACATCGGAGCCGTTGGATTACGACAAATTGAGAATAGTTTCACATGTGAGGTAAAACGAATGTACATCCAGGCCGGATATCAGGGAAAAGGGATTGGAAAAGTGCTGATGGAGAAAGTGTTGGAAGTGGCCAAACTGCTGGATTACAAAGTTGTAAAACTGGACACATTAGGCCCAAAAATGCCTGCCGCCGTCGCTTTATACAGATCTGTCGGTTTCAGAGAAACGACCCCATACAACTACAATCCGTATGAAGGCGTACTTTATTTTGAGAAAGCGATATGAGCCAGTGCGGATTGTTAAAATTAAAACCGAGCCCTTTTAACCTCAACGCCTAATCCAATGTAATTTTGAAAAAAGCATCCCTACACCCAATCCTAAAAAAGGCTAAAACCCTGTCAGCTGTAACGTTAAAGGCAAGCCTGACATGTTTAGTGGCTGCCATGCTATTTTCCATAAAAAGCCTGGGTCAAAACCATGACGAGCAAAAACATTACACCTGCTACCGGACCGATAAACCCATTCATATCGACGGAAAACTGACTGAAAGTGCCTGGAAAAGGGCACCCTGGACGGATCTTTTTGTCGACATAGAGGGTTCAAAAAAGCCATTGCCACTCCAGAATACACGTGCCAAACTAGTATGGGACGACACCTACCTGTATATCGCAGCGGTGATGGAAGAACAACATATCTGGGCCTATCAAAGTAAAAAAGATCAGATTGTTTACCTGGAAAATGACTTTGAAGTATTCATAGACCCTGACGGAGACTCGGAGAATTACTACGAGCTGGAAATTAATGCCATCAACAATTCATTTGATCTTTTTTTGCCAAAAACTTACCGTAATGGCGGGAGGGCAGATCTGAAATGGGACATAAAAGACTTGAAGTCAGCGGTTAGCATCGAAGGAACAATTAACAATCCCTCCGATACAGATAAACAATGGACCCTGGAAATCGCGATTCCGCTGGAATCCCTGAGCACCAAAGACGTTCCCGCGGCGATCCCTCATGATGGGGCCATCTGGCGATTGAATTTTTCGCGTGTAAACTGGCAGCACACGGTCACAGAAAACAAATACAGCCGCTTAAGAAACGCACAGACGAACAAGATCATCCCGGAGTATAACTGGGTTTGGTCGCCTCAAGGAAAAATCAATATGCACATTCCGGAAACATGGGGCTATCTGCATTTCAGTTCGGGCAAGCCGAAAAAGAATCGCCAAAAATATACGTCCAAATAAACACCTGGCTTGATCCAAAATTTGATTCTAACATGAAAAATTATCTACTCATTCTCATCTCGTACCTGATCAACATCCATGCTTATGGACAACCATCCGCTGTTGGCAACACCTCCATGGATACAAAGCTTACCCGAAAAATTGAAATAGCCATGTCTGGTTTCAAGGGTAGCGCCGGCGTATACGTGCGTAATTTGAAAACGAACCGAGTGGTGTCAATTCATTCTGATTCCTTATTTCCGACAGCCAGTATGGTCAAGATACCGATCCTATGCGGAATCTTCGATAAGATAAACAGGGGTGAGATTAAATTCGCCCAGGAACTCGTTTACCGGGATTCTCTCAAATATGACAATGGTGTGGTAGGCTCGTTTCGTGATAGCACAAAAATTGCCCTGCCCAAAGTGGTACATCTGATGATATCGTTGAGCGACAACACGGGTAGCCTGTGGCTTCAGGCTCTGGCCGGTGGTGGCGAAACGATAAACCAATGGCTTGATGTGAACGGCTTTCCCAACACCCGTGTAAACTCACGTACACCGGGCAGAAAGCAAGGTCAGGCAAAGTATGGCTGGGGGCAGACAACACCACGTGAAATGGCTGAACTCATCACGATGATCCGGAACGGAAAGGCGATCAGTGCGGAGGCGAGTGAGCGGATGTATCGTTACCTGGGCATGCAGTTTTGGGATGGCGAGGCACTATCTCAAATACCTCCCTATATTAAAACAGCAGCCAAAAGTGGGGCAGTAAACCAGGCTAAGTCCGAGGCGGTTATCATTCACGCCCCTCATGGCGACTATGTACTGTGCGTAACCACAAAAAATCAGGAAGATCAGCAATGGAGTAAAGACAATGAAGGTTACGTATTGATACGTAAAATCTCAGAGATTGTCTGGAATCACTTCGAACCCCGACACAAATGGAAGCCTCTTGAAGGATCAGTAAACTGGTGGTTTTGAGCAATCGGTTTTTGTAAGCCAAAAGCTGGCCAACAAAAACCGATTTGAAAGACTAATGTGCTTCACTGGATTCAATTCCGAGAATTGCTAGCCGATAAGGCGTTGGAGAAACTTTAATTTTCGTTTTTTTAGTAAAATCCTTTATATCCACCTGCAAAACTTCCCCACTTTTGGGCTGGGTGATATAGAGATATCGCGATGTCGCCTCTATCTGTGGCTTCTGCGTTTCATCTTTGGCAGTCGCAACGAGCACGGATCCACTTTTAACAACAGCGCTGGTGGTCAGGTCAAATATTTTCACTTCACCACTGTGTAGCAGTGCGATCAGATGATTCCCTGCATAATCCACTTTCACCTGAATCAGATCCGTACTTTCAATAATGGGAGTGATTTGATTTAATTTAACATCTATCAAATAGGCCCCCACCGCCGCTGAATACCCAATAAACTTCCCATCACCCTTGCCTTCCAGAATCGTCCCAAACCAGGCGGTTCCAAAACTCTGCGGATGCGCAACGAGTCGCTGAGCCCCGGAAGACTCCACCACCAATATGCCACTGGATGATCCAAAGAGTGATACTTTTCCGTCACTGGCATTGCCGTGGATACCTTTCGTCTGGACGGTAGATGCAAAAAGGGTTTTACCGGTTGCATCAATAATTTTGACCCGTTCGGGCAATGAACCAGCCACAGAGCCATCCTTTTCGGTAATGGCATAAGTACCATTGTCGAACTTCGTCATAGCACCGTGATGAGCCACGTTACCCGCATTGATAATCTTCATTTTCGACCCGGGTGTATGAAAATCACCCTGCTTTGCAACGCTCAGCGTACCATCGCCATCATTGAAGGTAATGATCTCATCTCCTTTGCTTTTGAAATGCGTGGGTTTATTGCTGTCGCCAATAAGCGCTCCAAACTTGGGCGTGCCCTTTACATCTACATGATCCCCGTGCCCTTCCAACCCTGTATCAAAAAGCTGAAGATGGTTATTGGAAGTAGCCACTATCGCTCCAAAACGTCCTGCCTGAGTTCCATAAAGTGCGGTTTTGGCATACTGCGCCTCAAAATTTGTAACAGCGAGCGTTACCGGATCTACAAGCGAAACCTGCTTAGTAATCTCATCATTCACGAGGATACGGATGAACTTAAATTCGGTGTCCGGCTCGGGGGAAACCTCTTTGCCCTTTTCCTTATCACAGGAAAGAAGACCCACCGAAAAACAACCAATAAACAGGATTTTGAAAAATTTTGTTCTCATACGATTTCTATTAAGTGCAACAATGTTGCAAATATAGAAATACAAATATATTATTCGCAACAATGTTGCAAATAATATATTGACACCCAGCCTATCCCTGATTATGCCGTTGCGGATATACTCTGCAGAAAATTCCTGCTTTCCCTCTTCACAAATGTAATGGGCACAAATTCGTCATTAGGGGCGCCAATGTAGTATACAGTCCATTCAGGATCCTGATGTGCCAGCATCTCGCTGATACAATCTGCACGATGTGCAACGGGATTAGCACAATCCTGCCAGTAGAACAGTTCAACCCGGTAATGCAGCTGCTGCTTGAGACCGTTGATCGTCACCTCAACTTTAATTTCCTGCTTCCAGGGCAGGTTAGGAATGGGTATAGCAATATGGCTCATCGTATTGTACCTGGGTTAAATAAAGTGAAATCAATTATGCAAGATTTTGAACACAATAACATTCAGCAACAATCCTGTACCAACTCACAAAAGCACCTATAAACAACTAAATATCAAATTATTACAAAATAGAAACACAGTCAAATTGCCCAAAATCGGACAACCCTGTCCGCATTCGAACAAGTAATATCAGCTAGCCAACAGCGCTTTCGGATACCGATATATACCTAACCAAAAACCGTCGGACAGATACCAAAGGATTGCCCGAAAATCCGAATAGTAAAATCCGTTCACGGTAACCTTTTCTACGGGAAGCACCAACCGTTATGATTCCATAGTTCTCAGGCTACGATCGCTTCCTCCCTGTATGATGATTATAACCACATTGTTTAAAAATTTCAACAAGAAAAGTGCAGGCGCGGCTTCCTTATTGCTGTGTTTTGTGTTGATTATTGCCAGTTTAACCCGCCGACCCACCGACGACCGCTCATGGTGTGTTTACAAAGCGGATCCGGAAAGTTCCAGTTACTCTCCGCTGAGCCAGATCAACACTGAAAATGTCGCAAATGTCACCCATGCCTGGACGCTCCCCCTGAAAGACATGAAGTCAGGCGCACGTGCAGGCACCAGTGAATGCAATCCCATTGTTGTGGATGGCGTTATGTATCTTACCTCTGCAAAACACTGGGTGTATGCCGTCGACGCTGCCAATGGCAAACAAATCTGGTCTTTCGACCCTTTCAATGGAGCCGAAGGTGGAGGCGTGAGCCGGGGTGTAACCTATTGGGAAGATGGAGATGATAAAAGAATACTGGTTACCGGTGGCGACCTGCTATTTGCGCTCGATACCCGCACAGGCAAACCCATCCCGTCATTCGGTAACGATGGCCGGGTAAGCATGAATGTTGGATTGAGAGACGCGCCAGAAACCATTTCAGTGATCCCAACTTCCCCTGGAATCGTTTTTCAGGATCTTATTATTATGGGAGCTGAGGTGTCTGAACTATATGGAGCCCAACCTGGATACATCCGGGCTTATCATTGCAAAACAGGGAAACTGGTATGGACCTTCCATACGATACCTCTTCCCGGAGAGCCCGGCTATGAAACCTGGCCTAAAGATGCCTACAAATATGCGGGTGGAGTAAATGATTGGGCTGGGATGAGCCTGGATATCAGACGGGGCATGGTTTTTCTCGCGCTGGGGTCACCGTCTTACGATTTTTACGGAGCAGATCGTAAGGGTAAAAATTTGTATGGAAATAGCGTAGTGGCCCTGGATGCAGCAACCGGAAGATATATCTGGCACTATCAGATCGTACATCATGACCTGTGGGATTACGATCTGCCAGCTCCACCCAATCTTGTTACAATCGAACGACAAGGAAAAAAGTGGACGCGGTAGCCCAAATAACCAAACATGGATTTGTGTTTGTACTGAACCGAGAAACCGGTGAGCCCCTGTTTCCGATAGAAGAGCGTAAAGTTCCTGCATCCCGCATACCGGGTGAAGAAGCCTGGCCCACCCAGCCTTTTCCGTTGAAACCCAAACCTTTTGCCAGGCAATCCATGACCGAACAGGATCTGACCAGTTACACTCAAGCCGGACACGATTCGATTCTGAAAAAATTCAGATCCATGCGGTACGAGGGCCTGTTTACTCCCCCGGATTTGAAGGGAACGCTGATGCTGCCAGGTTCCCGAGGCGGTGCAGAATGGGGTGGAGCTGCTTATGATCCAAAAACCAGTGTCCTCTTTGTCAAGTCCAACGATTCACCCGAAATACAATCCATGAAGAAAGTGGATCAGGAAAAGGAAGCTAAAAACCAGACTGTGTTTCAGCAGGGGAAATCTCTTTACATGACCTATTGCGTAAGTTGCCATGGCAAGGACAAAAACGGTGACGAACCCAATTACCCTTCGCTGATTGGACTAAAAAACCGCATGACTCGTGAGGCTGCCCTGGACAAAATAAAAAAAGGGGGAGGGAAAATGCCCGCGTTTGCCAGTGTTGTGAAAGGCAAAGAGAAAGGAATGATTGCCTTCCTCTACGAACGAGAACAAAATTCAGGAAAAGCCACGAAGATGGAAACCGGCCAGACGAAGGCGGGAGCGGATAAATATCTGAATCTCACGGCCTACGGTCATTTTCGCGATCCTCAGGGGAATCCGGCCCTGAGGCCACCCTGGGGCACACTAAACGCCATCAATCTTAATACAGGGGAATATGAATGGCAAATCCCGCTGGGAAACAGTGAGAAATATCAGGACAAAAACGGACCGGAAACGGGCCAGGAAGGTTCAGCGGGCCCGATTGTCACAGCGGGTGGGGTGATCTTTATCAGCGGAACCAATGATCAGAAGCTTCGTGCGTTTGACAAAAACAGCGGAAAACTGCTCTGGCAAACCAGGTTGCCGGGTGTGGCAAACGCAACCGCTTGTACGTATATGGCAAATGGTAAACAATATGTTGCACTATCTGTTGGAGGCAACAAGGACAACCCATCAGGTTTTTTGATGGCTTTCGGTCTTCCGTGATGTGAGAAGTACTATTTTGCGGTGATCAAAAAAAAAGAAAACAGCTCCGTGGGGGGCCTGTCTGGCGTCATGTTTCCTAATAAAGCTCAGTCACATTGTTCTGAAAAATCAAAACCATAGGAATACATCACGATTTTAAAATGACCATTTGGACTGGTTATACTCCCCCACTTTCTGGTCAGTAGCGGGGGAGTATTGATTATTTGGTAATTATAACCGGTTTGGTATAAATTGTACCATCTTTCCGAGTCAATCGCAACAGATAAACGCCTTCCTGAATACCAGACAACCTGATGCTTTCCCTCACTATCTCAATTTCCCTTTTTTCAAAAATGGTTATTCCGGCAAGACTCATAAACTTATAACCCACTACAGGCGTATCACTTGTAAAATGCAACGCTCCGACAGCCGGGTTTGGGAAAATCTTAATTTCTGCGGTTCCATGAAAATCGACCGAAGCAATCCTGGAATAAGCGAAAGTGCCGTCGAGGTCGAGCATTTTAAGACGATAGTACAAGTCCATCGACTGCCGGCTGTTAGCCATCGGTTGCCTTTCGAGTAAGGAAAGCGGATCCAAAAAGGAATAGTTCGCAATCAGCTTGCTCTCACCTTTGGCCCTTACCTCCCCTACACTATCCCACTTTTTCGCGTCCGTGCTCCGCTGGATTTCGAAGCGATCGCTGTTAGATTCTTCGGTTGTCTGCCAATATAAGACTACCTCATTTTCTGCTTTATTGGCTTTAAAATTAAGGAGGGTTACCGGTAGGGCGGTGGCTCCTTCGGCTGTAATAAAAAAACCAGAGAAACCAGTCGTGTTCAATGTCACCTCCCACCACCCCTTTGAATCATTCCAGCTGGCACTCCTGCATGCAACGCAGCCATAGTCCGTCACAGGCCCCTCGGTATAGTTTCCCGGCGTAGCTGGAAGCGATGATGGTGTACCATGAGCTTGCCAGATCCTCAAATTTGCCAATTTTTGCTGTTCTTCGGCACTATTGTTCGACGGCAGCTTCACGCTGCTTACCGCATTAAAAGCATCAAAATCCTCCTGAGTAAAATACATCACGATGGAGTACCTTGCGTTTTGTGCTTCTGCCGGATTATCGGGCTCAAGATCGAAGTGACGCTGAAGATAGGGCTGCCCATTATAGGATTTTACAGACATATCTCTGGTTACCCTTGCGGTAATATTCTTGCCCAGCATCACGTTCACTCCGTTATTATTGTCGCTAGGGGCGAAGCCGGCAATAAACTGACAATTGTCATCGGACAGAATATTCATGCTCTGCACGTGAGCTTTAAAATTTCTTTCTGCACCAGTTGCCAATGATGAAGGGGCTTGAACCGCAAATTCATGTGTGGGGCTGGTTTTGGTCGCACAGCCAGGAACCTCCAAAGTTGCGTAATAATTCGTTTTGAGATTTGTAATCTTAACGTTTTTAATCTGTCCGTTACCTATGTCATGTACAGCATCTGTGCCCACCTTCTCGTACCAGGTTACGGTGCCATCTTCTAGTCCGAGACCGGAAGCTTCCAGGGTGTAGTCCGACCACATGCAAATATTGCTTTTTGCATTCGGGTACGTTTTTTCAGGATGAGGAGATTTCAGAAAAATCCCTGGCTGAACACCGCTCGCCCCTACAACAATAACCTCACTTCCAAAACTTTCCACCCCTTCTACAGTACAAGATGCAAAATAAGTGTTCGGCATGGTAGCGGTGAAGGCGGCATTTACTGCACCAGCTACTTCTGTTTTGGTAACCTGATTGTATTGATTTGTCGAACGGGTATACCATTTGACTGATCCGGAGCAACCCACAGCTGTAAATACAGGATTAGGAAGGCAATAGTTTGATACCGAAAGGGTGGGTTCGGCCACCCCTTGTTGCGGCAAAACCGTGACAGTAATGGCGTTTGTGCTACTGTTATTTACCTTGAATGTCCTGGTAACATTTTCGGATCCGGTATTGATCAGTTGTACAGATGTCCCCAAAACGGCTCCATCTGCAGGCAGTCCCTCTCCATACCAAAGCGCAAGGCCCTGATCGTAGTAACCATTGAGAACAATTTTTTGCCCGGACTTGACAGTAGCTGTGTTGGGCTTGGCAAAGGTGTTGGGCGAAACGAGCATCCCGGAAGGCTCCGAGGCATAAACAAAGTAAACGACCTGGCCACTTGCATTACCAATGGCAAGCAAAATAAGCAGCGATAATAATGATCCTTTCATAAAAATAGAGTTTTGAGAGAAATAATTGATTCAAAAATGGGCAAAAACGCACTTTTCTTGTAAACTGCAGATAATTACAACCCCAACCGAGTAATGCTATACGTAGGGAGACAGGGTGTTCAATTTCCTTGTGAAGCACCGTGGAGGCCCTCAAACAAATAAAACATATCACAGCAGCACATCGTGTTAACTTATTCCAAAGTTCGGCGACGAAATGAGATACGACAATAGCATAAATAGGTGATTATTACCGGCAGGAAGAGGATAATGATATTTAAGAGAGCGGTAGTGAAGCTGTTTTTTGGTAAAACGAGACTCCTCCCGCCTCCTGCTTATTAGGAATATAATCAGTCGACCTGTTCCAGTTTCATTGCACAATTACTGAAATCAATCCAACCAATTTGATAAGTTTTTCCTGGCATGATGTGAATTGTTCCAACACTGTTAATATCACAACTGCTGATATTCATATGAGACAAATGCCTGGTTGCGCGTCCATATATTCGGTAACGCTGGTTACCCATTGGTATTTCGTTAATCTGAAAACCTGCCGCATCGGGCAAATGTCCCCTGGCCCCGCCAATCTGTATACTTAAATCGAGATAGGGTATTTGGGAAGTTTCAACAGGTCGTTTCAGATGGATAGAAGTCAAATTTTCAGGCAAGTCAGCTAGAATTGTGCAAGTTTGAATCTGCTGGTCCACTACTTCATTGTTTTCCGAATAGGCGAGTAATTTGACTTGATAAGAACTTGCAAAGGAAAACTGTCGAATTACCGTGTTTGAATCAGAAGTTGAACCATCCGGGAATATCCATTTTATTTTCGCTGCATTTCTGGAGGTATTTTTAAAGATTACCGGCTTCGGTACGATAGCCAGTTTTGCTTCGTTACCTTCACTGTAATATTCAAAATTTGCGACAATTGGTCCTGTAAACCATCTCTTTATCGCGTCTAAGGTCTCTGGAAGGGCAGCGCCAAGGATTACGCAAAAGATCGGAACAACAACATCCTTTATTTTCCATTCAGATGAACTCTCTGATTTACGCTCATCAACATTTTTTGCACGGTCATCCATGGTGTTGTAGTTGATAATTTAGAATCTATACTTTATAAAATTTTGTTGGAAACGTATTACGGATATAAGTGGGGATGATTCTTAGTGAGCCACCCCCTACTTTGTTTTAAACAAACTCCCAGTCGTACGTAAGTTCATAAATACCACCATGACCCGAGACCCGTAAAGTCTTCTCGGTTGAATTATTGCTTCCAAACCAATTATGATTGCTATTGGTTAGTGATACGGCCACCATTTGCGGAGGAAACAGGTCATCCCGTATTCCAGCAACGATTCGTCCAAGAATGTAGCTTAAAAGTGGCGCTGCAACGGTGGTCAAGACGGTTCCCAATATGCCACCAGCGGCAGGTATAGGTAATTTGTCCTTAATGAGCTCTTGCGCTTTCTGTGTAATTTGTAATATCGCCGACGAGGCTCCGCCTCCGTTGTCCTTTTCAATTAACACCAGGCCAATACCATAATCCGCGGGAAATGTTTGTGGTACGCTGAAAGTGAAAAAGTGCTTTGGCGGGTTGAAAACTTTGACATCACCATCATCAAAATGAGGATAAATGGGGATTACAGAAATGGGAGAAGTATCTCCATTGGGCATGATAGAAAATCCGCCGAGATAAATTTCGTCGTTACCGATTTTTTCGACCCACCGGCCACCGGTTTCATCTACACATTTTACACGATGGATTCTCAATGACAATTTGGTTCCCATAATTTAAAAAGTTTAAGGATTTAAGAATTTGTTTAACATTTCAAAGTTCCTCAAATAAACGACTCCGGTAAATCGCATAAAATCATGATATTGAGCACAAAAAAACCGAAGTCAAAAACTCCGGTCATGCACAAATCCGATATGATTGTCTTGTTAACAACCTACTTCTCCCCCTCAAAATCACTCCCATAAATCAGCTTCTGTCTCAGCGCTTTGGATACGGCTTCCTGGGAAGAGTTTACGTGCAGCTTGTCGTAGATTTTACGAATGTGAGAATTGACCGTATTGATGCTGATAAAACACGTTTCCGCGATCATCTTGTAGCTCTGCCCGTCCACCAGGCATTTCAGGATTTCCTTTTCTCTTTTTGAAAGATCATAAAATTCGGGCTCGGGCTGGTGAACAGAGCGGAAGAAGGACAATACCTTGCGGGCTATGCTCGGGCTCATGGGTGACCCTCCTGCGTATACTTCTGCAATGGCTTCGAGAATTTCGTCGGGGGCTGTGCCTTTCAGAATGTAGCCCGAAGCACCTGCACAGATCGCAGCAAAAACTTTGTCTTCATCCTCAAATACCGTTTGCATCAGGATTTGCAGACCGGGATTTACCGCTTTGATAATTTTCACGGCTTCGATACCGGACACTTCCGGCATCTTAATGTCCATGATGACTACGTCTGGCTTGGCCCTGGCAACTTTTTGGAGCGCATTCAACGCATTAGGAAAAACTCCGGAGAGCAGAAAGTCGGCGTTCCCCTGAAACATCAGCGCAAGGTTATCCGTAAAGGTCTTGTTATCATCAAAAATCGCTACACGGATCATGGCCGAAAATTTAAAGTGATCTTTACATCAGGTATAAAAAGTCAAAAGTGCAGGTTTCAAATCGGCTTGTCAATAGCGAATTTATGTGATCGGTATCACCATTTTTATTTGCGTGCCCTTACCCGCTTCCGACTCTACGGAAAGATCACCGCCAATCTGGCCGGCCCGGTTTTTAATATTACGTAAACCGTTTCCATCAGCGCCGGAATCCCGGTCAAATCCCTTGCCGTTGTCTTTAATCAAAATCCACAGATGATCCTTTTCCCTTTGAACAATGATCTTCACGTTGGTCGCCTCAGAATGACGACCTATGTTAACAACGGATTCTTTAAAGATCAGGAACAGATTACGCTGCGCTTCAAGATCCAGATCCTTGTCTTCAACACCTCGCACAGAAAAAGTCAATTGCATGTTTTTAGACCCCAGTATAGCCTCTGAAAATGCTTTTACCTTATCAAAAAAGTCCTCTGCATTATCGTTTTGCGGGTTGATAGTCCACACCATTCCGCGCATGGTTTGCATCATTTCCTTAGATTCAGCCATAATCTTTTCCAAAATCGGCCGAATGTCCTCCGGTTTTTTATCAAACTTGGATTTAGCCAACTCACCTAAAAATGTGATGCTGCTCAGGGTTGTCCCCACATCGTCGTGGAGATCGGAAGCGATTTCGTTGCGTACTTTCTGCATACGAATCTCATTCCGAAAGTGGTATACCCTGAAAAAATACACGATGATACCTAAAATTAATAATCCATACGCCGCAATCATCGGGGCAAACCAGGGCTCCTGCCAGAAGGCTTCTTCAATATGTAAAGCAACCGAGGCAATTTTATCGGGGAAATGCACATTCCGTACCTTAAAATGGTAAGTCCCGCCAAAAAGATTAGCATATAAAACAGAGGTGTTTTCCACATGCTCATGCCATACGTTTTCTAACCCCTCCAGTTGAAACGAATATCTTGCTTGCTCCCGATCCGCAGAATCTCCGAAAGTAAATAACAAATTATTCTGCTTGTAACCGAGCTTAACCATGTCCTTCGCATTAACCTTGAAAACTGAATCGGTGCTACCATTGCCAACTTTTACACTGTAAACCTTTATATCTTGCCCGCACACTGAGAAAGGAAAGACACCTTCGCCCCCAAGGAAATAGACAAGAAGTAAAACTAATTTCTTTCTAGCGTTCAAGATCCGGCATTTGAGTAAGTTCAGGAATTTTAGGCCTTACCGATATGAAAATCCACAGGGTAAACCCAATACTCAGCACAATGTACAGTGGAACAATTCCATCCCAAAGCAGATTTATAAAACTGTCGGATAAATATGAGGTTAAAAAGTGTGTAATGATATCCAGTCCAAGATTAAAGCAAAAGTCGGAAAGTGTTACCATTACCAAGAGCAACAAAGGCTTCCGACTTGCAGAGGATATGTCCTCCAAATGTTTGGAAATATAAATAAGGCAAAATGTGATGATAAAGAAATCGTAAGGGATGAATACGTAAAGCTGTAAATGGTCAATTTCGACAACCAGGAACGCGCCTACCAGTATAATTACGATCAACCCTGCCCAAAGCCAGATCAACACCGAAAATACCCCTTTCAACAAACCTTGAAAGAATATCGCAAACAGCAAAACGCCAACCAGCCCGTTCAGAAAAAACCAAAAGTCGCTTTTGTAATGAGACGAGAGTATCCCAATGGAGCCTGAACAAATTGATTTTACAACAGCCACCCTAAAATGTACATCCAGCACTTGCCATTTCCATAGTCCCAGAGCAATCACCGGCAAAGCAAGGTAGATAAAGTAACTGCTTAAAAATTTAAAAAAATCATCCATCCGATTCTGTCGCCTTCTCTTCCGGTCTAACACAAGAGCTACCACCACTTATTATGTACTTAATCCCACCCCAGGGGGGAATACCTGACTGACCCTCGGCGACTTCGTATATCCCCAAGTGCTGAGACACATCGTATGTGGCCCAAATCCTTCCATTGTGCCTGTTAATATCCTCATCAGCATTTTCTGCATTAATTACAATCAAATGAAAATTACTGAAGCTCGAATTTTCTGTTGAAGGCCCATAACCAAAAAATATTTTAATCCCTCTATTGGTATCATACGGCCTTATATGCCTCAGTATTCCCAAACCTAAAAAGTACCCCACAATTGAATAATAGAACGCTGGGACAGGAGGTCTCTCACCCTGGTCACCCTGACTCTCTACCACAAAGATGGTCGAAAGCGCTTTTGTGATTTCCAGTTGCCGGTCAAAATTACCTTTGAATGCCTTATACTCTGCGCTTATCATTGGAATTAACTTGAGCGTAACCCCATCGTCAACTGATTCAGATAAAATTTGGGACATTTTAACACGATGAAAAGTATCATTCTCTGCGTCATATACGTAGTGATAATCTGATACGCTTTTATACACCTCCTCATTCCCGATAATTTCCCCCTTTTCCCTGTGAACAAATAATACAATTTTCCGATTTGAGTCGATACCAAACCTAAACTTATACCCATCAAAATCAGACACTGCAATTCTTTTATTCGTGAGTAACGAATCCACCATATCGGGACCCAGAAACATAGCATTAAAAGATGTATCCAATCCCTCCCGGTTTAAATCTTTAAAGCCTTTTATCAAGCGATTAGCCAGCTCTAAGCTAATGGGATCAAGACCGTGGCTTTCTATTGGAACAGATTCTTCTGTGTAGCGTACCATAATAAATAGAGTATTGGGTTAGGTTTAACATGATTGAATGATTAGGGATAGTGTTCCTTGCCATCATCTCTTTTTCGACAGTCAAAAATACAGCATGCACCGACTCTTTAAAACCGCATAAATATGCGATTTTAAAGACAAGTCTCCTGGTTCGTTTCGGATCCCTTCCACACAACTGAAACTTTATGTAACAAATATCAAAACCAACTCCTCTCTATGCAATACCTGTTTACCAGTATATTAGCAAGTATTAATTCTACAAATCCGGTTTTTTGTCCTGAAAGCAAGTTTAATGGGTGCTTTTGATTATTACGCTTTCCCTTCTTCCCAATCAATCACATTACAACCCAATGATTTTGATCAGAAAAATAGCCCAAACCAGCTAACTTTGGGTAGTATTTGCTGCAACCTGTACGTTCTGAAAGAGCCCCGCAATCATGAAATTCTATTGCCTTCTTTTGTTTAGCGCAATCCCCACCTTCAGCTTTTCCCAAAAACCCAAAACCGAAAATGTTGTGGTGGTGGTGCTCGACGGGCTGCGCTGGCAGGAGGTATTCGCTGGTGCAGATTCGGCCTTGATCAACAGGCCTGCATTTACAAAAAGTAAGGCAAAAATTGATAAGAAGTTTTGGGACAACGACTTCAAAGTGCGCAGAGAAAAACTATTCCCTTTTCTCTGGAAAACTGTGGCAAAACAAGGGCAGATGTATGGTAACAGGTATCTGCAAAACTTTGCAGATGTTTCGAATCCTTTTCAAATGACTTACCCCGGCTTTAGCGAGATACTCACAGGTTATGCCGATCCGGCAATAAGCTCTAACCGACTTGTCACCAGCAAATCTCAGAATGTACTGGAATTTATCAACAAACAAAAAGGATATGAAGGGAAAGTGGCCGTGTTCGCCACCTCGGATCTTTTTCCGGCGTTAATGGACCGGGATAACAGTAAAGTTTATATTAACGCTGACTCAGATTCTCTTGCATTCGGTTCCGCCGAGTTCCGACTTCTCAATGAGATGCAACGCCTTACCTCAAAACCTACCACGGAAAGGCCGGATTTGTTGACCTACTTTGCTGCCAGAGAATACGTAAAAGCTTTCCAGCCTAAAGTGCTGTTCCTGGCATTGGGCGAAACAGACGCTTTTGCACATGATGGTAATTATGACCAATATCTCCACACTGCCTATGCACAGGACAAAATGATATCTGAGTTGTGGAACCTGATACAGTCAATTCCTCAATACAAAAACAAAACCACACTCCTCATTACCTGCGATCATGGCCGTGGGGATATAATCAAGAACCAATGGACAAGTCATGGACCTCAAATTAAAGATTCAGGACAGGTCTGGATCGCAGCCATGGGGCCCGACACTAAACCTCAGGGGATTTTCATTGAAAAAGGAAGGTACTATCTGGCACAGCTTGCCACCACCACAGCGGCGCTTCTCGGTTTCGACTTCAAACCGGAAACCCATCAGGCCATGACACCTATTTTTTCAATTTTCAGAAAATAACACCGCTTGATGGATAGAAATGTCCAAAAAGTACTAAACAGGGTACCTGCCAGCAACGAGCGCAGAATCTCCTAAAACTTTCTTCCGATCGCTTCTATTTATCCTCATCGCCCCCGCACATCAGTGCGCAGGTTTATCAGGGGCCGGAGCTGAAGCATGGAAGTCCCGCTGGATGATTGCCGCATAATTGTCAAGAATCTCAATAATCCGTTCGCGTGAAGGGGATCTGACCACAAGGCCCACGTGATAGGGCTCATCCATTTGCCACACGATTTCAGGATCGTTGAACACACTCAGATCCGGCCACTCCTGCCGGGCCAGTGAAATGATGATCCCTGAGTAATCCTTTCTTACGGGTGGCAATTTATAATTTTCACCCTTTGCCTCCGCTGTTTCCATTTTTGCCCATTCTTTCCAGAGATTGATTCCCGAGGAAGCTTCCACCATTTCGGACAGATTGGCCCCTCCAACCCGTGACGATGTCTCCAGAAAGTAGTATTTCCCGTCGTCATGACAACGGATCACTTCGGTATGAGAAGCACTATGCCTTAGACCGAAAGCTTTCAGCACATCCACAGCCAGGGTTTCAAGAGCGTGTTCCTCGGAAGAATCAAACGGTACGGTGACGGATCTGAAAATCCCGCCTCCATGCGCCACGTCAAAAGGTGGCGCCAGATATTTGCTATTCCAGGAAAAAATCACCCGGCTGTTGTATGAAATGGAATCAACATGATATACATCGCCCGGCTTGAACTGCTCAACCAGATAGGCATGTCGCTTGTCTCCAAGATCCAGGATTGTTTGCCAAAGCTCCGCGGCATTGTGCATTTTTTTGATCCCGGTAGCAGATGCCTCCGATCTCGGCTTGATCATCCATGGACCGGGGTATTTTTCTATAAACGCATTGATCGCTTCGTCATTGAAAAGGGCGGAGAACCCAGGAACCAGAATCCCCGATTCTGCGGCCTTGGTTCGCATGGCAAGCTTGTCGCGAAAGTACCGGCCGGTTGTTTGTCCCATTCCCGGAATTCTGAAATACTCTCTCAAATGTGTTGCCTTTTCAACATCAAAATCATCCAATGCCACCACCCTGTCCACCGGGCGGGTCCGCATCACATAAGCCAGTCCATTGATGATCTGATTCATGTCGTACTCGCCTGCCTCATTCTCTTCAACATAAAAAAACTCATCGATATGATCACGTACCCAAGGCTTGGTTTCAAGCTTTTTGTTTGTAACCAGATACACCGTATTGCCTTCCTCCTTACAAGCTTTGAGAAAGTCGTTTCCTTTAAAATAGGTTGAAATACATAGAAAAGTTAATGGTCTACCCATAAAAACTTAGATGTTGCAGAATGTGTGAATATAATCTCGCAGTCGCAAGAGAAAGCTGCTTTTCAAAACTAACAAAAAGAACCAAATTGACAAGACATAATACAATTATACAGGAAAAAGTAAGGCAATATCGGGTGTCGCCTACGATCAGTCAACATGGGCCTCCCCGATTTCCACACCCTGCAGGTAAGCCCTCAGCAGCCGAACCCCATAGGCAGTCCCGGCCCTTCCGGGCGCAAAATCATTATCCCCAAACGCGGTTCCTGCAATATCCAGGTGAGCCCATGATGTGTGCTCCTCTGTGAACGCCTCGAGAAATTTAGCGGCTACAATGGCTCCCGCAAGAGGTTTTCCATGGTAATTCTTAAGATCCGCTATATCCGACACAATTTCCTCTTTGTACTCATCCCAGATCGGCAAACGCCACAGTCGCTCTCCCGTATCTTCACCTGCTTTTACCAGGTCCAGCGCAAGCTGATCATTGGCAGTAAACAGCCCCGCTGCTTCATAGCCAAGGGTTTGGATCACACTTCCCGTCAATGTAGCCAAATCAATCACTACATCGGGTTGATATTGCCGTATGGCATAACTGAGACCGTCAGCCAGGATCAATCTTCCCTCCGCGTCGGTATCAATGACTTCAATGGTTTTGCCCGCATAGGAGTTGATCACATCGCCGGGTTTGGTGGACGATCCGTCCACACAGTTTTCGGTAGATGGGATCACGCCGATCACATGTACATTGAGTTTCATCTTTGCAGCGAGCTCCACCATACCCAAAACGGCCGCAGCCCCCCCCATATCACTTTTCATCAAATGCATGCTGGCAGATGGCTTTATGGATATCCCTCCCGTATCGAAAGTCACACCTTTACCTACCAGTGCAATTGTCTTTTCGTATTGCTCCGGCTTATATTCGGTGATGATCATCACAGGAGGTTCGTCACTGCCCTTGCTGACCGATAGCAAGGCACTCATTTTGAGCGTTTCAAGCATTTTCTTTTCCAGAACCGTCACCTTATAGCCAAACGTCTTGCCCGAGTCCAGTGCCCAGGAGGCAAGCACAGCAGGCGTTTTATAATTGCCGGGGGCATTCATCAGATCCATGATCCGGAGCTGGACTTCGGCCGTTTGCCTGGCTATCAAAATGGCCCTATCAACCTGCTCAGTCTTTTGCGCGGTGAGAACCAAAAGCTCGCCCTGTTCTCCAAAGAAACTACTGAATTCTTTTGGTTCAGATTTATACAATTGCAGGTTATATCCTCCAAGAATAATTCCATTCACAACAATCTCCACTTGCTCCGGCGAAAAATTTACCGCGTCCAGCACGATCCGATTGGGCCAACGTTCCTTAAGCTTGAAAAAAAGTGTCCGGAAGGTTTTCAGTAATGAGGGCAATTTCGGGGCTTTTCCAAGTCCAAACCAGAGTTCCTGAGAAGAATACCACCAAACCTCTCCTTTTTCGGCTTTAAACATTTCCTGATTTTCCGGCTCATTACCTTGGGTAAAAGAACGTAGCAGGAGAATTCCTTCGGGCGCTTCGTGTGTTTGATTGATGATCATAGTTCTTTACTGATTAAGCGGTATGGTGTCAAAGCTAAAAAGAGTCGCTCCCTTTTCTAAATTTTACCCGCGAAGATCTACATTTAATTGATTTCAAAAGCCTAAAATGCCATCATGCATTTGTGAAGGGCAGAAATAACTGTTCCGATGGTCACTTCTACCCTAATGCCTACAAAAAATGCCGGATCTGAACACAATCAGATCCGGCAGCAAATCTACTCTTCATTGCAAAGCTCTATTTTCTTTCTGAAGACTGAGCGTCGCGAATATTTTTTTGCACGGCGATGGCTCCAAACATACTCAACAGGAACGCAAATGCGTAAAACCCTTTCTCACTTGGCAACAAAGTCGCATTCCAAAGTCCAACGATGAGCAGCACTATGGACAGGACCGTGGAAAACCAACAGATTCCGTAATAAATGTCTGTGACCAAAATCCCTTCCAGGCGGTCCCGAACACATTTTTGAACCGATACAGCAGCAAACAAGCCATACATCAATATTGTAAAATAGTAGCCTTTTTCGTTGAGCAACATTTCTGCACGCCATAATCCGACAAGAAAGCCGGCCATTCCTGTTGCCAGCGCAATCCATGATGCGGCGACGAAAGCGGTTGAGGGTTGTTGATTCATGATTGGGGAGATGTTTGATTTTTTGTTCAATTTATGACAAAAGTATTACAAACGTATATCATCCTAAAAACCGATTGCTAAATGGCGGTCTTCAATTAACTATTGGTATGTTCCATGCTCACAAAGCACACAAACACACCTCTCGCAACTTATTGCATATCAATCCACACCACCTCTTCTGGTTGCTTTTCTTTGCGCCGGCCACAGTCCTGGCTGTCCCTTGGCATCCGGCGGTAAAACACTTTTTTCGCGTGAAGTCCGAACTGGATCTTCACTCGCCTGATAGGCCATAATGGCTGCCAGAATAACGTTGTTACGGACATCATCAAAAACAATCTTGTCGTAAGTGTCCCTGTTGGTATGCCAGGTATAGGTTCCATAAGACCAGTTCAACGAACTCAAAGAAAACGCAGGAGCTCCCACTGCCACAAAAGAAGCAAAGTCCGAACCGCCCGCACCTGGCGCACCAGGGAATTCGGTCTTCACGTGTGTTTTAACATTTTCCGGAACCTTTGACAGCCAGCGCGTAAGATATTCGTAAGAATTCAAAAAACCCTGTCCAGCCAGGTTAATTACCCTTCCGGTCCCATTATCCTGGTTAAACACAGCCTGTATGTTATTCACAATTTCCGGATGATCCTCCACAAATGCCCGAGAGCCGTTCAATCCCTGCTCTTCACTCCCCCAATGACCAACTAAAATGGTTCTTTTGGGGTTAGGATATATCTTTTTAAGAATGCGCATGGCCTCCATCATAATGATGGTGCCTGTGCCGTTATCGGTAGCACCTGTTCCGCCATCCCAGGAATCGAAATGGGCTGAAAGGATCACATATTCATTGGGCTTCTCAATTCCCTTTATTTCAGCGATGGTATTGAATGCCGGCACAACGCCATTTTCCTTAGAATCCGTACGCAGGCTGATCTTAGGTATCGTTCCGGATTCTGCAAGCCGGTAAAGCAGACCGTAGTCTTCCAGTGAGATATCGACTGTGGGAATTGTTTTTGTATTGGCACCAAATATTTTATTGGCGCCAAAACCTTTGGACCAGTAGGAAGTCACAATACCAGAGGCTCCAGCTTTTTCAAGGGCCAGGGTTAATGTCCGTGCATTGTATCCGGTTTTTGCGATTCGCCGGGCCCAGGCCTCTGTCTGCTCGTCTCTACCTTTCTTCATTTTTTCAAATGACTCCTTTGTTCCAAATTCCTGCCAGTTGTAATCTGGACGGCCCGTGGGCTGGCACATTGAAGTCATTACGAATTTACCCCTTACAGCTGGAAGCCATTTCTGAAATGCAAGCGAATCGGCCAGGTCAGGAATGATAATTACTTCCGCCACCACCGATTTACCACCTGTGGAAGGACTCCAGGCAAGCTGCATCCCTTCAAGCGACTTCGTACGGGGGTATACCAGGTCAATATGAGAGATACCCCGCTCCCAGCCCCGCCATTCGCCCCATTTCTCTGCCCTTGCAGTGATGTTCCAGCTTTTGTATTTTGCCAATGACCAATCTGTGGCCTGCTGCATCTGAGGCGTACCCACCAGTCGGGGACCAATCCCATCGAGCAATTCATGCGCCAAGTTTTCCAGTTGTGAATTTTGCGATGCCTCTTTAACGATTGCGTCTACTACCGGATCTTTGGACTGGGCAAATCCAACCAGCTGCACAGATACCATCAAAACAAAAAGAACAAATTGGGATAACCTTATCATATCGAGTAATTTATAGTTTATTATTATTTTCAATTTCCCACTTCCATTATCGAACAAGCAAACCCGATTCGTTTTTCACGTCCATCCAAGATATACAATCGGCGCGAGACCGCTGCCCCGACTCCGAGTAATACAGTAAAATCAGCTGACTACGATACGTGGAAAATTAAGCACGATCGATATTGCAACAGCAGAAAAAGATTTAGCGTATGCCTTATATAGCAGATTGATGTTCTGCCGTTGACTTAAAAGTAACCATCTTGGAACTGTAAGGTTATATAAAGAAACAGAGTAATTTTTAATCCATTTACACTCACCTTCGGCAGCATTGCATGATTTGAACTTATACTTTTCAAACCAGTATCAAACCATTCAACTAAAAATTATCCATGAAAGAGCAACTTCGTTCATTAATATCCGCCAGCTGCGGTCTACCCAATTCTGCCATCACAGACGATGCAGTTCTGACCCGCGACCTGGGACTTGATAGTCTCGACACGGTGGATCTCGTTCTACAAATGGAAGATAAATTTCAGGTGGCCATTCCAGATGAAGATTATTCCAAATTGCAAACCGTACGCCAGATCAATGAATACCTGATGGCAAAGGTACAGGCACTTGCTTAATTGATTTAAACATTCCCGGCCCCTTTCAACGGGAATGTTATTTTTTTCGTGGGCATCCGGCGCATGAATTAATGTAAAGCTGCGGCAACGGGTTTTATCCTCTCTGGAAGATTTTCCTCTCCCAGCATATCCCTCAGGTCAATTTCAATATTCCTTACGATCGTTTGAACCGGGACATCATTCAATAAACCCTCAAATGGGTTTTCGCTTACATCTCCCACGTACTCCATAAACATAAAAACCCACGAGACGATCAGATTGAATGGTATCAATAAAAACATGGTGCGCTCTCCGAGATCCACAAACTGCGGTAATAATCCAAATGGGAGTAAGGTCAGAAAAACGAAGATAAAAAGCGTGGAAGTGGTGGCATATTGTCGCGGAAACGGCGTGTTTTTAATACGTTCACTTTTACCTTGTTCGTCATATAGGGAAGAAATATGTCTCTGCAGATCCACATGCTGGTAAGCATCAATCAGCAATCTTGCTCTGAGGTTGCCTATGTGCTGCGACTGTCTGTCCAGTAGCTGCGTAGCGATATTCTGCTTGCCCTGTGCCCATCGTACCTCCTCAGAAGAAAGGTATCTGGCAATTTCTTCTTCGAATGTTTCGTGGGTTTTATGTAGCGCCATCCTTTGCCGCTTACTGGCCCTGTCGCGGTGCTCCCAGTTAGTACGTTGTCTCATAGCCCATTTGAGAGCATAAAGCCAGCCAATATGCCGGTAAATAATGGTTTTTATTTCACCTTGCATATCGCCCTTCGCAGTGGAATGGGTTCCTGCAAACCCTCTTAAGGCGGCGGCAAAAGACCGGCTGTGGTTGGTGATACTCCCCCATATTTTCCTCGCTTCCCAGCTTCTGTCGTACGATTGATTATTTTTAAAACCAACAAAAAAGGCAGTAGCTGTACCAACCAGCGATACCGGCAACCAAGGGATAGCTACCCATTTCCAGCCCAGATATTCATAAACGAAAATAGCCATCGAGCCTGTAAAAAGCGAAAAAAGGACCATTCGCCAAGAGTAGTAATAGACGATTATCGGAGACAGGTAACGGTTTACATACATAAGGCAAATGGATATAACAGGTCTTTTCTAAAAGAACTTACAATTACTACAAAGGTAAGACAGACTTTGTTACCAGAAAAAACGCAACCTTCCTACCCCAGTTAGCCTGTAACCACCGCTCTGCGTCTTCCAAAAATATGCCTTTCATTAAACACCAGAATGGAAATCAGTATCAGCGAATAGGCCACGATCTGAAAACCATTGATCGGCTCATGAAAATAGAGCAACGCGATGAGAAAGTTCAGCAGCGGATTGAGATACAACATGATTCCCATGGTGGAAGAATTGACTCCCTGCAAAGCATACAGGTTCATATACAATGGCGTGATCGTAAAAACGACGGCTATGAGTAAAATAACCCAGTAAAAAGTAGCCTCTGTTGGCAGGGATTCGCTAAACGACGGATAAAAAGGCAGGAGGATCAGAGAAGCAAACAAAATCTGTACCGTGAGGATAAGAAATTTATCCAATCCTGCATTCTTTCGCTGACTCACCAGATAAATCGCGTAGGATACCGCTACGATCATGCTGTACGCCACATCGGCTATATTATTGAACGAAAGGAGCAGACAACTTATTCCACTTAATACCACTGCACCCCATTGCCATTTACTAAGCTTCTCATTTAAAACGAAGTAAGCGATCACGGTCGTTAGTATCGGGCAAACCAAATAGGCAAAAGACGCGGCCTTTACACTGATGTGATTCATGACATAGATAAAAAAGAACCAGTTGGCTGTAAGCAAAAACCCTCCAAGAAAGGTGAGCCCGATCATTTGTTTCTTCTGCTCGCCAGGCATCTTTGTAAACAACCGAATGTTTTCCTTCAACACCCTTATTCTGATAAATAAGCTGATGATGACCATAATCACGGCACATAAAAACACGCGGTAAAACAAGATATCCAGCGAAGCATAACCACGGAGTGGTTTCAATGCCAGGCTAAAAAAACCCCAGATAATGAAAGAGACGATCGCAGAAAGGTAATATTTAGAGAACTTCATGAACACAAAAAAGAAAACTTACTTCGCTATTTGACTGTATTTTCTCCTAACAGACCCGCGCCGTTCCGGGTTCACTAAGTTTAATAAAGTTACCGGCCGCGGAACCTTAAACGCATCTTTCGCTTTAATGAATTGAATCAATTATCAAACTATGTCATTTTCCGATATTCGCCTTATAGCGACCGATATGGACGGAACTCTTCTTAATTCCAAACACGAGTTAAGTGAAACATTTCTTCCGGCTTTTCGCCAGTTAAAAGAGCAGGGAATCATCTTCGTTGCCGCAAGTGGCCGCCAGTATTATAATCTTTTGAAGACACTGGACTCCGTAAAAGATGAAGTAATCTTCGCCGCAGAAAATGGGAGCTATGTGGTGTTTAAGGATGAGGAAATCCATATACAGGCAATCGATCACGAAACGGTTAGCAATCTGATCCGTACTGCAAGAACAATTACCAGAACGTACCCCATCATTTGCGGAAAGAAAAAGGCTTATGTGGAAAGCGCCGAACCCGAATTTATTGATCACCTCAAGCTCTATTTCGAACGCTACGAAATTGTGGAGGATCTGCTTCAGGTGACGGACGACCAATTCCTTAAATTCACTTTATGTGATTTGGCCGGCTCGGAGGCGAACAGTTATCCGCATTACAAAAATCTGGAAGATACACTACAGGTTAAAGTCTCGGGACCTATCTGGCTCGACATCTCGCACAAACAGGCTAACAAGGGTGTTGCCATGGCCGTTTTGCAAAAGAAATTCGGTATTTCCTTTGAAGAAACTATGGTATTCGGCGACTATTTCAACGATCTTGAGATGCTTCAAAAAGGATATTATTCTTATGCCATGGCCAATGCACATCCGGACATTAAAAAAGTAGCGCGTTTCATGGCTAAAGGCAACGATGAAAACGGCGTGGTAGAAGTGCTGACAACATTGCTTGACTGGAAGGTTACACAAGGATAAAGAATACAAGAAGAGCGAACGCGGCGTCCGCTCTTCTTCCTCGGTGGCCTCTTTGTAACCTAAAACCTAGTCCTCTATATACTTTCGGAATACAGAGCTCGCTACATGACCTCCAAAACCGAAGGTATTGTTGAGTACATAATTAACTGTTTGTGATTTTGATTCACCCAGAATAATATTCAGCCCGTCAGGAACGGCCTCATCCAGGTTTTGCGTATTGATCGTGCCGGGTATCACATCATGTTTTACAGCCAGTACGCTTACGATACTTTCCACAGCTCCTGCGGCGCCCAACAAATGTCCTGTCATGGATTTGGTCGCGCCAATCACAACCGGGTGATCGCCGAATAATCTTTTAATTCCATTCAACTCGCTCATATCACCCAGCCCTGTCGAAGTAGCGTGGGCGTTGACATAGTCTATTTGCTCAGGCGAAACACCACCATCAGCGAGCGCCTTGGACATACCCAGGTATGCACCCAAACCATCCGGAGGCGTTCCAGTCAAATGATATGCATCCGCTGCCATACCTCCGCCGATCATTTCCGCATAAATGGTCGCCCCTCTTTTTTTGGCATGTTCCAGTTCTTCCAATACCAGAGCACCCGCACCCTCTCCCATCACAAAACCGTCCCGATCCTTATCGAATGGGCGTGAAGCAGTTTCGGGATCATCGTTGCGCTTAGACAATGCCTGAGCAGAACTGAAACCTCCGACAGATGAATGCGTAATGGCAGCTTCCGAACCTCCCGCGATCATGATGGTCGCCTTGCCAAGGCGGATTGTATCAAATGCGGCAATCAAAGCATTGTTGGACGACGCGCAGGCCGACACCGTGCAGTAATTAGGGCCGTGCAGCTTATGACGGATGGATATAACACCGGCGGCAATGTCCACAATCATTTTAGGTATAAAAAACGGATTAAATCTTGGTGTGCCGTCTCCGCCGTGAAACTCCCTTAGTTGCTCCTCAAAGGTCGTGATCCCGCCGTTACCACTCCCCCAGATCACCCCAACCTCATAGCGATCCACCTCACTCATTTGCGAAAAATCCAACCCAGCATCCCTGATGGCCTCATCACTGGCCACAATGGCATACTGTGTAAAAGTATCATACTTCTTAATTTCCTTTTTATCGATAAATTCCTCTGCGTTAAACCCCCTCACCTCACATGCGAAATGCGTCTTGAACTTTGAAGTATCGAATTTGGTGATTGGTCCGGCTCCACTTTTGCCGGCCAGTATATTCTTCCAAAATTCATCTACCGTGTTTCCCAGCGGCGTAAGCGCACCAAGGCCTGTAACTACTACTCTTTTCATAAGTTTGTTATTGACAATTCAAAGCGGTTGTTCCTCGAAAATACTATCTATAAAATTTGCACGACTGCCCCAGGAAAAATATCGTTGTATCAACGATCATGGCCTGCGATCTCAGTCGGAAGGCTGCAAAATTAGACGCAAATCCATTATTAATGTTCATTAGCTCAAAAGAAATTATTCCGATGGTTATAATGCCCATTAGCCTGGTAAATACAATTTATGGTCTCAGCAGAATGTTGTTTGCCCGTAGTTGCAGCTGATTTATTGCAAGAACTTTACGCTTTAAAAAAATGAATAATCCAAGCAACTTAGCACTTGAAAGACCGAAGCCTCATAGGAACCTACTATTCAGGTTGGATTAAGCTACAGTAATATTAATTGAAAAACGACCGGATCCAAATGAACCCGGCCGCTGTGTATTCTCAAAAAATTTATAAAACTACTTCTTCGTCACTCTCCAGATGCTATTGCCGGAATCGTCATTAACCAACAAAGAACCATCTTCCATTACCGTCACATCAACCGGACGGCCAAACACTGTATTTTCATTATCCACAAAACCAGTAAGGAAATCTTCGGGCTTGCCTGATGGTTTCCCATCTTTAAAAGGAACAAAAACAACCTTGTAACCCGCTAATTTTGACTTATTCCAGGAACCATGTTGTCCCACAAATGCACCATTCTGATACCTGGCAGGAAACTTGGAACCATTGTAAAAAGTGATTCCCAATGAGGCCGTATGAGAGCCCACCGGAACATCGGGAACAATAGCGTTCGCTGCCAGATCTGCACCTTCGCCTTTCATTCGGGGATCTTTATTTGCACCAAAATACGAATAGGGCCAGCCGTAAAAGCCACCCGGTTTCACACTGGTAATGTAATCAGGAACCAGTTCATCGCCGAGTTCATCTCTCTCGTTTACGGCAGTCCAAAGGGTTGAGGTGCCAGGTGCCCAATCCATACCTACCGGATTCCTCAGACCACTCGCATATATTTTTTCTCCGGTGCCGTCAGGATTTATTTCCAAAATGTTAGCCCTGCGCTTTTCTATGTTCATGCCATGCTCTGCCACATTGCTGGCAGAACCAACCGACACATAAATCTTCGAACCGTCTGTATTGGCAATCAGGTTTCGAGTCCAGTGATTGTTGTAGCCGCCCGCAGGTAAGTCGAGGATTTTCTCACCCTTACCTGTAATTTTTGTTTCGCCGGCCTTATATGGGTACCGGTAAAGCCCATCGGTATTTGCAACATAGAAAAAACTACCTAAAATTAACATCCCGTATGGCTGTTTCAGTTTTTCCAGAAAAACCTCCTTCAATTCCGGCACACCGTCTTTGTTTGTATCCCTTAAAACGGTAACCCGATCAGCGCTATTTTTTGTCGCCGATTCCGCTACAAAAATGTCGCCATTGGGACCAATGTATGTAGATCTGGGATTTTTAAGCCCATCTGCAAACTTGGTAACTACAAAGCCCTCCGGTGCCTTGGGCGTCCGACCATCGGACCACCCCACTTCCTCAGGGCGGTTCGTTACAGATTTTGTGGCGTATGGTGCGGGCAATGTAAGACTATCTGTTTCGGTCTGGATCACATCTGCACCGGTTTCCATCGCAGCATCTTTTTCTTCCTTACTGGGGCCGCCACAGTTTATGAGTACGCTTGCCCCCAATACCGAGACAAGAATGAGGTGTGCCTTTTTCATAATTTTACTTGGTTTAAAAATAAAACAGCCATGTATCAGTCAGATCGGATCTGTCTGATACATGGCCGAATAAAATAATGGTGCCACACCACGGATAAAACCAAGGTTTCGTTGAAGTAGCAGGCCCTATTTAAACCTTTTTAAAAAGTGACTGGCACTTCCACCACGGTGTTTTCCCAGCCCAGAGCCATCACTGCTTTATCCGCTTTGTCTCCGGTAAAAACAATTGAGAAATTTTCAATCGGTGCTGCCGGTTTAGGAGATACAGGGACCGTAGTGCGCAACACGTCATTCGCTTCCTTGTACTTGTAAGCACCCCAATAGTCTACATCCGAGCTTAAAATAATCGTCCACTCCTTCTCTCCGGGAATGGCGAACATCGAGTACGTACCGGCTTTCACCTTCTTACCTCCGAAGGTTGCATCCTGATAAAATTTGATCTCTGTAGACTCATCGGCTCCCAGCCTCCACACTTTGCCATAAGGCTCTTTTTTGCCAAAAATCTCCCGACCGTTCAGAAACGGTCTACTGTAGGCCACTTTAATAAGTGCTTTTTGGCCATCCTTGCGATCATGGGCAAAATGGTCCGGATAGTAAGCGATGTCACGCGGACTTTTGTCAAGGCCTCTGAATTTTTGTGCTTTGGCGCCAAGTGTCAGCAGGCAAATCAACATCGAAAGAATAATCGTTTTTTTCATGTGTTTGTAAGCGGGTTGTTTAGTAATGAATAAAATATCTACAAGGCGAACTACCAAAAATGAAGCTTTTGTGAGAATCATATTAGCTTTCCTTTTAATATCGGCCGAGCGTCTTTGGTGTTCCCTAAAATAGCAAGACTTCTCCTGAAAGCTACGGTAATACCTTCGCCTTCAAACCTGCATGTAACCGTCTCATAATGGGCCGTTTCAATAAATCGCCAGGTCATTTCAAAAGTACTGTCGTTTATCCAGCCTCCACTGGCCGCAAGTTTAGTTCTTTTTTCTCCCGGCACCGGTGTCAGTACAAGTTTCAAAGGAAGGGTTGAAAGGTCTGTGTACCCCTCTTTCCAAGAGCCTATACCACTCTCGACCTGATGTTGACCTTTATCATCCGTGATGCTGAAAATACAAGAATCGGGCTGAAAGGATAGTGAAACCTGACTTACATGCAGGGCATTTTCAGCAATACTGAATCTTTTACCATTCACACCTGCCAACTTTTCAGATACCGCTTTTCCTGCCGCCAATGGTAAAGCGAGCTTTGAAAGTCTTTGTTTCAACTCGTTTTGAGCCGATCGGTCAGCCGAGAGCTGTTCGGATTTCACGGCTGGCAATAGATGTTTCCACACTTCATCCAGCACTGCACCCATATTTCCCGTTTCGCTTGTAATGGCAATAACCATATTCTGCTTGGGCATTATGATACAATATTGCCCATAAGCACCATCTCCCCGTACGGCATCGTGCCTGCAACGCCAGAACTGATAGCCATAACCCTGTTGCCAATCGTTATCATCGGCCCTAGCAGAGCCGCCTTTGGAATTAACCTGCTTACTGGTGGCGTCGATTACCCATTTTTCAGACAGTATCCTTTTGCCCTTCCACATTCCCTTCTGCAGATACATCTGCCCGAAACGGGCAATATCCTCCGTTTTTACACGCAAACCCCAACCTCCAGTATGAATTCCATTGGGATCCACCTCCCAGTCCGCACCTTCAATTCCCAAAGGTTTGAAAAGCCTGGGGCTGAGGTATTCCAGTAGCGTCATTCCTGTAATCTTCTGAATTATGGCCGAAAGCATGTATGTCGCTCCGCTATTGTAAACGAAAAATGTACCAGGCTCATGCTCAACGGGCAATGCCAGGAATGACCTGACCCAGTTGCTGTCTCCGGCTTCACGTAAAGAAGGCGTTGAGTCCTTAGCGTGGCCTGTGGACATCGTAAGCAGATCCTTCACCCGCATCTTCTCCAGATTCCCGCTTATGGTGGCTGGAGTATCTTTTGGGAAAAATGACAAAACTTTATCTTCGATGGACAGCCTGCCTTCATCCACGGCCAATCCAATAGCAGTGGATGTAAAACTCTTACTCAGCGAATAAAGCGTATGTTTGAGATGGGGGGCATAAGGAGCCCACCAGCCTTCTGCCAGCACCTGACCATGACGGAGTACCATCAGGCTGTGCAGATTTAATTTACTGGCTTCGATCGCATTTACAAAGTCAAGAATTCCATGCGAGGACACTCCCTGCGCTTCAGGTAAACTTCGGGGTAGCTGCCCGGCCTTCAATGGTTCTGCCCACGAAGATTGTGCAAGATAACCGACCAATCCGAGTTGCAATGCTCCCAGGCCCGCCTGCTGCAAAAACGCCCTTCTGTTTACGATCATATTTATAATGATACCTTTGTAAAAAAATATTTGCCCGTATTCGCTCTAATTATGCCATTTCAATCACTCGGACTTTCAGAACCTATATTAAAAACCATAACTGAACAGAATTATACTCAGCCATATCCCATTCAAAAAGAGGCCATACCGGCTATTTTGAATGGAAATGATGTTTTGGGGATAGCCAAGACCGGATCCGGGAAAACGGCCAGTTTTGTATTGCCTATTCTCGAATGGTTTCAGTCCAAAGGCTCGCCCAAAAACAGGTCCATCAGGGTCTTGGTGCTTGTTCCTACACGTGAACTGGCCGTACAGATCGCCGTGGTGTTTCAGACCTTTGGTGAGAAGCTTCCGAGAAAAGTGAAAACACTAGCTGTTTATGGCGGTGTCTCAATCAACCCACAGATGATTGGCCTGCAAAATGTGGAAATTCTGGTGGCCACACCCGGACGCCTGCTGGACCTGCTCTCTCATAAAGCACTGACCATTTCGGACACTGAAATACTGGTACTGGACGAAGCCGACAAAATGCTCAATATGGGCTTTGCTGATGAAATGAAGGATATATTTTTCCTGCTGCCCAAAAAACGCCAGAGTATCTTATTCTCTGCTACCTTGGGGGACGAGATCGACGCCATTCACAAGAGCGTTCTTAGAAATCCCGTCAAAATAGAAATTGAAGAAGAAGCGCAAAATATTGACCTCATTAAACAAACGGCTTATTTCGTGGATCCCGAGCGCAAGGGACCTTTGTTGCGGTACATTATTAAAACTGGCGAAATGAAGCAGGTTCTGGTATTTGTGTCGGCCACCCGAACAGCGGATAACCTGGTAGACAAACTGAACAAAAACGGAATACAGGCCGCGGCCATGCATAGCGGAAAAAGCCAGGGAGCCAGAACTGAAGCGCTGAATAAGTTCAAATCCGGCAAGCTGACCGTGCTCGTGGCAACTGATCTGGTGTCAAGGGGCATAGATATCCAATTCCTCCCCTACGTGATCAACTTTGAACTCCCCAGGTCACCCAAGGATTACGTTCACCGAATTGGTCGTACCGGCAGAGCAGAAGCATCCGGCGAAGCCATTTCCCTCGTCATTCCTGAAGATGCCCATCACTTCAAAATTATCCAGAAAAAAATGGGTAAAAGGGTGGAGATGAAAGAGAGCTTTGATCTGGATTTGATGGGGTACTGAAAATCCCATCTCCACGTTACTACCGACTCCCTCATTCTCCCTTTTCATGGCCTAGATAAGTTCAAAAAACTGTATGCCGGGAATAGGGTCTATGGTCCAAAAAAAATTCCGCTTGCCACCAGGAATTATTTCAACAGGTACGAATATGAAATGGCCATTTACAAAGTAAAAAAGTAGGGATACTTTTCAAATCTAGCTCTGGTAAAGGGGGCAGTTTTTTTCACTTCTATACACAGGCAACCATGGGTAGAACACTGGAAATAAAACCTTAACTATATCTGCCGGATTTATAGAACCGCTTCTGAATCTAACCTTAAACTATCATAAGTCATGCGCCGCGCTGCCTTTAAAATGAAACTGAACCCCGGCCAGGCCGCAGAATACAAAAAACGTCACGATGAAATCTGGCCTGAGCTCAAAAAACTATTGAAGGACAACGGCATCAATGACTATTCCATCTTTCTTGATGAAGAAACCAACATACTTTTTGCTGTGCAAAAACAGGATGGATCAGGATCGTCACAGGATTTGGGAACGACAGACATTGTGAAAAAATGGTGGGCCTACATGGCTTCAGTCATGGAAACCAATCCCGACAATTCACCCGTGAGTGTTCCACTAATAGAAGTTTTTCATTTGGATTAAAGCATACAAAGAGTAAGGGAATAGCGATGAAATAAAACACCAAAGATGTTCATGGTGCCCTACCGTAAATGCATATGAAGTTGTCTTCATATGCATTACGAGAAAAATAAAATTTCCAGTAGAACGACCGTTTCCGCCCGATTGGTTCTCCTTCTGGCAGCAACCCGCCTATTCCTGGCGAAGCGTACTCCCTCCCGACAATTGCTTCTGAATGCTTGGATTGCCCTTGTAACGAACAGTACTGGCTCCGCTGGCATCAACTTTCAGAAACCTGGTGGCCCAAACCTTTCCCGTGCTGGCTCCGGACAAATCCATATCCGCTTCTTCGACCATATAGTTAAACGCATTGACTTGCGAAGCTCCGGCCAATTCACCATTCAGGTATTGGCTTTCTCCTTCCATATACAGCTGTGAGGCTCCAGTTAGATCAAATTCTATTCGTCGGGCTGATCCCACAAAATCACACTTTGACGCTCCCGAAAGATCAATTTCGACGTCATCCATGTTTTCAAATCCCGTCACATCCGAATCGACCGCGCCGGTGTAATCAAGGCTTGTAAGAACCGGCATGGTAATATCGATATCAATTCTTCCACGGCGATTGTGCCAGCCATCGGTGTAACGTAAAACCAGTTCGCCCTTCTGGACAAATATCTGAAGATCATCAAGGTCGTTTAATTCTCCGGAAGCCGAAACCTCATAGGTATTGCCTGCAACAATGTGCACACGAAATGCATTCCCGGCTTGTACAGCCGTAAAATTCTTGAAATCATAGGTTCTGGTGCTCTGCCCTCTTGGTGGTACATCATCCAATGACTCTACGTAAACGCAGGATTGAGAAAAGAGCAGAACAGCAAAGGCAAAAAAGTACTTTTTCATGGCTAATAAATTGATAACTGGAATTTCCTTCGGGAACAAGTTTCCCGTTTTATTCATGACAATTCAACCTGCCAAGACCCCTATTTAAAATAAAATTTTTTCTCGTAGGGGGAATAACTTGTACAGTTGTCCTATACAAAAGAAGATTCAAACGTGGCAGCGACCGCTCTTGTACATATCGAACCTATAATCCAAAGTGATTATCTATTTTTGAAAAAAAATCAAAACAGGGCAATTGTGTACACTACTGATCCCGAAATAGTCAGCGCAATCCGACAAGGTGACGAAACGGCTTTCGAACGGACTTTTCGTACGTATTACGATCGATTGTGTAATTATGCGAATTCCCTATTAAAAGAGGAAGAGGAAGCAGAAGAGGTGGTTCAGACCGTTTTTTTGTCTATCTGGGAAAAACGCAGTGAGCTTGAAATCACACTTTCTCTCAAATCTTATCTGTATCGGGCGGTTCACAACCATTGCCTGAATCGCTTCAAACATGCTACTGTTCGCGAATCACACCGTGATTATAGCCTGCATTTCCTACCTCAATCCTACGAATCGGTGACGGAGGTAATTCATGCCAATGAGTTGCAAGAGCGGATAGAAGCGGCGGTCAGCAGCCTTCCTGAGCAATGCCAGCTCGCTTTCAGAATGAGCCGGTTTGAAGAATTGAAATACCAGGAAATAGCCGATCAGTTGGGCATCTCCATTAAAACGGTAGAAAACCAGATTGGGAAAGCCCTGAAAATATTACGTAGTGCGCTCGCGGATTATCTGCCAGCAATGCTTGTGATTGTTTATTCATTACACGAACAGTTATTCAGATCACACCCATGAACAACCATCATGACAACATATCCGAAGAGCTGTTAGCAAAATATTTCAATCAAACAGCTTCCATAATGGAGTTGGAGCACGTCCGAAGCTGGGCTGAAACATCGCCTGCGAATGCCCGTGCGCTGGCGGCATATAAATTGATTTGGGAAAAAGCGGGAGATATTAGTACTAAAAAGAAATTCGATACGGATCTCGGCTGGGCCAGGGTTCGAAGTAAAATGGCATCCGGAAATCCTGGTTCGGAGAAGCAGGAGCCTATCTTTCTGAACACGGCAAAGAAACGCACACTTTTACCTGTAAACAAAGCTTTGCCACTTACGTTATGGGCGGCCGCCGTGGTGGCTTTACTGGTAATGGCATTCGGATGGTTTCAATTTCGAGAAGAAAAAACGCTGGAATTATTGTCATTAACCACTCAGAATAATGTTTCCGAAACCTATTTACCTGATGGGACCAAAGTATTTTTGAACCACAATTCAACCATAACCTATCCCCAAAGTTTTTCCGGTGAACTACGGTCGGTTTCGCTAAAAGGTGAGGCATTCTTCGATGTCAAGCCAGACAAAGCCCATCCCTTCGTCATCGACGCCAATGGCGCGGAGATCAAAGTACTCGGAACCTCATTTAATGTAAAAGCTTATGACAAGCAGCCCGTCCGGGTGGATGTTGCTACGGGGAAAGTTTTGGTAAGAAAAGCTAAAAACGAAATAAATCTTCTGAAAGGGCAAAGTGTAGAAGTGCTGGATGATACCCTGCGCGCTATCGTTCCCGACATGAACCTGATGGGTTATCGAACAAAGATTTTCGACTTTAATGCAACTGAATTGAACTCCGTGGTGACATCCATCAGGGATGGATACCATGCGGACGTCAGACTTTCCGGTGATCAGATTTCGCATTGCAGGCTTACGATCCGATTTGAAAAAGAACCGCTTGATGCAACTCTATCGGTCATTGCAGAAACTTTACACCTGAAAATCAGAAAAGAAGGCAAAACGTATTGGCTTGAAGGTGCTGGATGTAAGTAATTCCGAAAATGCCATTTTGCGAATGCACGTTTCATTTTGTAACACGGATTCACCTCCAAAACTTCCATTGAAAGCAAGACAGAATTTTATCAATCTTTTACTGCTCGGGCTGCTACTTCTGGCGTCCGGATACAGTTCCGGACAGGAATTGCTGGAAAAGAAAATCTCGTTCAAGGTCGTTAACGAGCCACTGGACAAGGTTCTAGAAAAAATAAGTAACCTGGGGGGCTTCAGTTTTTCGTATAGTCCTGATGTGGTTGACGTCAAAGTGAAGGTCACTTATCAGGCCAGTAACCAGAGCATCCGGGAAATTCTGACGGATTTGCTCAAAGGCAAAGTGTCTTTTAAGGAGCGACGAAAGTTTATTATCCTTCAAAAGAATACAGCTCCCGAGGAGAACAAGGTGCAGGACAATTTTCAGTTGAACGGCTACATTATCGATAATCGAACGGGCGAAAAATTGGCCAATGCCAGTATTTACGAATCTGTAACACTCGCGTCGACCGTGAGTAATCAATACGGGTACTACCGGATCAGGCTACCAACAGCGCCTGCAACGATCCGGCTGGAAGTGCGAAAGGAGGAGTATATCGGCCGGTCAATTCCTGTTATTAGTCGAAAGGACACCTATCTCCCCATCAAGCTAACTCCGGATACCACCAGGACAATTGCTGTGCTCGCGCCAAGAGCCACAGAAAGAATTGAACCGCCGGCTCCCAAACTGGAAATACCCCGCCTACCTGAGCAACCCAGGGTAGCCCTTCCCGCAGATACGAGCCTGACCCCGCAAGCTGCCAGGCAGTATGAAAAGATCAAAAAAACCTATCAAAAAGTACAAAGTGACCTTATCAGCGCCTTTGCTACGGCGCGTCAGGCCATTAACACAAAAAACATCTCAGATACGCTATATAGACCTTTTCAGGCCTCCATCCTGCCTTTTTTAGGTACCAACCATGGTCTAAGCGGCAACATTGTCAATGATGTTTCTATCAATTTCATTGCGGGCTACTCAATGGGGGTAAATAAATTCGAGATTGGCGCAGTTGCTAATGTAGTCAGACAAGATGTAAGAGGTTTTCAACTCGCTGGAGTCAGCAATATTGTCGGAAAAAATGTAACGGGCTTTCAGTATGCCAATGTGGTCAACATCACGTTGGGAAATGTTTCAGGCTTCCAGGGCTCCAACTTTATAAATTACACCCAGGGCAACTTCCAGGGGGTTCAGATAGCTGGTGTGGGCAATGTAATCGCATCTACGCTCGATGGCTGGCAACTCTCCGCCGGCTACAATTATGCACGAAGAGTACGGTCAGGCCGTCAGATCGGGTTGATAAACTATGCCGATTCCACTGCAACCATTCCCTTTGGTCTTTTCAGCTATGTGCGGCAAAACGGATATCGTAGGTACGAATTCTCAAGTAACGAGCTCAACTATTTCAACTTTGCATTCAAAACCGGTGTAAGCCGGTTTTACAATATTTTTACGCTTGGCTTTAATGGTTTGGCTGATAACAAACCGCTTGCTTCCCTTGGATATGGTGTTGGTACTGCTCAAAATCTTGGAAAAGGATGGGCCCTCAACGCTGACCTTACGGCCAATGTACTTTTTCTCGAAGGACAGGAAATTGACGAGATTCCAGGTGGCGTATTTCGCCTGGATATGAGCATTGAGAAAAAATTGGGCAGCCGATTTGCGCTATTCGCCGGTCCGTCGCTCAATTTGTTCACCTCCAACTATACGGGCATTCTGAGTGCAGAAAGCAAAGGCATCCGCCCAATCTGGATCGACGGCAAGCCTGACGGGCAGAAAAAGTGTTACGGATGGGTTGGCTTTCAAGTAGGTATGCGGTTTTGTAACCGGATCTGAATATTTCTCAAAAACCAATCCGTTTCCGCCCGGCCTGCATCAGTGTACCTTTCACATAATCCCTCAACTCTTCAAGTTCCTTTTCAAATCCTCCCGACAAAATAGGGAACCGACACCAGGAACGAGGATCCAGGTTCAGGTCATCCAGGTGAAACGATGGTGCATAACGCTCTCTTTTCCACTGATTTCGACTCCAAAGTTTAAAGAAACGTTCAGTCCATCCCAAGATCTGCTCATCGGAGTACAAACCCTTAAACGTCACCTGCATATTTTTATATGATTCGACCGGAGATTTTTTGTCACGGATTGCTAATCTTTCCAGCGTATTCAGAAAATCATAAGGCATCAGATCTGCTTCATCGGTCTGGTTACGGTCTTGCGGGCGTAACTCTGCTGTGGGCTGCAAGCTATTTACTTTTTTAAGACCCTTTATTTTGATGTGATGCCCTTTTACCTCACATCCGGCCACTTCAAGCCATTTGAGCCATTGCCTTAAATAATGCTTATCAATCCCGGCCAATGGACTGATGCTTCCGGCGGTATCACCATCCATCGTAGCGTAGCCCACTGCGGCTTCCGAGCGATTGGAGGTTGCCAATAGTAAGTGATTGGATAAATTGGTAAGTAGCCATACACCCGGGGCGCGCACCCTCGCCTGAATATTCTGAAGTGCAATATCGTCTTTTTCCCAAGTCAACCCCCTGCCTATCTGCTGCTCAATTAGGCCTTTGTAGGTCTCCACCAAGCCATTGATATTGATATTGTAAAAGGTAGATCCAATGGATTCTGCCAGTGAACGCGCGGAGTCCAGTGTGTCTTCGGAACTATTCTCTGTGCCTTGATAAATGTTATGAATCAATTCCCGGGCCAGATCTTCTTCCGTTTGCGCTTGCTGTATGCCTTGGATATAGGAAAGCTTTTTCTTAAACCGATCCATGCCAATGCTCTCATCAGCGAGGCGGATCATCAGTCCGCAAAGGGCCGTGCAGGCACACGAATCGGCCCCACCGGAAAGTGAAATCGTAAATCCGTTGGAACGGCTTTTTCGTAAATAATCAAACAAAGCAAGACAGACGGCCCTTGCAAACTCTTCTTCCTTCAACGCCCCACCCTTTTCAAAGGCTTCCAGCTCTGCCTTTTGATGTGGTATTGGGGCAACTTCTGGAAAATCAAATCTAACTTTCACAACCGCGGTTTTATCCTTGATCAGTTGTGCCCTGTTTTGAATCTGCCCCAGGCGCGTAACATCCGTGTCAATAACCGCAGCCGAAACTATGATATCTTCATAGCTGAACCTTGGACTGGACACAAGCATTTCGCCATTGGAAGCAATCATGGCATCTCCGTCAAAGAGAATTCGCCCTGACTCATTCCCCAGCAGGTTCGTATAAATATAGCTGCACCCGAATGTGCGGGAGGCGTCGAGTACAAGGCGCTCACGGGTCATGAATTTGTTGAACGCGAAATGACTTGCGCTGGGGTTCAATATCACATCAACGCCACGGTCGTAGTGCCTCCGCCCAGGACGATTGGCCACCCAGGCGTCTTCACAAATCTCAAAACCCAAACGAATCCCCTGTAATACCCCATGGGACAATTCAAAAATGACATCTCCGATCGGATACGAAAGTTCATTTATTTCAATGGTGTCCACCACTCCTACCGGCCAGGCATGAAACCAGCGGGTCTCGTAATGAACACCATTGTTGGCCAGATTTTGCTTGCAATAAAAACCCGCAATTTGTTTGTTGACAATCAGACAGGCCGCATTATACAGCCTGTTGTTCATTCTGACGGGAAGCCCCACCGACACGATCATGCCGGAAGTATATGAAACGATATCCAGTAACATTTCCTGAGCCTGGTCTGTCAGGTCTTGTGCAAAGAAATAGTCTTCGCAACCGTATCCGGTAATACAAAGCTCGGGCAGACATAATAAGCTCACGTGTTGTTTTCGGGCGCTCTCAATTGCCCCGAGTATGTTCTCCCGATTGTTTTTCCACGCCATTGGCGTTTGATTAACTACTCCGGAGGCTGCTTTAATTAGTGGCATAGCAAATGGGAAATCAGTTCTAATATGGTATTTGCGGATAACAAAACGCTTTGGCAACTTAACGAAAAATTGAGAACAAGAATGAATTCCGGTCAAATATTGGCTCAGATAAGTAATTACTATGGCCGACAAATTGGTTGTTATATCGACAAGGCAAAGATTTTCCCTATTTTTGTTACTTAGTCTAAAATAAAGATCCCAATTCATTGCAGTTTCCCTCATTCATTGCCAGACGAATCAGACACAACGATGCAGGCTCATTTTCTGCCACCGTTTCCCGAATTGGCGTAGCTAGTATTGCCATTGGCGTGGGTGTTGGAATCATCGCCTTTGCGGTGCTTTTGGGTTTTAAACGCACCATTGAGAAAAAAGTATTCCTATTCGGAGCCAACATCAGCGTGAGTGCTTTTGCACAGGGCAATACCTATGAAGAAGGTCCTTTTCCAGTAAAAAATCCCGTGGTGGATGCGCTCCCCACCATTCCCGAAATAAGCCACTGGCAGGCCGTTGCGCACAAATCAGGGATACTAAAAACAGAGAATGAAATAAAAGGGGTCGTTCTAAAGGGTGTAGGAAAGGATTATGATTGGAATGTTTTCAAGCAAAGCCTTGTGGACGGACGCCTGATTGGCAACAAAGATTCTTCCTCGATCAAATACGGTTACTCTTCGGAAATCGTCATAAGCCGTAAAATTGCCTCCCAGCTCATTCTAAAGCCGGGCGACGAGGTAATTATGTATTCGTTACAAAATCCGCCACGGCCACGTAAGCTGACCATTGTGGGGATTTACGAAACCCAGATGGAGGAATTCGACAATACCCTTATTGTGGGAGATCTTGCACTCGTCCAACGCCTCAATGGCTGGGGACCTGACTCCATCGGAACCTACGAAATTTACCTTAAAGACTTCAGGAAACTACCGGAAGTAGCCGCCGCATTAAAGCCAATCTTACCAGTGGGCGTGTACATGCAAAAGGTAACGAGCCTGTTTCCTCAGATATTTGACTGGCTACAGCTTCTGGATCGCAACACCGCCGTATTTTTAACGCTGATCCTTTTCGTTGCGTGTTTTAATATGATCTCAATTCTTTTGGTGATGATCATGGAGCGAACGCCCTTGATTGGATTACTGAAAACATTGGGCAGTCCTAATAAACAGATCAGAATGGTCTTCTTCAGGGTAGGCATTTATATGGTACGCAAAGGGCTGCTGATAGGAAATGTTGCGGCATTGGCACTTTGCTGGCTTCAGTATCAGTTCAAACTGATTCCACTGGATCCTGAAAATTACTATATGGATACCGTCCCGATCGTATTTGAGTGGGGCACCTTTGCGCTCATCAATGTGATAACCATTATAATATCGGCCCTGATCCTTCTCGTTCCTACCCTGATTATTACCCGGATCCAGCCTATCAAAGCACTGCTATTTAAAAAATAGATAGCGCTTAATCCAGAAGTTTGTTCAACAATCTGAAATCGGTGGTAAAATCGACCACCTTGGCAAATTTGACCAGATGAAAATGGTCGGCAGCAGGATTAAGTATAAAATTCCGCTCACCGGGTATAATGGCAGAAGGTACTGAAAAAGCGACAATGGCTGGGTCAGCCAGTATTTGTGCTCCGAGCCACTGCGAATACGAAATATCGTCGGCCCATGATTTTTTCAACAGCTTATCGTCCGTGTTGAATATAGTAACCGCACCTTCGTCCAGCTCAATTGTCAGTAAAGCAATGCGTTGCATATTCTCCTTTGCGCTGGCATGCACATATTTCTCCAGGAAGGCCAGAGAAATGTGCTCACTGGTATAAATTCCCGCTGAACCCACCGGATTCCAGCGTCCTCCATAGAGCCTTGCGCCCGTTCCGGAAACATCATGAATATACTTCCTCGCGGCAAGGCGATAAAGGATCATATGTAAACACCATGCTCAATCCGGCCAAGCTCATTACACAAAAGCTTGACACCCCAAAAGGAACTCAATGCGGAAAAGTCCAGTGTTTTGTTCAATACCTGCTTGGGTTCACGAAGCCATACATCCAGACTTTTGGCATTTGAAAAAATGGCCAGACCGAGATCGGCCATTTGAACGAGCTGATATAGGTGCTCCGCAAAAAGTCCTTCGAAAGGCTTGTTATCTTTCAGATAGCGTTGCAGCGTACGATCACTGATATGCAACACATTGGCCCATTCGGCTTGTGTCAAAAGAAGCTTCTCCGATAAACTAAGAAAATCGGTAATTGAAAATAAATCTGGCTTTGTATTTCGCAGATACAGCACTTCGGGCTCATTGGCAATCAGAAGCGGACTACTGTCACCTGGCATTTTATAATTTATAGTTTTCATAAAACCGGCCATTTGTCATACAAGTATACGCCATTTTTGAGATATTTAAAAAAAATCCACCCAATTTTCACCAAACCACTTTGTGCAAACGCTCTGCACCCCTCAGTAAAGTATCATCATGCTTCGCAAAACAGAAACGAAGGACTCTGAAATCGGAATATCCATTGTAAAAAGGCGACATAGGGATGGAGGCAACGCCAGCCTCCGAAGTGAGCCTTTCTGCCAGGATAAGATCATTTTCATCTGACAACGATCCATAAGAAACGTTCTGAAAAAAGCTCCCTGCTGAAGGTTCAAAGTTGAAACCTATACCCATGATCGCCTCATTGAACAGATTTCTCTTGCGCTGATAAAAAGCGCCAAGGGACAAATAATGGTCAGGATCGCTTAAATATTCTGCAATGGCATATTGAAATGGCGTGACTACACTGAAGACCAGATACTGATGAATTTTCCTGAACTCCGTAGTCATATGCTTTGGAGCGAGGCAATAGCCCACCTTCCATCCCGTAATGTGAAATGTTTTACCAAAAGACCCGCACACAAAGGTTCGCTCCACCAAAGCGGCTACTGAAGAAGCGGAAACATGCTTTCTGTTATCAAAAATAATGTGTTCGTAAACCTCATCACTGATAACCAGCAGATCATGCATCTCCGCAATTTTAGCCAGCTCATTCAAATCATCCACAGTCCATACATTTCCTGTGGGATTGTGCGGCGTATTGACGATCATGGCGCGGGTTTTGCCGGAAATTTTCGACCTTACAAATGACCAGTCAATCGACTTGTACTGAGGATCCAACCGGATGTATACTGGCTTTCCCCCACACAACTCAATAGCCGGAACATAACTATCATAGGCAGGCTCAAAAACAATCACTTCATCGCCGGGATGAACCACCGTGGTAATGGCAACATAAAGTGCCTCGGTAGCGCCACTGGTGATTGTAATCTCAGACTCTGGATGATATTCCGTTCCACATCCCTCGAATACCTTTTGGGCAATGGCTTCCCGTAAAGCCATTACACCCGCCATCGGTGCATACTGATTCTTCCCCTGCCTCAGGTACTTTTCAACCAGCTGCTGGAGCTCAGGTGAACAGTCGAATTCAGGAAACCCCTGCGCAAGATTAATGGCCTGGTGCTGCTCGGCAAGCAAAGACATTCTGGTAAAAATGGTGGTGCCTACATCGGGCAGTTTTGAACTTGCTGGAAAGGAACTACGGTGCATATATCAAGGAAATAACAGCAAATTTAACCGGATTCGACTGAAAACAAAGTTCCTGATACTTCCGCATCCACCAAGTTGACAAGCCTGATATCGCATACAATTGGCTATCCGAAATGAGGATCACCAAGGTTCTGCAAACCGATTGTAAAATGTTTAAAATCCAGTTCATTGAGAATATGAACAGATTTGATAATCTCCGGATAGACCGGGACATAGTCCACCTCACTCACCGGGATCCAGCGGTAAAGAAGCGTGTTGTCTCCATCCTGGAATACAAAATCGTCCTGATGAGTCAAACCAGTAAACCGCATTCGATAGTAAAACCCAATTTCATGATGCCGAATGCCCCGGTACTCAAAAAAATTCTCGACAATCCAGGCCATCTTTTGCACCTCCACTTCCTGCCCGGTTTCCTCCACCATCTCCCGTTGTAAGGTTTCTTTTGAAAACTCAAACATATCACAACGCCCACCCGGTAAGCTCCAAAAATGATCTTCGGCCGTTTTATGCAAAAGTAGTTTCCCATTCAGAACGGCAATTCCTGCTACCCGAAAATTGAACAGTGAGTCGCCGGCCGGCAGGCTTATGGCATTTTGATTGATCATAAAAAGACTTCTATTCCTAATATACTTACACAGTTTAGGACGATAAATACTAATTTAATTAAAATCCTGACAATGTATATTCCACGTAATCAGGATATACTTCCATAAAGATCAGAAATCCTTAATTTGTATGATTTATATGTTTTAATACATTGACAGGTTTTCCCCAATTTGACAAAAGCAAGAAATCGGTCAGGTTGTTGTGATAACCAATTTTATGTTAAACAACAAAGAACAGAACAAGAGCCTGATTTGTGTTTTGGACAAATTCTTAAGATAGTACAAGGAGAACGGGACTCACCGGTCAAATTCGTGTTGCTTTGCAGAAAACGGTTACTTAATTTTGGGTATACTTTCCCATTATTATGTTTTTTAAATCCAAACTGACCAAAAACATCGTCCTGGCGATGTTGTTATTTTCCCCTGCTTTTACACATGCTCAAAAGTACAAACTGCCCTTTAATCAGGAAGTCTGGAGCCGCAATTACCAACCGTTTCGTATTGCCGGTAATCTGTATTATGTCGGTACAGCCGACCTAGCCTGTTACTTAGTTACAACTCCTAAAGGCCATATCCTGATCAATACGGGTTTGGAAGAATCCGTTCCTTTGATAAAAAAGCATATCACTAGTCTGGGTTTTAAGTTTTCTGACATCAAAATACTATTGGCTACACATGCCCATTATGACCACGTCGCGGGGATGGCGGCCATAAAAAAGGAGACGGGTGCTAAAATGATGATACATGCCCGGGATGCGAAAGCGCTTGCCGATGGTGGAGCTTCAGATTATGTGCTGGGCGAATATGGTGCCACGTTCGAGCCTGTGAAGGCAGATCGTATATTAAAGGATCAGGAGGTTGTTGGTTTGGAAGATACCGCGTTGACGGTCCTTCACCATCCCGGCCATACACCTGGTGCTAATAGTTTTTTATTGACTGTAAAGGATGACAAACGGTCCTATAAGATCCTGATTGCCAATTTTCCGGGGATTCTGGACGAAACGAAATTATCCGGTATGCCGGGATATCCAGATGTAGCGAAAGATTACGGCTACACGATCGACGCCATGAAAAAGCTAGATTTTGACCTCTGGGTGGCATCGCATGCCGGGCAGTTTGGCCTGGAGAAAAAGCGGAAGGAAGGTGACAGATACAATCCGGATGCTTTCGCCGACCGAAAAGGATATGACGATCTGATGGCCTGGCTTGAGAAGCGTTACCATGAGAAGCTGAAAGAGAAATAGTAATTCAGACAAATCATTCCCGCACCTTTGTAAACGGCTTCTCTAGAGAAGCTGTTTACTGTTTTATTGAAAAGCTTTCGCTAATTGAAACGGTGTTGTAAAAACTACCAATTCAAAGCGTTCATAAATTTCTCAAAACCTCCGTTTCCTGAAACCAGCGCGGGCAGCGATCTAACTACCCAAAACGGCTCAAAAAGTGTATCAATTTGTTATCTCACAAATCAAAATATCATTTTGATAGCTTTCCTAAGTTAGTGAGACACTGATTTACTTTCCCCATTTTGTTCCTGATCCAATACGCATCAGGTGAAGCGATTGTTCTTTTCCCTTTTAGCTCTAATCCTCCATGTCCCGAACCCGGACTGCATGGCAGTATTTGGCTCGTCCTGGATTTTCCCCTTCAATTGCCAGTCATATCTGAGAGATGTTCTTCTTCGCAAATGAAGATTTTCTAACAACCAAAGAAGTCTTTAACGATCTTATTTCGTAAACGGTGGGTTTTTGGGGACTTTCGATCAGCTTAATCAACAACTCCGTCGCCTGCTGACCCATTTTGAGCGCCGGCTGAACCACGGCTGTGAGGGGAGGATCCATAAGCTCTGCCACACTGAGGTTGGTAAATCCAACCAAAGCAATTTCATCAGGAATTTGGATACCATTTTTTCTCAACACCGCCATACAACCTGTTGTGATGCGGTCGCTGGCCGTAAAAATTGCATCGGGTGGCTCCGACATGTCGAGCAATTCCTGCACAGCCGCCTCATTTTCACTGACCACCTTACCTCCATGATGGCAGTATTTGACATAGGATTCATCAAACGGGATGGAGTAATCTTCCAGCGCTTTTTTATAACCTTCCAGCCTTTCGTTGGTGATCGACAAATAGGCAGGACTCGTCACGTGGGCAATGCGACTCCTGCCACCCTGCAGCAAGTGTTGTGTTGCCTGATAACTGCCATGATAATTATCCGCAACGATCTTATGTGTATCAATTGCGCTGGGGACGCGATCGAAAAAAACAATCTGTAGACCTTTTTCCTGAAGTTCCTCAAAATGACGTAGATCAGTTGTAAGGCTCGATAGCGAAACGAGCAGACCATCTACTTTTCGGGAAACGAGGTAGTTGGTGTTAGCAACTTCCCGCTCGTAAGATTCGTGGCTCTGAAAAATAACGACATGATAACCCAGATTATAAGCAATCGATTCGATACCATTAATCAGCTGTGAAAAGAAGTGATTCGCTATTTCCGGAATAATTACACCAATGGCTTTACTTTTACTATCGCGCAAACTCAAAGCAATGGGATTTGGCCGATAATTCATCCTTTCAGCATATTCCATCACAAGCTTTTTGGTCTCAGAATTAATCTCATAACTATTCCTCAACGCACGCGAAACTGTGGAAGTTGATAAGTTTAATGCCTTGGCGATATCTTTTATTGTGATTGTTTCCAAAGAGTAACTTTTTTTAATCTAACTTAATAATGTGTAAATGCACATCCACTACTTTTGAGTGAATATACTAATTTTTACAATCGCATGGGAGACAAGCCACTCAAAAGCCCTGATGTCTGACAAAACCACACATCCCGAAAACACTGTAAGCCTCCAATACCCAAACGCGATTTTTCCATATAGTCCCCTACCAGAAATTTAGATTTATTTTTTTTGTAATACTAACCAACCTCGTAGCCTCCGCTTCACAAATCGAGAAGACAGGTGAAAGATCCTTACCTCCATTTTATAGGCACCTGGTTCGGTAACATCCTTTTAAACCATAAATTACAAGCGTAAACACCCGCACCTTTGAAATGACACGATTCGTTCCGTTTTTTTCAAAATACTCTCATTTCAAAATCTGGCAACGTTCCCGGTAACGTGTGCAAATAAAAAGACAATTTTTTATTTGATATTTCTAATTAATACCCCTAACATCGCTAAAATTGGTTCTGTCATGAACATTCCGGAAGTAAATCAAGAATGGATTTCCCGGCAGCCTCTCAAAAAAATCATATGGAATGAGCATATTTGATCTATTTAATCTTTCTGGAAAAACAGCACTCGTAACCGGTTGTAACAGAGGCATAGGCAAAGCGATGGCAGAAGCCCTTGCAGAAGCCGGAGCCGATATCATTGGAATTTCTTCCTCCATACCTGAAAAAGAAAGTGAAATTGAAAAGGCTGTGCTTGATTATGGAAGGAATTTTTACCCCTATCAGGTCGACCTCGGCAACCGGGACAGCCTCTATCTTTTCATCACGAAGGTGAAAGAGGATCATCCGGTCATTGATATTTTGGTAAACAACGCGGGCATTATTCTGCGGCAGCCAGCCGCCGAACATTCGGATGCTTATTGGGATCAGGTCCTGAACGTCAATCTGGATGCACCATTTATCTTATCGCGGGAACTAGGCAAAGAAATGATTAAACGTGGGAATGGCAAGATCATCTTTACGGCCTCATTGCTTACCTTTCAGGGGGGCATCAATGTACCTGGCTACACCGCCGCCAAAAGTGCAATTGGTGGCCTTGCAAAGGCCCTGGCGAATGAATGGGCCGGCAAAGGAATACAGGTCAACGCGATAGCACCAGGATATGTCAATACCGATAATACAGAAGCGCTCCGCAACGATCCGGTTCGAAGCAAATCCATCCTGGATAGGATTCCAGCCGGGCGGTGGGGTTTGCCCGAAGACTTCAAAGGGCCCGTTTTGTTCCTTGCCTCCAAAGCATCCGATTACGTCAGCGGTACCACGCTGGTGGTAGATGGCGGATGGATGGGCCGGTAAAAGGAAGAGTTAAACCAAGCCCACTATCAAGACAAATGATCGCCAAAAGCTGGAGCGCCAGTCGATGCATCACTATATTTAACCAAAAGGTATGTTGTAACGAAAAGCTAAAAGCCGATCGCCGACAGCCGATAGCTACAAAACCATGCAAATAAGATTTGAAAGCAGCAGAAGAGAAGTATCTAAAATGAACACGGATACGCTCCGCGAAAATTTTCTGGTTGAAAATATTTTCGAGACCAATAAAGTACGCTTCGTATATTCTCACTACGACCGTGTGATCATCGGTGGCGCAGTACCAACCACTACGCCACTACCCCTGCCGAATTTCGACTCCCTGAAAGCGAATTATTTCCTGGAACGCCGGGAAATCGGAGTCATCAATATCGGTGGCGATGGAAAAATAATTGTGGATGGCGTTACCTACGAGATCAGCAAACTTGGATGCCTGTATATTGGGAAAGGAACGCAGGAGGTTAGTTTTTCAAGCCTGAATTCATCGAAGCCTGCTGCTTTTTACCTACTTTCCTGTCCTGCGCATTATACCCATCCCACAACACTTTTTACAAAGGAAAACGCCACGCCAGTGACGGTAGGAAGTATGGAAACATCCAACCATCGTACGATCTACAAGTATATTCACATGGAGGGCATTCAGAGCTGTCAGCTGGTGATGGGCCTCACTGTGCTGCAAACGGGTAGTGTATGGAACACCATGCCGGCCCACGTCCATGACCGTCGCATGGAGGCATATTGCTATTTCGATGTACCAGAAAACCACAGAGTAATTCACCTGATGGGCGAACCCGATGAAACCCGGCATCTGGTTGTGGCCAACCGTCAGGCGGTCATTTCACCGCCGTGGTCTATTCATTCGGGTTGCGGTACGTCCAACTATTCATTTATATGGGGAATGGCAGGCGAGAACAAAGATTATACGGACATGGAGCTTATTTCGATCAATGACCTTAAATAAGTGAAAGCACTTCACAAGGCCTGCCTTCTCATGTCGACGGCAGGCCTTTTTATTTTTATCAATCTTGCAAAAATGCAAAAAAAATCAAAATGATTCTGCGTGACTCCTATCCTGGCCTGAATGTCAATCGCCTGGGGGTACAGGTTGTTTAAGCAATCATTCTACGATAGGTCTTATCTGGCAACGTTCCCGACAACGATTGCATAATTAAACACAATTTTATATTTGATAATTATCATTATTAGCCCTAAACTCGTCAGTCTCGTTTACAATGGTGCTATGCAACCTTAAAAAGTCATCTTGTTAAAAGTCTATTGAATGAAAAAACTGCTTTTGTTTTCCTTTTTCTGTTTTGCCGGCTTCACACCTGATGACCCTAAAATCGGGCTCTACCTGATCGGGGATTCGACGATGGCTAACAAGCAACCTGCCGACGCACCAGAAACCGGATGGGGAATGGTTTTTGAAGATTATTTTGATGAGAATCAGGTTCGAGTTCATAACCACGCGGTGAATGGGCGAAGCACCAAAAGCTTTATATCCGAAGGTCGGTGGACGACCGTCCTGAAAACACTCAGAGCGGGTGATTATGTTTTCATCCAATTCGGGCACAATGACTCCAAAGATCAGGACACGAGCCGATATGCTTCTGCAAAAACAGACTATCCGGAAAACCTTACCCGCTTTGTAATTGAAACCCGGAAAAAAGGGGCACATCCCATCCTGCTCAGCCCGGTGATGCGGAGAAAGTTTGACCATAACGGTCAGTTTCAGGATACCCATGGCGACTATCCTGCTGCAGTAAAATCGGTAGCGCAAAAGATGCAGGTTCCTTTTATAGACCTCCACAATAAAAGTAAAATAATCATTGAACGGCTTGGGATTGAAGGCTCAAAAGCGCTGTTCCTGCATTTAGAAGGCGGCTTTTATCCCAAATTCCCCAAAGGAATTGTCGACAACACACATTTCTCGAAGTATGGCGCAAATGTTATGGCAGGCACAGTGGCTGCCTCATTACCTGACCTTAAACTTGATCTTGCGAAACACTTAAAACATTTCGGCTCAACGGAAAAATTCATTTTCGAACTTCCACTCGTACAGCAGCCTGTTTTCAGGAAAGATACCTTCAATATTGTAAAATATGGCGCAAAAGCCGATGGCGTTTTTCTCAACAGCCAGGCGATCGGCAAGGCGATTGACGCCTGTGCAGCAGCGGGTGGGGGCACCGTATTTATCCCTGCCGGATTCTGGCTCACAGGCCCTTTGACCTTGAAGAGTAATGTAAATCTGCACATTTCCCAAGGTGCTCTGTTACAGTTCAGTGACCAGTACCAAGATTATCCAGTGGTAAAAACCAGCTGGGAAGGGCTGGATGCCATCCGCTGCCAATCACCGATAAGTGCGGCAAACGCCGAAAATATCGCCATTACAGGTTCGGGAATCGTTGACGGCGCCGGACAGGTATGGCGGGCGGTGAAAAAAGAAAAACTGACCGAGGGGCAGTGGAGGACGTTGCTGGCATCGGGCGGTGTACTGAATCCGGATCTTAAAACCTGGTATCCTTCGGAGAAATCGCTACTGGGCAGTAATACAAAGGGCGCCGGAAATACAGCTGCGGGCTTCACACTCGAGAATGTGGACGCTTTCAAAGATTTCCTCCGTCCCAATATGGTTCGACTCACCAATTGCAAAAAGATCCTGCTCGAAGGAGTCACATTCCAGAACTCACCAGCCTGGAATATCCATCCAATGCTGTGCGAAAATATAACGCTGAGAAACCTGACCGTTCGTAATCCCTGGTATGCACAGAACGGAGATGGGGTAGATATTGAGTCCTGCAAACTCGGATTTATAGACAATTGCACATTCGATGTCGGCGATGACGGAATTTGCATCAAATCGGGGCGTGATGAAGAAGGACGTAAGCGCAGTGTTCCTACCGAAGATATTATTGTGCAGAATTCCACCGTCTTTCATGGTCATGGTGGCTTTGTCATTGGCAGCGAGATGTCGGGGGGTGTCAAAAACTTATTCATTAACAATTGCAATTTCCTGGGTACTGATGTCGGTTTAAGGTTCAAAACAGCCCGGGGCCGTGGCGGTGTGGTTGAGAATATTTTTGTATCGAATATCAATATGACAAACATACCGGGTGAGGCCATCCTGTTCGACATGTATTACATGGCCAAAGACCCTGTTCCACAACCTGGTGAAAATAATGTATTGCCGGTTATGAAACCTGAAGCCGTCAACAAAGGCACCCCTCAGTTCCAAAACTTTTACATTAAAAATGTAACTTGTAAAGGTGCCGAAACGGGTATCCTGGTTCGTGGCCTTCCGGAAATGAGCATCAAAAACATCAGGATTGAAAATGCGAGTATCCAGAGCAACAAAGGTTTTGTGTGCATTGAGGGAGAAAACATCCTTCTAAAGAATGTCACTCTTTTAACACGAAGCAAAACCGTGATGCAGGTACAGAATAGCAGTAATATTACCCTGGACGGCATTCAATATACCGAGGGGCGCGATCTTTTGCTGGATATTACCGGCGAACGGTCGAAAGGGATCAGACTATTGCATACAGATGAAAAGAAAGCCTTAAAAGCGATTTCGTTCAGCGGCAACGCTTCGTCAAAATCACTCTTAAAATAGATTTCACGCCTGAAAGCCATTTATACACGCCGTATATTTTATTCGCACATTCGTTTTTCAAAAAATATAATAACATGTATCAACCCAAAGAAAACCAGTTTATCTCCGACTCCGACATTCCATGGGAAGATCTGGGAGGCGGCTTGAAGAGAAAAATAATGGCCTACGACAACAACATGATGATGGTAAAAGTGGCGTTCGAAAAAGGTGGCGTAGGATCGTTACACAGCCATTTTCACACGCAGATGAGCTACGTGGAAAGTGGCGCTTTTGAGATTACGATCGGGGATAAAAAACAGACCCTGATACAAGGCGACGCCTACTACATTCCGCCCGATGTGGTACATGGCGCACTTTGCCTTGAACCCGGCATCCTTGTAGATGTTTTCACACCGATGCGGGAAGATTTTGTTAAATAGTGATTCCCGCGTGCCATTACTTCCCACCCAATGAAACAAACCTTAAACCGTAAGTCAGCGTCAGTTTTCTTGCTTTTCACTCTGATCACAGGCATCGTTGCAGCACAGGAGCAACCCTGGTCTGTGCGGATGGCCGATTCATTTATGACCAATCACAAAGATTCAATACTCGTCGGAAAAAACACGTTTGCGCGCTGGGATTACGAACAGGGAATCATGCTTAAAGCGCTGGAAAGGGTGTGGTATCGGACCGGTGAAGGAAAGTATTTTGACTACATCAGAAAAGATCTGGACCAATATGTACGAGCAGACGGAAGCATCCGAACCTACAAGTTTGACGATCTCAACCTGGACAACATACCACCGGGGCGCGCCCTGCTCAATGCCTATCAGCAAACATTGCCGGACAAGGAAAAGTATAAAAAGGCAGCGGATCTGCTTTGGAAACAGCTCACCGAACAGCCCCGTACCAAAGAAGGTGGTTATTGGCATAAAAAGCGCTATCCCAATCAAATGTGGTTGGATGGTCTTTATATGGCCGAAGCATTTTCGGCTGAATACAGTGTATTGTTCAACCACCCCGAACATTTCGATGACATTGCAAAACAATTCGAACTGATCGAGAAGCATGCAGTGGACCCAAAAACAGGACTTATCTATCATGGCTACGATGAAAGTAGAGAACAGGCATGGGCTGATAAAAAAACGGGTGTTTCACCTCATTTCTGGGCAAGAGCCATTGGCTGGTATGCTGTTGCGCTGGTAGAAGTGCTGGACTATTTCCCTGAAAATCACCCTAAACGAGCTGAACTCATTCGTTACCTTAAGCGGTTGGCGCCTGTACTGGCCCAATATCAGGACAAACAATCCGGGCTGTGGTATCAGATCGTTGATCAGGGCACCCGCAAAGGCAATTACCTTGAGGCATCTGCTTCATGTATGTTTGTGTATGCACTGGCCAAAGGCTCCCGACTCGGATACATTGCGGCATCCTATGCGAAGAATGCGCAAAGCGGTTATGCCGGCATCCTAAAAAACTTCATTGAAATGGAGTCCAACGGTACCATCAGTTTGAACAAAACTGTGAGCGTGGGTGGCCTGGGTGGCACACCTTATCGCGATGGCAGTTACGAATATTATTTGAGCGAACCCATCCGTAAGAATGACCTCAAAGGCATCGGACCGTTTATTTTTGCCAGTGTGGAAATGGAAATAGCCGCTGAAAATGCCATCGGCAAAGGACTGACGGTTGGACTCGACAATTATTTCAACCGCGAATTTCGGAAGGGGGCTTCCGGAAAAGAGGAGCCCTTCCATTACACCTGGGAAGATCGCCTGCATTCAGGTTTCTGGCTGTGGGGGAATATGTACCGTGAACTTGGGGCCCGAACCATTACGATTCCGGAAGCTCCGTCGGCCGCTAACCTGAAAAACGTGCATGTCTTCATCATCGTAGATCCGGACACAAAGAAAGAAACAGCCAAGCCCAATTTTATCGAAGCAAAGGATATTGCCGAGCTGGAAAAATGGGTAAAGGCCGGCGGAGTACTTCTGCTGATGGCCAATGATACCGCAAACTGTGAAATCTCCCGTTTCAACAAGCTGGCGCAGACATTTGGAATTCAATTCACCAATAAAAACCGGAACATGGTTCAGGGCCGAAAGTTCGAACAGGGCAGGCTCAACATTCCGCCAGATAATAAACCTATTTTCAAAACCGCCACTTCTATTTACATCAAGGAATTGGCACCTCTTGCGCTTGTGGCTCCCGCCAAATCGGCATTCACGGATGACGGTGATGTAATCTTCGGTGTATCTCATTATGGAAAAGGTACAGTCTTTGCCGTGGGCGATCCCTGGCTTTACAATGAATACCTGGACGGTCGCAGAATAGACTCAAGCTTCGAAAATTTTGAAGCGGGTAAGGATCTCGCTACATGGCTGCTGCAACAAGCCCGTAAAAAGTAAAGATCATGCAAATCCTACATTCATTCATTTTTGCTTTTATCGTTTCAGGATACCAGCCTGGCAACACGGTAACCCTTGAAAAGCCATCTCACAGCGGGATCATTCACGCGATGACAGATTCCACTGCTGATAAAATAATCCTGACGCAGCGAACGTCAGGAGGCTGGCCAAAACATATTGACAATAAAGCATTTGACTACGATTCTGTATGGAGCAAGGATTTCGTAAAGCGCGTTGAAGCCAGCACTTCTCACCCCGATGCGACGATCGACAACCATGCTACTACACGGGAAATCAGGGCTTTATTAAAAGTCCATCACCAAACAGGAAACAAAAAATACCTTTCAGCCGCAGAATCCGGCATAGACTATTTATTAAAAATGCAATATGCAAGTGGCGGCTTCCCCCAGTTCTATCCCGATACAAGCGGCTATCGTAAACACATTACCTATAACGACAATGCCATGCTCAACGCGCTACGTGTACTTAAAGACGTTGCCGAAGGCAGACCAGGCTTTGAATCGGTAGATGAAAACTTAAAAAAACGCTCTGCGGCGGCCGTTGAAAAAGCCATTGACTGTATTCTGAAAACCCAGATCCGGGTTAACGGAAAACGGACAGTATGGTGCGCACAACACGACCCTATTTCCTTCCTGCCCGCCCAGGCACGCGCATACGAGCTACCCTCCTTCAGTGGAGCAGAAAGTGTGGACATTACACGTTTTTTAATGGAAATCAAAAATCCCTCCAAGGATATAAAAAATGCCATTATCGGCTCCGTTGAATGGCTCAGCAAAGCAGCGATTATGGGATACAAAACGGAGCGAATTATCGACGCCTCACAGCCCAAAGGCAAGGATGTAGTCGTGATTGAAGACCCGAATGGAAAAATGTGGGCACGTTTCTATGACCTGGACAGTGGAAAGCCCTTTTTCTGTGGAAGGGATGGCATAAAAAAATCAAAACTGAGTGAAATCGAAAACGAACGGCGGGTGGGATACGCATATTACGGCGTTTGGCCGGAAAAGCTAATCTCCAGGGATTTTCCGATCTGGCTTTCTCAGAATCAATAGACAAAAGGCACGAAATCTTTTACCGGAAATCAACTATGAATCATCTGTTTAAGGAAACATTGCGCACGGTTCGAAAAGAATCAACAGTTGGAGTAGCCGACGACAGTGTGTTTCAACTTCCGGAGAAAGTACTGCAGTTTGGCACGGGTGCTTTTTTGCGTGGCCTTCCCGATTACTTTATTGACAAAGCCAATAGAGAAGGCGTCTTCAATGGCAGGATTGTAGCGGTGAAATCAACGGATCAGGGTGATCTGAAAGCATTTGAAAGACAAGACAACCTTTATACAATCTCTTCAAAGGGAATCGTAGAGGGTGAACTTATTGAAGAAACAGTGATTTCTTCGGCGATAAGCAGGGTACTATCCGCCAAAACGCAGTGGTCGCTTGTACTGGATCTGGCCAAAAACCCGGCCATCACCATCGTCATTTCCAATACCACAGAGCTCGGCATTCAACTGGTTCAGGACGATATCTACCAATGGCCGCCGATATCCTTTCCCGGCAAGCTGCTTGCGTTTCTGTACGCCCGGTATGTCGCCTTCGGCGGCAGTGAAGAACATGGGATGGTCATTGTGACCACAGAACTCATTGCCGACAATGGTAAAAAACTCGAATCGATCATTCTGGAACTTGCACACCGGAACGGTCTGGAAAGCCATTTTATTGACTGGATCGAACAATGTAATTCCTTCTGCAATTCCCTTGTAGACCGCATTGTACCTGGGCGCCCGGACGAGCGGTCAAAGAAAAAAATCGAAGAAGAACTGGGTTACGAAGATGACCTGATGATCAGCACCGAATATTATCGCCTTTGGGCCATCGAAGGGGATGATCGGGTCAAAAATATCCTTTCATTTTACAAAGCCGATTCAGGGGTGGTGATCGAGCCCGATATTGAGCGCTACCGGGAGTTAAAATTGAGGCTACTCAATGGCGCGCACACCCTGGGTGCAGGTCTGGCACACTTGTGCGGCTTCGGCACGGTAATACAAGCAATGGAGAACCCGGCCTTCAACGCGTTTTTATCCGCACTCATGGAGACTGAAATTGCCCCAGCCATCCCTTATGCTTTGGCACCGCAGGAGGCTCTGAATTTTAGCAGACTTGTGCTTGACCGGTTTCGCAATCCCTACATCGAACATAAATGGCTCAGCATCACCCCAAATTATACCGCAAAGTTACAATCACGTGTAATCCCTGCTTTTTTACAGTACTTCAAAATATTTGAAACCGCACCACCCTATATGTCCTACGGCCTCGCGATTTACATTCATTTTATGAAACCTGCCAAAAAAGACCAGGATCGTTATTACGGGTTTTGCCATGGTAGCTATTACCTCATTCAGGATCCCAGAGCCGCTTATTTTCATCAAAAATGGCAGATGCGGTCACTCAGCCAAATGGTTCACGCCATCCTGAGGGATCCATTCATCTGGGGAAAAGATTTGTCGAAATTTGGGGTAAGTGAGGATAATATCGTCTTTTACCTTGAAACAATTAAAAACAAAGGTGCACTTACTTCCCTGAGTGCATTTTTAAACAAGGCTGAATATGCCTGAAAATTAACTAATTACATATCCGAAAACCCAATTCTATTTCTTCCCATTAACCCCGTCCCAAATAAAAAGAATGGAAAATCAAATGACGAAATACCGCTGGCGAGTTGTGGCATTACTATTCACCGCAACCACAATTAACTACCTCGACCGCCAGGTTCTCGGACTACTAAAACCTACCCTTGAGGCCGAATTCAACTGGACGGAAAGCGATTTCAGCCACATTGTGATGGCATTTCAGGCCGCTTATGCGGTTTCGTTGATTGGCTTTGGAGCGATCATTGACCGGATCGGAACCAAACTTGGTTATATTATTTCCGTGGTAGTATGGAGTATTGCGGCTATCCTACATGCAGTGGCCACCGGTACCTTCAGCTTTGGTTTAATGCGCGCATTGCTTGGACTGGGCGAAGCGGGTAATTTTCCTGTTGCCATCAAAGCAACAGCCGAATGGTTTCCAAAAAAGGAACGCGCCCTCGCTACCGGCATATTCAATTCCGGAGCCAATATCGGGGCGGTAGTTGCACCGATTATGGTACCCTGGATACTGGGTATGTATGGTTGGCAGGAAGCTTTTTTAATAACAGGCGCGGTCGGTTTTATTTGGTTATTTTTCTGGTGGAAATATTATGAAATACCGACCAGGCATCCTAAGGCAAACGCTGCAGAGATTGAATATATCCTGAGCGACAACGAGCCCGACACCAGTAAGGAAGCTCCGGTAAGGTGGCTTGATCTCTTTAAGGTAAGACAAACCTGGGCTTTCGTATTCGGAAAGATGCTTACCGACCCGATCTGGTGGTTTTTCCTCTATTGGCTCCCATCTTACTTTGCAGAAGCTTTCAAACTGAACCTGTCCAAGCCAAGTATTGAGCTGGTCATTGTGTACACCGCCACCACCATAGGCAGTATCGGCGGCGGCTATTTATCCGGTTTCCTGATCAAAAAAGGCTGGCCTATCTTCCGGGCACGGAAAATGTCAATGCTGCTTTTCGCCATTCTTGTGACGCCGATTATGCTGGCACAATACACGACCAACATCTGGCAGGCTGTGTTCCTGATCAGTTTGGCAGCCGCGGCACACCAGGCCTGGAGTGCAAATATATTCACGACGGCGTCCGATATGTTCCCTAAAAAAGCGGTCAGCTCTGTAGTCGGGATTGGTGGCATGGCCGGCTCTGTGGGAGGAATACTCTTTCCGCTTTTGGTGGGTATCATTCTCGACAATTACAAGGCTGCCGGTAATATTGGTGCGGGATACAACATCATCTTTATTATTTGCGGAGTCGCATATCTACTGGCCTGGGGCGTTATGCATTTATTCGCCCCAAAAATGGAGCAGGTTAAAATTTAGATCGGCTGGGCGCCCCCGGCTGTTAGCTGTTGAAAAAAATAAAATTTACATATACTAAGTTCAAATCTCGATCCATTAAAATGAAAAAAACATTGTTTGCTTCCATGATGCTGCTTTTGCTTCAGTCGCTTTCTTTCGCCCAAGGAGCCGAGGAAAGAGCTGTTGCCTCAACTGTGGAAAAGCTTCGTACGGCACTTATAGCTGCGAATGAAACAGAATTGAAAAAACTAACCTCCCCGTCACTTACCTACGGGCACTCCAATGGCCTGATTGAAGATCAGAAGGAATTTATCCGTGCCTTAACCAGCGGGGAATCAAAATTTACAAAAATTGAGCTAAAAGATCAGACGATTACCTTCTCGGGGGATGTTGCTTTGGTACGCCACAATTTGTTCGGAGATACCCACAATAAAGGCAAAGATCCTGCTAGCGTCAGGCTAGGTGTTTTGATGGTTTTTCAAAAAGTAAAAGGCAACTGGATTCTTTTGGGAAGACAGGCATTCAAGCTACTTTGATCAAAATGGCTGATACCAGGAATCTGCCCCCATATATTCACTGAATTTAAGCCAGAAATTCCAGCGAAGGTAAAATACCGCCATAAAACGGCCGCCTCAAATCAAAAGGCGGCCGTTGCTATTTTTGAGCCCCTCATTTATTCGTACGAAAATTTTGAGCCAGGCCGTTCAGACAAGTATTATCCAGATCACTTCCAACTATTTAGTCGGACAAGTGGTCATCAAATGGAACCTTATTCCTGAAATCATGAAAAAATTCTTCCGGTTAGTACTTCTCACGCCATTGTGGCTGGCTTGCAACTCAAATGACTCGTCCGAGTTTGGAATTGAACCTGCCCTGGTTTCCTATGACGATGATGCACCTGCTTTGAAAAAAAGCTACTGCGCAGATGCCAATTGCACAGAAATTATGAATGAAGACAGGTTCACTTATAATGCGCAGGGTAACATCACACTCATAGAGAATGCCAGCCGTAATCCAGCAGGTGGTACGACGGTGTACCAGTATAGTGAATATGCCTATGATCCTTCCGGCTTGCTGAAAACAAAGACCGAATACATCAAGGATTCAAAACAGGAAAACTGGATTGTATTCAACATCACGGAGTATGACCATGAAGCGGGGCTGATCAAGAGTGAAAAGCTGTACAATTATCAAACATACGCTGGTCAAAAGACACTCCTCAGATCCATCGTACATGAATATGCTGCCGAAAAAAAGAGTGGACAAAGATACTACGATGCTCAGGGTAAGCTCAGCTATCGTGTAGAGTATGGATACAAAAACGGCGTATTGAACTTCGAAACCTGGTATGATGCGAGTGACAAGGCCAACCGGACTTTTGAGCACAAGTTTTCAGGTAATAGCCGGCAGATTGGGGAATATTTGATTGGATCAAGAGAGCTGCTGGCCATGATTGAAAAAACCTATGATGATAAAGGAAGGTTACTAACTCAGGAAACAAAAGTGAACAACCCGCTGCTCTGCGCACTGCCGCCAGGAAAAATACTTTTTAGTTATTAAGAGCCCCACGTCTAAAGATTTTGGCAAAACAGTTTCTAAAATCAATAAAGATTAACGCGCCGGCATACCGAAATCAAAAAGGGAGGAAGAACCATATCGCCGTTTCCTCCCTCCCATTGTACTCCGTTGTACCACCTTATTCAGATCTGAGGCTTTTCACCGGATTCATCAGCGCTGCCTTGATACTTTGAAAACTTACGGTTGCGAATGCGATCGTAGTGGACAATGCGGCTGCCGACAGGAATACCCACCACTGAATATCCGTACGGTAAGCAAAGCTTTGAAGCCATTGATGCATGCCATAGTAGGCTATGGGCGAAGCAATCAGAAAAGCCAATAGCACCAGTTTTAGGAAATCTTTCGACAATAGCCCGACGATGCTACCAACTGACGCACCCATTACTTTCCGCACCCCTATCTCTTTGGTACGCTGCATGGTACTGTAAGAGGCAAGCCCGAGCAAACCAAGACAGGAAATGAAAATGGCTAGAATGGCAAAGTTGAAAAACAGCTTTTCAAATCGTTCTTCACTACGGTACTGACGGTCAAAAAACTCGTCCATAAAGTAATAACTAAACGGACGATCCGGCATTGTAGCTTTCCATTTGCTTTCGACAGCGGCGATCGTCGCTTTGATGTTTCCGCCATCAATTTTAATGGAAACAAGGTCACTACTTCGCGGCTCTATACGCATGGTAAGAGGTTTGATCTTCTCCTGTAAAGACCTGAAGTGAAAGTCTTTTATCACCCCGACAATTTTCCCTTCGCGTCCCCATTGCTTGAACCTTCGCCCAATGGCCTGTTCCGGGGAGTTGTAACCGAAAAGCTTTGACGCCGCTTCATTGATGACCATAGCCTGAGTAGTATCGGTGCCAAAATCCCTCGAAAATGGCCTTCCGGCAGCCATTTCCAGATTGAATTGTGGAATGTAATCAAAGTCCACGAAGTACAGATCAAGGTTAGCGATCTGCAAATCGCCACTTTTGTTTTCAATTTCAGAATATGCCCCGGGATTACCGCCGCCCGGAACGCTCGACGAAGCGGCAGTGGACTTAATACCGGAAATTCCTCTTAATGACTCTTTGAACGCCTCCCGTTTAGGATCGCCCTCCGAGTTGACAATCATCATCTGATCTTTACTAAACCCAAGATCCCGGTTACGCATAAAATTCATTTGATTGAAGACAACCATCGTGGCAATGATGAGCGCGATAGAAATACCAAACTGAATGGTTACCAAACCTTTTCGTAGCAAAATACCTTTCACACTCGTTGTGAAACGTCCTTTCAAAACCACAACCGGCTCAAAGGACGAAAGAACCATGGCAGGATATGACCCGGCTAATATCCCAATAACGACGGCCGCAATAAAAAGAGCACCTACGAAGGGAAGATTACTCAAAATCCCTGTACTGATGATTTTGCCAGACAAATTATTGAATAACGGAATCAGTGCGGCAGAAAGTGCCACTGCAAAAACAAACGCTATCAGACATAACAAAATCGATTCGCTGATAAACTGCCTTGCCAGCAATGATCTCGGTGCCCCTACAACTTTGCGCACACCTACTTCCTTGGCCCTTTCCACAGAACGGGCCGTAGTGAGGTTTACAAAATTGATGCAGGCAATGAGCAGGATAAAAATAGCCACTAGTGAGAATACATATACGTTGTTCATACTACCGCTGTCCTCCGACCCTCTCGTTGAAAGCAAATGAACGTCTCTGAGCGGTTCCAGGAACAGCGTGTAATGCATATTCATTTCCGTCATCAGCTTACCTGCTCTGTTTTTCAAAAATGCAGGAAGCTTTTTTTCCAGTGCTTTTCCAGAAGTCTCCGATGTCAAGAGCAGGTATGAAGTAGCTCCAAAATTGCCCCATTGCTCGTCCAGTCCTTTATTGAATTTTTCGGTAAGCGTGGACATGGAAACAAACATATCCCCCTTTATCTGGGAGTTTTCAGGAATATCTTTCATCACGCCGGTGACAACTGCCGGGAAACCTTCTCCAGACAGAAGCAACGTCTGCCCGATCGGATCACGGTCACCGAAATACTTTTTGGCAGCTTTTTCGGTAAAGACCAGACTAAACTGATCCTTGAGTGCCGTCCTGGGGTTTCCCTTGATGAGCTTCAAATCAAAAACCTCAAACAGAGATGAATCCGCAAAAATGGTTTTCTCTTCCTGAAATTTAATATCTCCCTTTCTTACCAGGAAACTCCCCCCACTTACCCGCGTAAACGCCTCCACCTCCGGGAAATCACGCTTGATACTCGGTGCAAATGCCCAGGAAGTAACACCTGTGTTGATCGTCTCCGAAGGGGTTTTGATATCGGTTACCAGCCTGTATATCCGATCCGCTTTGGTGTTGAAAGCATCATAAGTCATTTCAAAATTGACATAGAGGAATATCAGGAAACAAGCCGACATCCCCACAGTCAGACCCATGATATTAATAAAAGAAAAAACCTTATGCTTCCAAAGGTTGCGGAAGGCGATCTTGAGATAGTTTTTTAACATGGCTGACAGATAACAGGGCCGTCAGCAAACAGCCGACAGCCCAAATTGATGATATATTTTAAAGTTCATGGCTTCGAGATGGAACCGTTTCCTTCTCATGTATCCGATTAATTAAAAAATACATGCCTGTTTTTTAATTAATTAGCATTCAAAGACTTAATAAAATATCGAGCAGGATTAATGTCCAGAAACGGACGTCTGACGGAGAAAACGGACATTTCAGTGCACGATTGTTAACAAAATGCGCTTTTACTACCGATCATCTCGTATTCGATAAGTTACTATATCTAACCGGCGGCTGATTAATCACTTCTCAGAGATTTCACCGGATTCATCAATGCCGTTTTGAGGCTTTGCAAACAAATCGTGATCAATGTGATTGTCAATAAAAGGATTGGCGGAACGACGAAAATAGCCCATCCAAGGCTGATGTGAAACGCGTAGCTGTTAAGCCAGTCGGCTGCCGAAAAATAGATGATCGGGATGGCTATAACCGCTGCGACAGCAACCAGTCTGACAAAGTCCTTTGACACCAGAACCAGCAAACCACTTACCGATGCACCAAGCACCTTCCGAACTCCGATCTCTTTCGTTCTCAGCTTGATCACGTAGCTCGACAACCCCAACAGCCCCATGGATGCGACTACGATCGCCAGGATCGCAAAAAGACCGAACACGTTACCAAGACGGTTATCCGCATGATACTGCTGGTTAAAATAATCGTCCAGGAAAAAGTATTCAAAAGGGTTTCCCGGAAATGATCTTTTGTATGACGCCTCTATATCCGAAATACTTTTTGTGGCGTTGGCAACATTGAGATTTACGGATATGTACTTCCAATCGCTGTATGAAGGATAATAGAAAAGGATTGGATCGTACTTCTCTTTCAACGAACGCTGATGAAAATTCTTGGTCACGCCGATAATTTTGCACGGCAAATCGGCTTGTCCGAGCCTGAACAGCACATCCTGATTAACAGCCTCCACGGCCGATTTATAGCCAAGCGCCTTTACGACCTCTTCATTGACGATGATTTTGTTGTTGCTTTTCATATTCAGGCCGGACGAATCGGAGGCAACGAAGTTCTTGCCAGCTAATAACTCAATCTTGTAAGCAGGAATGAAATTCTCATCGATCTCCATCAGATAACTCGTAAAATTATGTGACTGATCCTGATTGGCCCTCCTGACGCTGTTACGATAACGAATCATGCTACCAGGTATATCTGAGGTTGTGGTGGCTCCTATCACAGAGGCAGTCTGTTTCAACTCAGACTTGAAAAAATTGTAACGGCTGCCAATCGTTGAATCGGCAATTGCCGGCGACTTCACAATCAGCACCTGGTCCTTTTTATATCCTAAGCTGCCGTTTCGCATGTAATTGAACTGCTTGAAAACAATCAGTGTGGCTGAGATCAGAATAATTGAAAGTACAAATTGAAAGGAAACCAGGACACGCCGTAGCGAGATACCCTTGTTTGATTTAATGATTAAACCTTTGAGGACAGCTGCCGGAAGAAATGATGACAACACGAAGGCTGGATACGCCCCGACCAGCAAAGCCCCGAAAGCAAAAACGCCAGTTGCACTTAACCAGAATATAGGACGTCCTCCCAGCCCGGTGCTGAAGAATCCGGTACTAATGTCTTTGCCGATGAAGTCGTTAAAAAAAGGAACAAAGGCAAGGATGATAACTGTAGCCAGGAACGAAGCAAGCATATTAACGATAAGGGATTCGAGCAAAAACTGGATAATCAGCTGTTGTTTTTCCGCACCGACCACTTTCCGCAAGCCAACTTCTTTGGCCCGTTCCATCGACTTCGCGGTGGCCAGATTGATGTAGTTGATCCAGGCAATGAACAGAATGAATACGCCGATTATACCCAGAAAATAGATTTCCTTCTCACTGCCATTGGCTTCTGCCTCTTTCAGGTAATTGGAATTGAGGTGAATATCAGTGATCGGCTGTAACTGAAATGTATTTCCGAAACTCAGCTCCTTCATTTTGGCACCAAGATACTTCTGAATGAAAGCCGGAAATTTCGCCTCCAGTTTTTTCACATCTGTTCCCGGTGCCAGCACCACATAATTGTAAAATTCCGGCCAGGTCCATACATCCTTACCCCAATCGGGGCCCACTGTTGCAAAGGAGATCAGCATGTCGAATTTGAGATGCGAATTCTCAGGAATATCCTTGAATACGGCCGTTACCTTCATGGGCATACGTCCGTTCATTTTAAGAATCTGTCCAATGGGATTTTGAGAACCAAAGTACTTCTTTGCCTCCGCAGCTGAGATTGCAATCGTATTGGCTTCGGTGAGACAGCTTTTAGGGTCGCCATAAACAAGCGGATAGGAAAAGATCTTGAAGAATGAGGCATCAGCCAGGAAGATTTTACTCTCGTTGAACGTTTTAGGGGTTGCGTTTAAGGGTTCGTACGACATGGTGGAAGCATTCATAAACAACGAAACACTAACGACCCGTACATAATCTGTCACCTCAGGAAAGTCGGCTTTCATCGCCGGGCCGACAGCCGGGTGGTTTGCAGCCGTTGTAGGTACGTTGGCCATACTCCCCGAATAGGAAATGGGAATCCTGTAAATATTCGTGGCATTTTTATTGAACCGGTCGTAGCTCGATTCAAAATAGACATACTCGAAAATGAAAAAACAGGCGGCAATACCAATGGCAAGCCCAAAGACATTGATAGCGGAGAAAGTCTTGTTTCTCCAGAGATTACGACGGGCGATTTTCAGGTAGTTTTTCAACATAGCTTTTAGCAATTGGCTTCGTTTGGATTGTATGAATTTCTAGCAAACTCCATTGAACTTAAAGTGACGAGTCTTTAACATCGGTATCAAAAGCAGCTAAAAGCTACCAGTCAGCAGCTAATCGCTTTTTAACGATTTAACAGGATTCATCAAGGCCGCTTTTATACTCTGAATACTCACTGTCAGCAATGCCACCAGCACCACCATTGCACCTGCGGAAATCAGAATCCAGGCCCTTACTTCAATGCGATAAGCAAAAGTCTGAAGCCACTTGTTCATGACGTACCAGGCGAGGGGCGTGCCGATGATCAGTGCTGTCAACACCAGCAATAAAAAATCTTTGGTAAGCAAACCAAACACTGCAGCAACCGAAGCGCCCAGAACTTTCCTGACACCGATTTCTTTCGTGCGCTGTGTGATGCTCAATGCTGACAAGCCCATAAGTCCCAGACAAGACAAAATGATTGCCAAAGCCGCCATGCAAACAAACAATGCTCCGAAACGCTCTTCCGCTTCATATTGCGCATGATATGCTTCGTCGGCAAAGCTGTAAATAAAAGGCATGTCGGGTACGAGCTTTTGCCATTGCCCTTTAAGCTTGTCAACCGTCGAAGAAAGATTCATCGAGGGGACATCCAGCGTCAGATAAGTAAAAAAGCCGGGTGCAATCCGAAAAGTCAGCGGTTTCACTTTTTCCTGAAATGATTGAAAATGAAAATCTCTGGTTACCCCTACGATAACACCTTGCCTTGACAGTTGCTGAAACCGTTTTCCCAGAGCCTGCTCCGCGTTGGCAAAACCGAGCGCCTTGCAAGCAGCTTCATTGATGATCATAGCTTCTGTGGAATCCGATGACAGGTTCATTTTGAAAGGCCTTCCGGCTGCCATCTCAATCCCGAACTGATTCAAAAAGTCATGATCAATAAAATAGGCATCAGCCTGAAATTCCTGTAAATCAGAATCTTTGTTCTCAATTTTCGTCGGAAACGTATGATTAACCTTGCCAGGAAAGCATGACGACATACTGATTTTCCCACCCGAAGTCACGTGTCCAAACTGTTGCTTGAAACGCTCGGGCTGGTTGGAAACCCGACCGTCAAACTGATAATCAATCACCAGCCTGTGATCCTTTTTGAAACCAGGCTCATGATTTTTCATAAAGTCGAGCTGCCGGTATACCACCATGGTTGCTGTTATCAGGACTACCGAGACACAAAACTGTGCTACCACCAGCGATTTCCTCAGCGTGAGGCCCGTGCCCGCTGTTCCGATTTTGCCTTTAAGATTCTGGACGGGAGATGTTCCTGATAAAAAAAATGCCGGATAAGCCCCTGCTAACAAGCCAAGTACCAACGCACCGGGCAGCAGAAGGGAAAGCATGCCCATTAGCTGCACATTATCTGCTATAATTTTTTTGCCGATAATACTATTAAACGCGGGCAACAAGATGATAACCAATAGTATGCCAAAAAACGCAGCGATCGCACTTATGGTAACGGCATCTGTAAGAAATTGAAAAATCAGCTGTTTACGTTTCCCTCCCAGTACCTTCCTGACGCCTATTTCTTTCATGCGCCTGATCGAGTACGCGGTCGTGAGATTGACAAAATTGAAGCACGCAATAAAAAGGACAAGCAGGGCTACGATCGAAAAAATGTAAACGTTTGTCCAACTTCCGGCAACTGATGTACCTCCCCGGCTACCGCGAGGATTACCTTCCAGATACACACGCTTCAACGGCTCTAAAAATAATGAGTACTGCGATTTGCTCTGATCGGTGTGGTCCTTTACCAGCTTCGTTATTTTGGCGTTTAGCGCAGGAATGTCGGCATTTTCGGGAAGCACCAGATAGCTATAGAAAAAGAATCTTTTCCAGTTATCTTCCCATTCCGACCCAAGCGTTTTCATCGACACCAGTATATCCGTTCTGAAATGCGAATTGACAGGCATGTCTTTCATCACACCGGTTACGTAAGCCGGATCGTTCCCATTTAGCAGCAGTTTTTGCCCCACGGCATCTGTCTTCCCGAAATAGCGCTTGGCAGCCGTTTCCGACAAAACGATATTGTAAGCCGCGTTAAAAACAGTAGCTGGGTTGCCACTCACCAATGGTAACGTAAACACCGAAAAAATGGAAGAATCGGCATAGGCGATTTTTTCTTCGCCAAACACATCATTGTCCTTCTTCACAATCAGGTAGTCGGGGAAGATTCGGGTACTTTGCTGTACTTCGGGCAACGCATCCTGAATGGTGCGTGCCATAGCTCCCACCGTACTTTTATATTCTACTCCGGAAGCCGTCCTGACGTCTGTGACCAAACGGTAGATGAGATCAGCTTTCTTGTGGTAGGTATCATAACTCAGCTCAAACCGAACGTACAGCAAAGCAAAAAAACATACACACATGCCGGTAGCCAGCCCCGCCACATTGATTGCCGTGTAGGTTTTGTTTCCGGCAATATTCCTGAAAGTGATCTTCAGATAGTTTCTCAGCATTTTCTGGCTATGAGCTACAAGCAGTGAGCTGTTAGCTTCGTTTTGATAAAAATTAAATTCTAAACCTACATTGGAAAATTCAACTGAAACACCTGCCGGGCTGATCGCCACCAGCGTCCTATTCGTTCCTTAAAGATTTCACCGGATCAGTCAGCGCCGCTTTGAAACTCTGGAGACTGATTGTGAGCAAGGCAACGGTAATGGCCAAAATCGCCGCAAGCAGAAAAACCCACCATTCAATGTCGATCCGGTAGGCGAAATCCTGCAGCCAGATACTGACCGCCCACCAGGCCAATGGCGTTGCAATAATGATCGCCGCCAAAACGAGTTTCAAAAAATCCCTTAAAAGTAAAGACACTATTCCTACCACGGAAGCGCCCAGTACCTTGCGGACACCTATTTCCTTTATTCTTCTTTCCGCAGAATAAGAGGCCAGACCAAACAGCCCAAGACATGACACGAATATGGCCAGGCCCGCCAGAATTCCCACAATATCACTAACCTGGCTATCGGCACGGTATAGCTTGGCGAAGTCCTCATCAAGAAATGAATAGTTGAATGTCTGTCCGGGAACCTGTTTGTTCCAAATGGCCTGCATGGATGCAATCGCCTGTTTTGCGTCTTTTCCTTTGATACGCACCGACATTTCGCTGTATCCCCAGTCTTTCTGATTGAAAATACAGAGGGTTTCGATCTTATTGTGCAGCGAATTGAAGTTAAAATCTTTTGCTACCCCGACAATCGTGCCCAATGAATCCTGACCTGAAAAGCCGAATCGTTTGCCAACCACAGATTCTATGTTTAGGTTGGGTTGGTCCTTAATCAGTTCTTTGGCGAGTGATTCGTTGACAATGTAAGTTTTGCCGACGTCCGACGCATCATCCCGGAAGTTTCGTCCTGCAAGGATCTTGATTTTGTACAGCGAAAGGTAATCAGGGTCTACGACCACCTGCGAAGACGCGATGCGCTTATCCGGCCCTTCTCCCCTGTAAGTCACACCGGTTTGATGGAAATTATTACCAAGTCGCTGGTGTGAACCGGTAACCGCTTCCACGAATGAATTTGCCGAAAACTCCTCTTTGATCGACTGGTACTTCGGCTCTGACCTGAAATCGAGCGGAATAATTACGACCTGTCCTTTCTCAAATCCGGGATCCTTTTGCTGCATAAAACGCAGCTGCTTGACGGCAAAGCTGGTGGCAATGATCAGAAAGACCGCACTGGTAAACTGAGCAACAACCAAGGCGCTGCGAAAGCTGCTTTTGCCTATTCGTAATGTCCCCTTAAGTACCGTAATCGGGTCAAAGGAAGATAGAAATGCAGCGGGGTACATGCCCGAAAACACCCCGATCATAAGCGTGCCTGATAAAATCGTGAAAAGCAATGCGGGATTCGTAAAAATGGGAAAACCCAGGTCTCTTTCGCTGAAATCAGCCATGGGTGGCAAAAAGAGTTTTACCAGAATGACCGCAAGTATGAGCGCTATGAAAGAAAGCAAAACAGACTCGCCAATGAACTGCCACGCGAGCTGAAAGCGCTGAGCACCGATCGCTTTGCGCAATCCAACTTCCTTGGCTCTCCCCATGGACCGGGCCGTGGACAGGTTCATAAAGTTTACACAGGCAATAACAAGGACTATGACCGCGATGATGGAAAATATGTAGGTATAAGTCCTGTCAAATTTCTGGGCATTGATGTAATCGTGCGTGATTTCCGTGGATTTGGCATGGACCTCGGCAAGTGGTTGCAGGAACAGCTCGTAGTATTTCCAGCCGTCCTCCTTCATGTGTTTTTTAAGAAATGCCGGAAACTTCTTTTCCAGCTCCGACATATTCACACCCTGACCGAGTTCCAGATACGTCACAAGCCAGTTGGAGCCCCAGTTCTCCATGTTTTGCGGTCGGTCGGTCGTTTTGAAAGAAAACAACGCATCGAACTGGAGGTGAGAATTGGAGGGCACATTTTCCATGATGCCCGACACCTTAAAGGTGAGCGTATCCCGGTCGTACCGTACCAGCGTTTTACCGATCGGATCTGCGCTCCCGAATATATTTTTGGCACTTTCCTCTGAAAGCACAACGGTATTGGGTTCTCTGAGTACCTTACTTCCTTCACCTTCAAGAAGCTTATAATCAAACAGTTCAAAAAAACGCTCATCCGCCCAAAGCGCCTCTTCCAGGTAAAGCTTCTTTTCTCCATAAGTGAGTTCAATCTTTCTGAAAGGCCTGATTCGGGTAAAGTTTTTCACCTCTGGAAAATCCGCTTTCAGGGACGGGCCCATCGGGTACATCGAAAGCGCCACCTTCTGCGGCGCAACCATCCCCTCAAACTTTTGAACCTCGTCAAGCCGGTAGATATTTTTTGTATGTATTTTATCGTAGCTATTTTCGTAGAATACAAATAGCATGATCACAATACAGGTAGCCATCCCGATAGACAAACCAACAATGTTGATGGCCGAAAAAGTCTTGTTTTTCCAGATATTCCGAAACGCGATCTTTAGAAAGTTTTTTAGCATGGCTGGCGGTTAGCTTTTAGCTTTGGGCTGTTGGCTACGTTTTGGGTCAAAGTAAAGTTTCTCTTTATTTGAATATCTTACAATTAAGCTATCTAATTGATTTCAAGCCGACTTCGACGCACTTCTTTAATGTTTTGCCTAAAAACACTACAAGGGGGCAAAAGCCAACAGAAAATCATTTGTCATTCGCTCCTCAAACTTTTCACCGGATTCATCAACGCCGCTTTGATGCTCTGAAAGCTTACTGTGAACAGCGCTATTCCTGCAGCAATGATTCCCGCCAGAGCGAAAACCCACCAATTAATCTCGGTATGATAGGCAAAATCCTCCAGCCAGCTATGCATACCATACCAGGCAATGGGCGAGGCTATCAGAATGGCAATGATTACCAGTTTGAGAAAATCCTGTGATAACAAAGTAACAATACTCGTTACCGAAGCCCCCAATACTTTTCTTACACCAATTTCCTTGGTCCGAAGTTCCGCCATGAACATCGACAAGCCCAGCAGTCCGAGGCAGGAGATAAAAATGGCAATACCAGCAAATATGCCAAAGAGCATTTGCTGGGTCTCCTCCGTTGCGTATAGTTTGCCAAATCGTTGATCCAGAAACTCGTAGCTAAAAGGGGTCTGCGGGAACTGAGTCTTCCACACGGACTCGATATGACTTATCGCCTCTTTCAGGTTACCGCCCGACACATGCACAGAAACCCTGCCCATACGGCCAGGCTGGTTAAACATCACAATAGGGGCTACTTTTTGATGCAACGATTCGAAATGATAATCCTTTGTGACACCGATGATCTCTCCCCGGATGTCTCCATAACCAAAACGGTTCCCGATCGCATCCGCAGGATTTTTCCACCCCAATATTTTGATGGCGGTTTCATTCAGGATAAAACCATTGGTTTTATCAGTCGGGTATTCCCTTGAAAAGTTACGCCCGGCAGCCATTTCGATCTGATATGTGGGAATAAAGTCCTCATCCACAGATAATGATTTAATTGTGATATCAGTCGGCGCCATAGAATCTCCTTTCATCACGTACGCACTCCAGGAATCCAGCAATCTGCCCGACGGAATCCGTGAAGACCGCCCTACCTCCTTGATATTACTGTTCTCTTTGAGGCGTTGTTTGATACTCTCTGTATTCGTGGCCGAATCGTCAGGCATTCCTAAAAGTATGATCTGGTCTTTGGAATATCCAAGCTTGTAGTTCTGGATATAACGCATCTGGTTGTAAACGACCGCAGTGCTGATGATCAAGACTACCGCGATGGCGAATTGTAAAACGACCAGCGATTGGCGCAGCCGACCATTTTTCAGAGCCGAAGCAATCTTGCCCTTTAACACACTGATTGGCTGAAAGGAGGTCATAAAAAACGCCGGATAGCTCCCTGCAATAACACCTGTAAAAAGGGTGATGGAGATTAAGATGCAGACAAAAGCAGGATCCAGTAAAGCATTAAAAGTCAGTTGCTTTTGGGTGAAATTGTTTAAATATGGCAGGCAGAGCACAACGATCAGAATCGCGATTACGACTGACACCAGAACCAACAGAATAGATTCACTCAAAAACTGGTTGATCAGTTGAGAACGAACCGCACCGATCACCTTTCGCATGCCTACTTCCTTGGCACGTGTGGCTGATTTTGCCGTTGCCAGATTCATATAATTGATACAGGCAATGATCAGAATAAAAATCGCAATGGCCGAAAACATATAAACATACCGAATATCACCGTTGGCTTCTATCTCTGAATCCAGATGCGAGTAAAGATGGATATCGGTAAGCTTTGTCAGGTCCAGTACCGACCAGCTAGAAGCTTTTGCTTCAATATGCCGGTCCTGGAAAGCAGGAAAGGCCTTTATCAGTTTTTTGGCATCGTACTTTTCGGGTAAAAGCAAAAAGGTGGAAAATGAATTATTGCCCCAGTTGCTCCTCAAACCCTCCGCGCCGTACACACGCGGATCATTCAACGTAGAAAACGAAACCAGGAAACTGGGGTGAAAATGGGATTGGGCCGGGAGTGGTTCAAAAACGCCCGTCACGGTGTAATCCAGCTGATTGTCAAGCCGAATCGTTTTACCGACCGGGTTTTCTTTTCCAAAATATTTTTCCGCCATGGGCCTGGAAAACATGATGGAAAAAGGATTTTCGAGTGCTTTGGCTGGGTTTCCATTCGTAACCTGAAAAGAGAACACTTTGAAGACATTTTGCTCGGCAACAAACAAATTTTCCTCATTGAACAAATGTTCTCCATAGCGAACCAGTGCGCCTGTTTCCAATAAACGAACAACCTGCTCCACCTCGGGAAAATCCTGCTTGATCAATGGACCGAACGGAGGTGCTGCATGGCCTAATCGTAAGGAGACTGATCCATCCTTTGATAAAAAAGTCCTGGAAAGGCGATAGATCCGGTCTGCATTGGCATGGAAGCGGTCATAACTCAACTCATCTTTGACATAAATGGCCAATAGCAGAAAACAGGCAAGCCCAATGGCGACGCCTGAAATGTTGATAAAACTGAAAGCTTTGTGCTTCAGTAGGTTTCGGAGTGCGATTTTTAGATAGTTTTTGTACATAGCTTTTGTATTTGGGAGGAAGGAGGAAAGGGAGGAAGAAGGAAGGTTGTTAGTGTCCCTATTCGGGTGATCCCTTCGTCCCTCCTCCTTTCTCCTTATTCCGTTTTAAGTGATTTCACCGGATTTACCAAAGCTGCCTTTATACTCTGCGAGCCTATGGTTATAATGGCAATAAGTATAGCAAGTAAGCCTCCTGCTGCAAAAATCCACCAGCTGATTGAGACGTGATTTTCAAAATCTTTCAGCCAGCCGGCCATCAGATACCAGGCAACCGGACAAGCAATAAGGATCGCCACAAAAACAAGTTTCAGAAAATCAACAGATAAGAGGCCCACAATGCTGGCTACTGATGCGCCAAGTACCTTTCTGATGCCAATTTCTTTTGTCCGTGTTTCGACCGTGAATGTTGCCAGACCAAAAAGCCCCATGCAAGCAATAAGAATAGCCCACACCGATGCCGTCGTAAAGATCCGTCCATATTGATTTTCGGAGACATACTGCTTGTTGAAATTCTCATCCACAAAAAAGTATTCGAACGGATTACCTCCGAAGAACGTCTTGTAGATACTTTCGAGCTTCACTATTTTATCCCTGAGCTCACCTGGTGTGAGTTTGACGGTAATGTAAGTGTTGCTGTTTTGAGGATAAAAAATGGTAGGCTGAATGGCTTGTTGTACACCCACATGGTGATAATCTTTTACAACACCTATCACTTCCAGATATCGTTCGTCCCATCTGACTTTGCTCCGGATTGCCTCTTCCGGCGAACGAAATCCAAATTGGGCAACGGCGCGTTCGTTCAAAAGTACCTTGCTATTGGCGTTCCAGTCTACCTTGGCCTCTTGTTCCGTGAAATTCCTGCCCGCCTTCAATTGAATCCCGTAGGTTTTCAAATACCGGTCACCCACAATTGCAAAGAAATACGACTTCAACTCATCCCCTGCCCTGGAGCCCGGCTGCGTGAATCCGGAAGTCTGAAAATTAAACCAGCGGCCGGGAATTGTACCTGACAAACTGTAATCCTTCACGAAACTTTGCTGTTCCAATTCGTTCCAAAATGCCGCCTGGCGCTTTTGATAAGAGCTGTCCTGGCCCGCCTCTGGTCCTCGTAACACCAGGAGCTGATCAATATCGATACCCAGGTTATGATTTTGCATGAAACGTAATTGACTATATATGACAATGGTCGCCAATATCAATACTATCGAAATTGTAAACTGTGACACAACGAGTGATTTCCGTAATACAATCCCCTTGGCAGATTTGCTCAGATTCCCCTTCATAATCTTCACGGGATTGAAATTCGAGAGTGCATAAGCAGAATAGATACCAGAAGCCAAAGTCCCCAGAATCAGGACACCAAGTCCTATCATCCATATTGCAGAACTTGCCAGGTCAGACAGAGTAAGTTCTCTGTCAATAAGTGTATTAAAAATAGGTTGGAGCAGCGTTACCAGCAACAAGGCAAATGAAATGCTTAATGCACTTACTAGAAGGGATTCTCCCAAAAACTGAAATATCAGGTTACCCGACGTCGCTCCGATTACTTTACGAACTCCTACTTCATTGGCACGTTTCAGTGAATTGGCTGTGGACAGATTGATGTAGTTGAACCATGCAATAGACAAAATCAACACAGCAATGATCAGCAACATGTATACATATTTGAGATTGCCGATGGTTAGGTATGTATCAGCCAGGCTCTCTGCCAGGTGCACATTTGCAAAGGCCTGTAATCTAAATTTCACACCATCCTTATCTTGCTGCAGCTTGTCTCTCAGTCTGGTAAGCTTCTGATCAAGGGCCTTGTAATCAGCACCTTTATTCAGCAAAAAGAAAGTATTGAAACCTTGTTCGTCCAAATTATCAATATCAGCGGCTCTGGCAATCGAAGTCACTGAGAAAACCATATCATAATTGATATCTGAATTGGGCGGCATTTCGTAGACGGCTTCCACCGAAAAAGGAGTCGTGCCGTACTCGTTAGAGACTGTAAGGATTTTCCCCAGAGGATTTTCAGTACCAAAATATTTTAAAGCAGTGGAAGTGGAAAGAAAGACCACCTTAGGCTTGTTAAGGGCCCTTTTGTCCCCACTGATAATCCGAAACGTGAAGAAATCGAAGAAATTCCCATCTGCATAACTGATTTTGGTTTCGCGGAAAGATTCACCGTTTCTGCCTTCTTTTTTTACAATTCCCTGGCCGCTGCCAGCGGTAAAGCGGCAAAATTCTTTAATTTCAGGAAAGTTTCGTTTTGCTAACGTAGCCCATCCCGGTTCGATCTCTCCCCAGGTTTCACCTTTCTGACCCAGATTAAGCAAACGGTACATCTGCGGCAAATTGGCATGAAACTGGTTCACACTTTTCTCAAAACTCACATATTCAAGAATCAGAAGAAATGCAGTAATGCCCATCGCCAGACCACCGATGTTGATAACGCTGTAAACCTTATTCCGGAAAAGATTCCGCCAGGCGATTTTGATGTAATTCCTGATCATGACTACCGCTGATTTCTTGGATTGTTAGGTTTGATAGCTGTACAACTAACAAACTTATGCCAGAAAACACAATAACTTGATAATCAAAGCTTTAATTCAAATCTTTAATGGAATTATGTCCGATTTCGGACAGTCGGTTGGATGGTGCGGACGAGGTCAGCACTTGAAGGCAACAGAAAATAAGTAGGAGCGAAGAACGGATAGTAGTTAATGATTCAGAATGTTTTTTATCTCCTAATTTATCCACCGATTCGCATCCAAGGCATCATCCGTCACATTGGTAAGTCTCTGAACAAAATATTGGCCTATCAGTTATTTGATATTAGCAGATCTTGTTCATTTACATTCCTTGAATAGCGTTTTAATAATTCGTAATCAAAGTTTCGCTAAATTTCAACGATGCTCTTTCAATACCATGACAATTATTACCATTTCGGTAACTATTGCTATATTTGATTTGTTAAAAATTTAGAATGAGAATAATCGCCATAAAAACACTGAAAGAGTTTTGGGATACCCATCCGGATGCAAGGGCGAGTCTTCAAAAATGGCGACAAAAAGTTGAAAACTCTGCTTACTCAAAATCACAAGATGTCATTACGGATTTCAATGATTCCGATTTTGTCGGTAACACGCGTATTGTTTTTAACATAGCAAGAAATAAATATAGATTGGTTGCCGCGTTCCGATACGATAAGCAGATATGCTGGATCAAGTTTATAGGAACCCATTCTCAATATGATAAAATTGACGTTACAAGTGTTGAGTATAAATCTAATTGATATGAAAAACATAAGAAATTCAATTACAATCAAGGCGATTCAAACTGAGGACGACTATAACAAAACGCTGGAAAACATAAGACTGCTTTGGGAAAGTCCTATTAACAGTCCGGAAGCTGACCTTCTGGAAGTTCTGTCTATCTTGGTCGAAGACTACGAAAAAAGGAATTATGCCATCGAACCGCTTGATGCGATTGAGGCCATAAAATATGAAATGGAAGAAAAAGGACTTCATCAGAAGGATCTGGTAAAATTTCTGGGCAGTAAGGAGCGGGTTTCTGAGATCCTCAATAAAAAGAGGCCGCTAACTTTGCAAATGATTAAAAATCTATATCACGGCCTTGGAATTCCGGCAGAAATTCTCTTGAACTGAATTGATATTAAACACCCACCTTCACTGGCCTTCCACCACACTTAGTTCCCGAATATCCATGACGCAGGAAATCAACCATTCATATCCCAAATCTTACATAGCTATCCAAGAAGCAACTCGGGTGTCTGGCTTTACCATGGCTTCCGACATCCAGACCTGTTCACTACTTAAAACATTGGCGGCTTCAAAACCTGCCGGAAAATTTCTCGAACTGGGAACAGGCACAGGACTTTCTACGGCCTGGATACTTGAAGGAATGAGCCAAGACGCGAAACTTGTTTCCATCGACAATGACGAAGTCTTTTTACAAATCGCCCAAGAGCATCTGGGATCGGATCAACGGCTTACTCTCGTACACACCGACGGAGCTGATTGGGTAGAAAATAACAGGGGTCAAAAATACGACTACATTTTTGCAGACACCTGGCACGGAAAATATCTGCTTCTGGATGAAGTGCTGGACATGTTAAATCCCGGAGCACTCTACATCATCGACGATATGCTTCCGCAACCCAACTGGCCCGAAGGACATGACTTAAAAGCCCTGAAACTCATTGAAGACCTGGAAGCCAGGGAAGATTTGGTCATTACAAAACAAGTGTGGGCCACCGGTATTATCATTGCCGTGAAAGCGAGCTGACTCTGCCAAATCCACATAAGAAAACATCGCTGTGATGAGAGATATCTCACCACAGCGACGAACATTTCACGCCTATCCGGCAAGCGGACACGTTTTACTTTTCACCTTTAAGTTCTCACCAGATGCATCAGCCTTTGCGGTTTGAACGATTGGTATTCCGTCCTTATTTGCTGTTTTGCTCGAAGGCCAGCAAACGTTGGGTTTGGCTGGCTGTAAGCACGGCGAGTATATCCTGTTGCTTATGTAACTCCAGACGTTTAATGCTTTGCAACTTTTGGTTCCTTCTGCCGTTTGCAGCAAGTCTGATACTGTAGACAACATTGAGCAACGTCTGCAACAATTCAATTTTGTGCATGGAACCATTGTTACAATAAACCAGCAAGATCGATTCGAAATAAACGGAAGAATCGCTTCAGCGATCCAGCTCATAATTTTTTGACATAGAAAACCCTCTCAAGAACCACGTTCCTGAGAGGGCTACTTATTCATTCATGGCTAAAACTGATGCAAGCTGCTATCCTCTGCGGTTTGATCGACCGTAGTTATCATATCTTCCACGGCTGTTGTATCTGTCGGCCTGTTGATATGCAACCAGTTTTTGACGTTGATTAGGAGTAAGAACGGAAAAAATCTCACGTTGCTTTTGTTCTTCCAAACGTTTCAGACTTTGCAGCGTCTGAGGCAGTCTGCCCGAATTGGCCAGGCGGTCAAAGTTATTCTCGATCTTCTTGATCTGGTTTTCCTGCTTGCGGGTAAGCCCAACGATGTTGTCCAGTTTGTTAATAGAATACTCTTCCAATGCATTGTCGTAACGGGCAGCCGGAACGTTGTGACCTTTGGTCGGATATCCTTTTTGGGCAAAGCCATTACTTACGGTAAATATGGCCAGCGCTGCGATTGCTAAGATTGTCTTTTTCATGGTTACTTGTCGTTTAAATTGTTGGAACTGATGGTTAGAGGTATATTGCCCCAGTCAGGTTTAACAGTCGGAAATAGGGAATCTACGGGTGAGCCGCACATATAGACGACTGGTGGGTTTTGATCTATCAAGGCGATTTTTTCGTTCGTAAAAATGAAGTCTCAACGAATAGGCCTTATCTACAAACGCCTTACTATTAGAAAAATAATTATATTTGATTAGAACAAACATATTATTTGTATGCTAACAACTGTTAAAGGTGTTTTTGAGGATGGGAGAATTACCCTTAGCGAAAATCCTTCAATTACTAAAAAAATGGAGGTGATAGTCACTTTTATTGACGAAATACCTGCTACGCCCAACAAACGACGAGCTGGAATCCTCAGTGGCAAAATATGGATGTCCGATGATTTTGACGCTCCGTTGGACGATTTAAAGGACTATATGTAAATGAAATATTTACTCGACACGCATGTATTATTATGGTTTTTGGATGATAACAAAAGACTTTCTCCAAAAGCAAAAGCTGCAATTGAAAACATCGATAATCAAGTATTTGTGAGCATGGCTACATGGTTTGAAATATCGATTAAACTATCGATTGGCAAGCTCACTTTACCTGATTCTCTTGCAGATACAATTTCAATATCGACGTCTAATTCATTGACAACGATAGGAATTTCTCACGAACACCTCATTCATTATCAGTCACTTTCACTCTTTGATGATCACCGAGACCCATTTGACCGGCTAATCATCGCGACCGCATTAACCGAGAGCTATACGGTCATTTCCGCCGATCTTAAATTCAGTTTGTACAAGGATCTAATTAAGCTAATTTGGTAGCGGCGAATCCAGATTGGTTTCACCTCCTTTACTTCACCAACACCATTCCTCCAGGTCCCAGCGAGGAAGTTTTTCTATTCGGATAGCACGTTAAGCATGCAAGCAATTGAAACACAAACTTGGAACCTATGGACATTAGAGTTATTAGATTCACATCTGAGCCTGTGGGCCCAAAAATCCTTTGCTAAGCGCTTCCTGTCTTATCAGCCATGCTTTCGCAGAAATTTTATCCCATTCGGAGAGAAATAACAGCACACCAAAACCTACGAAAAGCACGTTAAAAGAAAAACCCAAATTTGTGAATAAAACATTACTTAGCTTTTCCATAATAGGACAACAATTGTCCATAAAAAGCTTCCTGCTGGTGCTGGCTATAACAACATCGTGCAGCTCCCCCGAAACAGACCCCGTCGACCCATACAGTTATTTCCCGTTAGAAATGGGAATGTACCGGATTTATAGCGTCAATGAAGAAGTCTATTCTGCCGGCCAAAAGGAGCCTGCAAAAAAATCATGGAAAGAAAAAGACGAGGTGATCAGAAGGGAAAGCGGCGCAAATGGCAACTCGAATTTTATCCTGTCCCGTTCAATATGGGACACGCAGGGACAGTACTGGAGGAAGATAACAGAGTATGCAGTATCTTCATTTCCTGATAAAATTATCGTAAATCTTGATAATGAGATTTTCACGCCGCTTATTTTCCCATATAGCGCAAATATCAATTGGGATGGCTATGAATATTTTAACATGAGCGACCTGGATCCGCGTTATGGGCACCAGCATCATTATGAGGAGATCAATAAACCTCTACAATTCGACTCGCTGAAATTTGCAAAGACGATTAAAGTGTCTGAAAGAAGCGATACCACGGGTGTGACACAATACAGACTTGGGTTCAAGTTTTATGCATCAGGCGTAGGATTGGTTGCCGACGAACAGACCGACTTCGAGTATCTACAGGTAAATGGTGAAATAATGGGTTACCGTGTCATTGCTTCTGGCACCAGAAGGGTAAAGCGAATCGTTGAATATGGTGCAATGCAATGATTATTGCCGATAATTTGTTCGCTTCCTTTTCAAACTCTTAAAACCCCGGGTCAGCCACAACCGGATCGCAAACCTGCGATCGACCCACAGTGGCTATAATACAGAAAATTCATATAACCGGTTGTTCACCCCATAGATGTATTCTGCCGTATGTAATTATTGAGTGCTTCGAAAAATAATTCTTGATAGAGCTGTAAGTTTTTTGCCGCTTATACTACTAATGATTGAAAGTGTAACAAATACCAGTTTATTCGGGTTAAGGTTAACTACCAAAATCATTAGCCACTTTAAATAAATAAGCAGATTCTATGAAAAAATTGATATCCATACTCGTCCTTGTCTCAATATCCAATTTTTCCTACTCACAAACCGAAAGTAAAAATAGCCGCTACACCTCCGACAAATTTGAAAAACATTTCAATGCAATGCAATTTGACAGCATTTTTGCCATGTTTTCTGCAAATACCAAAATCGCCTTGCCATTTGATAAGACCAAAGGATTTTTAACGCAGTTGAACAATAAATTTGGCAAAATTAATAAGCGCACTTTCCTGAACAATCAGGATGGCTTTTCGGTATATAAAACGGAACTGGAGAAGGGAACGATTACCCTCAGCATTGCAGTGGATGCTAATAGGGCAATCACTGGTCTGTACGCGAAACCTTATGAGGATGACACTACACCAAAATTAGAGCATAATGTTACTAAAATGCACCTTCCGTTTAAAGGAGAGTGGTCTGTATTTTGGGGAGGCGATACAAAGGAACAGAACTACCACGTCAACGCAAAATTTCAAAAAAATGCTTTTGATATTGTGATCAATGATGAACAGGGAAAAAGTTATCGGACAATCGGGAAAACGAATCAGGATTACTATGCATTCGGTCAGGAAATACTTGCACCATGCGATGCCGAAGTTATTCTTGCTGTTGACGGGATCAAAGATAACGTCCCGGGCAGGCTCAATGCGATGTACATCCCTGGCAATTCTATCGTATTGAAAACCAAAAACAACGAATTTATCCTGTTAGCGCATTTCAAACAGGCTTCCGTAAAAGTGAAGCAGGGTGATGCCGTAAAACAAGGACAGTTGCTTGGACTGTGCGGGAATTCTGGAAACTCTTCTGAGCCCCATCTACATTTCCACATTCAGAACATTGAAGACATGAGCCGGGCAACAGGAGTAAAATGTTATTTTGAAAAAATAGAAGTCAATGGCGTTACCAAAACAGACTATTCGCCGGTGAAGGGAGACAGGGTAAGTGAAAAACATTAAGGGGCATGGAGCATGGGAAGCTCAGCCTTATACTAAAATTAACTTTGAATATGACTGCAAAAATTAATGGGATTTTAGAATCCGCATTGTATTTCGAGGATCTGGAAAAAGCTACGGCATTTTATACAGACCTGTTTGACTTTGAAATCCTGATACGTACCGACAGACTTGTGGCATTAAATGTGGCTGGCAAACAGGTGCTTCTTCTCTTCCAAAAAGACGCATCTCTGAATGAAATTGTTTTGCCAGGAGGAGGCACCATCCCACCCCATAATGGTGGTGGACCTGTGCACCTTGCTTTCTCCATTGACCTGGATGCACAGGATTGCTGGAAAAACCGCCTGGCGGATAAAAATATCGAAGTTGAAAGTCTTGTGCAGTTTAACGAGGGTCATAGTATCTATTTTCGGGACACCGACAATCACCTGATTGAACTGGCTACACCGGGGATTTGGAAGGGGATTGTTTAATGATTTTTCAGTTCAAATAAGGTATAAGTTACCTCAGGGCCCCAACCTCCACATCATAAACAAACAGCGTCGCTTTCTCATCGTCATCCGGAACGAAATAAGCACGAATTCCATCTTTTATTGACTCTACGGCACAAGGATTATTCAACATCGAAGCACCTGTTGGAGACCATAATTTGATGGGGATTTGCCTGCGCGGCCGAAAGTCATTCAGATCAAATATTTCCCAACCTCCGAAACGAAAAGTTAGCGAATCAATTTTCACCGACTCGTGCCCTGAACCCAGCATCAGATTGTTGCCCAGATATTTACAATCCTGAAATGCGATGTAAAAGGACGGATTTTCTACACCAGACCGATCAGGAGCGCCTATATCCTTTTTAACATGGCCTGATTTAGCCAGCTTCCAGGTATAAAACTTCCTCGCTCCCCAGTTGGCAGCTACCAGCGTATTTTTGTCCGTGTTGTGAATGATTGCCCCAAGAGACTCCGGGTATCTGGTCACTTCGGTCACCTGCATGGTTCTTGGATCCAGGCGGTAAATGATGGAAAAACTGTTTGGCCGGTATTCTGTGACCGGAATCCAGATATATTTTCCATCATAATCAATTCCTCCCGGGTGATAAACATCTCCCGCTCCAACCAAAATGTCACTTATCAGATTTCCCTTTATGTCAAATTTAAAAACGTGGCCCGCCCCTTTTCCCACATCCCTGTCAAATTTCCCTTCAGGCTTTTCATATTTTTTTGGCCACTCTGTAACTTCCACGGCTGTCATGTAAAAGAACGAATCCACTTTCACCAGGCCCTGTGTGTGATGCGCATCAAATTTTAAGGGAATCGATGTAATGAGATTCCATTTACTGTCTGCCCTCAATCGCAGTAGCTTTTCAGCAAGTTCCTCATGCTGACCAACACAAGCTGTACCACCACTCAAGAACAGGATGGCGAAGAGTGCCGCCAGGAGTGACTTCATATTATCGAAATTAGAGCTACGTTTCTTCTCAGACACCCTCCCAAGAGTAATACCGGAAAGGTGATCGAAATAAAAACTTACAAATATACATTTACTCCTTTATCCGGACGAAGGAAAATGTTGGATAGCCCTTCGGCTAACAGGTAATTTCGGAGCGCTGTTTTCTAAAATTTAAAGGCACTTTGCGGGAGGAAGGACGATGGAGAAAGGAGAAACTTTATATTCTGTCGACTTTGGCCGGGTGAAAGCATCCTCCCTCCTCCCGTCCTCCATCGTCCCAAAATTACTCCGATCTCAAGCTCTTCACCGGATCCATCAACGCCGCCCGGATCGCCTGGTAACTCACTGTCAATAAAGTAATAAACAATGCACCGATTCCTGCCGCAACAAAAATCCACCAGGAGATTTCTGTGCGATAGCTGTATTTCCCCAGCCATTCCTGCATCGCGTACCAGGCAATCGGGGTTGAGACGAAGGCGGAAATGATGACGAGAACAACGAAATCTTTTGAAAGCATTTGCCAAAGGTTTGCTATTGACGCTCCTAATACTTTCCGGATGCCAATTTCCCTAGTACGTTGTTCAGCAACGAAAGATGCTAATCCAAACAAACCTAAACAGGAAATGAAAATGGCCAGAATGGCGAAAAACGTTGCCAGTTTACCGATCCTTTCTTCAGTACGGAATTTTGCATCATATTCATCATCTGCAAATTTGTAGTCGAAGGGCACCGTTGGGGTGAGTTTTTCAAATACTGCTCTAATTTTCGGCAGCGCGGCAGGGGTACTGACCTTCGGATCAATTTTGATATTTATCCAGTTTGCGCCGCCGGACAGAAAGAAAACAGTGGGAGCAATAGGTTCGAAAGGAGACTCCATGACCATATCTTTTACTACACCCAAAATGGTAAACTGTTTTTGAATATTGTTGGTCATCCACTGACTTTTCCACGAAACCTGTTCTCCGACAGCTTGTTTGAAGCCAAACAACTTGGCAGCAGTTTCATTGATCACAAACCCCAGAGAATCAGAGGCGAATTCTTTCGAAAAATTTCTTCCTGAAATGAATTGCCAACCTACTGTTTTGGCATATTCGGGTGAGACAATCAAAGTGCCTAAACTTGGCGGATTTTCAGTAGTCATCCCTTTCCAGGTAAACCCTCCGTTTGAAGACCACACGTCCGTTACAGGACTTTGCGACAATGCTACCTCTTCCACAACACCTGTGGCCTTTAGTTCACTTCTTATCAAATCAGACTTTTTATAAAAATCGTCCGACTTCATGGTAATCATCATCAAGCCATCCCGGGAATATCCAACCGGTCGGTTCTTAGCAAACTGAACCTGGCTATAAATGATAATGGTGCAAATAACGAGAGTAATCGAAACAGTAAATTGCATAGCAACCAGAACCTTCCGGGGTAATGAAGCGTAACGCCCCAACTGCCCGGCGGTGCCTTTTAGCACTTTAACCGGCTTGAAGGAAGTTAAATAAAGAGCCGGATAACTGCCTGCCAGTAATCCTGTAATGAATATAAAACTCAGATCAACCAGCCAGAAGTATGTATTGTTCCAGGGAACTGTCATCTGTTTGGCAGATAACTCATTGAACCACGAAAGTGATAACTGAACCAAACCAAGAGATATACCAAACGAAATGAAAACGACCAAAAATGATTCGGTAAAAAACTGCCCGATTAATTGTACACGGAGCGAACCCATGGCTTTGCGGACGCCCACCTCTTTCGCCCTGTTTTCAGAACGGGCCGTACTCAGATTCATGAAGTTGATACAGGCTAGAAACAAAACAAAGAAACCAATCAAACCGACCATCCAAACGTACTGAACCGGACCGCTGGCAGCAATACCATTCTTAAATTCAGAATACAAGTGCCAGTTTTTCATTGGATGCAGCCACATCTGCGGATTCGTTGCCGCTTCATTTTTCATGTTATCCATGTTCCGGATTACTTTGAGTTCCGAATCTCTGATCGCGGCAGACACCTTGACAAAACTGGTTTCAGGTTTTATTTCGACATAAATCAGCAGCGCATGGTTATCCCATTGCTTTTGGGACATATATGGGTTTTTAGCCAGAAAATAATCCCAGGAAGCCAGAAACTGAAGACCATGAAATTGCGAATTTTGTGGAACATCCTCATAAATACCAGTAACTTTCAGCACATTTTCTGTATCCAGTGTTATACGTTTGTTCATCGGATCTGTTTTCCCAAACAACGCCCTGGCAGTAGATTCCGACAGCAAAATCGACTGCTGATCTTGCAATGCAGCCCAGGAGCCGCTAAGCATTTTCAGTGAAAACAACTCCGGTGCATCGGAACCTGTAAATTGTCCGTTTTTAGACAACTTAATTTCGCCAGTCGCAAGGACCGCCTCCGCTCGGTGCGTCGATGCAACAATATGCTTGAAATGTTCTGAATAATTGGTTTTCAGTTCATGTACATATGGAAATGGAACCGAGGCCGAAGTATGAATTTCACTTCCAAAAATCTGGTTCAAATTTACCAAAGCAATGCGGTCATAGTTTTTGTGGTATTTGTTAAATGACAGTTCATCATAAATCCACAAACCGATAAGCATGGCCACGGCCATTCCCACTGCCAGCCCACCGATGTTAATAGCAGAATAACCTTTGTTTTTGACAAGGTTTCGAAAGGCGATTTTTAGGAAGTTTTGGATCATTTTTTAGCTGTGAGCTATTAGCTGTTAGCCGATAGCTGCATATTATTTAAAATGAAAAATCGAACAATGCTTGACTCAGAACCTTGGTCTGACAGAACTATGAACCGGAGGAAAAGCTAATTGGCTAAAAGCTAACGGCTATTCGCTTCGCAAGCTTTTCACCGGATCCAGCAGGGCTGCCCGGATTGCCTGAAAGCTTACGGTTAACAAGGTTACAACCAATGCTCCGCCTGCTGTTGCTGCAAAAATCCACCACGAAATTTCGGTTCGGTATTTATAACTTTCCAGCCAATCGCTCATAAAGTACCAGGCAATGGGTACAGAAACGATGCAAGAAATGAGAACCAATATCACAAAATCTTTGGAGAGCATTTGCCATAAATTGGCAACAGATGCACCGAGTACTTTTCGAATCCCGATTTCTTTGGTACGTTGTTCTGCAATGAAAGATGCAAGCCCGAATAAACCGAGGCAAGAAATCAAAACGGCTAGGATTGCGAAGAAAGTTGTGAGCTTTCCGATCCGCTCCTCCGTACCGAATTTTTTGGCATATTCAACATCTGCGAAATTATATGTGAACGGGCTGGCCGGATTATATTTTTTAAAAACACCTTCAACTTTCGCAAGCGCCTCACTCGCGCTCTGGTTAGGGGCTAGTTTAATGTTGATCATACCCACCCAATTGTAATTACATATAAAAAACGATGGGTTTACCGGAGAAAATGGATTTTCTTTGATCATATCCTTCACGATTCCAACAACTTGAAAAGATCGGCCTCTCGCCTTGACAAAGGAACCAATCGGCTCTTTCAACCCCATTATTTTCACTGCTGCCTCATTCAATATCATGGAAGAAGTGTCCGTTGAAAAGCTTCTTGAAAAATCCCTTCCTTGTCTTATCTGCCATCCGATGGTTTTTCCATAGTCATGTGTCACAGCATTGGAGTAAATAAGCGGATGTGCTTCCGGACTTTTCCCTTCCCAGGAAATATCAGTTGTCCCGCCATCCTGAGCGGTTATAGCACCTGACGATTGTGACATTTCCTGAACTGCACCCGTGTTTTTCAGGTCGGCACGCAAGGCATCATAATGCCCGGAGAGTTCAGAAGTATTCATTTGAATTTCAATAAGACCATTTCGACTGTAACCTATCGGGCGATTTTTTGCATGTTGGATCTGACGAAAAACAATGATTGTCCCGATGATCAGCGTCACAGAAACGGTGAATTGAATGACAACCAGGATCTTGCGTGGAACCGCCGCAAACTTCCCTACGGAAATGGCCCCTTTGAGAACTTTGAGTGGCTGGAAAGAAGACAGATAAAGTGCAGGATAACTACCGGCGATTAAACCTGTGAAAAAACTAAAACCAGCTCCCATCAACCAAAACAATGGATCAGACCAGGGAATAGCAATTTGCTTATCAGCAACTTCATTGAAAAATGGCAGTGCTAAGGCTGCAAGCAATATGGATAATACAAAAGCAATGGCGACAACCAGAAATGATTCACTTAAAAACTGACCAATCAATTGACCGCGGAATGATCCAACTGCTTTTCGGATACCCACTTCTTTTGCGCGTTTCTCAGAGCGGGCCGTGCTCAGGTTCATAAAGTTGATACACGCCAGAAGCAGGACAAACACACCGATGATTCCAAACAGCCACACGAACTGGATGAGTCCACCAATGTTTACTCCGTTTTCGAAGTCGCCATACAGATGCCAGCGGGACATAGGCTGAACGAAAAATTCAGGTTTATAGCCAGGTGGATTGTCACGTTTCATCCTTATATCTTTTATACTGGCTGAGACCTGATCAAAATCAGCGCCCTTTTTCAGAAGTCCATAAATTTGAAATGAATTTTCATCCCATGCATGTAACGATGTTCTGACATATTCGTCCTTGGCTATAGCAAGTGCCCAGGGGATAAAAAAAGTAACCTCTTTAAACGAACTGTTGTCCGGAAAATCTTCGTAAACGCCCGTAACTGTAACATCGAGTTTGTTATCAATCTTTATGACCTTATTTAGCGGGTTTTCAATTCCAAAAATGGCTTCCGCCAATGATGCAGAGAGCATAATTGAATTAACTTCCTTCAATCCCGATCGGCTTCCGGCGAGTATTTTAACAGAAATGATATCCAAAAAAGCCGGCTCAACCGAACTACCTGATTTCGCGAACTTCTTATCACCCGAAACAAGGATAAGTCCCTGATTTTTGATTACCGCCACCGATTCAAAATCGGGATAAGCACTGCGAAGTTCTTCCCCTAATGGAATAGGGCCATATGCATAAGTTGTTTTTTTGGTATCAAAACTGACATTTTGCATTAAAAGGCCTATCCTTCCGTAGTTCTTATGGTATTTGTCGAACGACAATTCATCGTGAACCCATAAACCAATCAGTACTGCCACGGCCATACCCACTGCCAGGCCACAAAGGTTAATTGTGGAATAACCAAGGTTTTTGGTCAGGTTCCGGAAAGCGATTTTTAGATAGTTTTTTAACATGGCTAACAGATCAAACGCTTACAGATAGAATTTCCATCTTGCGCTGTTCAAATAGCTTGCCATGTAACAATAAACAATTTAGTTTATTGATTTTAAGACAGTTAAAATTTGAATCTATTGACAGGTTGTTCGAAAACGGACGGTGTTTGTTCGGTTTGGAACAAGGGGACAGGGGGACTGGGTGAGGGAGGAAGGAGGAAATGTTGAGCCCTGAAATAGGTTAAGTAAAAAGAGGTTAATCAAGATTACGCAATAGGAATGATGACGAAATATTATTTTGCAAAATAGGAATGAAGTTCTCAGTGAAGGCAGGCCGGGCCGCGCAGGCCGGGGCCTGTCAAACAAGAACTGAAATACCTATGCAGCAAAATAATATTGTAGCCCATGATCTAATACGTAATCTGGGTTAAAGTTCTCTCAATGCGGTTTATCAATGATTTGTCACCTGATTTATAACGGGAGGCCAGATCCTTGCTTCGCTTTATCGGAAAAGCTTAAATTATATCTGGGCTCCCGTGCCTATCTCACTCCGTCTTCAAAGACTTCACCGGATCGACCAAGGCGACTCTGATTGCCTGATAGCTCACGGTAAGCAGGGTAATCACCATTGCTCCTCCCGCTGCCGCAGCAAATATCCACCAGGAAATTTCGGTACGATATTGATACTTCTGTAGCCACCCATAGAGAAAATACCAGGCAACAGGTGTAGAAACCAGGCAGGAAACGATTACCAGAAGTACAAAGTCCCTGGAAAGTAGCGCCCATAAATTCGGGATAGAAGCACCCAGAACTTTGCGAATACCAATTTCTTTGGTACGTTGTTCTGCCGTAAATGAAGCCAGGCCGAACAGTCCTAAACAGCTGATCATGATAGCTAAAACGGCGAATATCGAAGCCAGCTTCACAATTCGCTCCTCGGTTGCAAACTTGATGGCATATTCCTGATCAGAAAATTTGTAATCGAATGGACCACCCGGGTTAATTTTTCTAAAAACCGCCTCAACTTTATCCAACGATTGACGTGTGGGCAAAGCAGGGTTCAATTTGATGTTGATCACATTTGCCCAACCATAATCGACCATAAAAACCGTTGGCAAAACCTGGTCGAAAGGAGAGTCCATCAACATATCCTTGATGACACCGACCACTGTAAAAGTCTTGCCCTTCCATTTCATATACTTACCTACCATATCTGAAGGTTTTTTGAAACCCATATACTTGATTGCAGCCTCATTCATCACCATTCCAGAGGAATCGGTTGAAAATTTTCGGGAAAAGTCCCGACCTTCTACAAACTGCCAACCAACCGTTTTTCCGAAATCGTGCGTAACTGCAATCGTCCCGAAATTCTCCTTAAAATTGGGATCCTTACCTTCCCACTGAAACCCGGCGTTTCTCGAATTCGTCTGCGTTGGAGGACTAGACGATGTGGACATTTCAATGACAGCACCCGTTTCTATCAAACTGCTTCTTAATACATTATACTGTTTACGCAATTCGGGTGTGTTCATATTGACAGTTATCAGCCCATTTCTGTCATAGCCGATCGGCCGGTTTTTGGCATGCTCAATCTGACGGTAAACGATGGTCGTTCCGATGATAAGCGTCACAGAAACCGTGAATTGCAAAACAACCAATACTTTGCGCGGAACAGCTGCAAAACGGCCTTGCCTGATAGTACCTTTAAGTACCTTCACGGGTTGAAAGGACGACAAATAAAAAGCCGGATAACTACCAGAAATCAGACCCGTTATCAAACAAAAACCTAGTGCAGATACCCAGAACATGGGTTTCGCCCAGGGGAAAGACATTTTCTTATCCGCCAGTTCGTTGAAAACAGGCAGTAAGAGAATTACAAGTAAGGTTGAAAGTAAAAATGCAAGAAGGACCACCACCAGCGATTCGCTCAAAAACTGATTAACCAACTGGCTACGCATGGAACCTACCGCCTTACGGATTCCCACTTCTTTCGCCCGCTTTTCGGAGCGTGCAGTACTTAAATTCATGAAATTGATCGAAGCCAGCAGCAACACAAAAACGCCAATGATACCAAAAAGCCAGACATACTGAATGCGCCCGTCAAAGTTCCCTGACGAATCCCAACCGGAATAGAGGTGCCATTTTTCCATAGGATGAAGGAAAATAACCGGTTTCAGAAATGCAGCGGTGGGTGCGTTTTTAAGTTTGAGATCTTTGATCTTTTTTGAAACCAGTTCAAAATCGGCATTCGGATTAATCTGAACCAGAATTTGCCACGAATTATTGTCCCATTCTGCGTTATCAATTGCCTCTTTGACCCAGTTTTGCGTGGACACATACAAATCCCAGGGTGCAATAAAAGTCAGATCCCGAAACTCTGTATTGTAAGGCAGATCTTCGTAAACGCCGGTTACTTTCAGATCCATTGCATTGTCCAGCTTTACAATTTTATTAACCGGATCTTCCGTACCAAACAACACATTGGCAACCGACTGCGACAGCATAATGGAATAAGGGTCATACAGGCCGTTACGGGTTCCTGCAATCATTTTCAGAGCAAACATTTCCGGGGCTTCGGGACTCAGGTAGTTGCCTTTTTTAGTAAACTTCTTCTCCCCGTAAGCCACGATATGTTCACTATTAAAAGACGACATTACCACATATTTGAAATCACCTCCAAAATTAGTCCTTAACTCACTCCCAAGCGGAGCTGGCATATATTCACCATGGTATTGCTTTCCTTCAAAGGTTACCACCTGCATTACCTTGGCAATGTGGTTATAACGCTGATGGTATTTATTGAAGGAGAACTCATCATAAATCCAGAGACCAATCAAAACGGCAATCGCCATACCGGCGGCAAGCCCTCCAATATTAATGGCGGAATACGTTTTGTTTTTAACAAGGTTTCGGAGGGCGATTTTGAAATAATTACGTATCATATCATGGCTGAATAAATAGGTTGTTGAATACTCTTTTGATCGTTTTTGTTTGGAAAATGGCCGTAGCAATTTGAATACGTTCAACACATACCGCCATCGGGCTTTTCGATGCCCTAAGGTTTTGGTCCAGTAAGCATACATTTCGAGCAGATCTCCCTGGACTTCTTCCCTGGAGTTCGGATCAGAGAGCCACGTCAACAACTTTGCAGCCCACAATGGAGGCCTCGAAGGTTCCGAATTCAGATTATTTGTTGACATGATTTGCTATTCGTGTTCATTTATCGTCAAGATTGGGCATGCATTGTCATTTATTAGTCTGGCTGATCAGGGGTTGTCATGTATGGTCAAGGGTCGTCATGCGTTGTCAAGGAATTGCAATCAGAAAACAATACCTTACCAAACTTGACTACAAATGACTACTTCGTCACCCCTTCCTCCTTCATCCCTCGTCCCAAAATTTTCCCTATCCTCCTATCAATTGAAGAGTGGATGGCGGCAGCGCATTCCATAATTCCTCCCGAACCTCTTTTACCTCGCGAAGTGCCTTTCGACCGAAAGCTGTAATCGTAAAAAGCCGCTTGCGTCTCCCACCCCTTTCAGCCGTGGCACCGCCCATTTCCGAAGACAAAAATCCTTTTTCTTCCATCCGTTGTAACGTGGTATGGACCGTGCTGAATCCGACGGACCGGCCAGTTTTTTGTTCCAGCTCCTGGGTGACCGTTACGGCATAAGCGCCTTCACCCAATATAGCGACTGTCAATAAAACCAATTCTTCAAACTCTCCCAGAAAGGTTCGTTTCATAACAATTTCGATTTATTCCGATTATGTAGGGCAAATGCTGTGCCATGTTTAAGATATAGCCATTGCATGCTGGAAACAAAGAATTTCAGCGAAACACCAAAAAACAGGTGTTCAGTTTTGAACAGTAGGCGTACTGTAACGGACGGTGTAAAAATGAGGTTTAATGTAGAGGCCAGGGGTACCAGCCGGTAGAAGCAACGCTGGTAATTTCTAACGACTGTCAAGTATTAATCAATCTAAAAATCCGCGTTCATCACCTCTTTTCCGTTCTGATCATACACGTGCAGGTAATCCACTTCACCCGATCCCTGAAACCGAAAAACGAACCCGACCACTTTGCCCGCGTCGGAGGCAAATGCGACTATACAACAAGAATCCGCGGATTGACTGCCTGCACAAGCGCGACAAAATCTTCTGATTCTGAGGGAGAAATATAAATTTCCTCAGAAGGACTAAAACAAATATGTAAACGCTCTTTGGACAGTGCTGGAGCCGGCAGGCTGTTGCGTTTCGCATCTACTGCAGTAATGGAGCGAATGTCGATAACTTTTTTTCGACCCGGGACACGATGACTTACAATCTCCAACCTCCCATTGTCCGAAATTGTGTAACTGGTTGAAAAATATTGAGCGAGAATGACCCCAACCGGCATCCCGAGTAAAGGAAGCATATACCAACTACCTGAAACAAGAGTCAATATCAGTACCAAAACCAGGTAGACCAGGTATGGCCAGAAAAGGAGTAAATCAACGCGTGATCTGAAAATTTTGGTCATCATTTTGTACAGGTTAACTTAAATTAGGTTCAGCAATGTTGTACTTCTCCATCTTTACTAGCACAATATCGGGATTAGCTGCCAACAAGGAACGAACAAATTCATTTGCTTTGCGGGGCGTCACGTGCACCTTCTTGTTGCGACTATAGCTAATTTCAAAGCCATCCACGGCCATCGCCGGGGAATCTACTCTGACCCTCGACGGCGCTACTGAAATGATATCTTTTACATCAATATCTAAGAAAAAGAACCAGCCATTTTTGATAAGCAATCGTTTTTCAGGAGTAATGCAGTACCATAATCGAAGGTAGGAAAAGATTTGAGAGGCGAATTGCATGCCAGATAGCCAAATCACGAGAGAGCCTGATTTAAAGAAAACCTGTGCAAAAACGCCTGCAGTTAACATAACAGCAGGTAAAGCCTCCGATATGCCCATTTTGGACCTATATTTTTCAGCTTTCTTCATGATATATTTAGCGTTGACGAAGCTGTAAAAGTAAAAATCTAACAAATAAATTCATACATTAAATTAAAAAACGCTTCATGACCGGTTGAAAAATGCAGCCAAACATTCCCAGTTCGATAATCATACAACACCCAACGCAAATTATGTAATCACGGCCGCGCTGCCTCACCTTATCTTTGTAAAAAAGAACTGAATCATGGAGAGCGAAATCATTCGAAACATAGAGAATAAAAAAATCAATGTTGACAAATTAATCAAACAAACCTTTCCCGTGCTAGGGATGTCTTGTGCTGCATGCGCGGTGAGCGTTGAAAGTATGCTAAAATCGACCGCCGGTGTTTATGATGCGGGCGTCAACTATGCCAGCCAAACTGCCTGGGCAGAATATGAAAACAGTGTAAAACCCGCCGATCTTCAGAATGCGATCCGGGCAATCGGATATGATCTCATTGTAGATTCGGAAGATCCACAGTTGGAACAACAGCAGGTCCAGGATCGGGAATATGAAGCATTAAAGAAGCGAACCATACTGGCAGCTGCACTTTCACTACCGGTCGTGATCATTGGCATGTTTTTCATGAATATTCCCTTTGCCAACTGGATTATGATGGCTCTGTCTTTCCCGGTTGTATTTGTACTCGGGCAAAATTTTTTCAAAAATGCGATCCTACAGGCAAAACTGGGAAAAGCCAATATGGATACGCTTGTTGCGCTAAGCACAGGAATAGCGTTTCTATTCAGTTTTTTTAACACCGTCTATCCGGAGTTCTGGCATGCCCGCGGCTTGCATGCACATGTATATTACGAGGCAGCTGCGGTGGTTATTGCTTTTATTTTATTAGGCAAAATGCTGGAAGAAAAAGCCAAGTCCAATACGTCGTCCGCGATCAAGAAACTGATGGGTTTGCAGCCAAAAACTGTTCTGGCGATTGTGAATGGCACAGAACTGAAAATCCCGATTTCTCAGGTACAGGTTGGTTACACCTTGTTGGTGAAGCCCGGTGAAAGAATTGCCGTAGATGGCCAGGTCAGCTTGGGAAGCTCCTTTGTGGATGAAAGTATGATCAGTGGAGAACCGGTTGCAGTCGCAAAAAACAAGGGCGAAAAAGTTTTTGCAGGGACAATCAATCAAAAGGGGAGTTTTCAGTTCGTGGCGCAAAAAGTTGGCGGAGACACCATTTTGGCGCAGATCATCCGCATGGTACAGGAAGCGCAGGGGAGCAAGGCACCGGTACAAAAATTAGTCGATAAAATTGCGGGCATATTTGTACCAATCGTTATGGGTATAGCGATTCTTACATTTGCGGTCTGGATGATCTTTGGTGGCGAAAACGCATTTACACATGCCTTACTCACATCTGTTACCGTGCTTGTCATCGCATGCCCATGTGCGTTGGGACTTGCAACCCCAACCGCCATTATGGTGGGTGTTGGAAAGGGTGCAGAAAATAACATTCTGATCAAAGACGCCGAAAGCCTTGAACTGGCCCACAAAGTCAATGCGATAATTCTTGACAAAACCGGGACCATTACCGAGGGCAAACCCATGGTAACTGAAGCAATGTGGGAAGAAGGTGATCAAATGCATAGCCTCAGGAAACAGATTCTGTATGCGATGGAATCCCGATCTGAGCATCCATTAGCCGAAGCGGTAGTATCAAACCTGAGGGCAGAAGGCGTGGAAACCATCTCCCTGGATAGATTCGAAAGTATAACAGGTCAGGGAATAATGGCCTTAAAAGATGACATACAGTACTTTGCCGGGAACAAAAAACTGATGGATCACAATGGCATTTCACCTGGACAGTCGCTTGTTTCAAAAATACAACAGTGGCAAAACGAGGCGATGACAGTCATCTACTTCGGTTCCGAAGGGCAGGTTATTGCGGCTATTGCCATTGGCGATAAAATAAAAGCTACTTCCCGGGAGGCGATTCAAACGCTTCGAAATCGCGGAATTGAAGTCTATATGCTCACCGGAGACAATGCACAGACCGCCGCCGCAGTTGCGTCGCAAGTTGGACTTCGTCACTACGAAGCAGAGGTGATGCCATCCGACAAGGCTGCTTTCATTAAAGAACTTCAGGCACAAGGAAGAGTCGTAGCGATGGTAGGTGACGGAATTAATGACAGCCATGCACTTGCCCAGGCCGACGTAAGTATTGCGATGGGAAAAGGATCGGATATTGCCATGGATGTGGCCAAAATGACCCTGATCACTTCGGATCTGAATATGGTACCCAAGGCACTGTTGCTTTCTGATAAGACTGTGAAGACAATCAGGCAAAACCTTTTTTGGGCGTTTATCTATAACCTGATCGGTCTCCCCCTTGCCGCCGGCATACTTTATCCATTCAACGGTTTTTTGCTGGATCCCATGATCGCTGGCGCTGCAATGGCCTTAAGCTCCGTATCGGTGGTTGGCAATAGTCTTCGGTTAAAGGCCGCGAAGATTTGAGGGCAGAGGCTTGGGAACGCCATGCCCTTAATCACTTTTCAGCGATTTCACCGGGTTTCTCAAGGCCGCTTTGATGCTTTGGAAGCTTACCGTAAGCAGCGCAACAATCGCCATCAGTAAACCTGTCAGTGCAAACGTCCACCAATGAATCTGTATTTTAAATTCAAAATTCTGCAGCCATCCGCTCATGGCATACCATGCAATCGGGGAAGCAACTACCGTGGCGATCAATACCAGTTTCAGAAAGTCCGCAGACAGCAATGTAATGATACTGGCGATGGAAGCCCCTAAAACTTTGCGAACACCAATTTCTTTGGTGCGCTGTTCGGCAGTAAAAGTTGCAAGTCCAAACAGACCAAGACATGCTATCAAAACCGCCAGAAGCGTAGCGACCTCTATCATTTGAGCTGTCCGTTTTTCCGATCTGTACGCTTCCGCAAGCGTTTCATCCAAAAAGCTATAATCAAACACCTGATTAGGGAAAATTGCCAGCCATGCCTTTTCTATGTGTGCCAAAGCTGATTGAAGAGACTCCGCATCCCGCTTCTCACTCTGCAGCTTAATATTGGCTTGGTAAAAATTGTTGGGCACAACCTGAATCAGCGTCGGATCTATTTTTTGATGCAATGAATTGACATTAAAGTTTTTAGCTACGTCAACGATCGTCGCAAACTGCTGACTATCTCCAAAGTAGATCCTTTGCCCAATCGCTTCTGCCGGACGTAAAATTCCTGCACGATTGAGAAATATTTCATTAGCAATCACTTTTAAATCAGCTGTATCGGCGTGGCGCTATACGCAAACTCTGATGAAGATCTCCCAAAATAGGTTCCACCAAATGCGGCGCGAGGAAACATTTGAGGAGTCGGTCGGCGAGTGGTGGAGGTGCTTGTTTCATAATATATTTTGTGGAGGAAGGGAGGAAGAATCCAGACATATACGTCCTTCCTAGATTTTTCCATTTTTCCCGTCATTCACTTCGTAAGCTCTTCACCGGATCCATCAAGGCTGCCTTAATGCTTTGAAAACTGATTGTCAGCAGTGCAACTATCAATGACAGTAAACCAGCCAACGCAAAGACCCACCAGCCTATATCAATTTTATATGCAAAATTCAGCAACCATTGATTCATGACATGCCACGCAATGGGCGAAGCAATGACAATAGCGATGAGTACCAGCTTTACAAAATCTTTGGACAGCAAAGACACAATGCTCGCTACGGATGCGCCTAAGACTTTACGAACACCAATCTCCTTTACACGTTGCTCAGCCGTAAAAGCTGCCAAACCAAATAATCCAAGGCAAGCAATGAAAATAGCCAGGAGTGCGAAAATGGTTGAAAGAGTACCGACCACAGTTTCTCCTCTGTAAATTTTTTGATATTCGTTATCTACAAATGAATAGGTAAACGGGAACTTGGGATTCAGTTTCTTATAGACTTTTTCAATGCCTTCAAGTGCAACCTTAGTTTGCCCGGGCTGGGTTCGTATTAGAATATTGCCGTAATATTCGTTAGCCAGGCGAATGATCAGTGGTGTGATCGGTTGATGAAGTGAGTTGAAATGAAAATCTTCGATCACGCCTACAATTTTTCCGGGTTTGCTCCAAAAAGTGAGTGGCTGCCCGATTGGATCTTTATAACCAATGCGTTTAGCTGCTGCCTGATTGATAAGATAGTTGCTGGAATCAGTTCCAAAATGCTGAGAAAAATCACGGCCGCCAACAAATTTTAGTTTCAAAGTTTTTGCGAAATCGTAACCTACGGCTGTGTTATTAAATGAAATAGCGGCATCAGGATCCTTTCCGGTCCAGCTCACACCTTCGGTCGTGCTGCCATTTCCCAAAGGACCTCCATACATATTTGTGACAGATTGTATGCCACCCAGAGCCAACAACTGCTGCTTGAACAGTGGATAAATTTTCGTTAATTCCCCTTCGACAGGGATATTAATCAAATTTTCGCGCTCAAAACCCAGGTTCTTGGTTTGAATGTATTGAAGTTGCTGGTAAACAACTACCGTTCCTACAATTAAAAGCATGGACATAATGAACTGGAAAACCACTAAACCACGCCGAAATAACTGAACACCAAAGCCATTACCAAGACGTGACAACGAGCCAGCGCCTTTGAGGACTTTAATCGGGTTAAGAGAAGACAAGAATAGCGCAGGATAACTACCAGATAAAATCCCTATGACAAGCAACAATCCGGATAAACCCACCCAAAACAATGGCTGCTTCCATGGCAGAAATAATTGCTTGTCGGTTAGTTGATTAAAAACGGGCAAAACAATGATAACCAACGCAAGAGCTGTTATCATGGAAAGAGCCGTCAGAAGCATCGCTTCACTCATAAATTGACCGATGAGAGATGCATGTCCAGCTCCTACCACTTTACGAACCCCCACTTCTCTGGCTCTTTCTGCAGACCTTGCTGTGGCCAGATTCATAAAATTGATGACGGCGATAAGCAATAAAAACACGGCTACAACAGCCAGTAACCTTACATACTCGATACGACCGCCATCGGGATAGCCATCCTTAAAGCTGGAATAGAGATGTGCCTCAGTTTCCGGTTGAAGAAAAAGATTGATATAGAACGTCTTGCTAAAATCGGTGTTACGTCCCTTCAGAAACCATTTGAGCTTATCATTAAATTTGTTGGGATCGGTATCCGGCCGGAGTTGAAACCTTGTTTTAGGGCCAGCATTAGTCCATTCTTTCATCCAGGAATTTTTGGCCAGAAATTCCTGCCAGTTTAGTAAGAACTCATATTGATCAGACGAACTATCAGGCAAATTTTCAAAAACAGCCGTCACTTGATAGTTTACAGTATTGTCAAATTGAACGGTTTTGCCAATGGCCATTTCTGGATTACCAAAATAAATTTCTGCAAGTTTTCGTGAAATTGCGAGACTATTCGGTGCGTTGAGTGCGCTGGAAGGTTCGCCGGCAAGAACTGGAATGCCGTACATCTTAAACCAATCGGTCCCGGCGTAACAGCCGGTTTGTCTGGCAGTTTTATTTCCTACTGAAAGTACATGCTCTTCCTGCCAGGAAAAGCCCGCCGCATGAACCACTTCCGGAAATTGCTTTTTGAGTTCATCCGCCAGTATGCCAGGCGTATTATCGTCTGCAACAACTTTACCATCGGTGAATTCACGTTCCATGATACGAAACAAATTTGTAGCGTTGTCGTATTGCCTGCCAATGCTTAATTCGTCGTGTATCCACAGGAAAATGAGTAAACTGGAAGCCATACCAAGTGCCAAACCCAAGATATTTATTCCGGAAAAAGCTCTGTTGCGAACCAGATTTCTCCTGGCAATTTTGAAATAATTATGTATCATATAGTGGCTGAATAATAAGGATGATGAAAATTCTGCTACGTCAGAGGACTGTTTTTGCTTTTTGATATATCTTGGTTTTACAAATCCCAAAACCTCCCACCAGTAAAGCCAGCGCGCTTTTCTGACTCCCAGACGCTTCCGATTATACTCATAAGCTTCATATAGATCACCTTGCACGGCCTCAAGCAAATGCGGAGCAAGAAACCATTTCAGAAAGCGGTCGGCGAGTGGTGGTGGTGGTGACATGCGTCTATCGGGTTTTATAACCTTGGTTTGTGGGCATGGGGCGCCGGGCTTGGGGTGGCAGGTTCCCCCTGCCCTTATCCCACCGCCGTATTCTCCTGTACAACAAGCTTAAACGGATTTACCAGCCGGTTCCAGAAACTCACCCTGACCTCCTGAATTTCCTGTAAAGTCCGGTGCCCGTAAGCTGTTACCGTAAACAGCCGTTTTCGTCTCCCGCCACGTTCCGCGGTAGGCTCCCCGAGTATTGACTTCACCATCCCCTTTTCCTCTAATCGCTGTAAGGCCGAATGCACCTGATTCAATCGTAAATCCCGGCCGGTTTGTTCCACAATTTCATGCATAAGCGCCACGCCATAAGCTTGTCCTTCCATTACCGCTACGGTCAGCAGGACTATTTCTTCAAACTCTCCCAGATAGGTTCGTTTCATACATTCGTATATTTTCCATTTTTGCTGATCAAATAGTAAGCCAAAGACTGACAAGTACAATAACTATTTGAATTTCAATAAATTAAACCAATTTACTGAACAGAATATTGTCCGTTTCCGAACAGTATTCTGTTCGATATAGGACTATAAACTTTCAGCGGCATCCTGATGTTGGTAATGTTATACTTCAAAACAATCATTATCCATGCCATTTGTAGATTATAATTCAGGAAAAATCGTAAAGATCTGGGAAGGAATTTCCGGCACAATTGCGCATTCTGACCAAGCCACATATTGCCGGTTCACGATTAAGGATGGGATCATTTTACCGGTGCACAGCCATGTCCACGAACAGTGGTGCCACGTGCTCGAAGGCGAGCTGGAGTTCAATATTGACGGGGAGAAAAAGCTACTGACAGCGGGAATGTCCGCCTACATTCCGTCCTGGACGCCGCATTCAGCTGTAGCACTTACAGAGTGTAAGGTTTTGGACTGCTTTACACCAGTCAGGGAAGATTTCAGGGAATTGGAGAAAAATGCAGGGCTCTGATTTTTTTGAAAACGGTGTTGACTTCCAAATACTGCCCCAACAGATTTTAACAAACACCGTAAATGACATTGTATGAATTTTAGATTAAACAAATAATATCAATATTGATTATTGAAATTATCTGATTAATCTACTCAATCCATACTTGCTCATCCTGATTCCTAAGAGACAGCGATGGACAGGATTGAGCTATCCTGCGGTTATTATTCATGCTAGTTACTTACAACCTTTTTCCTGAAAGTTGCCGGCGTGACCCCCGTTTTGCTTTTAAATAAACGGCTGAAATATTGCGGATACTCAAACCCCAGCCTAAAGGCCGTTTCGTTAATACTCAGGCTGGTTGTAAGTAAAATCTCCTTGGCCTTCTCGATGAGTCCATTGTGAATGTGTTGCTGCGCATTCTGTCCTGTGACCGATCGAAGCATATCGCTCAGGTAATGCGGCGAAACATTCAATTTAGCGGCAAGTTCAGCCACCGTCGGCAACTGTGTTAGATGATCGTCATTCAAAATCTGAGTTAACAACGCTTCAAAACGGGCAATCGGCTCCTGTTCCGAATGACGACGGGTAATAAACTGTCTGTTGTAAAACCGATTTGAATAATTCAATAAAACTTCGATGTGGGAAACGATCACATCCTGACTGAATGCGTCGATAGGCTGCTGGTATTCGGTACGAATATCTCCGATAATTCGCTCAATGACGGTCTCTTCTTTTTCGGAAAGGTGCAACGCCTCGTTCATCTCGTATGAGAAGAAACCATATTCCGTCATTTTTTTGATCAGCGGATATTTCTGAATAAAATCCGGATGAATGAGTAACATCCAGCCACTGATCTCCGAGACATTGATAAGTCTGTTGATCGTAAAAACCTGTTTTGGCGAAGAAAACCCCAACACGCCGTTACTGAAATCATAATATTTACGCCCATAGCCCAGCCGTCCGTCAATATTTTTTTTGAGAAAAATACTGTAAAAGTCATGAATCAGTTTGTCCCCTGGTAAGTCAGGGAAGCTTCTGTTACAGCTCAAATCAATCAGGCTAATCAGCGGATGCTCTGGCTGAGGCAGTTGCATAATGCGACTATACTCTGAAAGGGAGTGGATGATGTAAGGACTGTCGTTTTTCATTTGAACACTTTACACGAAAACAGGAAAGTGCCGGATAAAGTTGGCATTTTCCTGTTGATTAAAATCATTTTCAATATTTGACTGGCAAGAATCTACACGTCCGCATGTTACAGGTTCACTCCTGCCATCGAAGTCTGGTCATAGCGGTCGCCTGATATGATTCCCACTGGTACAATTGATTCTAATTTTTCAAGCTCGGCGGGAGATAAAGTGACACTTGCTGCTGCCACGTTGTCTTCCAGATACTTGACACGTTTCGTTCCAGGAATAGGAACAGTTCCCTTTCCGACTGCCCATGCAATCGCCAGTTGAGATTCGGTTATATTCTTTTCTGCGGCAAGCAACTGCACTGCCTTGACCAGTTCAAGATTTTTGTAAAAGTTATCACCCTGAAAACGAGGAATGGACCTTCTAAAATCATCGGCCGGGAAATCGTCAGGCGTTTTCAGATCGCCGGTCAAAAAGCCGCGACCCAGTGGCGAATAGGAAACAAAACCGATTCCCAGCTCACGAACAGCATCAAAAAGACCATTCTCTTCAGGGCTGCGCTCAAATAGTGAATACTCAGTTTGTACTGCGCTGATGGGGTGAATGGCGTGAGCCTTACGTAGTGTTTCGGCGGAAACCTCGGATAAACCAATGTAGCCTACCTTGCCCGATTGCACCAATTCCGCCATCGCGCCAACGGTATCTTCAATCGGCGTTTCCGGATCCACGCGGTGGAGATAGTACAAGTCGATGTAATCGGTGTCCAAATTTTTAAGGGAACGGTCAATGGCCTTTTTAACATAATCCGGCCGGCCATTGATACGCCAGGTCAGCTGCTCGTCATCATCGACTTCATAGCCAAATTTGGTAGCGATGATATATTTTCCACGGTTTCCGGCAATGGCTTTGCTGATAAGTCTTTCATTTAGTAAAGGACCATAAAGGTCAGCTGTGTCCAAGAAATTCACGCCCAGTTCCAACGCCCTGTGAATGGTTGCTATCGATTCTTTTTCGTCCGCAACTCCATAAATATTTCCTCCCGCGATGGTGGTCATCCCCATGCACCCAAGCCCCTCAACGGGCACTTCCAAACCCTGACTTCCAAGATTTACTTTCTTTATACTGCTCATATTAATCATGATTTGATTCAAAATTTCAACAGTACAAAATTGGCAAACAGAAATCTATCAGGGGTATACAAAACGGAGGATTTTGTATACAGAATGGATGGAATTGATCGAAAGTTTGGAGGTTATTTACAACCAAAGAAAAAAGCTAAAAAACACAGCGATTGATTACCGCTGAGTCACGTATAGGCGTTCACGGAATGTATAGGCATACTAATCCTTCTTCTTCCTACTTTTTACTGCTTCGGGAGAAGTACCATCAACCGTTTTTACAGTCGTTTTCTTCTTTCTCACCGAATAACTGGTCAGTGTGTCTGCTCCGGGTCGGCCCGTACTACTTCGCCCGTCGATGGTACCAGTGGTACTCGAGGTCCCGTTGTCGTTCAATATGGGTGCATTTTCCTTGGTTTTTAGACTGTCTTTACGCGTCAGGTGCTTTGTTGACTTCCTTACAGTCTTCCTCTGATAAGTTTGATGACTTCCCGACTCCGATTGAGCAAAAAGAAACGCAGGGGCTGACATTGCGAGGATAATCATCATTATTTTAATCGCTTTCATAAGATCGTGTGTTTTGTTGACTGTCAAGGATATCGCTGGTGAAAGGTTTTGTCATTAAAAATATCATTCCAATTTGTACATATGGAAAAATAAAAGCATCCACTGCATCAGTTTGCAGACCTTGTAGCGTATCGCCAAGTACTGCAACCTGTTTTGCAACCGCGGATAAAATCAGAGTAAGATGTTGTTAGTATTAATCAACACGGCCTTTCAACTATTTTATTAGTTTTACGTGAATCAGGGTTTACAAAATCCTATCTTCATTTTAAAAAACGGAAACCTATTTTCTATCAGCCATGTTTTCTCTCCTATTTTTACTAACCCTCAGCACCTCTGCGCCACAGGTAGAACTGTCACGAGCACCAAACGACAGTCTCAGGATTTACGGCAGCTGCTGGGATATGGCTACGGGTATTGATCTGAAAGCGCGGGTGATTGCCACAGTCGATGAAAGGAATGTGGTAGTGGGGGAAAGCGATGAAAATGGATTGTTTGATATACCCATTTCTGTTTCTACCAGCGACCTTACTTTCGAGTCGAAAGGTTACCGAACCATCACAACGCCTGTTCATTTCCTGGGTGAGACAAAAAAGGAGGATCGCTTTCGCATCTATTTCAAAATGATAGCACTCGATTCCCAGCAAGTTGCCAGGCCTTTAAATGGCTTATCCAAAGGCAAAAAGGTATTGGAACAAGCTGATGATATTCCCAAGTCGAATTTCCAGGTGCGGGACGCCTATCTGGGTAAAGCACTGACCGCCAAAATCTGCCTTACTTTTAAGCGTACAGGACGCACCTACTGCCTCGATACCGACTCCACCAGCGCGCCCACCGCGTCATTTGTAGGAGAGCTTGATCAAATTGACTTGAAAGTCACTTCAGCAGGCTTTCAGGATTATGAAGGCAGTCTCAAATCAGAAAACACCGGCACAGGCGAAGTGATCTATCAAATAAAACTCCAGAAGGTGGTGCTGCCGATTGTGTCAATGACATTCAATGCTCCAGACAGTTTACCCATCGAATACCGCAGTAAGGGTTCCGGCTCTGCGTGGCTGCCATACCTTAAGGGAAGCCCATGGAAAGAGATCATGTTTGAAAACGCACTTCTTGGTGAGCAAACCCTAAATGCGGTCCACACGGGCAGCAACACCACTTTAAGCAGTGAGCGCTATACCATTAAACCAGGGCTGAATTTCAAATCCATCCATGTGAGCGGACCGGAATCAATGAAGGAAATTGTAATGCCAGTGAATAATATAGTGAACGCTTTTCAAAACCGCACGCTCCATTTCGACCAAAGCAGCTATGAGATGAGACAGGAAACTAAGTTGACGCTGGATTCCATTTCAGAATTTCTCAGAAGTCAGCGGGATGCGAAAGCAAGGATAACCGGCCATAGCGATAATGTAGGCAAGCGAGATTTAAACCTCATGCTCTCTGAACACCGTGCGCGGGTTGTGGCGCATTATCTGAAAAAGAAAGGTGTGCAGCCACAGCAGATCTCGCTGACCTACAAAGGTCCGGACGCACCCATAGCGCCCAATGATACCGAGGAGAACAAAGTCAAAAACAGGAGGGTGGAGATTCAGGTAGGGAAGTTGTGATCCGATCAGTCACCCGGGCCAACGCCGGTTTCTATAGAAAATTGATGGATTGGCCTCAGCAAGAGATGATGCTTGCATGCAAAAGAGAAGCAGGTCCACCCTATCCTGAGTGAACCTGGCTCAGAAATCTAATTTTCCTTCTGCAGCGCCTCATTTTCCATAAATGCATAGCAAATGACATGGCATATTCCCATGTGGGCATCCTCCACGCGACCGTAATGCAGATCGTCGATAACAACAGCCAGATCTGATTTCTCGCCCAATACTCCTACCTTACCACCTACCAGTGAAATGGTGTACATGCCTAATTCATCGGCTGCTTCAAGAGCCTTTACCAGATTCGGCGAATTACCACTTACACTCATACTGAAAAGAATATCACCCGGACGACCGAAATTAGCTAGTTGCCGGGAGAACACCTCTTCATAACTATAATCATTTCCCAATGCTGTCATCCAGCTGACATTATCGTTCAGCGACAGGCAGCGAAACCGTCTGTAAGTTTTATCGGATGCACCTTTTCCCAAATCAGTTATAAAGTGACTTGCATTGGCAGCACTCCCGCCATTGCCAATAACAAAAATCTGGCGATCGCTCTTAAGTGCTTCTTTAAATTTTTCAATAATCTCAGAAATTTGACCGGCTGGAATACCTGCTAGGGTATCCTGCTGCTTTTGGAAATAGTTTTTGATGTAGGATTCCATATAAATAAATTGGTAAAATAATTACGATTCAATACTGATGCTTAAAGCCAATGCACCCATCGGAACAACATCTTCACCAAGGCCTGCGAGTGCTATTCGGGGCATTGGATGCAAGGCTTTCATCACAAAATGAGGTAGTTTTTGTGCTACACCAAACCGGAGCGGCTCACCGATCAGGGATATACCTCCACCCAAAATGATTATATCCGGATTAAACAGATGAACCACGTGCGACAACCCCAAAGATAACCGGGCAACAAGATTTTGCAAAATCTCCGCAGCTACTTCACAACCCTGAGTTAATGCCGGGGCCAGAAAGCGCGCCTCACCACCACCTTTTTCATCTGCTGTCAGTCTGGAAATAATGCTATCCGGATGGTGAGCGGCCGCCTCCCTTATTTGGGAATCCACGGCCCAGCCAGCACAAAGGCTTTCCAGCGTGGTACCGTTTTCAGTCAATCGTAAATGCCCAATTTCACTTTCTCCCTGCGATCGGCCATGATAAAGTGTGCCATTCTGCACCAACCCACCTCCCACGCCACTTCCAATGGTCATGTAAAAAACCGTATCGTAATTGCGTCCGGCCCCGTACGTTGCCTCGCCCAACGCAGCCACATTAGCGTCGTTTTCAATCTGCACCCGCGATGCTGTAAGATCTTCCAGCCATGCTGCCAGTGGAAAACCTGACCACCCGCCTATTTGATGCGACACACCAATGACACCAGAATGCCGGTCTACCGGACCTCCAAAACCGACTCCGGTTCCGATGATTACAAATTCATTCCTTATTTCTTCAATTCCCTGCCTGATCTGTTCCTGTATCCCTGCCGCTCCCAGCTCCTTGATCACGTTATACCGCCAACGTTTCAACACTTCGCCACCTTTTGTATAAACGATCAGTTGCAATTTGGTGCCCCCGATTTCAACGGAAAGGTAGGAATTCTTTTTACTGCTTAAATCCATTTGATTTCAACGACTGCTTCAACTGAACAGAATTTAAATATCCAAATGTAAAGATATACGACTATTAACGAGTAATGGGCCCTTACTCTCAATTTTCATCCTATTATAATCCGGACATGGAGTGTACGTAAAAAAGATTACTCTCAATTGGGATGAACAAATCAGGTTTGGCGAATCTTATACTTTCTGTGATCAGGTTAAAACAATTGATTTCACACAAAGATCTCCTCCCCGATTATATTTGCAACAAATCGACAGACCAGAGGGAATTAACCCAAGTCATGATTTTCTTTATTTTTCGCTACTTTTATACAGCTAAGAACGACTGAGAACCAAGGTGGTTCAATGCATTTTGAGTTTTAAAAGCACCATTTCCATATCTTCTGATCCGCCAAACGTGATGAAACCAAAACGCTTATACTCCATTCTTCTGCTTCTATGTATTACAGGTTATACACTGGCCCAGTCTTTCAACAATTTTCCTGTAACCACCCAAAAACCGCCACTTCACGGCAAACACTGGATGGCGATTACCGGGAAACCTTTGGCTGCAACAGCTGGTGCGATGATTTTCAGCCAGGGTGGCAATGCGATTGACGCATCCTGTGCGATGCTTGCAGCTACCTGCACCATGTGGGATGTGCTGAGCTGGGGCGGAGAAACACAGGCATTGATCTACAATCCAAAAACAAAAAAAGTCATAGCAATCAACGCAATGGGCGTAGCTCCAACAGGTGCAACCGCCGATTTTTTTAAGAATAAGGGAATGAAATATCCGCCAGAGTACGGTCCATTGGCGGCTACAACGCCAGGAACAGCCGGAGGCCTTCTGACCATGCTGGCCGAATACGGAAAAATGAGTCTGAAGGATGTTTTAAAACCGGCCATGCAGCTTGCGGAAGGCTACCCCATTGAGGGACAAACCGCCAACGCCATCGAGAATAACAAGGCATTGATAAAGGGTTGGCCGTATTCCAAAAAAGTATTCCTTCCGCACTACGGCAACAAAAGAGAAGCACCTGATGCTGGAGAAATTTTTGTTCAAAAAGACCTGCTCACCACCCTGCAAAAACTGGTTGACACGGAGCAGCTGGCTTTGAAAAATGGCAAAAGCAGGAAGGAAGCAATCTATGCAGCTTATGACCGGTTCTACAAGGGCGATATAGCCAAAGAAATTGCAAGAGCATGCCAGGAACAGGGCGGGCTGATTACCGAAAAGGACATGGCCAATTGGAAGGTGAAAATTGAGGAACCATTGATGACCAATTACAAGGGAATTGAAGTTTACAAAATGCAACAGTGGACACAGGGGCCCGTTATGCTGCAGGCACTGAATATGCTTGAAAACTTCGACCTCAAAAGTATGGGATACAATTCATCAAAGTACATTCATACCATGTATCAAGTGATGAACCTAGCCTTTGCTGACCGCGATTTTTATTATGGCGATCCGGCTTTCGCGCCGGAAGAACCCATGAAGGGCCTGCTGTCTAAGGAATATGCACGGGAGCGTATCAAACTCATCAATTGGGAAATGAATGACCCAAAGGTTCTGCCCGGCGACCCCTACCCTTTTGAAGAAAAAAAGAACCCCTATACCGAACAGATCAAATCCTGGGGCAATTTTCACGCATCTTTGGATAGAAATAAGCATGGCCTGGACGGAAAATATCTGGAAGAGTTCACCGCCGGAACCACATCTGTTGAAGCTGCTGACGAGGAAGGCTGGGTGGTATCGATCACGCCAAGCGGCGGCTGGGTACCTGCCTGTATTGCCGGAAATACAGGTGTTGGTCTTAGCCAGCGCATGCAATCGTTCGTACTGGATGCCCGGGAAAACCCTTTCAATGTAGTGGAACCCGGAAAGCGTCCACGTGTGACGCTAACGCCGAGCCTGGCTTTAATGGATGGCAAACCGTTTCTGTCTTTTGCAAAGCAAGCTGGCGACGAACAGGATCAGCTATTACTGCAATTTTTTCTAAACATCGTTGAATTCGGAATGACCGTTCAGGAATCTACCGAAGCGCCGAGTTTTAAAACGCTTCAAATGTACAGCACCTTTGGGGAACATGAAAAGTTACCTGGCGGACTCATCCTCAATGAGGCTATGCCGCCCTGGACCCGGAAAGAATTATCGCGAATGGGTTACAAACTCACCTACCAGCCAAGAACCAGTGGCCCCATCAACGCCATCTATTTTGACTGGCAGCACGGAAGCTTCTGGGGCGGATCGAGCAATCATGGGGAGGACTATGGGATTGGATGGTAAGGTGATCAGAAATGGTATATCCGTGTTGAGATATGCATCCAAAACCGTTAAAAAACTTTATGTGAATCAAAGAATTAAATTCAATTCCCACCCTGTACATCATCGTTTCGGATACCACGTTTGTTCTTTTTAATCGCGTCTTTCAGTTTTCCAAACTTATAATTCAAGCTAAAATTGAAAGATCTGAAATAATCATAACGGTAATACTGTTCCAGATTTAGGATATCAATCAATTCTTCGTCCAAAAATTTGTATTCATTGGTAATTTCTAAAACTTCGACCCGCGGAAGTTGAAGCCCTCGATAAACATCCCTGATATTTGACCGATGATCTGACTACATACCCAAAATTAGATCTGCGCAACTTAAATCTACCACAGAAATTTTCCTCCGGCTGTTGGGACTCAGTCTCGCTGACTGGATACTGAACCTGCTGTCCTTTTTTTAAAAATTTTTCTGCCGTGTGGCTCCATGTTTTATTTTTCCCGCAAACAACCTGCGGAGTGCGTAGGTATTTATTCATACTAAAATATGGCGGTAGGAAATAATTGTTTTGTCACCAGTATTCATTAATGATATATTTGCAAAGTTACGCCAATTGCCCGAAAAGGCGACCGATCTAAACTAAGGTACCCTCGTAATAAACTTTCATGAGATTATATTTACCCGCCATCATCTTGCTGCTAACCATTTCTAATTCTTCCGTTCTGCTCGCTCAGAAGAATTTTCAACGAGGCTACGTCGTTGTTGAAAAGGAAGACACGCTCCATGGGTTAATTAACAGACGTAATTGGGCGAAAAACCCTATCACTATTGAGTTTAAGACGACACCTGAGGGGGGCAGCAGTAACTATGATATGAGTCAGATCGTTGCTTTCAAGGTCGAAGACGAATCTTACGTCAAGGCTAATGTAATGACAAATGTGAGCTCATTCAACCTGAACGATCTTTCCAGTTCGCCCACACCTAAAATGATACCTGTGACAGCGCTTCTACGCAAAATTGTTGAAGGCACTAAATGCCTCTACTCTTTGGAAACAAATGACATCCGGCGGCAATTTTATATCTATGAAGATTCAAAATTTGAACCACTCATTTTCCACAAGTATACTCCCGGAGGGGATGTATCAAAAATTATTGAGGTAGAAACCTACAAGCAACAACTTCAAAAATACCTCGGAGACTGCGCTTCTTTAAAAATTAATTCGCTTAAATATGAACTGACTTCTCTGTCATCAGTAGTAAAAAAATATTACGATTGTACGGGGGCCAATCCCACATTCAACCCTGAACCAGAAAAGCTTTCAATAAAGTCGGGCATTCTTGCCGGCTTTACCAGATCCAAATTAGAGTTCAGGGGTAGTGATATTTTTTATGGACCTTACATAACCAACTTCAAGCCTTCGTACCGACCAACCGTCGGTGGTTTTCTGAATCTTACTTTCGCCAGAACCCGTAAAAAACTGTCTCTGAACAATGAGGCTTTGCTTACATTTCTTAAATCAAAAGAAAATATCGAATTTTTGACAAGCAATGGGGCATTGCAAAGGTCAGAAACGATGTTCAGTTTAAACTATTTAAAGTTCAATAACCTTGTAAGTTACAAAGTAGTTGACAATAAATTCAACCTGTTTCTAAGCGCGGGCATCTCCAACGCATTCATAATCTGGCAAAAAAACTATTTAGAAAGCACTGAACGGAACAACGGAACCCGCGGAAAAGCTATAAATGACACTCGTAAACATGAGCAGGGTATAGTATTTGGGGTTGCCACTCAGGTCAAAAAGACTTCCTTTAATTTACGGTATGAAATGACTAATGGAATATCCCCATACAGCGATTTAAAGTCCGTGATCAGACGCGCTTATCTATTGATTGCCTATGAGTTATAGTTGCTAAAAACGTGTATTCGAACTCCTCCTATTCGCTTCTCAAACTCTCAGCGGGATTCATAAATGCAGCCTTTATACTTTGAAAGCTTATGGTTATCAGTGCGATGGCCATTACGGAAATCCCCGTCAGGACAAATATCCACCAACTTATTTCTATGCGATAACTGAAATCTTTCAGCCACTCATTCATTCCATACCATGCCAGTGGCGAGGCAACAACAAGTGATAACGTCACCAGTTTTACAAAATCTATGGAAAAAAGGCTCAAAATATTGAAAGCGGTAGCTCCGATTGCCTTACGAATTCCCATTTCTTTTGTGCGGGATTCGACCATAAATGCCACGACGCCATAAAGACCGAGACACCCGATAAAAATGGCAATACCCGCCAGAATACGGAATAAGGAAAAAAGCTTTTCTTCCTTCTCATAAAAATTGTTGAGCGTTTCGTCAAAGAAGGTGTATTTAAACAAATAATCCGAATAAACCGACGACCAGGCTTTCTCGATGCGCTCAATAATGGCTTTATCCGAATTCTTTCCAAGCTTGATTCCGAGGTTGAAGTAATTGTCCTTTTTGGAGGTGAGCACACAAGGTATGATCTCCCTGTGTAAGCTATACGTGTTGAAATTTTTGACCACCCCTACAATGGGCAGCTTCACTTCCGAGCCCCCGATGGCCATTCTTTTACCCAGTATTTCCTCCGGGTTTTTCATACCCATTGCTTTCACAAAAGTTTCGTTCACTACGTACTCCCGAATGGTATCAGCAGGCAGATACATGCGTCCAGCAATTATTTCCATTCCATAGGTTTTCACATAAGCTGTGTCGGCCGGACGCATTACTACTTCAAAGTTGAGGAACTCCGAGTCATTTTCAAACTTAAATGCTGTTTGCCAGTTGCTCTGTGACATGGGTGTAAAGGCACTGAAAGTCATGGACTGAATACCGGCCTCCGGCAATAGCCTGGCTCGCAATGCATCCATTTTCTCAAAGTTTGTTTCCGGGATACGCACGTTTACAATGGCGTCTTTTTCAAAACCCACGTCCATCGTTCTGAAATGCTTCATCTGGCTGTAAGCAATTACGGTCCCGATCAGCACAACCTGGGATATGGTAAATTGAAGTATTATCAGTCCCCGGCGAAGGTTTGCCTCCCCATTCCCTCCCGATTTCAATTTTCCTTTCAGAGCCAGGATGGGCTGAAATCCAGAAACCACCATGGCTGGATAGAAACCCGCAAGCAACGTGGTAACAATGGCAAGAAAAGTCAGGAAAGTAATCACGACGGGGTCTGTAAAAAACAGAACGTCCTTGGAAGTAATGTTAAGCACTGACGCAACATAGGGCAGAATAAGCTGGGACACAGTCATGGCCAGCGCTACGGAAATAAAAGTGATGACCCCTGTCTCCGAAAAATACTGACGTAGCAGTTGTGCCCGGGTGCTTCCCAGCACTTTTCGAACACCCACTTCCCTCGCACGTCGCAATGCTTGAGCCGTCGACAAATTCACGAAGTTCACACAAGCTGCAATCAGGATAAAAATACCTACCAATACCATGGTCCAGATCATTCCTTTGCTGATGGTACGCCCCGTGTAATTACTCATTTTGGTGTTAAAATGAATCTCCTTGACAGGCTGGAGCAACAAATCAGTTTCGGAAGCCGTTTTGGCATCAAAGTATTTTTTATTGAAAGTGAGCAATTGTTTTTCAAACTGTTGCTCACTAACACTTTGAGGTAGTTTAAGGTAAATTTGTCCGCCTCCATAAGTAGAAACCCAGTCGTCCCAATTGGTAAACGCACCATAATCTTTGAGAGAGGAGAACGACAGCATCGTAAGAAACGGGAAATTTGTGGTAGCGGGTGGATCAGCAACAATGCCGGTTACCACAAAATCTCTGTGATTATTCACTCTTATTGTCTTCCCCATTGCGCCCGCCTTTCCAAAATATCTTTCAGCCTGACTTTTAGCCAATACTACCGACCCCGGATTATTCAAAGACGTAGATGGAGAACCCTTCAGCCACTCGTAATGCAGTGATTTAAAATACTCCGGTCCGACAAAAGAAACGGTATATTGCGGATCTTCATACTTCTTTTTAATGCCGTTTTCCGTAGTCGTAATCATAGTTTCCCGCATCGCATAAGTACAAGTGATCTGGTCCTTGATTTCCGGAAAATCGCTTTTCAGCGCAGCAAGTACTGGTAGTGGCATACCCTGGGAATAACCTTTGTCCCCACGTTCCTTCGTATACCTGATTAACCGGTATAACTGATCAACATCCGGGTGATGCATGTCAAAGCTGGTTTCATACCGCACGGTAAAGAAAATCAGCAAACAACAGGCTAATCCCAGCGTGAGACCAATCACATTGATTACTGTGAAATTCCAGTTACGACGAAGGTTTCGTAATGAAGTAATGAAATAGTTTCTGATCATGGCTGTAAGGTGATTGGAAGAAAAGAAGGAAAGAGTCAGGAGTTGTCATTTTCAGTCAGGTATTGTTTCCAACCCGTGACGGCAAATGACAATTTTCATTCCGACTTCAAACTCTCAACGGGGTTCATCAATGCCGCTTTTATACTCTGAAAACTAACGGTCGCAACGGCGACAAAAATCGCAGAGATGCCTACCCCGACAAAAACCAAAGGGCTGATTTCAATGCGATAAGGATAGTTATCCAGCCATTTTTGCATAAAAAACCAGGCTAGTGGTGAAGCGATCAGAATGGCGATGACAACCAGTTTTACAAAATCCTGAGACAATACAAAAACAAGGTTTGGAATACTGGCTCCCAATACTTTTCGCACACCGATTTCCTTGGTTCTTTGCTCTATCACAATCAGCGCCACTGCAAACAGCCCAAGGCAGGACAACACGATGGCGATTCCCGAAGCGAGGCTGAAAACATTTGAAAGCCTTTGTTCTTCTTTATACCAATTGTTGGTATTCTCATCCATGAAAGAGCCCTGGAACTCCGATTCCGGCGTAATCTCTTTCCAAACAGTTCTGAGCTTATCCATGGATTTGGACAAACTTTGCGGTGTGACTCTCACAAAAATATAGCCCGGTGTATTGTTCAGATAAATGGTGATCGGCTTCTTGTCATTTTTTGCAGAATACAGATTAAAGTCCGGAATGAGTCCGATAATCTGGATTTTGGCACCAGCCGTATCCGTTTGAAAATACTTCCCTACGGGATTAGGCTCTCCAATCATTTTAGCCATACTCTCCGTGATAATAACGCGGTCGGAAGAATCGGCAGGATAGGCTGGATCAAACTCGCGTCCACCCAAAAGTTTGATATTTAATGTCTTGAGATAATCGTAATCTACACCAAGCCAGTCTGTAGAAATCTCCTTTTCCTTGTATGTGAAACCCATTACGCTCCGGGAAGTACTTCTGTCAAGACCAAGCCCAAGATTAACCCCGCTCCCCGAAATGGCGAGAACATTTGGATCACTGACCAGAACATTTCTTATTCGCTGCATGGCTATTTTACCGTTAATCTTGTTTCCGACAGGAATACTGATCACCTCCTCTTTTTGAAAACCCAACGGCTGATTCCTCAGGTGATTGACCTGCTGAACAGCTATAATGGTACAGCATATTAAAAGACTTGATAGGGAAAACTGAGTAATGATCAATGTATTACGAAGAATACCGGGCTTCTTCATCGTCACCTTTCCTTTCAAAACCTCCACGGCATTGAATTTGGACATTTGCCAGGCAGGATACCCCCCGGCTAACATCGTAACCAGAACAAACAACCCCAGAATTAAAGCAATCTTATCTGGTTGAAGCATAAAGCCCAGACTCAGTTTTGCCTGAAAAGTGGCATTAAAAGTAGGGAGCAACAGGATTGCCAGTACAATTCCCACCAAAAACCCGGCAAAACAAATAACGGCAGCTTCTCCCCATATCTGCACAAAAAGTTGATTTTTGAGTGCTCCAAGGGATTTCCGCACGCCAACTTCCCTGGCTCGGATAAACGACCTTGCCACATTGAGATTAATGAAATTGATGCAGGCAATGAGCAGTATAAAAAATGCGATGCCCATCAGCGCGTACACCAGCGCTTTGGGTGCTGCTCCACCGCCACCTGCGATGTCCGTGTCAAAATGGATATTCTTCAATTTTTGCAATCTTAAGGCAAATAGGTCACCCCGTTCATCCGCCTTAGCTCCTTGTTTTTTAAGAGCCGCTATATTACCAGCAAAATATTTTCGGGCAAAAGGTCTAAGGCGTTGCTCAAAAGTAGCCTGACTGGTATTTGCTCCCAATTTTAAATAAACCTGATGCGAATGTGAGTCCCAGGCATCTTTTTCTCCCTGATAGCCTCTGTAATTTTCAGATCGTACAAAAGCATCAAATCTGATTGTCGAATTTTCTGGAACGTCGGCCAGCACACCCGTAACGATATATTGCTTTTTACTCCCAGCCAATCCCAATTGCAAAAACTGTCCTAGGGGGTCTTCATTAGCAAAAACTGCCTTCGCCATATTCTCAGTAATTACAATACTGCTCAAATCAGCGAGCGCAGACTCCCGGTTACCTTTGACGAATGGGAATGAGAATATCTTCAAAAAATCAGGCTCTGTGAATTTAACTTGTTTATCGAAGAACTTGCCCTTGTATTCAACAACATCACTGGAATTCACAATTCTTGCAACCGCTTCAATTTCTGGAAATTCCGACTTCAAAGCAGGCGTAATCGGGAAGGGCATGGAACCTGACTTCTCAACTTTTTCAGGATTATTGGAAAAGAAATAGGTCTGGTAAATCCTATCCCCGTCTTCATGAAAATCGTCGAACGTTAACTGAAAGTAGGATGTCAGGAACAGAAAAACGCTGACGCAGAATGCCACTGAGAGTCCAACGATATTTATAAAGGCATAACCTTTACTTTTCCAGATATTACGGAAGGCGATTTTCAGGTAGTTTTTGAACATGGCTGTTGGCAGTGAGCTATTGGCTTTGCGCTATTATCAATTAGTCGTGGTAAACAATGATTTTACCTGTATTATCGTACCAACCAGCACCAACATTTATAAATCATTGACAATCAAACCAATAATACCAAATCGTTTAAAGAAAACGTTCAGAATCGAACACTTTTTGTTCGGTGTTGAACAAGGTGTAATTTCAGAAAAATATCAAAAAGGATTCAATTGAATGGAGTGAAAGTCTAAACCATAAGCTCCAAACATTTCAAGCCAACAACGCTTACAAAATTGACCCGGTTCTGGCAAAAGCCCTATTCATCCGAAACTTTCTGGTTTCCAAGCTTATATGTCTCTAAATACATGGTTGGCGTGTATTTTAACCTTAGTACCGAGAATGTTTCCTCGGGCGTTTTTCTGCTGTATAAAAACCCTTCCTTTCGTGAAGTTGAAATAGTCAGCTGATAACTCTCGTTCCTCTCTTCGCTTTTTACCCATGCATCAACCCATTCCACAGCGACAATGATATTTTGATGAATCACGAGGTTATACTTGGATAAATCAACATCTACCCACCTTTGACCTTTGTAAGCATTAAAAAACACATTTTCTTTCAATAATTCAGCTTTTAAATCGCCTGAATAATTCTCTCCTAAGGGTAGAACATGGAGCCTGAAACGCACGCTATCAAATTCACAAGCCTCGAGATGCATTTTAAATTTACCCAGTTTTAGCGGGGTCTCGTTGGTTTCAACAGCAACGCCTCTCAAACGACCTCTTGAACTATTATAGTCTCCCCAGCCCGTGTATCGCGCACTTGGATTTTTGTTGCCGATAACAATTACTTCTCTTTTGCCACGAGCCACCACCTCATTAAGTTGAAGGGCATAAGGGTCAAGCTTAATCTCATATTGAGATTGCATCACATCACGCTTGACAAATGTTTTAGAATGGTAGCCAAGGTAACTTACAACGATTGTATCAGTCACAGCTGCATTCGCTATATTAATATGGAAATACCCCTCCGAATCAGCTATTCCGCCAATGCTTTTTCCTTTAATTCCAATACTGGCATACGGCAAAGGAGTCGCATTTTGACTATCGCTTATCCTCCCTGTAAATGCTTGTCCGAATACGCCAATGGGTAATCCCATTAGAAAACACAGGAATCTGGTTTTAGAATTTAGCATACCGATATTAAAGAACGACCAAACCATCAAAATACAATTTCTAAACACCCCTTGCCTGAAAGCCTCTACTCACTCCTCAAACTCTTCACCGGATCCATCAATGCAGTCCGGATACTTTGAATACTTACCGTGACAACCGTAAGAAGCAAGGCCGAAAAGCCTACAAGAGCAAAAATATACCATTCAACCGAGATGTGATACTCAAAGCTCGACAGGTAGTTTACCATAAAGCCATAACCAACCGGCACGCCGATTGCGACCGAAATAAGTACCAATACAACAAAATCCCGTGATAAAAGAACTGCAATTCCAGCAACACTGGCACCCAAGACTTTCCGTATACCCACTTCTTTGGTACGCTGATTTCCTGCCAATGTAATAAGCCCAAAAATACCCGCCAAAGCGATAATCACAGAAAGTGTTGTAACAAAGTTGAGCATTTTCCATATCCCATCCAGATGATTATACTGGCGACTGATTTCGTCTGTCAGGTAAAAATATCTGAATGGCTTTTTAGCGGGAATTTTCTTCATTTTTGATTCTAGGTCTGCCAGTACTTGTTTTGCATGAATGATGTTATGAAATTTGATTGTCACATAACTGTTCAGTCCTTCAGGCCCTTCATACCAGTGCAAAAGTGGCTCGATTTTCTCTTTCAGATCCTGGTAATGGAAGTCCTTCATCACACCAACGACCGTGTAAATTTCGGGATTACTCTTCTGACGGAGGCGTTTACCCACTGCCGATTTCCAACCCATTGCCTTCATCGCAGATTCATTGATCACCACATGTTTATAAGCCTGGTTTTTATCCAGTTCATCCGAAAAATCTCTCCCTTCAAGCATTTTGATGCCAAATGTTTCAGCATACCGTGCCCCTGTACCCACATGCTTGAAACGTATTTCCTTATCCGTTGCTCCCTCTGGCAAATAGGCATTGTAGTTACTCCAGTACTTCGTCGGCACCACGCCCGAAGTAGAAACACTTTTCACTCTCGAGTCCTGATTCAAATCATCCAGAATCGGCTTGAAGTGACTCATGGCGGCTTCCTCGTCTTTATACTGCATATCGGCCTGCACAACGACAACGCCTGTTTTATCAAACCCCAGATTCGCCTCCCGCATAAAGCTGATTTGTTTCCTGACAGTAATGGCACCGATGACGAGGCCAAAGGAAATCACAAATTGGATAACAATCAGTGTTCCTCTACGCCATCCTCCCGATTGAGGTTTATTGGTGAGTTTCCCCTTGATCGTGTCCCGGATATCGAGGCGGTTCAGATACAGGGCGGGATACGTTCCTGCTACCACTGTAATTAAAGTGATGATCCCAACCAGCGTCAGAATGGTGACATAATCCTGCTCCCAGCTGATGATGAGCTGCATCCGCTCTTTACGAAACTCGTTGAACTGCGGAACCAGATAAAATATTCCGAAAAGAACGGAAAGAAAAAGAGAAGCGATCAGAACGATCCCCGATTCCGTCCAGAATTGAATCAGAATTTGCTTTAACGTCGAACCCGTAACCTTCCGGACCGCCACTTCTTTTGCCCTGGTAAATGAAATGGCCGTATTCAGATTGATGAGATTGATACTGATGATCAGTATAATAAAACCAGCAATGGCAATCGAACCATAGATCATCCATTTGAAACCCGGGTTTTCGTAGTGAATATATTCCGCAAGCGGGGCTACTCTGATTTTCCTGTCCTTTACCTCGTCACTGAAATGCGTTTTTGCAAAAGCAGGGAACTTGGCTTCCAGCTTGGGAATATCTGTGTCCTTCTTCACTTTGAGATAAACCCTTGCAAAGGTGTTATACCAATCCGCATTTTCGGCGAAATTCTTATTAGCTTCCAGATTCGCGATCGGCACCAGCACTTCAAATTGAATGGAAGAATTGGAAGGCACCGGATCCAGAACGCCCGTAACCGTGAAACTGAGCGTATCATTTACCGTAACCGTCTCACCCACCGGATTTTTCCTACCAAAAAGCACCTTCGCCACATCCTGATTCAACAGAATGGATTCCCGCTTTTTCAGAGCAGTTTGAGGATTACCATATTTTAATTTAAAAGAAAAAACATCAAAGAAAGTGGTATCCACATATTTGGTATCTCCCTGAATGTCTTTGCCTTTGTAATTGATCCAGACATTATTCCAGCCTTGTACGTGCGTTCCGGTTTCAATCTCAGGGAAGGTTTTCACCAGTTGATCCAGGATCGGGTAAACGGTCTGGTTATAGCGCCCATCTTTCCCCTCGGTCTGTACGAAATATAGCTGTTCGTTATTCTTGTGAAAGGAATCAAAAGTAACTCCTCGTTGCGTAAAAAGGATCAGGACACCCGCGCTTGCCAGTCCAAGTGAAAGTCCCAGCAAATTGATACCCGTAAACAGCCGGTTTTTCCAGAGACTGCGGAAGGCGATTTTTAGATAGTTTTTAAACATGGCTGTTAGCGATTAGCTTATGGCTGTTAGCTTTTAAAGACATAGAGTCGTTAGGGAAATTGATTTTTATTTTACAATTCGAAATCTGCATTTTACATCCAAATAGCTGATAGCCAAACACTAAAAGCTACTCGCTCCTCAACGTCTTCACCGGATCCATTAGCGCAGCTTTTATACTCTGATAACTAATGGTAAATAAAGCCACCAGCACTGCGCAAATTCCTGCACTAGCGAAAATGATCCAGTTCAGTTCCATTTTGTACTCAAATCCTTTCAGCCATTCGTTCATAAAATAGAAGCCAATCGGTGAAGCAACAATAATCGAAATAACCACCAGAATGATAAAATCTGTTGAAAGCAGTGTCACGATCGCTGACACTGATGCGCCCAAAACTTTGCGGATTCCGATCTCCTTAATTCGCCTTTCAGCCGTAAAGGTGGCTAGTCCGAACAAACCCATACACGAAATCAGTATGGCTATGACGGTGAACGTGTTGAACAAAGAAGCAGTACGTTGCTCGCTTTTGTATAGTCGATCATAAGTATCATCCAGAAATTGATAGGCCAGTGCACCGTTAGGAATCATTTCGTTCCAAATTTTTTCGACGGCCTTAATTGCTTCAGCTTCTTTGCCTGGCTGCGCTTTTACATACAGTCCCAAACTCCATGCAGGATCTTGAAACAATACGAGTGGTTCTATTTTCTCACGCAGACTTTTGAAATGAAAATCTTTAACAACACCAATCACCACCCCTTTTTTACCCTGAAAGTCAAATCGTTGCCCAATAAGCGGTTTTGGCAAATTCATTTTTTTGACTGCCGTTTCATTCAGCACAACATTACTCGCATCAGCGATGCCGTTCGGAGCAAACCACCTTCCCTCCTTCATCTTCAGACCAAACATTTTCCGAAAATTATCTTCGACGGCAAGTTGAGAAACTGTTGGATTGAAATCTTTAGGATGCCCATTCCAATCATAGGAACCCGTGGAACTGCTGCTGATCTGAACAATACTCTGGCTTGCAACGGTCACGTCTGCCACACTTGATTCGTTCAGAAGCCTTGCTTTAAATGTGGAGGGCTCAGCTTTCGATTTTAATGCCCAGGGAATCCGGAATGTAAAAGTGTGCGCACGATCGTAACCGAGTTCTTTTTCCCTGATAAATTTCATTTGCTGAAATACGACCAGTGTGGAAATAAGAAAAACGACTGCTACCGTAAATTGAACCACAACCAACCCTTTTCTGAAACTTCCATTGGCGGATCCCAAAACATTGTTTCCCCTTAAAATTTCGAATGGCTTGAAAGACGAAAGCAGCAGCGACGGGTAGACGCCAGTCAGCAAAATGGCAGTCAGGGTAGTCCCGACCAGTACATACCAAAGCGAAAGATTGGCTGGCGAAAACTCAAAAAATTTACCGGTAAGCGAATTGAAAGCAGGCATTAAGAAATAGATCAGACTCAATGCGAGACAAAAGGCAGCAAGGCAAGTCAACACGGATTCGGTCATGAACTGACCAAAAAGATGAGAACTTTTGGCCCCTAAAAGCTTTTTCACGCCAACTTCTTTCGAGCGTACACTGGCTCGCGCCGTAGTCAGATTCACGTAATTAATACAGGCAACCAAAAGGATAACAAGCGCCAAACCAAAGAAAATATAAATGCTTCGCCTGTCTCCCAAATCCTGGCTTGCTCCTTGTATCTGGTTGTTAAAATGTATATTAGCTAGCGGCTCTGCCGCCAAAACCGTATTTGTGGAGGGATTTCCGTCATCGTCTTTTTTCATAGTAGAGATGATCGAAGTCAGCTTTTTACCTAGTTTGGTTCGGTCGGCATCAGCTCTTAAAACCACAAATGTTTCATAGTTAAACTGGTTCCAGCTGTTGTCATTGGCATAACTTTTCGGGTTTGCCCAAAGGGCAGCGAGCGGAAGTATGTAGTCGTGTTGAAAACTGGAATTGGCCGGATTATTTTTATAAACCGCTGAAACGGTATAATCCAGTGTATCAATCCGGATAATTTGCCCCACCACATCAGACTTCTTAAAAAGCTGCAATGCTTTCGATTCGGTCATTGCGATATTTCGGACTCCAGTGGCAAAATCTGCCGCAGATCCGTCCACGAATTGGTAATCAAAAACCTCAAACCAGTTCGAATCGGCATAAATAGCATTTTCTCCATTGATTTTTCGGTCACCAATTTTGAGAGATAAAGTGGATGCAATCGTTTTGCGGGTCACCGTCTCCGTCTCCGGTAGTTTTTCTATCTCTCCGGCAAGTAGCATCGGCGTTGCTGCCCAGTGCCAGGTTTCCTCCTTGCTCACCTGCAAATGCGTAATGATCCGGCTGATTCTCTCTGATTTTTGATGATACGCGTCAAAACTCAATTCATTCTCAACCCAAAGCAGAATAAACACAGCCGCCACCATCCCACCCGTAAGCCCAAGGACATTCAAACTAGTGAATAATTTAGAACTCAACAGGTTCCGAAATGCGATTTTGATGTGGTTTTTTAACATAGCTTATGGCTGTTAGCGGCTGGCGATTAGCTTGGTTGTAACTGAAAAAATAAAAGAATTTGCCATTGGTTCTAATCACAAACGTTAGTTAAGTCCTATCGTTTGGTGATAATACTGGATTAGGGCTTTTTGTTGATCACTAGCAAAAGAAAAATTATCACCTGTTTTGGTTGAAAACTGAATAAAGCTCAAAGCCAAGAGCTATTCGCTCCTCAAACTTTTCACCGGATCGAGCATCGCCGTTTTAATACTCTGAAAACCAACCGTAACTATCGCCACGGTGATGGCCAGCAGCGCTGAAATGGCGAAGTACCACCAGGATATTTCTATTCGATAGGGGAAGTCTTGTAACCAGATACTTACTGTGTAATAGGATATTGGCAAAGCGATTACAACAGCTACTAAAACCAATTTCACAAAATCCGTTGAAAGTAAAGTCGCTATACTTGCCACCGAAGCACCCAATACTTTACGCACGCCAATTTCCTTCACTCTCGTTTCTGCATTAAAAGTTGCCAACCCAAATAATCCAATGCAGGAAACAAAAATCGACAACATCGCAGCAAGCGTAATCATCTGTTTCCACTTCGCTTCGGATTCATAGCGTTTCAGGTTTGACTCATCTTCAAACCTGTATTCAAATGGTAAAAAAGGAATGTGCTTGCGAAAGATCTCCCCCACCTTTTTTATAGTTTGGGGAACGTTGCTGCCACTCAGTTTCAAATAAATTGTCCCCAGTCTGTAATTCGGATCCTGTGTGAGAAGTAAAGGTTTGATTTCTTCTTTCAAAGAAGCGAAATGGTAATCCCTGATCACACCTACGACCGTCATTTTCTTTTGTTTCCAGGTAAAATCAATCTCCTTGCCAATCGCATCTTTCCAGCCTGCCTCTTTTACAAATGCTTCGTTCACGACCACCGAATTTTCAGGATCGGATGGGAAACTTTTTGAAAAATTACGCCCCTGAAGTACCGGAATTTCAAGCGTATTCAGAAAATGATCATCAACGCCAATGTATCCAAAACCGATTTCCTTCTCGCCAATTTTGGCACCGGTTCCGTTGTAATTACCGTTAAACGCCGCCACTTTTTCGATTCCGGCAATGCCATTTAAATCCTGGATAATACTTTCCCTAGCCTTTTCACCAGAACCGCCACGCCCCAAACTAAAAGACATCAGACCTTCATCATTGTAACCCAAATCCTTATTGGTCAAATACCTGAACTGCGAATAAATAACAATAGTACCAATGACCAGACAAACCGATAAAGCAAACTGAAAAACCACAAGTCCTTTTGTTAGGTAATTTTTCTGTGTCAGTTTGGTTCGGTTGTAAAGTGTTTGTGCCGGACTGAAACCAGACAAAACCAATGCAGGATAAAAGCCTGCAATGAGCCCGGTTAATAAAAACAAAGCGATGTAGCCCGAAATGAGTTTTAAATCGAGCAGATAAGAAAGCGATAATTCTTTGTTTGCCAAATCGTTGAAAGTCGGCAAAACGACCTGACTTAACAAAACGGCGAACGCAAATGCGATAAAAGAAAGCAGAAATGATTCCCCCAAAAACTGGATTGTAAGCTGTTTGCGTTGGCTTCCGACTACTTTACGAATTCCAATTTCCTTTCCTCGCTTCAAAGATCTTGCTACCGTCAGGTTCACAAAGTTGATGCAAGCAATCAGCAGGATAAAAATGGCAATTCCTGAAAGAATGTAGGAATAAATGGGGTTGCTGCCATGCGCAAGTCCGTTCCGCAGATCGCCCGATTCGGCATCCAGATGAATTTCAAGAAAGGGTTGCAGAAAGAAATAGATTTTTTGCTTAAAATCCTTGATTTTGCTAATCTCGACGGCTGATTTACTGGAAAAAACCTTGTCCAATTTTCCGGATACGGCATGATAATCTGCCTTATCATTCAACAAAACAAAGGTATTCATGTAAAAGCCAAGCCACTCCGTATCAGTCCAGCCTCTTGCTTCCTGAAACTTAAAGGGCAGCACGGCCTTGAACTGAATGGATGAATTTTGGGGGCATTTTTTGGCTACACCGGAAACAAGAAAGTTCTCAAAGTTATCTCCGATTTTCAGCGCAATAGTTTTACCAGCAGCGTTTTTTGTGTCAAAATACTTTTCTGCCAGCTCCTCTGTCAATACAATCGAATGAATGTCTGACAAAACGGTTGCAGGATCACCGGATAATAATGGCATGGAGAACACCGTGAAGAAATTATCGTCAGCAAAAAGGACTTCTTCGTTGATCAGATCATTCCCTTTTTTGATAACAAACGAACTACTTTGCGCACGGATCACTTCTTTAATTTCTGGAATCTCCTCCTTGAAAGTTGGACCGTGAATTGCATTGGTGCTGTTAATGGCCTTTGATCCATCCTGATCGGTCATCGTCACATTGATTCTATACAGATGATCCTTGTGCTCCTGAAACCGATCAAAACTTACTTCGTCCTTGGTGTACAACACAATCAGCATACAGCAGGTAAGCCCCAGTGATAACCCGGCAATGTTGATAACCGAGAAAACCTTGTTTCTGGTTAAGTTGCGGAAGGCGATTTTGAAGTAGTTTTTTAACATAGCTAACAATTAGGATAAAGGGAGAATGGAGGAAGGATGAAGGAACCGGAAGCCACCCTTCTTTCGTCCATCCTCCTTCCTCCCCCATTTTTTATTCACTTCTCAAACTTTTCACCGGATTCATCAAAGCCGCTTTGACACTTTGGAAACTTACAGTCAGCAGGGCGATTACAACTGACAGCAAACCTGCCGCACCGAACATCCACCACGAAATATCGATGTGGTATGCAAAATCCTGAAGCCAGGTATTCATGGCAAACCATGCGATGGGGCTACCAAAAAGAATCGCGATCAGTACCAGCTTTATAAATTCTTTGGACAAAAGCCCTACGATGCTACTAACACTTGCTCCCAGAACTTTACGTACACCAATTTCCTTGGTACGTCTTTCTGCTGTGTAAGCCGATAACCCGAAAAGTCCAAGGCAACCTATGATGATCGAAATAACAGCGAAGGTGATAAAGATCTGTCCAACACGTTCTTCACCCCGATACTGTTTGTCAAAATCCTGATCCATAAACTGATAATTGAAAGGTTGCCCTGGGGCCATACGTTTCCAGAGGCTTTCAATTTGACTGATTGTTTTTGCATGGTCACCGCCTTTCAATCTTACAGCCACCAATCCATAACTTGGACGCAACACCAGGCTCAAAGCACCAATATTCTGTCGAAGTGACTCGAAGTGAAAATTTTTCACAACCCCAAGAATGGTATACGTCTGCCTTTCATTGCCATGCGGATCCTCCATACTGAATATTTTCTTGCCGATTGGGTCTGGGAAGCCAAGAATCTTAGCGGCGGTTTCATTGATAATAATACCGGAAGAATCGGTAGGGAAATTTTCCTGAAAAGCGCGCCCGGTTTTCATTTCCAGATTCAACGTTTTTACAAAATCCAAATCTACCGACCACTTTTGCATACTTACTCCTTTATCCTGCTGCAGCTGCCCCTCAGGAAACATCGAATTGTCTGACCTGGACGATGGCGTTGGGAGGAAACTGGTAATGGTTGCGTTTTCAACATTGGGCAAGTTCGAAACATGCTCTTTGAAAGCACGCGACTGCCTGTCGAGGGCGTAAGCGTTCTTCACGATCAGCACCTGTTCTTTATTGAAGCCTAATTTTTTAGTCTGAATGTAATTCAATTGCTTGTAAATCACCCCCGTACCCACGAGGAGCATTATGGAAATCATAAACTGAAACACGACCAGGGCATTGCGTAGGTAACTGCCCTTTCCTTCTATCTCGACGGCTCCTTTCAATACTTTCAAAGGCTGGAAAGCGGAAAGAAAAAATGCTGGATAGCTACCCGCCAGCATCCCAACTATGATGCCGGTGATGATGGCAATGCACCAAAAAATGGCGCTCTGGTAAGGAAAGGCTATTTCCTTACTTGCAAGATTATTAAAGACTGGCAACGCGATTATGGCCAATGCAATCGCCAGAATGAGCGAAATGAAACTTAGCATAACAGCCTCGGTCAAAAACTGATTTACAAGTGATGACCTTTCAGACCCCAGAGCTTTGCGAACCCCCACTTCTTTGGCCCGGTTGGCGGAGCGAGCGGTGGACAGATTCATAAAATTGACGCAAGCAATCAGAAGCAGAAAAATTGCAACAATACCAAAAATGTAAACATATTGAATACTGCTGTTGTTGCTGATTTCCGCTGTACGGTCCGAGCGAAGGTGAATGGCCGTCACCGGCATCAGCGTGTATTTGATAAAACTACCCGACTTTTTCAGTTCTTGCAGCGAAGCACCCATGACACTCTGAACCCATTTACCAGTATACTTTTCAATCACAACGTCGAAATTCTTTTCAAAAGTTGCTGCATTTACTCCCTCACGAAGAAGCAGATAGGTGATGAAATTATGACTTCCCCAATTATCCTCACGACTGTATTTATTGGTACTCATCGACAACAGCATATTCAATGAACTCATGTGGGAGTGCGAGGGGATGTTTTCCATTACAGCAGTTACCGTATAAGTCTGGTTATTGTCCAGAAGTAAAGTTTTGCCAATTGCATTTTCCTTACCAAAATACTTTTCAACATCACGTTCTGAGATGACCATCGTGTTCGGCTCGGTCAGAATCCGTTTGCTATCACCGGCAACAATTGGGATTTTAAAAACATTAAAAAAAGTGGAATCAGCATACGCTACCAATGACTCCTGCAAATTTTCAGTGGCACCTGTACGACGCACCAGATAACTTCCATCTTCCCTCAGTCTTGTAACTGCTTCCAGTTGGGGATAATCTTTCAGCATTGTAAATGCCATAGGGTCCGGTGCAACGGCCAACTTCATTTCAGCACCACCGAACCGGATATCTGAATTGATGCGATAAATCCTGTCTGCGTTGCTGAACGACCTGTCATAGCTGAGCTCGTCGATCACGTAAAGTGTAATCAACAGGCAACTTGCCATACCAAGTGCCAGGCCGAATACGTTGAGAAACGTGTAGAATTTTTGTTTACGCAAATTGCGCCAGGCGATTTTAAGATAGTTTTTAAACATGAGTTTTAGATTTGGGAGGAAGGATGAAATGGAGGAAGGATGAAGGGGCGTAATTCTGTGATTGCCTAGTATAGGTTGCCTTCAGTTTAAAATTATGAATAAAGTTTAAAATTGAATTATACATTGATCTGGATTGTGATTTTTAGATTCTGATGCAGTCCAGATTTTGAGTTTAGGCCTTTCAGAGTCTTTACGTTCTTTGATTTTTTGTTCAAACGCGATCGGTGTAGCACCGTCTAGGGCTGAATGCGGTTTTTGGTTGTTATAAGTCTCAACAGCTCGTTTAACTTCTGTTTTTAGCATTTGAAAGCTTGTAATATTCCAATGAATCAGATACTGATTTTTGATGGTTCCGTTGACCCGTTCTATATGCGCGTTTTCATAGACAATGTTGCACATGCTGATACGAATTTTGTGCTCTTTCAGTAGATCAGTGTAGACGTCGCTGATGTATTGTCCCCCCCGATCCGAGTGGTGTATCAGTTTGTGCTCATAGCTGTGTAAACCCCTTATAGTCAGAGCCATTTTCAGAGCGGCGACATTGTTTGCAGCTCTCATGTTATCTGCAACAGAATAACCGACAATCAATCTGGAATACACATCCATGATTAAAACAATATAACAGTCTTTATTGTCGACTTTAAAGTACGTTAAATCGCTAGTCCACAGTTGATTAATATTATCAAGCTCTTTATCTACCAGCAGGTTCTGGTAACGGCTGTATGGACTGGAAAAGGTTGTTCGGGTTTTGTTCCGAAACACTTTCACCCTGAATCCATAGTAAATGCCGATACTGATGAAAGCATCTCTGCCAATACCTTCGGGCTGACAAAGTTCATAGATAGTTCGAATACCCATAGCTGGGTGAATCTCGCGTACCTGCATGATCAGCCCTAATACCAGCTCTTCCTGGTTTTGCCAGTGAATCTCTCGCTGCAAGGACTTATAGTGCCCTTGCTTACTGATCTGGCAATGAGTATACAAGCCGCTCATCGAATACATGTGGTTACTTAAATTCATACGAAAGTGCTCTAAGGTCCAGGATTGAAACTTTTTTTTAGATCGACATCCAGTTCCTTAGAGGCGATCTCAATGAGCTTATCCTGATAATCGATAATCATTTGTTTTTGACCAATTGCACGTTCCAATTCAGCAATTTTACCCTGCAACTCAACAAGTTTAACAGCTTCGCTATCTTTTTGTACAACCATGATAGTTCCCTTTTTGTGATCAGGAGAATATTTATAAATCCATTTGTATACGGTATTCTGGCTTACTGACCACAATTTAGAAAAAGACAGAATGCTGATCTCACCAGCCGAAATTTGCGCTACCTTTTCGCGTTTGAACTCTTCACTAAACACACGATATGGACGAATATTCAGTTTTGTACTTTTTTTAGTTTTTAATTTCGAATTGCTCATGTTAAAATTACCGTTTAAGGGCAACCTATGTTAGGCAATCACATTCATCCTCCTTTCTCCTTTCTCCTTTCTCCATTATTCCGTTTTCAAAGATTTCACCGGATTCATCAACGCTGCTTTAATTGCCTGAAAACTAACCGTAAGTAACGCAATCGCCACCACAACCAGCCCAGTCAGTCCAAACATCCACCATTGGATCTCTATCCTGTACGCAAAGCCCTCAAGCCACTTGTTCATGGCCCACCAGGCGATGGGTGAGGCTATGAGTACGGCTATGGCTACCAATTTCACAAAATCTCCGGATAGCAAAGCAACAATCCCTGTTACCGAAGCGCCCAATACTTTCCGGATGCCTATTTCTTTGGTTCTTTGTTCGGCGGTGTAAGTAGCCAAGCCCAAGAGTCCAAGGCAGGCGATAAGAATTGCCAAAACGGAAAATGTGGTGAAAATCTTTCTGAATCTAAAATCCGACTGATATTGGCGGTTAAAATCATCATCCAGAAAGCTGTACAAGAAGGGTCTGTGTGGTATCAGTTTTTTCCAGACCCGCTCCACCTGAGCAACGGTTTCAGGAAAATTTTCGGATTTTATCTTTAAGGATAAATACCTGCTGGCATCTGGTTCCAGGGGTAAAGTCAAAGGTTCTATATTTTGGTGAAGGGAGATATAGTTAAAATCCTTGACCACCCCTATCACTTCACCTTTCCTGCCCCATTGATCAAATTTTTTCCCAATGATATCCTCCGGATTGGCATAACCATATTGCCTGGCCGCAGCCTCATTAATCACAAGCGCTTCTTTAAGATCCGAAGGAAAATCTCTGGAATACGTCCTTCCTGCCACAAGTTCCAGTCCATAGTGGGTAATGAAATCAGTTCCCACCTGAAATACAGGCTGGACTTTCCATTTCATTTCTCCATCAGCTTCCTGGATGCCTGTACCCGCATTAGGAAAGTAACTTCCCGGAACACTACGGGAGAAAGCTGCGGAAATTATGCTTGGATTGGCCTCCATTTCAGCTTTCAAGGTCTCCATTTTCCCATTCACTGTCTCATCGTAGTTGTAATCCAGTATAAGCATGCGTTCTTTATCAAAGCCCAAATCGCCGTCCAGTAAATGTCCTGTTTGAAAGTAAACAATCATTGTTCCCGCAATAAGCGCAATGGAAAGGCTAAACTGGAAAACCACCAGTCCCTTTCTGAGGTTTACTCCCCTGCCATCCGACTTATTGGTTCCTTTCAGAATGTTGATGGGATTAAAACCCGACAAAATCAATGCAGGATACGAACCTGCCAGGATGCCGATTACCAACATAACAACAAGGAATAATGGAACTGTCTGCCAGTTGACAAAGTTTTGGATCAACAATTCTTTTCCGGTGAGGCTGGTCATTACCGGCAACGCCACGACAATAAAGATAATTGAAGCGCAGGCTGCCAGAAAAACAATAATCATCGACTCGCCCAGAAACTGAAAAATCAGACTTCCCCTGTCTGCCCCTATTGATTTCCTGATGCCAACCTCTTTTGCCCTTTCCAAGGATCTGGCAGTGGAGAGATTCATGAAATTAATGATGGCAATAACCAAAATGAACAAGCCAATCATCGAAAAAACATAAATATTGGTTAAGCTTCCCGTCTCTCCTGGCTGCCTTGCTGCCGTTGTTTTCAGATAAATATCATTCAGTGGCTCTATGGCAATCGTATATTTTGAGTTGTCATCGGCCCTTCTTCTTTTAATAAAACTCGATATCTTCTGATCAAACGCAGCCTTTTCAAACCCCTTTCGTACAAGGAAATAAGTATAAAAATCGACATACCCCCAATTCGTAAACAGGTCGGGTTGTGACTTCTTAAAGGTACTCATCGAAAGAAGTGCATTGAACCTGAAATGGGAGTTGAGCGGAAGGTCCTGAATAATGCCAGTTACGGTGTAGATCCCGGCATCGGACCGTCCAGCCGACGCACTACCCACCAGGGACTTGCCCATCGGGTTCTCGTTACCGAAATATTTCCTGGCAGTACTTTCCGTCAAAATGATACTGAATGGTGCTGCTAAGGCAGTCTTTGCATTGCCCTGAACCAGCTTCCAGCTGAAAACATCAAAGACAGTGGAATCCATAAAGAATACCCCCTCTTCCTGGTAGACTCTATCTCCATTTTTCAGCAATACGTCTGACCGCCCGGAAAACTGAACTACCTTCTCAATCTCCGGAAAATCCAGTTTCAGCGCAGCTCCCACAGGCGCATTGCCCCAGACCCAAAAAGGTTCAGCTCCGGCACCTTCACCTTCTGGAGCGCTGGAACCATGGATGACCCGGAATATCCTGTCCCCTTTTTCATGGTAGCTATCGTAAGAAAGTTCATTCCGGACAAACAAAACAATAAGGACGCAACAGGCAATCCCAACACCGAGTCCTGTGATATTGATGAATGAATAAACTTTCTGTTTACGCAAATTTCGCCAGGCGATTTTTAGATAGTTTTTGAGCATTTTGAGCTGTTAGCGACTAGCTATTAGCTAAGTCGTACTTAAAAAGATTTCTGATATGTTAAAAACTTAGACATTTGTTGAGATGTTATCTTTGACAGATATTACTTGTCCGTCAAATGACGCTAAGAGCCATTAGCTAAAGGCTATTCCCTTTTCAGTGTTTTCACCGGATTCATCAACGCCGCTTTGACACTTTGAAAGCTGATGGTACAAATGGCGATGGCAATTGCCGCCGTCCCAGCCACTACAAAGACCCACCATTCGACTGTAATCCTGTAAGGAAATTGCTGTAACCACTTATGCATTACATACCAGGCAACAGGGGTGGCAGCCACGATTGAAAATATGATCAGTTTGAGAAAATCGCCTGACAAAAGCATCACAATGCTTTTCACCGAACCTCCCAGAACCTTGCGTACGCCAATCTCCTTGGTTCGCTGATGCGCTGTGAAAGTGGTCAGTCCATACAGACCCAGGCAGGATATAAAGATCGCGATGCCAGAAAATGTCAGGAACAAGCTCCCTTTTCTTTCATCAGACTCATATTGTTTTGCGAAGGTTTGATCCAAAAACTGATACTCAAACGGCTGGCCGGGAACAACCTCATTGTAGGTTTCCTTCAGCAATGCCAGTGTTGCCGAAATATTTTGAGGCGAAATGCGTACGACTAGATTATCTCCCGAAAACCTGGTCCTTACCAGTACCAACGGTTCTATCTGGTCGTGAAGGGACCGCAGGTGGAAGTCTTTTACAACGCCAGTAATGGGTATATTCTTCCCGTTAATTTCCACTAGCCCGACGGTCCGATCCTTCCATTTCAATCGTTTGAGCATGGCTTCATTGACAATCACTTCTTGAACAGAATCAGCAACCATGTTTTGATTGAAATTCCGGCCATCTTTGAGGTTGACCTGTAACACCTCCAAAAAGTCGTGATCCACCCTAAAGTATTCGGAGCTTACAGCTTCCTCTTTTCCATTTACAAAAAAGAAAAAAGTCGACTTATTGTTCATGCCTTCTCCTACAGAGCCGTCAATCAAACTCACACTGTTGATGGCGCTGTTTTGGAGCAATTTGTTTTTTAGTGATTCAGCCGCCTTTTGAACTGCAGGAGATTTGAGCGGGATGGTTAAAACCTGTTCTGTATTGAAGCCAAGTTCCGTATCTTCCATATACCGAAGCTGACGATACACGACGATTGTGCCCACAATCATCATCATAGAAATCGAAAACTGTACAACAACCAGCGATTTCCTGAGCAAAGCTCCTTTCCCGGCATTGGCAACGGCGCCCTTTAATACAACCACCGGGTTAAAACCAGATAAGATAAAAGCCGGATAAATACCACTGACCAACCCCAGAATCAACGCAAATACAGCCAGAACAATGGTTGTCTGTATGTCAAATACATCAAACTTTAATGCCTTGTCCGTAATTGAATTGAAAAAGGGCAGCACGGCATAGACCAATAACATGCTGATGAATAAAGATAAATACGTCGAAAGCATTGACTCGGATAAAAACTGCCCGATGAGCTGCATTTTAGGAGAACCGATTGCTTTACGGATACCTATCTCCCTGGCTCGTCCGGCAGATCGGGCCGTGGCAAGATTGATATAATTCACGATCGCAATCAGCAGTATAAACAATCCGATGATCGAGAATGTATAAACGTAGCTCAAATTACTGCCATTCTCTTCACCCATTAAATGTGTGGACCGAAGATGTATATCGGCAAGTGGTTGAAATGTGATGTCAAACGTAGCGTTGGTTTCGCCATTATCACCAAGTGCTTTGGCAATATACTTCTTGTAGAATGCACCCATCTTATGCTCCAGCCTTTTTACATCGGCTGCCTGATTCAGCATAACGTAAACCGAGGAATTGAAGCTATCCCAGGAGTCGGGTTTTACTCCACTGACTTGCAGATTGGTATACGGCAGAATCGCGTCAAACTTCAAATGATGATTGGGCGGCACGTTGCTGATAATCCCAGAGACCGTGAAAGGTATATTGTCCTTCACGGTAACGACTTTACCCAGTAATCCGGTCGTTTTTCCAAAGAGACTCAGGGCAAGCTTCTGGGTTAGCACCACAGCATAAGGATTCCGCAATGCCGATTCTGGCGTTCCCTCACTGAAGGTGTAGTCAAAAAAGCTGAACAGGCTCGAATCGGCACAAATTGACTCTTTTACATACAGCGCCTTATCCCCTACCCGAAATAAGTTTTCACCGACCGATTTAATTCTGAGCATATTTTTAACCTCAGGATACTCCTGCCTGAGTGCGGGCCCCATGGGAGGAGAACCGTGACCAAGTCTAAACTCATTGTCTGCCCACTTGATATGCACATTCACCCTGAAGATCACATCAGCGTTTTTGTGGTACCTATCAAAACTTAGTTCATCGCGAACATACAATGTCAACAAAATCGCACAGACCATTCCGCACGCCAGGCCAAACAGCGTTATCACACTGTAAGTTTTGTTTCGGATCAGGTTCCGCCACGCAATTTTTATGTAGTTTTTTAGCATAGCTGTTAGCGACTAGCTTATGGCTGCCCGCTTTTTAAGTGCCAGCAGGTTTTGGGACAAACTGCTATTTAACGGTAAATCAAGCTTATTGCTTACGTAGATAAAGCGAGCGGCTTGGCTCCTTAACGATTTGCCTAAATCGCCGGCAGCTCAATCTCCTGTTCAAAGTCTTGTATAAATTTCTCCCGTTCGGACTCAGATTTTTCACTGGCATCGGTTGATTTTTCAAAAATGAATTCCTCCTTGCATCTGGTAAAACTGTAGCGCAAATGAAGGAAACTGTTTTCATCGAGCCAGACCTCCTTAATCAACGGGTTCTTTTCTGAGCTGGCGTGGTCATGACTACCGGTTGTTTCGAAAGGTGGTGATGGTTCCAGGTTATGAGAACTATTTGCAACAATGCCCTTCGAATGGTACTCCTTTAACGGAAGAGTTGGGGGCACAGGAGCGAGCAGAGCAACAGGTTGTTCGATTTTTGCGACGCCAAGAGAATCCAGGACGCGGTCGGTAAGTGCTTCCCGATCCGATTTAGTCAGCCCTTCCACTGTGAAGGTCCGATCATAATCAACGAACTTTCCATTAACATGACCAATAACACGAATAGACAGATTTCTCCCATTGTCGTCAACACTCCTGCTCAGGTTCACTTTTTCCTGCGCCAAAGCCAGCGATGTAACACTAGCCAAAATCAAGGTGAAGATTTTCCTCATAGCTGTTTCATTTCTCCAATTTTGTTCAGAAATTTTTCACCGGATTGATTGTCCTCAGACCGTCCTGTGTGTGCCTATCATTTTCGCCTGCTGTCTTCTCGTTTGAGCAGGGCAAACGAGAGGCAGGAATTAACGGATAAATGTCACCAAGGACCAACAGCCCTTTGCAAACGGTTTTCTACACGTGAATTTTTTCAGTCACAATCTTGCCATCGAATAGATTAACAATGCGGTGCGCAAAACCTGCATCGTATGGTGAGTGCGTTACCATCAGGATGGTGGTACCTGCATTGTTCAGCTGGCTCAATAAATTCATTACTTCTTCCCCATTTTTGGAGTCCAGGTTACCTGTTGGCTCATCGGCCAGGATCGTTTTAGGATTGGCAACCACCGCACGTGCAATAGCCGTACGCTGCTGCTGCCCACCCGAAAGTTGTTGTGGAAAGTGATTCCGGCGGTGCATCATATTCATACGCGTCAAGGCAGCTTCCACCTTTTCCTTTCTTTCTGCCGGAGGGGTTTTCAGGTAAAGCAAGGGTAGCTCCACGTTTTCATAAACCGTTAGCTCGTCGATCAGGTTAAAACTTTGGAAAACAAACCCGATATTACCTTTCCGGATCTGGGCCCGTTGCCTTTCCGACATTTTCCCTACCTCTGTTCCATAGAACTCGTAAGATCCTTCACTTGGGTTATCCAGTAGTCCGAGGATGTTAAGCAAAGTGGATTTCCCACAACCGGACGGTCCCATGATGGCTACAAACTCGCCATCCTTTATTTCCATGTCAATGCCATTGAGGGCAGTAGTCTCAACTTCCTCCGTAGAGAAAATCTTGTGCATGCTGGTGATTTTAATCATTTTAAAAAATTTTGGGAGGAAAGGGAGGAAGGAAGAATGGAGGACTTTTGCGTATATTCCCTTTTCTTTTCCAACCAATCATCATGTATTATGTCAAAAGTTGAACGATTTGAAGATTTAAAAGTTTGGCAAGACGGGCTCTCATTGTCCATTCAAATTTACAAAACCTTTGTCGAATGCCGTGATTACGGCTTGCGAGATCAAATTTGTAGAGCCTCTGTTTCTATACCTTCTAATATTGCCGAGGGATTTGAGCGTCATTCTAATAAAGATTTTATAAGGTTTTTAAGAATTGCAAAAGGATCATCAGCTGAACTACGAACACAAATTTATATTTCAATGGGAATTGGATTAATATCATCTGAAAAAGCAACCAACCTCATTTCTGTCAGTCAACACATCTCAGCTATGCTCCAGAATTTAATCAAAACACGAGAGACTAAATTCTAGAATAATTTCTCAAATTAGGAGGAAGTTATCAACGTTTTCCTTCCTCTATCTCGTGTTCTGAAGCGATTACTCTGGATTGGGCCATATTCTGCATCCTCCCCTTCCTCCTTCCTCCCATTTTTCCTAAAATTCAAGAACCTCATTATCCCCAAAGTTCTCATACGAACTTGTGATTACCTTTTCTCCGGGTTTAAGGCCTTCCAGTACTTCGAAATATTCAGGATTTTTGCGACCAAGGGTAATTTTGCGTTTTGTAGCACGCTTGCCATCTTCCCCCAATACATACACCCAGTTGCCGCCGGTTTCTGAGAAAAATCCACCCACCGCAAGCAGGGTGGCTTGCGACGGTTGTCCCAACTGTAAACGTATCGGAGCCGACTGGCCTCTTTTGATCAATTCAGGTGCTTTCTCGAACTCCATATCCACCTCAAAACGACCACTCTTAACTTCCGGATAAATCTTGATGATTTTCAAGGCATATTCCTTTCCGTTAAAGTCCATTGATCCCTGCAGACCGGCAAATATCCTGGAAATATAGTGTTCATCCACACTTACCCGCATTTTAAAACCGTTCAGGTCGTCGATCTGCCCGATATTTTGCCCCTGACTAATGTTGGATCCTACTTCAACGTTCATAGATGAGAGTAATCCGGTCACAGGTGCTTTCACGGAAAGGTTCTCAAGGGTTTGCTTCCAGAGATTTACGTTCTTTTGCGTACTCGCCAGTGTTCCTTCCAGCTGACTGATCTGCATTTTGGCATTTTCTTCCTGATACTTTTGCGACTCAATTTCAATTTCCCGTTGTTTTACCAACCTTTCGTAGTCGCGTTTGGTTTTCAGATAGTCTGCATCGGGTATCACCTTGTCTTTATAAAGCTTGGAATTACGGTCGTGCGCATCTTTGGCCTGGTCAATCTGAAAATCAAGTTCACTTAAAGCCTTTTGAAGATTAAATCGGGCAATTCTTAACCCCTGGCGAGTATTTTGAAGATCATTTACCAACCTACTGGCCTCCGTTTCAGATTGAAGGAAACTCAGTTTGAGGTTTTGGTTTTCCAGTTTGAGGAGCACGTCACCCTGCTTAACCATGTTACCGCCTTCAATCAGTTTTTCGGTTACATATCCCCCAACAATCGCATCAAGCTGAATGGTTTTTAATGGTTGGACAACACCGGTTACCACAATAAATTCATCGAATTTACCCTGGCTCACAGTGGAAACGGTAAGCTTTTCCTCGTCCACATTCAGTTTACTCCGATTGTCGGCCAGAAAAAACTGGTAGATCAGAAAACTTGCCAGGAGCACGCTGCCGGCAATAATCGATATCCGGCGGCTGTTCCAGAATTTCTTAGGTTTAATTTTGTCCATGTTCGATGAGCCTCCGGTAAAACCGTTACTGCTGCTCGATGTGTTAGGTGTCCTGACTTCCATTATATAACTGGTATTTTAACCTCGCATTCTAAACGCTTACCTATTCTATCCAATCACTATGCCACAACGCCGCGCAGTACACAACAAATTGAAAATCATTCAATTGAAAATATTTCAAGCGAATCACATTGTTCATTATCGGACATTTCTGTGCAGCAACGGACAACTGTTTTAATTGTTCACTTTCAATCAAACAAAACCGCGTGCGCAGGTTAATGAAAAAGACGAATTTATTCAATACCATAAAAATCAGGAAGAACACCACAAAAAGATTACTTTTGGGACAAATTCAAAGCCATGTAGAGCGAACGCAAAATCAGGTTCGTCGAAAAATATTTAATCTGGGATCCATGCAACTTTCCGAAGCCAAAATTCTGATCATTGACGATGACGTTGATGTACTTAGTGCAGCAAAACTTTTGTTGAAGCGCCATGCCAAACTGGTTGACATTGAAAAAAACCCACAAAAGCTGCCATTTTTGGTTACCAATGGGGATTATCATCTGATACTGCTGGACATGAATTTTACCCGGGACGTAAACAGCGGCAGAGAAGGGTTTCACTGGCTTGACAGGATTCTTGACATTAATCCCTCGACAAGGGTTATCATGATTACAGCATACGGCGATATAGAAATGGCCATTCGGGCAATCAAATCCGGGGCAACGGACTTTGTGCTGAAACCATGGGAAAATGACCGGTTACTGACTACCATACAGGCAGCACTCGACTCCGACCAGAACACACCACTAGCCAGCCCATCCGCTCCTGCCAGCGAAAGCAAAGGAAAGGATGATGGTAAAAAAAGCAAATCGTCCGGTGATACCATCATTGCCACGAGCGACTCCATGCAGCAGGTATTGCATACGGCCGAACGTGTAGCGGCAACGGACGCCAATGTATTAATTTTGGGTGAAAACGGAACGGGAAAGACCCAGCTTGCCCGCCACGTACATCAACATTCCAGGAGAGCCGACAAGCCTTTTGTAACCGTAGACCTTGGTGCACTGAGTGATTCCCTCTTTGAAAGCGAGCTGTTCGGGCATGTCAAAGGAGCTTTTACGGATGCTAAAGACGACCGGGCCGGGCGTTTTGAGGAAGCCAAGGGCGGCACCATCTTTTTGGACGAAATAGGAAACCTTTCTCTCCCTTTACAGGCCAAACTACTCACTGTAATCCAGGAAAGGAAGGTGACCAGAGTGGGCTCTAACAAGCCCATCTCACTGGACGTCAGGCTGATCTGCGCCACGAATATGAATATTGAGAAAATGGTGGTCGAGAAAGTATTTCGCCAGGATCTGCTTTACAGGATCAACACCATTGAACTGGATCTGCCACCATTGCGCGAACGTCCTGAGGACATCGCTTCTCTGGCGGATTTCTACCTGAAACAATACGCCAAAAAATACAATAGACCGGTTGCCGATGTCAGCAGTGCCCTGATCAAAAAAATGCAGCAATACAACTGGCCCGGGAACATTCGGGAATTGCAGCACGCAATAGAAAGAGCCGTTATTTTGTCCCAGGAAAAAACGCTGATGCCCGACGATCTTTTCCTCAAAAGTTCGGGAGGACAGCCTACAACCGCCACCGGGTTCGACCTGGAAGACATGGAAAAGACTCTGATTGTCAAAGCCTTGAAACGGTTCAACGGAAATATTACGGATGCAGCCAGGGAGCTTGGGTTAAGCAGGGCCGCACTTTATCGCAGGATGGAAAAGTATGGATTATAAGCGGATCACTTACTTAAATTTTTCTTCACCTTATCCAAATCTTTAAGCTCCCCATCTACAATAATGTTGATATCGGAATCCTTGAAAACATCATTTTCTGACACCAACTGACTTTTGAAATAGAGTGTAAATGGGAGTGATTTTCCCTTGCCAATCAATTGACCGGTAGCCTTGATTAGTTTCCCCATATCTATACTCAACGGGATTTCGAATAGTTCAGAGCCTTTGGCAGGGACTTTTGTCAAACTCTTGACGCTCCCGTCTGCCAGTCGTTTTTGCTTTCCCAAGTCAACGGCATAGGCAGGATCCTTAAATTGAATCCCAAACGGATTCTTGTTGGTAAATTTCAGCTTTATTACTATTTCTGACTTACCTAGTCCAAACTTTTCAAGATCATATCCTACAATTTCAACCTTTGGCAACTGATAAAGTGGAAGTCTCTTGTCCATCGAAAGTCTGATGGTATCTTTTCCCAGCAATGGTTTTTGTAAATGAAACAGTCCCTCAAAATGATAGTCGGCACTGTCCTCGCCCTGCGCAGCTTCACTTTTCCCCTCAGCTGCTAATTTCTTAATATTCAGCTGACTTGGCAATGCTACCATTGTGCTGTCACCACCTTTAATCAGAAGCGGCTTTGTGTAGTCATTTTCAATGATCGTCACCCCGTTCATTTGAACGAAATAGTTAAAATCCTTCACATCCAACTCCAACGGAAGCGGATTATGCACAAGCAGATCCAACCGCAGATCTACCGTACTATCCGTGATATTACTGATCCGGCCAAATCCCATTTCAACTTTAGGCAACAAACCCGACACAGGATTTTCATTTTCTTTCTTATATTTCAAAAACCACAAAACACCTGCTATCAGGAGTACGATGACAATCGGTATGATGATCTTGGATGGTCTTGAAAGCGGCATAATGTTCCAGGTTGAACGAATTGATTTGGATAAGATTCTATTTCAGCAGATGTATGTCAAAACGTATACCGATGCGTATTTGAGTACTATTTTCCTCGTTAAGCCATAGCCCAACCGGAACTTGTAGATTAAAGTCTTCGTAAAAACATACCTCATTACAGTTTTAGGCATAGAGGTGCACCAAAAAGGACATGGCTCCTAAGGTGGGGAGCCATGCAAACTTATTAGATTATCATCCCAGGTCGAGCGTACCGTGCTCTCCCCCGTCCGGAGTGGAACCGGTAATTGCCGCTTTGACCATAGAGAAAAAGACCACCATCTTCGAAGATCCGCTATCCCAGTAAGAAGCTTCCCGGGTCGCTACCCGAATCATTAGTAAATCAGGATCGTCCTTTCCTCCCTGAAACCACGCTTTGGCCATTGGATTCCACAGTTCCTCTTTTTTCCTTTCGTCTTCCACCTCCTCTGCGGTACCGGATACCGACAAATATGAACTTTTACCTGGATCGGCATAAATCAGGGTTACATTGCCTGGTGTTAAATTCTGGCCGGTGGAATTATCCTGCTTGCTTGCAAAAAACCAGATATTCCCATCCGAATCAATGTCTTGAGCTGTCATTGGCTTCGATAGGATTTGCCCGTTTTGAATTGTGGTATACATACAAAAGCGGATATCACCTGCAAGTGCCTTCAACTTATCTATTGCCTCCTGGGCATGAAAGTCATTTTCCATAATAATTTTGATTTTGTGAATTACTGGTCATTCCTAAATAACTGTTCCATCAGCCTCATCACCTCACACCGCGCGAGCTACATAGGTGCATTTAGCTTTTACAAAAAAAACCTGCCTGTGTACATCCGGGCAGGTTTTTGTGACTTTCAGTAAAGGCAATAATTGATCTGGTGTTTAACCCTTTCCCCTCAACCACTTTTCATACCCTTTTCAGCAAGGATTTTAACTACCCGAAATACGTTTCTGTACGCTCAGACCAATTAAAACTCCAACCGATAATTGAGAATGGGTATCAGGCCAGTCTGCTCAATCATGATCATTTTATCCAACTTCACGTTATAATATTTGTCGAAAGCGTTCAACCGATTGGTCACGTTCTGAATGTCCAGCGAAATGGTGGACGTGCTCCGCTTTCTGTTTTTTGTGTAGCTTACCCGGATATCTGTTCGAAAGTACCCCGGCAACTGCTCGGAGTAACTCCTTGACCAATCCCTGACGCCCTTGCCTGCTTCTTTCGATTTTTCAATATCGAACGGCGTAACACGGTTACCTCCGGATGCAAGCAACTTAATATTAGCCGCAAAAACATTGGCCTTTGATTTTCCCACCTTCCACTCTTTTCCTGCAAGGATATTCTGTACATAATTGCCATTGAAGCGGGTATTCCTCTCGATCCCGTCGCGTCCCGTATATTTTGACTGATACAGCGATGTGGTGCTCATGAAATAGATCCCGTTTGTGAGTGACTTCTCGATGGTAAGCTCTACACCATAGCTGCGCCCTTTGCCATCGCTAGTCAGCGAGTCGTTCACAAAACCCCCGATCTCGTTGAGCAACGACTTTCGCAATAAATAGGGAGACATATTATTCATGGGGCCAATCGGCACATGGTAATGATGCTGATAATAGGCTTCGGTATGAAAACGCCAACTGGTTACAGGCCTGTATGTATAACCCGCCACAATATGGGCTGACTTCATCAGTTTCAAGTTTTTATTTACAAGCCCGGTTTTTCCGTCACCGTCATTCACTTGGGCGAAGTAGGTTGAAACCGATTCGGTCTTACTATGCAGTCCCGACCCAAAACTCAGGGTATGACCAGGAACTATAGCCCAGGTAAGCCCCATTCTGGGTTCAACGGAACCTTGATTGTTTAATGCAAGTACCATGGCATGTACCCCGGCATTCAAAGTAACAGAAGGAGCGACCCGGTATTTCCATTGCCCATAGGCCTGAAAAACCTGCGTATTCCCCTTTTGATCAATAAACGACCGAAACGAACCATCCTGATTATCGCCTTGATAGAGATTAAAATCCAGATGGTTCACAACCAAGCCGGCCCGAAAAGTGTTTCGTGAGTTAAGCTTGTAATTGTACAGCATCGAAATACGAAGCGCCTGATTTACAAAGTTTTGTTTGGAGGTTGTGTTTGTTTCTGTATCAAATGAGTCGTCGGTCTGCCTTGTGGCTGAGTAAGAGACAATATTTTCGAGATAGGATTTGTGATTGATATAGCGCAGATAATTTACCCCCACCATACCTCTATCTGATTTGAACCTGGAACGGGAATCCCCTTTCTCCGCCGACGTGCTTAGCCCACCCATTCCCCATAGGGTTACCACCGCTTTTTCCGTATAAGGTATGTGAATCTTGAAAGCCGCATCCTGAAAGTCGGTTGTTGCGTCACCGGTAACATTGACACCCAATTTACCAAGAATGGAAAGTGTTGAATACCTGTAATTGGCCAGATAGGAAGCTCCGCCTTTTTCGCCGATTGGGCCTTCGGCTGCAAAATCCAGCCCTAAAACACCCGCCTGCATGGCATACTCGCGTTTTTCATTATTACCCTTGCGCAATTTGAGATCGAACACACCCGAACTGGCGTTTCCATATTCTGCCGGAAAGGCCCCGGTAAGAAAATCAGAATTCCCCAAAACATTGGCACTTAGCGCGCTGATTCCTCCTCCACTTGAACCTTCGTCTGCAAAATGATTGGGATTAGGGATTTCCACACCCTCCATTCGCCACAGCATCCCTTTAGGACTATTACCCCGAATCACAATCTGGTTACTGCCATCATCGTTGGTCGCCACACCGGCAAAGGACATCGCCATCCGCGCCGGATCGTTCACGGCGGCGGCAAACCGTTTGGTCTGATCCACGGTGAAAGAACGCCCACTCACCGTCACCATATCATTTATAGTAGCACCATTCTCCTTCTGCGCTTTAATCACTATTTCATCCAAAGCCTTGAACGACTCCGTAATTTGAACTGTGATGTCTACCTCCTTTCCCGAACCAACCGTAATTTCCTGCAGAAATGCATCTTCATAGCCTAAACTGGTAATTTTGAAAGCATGGCGCCCTACCGGTACTTTTTCGATCCTGAAATTTCCATCCGGATCTGAGACAGCCCCGGTGATGGGTTGGAGAGAAGTGATGACTACATTGGCCCCAATAATAGGCTGACGGGATTCTGTATCGACGACCTTTCCTTTGACGGTTCCAACGGGTTGCTGGGCTTGCGCCAGAGCTCCAATGGCTCCGGCGAGTAAACTCAAGAAGTATTTTTTCATGGCTGGTTGTTTTTCTGTGCGACAACTCAGCCATGCTTTACCCTAAATTTTTACAAAGAATTCAGCCCTCCAGTTATCTATAGGTTAAAATACCGCCATATCTTCGGATCCGGCAAGGTATCGGTGCTGATTGCATGCGATCAGACACCCCATTTTTCCAGACGGTAAGCACTGTCCCAAAAAATGTACTCAAGCCTGGAGGCAACTAAGTGAGCTTCTCTCATTTTATCACGAATCTGATCGGTCGTTTGCGCAGCCAGCTGATCGCAAATTTCGAGCATGCTTTCTACAGATTTTGCAAATTCCTCTCCTGCATAAGCATCTATCCAATTTTGATAAGGATTCGGTTTTTGTTGGTTTTCATAGATGTAGTCTCCGATCTTTTTATATATCCTGAAGCAGGGAAGTAGCGCAGCAACCGCCACTTCATGGCTTTCAAATGCACTTACAGATAACAGGTAATTCGTGTAGGCAAAACACCCCGGAGCCTTCCCGCCCGTTTGATTGATTTTCAATTCAGTGAAGTATCCGATGTGTAAGGCGCGCTCTACGAAAATCGCATTTTGTGCAAACTGAAGAAAATCCAAAAACGTCTGACTCGTTGTTGCTCTTAGGCCGGTAGCTGCAAGTGCTTTGGCGAAGTCTGCCAGGTATAGCGAGTCCTGGTAGATGTAGAACTTGAATTTTTCCACAGGCAGCGTTCCATTTTTCATTTCCACATTGAAGGGATGCGTGCGAATTTTATCGTAAACAGGCAACGCATCATGCCAAAGCTCATCCGTGAAGGTCATGATTTTGTTTTCATTTTAGTTGGTAAAAAAGCGTGATTGAGCGGGCCGGAACCATTCCCTGTCTTAAAAAAACGCCCCGCTTCAATGGCTCCTGAAACATAATTTTTCGCAAAATTTATAGATTGTACAAGTGAATTTCCCCGGGCCATGAAGGTCGCGATAGCAGCTGACAACGTGCAACCTGTTCCATGAACATTGAGGCTCTCAATATGTTTGGTTTCCATGATTAAAGTCTCTTCATGTTTGGTAGCTAAAACATCAAATATGACTGGGCCGGCCAAATGCCCCCCTTTTAGCAAAACGGCTCTACATCCTTTACGCACCATATCCTCAGCAGCCGTTTTCATTTCATCCACCGAACTGATCTTTCTTCCAACCAGAATCTCCGCTTCTTCCAAATTCGGGGTTACCAGATCCGCTTTGGGAAATAATTGTTTCCATAAGACCGCGATGGCTTCGTCCTCTATGAGCTTTGCTCCGCTTGTGGATACCATCACCGGGTCAAAGACGACAAACTCCGGTTTAAAACGGTCAAGTGCATCCGCAATCACCAAAGCCACCTCTGTTCGATTGATCATACCGATTTTTACGGCATCAATGATGATATCTTCAAATACGGCATCAAGCTGATCTTTGATAAAAACAGGTGGAACAGCGTGTATCGCCCTTACGCCAAGCGTATTCTGAGCCGTAAGAGCCGTGATGACCGATGATCCGTATGCCCCCAGTGCTGAAATCGTTTTGATGTCGGCCTGTATGCCTGCGCCTCCGCCACTGTCTGAACCGGCTATGGTGAGTACGGACGGGTATCTTTTTATATTCATTCCTGTGTATTTTTAAAAGTGAAGCTAATGGTGTTAAGCAATGATCTGGCTGCTTCCTGCGGTGAATCGGCACTGCATATGGCAGAGATTACCGCAATTCCATCCGCTCCATGCCGGATAGCATCGTGAACATTCTTTTCTCCTAATCCACCTATCACCACCACTTTATGACGGGTATTGCGGCGAATCCATGCCAATCCATCCATCCCCCAGGGTTCCATTGTATCCGTTTTGGAAGGAGTTGAAAACAAAGGGCTTGCAGCCAGGTAAGCAACATCCCAATTTTCGGCTTCTCTTACATCCTCCCTGGTCTCGGCAGACACACCGATAATTTTGTCCGGCCCAAGTATATCATACACCACTGGAAAGGACATGTCGCTTTGTCCAACATGCACGCCATCTGCATTGACAGCTAACGCCACATCCAGGCGATCGTTGATAATCAAGGGTACGTGGTACGGATCAAGCATGTCTTTCAACCTAGCGGCTCGCTCTACAAACGCACGGGTCCCCAGTGATTTCTCCCGAAGCTGTACCATGGTTACCCCTCCCTTCACGGCTTCTTCGACCACCCAAAACAAATCCCGGCCAAGACAAGCCGCCTCGTCTGTAACCAGGTATAGGCTGATATTTTCCATAGGAGAATGTGTTAGTATCTGACACGGGCCTTTTCTGCAAATTGAGCCGGTGTGAGCGCCGAAAGCGCATCCAAAAACGCGATTTGAAAAGAACCTGGCAGCTGCGCTGTTTCATAGGCGATTTCCCCACAGACTCCCATACACACCGCTGCCAGCACGGCTGCTTCAAAGGGTTCGGCATGAATGGCTGCGAAAGCACCGGCAATCGCGGATGCCGAGCAGCCCATGCCTGTTACCCGGGTCATCAGGGCCACTCCATTATCAACAAATACGACCTGCTCGCCTTGCACTATTACATCGGTTGCGCCACTAACACTGACCACCGAGCCGGTGGCTTTACTCAAGGCAATGGCTGCATCCACGCTTTCCGAAGAACTTACTGTACTATCTACACCTTTTGTGTGTCCGCTAAAACCAGCTATGGCCTGAACTTCGGAGGCATTTCCCCGGATAATTGTCGGAGATGCATTGCTTAGCAGCTGAGACAGCACCAGGTTCCTGTACGGCGTGGCGCCCGCTCCTACAGGATCCAAGATGATTGGCTTTTGTAACGCCAGGGTACGTGTCATCGCCAGTTCCATGCCCTGAACCCATTGCGCCGACAGGGTTCCAATGTTGATTACCAAAGCGCTTGATAGGGCTGCCATATCCTCGACCTCTTCCAAGGCATGCGCCATGACAGGCGATGCCCCTAAGGCCAGTAGCGCGTTTGCCGTAAAATTCATCACTACATAATTGGTAATATTATGCACCAAAGGGGTTTGGGTTCTTAATGAGGCCAAGCTTTCTTTAAAATTGATTTCCATGTCCGGTTTATTTAGTAAAAAACGAATGGACATTAGGGGAAGGCATTTGCCACACCAAACCGGGCGACATATAAAAGGCTGACCAGCAACCTCTTCTGTGCTTTTTCCTACGACAGTATAAACTGTGTCAGGTTCAAAGGGTATAAATCTCAGTCCGTTTTGGACACCCCTAAAGCCATTCTTAATGACGAATGTAGTAGTTTTGGTCTTAAATCAAAAAACTGAAAGAAGATAATGATTAAAGCGGCCATATTTGACATGGATGGGCTCCTGATCGATTCGGAACCGATCTGGACGGAAGCTGCCCGGGAAGTGATGCAAAAAGTAAATTTTGAGTTAACGAATGCACTCAAACTGCAAACGACCGGATTATCCATAAAACTATTTCTTGAAGTATGCTATAAAATACAACCCTGGAATGCGCCATCGGCCCGGGAGCTGGAACAGGAAATTCTTGCACTTGCCTCTAAAAATATACTGGCCCATGCAACACCCATGCCCGGTGCGCTTGAGCTGGTCAAAAAACTCAAAGATCAGGGATTGAAACTTGCCGTAGCCTCCGCGTCTCATATGGCGCTTATAGAAGGCGTTTTGGAACGGCTCAATGTTATTGACTATTTTGACACCTGGCATTCGGGTGAGCTCGAAGAATTCACTAAACCACACCCTGCGGTATACCTCACCACGGCCGGGAAATTGGGCGTAAAGCCTGAAGAGTGTATCGCTTTTGAAGATTCTTACGCGGGACTCCGATCTGCTCATTCCGCAGGCATGGTGACCATATCGGTACCAGCCATGGAAGTTTTTGAAGACTCTAAATTCGATCTGGCGCACTATAAGATCAGTTCTCTGGAAAAGTACATTTTCGAAGAAATGTGTAAAATGCAGCAATCAGCCGTTGATATCTAGCCCAAACTCTGATGATCGGATTACGTCATTTCAGTATCATGATTGCCATACGGATCGTCCTGATCCTGGTCAGTATGATTACCCTCTTGTGGCTGGCCTCGTTGCAAACCAACGTGGGCCTGATATACTTCCTTGGCGGCATCCTGATCTTTATTCAGGCATCTTTGCTATATCAATATGTGACCAATGTAAACCGTAAACTCACCTACTTCCTGGAGTCGGTCCGTTATTCAGATTTTACCATCAACTTCCGTTCGGATAATAAGATGGGAAATACCTTTCGAGAACTGAACCAACAATTCAATGAGGTGTTGCATGCTTTCAGACAGGCTAGGGCAGAAAAGGAAGCGAATTTACAGTACCTCAACACGATTGTTCAGCACATTGGTACTGGACTCATTACTTTTGACAGTACCGGACAGGTTAACATCATCAATAATGCGGCGCTGCGCATGCTTGGGATTTACAGACTACATCAGCTCAGCGAGTTACAGGACAAACACCCGCGTCTTTTCGAACTGCTATCCAATCTGAACAGCGGTGTAAGAGAACTTTACAGAACTCCCTCCGATCAGCCCCTGGCGCTACAGGGGGCTGCCATCCAGTTGAGGGGTATGTGGGTGCGTATTGTGGTTTTACAGAATATCCAAACAGAGCTTCAGCAACAGGAGGTAGAATCATGGCAAAACCTGACCCGCGTATTACGACACGAGATCATGAACTCCATGACCCCGATTGTCTCTCTTGTAGGAACCATGCGGTTGATCGTGAATGAGGATGTCGAAAAATCAACAACCGACCAGGAAGCAGTGAAAGATTTGAAAGAAGCATTGCATACCCTCGAAAAACGCAGTAAGGGCATGATGCAATTCGTAAACGCATACCGCGATTTCACCACATTGCCAAAGCCTGTTTTCGCAAACCTTCATGTAAAAGAAGTACTTCAGGATGTACTTCAGTTGCTCCAGACCGACCTGACCAGCAATGGTGTTCTTTGGGAACTTTCGGTAAAGCCGGAGACGCTAATTGCCAAAGCGGATTCGAGTCAAATCCAGCAGGTCCTGATCAACATCCTAAAAAATGCATCAGAAGCCTTCTCGGTGCAAAACAACCGACTAATCAAACTTACGGCCTATAACAATGACAATCTGGTCATGATTGACATTGAAGATAACGGTGACGGGATAGAGCCGGAAGCACTGGACAATATATTTATTCCGTTTTACACCACTAAAAAAACGGGTTCAGGTATTGGACTGAGCCTTTCCCGACAAATTCTTCAACAACACGGTGGACAACTAAATGTATCCTCTCAGGTGGGAAAAGGTACCGTTTTCACACTAGTACTCTGAAAAAGATTTTGCCTAAATCAAACCTGCCAAGCCTGTAAAAGCCCTACCCAGAATCTGCCTTTCGTCCACGCCCAGCCAGTCGCGAAGCAGTGAGGCGTAAACATCCCGGAAATCTATCTCGTAACGGATATCTCCCCCGTCCAGATCCGTCAGGGAGGGAGCCTCATTATAAATAACAGAACTTCGTGCAGGCCCACCGATCAGAAACAGATTATTTGCGGTTCCATGATCGGTACCGTTACTTCCGTTTTGCTTCACTCTCCTACCAAACTCACTGAAAGTCAACACCATCGTCCGATCCAAGTGCCCTTTTCGCCCAGGAACTGCTTCGCTCCGTAATCGTGGTTCGCTCTTTGAATTGAAACTCTCCTTTGTAATTGAACGCCCAGCCTGTAAATGCTCTTGCTCCTTCCTTCACATCCTGCTCTGAGTAATTACCTCTTCCAATTGTAAATAACTCCATCACCTCGCGGGCGAAGTTTTCATTGGGGCAGTTCTTTCTGTTTTGCTGATTATTTAAAAACTGAAGCATCGCGGGTTCCTTTGAGACAGCGATGAGCATTTCTCCGAAATTTCCCAGTGCATGTTTGCGAATCGTATTAATGTAACTTTCAGCGAAAGAGGGCACCACGGTTCGACAAGCAAAATGTCCATGCCAAAAAAGCGCAATGCGCTCACGAAGTGCCGCTTCGCCACTCGTCATCAGGCCAATCCAGCGCACATTGAGATCTCGGAGGGATTTTCGTTCTCTTAACTTCATCAGCCTTTTTGACGACTCCGTATCCTCCTTATTCATGGCGTCATTGTTTGGTTGCAATTCTTCCTCGAAGGATGAGAGACGAATGGGTTCAAAGTCGTCACTGTCCCTGAATAACTTGTCAATAGCGCCACCGAGCGCCATATTTTGCGGCGGAAAGAAGTCCATGGCAGCCCTGCGGTATAAGTGCAACTGTCGCCTGTTGTTTTTGAAGTCCTCCATACCGATCCATTTTTTGTTCTTGGACGTATTTATATGTTGAAAAGTTTAACACAGCATTTGAAGTATCTGAACATTCCTATATGAAATAACCAAATTTGCCAACAAAGGCTATCCTTTTGACTCCCATTACAACCATTCAGTCATTTTTCCCATCCTACACAAAAAGCTAAAAACGATGAAAAAGTTGTGCTTCCTTATGCTGTTAACCGCTGGCTTGTTTGCTTGCCGATCAACTTCGGTAGAAAAGAAAAGCGATGAGATCAAATACAAGGAGACCGTTATCATCAACGAGGTCCCGAGAACTACCATTCAATTTTTTGATGTGTCGGACAGCCGGTGTCCTGAGGGAGGGGAGTGCATATGGGCAGGCAACGCAACCATCGATCTGGCGCTATCCGGTGTAACGACCGAGGGCGGACTAACCAGCCATGTAAAAATGTGCCTGGGAGCCTGCGATAAAAAGTTCAAAATTGCCGATACGCTCGATTACGAATTTACCGGCCAGCAATACCGCTTCATTTTAACCGCAGTGAACCCTTATCCCCTATCAGAAAGTAGCAACGAAAAGGAAGATTATGCCATTGTGCTGCAAATAGAGAAAAAATAAGATTAAAAATGACGACTTGAATTTAATCTCAGCCTGCCAACTTGCTTTTTCGGTAACCATAACTGAAATAGATCACCAGACCAATAACCAGCCAGATCACAAAAATACCCCAGTTGGATGCCCCCAGCTCCGTCATCAGGTACAGGTTGGTTAATACACCCATCACAGGAAGGATCGAAAAGTTATACTTAAAGCTCATTACAGATAGGGTCAGCCAGGTAAACCAGAAGATTATTGTGAGTAATTTATGTTCCAGAATTTCATAAAATGTCAGGGCGCGCCATTCTGCGGTAACCGAATCTCCGTACATGGTGAGGCCAATAACCGCTGCGATAAATCCTGCTCCTACCAGAAACTTACCGTTGACATAGGGTACTCTGAATTTGGAGCGCTCTGAAATACCAGTGTGATCCAGATAAAGCACTCCTCCACAAACCAGTATAAAGGCAAAAAAAGTACCTACACTGGTGAGATCGACAAAAAAATCCATCTTAAAAAACAAGGCAGGTATACCCACAACCAATCCGGTTATAATGGTAGCAAATGAGGGTGTTTTGTATTTAGGGTGAATGGTTGCAAACTTCTTCCAAAGAAGACCATCCCGGCTCATTGTCATCCAGATACGGGGCTGCCCGAGTTGATAAACCAGCAAAGCACTCGTGATGGCGATAACAGAACTGACAGAAATTAGTCCGGCCATAAAGTCAAGCCCAACACTTTCAAATACAAAAGCCAGAGGATCATTCACATTGAGCTCCTTGTAATTCACCATGCCGGTGAGTACAAGGGTAATGAGCACATAAAGCACCGTACAGATCAGCAAACAATAAATCATGGCTTTGGGCATGTCCCGCTGCGGATCCTTACATTCTTCTGCGGTTGTGGAAATAGAATCAAAACCTATAAATGCAAAAAATACCGCGGCCACACCACTGAGTACCCCTTTTACACCGTTGGGCGCAAAGGGTGTCCAGTTTTCAGGCTTCACATAAAAGGCCCCGGCAAAAATTACCAGAAGCACCACCCCCACTTTGAGTATGACCATGAGGTTACTCGCTGTCCGGGATTCACGTATGCCAATGTATACCAATGCCGTAACCAAAGCAGTAATGATCCCTGCCGGTAAATCCAGAATAATTGGAATATCCCCAAACCGAGGCGCGGCCTGATAGGCGGCAGCTGCATATTGTTCGGTCGTAGTCAATGAGGTCAATCCCGACTTTTGCAATTTCTCAAATGCCTCTGCAGCGGAGCCCGGATCAATGGTGAGAAACCCCGGTATGGTGATACCAAAACCTCGAAGCATATTGACAAAGTACTTGGACCACGAAATGGCGACCACCATATTGGACACCGCATATTCAAGAATAAGTGCCCATCCAATAATCCAGGCAAACAGCTCACCAAACGCAACATAAGCATACGTATAGGCGCTGCCTGAAACGGGAACCGTACTGGCAAACTGCGCATAGGACAATGCAGTAAACACGCACGCTATGGCGGTAAAAACAAATAATAAAGAAACAGCTGGCCCTCCATTAAAGCTTGCCAGGCCGATGGTACTAAATATTCCGGCGCCCACAATTGCCGCAATCCCCAAAGAAACCAGGTCCCTAACGCCCAGAATTTTATGTAACCCATCACTCCCGGATTGGGCATCACTCATAATTTGATCAACGGTCTTTTTCCGGAATAGAGAAGTGTTTTTTTCCATGTAAGGATGCTTTTTGGTGCGCAATTTGGCAGCGAAAATAAGGATATTCTTCAATGATTGAGGTAGCGGATATGAATTTGTTTGAACAACAGAACATCGCCCATATTAAATTTACAGATCGACCATCTGAGTTATACTTTATTTCGAATTTCACCTCCCAACCAGTTTTACATGACGCCCAGGCCTTTATCCGTTTTCTTAATCGTAATTATCCTTTATATTTACAAAAAACCTAATCCACACAATTCAATCAAGCCGTCGATGAGAATTTATCTTCTGATAATCACGATAATTCTTGCCTTTACCAGAAACAATTTCGCCCAAACAATTCCGTCATATACTACTGCCCAGGCTCATTCACACAACGACTACGAGCAAAAAAGGCCATTTATGGAAGCATACCAGCAACAATTCGGATCCATTGAAGTAGATCTGTTTCTGGTTAACGACTCTTTGTATGCGGCTCATCACGCCAGAGACATCCAGGCTGAGCGTACCTTTCGCTCACTTTATCTTCAACCGATACTACAGCAAATACAAAAGAATGAAGGAAGCATATATGCACAAAAAGACATTCAACTGCAGCTACTGATCGATCTTAAAACGCCTTCCGAAGAAACCCTGAGTGCATTGGTAAAAATTTTGGATCCCTACAAAAGACTTCTGGCCCCTTTGGGGACCGTCAAAATTGTCGTGAGTGGCAATACACCTGCTCCTGAGCTTTATGAAAAGTATCCCGATTACATCTACATCGACGGAAGGCCTGATGTGATTTATAGTTCGGCCCAGCTGGAAAGGGTTGGTCTGATCAGTCAGTCATTTCAAAAATACACCCGATGGAATGGGGAAGGGGAACTACCCAAACGAGACAGAAAGATCCTTGCCAGGGTGGTACAGGACATTCATAAACGAGGCAAAAAAGTGCGATTTTGGGGTACACCAGACAACATCCATACCTGGAAAACCATGATGGCATTACAGGTGGACTACCTCAATACCGATCACGTAGTTCAGATGGGGGATTACCTCAGAACCGCACCCCGATAATGTCCATGCTTTAAGCAACAAATATATTATAACACTCCTTATTCTATTTACTATAACCTATCCTTCATGTCATCTGAGCATACCGCTGAACTTAAAAAAGTATTAAAACCAATTCACTTATGGGCCATCGCTGTGGGCCTGGTCATTTCCGGAGAATATTTTGGCTGGAACTATGGATGGGGCGTATCAGGCACCATCGGCTTCCTGATCGCCACGCTTGCCGTTACAATCATGTACGTAACCTTTATATTCAGTTTTACCGAACTGACCACCTCCATACCCCAGGCCGGAGGCCCTTTTTCATATTCTCACCGTGCCTTTGGCTGGTGGGGAGGCCTCATCGCGGGCTATGCCACTTTAGTGGAGTTCCTTATTACGCCGCCGGCCATTGCCTTTGCGTTAGGCAGTTACTCACACTTTCTCTACCCGTCGCTCCCGGTACTACATGTTGCCTTTGCATGTTATGTTATTTTCATTGGAATTAACCTGCTGGGCATAAAAGAGTCGGCTACTTTTTCTCTTGTGGTGACACTGCTTGCGGTCGTAGAACTCCTTGTTTACATTGGTATAGTCGCCCCTCATTTTTCTTACGAAACCTTCGTTACGGATCCCATGCCATTCGGCTGGCAAGGAGTATTTGCCGCCCTGCCCTTTGCAATCTGGTTTTATCTTGCTATTGAGGGAGTAGCTATGGTGGCGGAAGAGGTCGAAAATCCAAAAAAAACGATTTCGCTGGGATACATCTATGGCATTCTTACCCTGGTAGTCCTTGCCTTGTCGGTGATGATTTTTACCGGTGGGATTACCCACTGGAAAACGCTGAGCACCATTGATTACCCGCTACCCGCTGCGTTGGGCATCGTACTGGGTCGGGATAATACTTGGACCCACTTCTTCGCCAGCCTTGGACTTTTTGGATTAATAGCATCTTTTCACGGCACCATCATTGGCTACTCCAGGCAGATCTTTGCACTGGCTCGAAGCGGATACTTACCCTCTTTCCTTGGAACCGTAAACGCACGTTTTCAAACACCCCACTGGGCGTTGTTTGCGGGAGGACTTATCGGGTGCCTGGCACTAAGCTTAGGAACCACAGATCAGGTGATCATCCTTGCAGCCTTGGGAGCTGTGGTCATGTACATGATCAGCATGGTTGCTTTATTTGCCCTGCGTAAAAAAGAACCCAATCTTGAAAGACCGTTTTCTGTGCCCTTCTATCCTATTTTCCCTGCCGTTGCACTACTATTGTCCACTATTTGTCTTGCCGCTATAGTCTACTACAACCAGGTACTGAGTGCGTGGTTCTTTGCCGGATTGATCGTGATTGTTGTGATTTTTGTAGCCTCAGGTAAACATAAAACACTGAATTGACCACAATTGAATGGATAATAACTGGACTATTTTGACTCATTCCCCCTGGATAGTATTTATTTGATCAGTCGTTTTACAACAAAGCCTGAATTTCACATTAGTTAAAAAAATATTAATTACATTTGAACAACAATCCAGGACGAATTTTTAAATTTTAGGGGCAAAACCTTTACAAAATTGTGTAAAGGTTTTATTGACAGCGAATATTCACAATATTATTTTTCACTCATTTCAATCTAAAATAGACCTCTTCACAGAGTTTAATTCCCCCGGGATTTTTCCAATATCAATAAATTCTATGCTTCTGATTCCCTCCATGTCATGAACATTCTGATCGTAGAAGACGAACATATTGTTGCGATTCATTTACAAAAGGTGCTCAGGGAGTTTGGGTACGAGGCTGACCACGTCGTGACCAATTATGCGGATTCGGTAACGATTCTGCAGACGAACGTTTTCCATCTTGTGATTCTTGACATCAATTTAAAAGGGCACCAGACAGGAATAGATGTAGCGGAATATATTTGCGGAAATCTCAAAATCCCATTTATATTTTTGACAAGTCACCAGGAACTTGCCATTGTGAATGCGGCGCTCAAAACGTCCCCAAATGCCTTTTTACCCAAGCCATTTGACAAAGTGACTATTTACTCCGCTTTGAAACTGGCCTTCAAAAGCTTCAGGGAGGACTCACGCGAATATCAGGAAACCTCCGAAGACACCGAGAGCACGGTGATTAAAGATGCTCTTTTTATAAAGGAGAAACATTTGTTCATTAAGATTCTTCTTGCGGATATCCTTTATATCCGGAGTGATGATAATTACCTGGAGTTACACACCACCCAGAAGAAATACATCATTCGGGAAACGCTTAAAAATATCTTGGGACAATTGCCCCCGAACTCATTTTTCAGAGTACATAAATCGTTCATTATAAACCTGAACGCCATTACCGCAATCAACTACGTGCACGTAATGATAGATAAAATCGAAATCCCGATTACCGCGGATAACAGAGCTGAGCTGCTTAGTAAAATCCGGACATTTTCGTGATCCGTTAACATTTTTCACCCCAGCCAGCGGATAGTTATCCCCGCAACTTTTAGGGTACACCCCATACATTTGAGTGACAGGAAGAGACGTTTTACCTTCGTTTCAAATCCTTATCTCAATGGTTATGAAAACAAGAAAATCCTACCTCCTCTCACTCCTATTTACCGTATCCGTCTTCACAGATTATTCCTCTTTCGCTCAGTGCAGCAGTCCGCCACTCGCCGAAAATACCAGTTATAACGGCACGGTGTCGGGTAATGCCAACCTTAATAATGGTGATGTAAAGTTGGCTGACGGCGACCTGTCCAGCGCCAATGTAAATGGTGGCGTACTCATTATTTCGGGACCTATCACGGTGAATAACCTGAATATGAACTCGGGAACCATCCTGATCACAAGCTCGGGAGTAGCATCGTTGCCGGGTTTCAATTTTAACGGGAACGTGACAATTATCAATTATGGCTCGCTCACTTTCCGGGGCACTGTCATTATGCAAAACCAGAATAATCATATTTACAACGCAACGGCAACCTCGGAAATAACTTTTGGCAGCAGCGACCTGAATTTTAGTAGTAGCACGTCATACCTTGTCAACAACGGCACCATTACGCTTGGCAAGCTTTTACTGAATACTAACAACGGTGGCGTTTGCATGGGCAATGGTTCCAAGTTGAAAATCCAGAGTCTGATCAACAATCGCGATTATTCGATCACTGTACCTACGGGAACCGCCTGCCTGAGCTACTCGGATGATGCTCAAATGAATAACAAGTTGACCAACACCGCTAACTTAAGCATTTGCCCGGGTAGCAATTCCTATATTTCATCCGCTCCTCCAAGTGGTGGGTATGGTGATGCAACCGTGATGCCGGTTGGCTGTGAAGAATGCGCCAAACCCGAAATTATTGGCCCACTACCCGTGAACCTGTCTGCCTTCTGGGCAACTGGCTCGGTTGAAGGGGTTGTATTGAAATGGAGAACATCATTAGAAACAAACAATGATTTCTTTGTAGTTGAAAGAAGCAGCAATGGTAAACTCTTCACCGCTGTGAGTGGCATGATCAGTGGCCAAAAGAATTCTTCTCAAATGACGGATTACACCTGGACGGATACCCAACCACTCGCAAACCGCAATTATTACCGATTGCGGCAGGTAGACCTGGATGGTACGGTAAACAATTCGAGGATCATCACACACCTAGTGGCCGGACAAAAAGATCTCATATCAATATATCCTAATCCTGTTGCAGATTATTTCACAGTCAACATTAAAAATGCCGACTCACGGGCGTATATTCAGGTCAACGTAATGGATCAGGCCGGAAAAATTTTCCAGACTACAACGGTGAAGGGTGACAACAACGAGGTGATAACATCTCTAAGCAGTTTGAATGCCGGCCTGTATATTGTGAAGGTGCGTTACAATGGGGAAAATTCAGTCTTTAAGATAATTAAAAAATAAGGTTCTATATGATTTATAGATTCTGTGTTGCTAACCTATAAAAACTTTAATTTTTTATACCTTTGTTTTTGAAGGTGGCCTAGAGCCAGCCAGTATAGCATGTTTATGCCTTTGTCGGTGACATGCTATTTTTTTGTTCTGCCTTTTTGCTTTCATAGGATTTGTCGTAGCTTGTTTTTGTCTTAAATAGCGTGTAAGCGAGTTCCAATAATTTCCTCTGGACAGCTACCAAGGCCTTCATCTTTAGGCCTTGTTTACTTACGATCCTCACGTACATATTTTTAAAGTTTTCATCCCATTTTACTGCGCTCATTGATGGTAAATACATCGCTTTCCTGAGACTCCGGTTCCCTTTTTTCGAAATCCTCGGCTTGCCTTTCACTGAAGTACCCGATTGCTTTTCTTTCACATCAAAGCCCGCATAACTCGTGAGCTGTTTCTTATTTCGTATCAATTCAAAACCATTCGTTTCGCCCAGAATAATAGCAGCTGTCAATTCTCCTACCCCTGGGATACTACTGATAATCTCTACTTCTTTTTTGAGCTCAGCATCCCGTTTAACAACCTGATCTATATCTTCTTTGATTTCCCTTTCCTGACTACTTAGAAACTTAATTCGTTCCTTCAAACGCTCTAAGCTCCGATCATTCGGTTCTGCTTCCTGACTTTCGGCATGCAGCTGATTTTTTACCATTGATCGCTCTAAAACCACCTGATCACGCTCTCTGGTAAGTTGCTGAAGGCTTTTATACGTTTTTTTAGGACGTTTCCAGTTATCTAGCTTTCGCTCTAACCCAAACCTGGCGATGGCCTCAGAACAGCTTTTATCAGTAATGGTTTTAACCTCCAAAGTCCTGATGTAATTGCTGATTTTGTTCGGCAAAACAATACTTAAACTGTATCCATGACCATCCAAAAAATAAGCAAACTTCTGGTGGTAAACACCTGTAGCTTCCATTACAAATCGAACTTCTGTGTCCGGATCCATCAGCTTTTTAGTCCATGTCAGCAAGGATAAAAAACCCTTTTCGCTATTTGCGAAAACTTTATAAGCATACAATTCGATACTTAAATCTGCCAGCAAGCGACCTAATGTGACCACTAATTCTTTCCGGGCAACATCTACTCCTAATACTTGTTTTAAAACGCTCATCAGTCTAATGTTAATGGTTAACATAAAGTGATGAATCTCCCGCAGTCTTGTCTCCTGGTTGGATATTCTGGATATTGAGCAATACTCAATTCCTTACATTCTGTTCAGACTCGAAAAGATAAAAAAAGGATGAGGCATTTTCTACAAAACAATATACTTCGTGAGTTATTGAGTGGGTAATCTGCTCTCATCCTCTTGTCACTTTATCTTACAAATCTAACTCATACACTTCCGATTGAATTAACTTTGTAAACATAGGAGTGGGTAAGATAAAAACTAGATTTATCGCATTTTGATAGATTTTACTTTTTTGTCTTGACCGCACAAAAAATTAACCGTGCGGCCGGTACGCCGGAGCGGGACCGCTTCTCTAATGTCATTAAGTTAAGGATTTAGAAGACCTCAAAGAGGTCAAATGTTTATAGATAGATAAGGTTTTTGACTGTTCGACCCCGTTAGGGTCGTATAATTAAACAATTCTTATATGCTATAAACATTAGAATCCTTCGGATTCTTGCTTGCCTTAATGACATTGACCGCTCCTCCTTCGTCGTCAAACAGTTTTTTGGCAGGCGCCGTTGCGATCTTTACGGCCCAGGACAAGCCAATTTCCTGATTTTCGTAAGGCCGATCTTCAAAAAATACATCATCTAAAAAACCATCACCCACTATGATCCATTTAGAGCCAAAAATAAATTTCTATTCCAATATCAGTTCACTGTTTTTTTATTTGACGTTACGTAAAACTGAAAACCTACCCTTCGCGCCAGGGTAGGTTTTCTATTGTAAATGACTAAAATTCAGCGTCGACCTCCCCATCCATGTTATGGATAAATAAGGTATTTCTTTCTCATGGTTTTATAATCCGAAAGTCCGGGCTCCCAGCTCTTGCGAATGTCAGCTTCGGAAGCGCCGGCAATAATCTGCTCCCTAAGAGATTCATTGCCTGACAGTTTGTCGAAATCCCCCATTTGCTTACTCTGGCTTCGGTCAAAAAAATTGTCCTTTTGAGGATACGCCTTATAAAGATCAATCAACCAGCCCAAATTGATTTTCCGTGATTTACGCAGTATTTTGATATCATATTTGCGCAGATCCAGCCCATAACATTCCTGATCCTGGTGCAACGGTGTTTCACTCATGCCTTTTATACCCTTAGGCTTAAAAGAAAAAGTAAATTTCCCTTTTAACAACGGTGCTCCAAGAACCGTAAAAGGCATGTAAGTACCTCTACCCTGGCTGATAATTGTTCCTTCAAACATACAGATATGCGGGTAAAGCATGATCGATTGCTGGGTATTCAGATTAGGAGACGGTAAAACAGGCAGTACGTAAGGCGAATCATGTGTGTATTTTTCTACTTTAATGATCTTAAGTTTACAGATAAGTTTATTTGGTAGCCATTTTTCTCCGTTGATCATTTGTGCAAATTCAGCGACGGTCATTCCATGTGCAATGGGTATTTTATACATCCCAATTCCCGAATGCAGGTGATCTTCAAGCATGGGACCATCAACCAGAAAGCCATTTGGGTTTGGCCGGTCCAGGATGAGCAGCTCCTTGTTATTTTCCGCACACGCCTCCATGACATGACCAAGGGTATTGATGTAGGTGTAAAAGCGGGCTCCCACATCCTGTATGTCGAATATAACCAGATCAATATCGGCAAGTTGCTCCGCACTTGGTTTCTTTTGTTTGCCATAAAGTGAAATGGCCGGTATCCCAGTCTTCTCATCCACGCTGTCATTAACTTTATCACCATTACTGGCCGTTCCGCGAAAGCCATGTTCGGGCCCGAATATTCTTTTGATATTAACTCCTAAACTCACCAAACTATCCACAATAGCCGTTTTACCGATTATCGAAGTTTGATTTACTACAATTGCTATCCTTTTTCCCTTGAGGTAAGTCAGATATTCCGAAGTTCGGTCAGCGCCTGTTTTCAACACCTTCTCCTCTGGCTTCTTTTCGGTCGTAGTATTGGTAGAGTCAGGCACTTCAGATGATGGACTTTTGCCCGCGGACGAATTAGCACAATTGCTATTCAGATAACCCAGTAGAAACAAACTCAGAGACAATAAGTATTTTTTCATATTTATCACAAATTTTCAGCTAAAACAGATTCATTTGACCTCCGCGAATAAATCCGGAAGTATCAAGTTTGGGCAACTCTTTATCCTTGAAGTATTTCCTGCAGGCAAAATTATGGAGCTGCCTGATGTGTTCTGCATAATTCCCTTCTCCTGTCATCCTTACTCCAAAGCGGGAGTCGTTCAGGTTTCCACCGTGACACGCCTTGATCTGATTCAGCACTTTTTCGGCTTTATCAGGAAAATGGTGACGAATCCACTCATCAAAAAGCGCTGCAATGGAGCCATTTAATCGCACAACGGTGTACCCTGCCCAAACAGCACCATGCTCTGACGCTGCTTTAATAATCGCAGGGATTTCATGGTCGTTGAGTCCGGGAATGATCGGGGCACTCATAATCCCCATGGGAATACCGGCCTGGTGTAACTGCTTTACAACCTGCAATCGTCTTTTAGCCGTAACTGTTCTAGGCTCCAGGGCACTTCTCAGATCCTCGTTCAAAGATGTGATCGAAACCGCTCCGTGAACAAGATTCAGTTTCGCCAACTTCTCCAGTATGTCCAGATCTCTTAATATCAGAGCGTTTTTAGTCAGAATCGTTACGGGATTCCGATATTGAAGACATATTTCCAGCAAGCGTCGCGTGAGCCTGAATTTTTTCTCTGCCGGCTGATAGCAATCGGTATTGCCCGAAAACATGATAGGTGTTGGCTCCCATTTTTTGGAATGAAACAGCTTTTCCAAAAGCTGAGGGGCATTTTTTTTGACTACAATCTTGGTTTCAAAATCCAGTCCGGCAGAAAAGCCCCAGTACTCGTGAGAGTTGCGTGCATAGCAATAAACGCAGCCATGTTCGCAACCACGATAGGGATTTATGGAATTGTAATTTCGCAGATCAGGACTATCCGAAACACTTAACAGTGTTTTAGATTCCTCCATGATGAACTGGGTTTTGGGATTTACTTCGGCTTCCTCCCACTGCTGCCAGTCTTCCGAGGTATACTCAATTTCTTGTTTATGGAACTTGTTATGGGTATTAATCCCCGCACCACGTCCTTTCGCCCTGCTGTTGTCCATAATTAAGAAGTGTTGTGCATGGAGCATGGGCATGGGAGGTTCCCTACGCCCTTTGCCCCTGCTTTGTGCTATTTTATATAACGAAAATCCTCATCTCCTTTGATGGAAAGAAGCACATCATAAATGAGCTGAATCACATTTTGCACGTCCTCCTTATGTACCATTTCCACCGTGGTGTGCATGTATTTAAGAGGCAGCGAAATTAATGCAGAAGCAACGCCTTCCGTTGAATAAGCAAACGAATCCGTATCTGTGCCTGTTGAACGGCTTACGGCCTGCCGCTGGAATGGGATGGACTTTTCCAACGCTACTTTTTCAAGCAAAGCCCGGACATTATTCTGCACCGCAGGACCATAACAGATCACCGGACCACCCCCACTTTTCAGATCACCCTGTTCTTTTTTATTGTACATCGGAGACTGCGTATCGTGGGTCACGTCTGTCACGATCGCCAAATCTGGTTTGAGACGCCGGGAGATCATTTCCGCTCCCCTGAGGCCTATTTCTTCCTGAACCGCATTAACGACATAAAGCGTAAACGGCAGACTAATGTTATTTTCATGAAGCATCCTGGCTACTTCAGCGATCATGAAACCACCCACCCGGTTGTCCAGGGCCCGGCCAACATAGTATTTTCCGTTCAGCTCATCCAGTCCATCCGAAAAGGTTACAACGGTTCCCACATGTATTCCCATTTCGAGTACTTCATCCTTTTTGGCTGCGCCCACGTCTATGAAAAGTTCATGAACCTTCGGAACCTGGTCTTTAGCGGTATCACGGACATGAATGGCCGGCCAGCCGAACACCCCCTTCACAACTCCCTTATCACCATGCAGATTCACCCGCATCGACGGAGCAATAGCAGCATCGGAGCCCCCATTGCGACGTACATGTATGTAGCCCTCTTCTGAGATATAGTTTACAAACCAGGAAATCTCGTCGGAATGAGCCTCTATCACCACTTTGTAATCCTGTCCAGGCCCGATGACACCTACCGCCGTCCCATACACATCGATGATTTGCTCCTCAATGTAGGGTTTGATATAATCCAGCCAAATCTGCTGCCCCGAAGATTCAAAACCGGTTGGCGAAGCATTATTCAAGTATTTATAAAGAAATTCTGTGCTTTTGTCTGACATATTTGTTTAAAATAATTACCAATAAAATAATCTATTTCACCGTACCTGAATCGGCCTTTCTGTAAATGATACACTAGAAATATTGCAAAAAACCCCAGAACCGTCGCTTGCGCAGATACTCAAGGTCACGTTCATTACGATAGGCTTCTCTTTCAAACGAAATATTGTAATACGCTTTTGAATGTTCTCCGAATTCTATTAACCTGACCAGATACTCGGCGAAATACCAAATATAAAAAAGAAGCAGTCCCATTTCAAATTGCTGTCGGAGGTGTATGCGTTCGTGATTCAGGAAAATTTTTCCAGGCGCCTTTCGTCTCGATAGTATGAAAGGAAACAAGGCCAGCCCCTCCACCCAAAGAAACGAAACATTTAAAACGAAACCTCTGAATCTCATATTTATAGCATCTCCTTGGCACCCTGTATGAAGAACAAATGCGCTATTCGAAATGAAAAAATGTTGGATTTTCAAATGATTTACTCATTCTTCCACCCAACATCTGATTTTTTGAATTTGCACAGGTCAGCTAAACCTGCTGATATCGAGCACTTCAAACTCCATCAACCCGGCAGGAACCTTTATTTCGGCTGTTTCACCTACTTTCTTGCCCAAAAGCCCTTTACCGATAGGAGAACCCACGGATATTTTCCCGGTCTTAAGATCGGCCTCCTCTTCCGATACCAAAGTGTAAGATACTTCCATGCCGGTTTTCCGGTTTTTTATCTTTACAACTGAGAGTATAGCCACCTGCGAATTATCAATAGACGACTCGTCGATCACGCGCGCATTGGACATAATCTCTTCCAGTTTTGCTATTTTCATTTCATGCATACCCTGCGCATCCTTTGCTGCATCATACTCTGCATTTTCACTTAAATCCCCCTTATCACGTGCCTCGGCAATCTGAGCAGCGATCGCAGTACGGCCTCTTGTTTTCATGTCATTCAGCTCGTTCTTAAGCTTATTTAATCCTTCTTCGGTATAGTATGAAATTTTAGCCATGACCTTAAATAGTTAATTAATCCTTTTGGTTTTTCGATTTTTGGATAAAAAAAAAGAACGGCTCTAAGACCGCTCTACAAGAGTATTCACAACCCGTAGTAGACGACTAGAAAACCTTCAATTTTCGACTGTAGAATCTTTTATTCTTTGCCATAGTTTTAAGTATGAACGACAAAAATAGCAATATTTGTAAATGGTACAAACCATTTTTCCAAAAGCCGACACAAATATGTCCGAACGATTGAGAATTATTTTTATGGGTACGCCTGAGTTTGCCGTAGCCAGTTTAAAAAGCCTCGTTGAAAGTAAATCTAATGTTGTTGCCGTAATTACCGTGCCAGACAAACCGGCCGGCCGTGGCCAAAAACTGGTTTCCTCTCCTGTAAAAATATATGCCTTGGCGCATCACATACCTGTTCTACAACCCGAAAAACTTCGTGACCCTGAATTTCTTGAAAAGTTAAAATCTTTGGATGCCGACCTGCAGGTTGTGGTAGCATTCAGGATGTTACCCGAAGTGGTGTGGAGCATGCCCAGGTATGGAACGTTTAATCTGCACGGCTCGCTGCTACCGCAGTACCGTGGTGCAGCACCTATCAACTGGGCCATAATTAACGGAGAAACGGAAACAGGTGTAACCACATTTTTTATCGAAAAGGAGATCGACACCGGAAAAATTATTTTCAGGGATGTGGAGCCTATACACCAGGATGACGACGCCGGTACCGTTTACGAACGGCTCATGGAAAAAGGCGCTCAGCTTGTGGTAAAAACGGTTGAAGCCATTGAGGCAGGCCAATACCCCCAGGAGGAGCAGGAGGAATCGGCCGAAATAAAATCGGCCCCCAAAATATTCCGTGAGACCTGTGAGATCAACTGGAACCGGCCGGCTGTTGAAGTATTTAATTTCATAAGAGGGCTCTCACCATACCCCGCAGCATGGACCATTTTGAACGGACTTTCCTGTAAGATTTTCAAAACCGAGGTTTTACAGGATGAATTCGCCGGAACACCCGGGGAGTTCAGAACGGATGGCAAAACTTATCTGAATTTCAAAGTGAACGATGGCTGGATTTCCGTAAAAATCTTACAGCTTGAAGGAAAAAAGAGGATGGAGATCGGCGAATTTTTGAGGGGAAATAAACTTTGACATCTAATCGGCTAAATCTTTTAAGAAAACAGCAAAGTAGAACCTAATCAAATGAAAATTATCAACTTGTGACTTTTTGCCGTCTGGATTGTATTACAAAAAACAATCAACAATCATGGCAAACACCTACTCACAAATTGATCTTCAATTTGTTTTCTCACCAAAATTCCGAGCCTCACTAATTACTGAGGAATGGGAGATTGAGCTTTATAAATACATTTCAGGGATAACGGCCCGTAACAAGCATAAAATGCTTGCTATTAATGGAATGCCTGACCATATGCACTTTTTAGTTGGGTTCGGCACGCACCAATCCGTTGCTGACTTCATGCAAGATGTCAAGGCAGATTCGTCGCAATGGATCAACAACAATAAGTTTTGAATATCACGATTTGAATGGCAATCCGGGTATGGGGTATTTTCCTATTCGAAATCGCAGGTGCCGAAGGTAATTCAGTACATCCAAAATCAGAAGGAACACCATAAAAAGACCTCTTTCCTCGATGAATATAAACTGTTTTTAGAAAAATTCGAGGTGGATTTCGATGAACGCTATATTTTCAAACTACCGGTGTGATTTTTACCAATGTTGCATGGTCCGCCAATATTGCATGGTCTACCAACATTACATGCCTGACGGCATTCGAAAACGTAATTCATGTCCAATTCTACCAATATTACATGCCTGACGGCATTTGAATTCGTAATCCATGGCCAATTCTACCAACATTACATGCCTGACGGCATTTGAATTCGTAATCCATGGCCCTTTCTACCAGATTGCCTGACTCCAATCCCGTAGGGATGCAACATTGGTAGAAAGGAAATAAAGAAAACCAAAAAATCCCGCAGGGATGTAATATTTTAATGGATTCATCATGTACAGTATTTTGAAACCTCCACAGATTATCAAAATCATAGTCCATTCCTTAGGTACTCAAACATTATGGAAACTGGTCGTTAAAATCCATCAGGGGGGGGCAATATTTAGGAGAAAAAACAAAGAGGGGTACTTTTTATTATAACTTTCACCAAAAATTACGGCAAACCATTAACAAAATGCGCATCTCAATCATTGTAGCAGTCTCTACAAACGGGGCCATCGGCAAAGACAACCAGCTGCTATGGCGACTCCCTGACGACCTGAAAAGATTTAAAAGTCTCACTTTGGGACATCCGATGATTATGGGACGTAAAACCTATGAATCTATCGGAAAGCCACTACCAGGCCGGACGTCGATCGTAATCACCCGAAATCCAGATTATAATCAGGACGGTGTTATTATCGCCTCTTCGCTTGAAGACGGACTTGAAAAAGCACGGCTGACAGGCACACCCGAAACGTTTATTATAGGTGGTGGTAACATCTATCGGCAAGCCTTGCCGTTCGCAGATAAAATTTATCTAACCGAAGTACATACCGAAATCGGAGGCGATACATTTTTCAATTTGACCAATCCAGCTGCCTGGGAAGAAGACATTCGCATTAAACACCCCGCTGACGACCGGCACGCCTACTCCTTTGATTTTGTAGATCTTTCATTGAAATAAGACCAGTTGCGCATTTGAAATTCAACAAAATACATCACGTAATAAAGGATATACGCACAATAAATATCGCCAAACCTGACAAAATTCCGTAAATTTGTACCCCAATTGCACCACAGCGAAAGAATAGTGAAATTTAGTACATGTGTAAAGATGTTGAAACGTTAACCGATACGCTCCGTATTGAATTAACCACCCCAGTTACCGACCAAAGACCGATATATATCACAGGAAATTTTTGCAAATGGCTTCCCGACCTCCCTGCAAACCAGATGACGCAGACAAAACCGGGTCATTACGAATTTGAATTTCCTGCCGGTGACGATTTACCCTTTCCTCTGGAGTACAAGTTCACAAGAGGCGGCTGGGATCAGGTGGAACTCGATCGGTGGGGGCAGCCTTATGGCAATCGCGTTACAAGCCAAAGCCAGGGAACCATACTGGATTATGTAACACGCTGGCAAAAGGACAAGTCTAATAAAACAAGCGTGGCCCCAATTATTGAGGTACTTTCCGAGACTTTTGAAATACCACAGCTTAATAAGAAGCGCAGGGTTCATGTGTTGCTTCCCCATAATTACTACGAACAGCCAGACAAGCATTATCCAGTCCTTTACATGACCGATGCGCAAAACCTATTTGGAGAAGGATCGACTTATGGAAATTGGGAAATTGATAAAAGCCTGGCAGAATTGGCCGGAGAGGATAAAGGAGATGTGATTATTGTAGCTATCGACCACGGTGATGAAGAAAGGATACAGGAGTTTTCGCCATATGATAATCCAAGACTGGGCAAAGGAATGGGTTCACTCTTTTTACGCTTTGTGACCGATACCCTAAAACCACATGTAGACGCGCAATACCGGACGAAAAAAGACAGACTAAACACAGGCATGGGCGGAAGTTCGGTCGGTGGTTTACTCACCATTTATGCTGCACTGATGTTTCCGCATGTCTTTGGCAGGTTAATGATCTTTTCGCCTTCGCTCTGGATCAGCCAGAAAATTTATTTTGACGCCATTCATTTTTTTGAACCCTTCGAAACCCGTATTTATATTTACGCAGGTGGAAAAGAAGGTGCCAACATGGTCCCGAACACACATAAACTCGAAGAAACGCTTCACAATCAAGGATTTGGTTACAGCCGTGTAAAAATCAAAACCTCCATTGACCCCAAAGGACAGCATAATGAAAAGCGGTGGAGTAAAGAATTTCCGCTGGCTTTGAAATGGTTGTATTTTGAGTAACTTATCCTGATAATCGAATAACGTTCAATAAGTATCGGCTTAACATGTCCTGGCGGAACGGCATGTGCCTGTTTGCTATTCATTTACATTGCATGATTACAATAAAACGCAAGCGGATAGTAAGGTTAAAACAGCACATTGATTAAAACTGCGACGACAGCACTTGTGTTATTCGTCCCCCTAAGTGCCGTCGCGCTTATCAGGTTGGAGGATCTGATCAGTAACATCCTTAACCAAAATCGGTTTTTATAATCTGCTCTGATATTATAAACAGGGTTCACAGAATTTGCTTCCATGAACCCACGCTACCAAATTATTTTGGCTGAAACTTACAGAATAAACTGGCTCAAATCCCGGTTTTTCACAAGGTGTGAAAGCTTTTCCTTGACCAGATCCGCTGTAACCACAATGGTCGATTCGGCACCGATCACATCAGGAATATCAAACATGAAGTCATTGAGCAGCAGGCTCATGACGGTCTGCAGGCGGCGCGCACCAATATTTTCAACTTCACTATTTACTTCGAAGGCAATTTTGGCAATTTCCTTGAGCGAGCCGTCTTCGAACTGCAGTTCCACTCCCTCGGCCTCCATCATCGCTACGTATTGTTTGGTCAGCGCATTTTTGGGTGTTTTCAGAATCTGATAAAAATCTGACTCTGTCAGGCTATTCAGTTCTACCCGTATCGGAAAACGTCCCTGAAGTTCAGGAATCAAGTCCGACGGTTTAGCTACGTGAAATGCGCCGGCCGCTACGAAAAGAATATGATCGGTATTAATCACCCCATGTTTGGTATTAACAGCACTACCTTCTACTATGGGTAACAAATCTCTTTGTACACCTTCACGACTTACATCGGGCCCGCTGCCTCCACCCGAGCGGCTGGAAGCCACTTTGTCTATTTCATCAATGAATATGATCCCAAGATTTTCTGCTTTCTGGATGGCTTCTAATTTCACCTCGTCCATATCAATGAGTTTTCCTGCCTCTTCGTCCAGCAACAGTTTCTTGGCTTCGCCAACTGTCACTTTACGTTTTTTACCCCGACGTGGCATCATGTTGCCAATCATTTCCTGAATATTCATCATCGAAACATCATCCACAGCACCACCAATCATGCCCACATGAGGAGCCTGGTTCTGCTGAATTTCAATTTCAATCTTTCTTCCATCCAGTTCACCATTACGGATCTTCTCACGAAAACGCTCCCGGGTACGCTGGTTCAGCTCCCCGTCATCTTCCGGCATGGACTCGTCATGATTTACTCCATTTTCCGACCTCACCTTTACGTGGCCTGAATTATGGATTGGCGGTATCAGTGCATCCAAAATAATGTCCTCAACAGCCTGTTCTGCCTTTATTTTTACTTCTTCCTTTTTTTGCGTTCTCACCATGCCCACGGCCTGTTCCACCAGGTCACGCACCATACTTTCTACGTCACGGCCCACGTAGCCCACTTCTGTAAATTTCGACGCTTCCACCTTAACAAACGGAGCATCAGCAATTTTGGCAAGCCGCCGTGCTATTTCTGTTTTACCAACACCGGTAGCACCGATCATGAGGATGTTGTTGGGAATAATTTCCTTTTGGATGTCTTCAGGGCTATTCATTCTCCTCCACCTGTTCCGCAATGCAATGGCCACATTCCGCTTGGCGTCATTTTGTCCGATAATGTATTGATCAAGCTCAAAAACAATCTGACGTGGGGTAAGGCGATTTAAGTGTTCAGTCATAATTTCGGTATCTTCTTTTTTCGATTTATCTTAAAAATATAGTGTCAGGCGCACATTAGGCACTGGAGATGGAACTCAATAAAACATAAAATGTACCGAGTGTTCCTTTTCTTCCAGCTATCAGGTCTAAACAGAAAGAACCATGCCGGGTCAAAATGTCAGGTTCAGCTCCAAACTAAATCTTTTCGTAACTTGTCATCACGAAACCTCGTATGTCCGTTCATTTTTACCAATAAATAACCTAATCGATCCAAGACTATTACAACAAATGAAAAAAAATCTCTTTGTTCTGTTCCTTTCCGTTACCAGCTTTTCCCTTTGTGCCCAACCGGCCAACCTTGTTGATCTGGTAAATCCACTCATGGGTACCCAGTCCAAATTCAGCCTCTCATCGGGAAACACGTATCCGGCCATTGCCATGCCCTGGGGAATGAACTTTTGGATGCCGCAAACCAACAAAATGGGTGACGGGTGGAGTTATATGTATGACGCTGAAAAGATTCGTGGTTTCAAACAAACCCATCAGCCAAGTCCATGGATAAATGATTACGGACAATTTTCGATCCTTCCTATGACCGGGTCGGTGAAGGTCGACGAAGAAACGCGGGCGAGCTGGTTTTCTCACAAGGCAGAGATCGCCAAACCGCATTATTACAAAGTATATCTTGCTGATTATGACGTAACCACCGAAATCACTCCCACAGAAAGGGCGGCGCAGTTCCGATTTACGTTTCCGGCGTCAGATAGCTCATTCGTGTTACTTGACGCGTTTGACCGCGGTTCCTATGTCAAGATCATTCCCTCGGAACGCAAAATTATAGGATACACAACCAAAAACAGCGGAGGTGTACCTGCCAATTTCAAAAACTATTTTGTCCTGGTTTTTGACAAGGCATTCACCTTTTCGTCGGCATTTCATGGAAAAACACTTGCAAAAGACACTTTGGAACTAAAAGCAGGTCACGTGGGCGCTGTGGTAGGTTTTAAAACAAAAAAAGGCGAACAGATAGGCTTGAAGGTTGCTTCCTCATTTATTAGCCCGAAACAGGCTGAGTTAAATCTCAATAGAGAATTGGCGGCTGACAGTTTCGATGCCACACTTGAAAAAGGCCGGAAAACATGGAATGAAGAATTGTCTAAAATAAAGGTTGAAGGAGATAATATTGACCAGATACGTACCTTTTATTCCTGTCTGTACCGGGTGCTTTTGTTTCCAAGGAAATTTTATGAATTCGATGCCAAAAATCAGATTGTACATTACAGCCCCTACAACGGGGAAGTTCGGCCGGGATACATGTTTACCGACAATGGCTTTTGGGATACGTTCCGTGCTGTTTTCCCTTTCTTCACGCTGATGTATCCGACCATGAACGCCCACACCATGGAAGGCCTGGCTAACGCCTACGACGAAAGCGGCTTTCTGCCCGAATGGGCCAGTCCGGGCCACCGCGATTGCATGATCGGATCCAATTCTGCTTCATTGATAGCCGATTCCTACGTGAAAGGGATTCGTGGCTACAACATCAATAAGCTGTATGAAGCAATCATAAAAAATACGGAACACGCCGGACCAGTCAGTTCAGTGGGCCGATTTGGACATGAACATTACAACGAACTCGGTTATGTTCCGTATGATGTTAAGATCAATGAAAATGCTGCACGGACGCTGGAATACGCTTATGCCGATTTTTGTATTTCTCAATTGGCAAAGGAACTGAAAAAGCCTCAAACTGAAATTGACTTGTACCTGAAAAGAAGCCAGAACTACCGCAACCTGTTTGATCCGGAAACCAAATGGATGCGTGGAAAAAATAAGGACGGGAAGTTTCAGTCACCGTTTAATCCGTTCAAATGGGGTGATGCCTTTACCGAAGGGAACAGTATTCACTACACCTGGTCGGTGTTTCAGGATGTAAAAGGTCTTATAGGATTAATGGGCGGAAGGGAAGCTTTCGTGCAAAAACTGGATACCGTTTTCACGCTTCCTCCCATATTTGATGATAGCTATTATGGCTTTCCCATCCATGAAATCCGTGAAATGCAGATTATGAACATGGGGAACTATGCACATGGTAACCAGCCGATACAACACATGATTTACCTATACAATTACGCCGGAGCACCATCAAAAGCGCAATATTGGTCGAGAGAAGTCATGCGGAAGTTGTACCAGCCCACACCGGATGGCTACTGCGGAGATGAAGACAATGGGCAGACATCGGCATGGTATGTGTTCTCGGCCCTTGGTTTTTATCCGGTAACACCCGGCACCACGCAGTATGTGATCGGTTCACCGTTGTTCAGGAAAGCCACCATCACGTTGGAAAACGGAAAGAAATTCGTTGTAGAAGCGTCCGCAACAAGCGATAAAAATAGGTACATTCAGGGAGCAGCAATGAATGGTAAACCGTATCCCAATACCTACCTCGAACATGGCGATATATTAAGAGGCGGAAAGATCCAGTTTAACCTGGCGAGCCAGCCATCGAAGACATGGGGTGTGAAACCCGAAAATGCACCCTTTTCGTTGACAAAGTAAGAAGACCGCTGGGCCATTTGCCGATGTGACCGCAAACGGATGGCACAATTATTGAGCCCTCCGTTTGAATAAACAACAAGCTAAAAGCCCATCAGCTGATAGCCAATCACTACACAAGATGATTTACAGAAAAATAACAAATGCAATTCACCCCGAACATCGTGATCTGGAGTTATCGGTCATTACTTTTGGAGCCTGGGCAACCGGTGGATGGATGTGGGGAGGTACCGAAAGAAGCGAGTCGGTAAGAGCCATACAGGCATCCTACCACGCGGGCGTCACCTCCATCGATACAGCACCTGTTTACGGGATGGGTCTGAGTGAAGAAATCGTGGGGGAGGCAATCAAAGGTTTGCCCCGCGACAAGGTGCAGATTCTCACCAAATATGGTATGCGCTGGGATTTGGCAAAAGGTGATTTCGCGATGCACAGTAAGGATAACGATGGCACCGATATTGACATTTACAAATATGCTGCGAAAGAAAGCATTATCGAAGAATGCGAGCGGAGCCTGAAACGACTCGGAACCGACTACATCGATCTCTATCAAATTCACTGGCATGACAAAACCACCCCAATCGAAGAAACGATGGAAGCTGTAGCTCACCTCATCAAACAGGGGAAGGTACGTTATGCAGGCGTATGTAATTACAGCGCGGATCTGATGCGTGAAGCCTCAAAATACATCAATCTTGCTTCCAATCAGGTACCTTTCAGCATGGTACGCCGTGATATTGAAGATGAAGTTGTCCCCTACTGCATCGAACATCAGAAGGCGATTTTGGCTTACAGTCCACTTCAACGCGGATTATTAACCGGAAAAATCAAACCCGGATATCAGTTTGCCAAAGATGACAACCGGGCCGACCTCCACTACTTTTCTGATCAAAACATTGAAAAGGTGAATGCATTTCTGGAAAAGATAAAACCTTTGGCCAACGACAAAAATGTACTGCTAAGCCAACTTGTTTTGAAATGGACGATTGAACAGGCCGGGATTACAATCGCATTGGTAGGTGCCCGCGATGCCAAACAAGCGCTTGAAAACGCAGCGGCGGCGGATATGAAACTGACACCGGATGAAATTAATTTTATATCCGGGCATTTAAATGACCTGAAATTAGTTAAATAGAAGCGTGAGTGGCATTACTTTTGTGCCTCAATACGTTCCAAAAACTTTGTTCACCTTTAGCGAATTGTATGAAAAACAATATTTCCAAGATTAAGAAAAGCCTTCCACTGCTCATGGCTGGCGTCCTGTTAACTTCCTCCATCGCGCTCATGAGCTACAGGGGTACAGAAGAAAAAAATGCCAAACAAAAATTGTCTGAGGCAGACCTGAAAGTAGATACGGTCGCTTCCGGTTTAAAAATGCCCTGGGCAACTACCTTCCTCCCTAATGGAGATTTGCTCGTAACCGAGCGTGTGGGAAAACTACGTCTTGTAAAAAAAGGGGTTTTGGATCCTCAGGATATTTCCGGACTACCTGAAATTCTTTACAAAGGACAGGGTGGACTTCTGGACGTTCAGTTGCATCCGGATTATGCTAAAAATGGCTGGATTTACATCAGTTATTCATCCCCAAAAGCAGAAGGGGAAGAAGGTGATGATGGAGGTGCCAATACAGGTCTGATCCGCGCCAAGTTGAAAGACCATGCTTTGACAGACGTTCAAAAACTATTCAAGGCCTTACCAAACGTAAAAGGAGGCAATCACTTTGGTGGCCGTATTGTATTTGATAAAAAGGGATATGTATTTCTGTCATTGGGAGAAAGAGGACAAAAAGAAAACGCCCAAAACCTGGGAAAAGATCAGGGAAAAGTGGTGCGTTTACATGAAGATGGGAAAATACCAACAGATAATCCCTTTGTGAAAACACCAGGTGCGCGCCCTGAGATCTGGACTTATGGTCACCGTAATCCTCAAGGCATGACCATCCACCCAACTACGGGTGTAATCTGGGCGCATGAGCATGGACCACAGGGAGGCGATGAATTGAATATTGTTCAGAAGGGAAAAAATTACGGTTGGCCCCTGATCACTTTTGGGATCGATTATGATAACAGTATCATTTCAAAGGACACTGCCCGTGCAGGAATGGAACAGCCTGTGACCTACTGGAAACCGTCTATCGCTCCCTGCGGGATGACTTTCGTGACAAGCTCTCAGTTTAAGGACTGGAATGGCGACCTGATTGTTGGTTCGCTTAAATTTCAATACCTGCAGCATTTGACCATCAAAGGCAACAAAGTAACCGGACGCGAAATTATTTTCAACAAACTAGGCCGCGTAAGAGATGTACGCCAGGGACCGGATGGGAATCTGTATGTAGTGCTGGAAAACTCCGGTAAAATTGTGAGAATTAGCAAAAAGTGATTTACAATTAAAAATGAGGAATGATGAGTATGGTAATTTCCTGACTGCTCGTTCCTTTTTTGATTATCAAGTATGAAATTAGCATTAACAATCATTTCCGGACTAAGTTTTTATTCCACTTTATTTCAAAACCAGGATGGTGAACTTGCTAAAAGTATTGAGCGTGGGAAAATGATCTATTCCGAAAACTGTATTACCTGCCACATGGGCACGGGCGAAGGCGTGCCAGCCACATTTCCGCCACTGGCCAAGGCAGACTACCTCATAAAAACACCGGAAAAGGCCATCTATGCGATAAAGTTTGGATTGGCCGGAAAGATCAAGGTAAATGGTATTGATTACGACAACATGATGCCCGCACCCGGCCTCGACGATAGCGAAGTATCCGATGTAATGAACTACATTCAGAATTCATGGGGAAATTCCTCAGAAAAGAAAATGGTCACCGAAAAAATGGTAAAGGAAGTGAAGGAGTAAAACGTCAGATCAGTAAGGCATTCGTATAAAAAGGGAGGATTTCGAACTGAAATCCTCTTTTTTTTACCAAACCATTTAACTATCACTTCAATAAATACCATTTTAAAATACAAGAAACCATTCCAACCAACTAGAATACAGACCATTATGATTAATAACAAGCCCGAACATCAGCGTTTCGTCTAACCGGACAACTATTTAAAATAAATCCAAATAAACTTGTCTACATAAAATTCGTATCTGATATTTGCGCTCAGATTTATTATTAGACCAGTTTCAAATAAATGAGGAATTTATACAATACGCTTGCCCTTTGCATCCTTTCGGTGACAGCAGCTTGGGCGCAAACAGGCAGCCTGAAAGGAACCGTTAATACAGCCGACGGACATGCCGCAGTTCACGTTTCAATCTCTTTAAAAGGAACCCGTATGGGCGCTGTAAGCAATGCCGAAGGGGCCTACCAGATTGATAAAATAACACCAGGCAACTATGTCGTAAAAGTAACACTGGTTGGTTTACAGGCCGTTGAAAAGGACATTGAAATAAAGGATGGACAACAGACCGTCGCCGATTTTGTCCTCGACGAGTCCGCACAGCAATTGCAGGAAGTGGTCGTTACAGGGGGAAACAGTTTTAAAACAGACCAGACCTCTCCAAGCCTGAGGTTGGCAACTCCCATTCTCGAAGCGCCACAGAATATCCAGGTGATTGGCAGGAGGGTTTTAGCCGATCAACAAATATTTGATATGCTGGAAGGCGTCACCCGAAACGTGAGCGGTGCTACCAAAGTAGAGCACTGGGATAATTACGCCCGGATTAATATGCGAGGAAGCCAGGTAGGCGCATTCCGTAACGGAATGAACGTTCAAATGCCCTGGGGACCACTTGCCGAAGATATGAGCATGGTGGATCGGATAGAATTTGTAAAAGGACCTGCAGGGTTCATGCTTGCAAATGGCAATCCGAGCGGATTTTACAATGTAGTGACCAAAAAACCTACCGGGCAAACAAGAGGGGAGGTTGGGATTACACTTGGAAGCTTCGATACTTACCGTACTACGCTGGACCTTGATGGTAAATTGTCAAAAGATGGTAAACTGCTCTACCGGGTGAACCTGATGGGCCAACTGAAAGGTTCACATAGGGATTTCGATTTCAATAACCGCTATTCGATCGTTCCGGTTCTGAAATATCTGATCGACGACAAGAGCTCGATCACGCTGGAATACACTCATCAGTTTTCACAAATGAATGCCATTGGGTCCAATTATGCTTATTCGAAAAAGGGGTACGGAGACCTTCCCAAAAGTTTCAGTACATCAGAGGCAAACCTGGCCCCTACCAATAATCATGACCGGAGTATGCTAGCCATTTTCGAGCATAAGTTGAACGAAAATTGGAGGATGACCGCTCAGGCCTCCTATTTCCACTATACTCAGGTTGGCGCATCCTTATGGCCCTCCGGGTTTGTTACAGGCAGGACGGACTCACTGCAGCGCGCAATTAACAACTGGGATATTCTGGGATTGAGCAAAACGGGCCAGATATTCGTGAATGGACAGATCAATACAGGAGCAGTTGCACACCGGATACTTGGCGGGCTCGATATGAGTAGCAAGGAGTTTTTCCACGACTGGAGCCAGTGGAAGCTCTATGGCGTACCGCTGGATATTTACAACCCCATACACGGGCTAACCCCAGCCCCAACATTCGACAGAAGTAAAAACATAAGGGAAAGAACCGTGCGATATACCAATGGCTACACAGCTTTGTACGCACAGGATGAGTTAGGCTTCTGGGAAAACAAACTGAGGCTGACGCTGGCGGCTCGCTACACCAAATTGAAAGTATCGAACCCTTACGACGGAAGCTATTCAAAAGGCAAATTTACTCCCCGTGCCGGGCTAAGTTATACGATAAACCCGAGCACAACAGCCTATCTGCTTTACGACCAGTCATTCAACGAAAATTTCGGCACCGACTGGCAAGGCAAAAGCTTTGACCCACAAACTGGCAGCAACATGGAATTTGGATTAAAAAGAGGTTGGCTCAATGATAGCTGGAGTTCTACTCTGACTTTTTATCAAATCAACAAGGACAATGTTCTGGTTGCAGATCTGGAACATCCAAATGGCGCCGCTTCCTTCTTTAGCAAGCAGGGCGGGCAACATAAAATAAAAGGAATTGAATGGGACATACGCGGACAAATCTTTAGAGGTCTGGATGTCATGATCAATTATGCTTATACCGACGCCAAGATCACAAAACACAGTAATGAAGCGGCAATTGGCCAGCAGGTCGAAGGATCAAGTAAACATGTACAGAATACCTGGCTCAGTTACACGATAGCATCCGGTGCCGCCCAGGGCTTCGGCATTTCGATGGGCTACCAGTATCAGGCGGGCCGCTCTCCCTGGTTTGTGTCCGAAGGCACCCAGGATAACCTGCCGAATTATTTCAGAATAGATGGCGGAGTAACTTACAAAAAGGATAAATTCTCCGTTAACCTACTTGTTAACAACATCTTGAACAAATATCTTTATTCAGGGGGTATATACACTTACGGAGGGGGTTTCTACTACTGGCAAACAGAACCAGGGACTAACTTTCGCTTGTCGGTGGGGTACAAGTTTTAGATATCAGCTTAAGTATTAAAAAAATCCGCTTCACTGTAAAATGTCGAGGCGGTTTTTTTGTGTTTAGGGTGTCCAGTTGCCAATCAGATTAGGAAGCAGTAGTTTTGTAACCAAAAAAACACGTGAAACGGCTGGGGACATCGCAAAGTTTGCAGCAAACACTTTTCTACCCAAACTAAACCGCATGCGCGAGCATCAGTTTCGATCCTTTTACAAATCTTTCACCCAGGGTTTTATATTTTTCATGGACTGATGTATCCGCAATAAACTCCTGGCCTACCAGCGTGAAAGCTTTCATTTCTGAATATTCCTTATAAATCCCGAGCGCTTTCAGCCCCATCATGGCCGCACCAGCGGCGCCAGTTTCCACGGTTTCGTTGAGCACCACTTTTTTCCCAAAAATATCAGCCAGCATCTGAACCCAGATAGGGCTCTTGGCAAAACCACCGTTGGCGTATATGGTATCGATATGTTGCATCTCCAGAAGAACCCTTTCGATACTGGCCAAATTTAAAAGAATCCCCTCCATCACCGCCCTGGCAAAGTGCGATCGGGTATGCTGAATATCTATTCCCGAAAACCCACCACGAACCTCGGAGCTCCATAAAGGGGCACGTTCCCCAAGTAGGTAGGGATAAAAAAGAAGGCCGTCTGCGCCCGGTTTAATCTCCGACACATCCTGAAATACCTGATCGTAATGCTCATTTACAAAAAAGGTATTCATCAGCCATTCAAATATCACGGCTCCATTATTGGATGGACCGCCAACGATGTAAGTCTGCTCGTCAAGAATGTAACAGAAGGTCCGCATGAGCGGATCGGTGTATGCCTGGTTGGAACAAATACGGACAGCGGCACTCGTACCAATCGTAACAGCCATCGAGCCCGTTCGGATTGCCCCGCTTCCTAAATTGGCCAGGCATCCGTCACTCGCACCCATGATCAGGCATGTACCTTCGGGTAATTGCGCACCATTATCGGCAGGAAGCTTCTCTATATGATAAGGAAATACAGCTTCCGAAAGCTTTGCAGCCTTTAACCCTAGTTTTTTAAGTGTATATGCGTCCCACTTCAATTCTCGGATATTAAACATCCCGGTGGCCGATGCGATCGAATAATCTACCAGAAATTTTCCAGTCAGCCGGTAAATGATATATTCCTTAATACCAATAAATTTATCCGCATTTTTGTAAATGTCCGGTTCATTTCTTTTTAGCCATAACAATTTACAAACCGGCGTCATGGCATGTATAGGGGTTCCGTTGTGCTGGTAGATTTTCTTACCAACCACCGATGTCCGAAGTTTAATCGCAATTTCGGAGCTGCGGTTATCCGCCCAGATGATTAGATTCGTCAACTGTTTTCCTGCTTTGTCTATAGCCAAAACACTATGCATGGCAGCACTGAAACTGACCCCCATAAGCGCTCCCATTCCGGCGCACTGACCGCATACATTTTTTAAAGCTATACATGTGGCCTCATAAATCTCATCGGGGTTTTGTTCGCTCCAATCGGGTTTAGGATGAATCATTTCATAGCCTTCACTATGTGAAGCCAGAATTTTCCCCGATACCGAATCGAAGGCAACTGATTTTACATTTGTAGTACCAATATCACAACCAATTATATAAGGCATTTTAGATTACTTAGCAGTTGACAAAAGGTGGGAGTTTAACCACATTTTGTATTTATATACTGAACAAAAGTAGGTATTCGCTGTTTAAAAGCCTTCCAACGTAAACATAGGGCCTATTAAAATCTCACTGTATAGACAAAACGTATGACAAATACGGCCGGTAATTATCAAAACTGAACTCTATTTCTTATTTTCGCATCACAATAAAATTTGATTCTAATTAACTGAACCATGTCAGATACAACCCATAGCGAACACAAGTCGGTACCACTCGCAGTTTCAATAGCTGCATTTCTGATACTTTTTACTATTCTGGCTGTTTTTGCAGATACCTTTATTTTCATTCTAGGTACAATCGGCCTGGTAGTCACTTTCGCATTTTACGGAAACGAATCCCATAGTGACAACCATCACTGATGCTTTCTGCAATTGAAATAATTCTGCAATTTTAAGACACTAAGGCTCAATGGCCAGCTCGGGAATCACATGGTTGACTTCCCATCCGAGCTGGCCACTTTGTTTGTCGACTACCCACGCTTCTTCAAGCACAACCGTATCATGCAGATCGCGATAGGTAGCAGTCAGCCTTTCGTTATGAATGTTCAGATTCACAAAACCATTGTACCCAAGCCGGTGGCGTCGGATTACTGTCCGCACCCGTCTGTCGTAAAAAAGAATTTTATCTTTATCCGGCTGACTTTCCGGCATTTTCACCTCAACGGGTAAACCTCCATGACCCAAACAGCGTCCGTAGGTAAACGGGCCGTTTTTATTGGCCGCAGGCTTGTAGGCGACGAGCCTGTGATCATGTCCCCAAAACCAGATAATTTCTCTCTGGTTCGCACCCATTAGCTCCTTAATTTGTTCGCCTGGCTTGGTATAATCCTCGCGAAATGATGAGATATAAGGATGATGGCTCAAAAATACCAGTCCGCGTTTATCATCAGGATCTCCTAATCGCACAACGTCTTTAAGCCAGTCGACCTGCTCTTTCCTTAAATGGCAATCGGGTGGAGAGAGCACTTCCAGAAAGGGACGCTCGACGGAGGTGTATCCTGTATCAAGTCCAATAATTCGCCAATGTTCATTTTCAAGGCAAAAAAAACCAGCTTGCTGCGTTTTCTTCACCTCTCCTACTTTTGCGTACATAGCAGGCAACAGATGTTGAAAAAAAGCGTTGCCATTCGAGTACATTTCGTGATTTCCCGCAAGCACAAGACTTCCCGATGCTCCGTAGTACCAGGATGCATAAGGCGCGGTAAAATTGGCTTCTATCTCCTTTGGTGCGCCCACAAAGTAGACATCACCCAAATGAATGGTGTAGTCCGGCGCGTGCCTTGCCACCAAATGGGCCACAGAATCGGATTCAAAGGTGTCGCTTGCCCAATCGGAAAGCAAGGAAATATCTATCCCAACCCGAGACGACATAGACGATTGCATCGGATAAATCCCTGAATCACCATTCCGTGGATACGACTGATAAGCGTGACGCGGGCCCAGCCGACTTTTAAGGTAGTGCCAGGTAAAGCCCAGGAGATTTGTCTTAAAAAATTCCGAGATAACATTTGTGACATTCGAATTCTCTTTGACCCGTTTTTCGTATAATTCCTGCTGTGTTTTTGCATGATTCTCAGCTTCTGTGTGGCCCAGGTCCAGGTATTTTCGGGTTCTCTCTTCGGAAGTTTCAAGCATATTATCGTATTAAGGTTTCTTACTATCTGTGGGTAATCTAAAATAAATAAGCCAGCATATTACCCCACCATGACATTTTTATCAAAAGTAGCAACCTGTTATTTGATTTTGAACAAGCATATGCAACGCGCCCCATGTAAATATCACTGCTCCACCCATTGAATATCACGTTTCTTAACGCTACCTTTTGAGCAGTTTTCATGTATAACTATCTAAACGATCAATTCAATGAAAATTTTATTTACCATTTGTGCCATGTTGCTAGCATCAGGGGCACTGTTTGCTCAAGTTATAACTGCAAAAGAAGCAGCCAATTGGGAACGAGCAAAAGTTTACACAAAAGAATATCTGGATGTGATGCCGGACGATGGATATAGTCTAAAACCTACACCGGAAATGCGATCCTTCGCGCAGCAAATGGGCCATCTTGCCGATGCCAATTATGCCTTCGTTGCAAGTGCTACGGGCAAAGCCAAACCTACTACCGAATCTGTCGAAAAAATGGCCGATCAGTCAAAAGCGGCGATCACCAAGGCAGTAATGGACAGCTATGACTTTGTCATAACGTCTCTGAAAGGAACCTCCGACGCAGATCTGTCGAAAGATGTTAAAGTATTTGGTTTTGCCATGACCTCGGGCGTTGCGTTTGAAAAGGCATTTGAACATCAAACACATCACCGGGGGCAAACAACCGTTTACATCCGGCTAAAAGGAGCAGTACCGCCCAGAGAAAAGCTGCTATAAAAAAATCGGAACGTAATTCAATGTAAAAAAAAGTCCTCGTCGGAAAGACAAGGACTTTTTTATGATAACGGATTACCCCAGTGTTTTGGCTTTGATTTTATACAAAGTAAGCGCGAAGAAGCTATAAACACGCATCAGGGCCGTAGGTACCACAAAATCACGAATGACCTCTTTCCTCCGCGCTTCGGAAGGCTGCCCCCACGACAAGTACCTCACAGCGAACTTCAGCCTTGGCCAATAAGTGTCCTTGAATTGTTTCGAAAAAAGTAATTTGTAATAATAGGTTGCCAATAGCTTACGAAGCGTATTGTCATATTTATAAGCAAACTGCCTGTTGATGTTGGAATACAGCTGAATGCGATTAAAAAGAAAGTCGGCACTTTCGTGGTTGTCCACAAAACTAGCTCCTCCTCTGTTTTTTCGATACACGGACATCACTTCATCGATGTATCCGATGGGACCACGGCTGGCCAGCATGATGTTTCTTGGAATATCTCCACTTGTGGAGAGGTTTGTCCACTCCGGATCAGGATTTGCCGCAAAATCTTTTGTCCGGAACATGAGACTAGAAGTAGCTATGTAGCACAACTCTTCTTCCTGAATCAAATCCTCCAAATATATTTCCGGCTTTTTGAGGGTGTTAACCAAATAAGGCGGGGCCGAGTTGTCATCAAAAATCACCCTGGCATTATGATATGATGCTGCATAATGCGGGTTGGCGTCAAGCATTTCTACCTGTTTCTGCAGCTTATGAGGGGATAACAAATAATCGTCTCCATCAAACTGGGCGGTGTATTCTCCCTTTGCCGCTGCAAAAGTAGACAAGGCATTATACTTACCATTCAAACCCAAATTCTGATCATGTAAAATCAGTCTGATCTTATCGGGAAAACGACTTTGATATTCTTTTAAAACGCCAACTGTATTGTCTTTTGAACAATCATCACCTACAATAATCTCAAATGGGAAAGTAGTCTGTTGCATTAATATTGAATCCAGCGCTTGCGCTACAAATTTTTCATGGTTGTAGGTAACAACGCAGACACTCACTTTGACCATACTTATAATTTCAAGGTTATTACGTTCTTCCCAGAACAGACAAATTTAATTCATTTTATTCTGTTAACAACAATCTCTCCACGGAGCGCGCCCTTGACCAACCGACTTCGTGAGCCGATCATCTATTGCATTACAGAGAACAAAAAGAAATAATGAGACCTCAAAAAAGCAGTTATTCCTGTGCCGTTCTTGTGTTGAAAGACTAATTTTGAAAAATATTTTTTCAATGAAACCAAATCAGAAAGTTGAAATGCCGCCTTCACTTCTTCATAAACCTGCCATTTTCGAGCGATTCCCATTTGTAATCGCCGCCGAAAGCAGGCGCCATGGGGGTGTGAGTCGGGCACCTTACGCCTCGCTCAATTTGGGAGGCTCTACCCAGGACCAACAAGAAAACGTTATGGAAAACAACCATCGTTTTTTTGGAGCGCTGGGAATCGACTTCAACGATGTAGCCAAATCACACCAGGTCCATGGGGCTGAAATACTGACCGTAAAGCAGCCTGGGCGGTATGAGGGCTACGATGCGATGATTACCCATATTCGCGGTGTTCAACTCGCGGTAACCATTGCAGATTGCACGCCCATACTAATTCTGGACCCCGTTAAAGGAGCCGTGGCTGCGGTTCATGCCGGGTGGAGGGGAACGGTGCAACACATCGTGCTTAAAACCATTGAAGCCATGCAGAAGGAATATGCAACAACTCCAGCAGATTGCCTGGCATATATTGGCACATGCATTGACGAAAGCTCTTTTGAGGTGGATGAAGAAGTAGCAGAAAAATTTGAATCTTCACACAAACGATGGGATCCTCTCGTTGGCAAGTTTTTTATAGATCTAAAGGCTGCCAACAGGGATCAGCTAAAATTAGCCGGATTGCAGAAAACAAACATTGAGATTTCGCCGTACTCCACCGTACTGAATAATGAAGACTACTTTTCGTACAGACTCGAAAAAGGAACAACCGGAAGAATGCTTGCAACCATAGGAATCGAAAAACACCAGAACCAGTCAGTGTGAGGCTACGACAACCTTTTTTTTGAACTGCTTCTTGTTACCGTTCAGGTCGAAAGTATCAATCAGTATCAGGTAATAGCCCGTCTTAACCACCTTGCCCTCATGATTTGTGCCGTCCCAGGTTAATTTGCCGGCGGTTCCAACAAGCTGGTTTCTAATAATGTTCTTTACCAGAAATCCATTCAAATTGAAGACCTGAATGGTGGTCATACGACCGGCGGCTTGTTGGCGGTATTTGATTTCAGCCACTGCATCTGCACCGTTCAGGCCCGGCGAAAACGCTTCAGGCTCTACATAGAATTCATCCTGCTCTGCGAATTGCAGGGACTGTGAGTTGGCATAGCCAGGTGTGGCATAGCCAACCGTGCCGGCTGCCGAATGCCAATTGGTTGGTTCCCATGACTGCCGACCCGAATCCACCCTTTCAAGCGAAACCCCTTTCGTATCGCTGATCAATGGATGGTGCATTTTTTCAGCATAGCGGACACGATCCATAACCGCACCGACACTGTTTTGCAGCACGACTTCACCTTCGTCATTAGAAAATCCAGGCATAGACGGAACGCTCAACAGCGATCGAGATTTGTCCGCAGGATAACTTCCCTTAATAATATCTGCATCTACTGACAATGCCAAAAAACCGTTTGGTGGCAAAACCACCTTATCCTGTGTGATAATTTTTGCTAAATCGCCGCTACCATTCAGCGTGTTCTTCAACCCCCAATTCGCCAGGGACACATATCGAGGAGACCTGTTGTAAATCTCCACAAAATCCACTCCACCAGCACGAGGATTAAACAATATCTCATTGATGACAACATCACCCGAATCAGCTTCAACGGGTAAGCCAAAAGGGACGGAGTGACTCCGAAGCAAATTCCCCGAGCAGTCGGCAAGGTTCTGGATATGTAACTCGTAATGCTGTCCCTTCAAAAGCGGAGAATCCAGATGGATTGCGAGTCGTCTGCAATCGGGCATAGAGACCATTCTTTTCCGGATCACACGTCCACTGATCGTAATTTCCGCACCCTTTGAAGCACTGAGGCTATCCAGGCGCTTGTTAAAATGCATAACAAGTTCACTGTTTCCAGGAACTTCAATTCGCTCCAAAAGAGGGGGACTTTCATCCACGTTTCTCCGGGTAACACTGTTCACTTGATTGGGACTCCCTCCTCGTGTATCCGACGAAACCATCCAGTTAGCTCTCTCTCCACAAGGATTATCTACATCCAGCATTTCAAGGGCATATCCGCCGTTTCTCCATGCTGGTGGCCACCAGGTGTCGGTATAGGAAATGGAATACACAAGTTGATTTTTGGCATTATACAGGGCCAAGGCAGCCCCCTCATTGGGCAAACCAAAAGTACTCAAACCTATAACTGTTCCATATTCCGACAAGGCAGTAACATTACTTCTTTCACAAAGCAAAATATAAGAATGGGCCCTGATCAGTGAGTCTGGAAGCCTGGCAGATCGAGCCCCCATTGTGAGTTTCCAGCCTTTTAAAGAAATGGTTTTCTCCGTTCGGTTGTAGAGCTCTAAATACTCCACCTCAGGCAGGGCAACTGCCGGTGATGGATCGGACATGATTTCAGTAATGAGCACTTCATTGAACGATTGGGCTAATACGCAATAGTCAATACTCAACAGTGCAAGAAGGATTCTGAATACAGCGTTGCGCATGATTAGGGTATATCAGAAAAGCAAATTAATAGGCGTGCTATAGACGAAAATCTGCTTATCTGGTAACGTTTCTCTTAAAATATAAGAGGCTCAATGCAAACCCGCATTGAGCCTCTTATCAAAATGAACGAACCGGACAAATGATTACTTGATGTCCTCCGATGTTGTTTTATCTACCGTAGTTTTTTTTGTCACCACTTTCGCGACAGAGGCTGCCTGTTTCATCGCAGGCTTAGCGGTAACAGTTTTCACTGGAGGTACCGCAGTGGTTGGCTTCGAAGCCGCTTCTACCAATGACGCTACTTTTTTAGCTTTTTCCTTTCCCTTCTTGCCCTTTTCCTTTTTTTCAGCATGTTTCGCCTCCTTAGCCTTCTTCTTCAAATTTTCCTTCTCAAACTTCGAAACCTTCCTGGCAAGTTTTGCAGCAGCCTTCTCAATGGATTTTTTTATTTTTTTTGACCCGTCCGAGATTGAATTAAGCTTTTCGGATATGGTGCCCGCTATTTCGGCAGTCAATTTTTTAGTTGCGGATTTCATAAATTTCTGTTTGGAGATACAATGTACTAACGATAAAATTTGTTTTAGCCTATTTAACCGAAAAACAAACCCAACATTTCTACTCGTCTTAACGCTGCAAATACTGCTTAATTAATTCAATAAAAAAATAAATCGTGTTATTTTTCTGTTAAGTTTTTTCTAACAAAATCCCATAGAACGATTCCAGCTGATACCGATACATTAAAAGAATGTTTGGTACCAAACTGCGGTATTTCAATACAGCCGTCAGCAACAGCAATGACCTCATCAGCGACACCTTCTATTTCATTCCCAAACACAAAAGCATACTTACTTCCTGGCACATGATCAAATTCCTGGAGCATGGTGCTCCCTTCCGCCTGCTCCACAGCAAGCACTTTATAGCCTGCGTCTTTTAACTTTGTCACCGCGCCCAACGCTGTTTCCTCCTTCTCCCATAGAACGGACATCTCTGCACCTAAGGCGCTTCGGGAAATCTCGCGGTGTGGCGGATGTTGCGTGTAGCCACAAAGAACAATTTTTTCAACCCGAAAGGCATCTGCTGTCCTAAAAAAAGACCCAATATTATTAAGGCTCCTGATATTATCCAGTACGATTACGAGTGGAAATTTATCAGAGTTTCTGAATTCGTCCATAGACAACCGGCCCATCTCCTCCACACCCAGTTTCCGAATTTTCGAATTACGCATTTTCACTTCAAAAAAAAAGGTTGGAATCTATTTGATAGTTCCAACCCTGGTCGTGCTTTAAACTATACTATTTTAATTTGGTGATCAACTCGACGATGTTTTTAACACCCAGCTTTTCGAATATCCTTGCTTTGTAGGTACTTACTGTCGACAATTGCAAATTCAGTTTCTCGGCAATTTTCGCAGTACCCAAGCCTTCCTTCAATAAGTTCAGTACATCTGTTTCTCTGGGAGAAAGCGTCACGACCGGATCTGGCAAATATTCTTTTGGATTGATAAGACGGTTAATATTGAGTTGCTGCATATCCTGGCTCATGTACTTTTTATTATCCAGTACGCTCAGCACTGCAGACTTAAACTCCTCCTCGGGAGCCTCTTTGGACAAGTACCCATCTGCTCCGGCCTGCAAATACAGTAGACCATATTGTTGCTCGTCATAGCTGGAAAATACCAGAATACGAATACCAGGAGAGATGTTTCGAATCGCCTCGACCATCTTTGTATTGTTACCTCCAGGTATATTTATGTCAAGTATCAGGAGATCAAATGACTTGGCCTGCAATTCCTGAACTATTTTATCAAAATCGTCAACGTCAGAAATGATAGATTCGGGAATCAATGACTTAAGGAGGTGTTTGGTACCAATTCTTACCACCGCGTGATCTTCGGCAATTAGTATGTGCTTCATGAAGGATTTAATTGAAATATTTCGTGACTAAAATCATACAACCATGTTGGAATAAGCGATCCTGAGATAGCACTCTACGTCACCAAAAAGAGATATGACCTGTGCCAAAAACGGTCGAAAGTGACTATTCCTAACACTTTGAGTAATCAAATTAACGGAAATAAATATAAAGACACAAATTAGGATAATCTAATTGACTATAAGCAAAATAATGTCCGGTTAATTATTTCAATGCCTTGGCAATCTAATCATCAGGATTCAACCTTCAAAACGAATGAATTGGGATAACCTCATTACTACAAACCCGGACTTCATATGGTACGATGCCGGCCTAACAGTTCATCTTTATTTTAGGGAAGCGACTAATCTCCCCGTTAGTCAAAAATTCTACATATACCTGAATATCAAACATATACAAATTCAAAGCAGAGATATAATATACTACTTCCTAGTATATAAACAAAAAACAAAAGAGCCCATGGCGTATATATATTTGAGAGGGGGTGATTCTACCGACTGGATATCTCCGGCCAAGGCACCTTTCGGAGGCGTTCAAACACATGAACTTTGCAGCTCACGTGAAGTAATATTTCTACTAAGCTGTGTCGAGAATTTCGTAAAAAATAATGGCGGAAAAAAAATTATTATAAAAACAGCGCCTGAAAACTATGACATTTCCGAATACCTCAAACTATATGAATGCTACAATCGATCAAATTACGAACCAAAAGACATTGCAAAGAACCATGATATAACCGTTTCGAACACACCATTCGAAGATATAATTACATCCGCGGAACGCAGGAGATTGAAGAAGTGTCGAAAAGCGGGATTTATCACAATTCCAATACCCGCCATAAATGTCTCTGGGGTTTACGGGTTTGTAAGCACCATGAAAAATCACCTTGGATATTCATTGTCGATTAGCCTGGAAGAACTTAAAATTCTGTTTTCAACATTTCCCGATGACGTTAAAGTCTTCTCTGTAAATGATCATAACCGAATTATTGCAATTGCCGTCACAGTCAGAGTAAATAGGGGTATACTCTACAACTTTCTGGTAGCAGATCGCCCCGAGTACCGCTCGTACAGCCCGATGGTTGCCCTGCTTGAGGGAATCTATAAGTATTGTCAATCGGATAGGATCAGAATCCTTGACCTGGGCATTTCTCTGGATCATCATGGCATAGAAAAACCTTCACTGATTCGGTTTAAGGAAAACATGGGTGCAAAACCATCTCTGAAAATCACGTGGCAAAAAACGCTAGATACCTAGGCAGTTGTGCTCGCGATAAAAGACCGTGGAACAGGACTCGTGACCTACGATTGGCAACATTCCCCTGAAATCTATACTTTTGAATCCGCGCTCAGCCAACAACGCTTTCGCCGGCTGATACCAATGTCTTTCAGAATTGTCAAGAATGAGCACACCATCGGGGGTTAAAAAATCAACGGCAATAGTGGCACATTTTACCCGATTTCTACCGTCAACAACGATAATGTGAAATTGCTCATTTTTCTCTTTAACTGCCTGAATGTAATCGTTACCAATTTTCCGGGGAAGTACCTCGGAGTTGGAGGGAAGTCTTGGAGTTATTTGACTAACCCACTGAAAATCATGCTCCACTGCAATGATTCGTTTAACGCGGGACCCATACCAGCATGTAGAATTACCAGAACCGTACTCGAAGACTACAAAATGATCCTTCAAACGGGGATCAAGAAAAAAGATGAAAGAGTAGGTGTACCATGGCAAAGGAATTCCTGAAGCATCCACAGATTGCCTGGTGGCAAAGCTTCGAAACCATCCATATTCCTTTAAGGCACTACGCAGAGATAGCTGGAAAATCCCTCCCAGCCCAACTACATTAAGCATACGCCAAATAATATTTTTAATAAAAGGGATCATTATCGAATCAATTAGCTTCCTTTTTAAAGCACTGACCTTCAATATTTGAGGCGTCCATGTGATATCGGGTGGCCCCTAATTTTGTACCGGGGTGCAAATATACTACATTCGCGATCAAATTTACGGCTTGACGACTTTCTCGAGCCAGTCTCGTTAGTGAAAGCCAAATAATCCAACAGAAGTAGATGCTGTGCCTTTAAGCAAACAACAATGAAAATAAAGACTATCAAGACTATATTAGGTCATCCGTTAAATAAAAACCGTCCCATAAGCACCCTACTTACTTTTTTCAAAAGAGGTGTGGTGATAAGATTGCATAAACACCCGATCGTTTACCCATTTATTGAGCATACATCTCTCGTGGTTAACAAAGGCATGTCCAGTGCGGAATTGCAGGTATACACAGGCCTTTATGATACCAATGAAATGCTTTTCGTCATGCATTTTCTCAGGCCGGAAGACACATTTGTCGATGTTGGTGCCAACATTGGTGTATACTCCGTGCTGGCGTCCGGAATCACCGGGGCAACCTCGCTGGCATTTGAACCAATACCTTCCACTTTTGCCGGCCTGAAACGAAATATTGTTTTCAATAATCTACAAAACTGTACAGAACTCTTTAATCTTGGCGTGGGAGACAAGGAGGAAACGCTGACCTTTTCCGATTCGCTGGATGCTGTTAACCATGTAATTCATGAGTCTCAGTACTCAGGAAAAACAACAAGTGTACCGGTCAATTCATTGGATAATTTACTGATCGGCAAGGGTATTAGTTTACTTAAAATTGACGTGGAAGGATTTGAGGCCAATGTTATCAATGGCGCTTCGCAGACATTGGAAAGGCCGGAACTCAAAGTAATTATCATGGAAACCAACGGGCTCTCGGATCAATATGAGTTCGGCCAGAATTACATTCATGACAAGCTCCTGAGCCTGAACTTTATACCATACAATTATCATCCAAAAGAGCGAAAGCTGACCGAAATAACTGCAACCAATCCCGAAAACACGATTTATGTACGTGACCTGCCTTTCGTTGAGCAACGGATTCAGTCGGCCAGAAAAATAAAACTCCGAAATGATTTGATCTGACCTATCAATTAGACCTCAGCCATCGTTTCTTCAATCCATCAACCAACGCAGTAATATCCTCTGAAACCCGGAAATGCAGAATCAAAACGGCCAATAATAAAACGATTATGACAGACCGAAGCGCAATCATAGCCATTGCCGACACAATAGTACGTGCGTAAGCAGGAGTGGCAAGTGATATTCCATAGATAACAAGTAAGATCATCAACACCTGAGCCGTCTTAAAAGTGAACGGAAGGATATTGAACTTCAACCACACAAATGTCATTCTCGACACAGAATATAACAAGGTAGTAAGCGCTGTGGCGATAGCTGCCCCTGTAAAGCCATATAGCGGTATCAGCCACAAATTGAGAAGAAACCCTACCAAGGCAGTTCCTACTATAAAAGCTGTTGCAAACTTGAACCACCTGGAATACAGGATGATCTCACTGTTGAGCCCGGTGGCGATATCGAAAACCTTCACAATCGCCAGGAAAAGCACGACATATTTACCCTCACCATAAGTCTGCCCTTTGGGAATGAGAAAAAATATATCGTCGATACTTGCCCAAATCAGCATAAAAAAGAGTCCTCCTGCAATGAGCTGATTGAGAGCCGACTTTTGATTCATGGTTCTTAAATGCACATAATCTCCATTTGCCAGGGCGGTTGAAATTAAAGGGACCGAAATCTGTGCAATGGCCTTTCTCGGGATTTCGATGATTCCGGCGATGTAGGCGGCAATAATAAAAATACCTGCCTGGACTAATCCACGCTCACCGGCGAGCATCGTTCTGTCGATAAAGAGCATCAGGTTTACACCCAACCCACCCAATATGGTAAATCCACCATAGGCCAGCATCTCACGAAACAAGGGTCTTGTGAGAATAGATCGATCGGGAAATCGCCAGTACCACTTACCGAGTTTTTTAATATACAATATCAAAACTACAACCGCCAGGCCGTATGAAGCAACAACCAAATATTGCAGCAGATCAAAACTGATCCAACCAACCCCAAAAATAACGATCAGGAGAACATTGGCTAATTTCAGATACACGTCACGTACAAAACTGGGAATGGCAATCCGTGCGTTATTCTGACAATACGATTCCAGAACAGAAATATAAATCCAAAAAATGGTGAGCGGGATAACCAGAAAATGATACTTCACCAACATGGGTGACTCGCCGGAAAAATAGGATTGGATGGCATCGGAGCATGCCCAGTAAAGAGCACTGAAAACCAGCCCACCAACAAAAGGCAAAAATAGCATGAATGGCAGAATTCCGTGGTGACCTGCCTTATCATCCCGAAACTTCCCAAAAAACTTGTTGGCTATAATTGGCGTCCCCAACTGAGCGAAAGCGGCAAACAGGATGCTATTCTCTACCAAAAGGCGGGATACCGAAAGCTGCTCCACAGAGAGAAATTCGGTAGAGATGTACATTTGATTGACGATCCCAATCCCCACCCCAATATATGAACCTAGTCCTGCCTTAAGGCTTTGCCGAACAACTATTCCCACAATAATCGATTTATAATCTTTCCAATTCGCCCTACTCCTGGCATACTATTGCTCCTGATTCACTAAGTATTTCTCACGAAGTATGTCGACAATTCTCTCTGCCGCGTGTCCATCCCAAAAATCAGGAATATGGCCCTCTTTTGCACCACCGTCAAGTATTTTGCTCACCAGCTCACGCACAGATTCCGGATTAAGGTCACTGAGCAAATAATTTGTTCCAACCTCAACGGTTACCGGTCGCTCTGTGCTCTCACGAAACGTAAGACACGGTACTTTGAGATAAGTAGTTTCTTCCTGAATTCCACCGGAATCGGTAATGATGATCTCCGCATTCTCCATCAGATATAGAAATTCAAGATACCCTTGCGGCTCCAGTATAATCACATCCGACAGGCTTCTGAGCTCATCCAGCAACCCAAACGTTTCCATGTTTTTCAGCGTTCTCGGATGCACCGGAAATAATACCGTTTTGCGGACTGTAGTATTTTTAATGATCGTGAGTATGTTTTTCAACCCTTCCTCACTATCCACATTGCTGGGACGGTGCATGGTCATAAGAACATAAGATTTAGGCTTCAGGCCCATTTCGTCCAGCAAAGTAAGGCGAGATGCCTTTTCCCGATAGTACACCAGAGAGTCGATCATCACGTTACCCACAAAATGTACTTTTTCATCCGCAATGCTTTCACGTTTAAGATTATTCATTCCTGCAATTTCAGTCACAAAAAGCTGATCAGAGATGCAGTCCGTCATGATTCGATTGATTTCTTCCGGCATCCTTCTGTCCCCGCTTCTCAGCCCCGCTTCTACATGAACTACAGGAATGTGCTCTTTTACGGCCACCATAGCACAGGCAATGGTAGAATTTACATCGCCCACTACCAAAACGATATCTGGCTTTTCAGCCTTCATAACCTGTTCAAACTCAATCATGATTTTGGCGGTCTGTTGGGTGTGAGATCCGCCCCCAACACCCAAAAAATAGTCGGGCTTGGGTAGTTCGAGTTGATTGAAAAACACATCAGACATTTTCGCATCGTAATGCTGTCCTGTATGAATAATTTTGGACTCGATATCGGGATAATTCAAAAACGCCCGGTGCAGCGGAGCCACTTTCATGAAATTGGGGCGGGCGCCTACTATGCTAAGTATTTTCATTGTTTTAGCTAAAACGATTTTCCTACAAATTAAAATGGGTATCACTTCCAACAAGAAGTTTTCCTCTGTAAACTTAACCTGGACGAATCAGTGTTGTAACACGTACCGAAATGCCGCATCATACTCTCGTAAAACAGTATGAATGTTTACTTTTTCTTTTATGGTTTTTAAGGAGTTATCTCCAAATATTTTAATTTTATCCGGATCCTTCAAAAGCTTTCTGATTGTAGAATTCAGGCTCTTCTGGTCTCCGTTTTCAAAATAATAGCCATTATAACCGTCTTGCACGAGCCGTTTCTCAGTACCATCCGCAACGGAACAAATGACGGGTTTCGCAAAACACATTGCATCGTTGATGGATAGGCCACCCATTCCTCCTAAAACATACACCGAAGAATTGTGCAGGTACCGTCCCAAAGTAAGTGAATCATAAACACCTCCCACGAAGCGCACATCATTTGACAAATTCAGCCTTTCTGTTAGCTCTTTCAAAGATTCTTCTTCCGGGCCGAAACCTACAATGACCAACTCAATGTCGCTTAATTCATCTTTAAGATCTTTAACGGACTGAATCAGCATATCGACCCGCTTCCATTTCACCAGACGCCCCACGTGAATCAGACGATTCGGATTTGATGGCAGTATGTCAGGTTGCTTCATTACGTTTTCATAAGCGCTTAGCAACTCATCCGTATCAGGCGAATTTGCCGCAATGAATATCTTCTCCTGTGGGACACCGTAACTTCCTGTAATAAGCCGGGCCTCATCGAAGTAATTTATGTGTGCATCGGCCAACGGGAGGTACATTCGCCTGATACACGTGATAAGCCAAAAATAGAGGTAACCGATCAGGGTTTTTCCGTTCGTATTGAGATCCTCCGTTAAGTTATGGCCTGAATAATAGTATTCTTTACTTTTCCCCCAATACGAAATATTGAACGGTATGTCGCGACAAATCAATTTGGCACCTACACGGCGCAATCTTCTATAAAAAAAAGGGTTCAATATCAGCTGAAGAAAATAGGGCCAGGCCGACATCACAATAATATCAGGCTTGATCTCTTGCAGTGCCGGAATCAGGTCTTTAAAAAAAGCCTTTCCATACCACGTTTTGTATTCAGCTAATTCCACCAGTCTGAATTTGATATTGGAGGAATCTTCCTTTACCCCTGAACCCACCGCCTTACTCTTCTGGCTAGGTTTTATCAACACGACTTCGGTACCGTAGTCCGAAACCATCTTATTTAAGATCAGGGTAAAATAATGCGGCAAACCTGCCATTACAAAACAAACACGCATGCACCGAGGCTATTGAGATACTTTCGGCAAAAGTACGCATAAGGAAGTAATTTTAAGGGCAGGTGTTATCTTTACCCTATATTCGTAACATAATTTTATTCTTCCCCGTTTATATTTAACAGGATGTACTGGCTCCGATACTTGCTCAAAGAACCATTTCAGGCATTAAAAACCCATCGTGACCGAGAATTCATGAAACTTCTGGTCAAATACGGAGATGCTAAACGCCATGAAACTACAAAAGTCAGTTTTGGAAAATACCAATTGCAAGTTCCTGATTCCATGTCATTTATCTGGCAGTATAAAGAGATTTTCGTAGACGAGTTTTATCTATTTAAGTCGACTGAGCACCATAATCCTGTTATTTTGGATTGCGGTGCCAATGTGGGCATGAGTGTTTTGTATTTCAAAGAATTATTCCCAAATGCAAGGATCATTGCATTTGAGGCAGAGCCGCAAATTAGCACCATTCTTGAATCGAACCTGAAGTTTAATAAAATAGAAGGCGTTCAAATCGTAGCAAAAGCCGTTTGGAAAGATTCAGAAGGAATATGGTTTGGAAGCGAATCTTCGGATTCTTCGTCGATTTATTCCACTGCACAAAAAAAACTTGTCCCGTCGATCCGTTTAAAAGATTATTTACGCGCAGAAACGCAAATAGATTTCCTTAAAATAGATATCGAAGGAGCTGAGACCGCCGTACTCGATGATTGCCGGACAGACCTCAACCATGTCCGGAATCTATTTGTTGAATTCCACTCCTATTTAGGGAATACGCAGGGCCTTGCGGATGTAATCCGGGTCTTTGAAGAGAATGGTTTCCGATATTTTATAGATACCAACCAACACAGGTTACGCCCTTTCGTCAATCACCGGTACCGGGGAAATGATGTTATGGATTTACAATTGAATATTTTCGGCTGGAGGGATTAGTTTGCAATTGCATCACATGCCTTATCAGTCACAAAAACCCTCTAATTATTCGCCTTGTGTTATTATAAAGTCTAACTAATTTTTCTGAAGTGAGCCTACAATCTTGAATCAACGGATTCCTTGGGCAGCGTAGACTTAAGGTCAAACAAAACTGAATCAGTATTAGAAAAGTCTGCAAGATTCATTTTTTTGAATTCTTCATGAGCAACTGCCAACAGGACACCTTCATACTTCCCTTCAGGTTTGCTGATCAAAGAAATGCCATATTCCTCTTTTACCTCCTCAGCCGTTGCCCACGGGTCGTACACCTCTATCTGCATGCCAAAATCCTGCAATTCTCTGTAAACATCGACCACTCTCGTGTTTCTGATATCAGGACAATTTTCCTTGAAAGTGATGCCCAAAATTAATACCCGGCTTCCTTCAATTTTATGCCCTTTTTTAATCAGGAGTTTGATCAATTTGTTCGCGACGAAAATCCCCATGGTATCGTTTACCCTTCTCCCCGACAGAATTACCTGGGGGTAATAGCCCAAGGATTCAGCCTTATACGCCAGATAATAAGGATCAACCCCAATGCAATGCCCACCGACCAGCCCGGGCTTGTACTTCAAAAAATTCCACTTAGTGCCTGCCGCTTCCAACACCTCGGTGGTGTCGATTCCCATCCGGTCGAATATCAGGGCAAGTTCGTTTACGAAGGAAATATTCACATCACGCTGTGCATTTTCTATCGCTTTGGAAGCTTCGGCAACCTTCATACTTGAAGCCATATGTGTGCCGGCTTCAATAATTGAGCTATATAAGTCATTGACCAATAAGGCTATTTCTGGTGTAGAACCTGAGGTCACTTTTTTTATTTTGGTCAAAGTATTAACCTTGTCTCCGGGGTTGATTCGTTCGGGCGAATACCCGCAAAAGAAATCGACATTGAATTTCAGCCCACTCTCCTTTTCCAGCACGGGAACACAGTCTTCCTCGGTACATCCTGGATACACTGTCGACTCGTAGATTACAATGTCCCCCTTTTTCAATACAGTGCCAATGGTTTTACTGGCTTTGAGCAAAGGGATCAGATCAGGTTTTTTGTAGTCATCAATAGGCGTGGGTACCGTGACGATAAACACGTTGTAGGCACTCAAATCTTGCACACTACTCGAAAATGCAAGTCCCTGAACCGTTTTCAAATCATCTTCGGCAATCTCTTGGGTACGGTCATATCCAGATTTCAATTCCTGAATCCGTTCATGATCAATATCAAAGCCTAAAACCGAATATTTGCGACTAAACTCAACCGCCAACGGCAGGCCGACATATCCAAGACCAATAATTGCAATTTTTTTGGAAGCATTTTCCGACAACATGTAATCCGATTTTAGTTGGAGGGTATAAAACTATGGATATTAATCCTCATCAGAAAATATCATTGAAAATCCTAGCCTCCGATTAGCTAACCTTGTTTTCCAATGGTATTGTAATAATCAAGCGACAAGTTTACTATTTCCAGATATGAAACCCTTTCAAAAAGACATTTGCGGAACGTACATAGCCGGCGCACGGAAGAAAATTTGACCAAAAAGTTATTAGAATAAAAAACTGTTTATTTCGTAAAACTATTGGCTCTTACGTTCGCTACGAATTCTGAGGTAACGTTGGCAGCAGAAGCGATCTGTTCATCCGTAAGTGTGGAAACCTGGATAAGTCTGGAAACAATTTCAGCGCGTGCCTTTATAGCTCCTTCCTAACGACCTTCTTTACGTCCTTCTTCAAGACCTTTCCTAATACCTTCTTTCCGAACTTCCTCTAGCCCCAATTCTTTAAAAAAATCTAAAGTGCTCATAATCTTTTCTTTTACAGGCTTTGGTACCGATTCTAAAATCTCAACAATTCTGGCTCTATTTGATTCGCTGTATTTCAAAAAATAAACGGCAAATTGCTCTGACAGGTTCCCCGGAGCATCTGCAGCGAGGTTGAAAACTCGGACTGCATTTTCATCCAGCCAACGGCCTTCCATGTAATGCTTTAAGGTAAGAAAAGAAGCCGCCAGGAACTGGTTGGACAATGCGTTCAATTCCTCATCCTCCATGGTAGACAGATTATTGTAAACGTAGTCAAAGTCGGGGACGCCCAGTCGGGGACGCCCAGTCGGGGACGCCCAGTCGGGAATAAATCCTTCCCATTCTTTTGGGAAATTTTCAAAACGATCTGCTAGGGTTGTATACTGCCAGCTCTCCTTTCCGTGATATAACAATATGGGTATGATGACAGATAACTTCTCTTTATTGTCTATCTGTTGCTGCAAACCCGAAAAAATGTAGCTCCCCAATTGTATCGGCGTATTTTTGTACTTGTGGCTTTTGTGCTCTATCAGGAGTGATACTTTTATGAGCTCACCACCTCTACTTTTGCAAGAATACACAATATCCGACATCGTCTCCTGTAATTCTTTGGAAAGGTACGTTCCCGGCAGCTGCGTTTGTGTTGAAAAATCGAGCAGACTGGAAACTGACGCAGGAAGGCAATCCGGAAAATAATGCGTAGCCAAACCTTTGTCGACTAATATGGCTTTTAAGAATCTATCGTGTATGTTGATGACTTTACCCATAGATCAGGGCCCCAGCCTAAGCGTTTTACCCGGCATAGGGATTAGGTGGGAAAATATGAATCTGAAAACCTTCCCTTTTAAGCGCTTCCATTATCTGATCTGAAGGAAGTTTTTTGAAAATCACTGCACAGAGAACCTGAGATGGCATTAGCGTTAACCTGGTCAGCAAATTGTGCATGGCTAGCTTACGCCTGATCTTTTTAAATGCCGACGACGAGTCATCTGCCTTCTCGTGCGCAGCCTTGGCATTATAATAATTGTTATTGATCCCCTTAAATGCCACCATGGGTAAGCCTATCCCATTGGCCAGTTTGTCCATCTCCCGCTCAGAAAGCTTAAACACATAGTTTCCCACTTCCTCAAAGGAATAGCGGTTTTTCCAATATTTTTGCAAAAGGGTGGTATCCCTGCGATCAAAAATATTCCTTAGAGCCAACAAAAATGGCATTTTAGAAATCGGATCGTGCGGTTCCACCAGTACCACCCCCTCCCGCGCAACCCTTATCATTTCATAAACGGCCATATAGGGCCTGGGAAAATGGTGATAGGCTTCTTTACAAAAAATATAGTCGAAGCTATTGTCTGCAAAGGTCATGCGCTCCGCATTCTCAACCGAATACTTTTCAAAAAGACCATGTTGCTGAGACAAAGGAAGAAACGTATCAGAAATATCAGTAGCTGTAACATCCAGGCCTTTCCTGTAAAAAAAGTTGGCATCAAAACCGTAACCATCACCAACCGTAAGCCAGCTTTTCCTTTCGGTTACCAAAGGGTCTACCAGCTTTAGCAAGCGACTGTGTATCCAATGATTGATCGTATTATTCTCCTGATCATATTTCCAATCTGCAATGGCTTTCTCCTGGGCTTCTCTTGTTGCGTATTGAACTTCGTACCAACCCGAATGTGCCTCATGGCTTTTTTTCTCAGTAGACATGGTTTTTGATTTACCCTGATAATGGATAAAGATAGTTTTAAGGAATAAAAAAAATAAACGTAAGAACTATTTAATTTTACCATCCTAAGCTGATGCAGGACTAAAATTCAATTTCAATTCCTCATGCAGCGTTCATTATAGTCCCAAATATGATTCTACACCTGAGTACATTTCACATGGAAGGCGGCGCAGGTGTTGCAGCAACACGCTTGCACAGAGCCTTGCTCCGTTCTGGCGTTGATTCCAGAATGTTAATTCCAACGGTCAAAAACCATGAAGTGGGTGTTGCACCTCTGGCGAGCACCAACTGGCAAAAAAGAAAAGCGTGGTGTCGATTTGTCGCTGAAAGACTTGCCTTTTATCCCCATGAAAAAGACCGCACCGTTCGCTTCGCCTTTTCTCCGGCCGATGCAGGAGCAGATATCAGCTTGCACCCACTCGTACAAAAGGCTGAGGTTATCCATCTGCACTGGATCAATTTCGGTTTTCTGTCCCTAGACTCGCTTCATAAATTATTCTCTCTGGGGAAGCCCGTCGTGTGGACGCTGCACGACATGTGGACCTTCACGGGTGGTTGCCATTATAGCCACGGGTGTAATCATTATCTTTCTCATTGTCATGATTGTCCCTATCTGGCCAAGCCCGATCCGTACGATATTTCTTTCGTCCAGTTTGAGAAAAAAATAGCTCTTTACAGCAAAACTTCAATGGCCCTCATTTCACCGAGTTGCTGGTTGGATGATCTGGTCAAAGCAGCCTCGCTCACAAAACACATTTTCTCAAAAAGCATCCCAAATTGTCTGGATACAGATCTGTTCAAACCAAGAAACAAGAGGGAAATTCGTGAGCAACTTAACCTTCCGCTCACCAAAAAATTACTGCTCTTTGCTGGTGCAAACACCCAGGATCCCCGAAAAGGGTTTGTCTATTTCAAAGAAGCCCTCAATAACCTTAACCACTCGGCAAACGAATATGAAGTCCTTATTTTTGGCAAGTCCAATCCGGAAAGCTTCGCAAGTTTTCCTGCCAACGTGCACTATTTGGGAGTGATCAGCCGCCCAGACGATATGGTTAACGCTTACAATGCTGCCGATGCTATAGTGGTGCCGTCTCTGGAAGACAATTTACCAAACACCATCATGGAAGCCCTTGCCTGTGGCATACCCGCGATAGGCTTCAAAACAGGTGGAATTCCGGAAATGATTGATCACAAACAAAATGGATTTGTGGCTGATCTAAAATCCTCCGAATCGCTAGCGGCAGGTATCAGATGGGTGCTGGAGGAAAGCAATTACATTGCGACATCCGAAGCGGCACGGCAGAAGGTTATAGATTTCTATTCCGAAAGCACCGTAGCCTGCCAGTACATGGAGGTATATGATTCGCTAACGGAAAGCAATAAGTTGTCTACATTTAATAATAGCCACTAGATGCCCCTCCTCACCATCATAACCATTACCTACAACGCGGAGCACTTTCTGGAAAGAACACTAAAAAGTGTTCAGGTTGCTATGTCGAATATTGCCGATCCCACACTAATTGAATACTTGATCATCGACGGAAAGTCAAAAGATAAAACTTTATCCATTGCTAATAGATACGGGGCGCTTGTTTCAGAAATCGTATCAGAACCCGATCGGGGATTGTACGACGCCATGAACAAAGGAATGAAAATGGCCAGGGGAAAATATTTATGGTTTTTGAATGCTGGTGACGAGGTTTATGATTGCGAGGTTTTAAAAAATCTTTTCGAAGCTTTTGACGACGATGCCGACGTGTATTACAGCGATGCCATGTTTGTAAGAGACAACGGCTTGGAAGTGGGCCGCCGGAGCAAATTTACGCCACACACTTTACCCAAAAACTTGAAATGGCAGGACTTTTCCCTCGGCATGAAAGTTTGTCATCAAGCATTTATTGCAAGACGTGATATCGCACCTGGATATGAAGCCGACAATTTAAGTGCTGATATTGACTGGGAAATACGGTGTCTGAAGAAGGCCGAAAAAGTGAAGTTTCTGGATTTTATATTGTGTAAATATCTGCTCGGTGGCGTTTCTGTACAGAGTCACAGGCGGTCTCTGACAGACCGTTTCCAAGTCCTTCGAAAGCATTTTGGTCTGTTGCCTACTTTGGCCAATCACCTGCTGATATTCTGGAGAGGTTTTTGGTTTGCAAGAAAAAATGGTAAGTACTGGTAGAGGGAAGGCCGTCAAGGCAAATTCTTTGATCAAGAGTTTTTAGAAAGTTCATCATTCTGTTCCCACAACTAAAGATACTTCACGGCAGCCGGTGTACCCCATTGAGCGGGGATTTTGGCTTTGTTTATTGCAAGCTATTGTTCTGAATCTTTGGGTCGGTAAAGATGCTTCATGGCAACCAATGAATGACTAGTCTTTGGCAACGGATCGTTTCTACGGACAAATGAACAAGAAACCGATACAGGCAGCGCCGTTTAATTCCGGAACCAGCTGATCCAGGCCCTGGCATCCTTGGCACTGACCATATCATAGGTTTTATCGGAAGTCTGGATTAAATAATACCCGCTAGATTCATACATAAGCTTGGCCGTTTCCGATGCTGGCCCACTTGTAGGCACAGGAGGATTTGTACTTGCGCCATATTCCCTGAAAAACACCTTGCCATTGGTAAATGTTGGCGGCAAAGATGCGTAGAAATAATCCAGATCCAGAGTTTCATTGAAAAAAAACGTGGGTGCAAAAATGTCGTAAGACGAAGTCGCCGAAGGTATGTAAATCCATACTGCATAAGGGTCTGTGCCCCTTTTCAAATTTTTTATTCCAAAAGCGTCCTCCACCCCATTGACATGGAAACCATCTCTCGACCTCCATTCACCACCGGACTCTACGGGCGTTTCCCACCATCTTTTTGGTGCAGCAAGGTCAACCGAGAGAGGGGCTATGGCACTCAGGATAGTGCCGGTAGAACCATCTGCTGTAAGGCCAATTTGCGTTGTGTTGGGATTCCAGGCAATGTTTGTAAAGCCATTAATAGTTTTACCTGCATTTATGAAGGGAGTGGCGAACGCCAGACCGGTGGAATTGTAGTAGTATTTAGTGGTGAATGATTTTACCGAAGTACCCTCCAGCCAAGTAAGTTTGATCACCCTTTCGTCCTGGTTTACTGTTATTTCATAGGTAACCCCAGAGATAGTCACTCTTTTAAAATAGGTCAGATACTTTGAAATGTTATTAAAGGCAAGCGCATTCGCGAGTTGTCCGCTGCTATAGGCTGCGGCTTGTACCTGGGTTGCCTTTGTAAGTACCAGTCTGCTTTGATTTTTCCGACCTGTAAACGTGATTACATCCGATGTTACAGAATCAGGATAAATGGCAAACTCGAAATCCGACAGCCATCCTTCACCAACATTCCCTCCGTGGACCTCGTCATCGGGGTCAGCCAACACATGGAGATAGGAAAAAGTATCAAAAATAAGCGAAGGGGTCTGCATCGCTTTCAGGCGATAGCTGCTTTCCTTGGGAGTTTTAGCAAAAGATTCCGACAAGTCGGAATACATTACCACCCGGTTTTTGTCATCAAACTTCATGAAAAAGCCAAAACTTCCGCCTCCCTTTGGGTATATGACCGCATTCCATCCGTATTGTGCATCCACCAGTTGTTTTTCGTAGGATGCCAATGCCGCATTTAACCGGGCATCCGCTGATTCCTCAAATACAGAGTCATCAGAATTGGTACAGGAGAAAAACGCGGACGTCAGAAGCAGCAGATATAAGAGAGACTTTTTCATCTAAATAAATAGAAATTAATAGGTGTTAGTTGAGCCGGACATTACCTTGTCAAAATAACTTATTCATCGCGGCTCTGGTCCTTTTCTGTAGGCTGTAAAAATCAACTTTCCAGGTATTTTTATAATAGGCAACAACAATTGCTTCTTTCTGTCGCAAAGCAGCTTGAGCTTGTGCCTGGGTGGTTCCCTTCGGACTGGCACCGGCTGGAATTGAGTTTACAATTTTATCAAATCCAGCCTTGCCTTCAGTAAGCATCATGGCGATCATCTCAACAAAATCCTCGTCGAAGCTTGAAGATCCATAGGCAGTTACAAATCCATCTCTCCGGGCATCGGCATCATCCCAGTTGATCCAGTTGCCGCCCTGATACAATCCTCTCGACACCGACTTGAATTCTACCGGGTACAATACATTCTGGTGCAGAACATGGCCGAATTCATGGTGAATAGTCTGAAGAAACCGCTGCTTCACAAACGAGGAATCTCTGGCTGCCTCGTATCCGGGCATTCCTTTTACTTTGAACAAATTAGCCCCGAACAAGGTGACCTTCCTACCGCCCTCGGCAATCCCCAATGTAATGGAATTGTTTTCATTATACATGTTACTCCCCGAAAGGATGAAAAACTTCGGCGAAAATTTGTTGTAAAACACAATTCCTGCCTCCTCCACGTAGGGTATCGTCCAGGCTTTTTTGATGGTGCTCATCACCGGAATAACCATCGCTTCATCAGGGGGCACGAGCTCTTTGGTTACGTTTGCAAACTCAAACTGATCCCATTTGTATTTAACCGAAATGTTATAAGGTGTAGTCAGGCTGTCGAGCAGCCATTTATCCACCGGACCGTTCACCCAGGTGTCTCCTCCGAGACCAGGAATATCCTCAATTTCGCCGATGTCCTCTTCCTTGCAGGATACCAGCAGCACCGAACTGAGCAGAACTACGGAAAATAGAAATTTGGAGATTGTTACCGACATGCTGTTTGACGTTACCATTTGTTATCTCTGATTTTTTTCAAGACCCGACAGCGAAGCTGACTGAGGCAATTGTAGTACTCTTCTGGGATCTCCCTTTGGCAAAGTAATGACCTGCCCTTCCCGCGTGGTGTGCGAAACAGTCAGCCCAAACCGTTGTATATCGAACCAGCGCATGCCTTCCTGTACAAACTCCACTCTACGGAAAGCAATAATGGTATTGACAAGATTGCTGGTCACATCGGTAGAGCCGAAGTAGGTCCTCATTTTTGCCACTGTGATGGAATGATTAGCAGCACTATAGGTGTTCAGACGTTTGCTGGCAAACAAGTTCAGATCCGCCAAGGAGGCATTGGCATTATTTAGAAAAGCATTTGCTTCGGCCCTGTTGAAAAGGACTTCTTCTACGGTGAATACAGGAAGCATAACATAAGGAAAACCAATCTCTGCATTAACCGATTCCCTTACAAAATACTCCGTCAGTTTTGGGATCAGGTAATTGTTGTCTCCCTGTGAGTACAAAGGATAGGCCCAGCTTGCGGTAGGGCCGGCGATTTGCTCGCTTTCCGATATCTCCTGCCACTTTCTGTAATTCATCCCATACCTGTACTGAGCCACGTACCGTCCATAAAGAGAGGCCGTTTCTACCAGCATAAGATTGGCATTCTGGCTGGCTCGGGAATAAGTGTTATAGAGCTCCGCAGGTGAAAGGTTGGCATACTCTGTGTTCCAGGGCCTTAAATATTCTCCGATGTTACCTCCCGGGAAAACCGCGTTTGCGTAAGTCAGTACCTGCGCATAATCTTTTTTGACCAGATAAAACCTGGATGCAAATGCATTAGCTGCAGCCCTGTTGAAATGATATTTGGGTACGGTGTAAGATCCATCACTGATCAAGGGCAATCCTTCTTTCAGGTCCTTTTCGATCATCTCATACACATAAGCGACCGTCTTTCTCTCATATTTTTTGATCACAACCGTTTCGGGTTCTGTCACATAAGGTATCCCGAGGTCGGTGGAGGCTGTTTGCGCGTCATAGAATTTACTGAAAAATCCCACCAGCATAAAATGCGCGTAAGCTCTGGCGAGAAGCGCTTCTCCACGCTGCGCGCTGTAAAGCGAAGCATCCGGCATTTTGCTGATAATTTCAAGTGCCTGGTTGGCGACGGAAATAGCCCGATAGCATTCTGCCCAATACTGGTCTGGCGAATCCTGCTGATCGACAGATGTTTCTGCTTCTTCAAAAAGAAATGAAGACCTGTTTGTTTTATCATCCTCACCTGTTCCCTTATCTGCAACATTATCGCTCATGGCCTCAGCGAAAACCACATACCCGCCCTGGGGATAGGCCGAGGTAAGCAATTGAGAAACCTGCTTTGGTGAATTAATGGAGGCGCGGGTACTATCCGGCTCCGTTGATAAAAAATCCTCGCAGGCCAGCAATGTCAGCATCGGAATGAGGAGCATGACACTTTTTATTCTTGCTTTAATATTCATAATACCTGACAATATTTTACAAAGTAACTTTCAGAGCAACCGTAAATTGTTTTTGAATCGGCTGTGCAACACCACCGGAATTAAAGAATTCAGGATCCTGGCCTTTCAGCTTTTTATCCGCATAAACCAGCCATGGATTAATAGACGAAACCTGGATACTTGCCGCCGTCAGGCCAGCTCTTTTCACAGCCGCGAGAGGAACCTTGTAAGCAAGGGAAACTGATTTTAGCCGAACAAAATCTCCTTTTGCCACCCTTTCGGTAGAATAATTGAAGGCATTGTAAGGATAGGTTCCAGCCAGAGACTGTATAAAAATCTGATCACTGATCGCCGGGTTGTTGGTAATCGATTCTTCGCCGGACATTACCCAACGATCCAAAAACTCCTTCGGCATGGCATCCAGATCACTAAACCCTCCTTTGTACAAGGAATTCAGTCGGATTTTATTCCCATACTGATAGGTAAAAAATACGTTCAGTGTAAAATCTTTGTAGATAAATGTATTGTTCAGTCCTCCGGTAATCGGCGGATCCACGGGTCCTTCGTATCTCAGATATTTCACATTCTGATCCTGAAGATAAACGTTCGAAGACACTTCGCCATTTTCGTTTATAAATAAGGGGATGCCGCTCGTTGGCTGTAAGGCACTGTAATCAATGGAGAACAAACTACGAACCGGGCGCCCCTTTACATTGGCTCCTTCGGCCTTTACCAAATCAAATATTCCGGGGTCATTATCTACACTGGTGATTAAAGTATTAGAATAGCCAACGGTCACTCTGGCACGCCAGTCCCAGTCCTTTGTTTTAGAAATGACACCATCCAGTGAAAAATCAACACCGTACGACTGCATATCCGCATAGTTGGCCACCTTGTAAATTTGACCACCAATCCCGGAGGTTTTGATCTGATCTATCAAATCAAAGCTGTTACGAACGTATCCGTCTACGGTAAGATTCACCCGGTTACCCAGCACGCCCAGATCCAAACCCACATTGCCACTATACAGTTTTTCCCAGGTAAGTTCCGTATTTTCAAGAGAGGACAACTGAATGGCCGATTCCTTCTCATCGGCGTAGGGGCGCCGGGTAATGATACTCTGGAACAGTGCCGCGGTATTCGTGGCAGGCCCTGTATCTGCCGACAAACCATAGCTGGCGCGAATCCGGCCCATGCTGATCCAGGGCAGCTTTTTCATAAAATTCTCCCGATCAAAGTTCCAGGAGCCCGCTACGGTATAGGTAGGCAGCCACCTTGCTCTTGCCGACTTCCCAAAACCGTTGGAACCGTCATACCGCATGTAAGCAGTAAAATTGTACTTTTCATCCAGCGTATAACCCGCACTTGCATAAAATGCTGCAAAACGCTCATAATCCATACGCATCCCATAATACTGAAAATTGCTTTCAATAGTCTGTTTCAGTATTCTATAATCCACAAAAGGTGTTCCACCCTGTTCATATTGGAATCCATAACCGGTGTTGTTGGAATTCTGACGGTTGGTGTATTTTATCTCCTGGCCTACCAGAAAGTTTACATTATGCCTTTCGCTGAAAGTCCTGTTGTAGCGGAGGTTATTACGTACATTGTAAAAAAACATCTGATCCTCATTCTTATTGTAGAACCCACCACTGGGAAGCACAATGACCGGTTCAGCGTTTGGAACATCCGGGTCGGTGTACAGATACTTGTTGGCTAGAGCAATGGTGGAGTTGTCGGCTGCGCGATAGGCATTGGCCATGTTGGAGTTTTCTGTAATGATATGCTCCCGTCCGGTTTGAATGTAACGGAGTGCGCCTATAAAGTCATAGGTCAAAAAATCATTGAACTTAAAAGAAAAATCGCCCTGCAGGCGGATATCGGCCAGGTTGAGTTTGATCTTGTTATTGGCCAGCTCTGAGACAACATTAAATGGAGCAAAATTCCTTCTGAAAAATTCCAGATTGCCATTCTCATCGTAGGCAGTCAGCGTACGGCTCGTATTCAGTGCATAGCTAAAAGGGTTGATATCAAAATCACGGTCAAACTTACCTTCAACCGGATTGCTGCGGCGACTTAATGACCCCGGGGCTTCCTGCCTCCTTACCGATGCCAGCGTGGAAAACCCAACGGAAACCCGGTCGGAAAGTTTGTAATTATTTCTGAAATTGAGCGTATACCGTTTTACCTTGTCAGCGATTGTCCAGCCATTATCATCCAGGTAACTGGTAGAGAAATAGGATTGAGATTTATCCGTTCCGAAAGAAATACTCAGAGAATGTTCTTGAATGAAATTTTGCTTAAACAGTACATCAAACCAATCTGTATTTCTGCGGGCATAACCCATGAGGAACTCCTGCTTGGCCTCAGGGGTATTTTTGATGGCAAGATTGCCCTGCTCATCTGCGGTAGTGACCAGGTTGTAATATTTGCCATACACACCATAATCCGGTCGGGAAAGTATGCTCGAAGTTAAATACCCTTTCCGTTCAAGCTCACCCAGTACCGACATTTGTTGTGCCGAATTCATGATGTTGAAATTCCGGTACGAGGGCGTTAACTGTGTACTGAAATTTCCGGAATAGGTGATAACCGGCTTACCACTTTTGCCCTTTTTGGTGGTGATTACAATCACGCCATTCATTGCACGAGCGCCATAAAGTGCGGCAGCAGCCGCATCTTTCAGGATATCAAAACTCTCAATATCATTAGGGTTCAGGCCTGCCACAGCAGAGCCGAGCAATGTGGTAGGATCGCCGCTGGAAAGCTGATCATTGGAAATGTTCACAATGTCTTCGAGTACCACACCATCCACAACCCAAAGTGGTTTATTATCACCATTGAGGGAGGTTGCACCCCTGATACGCACCTTGGGGGCAGCTCCAAAAGTCCCGGACACATTTTGTACAGACACCCCTGCTGCCCGCCCTTCGAGCATCCTGCTCACATCGGGCAGACCGTCAATTTTAATTGCGTCGGTTTTTAGGGTGACTGCGGATCCCGTGAATTTATCTTTGTCTATCTGCTGAAATCCGGTGACCACCACATCCTGCAAAGCTACTGCGTCCTCTGTAATGACAATGTTTAAGTTTTTGGCAACTGCAACCTCCTTCGTAACGAAACCGATCATCGTAACTTGTATGACAGCTTTATTGCTAACAGCCTCCAGTGCAAACTCCCCGTTGATGTTGGTAACCGTACCTTTGGCGGCACCCTTGACCTGGACAGTTGCACCTATCAATGCTTCGCCGGTTGCACTCTTAACTGTACCGCGGACATCGATAACCTGCGCATGTGCACTCAATGAAAATAGAATAAGACATAGAAAAGTGACTATTACACTCAGAAAGAGTTCCCATGACCGGAACCGGCCAACGCTTCGATAAAAAATTGCCATACAGAAGTATAAGTCTAACTCTAAATTAATTGTCGGCCGTTTTGCGGTCTTGGTTATTAATGATTTCAATAATACACATAAACTAATCAAAAAACGAGAAGTTTTTTGATTAGCCTTTCCTCAAATTTTATTTAATATGTAATTAGCTGGGCCCTGTTACGGGGTAATGCCCAAATTATTGTGGTAAGTACCTTGAATTACGCAAATGAAGGGTGCTTGTGTGGAGTAAACGAAAAAAAAATATTTTTCGGTATGCGGCGTATAATTTTTAACAAAAACTCCTTAAAACCATGCTGACGGAGTCTGTGGGGCCATTGATATCGCTTCCAACAGGCCAAATTCTTACCGCTTCCTTGGTTCTTTAAGCGCAAGACTTATCAACTCGGCTGTGTTTCTTACGTTGGCTTTTTTCATTATGCTTGCTCGTTGATTCGCAACCGTATTAGAGCTTATGTCAAAATGTTCTCCTATTTCCTTACTGCTCAAGCCCTCCGTAAGGCACTGCAATATTTGTTGTTCGCGAGGCGTAAGCGCCTTCCAGATTGAAGCACCGGGGTTTTGTTCGAGACCCTGATATGGCTCGGGAACGGCCGTAACATGTTTAATCAAACTCCGTATAATGATACTTGAAGTGCTGGGTGGATAATAAAGCTCACCCTTAAATACACTTCTGACAGCCTTCAAGATCTCCTCCCTGCTCGTATCTTTCTGAAGGTAACCGGCCGCGCCGCTTTTTACCGCCGCCAGAATATAATCCGAATTATTATGCATACTAAATACAAGGATGCGGACATTCGGAAAGGCTGGAACAATTTGTTTAATTACATCTATACCCGACATACGTGGCATGGTTAAATCCAGCAAAATAACGTCCGGTCTTAATTCCTTAACCGATTCCATGACTTCATCACCATCAGTTGCCTCTCCTACAATAAGCATATCATCTTCGTCTTCCAGCAGGGTTATAATGCCCTGCCTAACCACCGAATGATCATCGACGACTAAAATACGTATCGGCATATTTTAAGATTTATCTCCATTTTTTTCAAGCTAAACACACCACTCACAATTCAACACTTATTGCCAGTCGAGTACCGTTGTCCACTTTTGAAACAATATCCATTACTCCATTCAGTAACTGAGTACGGGTACGAATATTCTCTATCCCATTCTGATTCGGAAAAAGCGCTCCATTCTTTTTCAAATTACTAATTAAAAATCCTTTTCCGTCGTCTTCGATCTCCAAAATCAAACGATTCTTATTTTGTTCTAATTTTATCAGAATATTTTCCGCTTTTGCATGTTTAAGTGCATTATTTAGCGCCTCCTGAGCAATTCGGTACAAGCCAATCTCCATAGGCTTGCTTAAAACGATTCTTTCAAGATCACCACTAAAGCTAACCCTCGTTCCTGAGACGCTTTGGGTCTGCTCACAAAGCAAGGCCAGCGCTGCACGCAAACCAAAGTCGTTCAGTACAGATGGCATCAGATTATAGGAAATTTGCCTTGTAGTCTGAATCGTATCCTGTATCATTGACACCAGTTGCTCTACACGCTGACGCTGCCTTTCATCCTGAAACTGTATTTGCTTCAGCTTCTCGGCATGCAATTTCAGTCCGGTCAGCATTTGGCCGATGCCATCATGGAGCTCCAGCGCAAAACGTTTTCTCTCCTCCTCCTGCCCCTCGATCAACGCGCTGGTACGAATCCTTTCCTCGGCCAGTTGTAACTGGTATTTTTCTTCCTCAACGCGTAGCAGATTATTTTGCGTATCCGTAAGCTGCTGGTTACTCTCTTTAAGTTTTTGATTGGAAATGCGTAATGCCTCCTCCGACTCTGTAAGCAGATGCACAGCTCTTCGGGTAGTATTCACCACAGGTCTGAAAATAAGTAATCCTTCTGCCAGAAGCACAAGGATTGTCATTAAATCCAGGATCCATTCTATCCTTTCCAGATTTTGAAGTCTTTCGAAACTTTCCTTCTCAAATTGAAAAACGATCTCATTCATCTTAGAAAGGAACGCAGGCTCAATCTCCAGTATCCTTAAAAGAGCAAAACGCCTTTCGGCATGCGTCGCATCCCCATCTCCGATCACCTGAAAATTTCTGTAAATTTCCTGATAGACGGGCTCCAACCCTGCAAACATGCTGTCGAGAGGAATACTTTTCCATTTGATAAACCTATTTTCAACCAGGAGCCTTTTGTTCGCCAGTTGTTCGTGACTCTCTTTCCAGTTTATCAATAAGGAATTAAAATCGGCAGAGTCATGATAAGTAATCCGCTCCACTCTAAGAATGGCCAGTTTAGATAGACGCTGACTCAACATGCGCTGACGACCCGCTACATTTACAACATGACTATCGTGATTTAAGCTGCTGATGGTTCTCCTTATCAAAAATAGCCCGCTGATCGTCAGCACCGCCACAACAATCAAAGCCACTACATAAAATCGCGTGAGACTGCCGGCGACGCGTTTGTCAAGTCTTTCCATTTATCATAACCCGATGTACACCTGATTTTCCTTTATCATTACCGGAAAGGTATTTATTTTATACGATTCATCGTTCAGGCATTGCCCATTTTCCAAAGAGAATACCTTTTTGTGAAATGGGCAGGCCACCTTGGGTTCACCCCCCTGGCTTCCGATCATCCCTCGCGATACGGCCATTTGCTGGCGGTGTGGACATTGATTATCCGTTGCGTACCACGCTCCCCTCCTGGCAAAGTTAAAGATAGCAATTTGTTTGCCTTCTACGAGTGCACATCCACCCCCATCAGCAGGAATAGCGTCTACAGTGCAGGCAAGATGCCATGTGATTCTGTCCTTTGTATTGTTTGTCGGTTCCATAATTTTTTGGAAATGTTCTCTTCGAATTAATTAAAATTGAGTATTCCTATGTAGCCACAGTAATCAGTCTCCACTCAGCTCCGTCCTCCATCGTCAAGCCCACTCCTTCACCTTCTTCTGATTTCGCATTGATTCAAATTGAACGCTCGGGTCCTTAATTGGCGCATTAACGAAATGTGTGAACCGTTTGCGCAGCTCAGGGCTTTCCACCACCTCCTTCCATTCGCACTGATACACGTCAATCAGCGACTGAATGTCACGTTCGAGTTCAGCGGCAATACCCAGGACATCATCCACCACAACGGCTTTCAGGTAACTCATACCGCCTTCCATTTTATTGAGCCAGGTGGCAGTTCTTGTCAATGGATCAGCGGTTTTGATATAAAACATCAGGAAACGATCAATCAGGCGCAGGCAGGTCTCCTTGTCCACATCCGTGGCGAGCAACTGGGCATGCTGTGGTGTAGAACCACCGTTGCCACATACATATAAATTCCAGCCTTTTTCCGTAGCAATGATCCCGAAGTCTTTACTCTGGGCCTCGGCACATTCACGAATACAGCCCGATACTGCCGATTTCAGTTTGTGCGGAGAACGAAGCCCTTTGTATCGGTCTTCCACTTCAATAGCAAATGTGACCGAATCCTGAACGCCAAACCGACACCAGGTAGAGCCTACACAACTTTTGACGGTACGGAGTGACTTTCCATAAGCATGTCCGCTTTCAAAACCGGCATGGATCAGCTCCTCCCAGATAGATGGCAAGTCGCCCAGATGAGCGCCAAACATATCTATTCTCTGCCCGCCCGTAATCTTGGTATACAGCCCATACTTCTGAGCCACCTGGCCGATTATGATCAGCTTTTCGGGCGTAATTTCTCCACCCGCAATCCGGGGGACCACTGAGTAGGTTCCGCCTTTCTGAATATTAGCCAAAAAGCGGTCGTTAGAATCCTGGACTGGGGCCCGGTCGGCCATCAGAATGTTTTCATTCCAAAGACTCGCAAGTACCGATGCAACCAGAGGCTTACACACTTCACATCCATCTCCGGTACCCAAATGGTTCAGCACCGAAGTATAGGTTTTGAGTCCCTCCATTTTTACCAAATCCAGCAATTCCTGCCGCGAATAATCAAAATGTTCGCATACTACATTCCGAACATAAACTCCCTTCTCTTTAAGTACACCCTGAATAATGTCTTTGACCAGCGGAACGCACCCACCACATCCGGTACCTGCTTTGCAGCATTTTTTGATGGCATCTATGGTTGTGTGTCCATTTTCTCCTACCTCATGGCAAAGCATACCCTTGGTTACGGCCTCACAGGAACAGATCAGTGCATCATCCGGAAAACTCATAACGCCCCCAACGGATGTTGCCTTTCCAGCCTCCTCACCACCCCGGGCTCCCAGGATCAGATCCTCCGAATCGGCAGGTAGCACGGTTCTATTCCTGCAGGTCTGCAAAAGCATATTGTACTGTTCAGCGTCTCCCACCAAAATTCCACCCAGCAACGACTTCCCGTCTGCCGAAATGTTGATCCTTTTATAAACCCCCTTCGCTTTGTTTTCATATCGAATGGTTTTACAGGCAGGCTCTTCGATAAACGCATCCCCAAAACTGGCTACATCCGTACCGATCAATTTGAGTTTCGTGGACATATCGAAAGGAAGGAATTCTTTTGACCCACCTAGCAGAGATGTTACCACCACCTCTGCCATTTCGTAACCGGGGGCAATGAGCCCATATATCATGTGATGCACCAGGGCACACTCACCGATGGCAAATATGGAAATGTCCGAAGTCCTCAAGTAATTGTCGACAATGATTCCGCCACGCGGGTGCGTTTCCAGTCCTGCAATTTTGGCGAGCTCATCTCTGGGACGGATTCCCGCCGAAATGACAAGCATATCCACATCAAGCACGGAGTTATCGGCAAACTGTAATCCGCTTATGCAATCCTCACCCACTATTTCCTGGGTGCTTTTGGCAAAATGAATCTGCAGGCCCAGACTTTCGAGTTGACTTTGGAGCACCTTAGAGCCTGCGTCGTCAATTTGCCTTGGCATAAGCCTGGGTGCAAATTCAACAACATGTGTTTCCTTCAAACCCAGATCGAGAAGCGCTTTGGCTGCCTCCAGACCGAGCAGACCACCGCCGAGCACAGCGCCCTTTTTCGCTTTTCTGGCAAACGACTGGATCAGTTCCAGATCCTCAATTGTCCGATAAACAAATACACCATCCTTTTCGACGCCCGGAATGGATGGGACAAACGCACCTGAACCGGTGGCAAGCACGAGATAGTCATAATAAACTATTACCCCATGGTGAGAGCGTACCCATTTTGCTTCTCTGTCTATATCCACGACCGGGTCCGACAAATACAAGTCTATGCCATTTTCAAGATACCATTCCGGTGGGACAAGGGTAAGGTCATCAGCAGTTTTACCAGCGAAATATTCGCTTAAATGAACGCGGTCATAGGCTACACGCGGCTCTTCGCCAAAAACCGTCAATGCAAAGACCTGATCCTTTTTGCCCTTGGACAATAATTTTTCGCAGAATTTATAGCCAACCATACCATTGCCAATGACCACAATCCGAGTGCTTCTGTTTGCTTTCATAGTTATTTGTAACTATTGTTTTTGAATAACCTTACTTTTTAATTGTATTATTTAAATATTACCAACATGCACACCATCCTTTCGATGCACCAAAATTAAATCGCGTTTTTACAATTTCCTAATTTTATATTCGCCAAATAGCGATTTTTAAAACATATTTTTTGGTCTTTTTATTGTTTTATAAAATTTACGCCCTAATTTTGACCCAACAATTACACATAGTTATATTTTACTATTGATGGTATAATTCCAATATTCACCATTTATTATAAATAAGAGATGGAAGCCAAACTTACCCTTGTCGGAGCCGGCCCGGGAAACGGAGAACTCATTACATTAAAAGGATTAAGGGCTTTGCAAAAAGCGGACGTTGTTTTATATGATGAACTGGCAAATACAGAACTCCTGGATTTCGCCCCGGCCCATGCCCTTAAAATGTATGTTGGAAAAAAGGTAGGTGAGGCATCCTTTTCTCAGGAAGAAATCAACGGTCTTATCGTACGCCTCGCCCGCAAACGCGGACATGTTGTAAGGCTGAAAGGTGGAGATTCTTTCGTATTTGGGCGAGGACATGAGGAGATGGAATATGCCAGAGACCATAACATCCACTGCGAAGTGGTTCCTGGCGTTTCGAGCTGCATAGCGGTGCCAGCATCCATGGAAATTCCGGTTACCCGCCGCGGCGTCAGTGAGAGTTTTTGGGTCATCACGGCAACAACACGCTCTGGAGAGTTATCAGAAGATCTCAGACTGGCAGTGCAGTCAAAGGCAACAGTGGTGGTATTGATGGGCCTGAACAAACTGGACGAAATATGCGCCCTTTACAAGCATTTTGGACGGGGGCATTTACCAATGGCTGTCATACAAAACGGCACCCGGCCCGACGAGAAGAGTGTACTGGGACAGGTTTGGGAAATACCACATTTGGTCAGGGAGCATCATATTGGCACACCCGCCATCATCATGTTAGGAGAAGTGGTGGCGCTTCATCCATCTTACGCCCTTGAGTATTTGAAAACAATGCAGACAATTTCGTAAAAAAGCCGGTCTGGTGTGGGGACACCGCGACCGGCTAAGCAAGGTGTTCATGTTCCACACAAACAGATCAAAGAAAATGGGAAAAAGCACATAATGCAAATAACGGGTGAGTAGCATGACGCAGCTCCACAGCACGAATAAAACACCTGCTCAGACATGACGGTATTCATTTCCATTAATCATTGAAAAAGATGAAAAACACTTTTTACTATTTCAATCTCTGCATCAGCGCGGTTTGCCTTTTGCCGCCATTACAAGCATTCGCCCAGCTAACAGCCACGGGACAACTTCGCACCCGCACCGAACTCCTTTCGGGACAGGGCACACCTTTATCGAAAGGAGACCAGCCGGCCTTCTTTACTTCACAAAGAACACGCCTGAATGTTGGCTACAAAGCTTATCGCACGGAGCTCTACGTATCGGTTCAGGATGTAAGAGTATGGGGACAAGACGCTTCTACCAACAACAGGATCACAAATACTCCGCAAAACGGCTTGATGCTTCATGAAGCCTGGGGGGAAATAAGCCTGCTCGATACCATCAAAACGAAGACCGACAAAGAACTTTCTTTAAAAATAGGTCGGCAGGAAATGACATACGACGACAGTCGCATGTTGGGTAATCTGGACTGGCTTCAGCAGGCCCGGCGTCACGATGCCGCATTAATCAAATACCGCAACGCTGGATTTACGCTGAATGCAGGAGCCGCGTATAACCAAAACCGTGAGTTAAAATCAGGTACATTATATGATGGCATTCCGGTCGGGTATGGCGCCGGAACGAATGGAATAGGAACAATGTACAAGTCTTTACAGTTTTTGTATCTGGGTAAAAAATTAAAAGGAGGTTCAGCTTCATTTCTGATTTTCAAAGATGACTTTCAGAAATACACACGCAGTGAGACAGGTGTACGAACGCTGCAAAAGGGAACCTGGAACCGGTTAACACTGGGCCCCTATTTCCAGAGTAAACTTGGAAAAAGCTGGAATTTTACGACCAGTGGCTACATCCAAACCGGAAAAGACAAAGATGGTGTAAGCCTCAATGCATATATGTATTCGGTAAAGGGCCTTTACCAAGTGAACGGATTGTTTAGCGCAGGACCGGGTTTCGACTTCACCTCGGGCACAAGGACAAAGTCTACGAAAAACCAGACATTTGATCCGTTGTACGGCACCCCTCATAAGTTTTGGGGCCAGATGGACTATTTTTATGTGGCAAACGGCTTTGGGCAAGGCGGACTTTCTGATTTATACGTCACCAGCAACACCAAAGTATCGGACAAGCTATCCATACAAACGGATCTCCACCATTTTTCAAGCGCTACTCCAATACGAAACGCTCTGGACGAAGACCGCTCAGGTAACCTGGGCAACGAGCTGGACATCATCGCCACCTACAATCTTACAAAAGCAATAAGCTTCCAGGGTGGCTATTGCACCTATATCACTACCAATAGCCTGGCGCAGTTGAAGGGCATATCCAATCCGCAAAAAATGGCCAACTGGGCGTATCTGATGATTAACATCAAGCCGGAATTCAGAAAGCTTTGAGCTGTTAGCTTTAGCTGTTAGCGAAAGTCCCGAAAACCATACAGAAGTTCACTCATTCCGAAAACAAGCTTACAATATTCCAACAATTTAAAACTTGAAAAAATGGAAACTACCAATAAACCACTCGAGAAACTTAACATTTTCAGCTTCAAAGGCGTGCAGATGCGTACATTTCATCTGACCTGGATGGCGTTTTTTCTTTGCTTCTTCGGCTGGTTCGGCTTGGCACCACTGATGTCTGTGATCAAAGTGGACCTTGGGCTTACAAAAGAGCAAATTGGTAATATCATCATAGCATCCGTAGCAGCTACGGTGATCGCACGTATTGCCATAGGGAAGCTTTGTGACAGCTGGGGACCGAGAAAAACATACACCGCGCTGTTGGCCCTTTGCTCCATCCCCGTGATGACCATCGGACTTGTTCATTCTTATGAAGGATTTCTACTTTTCCGCCTTGCTATCGGGGTCATCGGTGCATCATTTGTCATCACACAGTATCACACTTCGGTCATGTTCGACAAAAAAATTGTGGGGACCGCCAATGCTGTGGCAGGTGGCTGGGGCAATTTGGGTGGCGGTGTCACCAACATGGTCATGCCCCTTGTATTTGCAGGTTTTGTAGGAGCTGGCTACTTGCCGGAATCCGCATGGAGACTGGCTATGATAATTCCAGGGGTCGCGCTGCTGCTTTTTTCTGTTTTATATTACCGTTATACCAAAGACACCCCGGCCGGAAATTTCGATGAACTGGAAACTACAACTGCCGCGATTGTAAAAACCAAAGGCACACTCGGAATAGCCATGAAAGATCCCCGTACCTGGGCGCTCTTCCTGGCCTATGGCGCGTGTTTTGGCATTGAAATTACCTTTGATAACGTGGCAGCGCTATACTTTTTCGACAATTTCAATACGACACTGGCCATGGCAGGAATTCTCGCCGGAGCCTTTGGCTTTATGAATCTATTTGCCCGGGCTATTGGCGGAATAGTTGCCGACAAAGTTGGAAACAAATATGGAATGATCGGGAAAGGACGTCTTCTCGCAATCTTGTTAGCACTGGAAGGAATAGGCATGGCACTATTTGCCAACAGCGGAAGCCTGGTTGCAGCCGTCATTACCATGTTATGCTTTGCCATGTTTCTCAAAATGGCCAATGGCGTAACCTATGCCATTGTTCCTTTTGTAAATCAAAAAGCCATTGGCTCCGTAAGCGGAATCGTGGGAGCTGGCGGAAATGTGGGGGCCGTACTGGCAGGATTTCTTTTTAAATCCAGCTCTATATCCTACGCACAGGCATTTATGTACATCGGGGTTGCTATTGCCTGTGTAGCTGCGGTTGTGGCACTTATCAATTTTGACAAAAACCGCACAATTGTCAGTGAGGCGAATTCGCTGGAAATAGCAGAAGCCTGATTTTCCATACAAATAGATTTCACACTTATGAAACCAGCCACCGAATCATTCAAGTCGACCTGCTGCTACTGTGGCGTAGGCTGTGGAGTTATTGTTCATAAGGAAGACAATGGTCGGCTAAGCCTGGAGGGGGATCAGGAACATCCTTCGAGCAGAGGAATGCTTTGTTCGAAAGGAATGAATCTGCATTACACCGTAATGGATCAATCGGACCGGTTACTTTACCCACAAATGCGCCTCAACAGGTCGATGCCCATGCAGAGAGTGAGCTGGGACAATGCGCTGGAGCGGACAGCCGCCGTATTTAAGACATTGATCAAAAAGTTCGGACCAGATTCTGTTGCGTTTTATGTTTCGGGACAATGTCTTACAGAAGAATATTACCTGGTCAATAAGCTTATTAAAGGTTTTATAGGATCCAACAACATCGACACCAACTCCCGGCTTTGCATGAGTTCGGCGGTAGTGGGATACAAACTTTCACTGGGCGAAGATAGCGTACCGGTGTGTTATGACGACATCGAAAAAGCAGACGTATTTTACGTAACCGGAGCTAATCCGGCCTGGTGCCATCCGATTCTATGGAGGCGCATTGAGGCGCATAAGGCGGCGGATCCGGATGTCAGGATCATTTGCGTAGACCCTCGGCGAACTGATTCTGCACGGCAGGCCGATCTGCATCTTGCTATTCATCCCGGAACGGACATCGTGCTCAACAATGCAATCGGAAGACTGCTGATCGAAAACAATCACATTCATGAAGGATTTATTATAAACCATACCGACGGCTTTGAAGCTTTCCGGGAGAAAGTGTTTCAAAGGACCATTCCGGAAGCGGCCGGAATTTGCGGAGTCAGTGCTGAGGACATCGGGTTGGCTGCCAGATGGATCGGTTTGTCAAAAGGATTTCTCTCCCTGTGGACCATGGGGCTTAACCAGTCGGTAATTGGGGTAAACAAAAACCTATCCCTGATTAACCTTCATCTGATCACGGGCAGAATCGGCACACCGGGGAACGGCCCTTTTTCACTGACAGGACAGCCCAATGCCATGGGTGGACGGGAAACAGGCGGCCTGGCCAACATTCTTCCAGGCCATAGGGAAGTCACGAACGCGGTGCATCGTGAGGAGATGGAACAATTCTGGAACAGCCCTGTAAAAATTGCCCATAAGCCCGGCCTAACTGCAACGGAAATGTTCGAAGCACTGGCCGATGAGAGACTAAAAGCCATTTGGATCATCAATACCAATCCTCTGGTGAGCATGCCCGACATACATGTAGCAGAAAAGGCTTTAAAAAATGCAAAATATGTCGTAGTTCAGGACATTTCAAACCGGGCAGACACGGTTGCATTCGCCGACGTGGTGCTTCCCGCCGCCGCCTGGCTCGAAAAAGAAGGAACCATGACCAATGCAGAAAGGCGGATCACACATTTGCCAAAAGCAATTGAGGCACCGGGAGAGGCATTACCCGACTCAGAAATCATCTGGCGCTTTGCAGAGAAAATGGGTTTTGGTGATGCATTCAACTACAAAAACACTTCGGAAGTTTACGACGAATACGCCAAAATAACAGCGGGCACCACGATTGATGTGACGGGTGTAAATTATGAATTGCTCCAGAAGGAAAGAAGTATCCAGTGGCCGTACAAAAGGGATAACGGAGGATGGGGGATGGAGAAAGTCACTAATGGCTCTTCATTAGACAGTCCCATCAGTAGCCTGAAAGGCTTCAATCCCTCTGCCCATGGCAACTCCTTGGGTCCCTTAGATGGAACTGGCACAAAAAGATTATTTACCGATCATCAATTTTACACCCCTAACAAAAGAGCACAGATTTGGGCAGTTTCCGATGAAAATACCTCAGAACCAACAGATGAAAATTTCCCATTGGTACTCACAACAGGGCGAATTCGGGACCAGTGGCATACCATGACCAAGACGGGCCGGGTGGCAAAGCTAACAAAACATATTCCACAGCCTTTTTTGCAAATCCATCCCGAGGACGCAAAAGAAAGAAACATTGAGAACGGCCAACTGGTCCAGGTGAAAGGTCGCCGTGGTGAGGTTCGCGTGAAAGCTGAGATCACCGATGATGTAAAACAAGGACTTTGCTTTCTTCCCATGCACTGGGGCAAGATCCTGGGCAGTAATCTGGGCAGGGCAAACAACCTTACTAACTCCCTTGTTGACCCCAGATCCAAAGAGCCGGATTTCAAATTTTCCGCCATACAGGTAAGTATCTACAAAAAGCCATTTGAAAAAATCATCGTGGTCGGTGCGGGCTCCGCTGGTCTTGGTTTCATCAATACCTATCGCACACTGAACACAGAGGATGAAATACATGTTTTCTCAAAAGAAATCTACCCCTTTTACAATCGGGTAATGTTGCCTGATTACATCAGCGGAGCGCAATCCTGGGAACAACTCGTAAAGCTCCGCGAAGATCAGTTTGCGACAAACGGCATCATAGTTCACAAAGGCGTTTCCATCGCTCACATTGATCGTAAAAACAAAATTGTACTTGACAGTGACGGGCAGGAGCATTGTTATGATAAACTAATCCTGGGTATGGGAAGCACGGCGTTTATGCCAAAAGGCGTTCCCAATCTGCCAGGAATATTTAACATGCGCTCCCGGCTGGACGCAGATTCCCTCCTCCCCCTTCTGAAACAACCCGCACCCCACGCCGTGATCGTAGGTGGCGGCATTCTCGGACTGGAGCTAGCAGCATCATTTAGTGAAATGAAGGTAAAGGTTACGGTAATTCAAAGAAGCGGGCGGTTGATGGAACGTCAGCTTGATCCCCTTGGGAGCGAATTATTGTATCAGGACTTAGTTGACAGGGGGGTAGAAATTTATTTCAATGACGAAGTATCGACATTTACCGGCAATGAACGGGTAAACGGTATTATTCTCAGATCAGGACGAAAAATCAGCTGCCATGTTGTGGTCCTAACCATAGGAACAGTACCCACAATTGCCATCGCAAAAGATGCCAATATTGAAACAAAAAGGGGGATACTGGTCAATGACTACATGCAAACCTCCGATCCTGACATATTCACGGCAGGGGAAATAGCCGAATGGAAAGGGCAAATGTGGGGCATCACTCTGGCCGCTGAGCAACAGTCAGAAGCGGCCGCCCGTTTCATTTCCGGCGATATTTCTCAACCATACAAAGGCAGCACCGCGATGAACATTCTGAAGATGGACGGACTGAACTTGTGCAGTATCGGCCTGACCGAAGTGCCCGCAAATGATCCTTCATTTGAGGAAATTGTTTTCATCGACAAGTCCAAAAGATACTACAAAAAGTGCATAGTGCACCGGGATAAGCTGGTAGGAGCGATCCTGATTGGCGATAAAAACGAATTCCAGGAATTCCGGGATCTTATTTCCAGCGGAACCGAATTGTCGGAAAAGCGCCTGCAACTGTTACGTGCGAGCCAGAAAGCAGAACCAATGCTTGGAAAACTTGTGTGTTCCTGCAATAATGTGGGACATGGAAACCTTGAAAATGCTATTCAAAATGGCTGTTACGATTTTAAAAAACTCTGCGAAAAAACCGGCGCGGGTACGGGATGCGGCTCGTGCAGACCGGAAGTAAGGTCCATTCTGGAAAGATTGAACCAAGAAGTATTGGTATAACCGAACGAAACAGTAACAACTGGAAGGGTCAAAGCTGAACCAGGGGCGTTGGCTTATGTTTTTAATACACACCAAATATGCGCGACTACTATCACATCAAGATCAATCTTCCCGGAGGAATCGCTTCACCAGGCTTCCTGAAAAACATTTTATCGGTGGCATGGAAAGCGAAGGTGCGAAAGGTAAGACTCGGGTCACGCCAGCAACTACTGATGACGGTTCATTATGAAGAGATGCGTTTTCTGGAAAGGGATCTCAAAGCACTCGAAGTAGGCTATGAGGTTAATTCTGAAATGTTGCCTAATATCATAAGCTCCTATTGCGGAGAAGAAGTGTTTCGCACTGGCCAATGGCTCGGTGCCAATGAGTACCATACTGTGCTCGACAGCATTGATTTCAAACCTCTTTTAAAAATCAACATTTCAGACGCAAATCAGAGTTTCACACCGTTTTTCACCGGAAATCTCAATTTCATTTCCTCCAGAGAGCCCCATTTCTGGTATTTGTATATACGCCCAAAACAAGGAAACAGTATTCAAAGATGGCCTGAATTGATATATACAAATGAAATTGGAAGGGTAGCAAAACTTATTGAAGCCTGCCTCTTGTCCCAGGAATGTTCCGGCGAAGACACTACATTTCAACTTGTAAAGAGCAAAATCTCCTACATATCACTTCCCGTTTCCCACGAGCTGGAGCTACCCGCTTTTTCCTTACCCTATTATGAGGGTTTCAACCGATACGAGTCCAGAACCTGGCTTGGGCTTTACCGTCGTGACGAACAGTTCCCGGTTGAATTTCTTCTCGACATCTGTAATCTATGCCTGAAAACCCGTATCGGAGAAATATGCACAACGCCGTGGAAATCGCTGATCATCAAAGGAATTGAAGACCAGTACCGAACCGAATGGAGTGACATTCTGGGAAAACACAATATAAATGTGAGGCACGCGGCCAATGAGCTTGCATGGCAAACAGAAGACAATAACGAGGAAGGCCCCGAACTAAAAAAACAACTTGTTCATTACTTTGAAAAGCACGACACACGCACTTTCGGATTATGCTTTGGCATTCAAACACGTGCAAAATCAGAAGTTTTCGGCTCTGTTCTGATCAGAAAAAGACCCTTGCTCGCAATAGGACAACTGGCTTTGTTCAGCGTTTATGATCTCTACTACACAGAGAACTTCAATCCCAACAGCCGCACACACATACCTTTTGAGAGGGGTTTATTCAAAATTCATCTTGCGGGACAAATGGAAAGATTGTGCCGAAGATTCAATAACCGGCGCCTCGAAAATAGCCTTAAAGTGGTGAAAGTGGAGCATGAAGAACAAAAAAACACATCTTCTTCTTTATCAACTGTACACCAGTGCCCCCATTGTTTCACCGTTTATGATCCCCGATACGGCGATTTGCTACGAGGCATCGACGCTGAAACGGAATTCAGGAACCTCCCGGAAAACTATTCCTGCCCTACCTGCGACGCAGAAAAAAAAGACATGATTGAAATCCAGTGGGAGGAAAATCTTCAAAATTTAGCGTAAAGATTTTGACAAAAAACGTTCAAAACAATCACCTTCTCACTTTGGAGAGTGACTTTAATGTGTACAGTGCAGTGCGTACGGGTGATAGCACAAATGTGAAATGATACTAAAATCGTTTCAACTTCATCCACCAGCCATTCTATCAAAAACTTATTTTTTATCAACCAGCACCGAAGTAATCCGATTCAATTCTTCCACTTTATAGGCAAAGTCACCCTTCAACATATCCCGTACTGCTTTGAGTTGCTCCATGGCAGTTTCCAGATTTTCGGGCAAAGCTTCACTTAAAACTTCCTTTAGCCTCTTTGCCATCGTTGGCGACATTCCGTTGGTGGAAATAGCGACTTTCAAATTCCCCTTTTGAACAATAGAGGATAGGTAAAAGTCACAAAGTGCGGGTGTGTCCGCTACGTTACAAAGTAAGTGCCTCGAAGCAGCTATCGCTTTAATTCTCTGATTCTCGACTTTATCATTGGTAGCAACAATTACCAGCTCTTTTTCCAGGAGATCGTCATCTTCAAACTTTCTCGTTATCAGATCCACCCGCGAATTTAACCGCACTAAATCTCTGATTTCCAATGAAATTTCCGGCGAAACCAGTGTTATCCTGGCTTCGGGCGAATTATTCAGAACGGCAGTAATTTTCTCTAAACCAACGTAACCACCACCCACAATGAGTGTATGCAGTTTTTCGAGTTTGAGAAATATGGGGAATAGGTTGTTCAAATTTGAATGATTAATCGTTTTCAACAAGGTTAACTATTTCTTTGTAAGACCTGAATTTTTCGTCAGCAGAAATCAGAGACACATTTTCAGACAAGGCCGTTGCAATAATCAACCTGTCGAATGGATCACGATGATCCTGAGCAAGCGGTATACGATCATAATTGGCAATGTGCTGGTTTTCCAAATTCAATACTGCAAAGCCATCTTGTTGAATAACAGATACTATCTCTTCAATTGAAACATCCAATTCCGATAACTTGCCAATTTTTTGCTTTACAGAAATTTCGAAAAGCGTAATTTGACTTACTAATATTTCATTTGAGACATCCAACAAAATTTCGGCTACGTGGGGTGATATCCTGGGAGAATTTAACTGATACCATATAAGAATTTGTGTATCTATAAGATATCTCATTACATATAATCCTTTAAATCATCGATTGGATCATTAAAATCATCGGGAATACTGTAAGTTTTCCCAATGGCCTCCCCCAGTCTTTTTAAACTTCCCATCTGGCGTATCCCATTAAAAGAAATGTTCTCCTTCTCTTCTGGCAAAAACATCACTACTACTTTGGTTCGCTCACTAGTCGGAGCGGGCTCCTCGAGAATAACCTTTCCATTCTCAAATGTTCCTTTAACTGCCGTGTACATAACTTGTATTATTTAATAGCCCAAAAGACTAACCAAAAAGAACAACCATTAATTCAAATTCATCCCGCTAAGCTAAGCCTGCAAACTAACTTTAAATAATGCTCATCACATAATCAAATTTACATGAATAATGTTGCATTTCGGGACAAGCGTTTCATTTTATAACTATTCCAACAATTACATTTTTACTATCTCCCACTTTCCCCGTACCTTTGCGGCATGATCGCGATTACGAACCTAAGTTATTATCTTGGCGACCGTGCTTTATACGATAGCGCGTCGCTCCATATCAAGCCAAAACAAAAGATCGGCCTTATTGGCCTGAACGGGACTGGCAAATCAACCCTGCTCAGGATGATCAACGGAGAGTTCCAGCCCGATGGCGGTCATATATCAAAATCCGGTGATTGCACCATTGGTTTTTTAAACCAGGATTTGCTTTCCTATCAAAGCGATGACTCCATTCTTTCTGTGGCCATGCAGGCATTTGAACGCCAGAACCAGCTACAGGTACAGATTGATAAGATCCTGTATGAAATGGAGCATGATTACAAAGACGAGCTTATAGACAAACTGGCCAGGGTACAGGACGAATTCGAAGCTCTTGATGGGTATACGGTTCAGTCTAAAGCTGAAGCGATTCTGGAAGGTCTGGGATTCGTTACCGATGACCTTCACAGACCACTCAGATTATTCTCCGGAGGATGGCGTATGCGTGTCATGCTGGCTAAGCTTTTGTTGCAAAAGCCTTCCTTACTGATGCTTGATGAGCCTACCAACCACCTGGACTTACCATCCATTCAGTGGGTTGAAAAATACGTACAAAGCTATGAAGGAGCCGTAATCGTAGTGAGTCACGACAGGCAATTCCTGGACAATACGGTGGACACGACGGTTGAGGTATCTGGTGGAAAATTGAATTATTACTCAGGCAATTATTCATTCTATTTAGAGGAAAAAGACGAGCGTAACGAAATTCAGCGTGGCGCTTACGAGAACCAGCAGGCCAAAATTCGTCAGACAGAACGTTTCATTGAACGTTTCAAAGCAAAGGCCACCAAGTCACGTCAGGTGCAAAGCCGTGTAAAGGCGTTGGACAAAATGGAAGTTGTAGACGCCGTGGTCGACGAAAACGCAAAAGTTCATTTCCGATTTCAGTTCACCACACAGCCCGGACGTCATGTATTTCAGCTTGAAGATGCCTCGAAAGCTTACGGCGACAAGGTCATTCTGGATGCAACCAATATCAGCATGGAACGTGGTGATAAGATCGCATTAATCGGAGCGAACGGGCGGGGGAAATCGACGGTATTGAGGGTTGTTGCCGGCACCGAACCTATCGAAGGAAAAAGGCGTCTTGGCCACAACGTCATGTTCACATTCTATGCACAGCACCAGCTGGAATCCCTGAATGTGAATCATAACCTGATTGAAGAGCTAAAGTATGCCAATCCGAATAAAACGGAAACCGAACTAAGAACGGTCCTTGGCTGCTTTCTGTTTTCAGGTGATGACGTTTTCAAGAAAATTAAAGTCCTTTCCGGAGGCGAAAAATCACGGGTTGCGCTGGCTAAGGTTTTACTTTCGCAAGCCAATTTTCTGCTGCTCGATGAGCCTACCAACCACCTGGACATGCAGTCGGTCAATATCCTTATCCAGGCTTTGCAACAATATGAGGGCAGCTATATCGTGGTTTCCCACGACAGGTATTTTGTTGAAAATATTGCCAATAAAATCTGGTATATCGAGGATCATGAGATCAAGGAATACCCCGGAACATACCAGGAATACGAGGTGTGGGTGGAAGAGCGGGGCCTTCAATCTGCTGTAAGCGACAAAGCGGTTGTCAGCAGTGCTCCGCCACAAAAAGCGTCAGCCCAGCCCGCTGCCAGTACCAAGAACAGCACGAACAAACCCACTTCTAACGAAGATCTTCAGAAGCTAAAAAAAGCCAAAAAGCAGGTAGAAGAACTGGAAGAAACGATTAGTAATCTTGAGAGCAAAATCACAGAAACCGAAGCAAAACTCGCAGATCCCTCTGTTTATAACGATGTAAAAGCACTTGCTGATCTAAATCGTTTTTATGCCGACATCAAACAGAAACTGGAAAAGGCAAATGATGCCTGGGAGACTGCCATGATGGAAGTGGAAGAACTGGCTGGTTAAATTGGGGCTATCAATCCATCGCTAAATCGGATATAGAGCCTTAGCTGATAGAGCAGATTACGCAATTGTAAAAGGAGTCGGAACGGGCTCCTTTTTTATTTAAACCACTGGAACCAAATCTTCCGTATCAGCATATATTTCTGTCATTTTCAAAGACACATCAACGGTTTGGAACCTAATAAAACCATTGATATCGTAAGCCTCTGAAGCCAGGTACCAGACATTTTCTTCATTTTTCCTCCAAACCTCCGCCGAAACTGACTGGGAATCAACAATTCCGTATTCTTTCAAAGACGGTATACTGCGATAAAAATGGAATTTTTCGCCACGATCATAACCGGAAGTACTTGGAGAAAGCACCTCTATGATTACCACAGGATTTAAGATCGTGTCCTTTTTATCGTCCAGAAATTCATTTTTCCCACAAATAATGAGGAAATCAGGATATGTGTAAAGTCCGTTTTCAGGAATATGAATGCGAAGGTCACTGGAATAACCGTTGCAAGATTTTCCTTTAAGGCAAATAAAAAATTCACCAGACAAATTTTCCGTAATTCTGTTATGATTGAACCCCGCCCCCGCCATTGCAAATATCTCTCCCCGATAATATTCGCTCTTGTATTCGGCCTCACGTTCCATTTCCAAATACTCTTCCTCGGAATAAATCTTATGTGGCTGTGCTGTCATGTGCTTTCAATTGTGATATGTAAAAATAACAATTTAACCGGAAATAAAACTTTCTGTCTATCCGACAGCCCTTCGCCTGCTTAATGTACCTTACAAATAATAGCTTCAAAAAGAAGGAAAATCAGTTTCAATTTGTTTCTTACACAATAATAAAAAACCGAGCCGTTAATCCCATAAACAGCAATGCGAGATAATTTAATTATTTACATATTAATCCTTTTCAACCTGACCGGTAAGGCGCAGTCGACCAACGTGTTACTGGAAGATCATATATACAATGATAAAATCAGGACAGTACTTCTCTATCCTGCGCTGGACGACCCCGAAAACCCGACCCGTCTGATCAGTCCGCCACTGATACAGCTGCAAAGCCAGGCACCGCTGGTGCTGGAGTTCGACGACATGAAAGGCGTCTACGAAGGTTACAGAGCCAAAATCATCCATTGCAATGCCGATTGGACCAAGTCGAATCTGAACGATATTGAGTTTACCTATGAGTACAATGACTACCGCATTCTCAAATACGATCAGTCATTCAGCACAAAAGTACCATACTACCACTACCGTTTTGAAGTGCCCAGGCTGAAACTTTCCGGAAATTACATTCTGGTCGTTTATTCAGATGGGGACCGAAATGCAGTGCTTTCCAGGCGATTTATGGTTTATGAAAACAGGATCAATATCAATGCCCAGGCCCGGTTTTCCCAGGGCATTGATCAGCAGTTTGCCGATCAGCAGATCGATTTCACCATTAATTATAACGGATATCAGCTGATCGCACCACAAACTGATCTGAAAGTTGTGATGCGCAAAAACTTTCGCTGGGACCAGATGCGTACCAATTTCAAACCGACAAACGTCAGGCCTTTTGATCATATTTTGGAATACACTTTTTTTAACCTTGAGAACACCTTTCCGGGTGGAAATGAATTCCGGTATTTCGACAGTCGTACGCTCGCCGCGCGAGGATTTGGAATTATTGAACTTCAGCGTGAAGCCGATTTCACGAAACTTATACTATTCCCTGATAAGTCAAGGGCCGAGAACAGCTACCTGCAGCTGGAAGATCTCAACGGTCAATACATTGTTGACCAGCGGGAATCGGGACGCGGAAGCGTTGAAGCCGATTATACGCCAGTCCTATTCAACCTGCACATTGCCGAAGATCCGGATATGACTGTTTATGTCAATGGCAGCTTCAACCTCTGGCAACTGAACGAAAGGAATAAAATGACTTATAATCCGGATACGCAAGCCTACGAGGCAGAAATTCTTTTAAAACAGGGCGTTGTGAATTATGACTATACCGTTGTCCGCGCCAATGGCAAACCCGACGAAAGCTATGTGGAAGGAAACTATGCTGCTACGGAAAATGACTATGACATTCTGGTTTATCACCGCCCACCAGCCAGCAGGGCCGATTTATTGGTAGGTTACAGGACTGTAGAGTGGAATCGGAGGCGGTAACAAATGCCGCGAGGTTCTCGCCTAAACCAAAGATCCTGGTGGGCTGTTAGCCAGTCACCAGGATCTGTAAGTGTGCTTAAAACTTTTTGACCTAACTCTATACATTAAACCTAAAGTGCATGATATCACCATCAGCAACCACATATTCCTTCCCTTCTACAGCCATCTTACCCACTTCCTTCACGCCCGCTTCCGTTTTATACTGCTGATAATCAGCGATCTTAATTACTTCTGCTCGAATAAATCCTTTTTCAAAATCAGAGTGGATCACACCTGCCGCCTGAGGCGCTTTCCAACCTTTTACGATTGTCCAGGCACGAACTTCTTTAACGCCAGCGGTGAAATAAGTGATCAGATTTAGCAATGCGTACGACGCCTTTATCAGCTTGCTCAGTCCTGACTCTTTTAATCCATATTCGCCCAGAAACATTTCATGTTCTTCCGGATCTTCAATTTCTGATATCTGGGATTCAATCGCAGCACAAAGAATAATTACCTCCGCTCCCTCGTGTTTAACGGCTTCTTTCAGCTTTTCGGAAAACTCATTTCCTGTAAGCATCGAGCCTTCATCCACGTTGGCTACATAAAGAACAGGCTTGGCAGTTAGCAATTGCAGGTCACCGATTACTGCTTCTTTGGTTTCCTCGTCAATCTGAAGGCTACGGGCATTTTTCCCGGCCTCCAGTGTTTCTTTATATTTTTTCAGCCATTCCAGCTCCACTTTCGCTTTAGCATCACCTGCTCTGGCTCCCTTTTCCGTTTTCTGAATTTTCTTTTCTACGGATTCCAGATCCTTCAGCTGCAATTCGATGTCTATGATCTCTTTATCAAAAACCGGATCCACCCGTCCTTCTACGTGCACTACATTTTCATCCTGAAAACAGCGTACCACATGGACAATCGCATCTACCTCACGGATATTAGCCAAAAACTTATTGCCCAGCCCTGCTCCCTGGCTTGCCCCCTTTACCAGACCGGCTATGTCTACAAACTCAATAATGGTAGGAATTGTCTTTTGAGGATTGACCAACCCGATCAGAATGTCCAAACGCTCGTCCGGAACAGTTACAACCCCAACATTTGGCTCAATGGTACAGAAAGGATAATTGGCAGCTTCGGCTTTGCCGGTAGAAATGGCATTAAAAAGTGTGGATTTCCCTACATTCGGCAATCCTACAATTCCACATTGAAGACTCATATTGGCAAGTATGCAGTTTAAAGTGGCCGTGGAGCATTTTGACAGCTATCATATACGGCCAACCATTCTAAATAATAATTTCGGTGCGAAATTACCATTTAGGCAACACAAAAACTAAAAGCCTTCGGAATTGATTGCGAAGGCTTTACTTTTTGAGATGTTAAATTCAGATTATTCCCACTTAAGATCAGACTCTCCCACCACGTCCACCTCGTCCGCTTTGGCTTCGTATTGAGAAAAATCAACTTCCGGCATCAACTCTGTTTTCACATGATCTACCGCATCCTTCAATGCATCTACGAACTTATCAAAGTCTTCCTTGTACAAAAACATCTTGTGCTTTTCGTACGTAAATCCTTCTCCTTGAGGATGCCGGCGACTCTCCGTAATCGTTAGATAATAATCATTGGATCGCGTCGACCGAACATCGAAGAAGTACGTCCGTTTTCCCGCCCTGACCCGTTTAGAGTAGATTTGCTCTCTGTCTTCCACTATGTTTAGTTTTAAATAAGTTTGCGAACGCTAAAATATAAAGTTTATTGCAGCGAACAAAAAAACCAACATATATTAAACATTTCGAATGACCACGCTTTTGATTTTAGCGTAAATATTTTGGACTTTACCAGTACAGAATGCACAGTTTTGAGATTATTCCCTTACATTTGAAAGTTTTGCATGAAGACGTTAATTTTTATCGTCAAAAACATACGCCAAATCCTTCATAAAATTTGCAGCCATTTGCCTTGGCGGAAGGCAGACAGAGCGTATGATTTTTATTCCCCTCGGCAATATTCGGGAGTGCAAAATTAAAATGAGATAAAGTAAGGTTCGACCTTATGATGTTCCATCCTAAACCGCAGATATGACTTATCCTCGGATTCTGACCATGCTTCTAATGGCATTCATTTGGCATTCCAAAGCAATAGCGCAAGCTACACTTGGTAAAACAGAAACAGGCAAGGCCTCCTACTACTCTTCCCGGTTTCACGGAAGAAAAACGTCTTTTGGAGAAATTCATAAAAGTACCGAGCTCACAGCCGCCCATCGTACATTACCATTTAATACGATGCTGGAAATTACCAATACCGAAACCAAGGAAAAAGTTATTGTCAGAGTTAATGACCGGGGGCCCTATTCCAAAAGCCGTTTGGTTGACATCAGTAAAGAGGCTGCCCGCCATTTGGGCATAATCGCCAAAGGAGTAGCCAACGTCTCTGTACGGGTGGTGGGCATGGAAGGCATGGTACTCCTGGGCAAAAATGAAAGCATTGATCATGCCACGGGCAAGATAATTTCTTTAAGAGATAAAAATTAGCCTTGGAGCTCTCTTGTATCTCTGCTCAGCTGGATTTATGTATGCTTTGGCACAAATTGCGTTGATATGTTATATATTCGAATAATTTTGAATTCTATCTTCGTATCAATATGGCCATTCGCCACCTAGACCTAGCAAAAGTAAGAGCCCTCGGCAATCTTGAGTTTCTGGCGAAACAACTGGTCGAAGGGTTTATCACCGGACTTCACAAATCTCCTTTTCATGGATTCTCGGTAGAATTTGCGGAACATCAGCTGTACAACACAGGTGAGTCTACCCGAAATATTGATTGGAAAGTTTTCGCAAAAACCGATCGGCTTTATGTGAAGAGGTATGAAGAAGAAACCAATCTTAGATGCCATATTCTGCTTGACACCTCTTCTTCCATGTACTATCCAGAAGAAACTCTAGGTAAAATCACCTTTAGTGTCATGGCGGCGGCCAGCATAACGTATCTACTTCAACGTCAGAAAGATGCCGTCAGCTTGTGTACCTTTTCCGAAGAAATTGAGATTCAGACCGCGGTGAAATCAACCCCGTCGCATGTGCATAAAATCATGCTTGAACTCGATCAGGTGCTGCAGTCCAAGCGCCCCCTTGTCAAAACCTCTGTTGCAGACGTGTTGCACCAAATCGCAGAAAAAATTCACAAACGTTCGCTGGTCGTCATTTTCAGTGACATGTTTGATAATCTGGAGGAAGCCGACCGGCTTTTTTCGGCTCTACAGCATTTGAGGCACAATTTGCATGAGGTTCTGCTTTTTCATGTTACGGATAAAAAGACCGAACAGGATTTCACATTCGAGAATCGACCCTATGAATTTATAGACTTGGAGACCGGCGAAAGGGTAAAAGTTCAGCCCGACCAGGTGCGGGAATCTTATCAAAAATTTGCTACCGAGTTTTATCAAAATCTTAAACTAAAATGCGGCCAGTACAAAATTGATTTCATTGAGGCTGATATAGCACTCGGATTCGACCCCATATTAACGGCTTACCTGGTAAAACACGCCAAAATGAAGTAATTTTTTCAGACATTTGACGGTAGGAATCCTCAATTTGTATCGTGTTTTAAGTTATGAAAAAACATCTCTTTATCTTATCCATATTAGCGATCTGCTTTGGTGCTTTATTTCAGGCATGTAAGTCAGCCAAAAAATCACTAAAAAAGGGCAACTATGATGATTCTGTACTCCGGGCAGTGGAAAAGCTCAGGAGTACTCCCAACCACCTTTCTTCTCTCGACATCCTGAAAGCAGCTTATCCCAATGCACTTGATCTCCATTTGGGCGAAATAGCCCGAAACAAAAACGCCACCCACCTCTTTCGCTTCGAAACTGAGGTTCACGAATATGAAACCCTCAATAAACTTTACGACGCAATAAACCGTTGCACTCCTTGTGCAAAAGTTGTTACCGCTCAAAATTTTGAAACGGAAGAAAAAGATGCACGGCAACGTGCGTTTTCCATTCGCTACACTGAAGGTGAGAAGGCTTTCTCCAACGGCACCAGACCAAACGCCCGAATCGCTTACGAACACTTTGAAAAGGCTAATGAATTGCTGCCTGGCTACAAAGACATTCAACAGAAGCTTGATGATTCTTTTGATATTGCAACCTTCAAAGTGGTTGTTGAACAGGTACTTGTGACTTCGAGGGCATATCAGCTAAGCAATGCCTATTTCCAGGACCGTATCAATGAATTTCTGCATACCAACAGGCGGATGAACAAATTCGTACGTTTTTACACGCCTGGCGAAGCTACCGAAACCAAGGTGAAACCCGACCACGTCATCACGTTACAATTCGATGATTTTGTAGTAGGGCAAACCCTGATTGAAAAAAATACGGAAACCGTAACCAGCAAGGATTCGGTAAAAGTGAGTGAAAAGACCGTTGGTAAGGTGAAGGTGCCTATTTACGGCAAGGTGACTGCCAAATTAACAAAAAACCGCAAGACGGTGCATTCCAGCGGATTGCTGGATATGCGAATCGAAGATTTCCAGGCAAAACGGATTGTGAATCAGGAGAAATTTACGGGGGAATATAACTGGATGTGCGAGTGGGCCAATTACAACGGAGACGAGCGTGCACTAACTCCCGCAGAAATTCGCATGTGTAAAAGTCAGGAGCTACTTCCACCCGCCCCGCAGGACCTCTTCGTCGAGTTCAGCAAACCCATTTATGACCGGGTCACAAACAGGCTCAGAACCTATTATGCAAAATATTGATGGGACAGTTGGCCGTCAGCAATCGGCTTTCGGCACTTAACCTGATCAAATCTTCCCATTTTTTCAACATCTCCCTTTTGCCCAGCCCGGTTACATTTCACTTCTCACCTTTCCAGAAACAGATCCAAAAACAACTGATCGAGGTGTGGAACGGGAATAATTTCTATTTTGGCTCGCTTCAAATCCAGTCCCTTGCTATTGTACTTGGAGATGTAGATCTTCTTAAAACCCAATTTTTCAGCTTCCAGGATTCGGCTTTCTATCCGGTTCACAGCCCGCACTTCACCGCCAAGGCCCACTTCCGCAGCAAAAGAAACGGATGCAGGAATACAGGAATCTTCGTATGAAGAAACGATAGAAGCAATCACGGCCAGATCTATCGCCGGATCCTCCACACGTAACCCTCCTGCCACATTCAAAAATACATCCTGCACACCCAATCGAAAACCTCCGCGTTTTTCCAGCACGGCTAGCAGCATCTGGAGACGCTTTGCATCAAACCCTGTACTGCTCCTTTGCGGAGTTCCGTAGGTTGCGGCACTTACAAGAGATTGTATTTCAATCAATAACGGGCGATTACCTTCCATCATGGATCCGATGGCAATGCCACTGATTGGCTCATCACGTTGCGAAATGAGGATTTCGGACGGGTTACTCACCTGCCTTAGCCCGGCGCCATGCATTTCATAGATACCCAGCTCGGAGGTACTTCCAAAGCGATTTTTGACAGTACGCAAAATCCTGTAAGTCGTATGCCTGTCACCCTCAAACTGAAGCACGGTATCCACCATGTGCTCCAATACTTTTGGACCCGCCAGCGATCCGTCTTTCGTAATGTGACCAATGAGAAATACCGGAACACCCGTTTCCTTGGCATACTTCATAAATTCCGCAGTACATTCCCTCACCTGCGACACGCTGCCGGCACCCGATTCGATGTAGGCCGACTGCATGGTCTGAATGGAGTCGATTACCACAATATCGGGGTGAAACTCTTCGATCTGTCTGAAAATATTCTCCGTATGCGTTTCAGTTAGGATAAAGCAGTTAACACTTTTTGATTCCATACGCTCCGCACGCATTTTTATCTGCTGCTCCGACTCCTCTCCTGAAACATACAGCACTCTTTTATCGGCAAGGGTTAGCGCGATCTGCAGCATCAAAGTTGACTTCCCGATTCCGGGTTCCCCGCCAATCAGCACCAGCGAACCTTGCACAATACCTCCACCCAACACACGATTCAGTTCCCCATCAAGGGTGTGAATCCGCGGTTCATTTTCATATTCGATTTCTGCGAGCGACTTTGGCTTACCAGCCAGCGAAATCGATTTCCAGGAAACTGTGGTTTTTTTATCTTCCTTTTCAATTACTTCCTGAACAAACGTATTCCATTCGCCACAGGAGGGACATTTTCCAAGCCATTTGGGGGAATTGTACCCACATTCCTGACAAAAAAAAGCGGTTTTGGCTTTGGCCATAGGGGTTTAATATTACTGGATTGTCCTGATTGCTAACAGGGTTTTCAAATTTTAGTCCAAATATGCTAAGGTTTTCGCCGTTAAATCAAATATTTCAGGCGCGAGGCATTGTTTTTTATTTGCTTTACGTTATCAACCGGTTTTACTAATCAAACACTTTTGAATGAACTTCCTGACAAAAATTAGTTTAATGTGCCTTCTGACACTTGTGGCCATGTCCACTGTTCAAGCACAGAAAAAAGGCTTTGCGTTCGGCATTAAGGGAGGAGTAAATCTTTCACGGCTGACTATGGGGAATGTATTTACAACACGTTACGATGACAATGGAAACCCTTACCTGGGATATGATGGAAAAGCAGTAAGTGACAATCTGAAAGAGAGCTTCGATACCAAAACTGGTTTCGTCGGTGGAATTTATGCCCGATTCGGAAGAGTCCTTTTCATTCAGCCGGAAGTTTTGGTATCTACCAAAGGAGGTTCATTTGAAATTATCAAGAATGATCAGGCTGTTCCGGTGACACAAACGATCAATGTCAAATATAGCAATATTGACGTTCCGCTGCTGGTCGGATTAAAGGCAGGCCCCATTCGGATTCTTGCTGGCCCCGTCACATCCTTTCGGATTGGGGACAACCAACGTCTGCGTGACGCGTTCAAGCATTACACTTCCAATTTTAATGATTCCATGGACCAGGCAACATTCGGTTACCAGTTCGGTGCTGGACTTGACTTAGGCGGTGTGAGCATTGATGTCAGAAAAGAAGGATCATTCACGAATCTGGCTTCATTCCAGGTAAATGGCACGCCTGTGGACGGTACTGCCAAAGTGAAACAAAAGATCACTTCCTGGCAAGTAACATTAGGACTTAAATTATTCTAACTGATTAGGACGGAAATTGCATCCTAAATTCAGTATGCAATAAAAACAAAACGAGCAGCCTTCGATCCAAGCGATGGCTGCTGTTTTTATGAATAACCCACTAATTTAACCTAATGATATTTAAGCACTTACACGAAAATAGGAATGATCCAAAATCCCCGAAATCTCTCTGAGTTTTCTACGACTGATCATCACTTCCTTTCCGCCAGCCATTTTGAGAATACGATCGTGAACCAGTTGTTCTTCCACGTAATTCGCATTGACAACATACGATTTATGAACGCGGATGAAATTGCTGGTCAGATGTTCTGATAGTGATTTCAAGGTTCTTGAAACCAAATATTTTTTCCCTGCATTTGTATAGATAAATGTATAGTTACCTTCCCCTTCCATGAATGTAATGGAGTCAGGTGATATCGATATAGGACGTCCCATAAACTGGATCATGATCGGTGCCACCGAAGTTCCAAAGGATTGTGCAGGAATGTTGGGACGGGCAAAAGCAGAGAAAGTTTTCATAGCATATTCGGAAGTTTTGTTGTTTAAATTTCTATGTCAAATGTACGTCAGTATCACACATTTGTAAAGTGCGTAAAACTACGTATATACAACTATCTAATTGATTTACAGATTATTAAATTAACTTCAAAATGAAAATGCCGTAAGCACACTTAGTAAAACACGTAATTTTACGTAGTCTAAAAATGCATCAAAACGATGAGCCCGATTCGCAAAAAGGCAATAATCCCTCGGCTGTGCGGGCCTAACGCTAAGAACTTTATTTATCTTTGCACCGGTTTTAATACCAATTTGGCAGTACGGTGTACCGATTCACGTTCTGGCTCATTCCTTAAAAGCTGCATTTATTAAATAAAATTGTTTATGATCACCGAACGGGTAAAAGAATTACTCTCCGAAATTGAAGGCAGTCAGGCCAGGAATAAAGAGGAACTGGAAGCATTCCGCCTTAGATACATTAGTAAAAAGGGTGTCATAACGGATCTGTTCGATAACCTCAAGACCATTGCTCAGGAAGAACGTCGTGCAGTGGGACAGGAATTAAATACGCTTAAAAATCTTGCACAAACACGCTTTCAGGAGTTCACAGCTTTACTCGAGAACGCGGATGATACAGGTTCGACCGACCTGATTGACCTGACGCTACCCGTTGTGCCAAACCTCAATGGAAGCATTCATCCATTGACGATTGTGCGTCAGAAGATCATCGAGATTTTTGAACGAATGGGATTCAATGTTTCTTACGGCCCGGAAATTGAAACAGACTGGTATAATTTCAGCGCATTAAATTTTGCGGACAATCATCCCGCGCGCGAGATGCAGGACACCTTCTTTATTTCGAAAAGTAAAGGCGAAGTGAAAGATGATGTATTGCTGAGAACACATACATCCAATGTGCAGGTACGACTCATGGAAAGGCAAAAACCACCCATCCGGTCGATTATGCCGGGCCGGGTATTCCGCAACGAAGCCATCTCGGCAAGAGCCCACTGTGTATTTCACCAGGTAGAAGGGCTGTATGTAGATAAGAACGTAAGTTTCAAGGATCTTAAGGACACCCTATACCATTTTGCAAAAGAAATGTTTGGGAAGGAATCCAAAATACGACTACGTCCCTCTTATTTTCCTTTCACAGAACCAAGTGCTGAAATTGACGTAACCTGTTTTATTTGTAAAGGGAAAGGGTGCAATATATGTAAATATTCGGGCTGGGTAGAGATCGCCGGCTCGGGCATGGTGGATCCAAACGTGCTGGAAAATTGCGGAATTGATAGTGAAGAATATACCGGATTTGCGTTTGGAATGGGCATCGAACGTATCACCATGCTTCGGTATGGAATCAATGATCTTCGACTTTTCACAGAAAACGACGTACGGTTTTTAAGACAATTTGAAGGGGCATAAAAAGTGGTAAAATGTGAGATGTGAGATGTGAGATGTAAAGTGCTGACATCTAGCGTTTTACTTCTCACATTTCACATTTCCCTTCTCACTTCTCACATCTCACTTCTCAAAATCTGGTTTCCAGATAATAAGGAAGCATGCGATGCCACACCCACCAATCATGAGGCATGTCCTGTCCCCAGATGTCCAGTTCGTGGTGCACATTTTTCGAACTCAGTATCGCAGAAATATGTTGCGAACATTCCGGTTTTTCATATGCACCGGAGCCCGAAACAAAATGGATATGTCTGCTTTGACGATATAAAGACAAATGCCATTCTACCTTAAGATTGGGCAGATAATGTACCGGTGAGTTGAAATACACATTGTCGTCATAGTAACCATCCGTGTATACACTCAGATCGTAACATCCGCTCATAGCAATGATGCCGTTGATCAGATCCGGGTGCTTGAAAAATAAATTGGCGGCATGAAGGGCGCCAAAAGATGCTCCACCTGCAATAATTTCAACTCCAGGCCCAGTAGTGTTCTTTATAAACGGAACTACCTCCTTGAACACATAGTCATTAAAGGCCTGGTGCCTCATCGCCTTATCATAACCATGCATATGCGGGTTAAGCCAACTTTCCGCATTTATACTGTTGATGCAGTATACTTTTACTTTACCAGCATTTACAAATTCCGATATACTGTCGATGAGTCCCATATGCTCGTACTCCAGATAGTCAGAAGCGGCAGTTGGAATTAAAAGTAACGCAAAACCATAATGACCATACACAGCAACCTCCATTTGCTTGTTCAGAGACGGACTAAACCAAGTGTGTACTTCGCGATGCATTTTTCGTTTTTATTTTAGGTGTATGTTAAGTCTTTTCCCCAATTCTGATGCTATTTCATTGAAATCAGCTTGTATCTTGTGTATACAAATATCGGACTCACCATACCCCCCGCACGCGGCAATTGGTTTCCAGGACTCAATACAACACCCAGGTATCCTTTCCGCCCCCACCTTGGGAAGAGTTCACCACAAGTGAGCCTTTTCTCAAGGCCACACGGGTCAGCCCGCCTGGAATAACACTAATATCATCTCCATACAAAATATAGGGACGCAGATCCACATGACGGCCTTCTGCATGGCCATCCACCATACAGGGTACTCTGGACAATGAGATTGTAGGCTGTGCCACGTAGTTACGCGGATTATTTTTTATCTTTTCTTTAAAAAGCTCGTGCTCCTCAGGGGTAGCCTTTGGTCCGATCAGCATACCGTACCCACCGGCTTCGTTGGCTTCCTTCACCACGAGCTTTTCTATATTTTCCAGAACATAATTTCGATCCTCCTCTTCTCCGCAGATATAGGTTTTTACATTCGGTATAATTGCCTCTTCCTGTAAATAATACTGAATGATGCGGGGCACGTACGCGTACACCACTTTGTCATCCGCGACTCCGGTTCCCGGGGCATTGGCCAAGGCTACTCTTCCCTTTTTATACACCTCAAAAATTCCGGGAATACCAATCAAAGAATCAGGATTGAATGCCTCAGAATCAAGGAAGGTATCATCGATTCGGCGATAAATCACATCCACAATCTGCAAACCGCTCGTTGTACGCATTTTAACATAACCATCAGAAACAACCAGGTCGCGGGCATCAACCAGCTCAACACCCATTTGCTGTGCCAGATAAGAGTGCTCAAAGTATGCCGAGTTGTAGATACCCGGTGTAAGAACTGCAATCGTCGGATTAGGCCTGTCGGCCAGATGCTGCAGCATTTGCAGAAGCCTGGTAGGATAATCGGAAACAGGCCTTACACCCGTTCGGGCGAGTACATCAGGGAAGATTTGTTTTGACAATTCCCTGTTTTCGATCATATACGACACGCCGGACGGACAGCGCAAATTATCTTCCAGCACCATAAAAGTGCCATCTTCACCCTTGATCAGATCGGTACCTGTAATATGGCACCAAATCCCCTTGGGTGGTTTCAGACCGATGCATGGCTTCAGAAAACACTTACTGGACTCGATCAATTCCCTTGGGACCACACCGTCGTTCAGTATATTCTGTTCGTTGTACACATCGTCAATGAACATGTTCAATGCTTTTATCCGTTGCTTCAAACCCTTTTCCAGCCATTCCCATTCCGCACTGGAAAGGACGCGTGGAATTATATCTATCGGCATAATGCGCTCGGTACCTTCTCCCTCCGAATAGACATTGAAAGTAATCCCCATGGATAGCAGCGCCCGCTCTGTGGCCAACTGACGGTTGGTCAGATCTTCATTGGTGAGGTTTTCAAATTTATTCTTTAAATGTTCATAACCAGGGCGAATCTCGCCCTCCGGAGTAAACATCTCATCAAAGAAATTTTCGTTTTGATAATCGGAGAATGAAAAATTCATACAATACAAAATTTGAATAAGTATATTTCTATATTTTACAGAACAATATATGGCCTTTGAGTTAATTAACAAAATATTAATAATTCACCACTCCAAATACGTCCGTCACCATGTCCTAAAATTTAACCTATGTAAGCATATTCCTTATGAAAACGAACATGAATAATTGTCGGTCTGGTAACTGCCTCCATCACAAATGTACGATTGCAATAAGAATACCCATCTTACAATTGGCCCCAATTCACAATACTAACAAAAACCACTTCATCATTCAGCTCTCCCTCCAAATAATTATTTGAGTTCCCTGCATCCCGGGGTTGCAAGTGAGTCAGCTTCGCGCTTTCTTTGCAATCGCATATTGAAAACTGCCGACTTTGCGTTGTTATCGAACTATGGGCAAAAATTTACCAGCGTTATTACTTGTACTATTGTCACTTACGACAAAATCCCAACACCTGCAGGGTGTAGCGATGGGCAATTATGCCGGTACCAATGCGCTCTACCATAATCCGGCATTCGTTGCGGACAGTAGGTATAGTATTTTTGCGAACGTTGTCGGAGCCCAGTTGTATACCGCTACCAACCATGTAAGATATGATGCGCCCTATTCCTTTCTGGGCCTCATTTCCAATACAGTCTCAGACAAGTATCGTAATGAACGCGGAAAGGTAGAATTTCCTCGAAAATATTTGAACGAAAAACTGAGGGGCGATATCAATTATCTGAACTCAGGCGGAGATGCACGACTGCCGTCGTTGATGTTTGGATTATTGAAAGGCAGGGTTGGGGTAGGCATTACAACACGTATGAGATTCATTCTGAATGCCACTGGTGTAACCGAACCTTTAGCCCGGCTCATCAGTAAAACGACCAGGCTTGAAGAGCTGCAGGGGCCTGTATTTAACAACCAGTCGGGCAAGCTCCATTTCAATACGCTGGGTGAACTTGCATTCACGTTTGGGGGCGTTGTGCTTGACAACGAAACCGATTATATAAAAGTGGGATTTACAGCAAAAAGACTCCTTGGATTGTACAATGCCCATGCCATTGTTGATAACTCTACATTCAGCCTCTCCCCTGACCCGAAATGGCAGAACAAGAGGCAAATCATCAATGTCAACGAAATACATGTAAAATACGCCATGACCCGCGATGAAGGTTTTCAGAACGTGAAACCCACACCCTCATGGCTCATCGGGCAGGCTCCTCCGGGAAGCGGCTGGGGATTCGACATTGGCGCGGTATATGAATATCGACCCGATATCAATAAGTACACCTATACCGAAAAGGGGGTAAGAAGAAGGGACGGAAGCAAAAATAAATATCTGTACAGAGTAGCTGTTTCGCTGACAGATGTTGGGCGGGTTCATTATTCCAATCCCAGTTACATCATGCAACAGGAGGTACATACGACCAATAAATCTTTTCAATACGATGATTTTCAAAGGTTGAAAGGATCCGAAGGTTTTTTCAATGCGATAGGCGCCTCACTGAATGCTGGAGGCAATATTGCGCCAGACTTTAAGGTGGTACTACCGATGGCTTTTCAGGCAAGTGTGGATTACAACGTAAAACCCAATGTATATGTAAGCGGACTTTGGGTTCAAAATCTGATCCCGCAAAGTGCCTTTGGTATGAAAGCAGAATCCATGCTGGCCGTGACACCCCGATTCGAACATAAGTGGTACGAAATTTCTGTTCCGTTATCGCTAATGAACCGCTATACTTCGCCGGCCATAGGACTCGCAGGGCGTGCAGGTCCTCTATGGATCGGAACAGATCACCTCTCCGGCCTGCTGAATATAGGAAACCCTAAGGCGTTCAATATTTACTTTGGTTTTTCGGCGGGATTGTTCCGTCGTCCTCCCGGGGATCAAAACAAGTGCTGGCCTCCGGAAGAATCTTGGCTGCGAAGGATTTTTACAAAACGATAATGAAAAATCGACGTGATTTTTCATTAATTTGATGTTATATTGTACAATTAGCTGGCCCGCTAACCTGGCCAGTCAATTTTTAGCTAATCATTACTAAAATAGGAAGTTGAATTCCAGATACATTGTGTCCTTACCCATTGTATTTAAAAGACTTTCGAATTTAATTTTTAATGGACTTTATTAAATCTGTTTTCAATAAAATAAAGGCCTTATTTCAATTCGTTGGAATACAGCTCAGTAAATATTCCGGAGCATTACTTTATCGCCTGGTATCAGCAGTTGCTGGAAAACGGCGTACGGATACATTTTTAACCTCACTGCACAGGAACATAAATTCGATCTCGTTGTGGTGGGCCGACAACGTTGACACGCAATCCAGATATTACAGAACGATTGTATTTCTCTGGAAAACTTTTGCTTATGGATTCCTGGGTTTTGTATTCTATATATTCTGTGTTCAGACGAATTTCTTATGGTTAATGGGCAGTATGCCCAGCGTAGAAGATCTTCAGAACCCCAGGGTTAACGAATCGTCAGAAATATACACTTCCGATGGGGTGATGATCGGTAAGGTTTATACTGAAAACAGAACGCCCGTTGGTGCCAAACAAATATCACCCTATTTGATCAAAGCACTGGTGGCCACCGAAGATATCCGGTTTTATAAACATTCGGGTATTGATTACAAAGCCATGGCGAGTGTGGCCGTTGGAATCGCCACGGGTGCAACGGACCGGGGGGGCGGGAGTACCATCACACAGCAATTGGCTAAAAAATTATTCAAAACCCGAAGAACTGGTGCCCGCGGACTATTAGGCTACATCCCTGGGCTTAGTACGCTCATTTACAAAACGAAGGAATGGCTCACGGCGATCAAACTGGAACGTAACTTCACCAAAGAGGAAATACTTACCATGTACTTCAATACCGTTGATTATGGTAACAATACGTATGGGATTAATACCGCTGCAAAATCCTATTTCAGCAAGGCACCAGATAGCCTGAACATACAGGAGGCTGCTGTACTGGTGGGTTTGCAGAAGGCAACCACAACCTACAACCCGATCAGAAATATGAAACGCTCCATTGAGCGACGCAATGTGGTAATATCTCAGATGCAAAAATATGGGTTTCTTACTTTAAAACAGGCAGATTCCATAAGTGCCCTGCCTATTGAATTGAGAACAAAATTTGAAACACCTTATGATGGCAATGCCAATTATTTCAAAGATGCGGTGGTTGATTTCGTAAAAAAATGGGGTGAAAAAAATGACTACGACCTGCGAATCGACGGCTTGAAGATTTACACTACGATCGATTCACGTATGCAGGAGTACGCCGAAACAGCCATGACGCAGAAAATGAAGCAGCTCCAGCGCGTATTCGAAGACCATTGGGGAAAACAGAATCCTTGGGTGGATGAAGACGGTAAAGAAATTCCTAATTTTCTGGAAAATGTGATCAAGCGTACAAACTCATATAAAAGTCTTGCTAAAAAATTCCCAGACCATCCTGATAGTGTCATTTTTTATCTGAATAAAAAGGATACAATGACCGTATATGACTGGAAAAACAGCAGCGAAATGAAGCGCTACTGGAGCTCCATGGACTCCCTTGAATATTACAAGCGCGTACTGAGAGCCGGAATGATGGCCATGAACCCCTACACCGGACAGATCAAGGCATGGGTGGGTGGACTCGATTACAATTATTTCAAATACGACGCTGTAAAGCAGGGAAAACGCCAACCAGGCTCCACATTTAAACCATTCGTATATACCACAGCCATTGACGATTCCACGTTCAACATGAGTCCCTGCTCGGAGATTGAAGACAAGCCATTTACCAAGAAGTATATAGAAAATGGAGAGGAAAAGGAATGGAAGCCAAGAAATGCGACCGGCACCTGGTCCTACTCCAATATGACGCTCAGACGCGCTCTTGCCCAGTCCATCAATTCGGTCACAGCCGAACTAACTGACCAGGTTGGACCAGCTAACGTGGTGCGATACGCCAAAAAAATGGGTATTACCACCCCTTTGCAACCATTGCCTTCCATTGGCCTCGGTCCCTTTGATGTATCTCTATACGACATGGTAGCGGCTTACTGTGTGTTTGTAAATAGTGGAAACTACACAGAACCCATTCTCGTAACCAAAATTGAAGACCGGAACGGAAAAGTGATTCAGGAGTTTCAACCTGAAACACGACAGGCTATCAGCAGAGAATCCGCTTTCCTTATGGTAAATATGCTCAAAGGAGGTGTAGATGAGCCTGGCGGAACATCGGGCAGTATTAAATGGCGCTACGATGTGGCAAAAAACAACAACGAAATCGGGGGAAAAACAGGAACCACCTCCAACAATTCCGATGGCTGGTTTATGTGCATCACAAGGGATCTGGTGATTGGTGCATGGGTTGGAGGTGACGACCGAAGTATTCACTTCCGAACAACGAATCTCGGTGAAGGTGCCAAAACAGCACTACCCATTGTAGGTAGCTTTCTTGAAAAGGTTTATAAAGATAAGTCAATCGGTATAGAGCCGGGGCCCTTCCCAAAACCAGGCTTCAAAATATCCAAAGAATACAATTGTCCGAGTTATTATCAACCAAAGTCATCCGGTGATTCAACGGAAGTAAGTGGAGACAGTATTTCACCCGCCAGGAGAAACGATGAAGATGAACTCTTTCTGGGACCGCCACCGATCCCTTTGGATACGGCTAAGAAAAAATGATATATCGGCACCAACTAACTGATGGGCGTTTGCCCGTAAGCTGTCCGCTTCGTGCGTATGGTGGCGTCGAAGGAGGATTAATCACGTACACGGTCAATTGAAAAATGCGTGTACGGTCAATTTCTTTTTTTATGAAAGTATTGTAAATAAATGCTCACAAGCAGGATTACCAGAAGAATGCTTATACCAAGGTAGATCTTCGGAACGTTTTCTTTTCCATAACGCGGATTCATAAACTCCTTGTAGGCCATGGCTGCCATGAAAATGGCAGTTACAATAATCCCGATGTTGTATTTTAAAAACTTCATCTCATACTTCAATCAGGTCCGTAGTTATTTGAGTGTTGCTGTAATCTCATCCAGCAAATACCCTTTCGGGTCACTGAAATACTCCCAGAAAAATATCCCCGCCAGATTATTCTTTTTTACATACTTACACTTGTCCCGAACCGACTTTTCGTCATCGTAGGTAATTAGCACTTTTGTGGAAGGATTAAACAGATAAGGCGCTTTTGCTTTTTTATCGTAATATTTTGTATATCCATTCTGGTTGACCAGGCTATCCTTGATTTTGGAATATCCGCCACCCTGTATCGATTTGACCCTCTTCTGTCCCAACCCATTATTGGCAGTGGTTTCGGCTTCCCAGCCCTTGCCATAAAAAGCTGCACCAATTCCAATTTTATTCGCTGGCAGCCCCGCCGCGATAAAGTTCTTAATCGAGCGATCCGCAGACGATGCTTCCTTATCCCTTTTGTTTGCATAGAGATTGGTATGATGGCCCACCGTTCCGTTTCTGCCTCCGTAATCATACGTCATAATCAACACGTAATCCATGTACGGAGCCAAAGCCCCCATATCGGTATGCTCTATGAAAGACTTGGAACCTCCCACGGCCGCTGTAAGTAAATATCTTTTCCCGGTTTCCTGACCAAACTTATCCAGCTCCTCACGAAATGCCTTAAACATCAGCGTAAAATTTTCTTTATCCTCGGGCCGGTAAATATTCCCTTCCTCCCCTTTCATTCCCGGATACTCCCAATCTATATCAACCCCGTCAAGCTTGTAATCCCGAATGATATCAACACCCGATTTGGCAAACTTCCTCCTGGAACTTTCTGTCAGAACGGCATCAGAAAAATTCTCACTCCAGGCCCATCCTCCGATGGAGATCAGAATTTTGAGGTCTGGATTAATTTTTTTCAGCTCATTTAATTTCCTGAAATTCGTTGAGTCTGTTTGCAGATTGGTCAGTACCGCCAGGCTATCCTGCACATTTACAAATGCATAATTGATATGCGTCAATTTCTGCGCATCAATCAGCTCAGTCTTCACCAATCCGCGAAACCCACCTACATATCCGTTAACAATGTATTTCTTATGACCACCGGATTGCGCACACGCCATGTACTGCACACCAAGGAATAATAAAAGAGCGGCAATAAGTATCGATCTGAAGTTCATATTTTTCGTTTTTTAAAGGCTAAATCCATTTCAAGCTTAGCAAGGGAGTAAATATTAACCTGAATTTTCCTGAAAATTAACATCCTTCACGGCGGTACACAAGTCAGCTGATTTTCAACACTTCTTTGTATTGCATCCGGTACAAATTAGCATACAGCCCGCCTTTTTCCAATAGTTGTTCGTGGTTCCCCTCTTCCATAATTTCACCCTTGTCGACCACAATTATTTTGTCCGCTTCCTGAATGGTAGAGAGCCGGTGCGCAATGACGATAGCGGTTCGTCCTTTCATCAGTTTTTCAATAGCCTTTTGTATCAACTCTTCCGTCTCACTGTCCACAGAGGACGTTGCTTCATCGAGCACGATGATTTTGGGTTCATGCACCATGGCTCTTACAAATGAAATGAGCTGACGCTGGCCTACTGAAAGCGTAGCACCCCGCTCCATTACATTGTAAGTATAGCCACCAGGCAGCCTTTCTATAAAGTCATGAACACCCACCAATTTTGCCGCTTCAACGATTTTCTCATGGGTGATAGTAAAATCCCCCAACCGAATGTTATTCTCAATGGTATCGGAAAATAGAAACACATCCTGCAAAACAACTCCAACGTGTCTTCGGAGGGCATTCAGGTCATAGTCGTGCACCTCTACCCCATCTACTAAAATGTTGCCTTTATTGACATCATAAAATCGGGTCAGCAGGTTGATAATGGAAGACTTACCAGCCCCCGTAGCACCTACAAAAGCAATGGTTTTGCCCTCATCCACCTTGAAGTTGATGTTTTTTAAAACGTATTCTTCATCGTTGTATGCAAACCAAACATGCTTAAACTCCACCTTTCCCCCAATGTGTTCAGGTGCGTAGGTACCCTCATTTGATGTGTACTCATCACTATCGAGTAATTTCAAAATCCTGTCCGTACTTACTATACCCATTTGCAAAGTGTTGAACCGGTCGGCGAGCTGTCTGATTGGGCGAAAAAACAAATTGATAAAGATCACAAAAGCGGTCACCGTGCCCATGGTCACTTGAGCATCCAGGATTTGTTTGGCCCCATACCAAACCACCAGGCCCGTCCCCGCCGCCGAAATCACATCAGCTACCGGATAATATACCGAGTAATACAAGATGGACCTGATATTGGCATCCCGATGTACTTTATTGATCTCCTGAAATTTTTGATATTCTATTTTTTCGCTGCTAAAAATCTGAACGATACTCATACCTGTGAGATGTTCCTGAACGAAAGAATTGAGGTTGGAAACTGCCGCACGTACTTCGTTAAAAGAATCTTTAATTTTTTCCTTAAAAACATAAGTGCAAAAAAGCATCAGTGGAATCATACTCAGACTGATCAGCGAAAGCTTCCAGTCGGTATAAAACATCACGGCGATAATCAGTATCAATTGCAGAATGTCACCGGCAATAGCGGCCATACCGTCACTAAACACATTAGAGAGGGTTTCTACATCGGATATAGTACGGGTAACGAGCCGTCCGATGGGGGTATTATCAAAAAATTTCAGACGGAGTCCGATGATCTTTTCATACAATTGAACCCTTATATCCCTGATAATATACTGCCCCAGCCACCCCGACATGTAGGTATTCCAAAATTGAACAATCCCCTGTACGACCAGAACCAGCAGCATCACCAAAAGCATCAAAGCCAGTTCAGAATAGTTTCCCTGCGAAATGGAATTGTCGATGGTATACTTAATCAGCAGAGGGGTCAACGGAGCCAGAACGGCGTTTAATAAGATTATCGCTATAAGCAGATAAAAACGATTCCGATAGGGTTTTACGAAAGTATATAAACGTCGTAACGTTGGAAGATCGAATATCTGACCGCTTTTGGTTTCCTGATTCACAGACTCGTTATTGGTGGTGGTTCAACATTTTTCAGCCTAGTTTAGTACCAAGCCTTTGGCAGCATGTGTGATTTCAACATTGAAAACGTAAAAATCATCACAAAAAAACCAAAGAAATACGTTTTTTACCTAACTTTCTTTCATTACCGGCGCGTAATCTACAATTCATGGAATTATTTTTAAGCATTTGTCTTGGGGTCGGATTAAGCGCTAGCTGTGGTTTTCGGGTCTTCCTGCCCATGTTGGCTGCCAATGTCGCCGCCATGAATGGCTGGGTTTCACCCGGGGAAGACTTCGCATGGCTATCTTCCTGGCCCGCATTTTTTGTATTATTATCCGCCACCATCGCTGAAATTGGCGGATATTACATCCCGTTTATAGACAATCTGCTGGATACCATCGCTACACCTGCTGCGGTATTGGCGGGTACTTTACTCACTACCTCCTTCGTCCACATCGATAGTCCGGTGCTACACTGGGGATTGGGCCTTATCGTAGGAGGGGGCACAGCCGGAATTGTACAGGCTGGTACGGGATTATTGAGATTGCTGTCGTCCAAAACAACGGCAGGACTGGGAAATCCGGTTGTATCCACTGCCGAAAATTTTGCCTCATTTGGCCTTTCGAGCCTTGCCATATTTCTGCCAGTCATTGCGTTGGTACTTGTGGTTCTTCTTGTTCTGTGGCTGACAAGGAGACTCGTCGGTCTGAAAAAATCTTAAATTTCTGGCATGAACGAAGCAATTCCTATTCATTCTCTTCCAAAATCGAAGGACCAAATCCCTGCGTTAAAAATATACAGGTTCAAGAACAGCACTGATATTCAGCAAGGTTTGCCAACACCTTTGCCCATCACCCCCATGCCTACCAATGCACCTCACCGGCATACCTATTATGAAATTCTGTTTATAGAAGAAGGACAAGGCTTTCATGAAATAGATTTTCATTCCTATGCGGTACAAGGTGCGGGATTGCACTTTTTGACGCCAGGCCAGGTACATCTTCTCAACTTTTCAACCGCCTGGACCGGTTACATCGTTGCCTTTTCCGAAGACTTTTACTCGTTCTATAATCCGGGGGCACCTTCTCTCGCTACTTTTCCGTTCTTTCAGCCTGCCCACAGACAGCCCGTTATTTCACTCAAAGCTGCTGATTGCCATTATTTTCACAATATCATGGAAAACATGGCTGCTGATCATCTGATGGAGCCTACCGAACAGTCACTCACGGGCAGCTACCTGGGTCTGCTTCTGCAGAAATGTGCCGTGCTTGGGAAACGAGAGCCACAAATTTACGAAGGGCAAACCTCCGGAGTGCCAGAACTTATTGGCCGGTTTCAGGAATTGGTAGAAAAGAATTTTAGAGAAATGCACGAAGTACAACAATATGCCACCAAGCTTGGCGTGTCACCCGATTACCTGAGCAAGGTGGTGAAAAAGTACCTGAGTACATCTTCTCAGGAATACATCCTGGACAAGTTGTTATTGGAAGCAAAACGACTCCTGGTATTCACCAATCTGAGCAGCAAGGAGATAGCTTATCACATCCATATCGAGGACCCTTCCTATTTTGGAAGAATATTCAAAAAAAAGACGGGTTTGACACCCAATGAATATCGGGATCATGTTCGGAAAAGTGCCATTTATTAGCAAAAATGTACCTTGCCCGCAGTTATCCGGAAATATATCTTTGTATTATCCAATAAATAATACAATTGATCTAAATCTATGCAGATTCGTCAAGACCTTACAGCCGCTTCCCTTCAATCCAAACTGGATCGATTTTGGGATCTTTCGGCTGAAAAAATCAACCTGATATCAAAGGAATACGACAATTCGAAAGGAACGCCTGTATTTACAGTGAACGGTAAATACACGCTTCGGGGCTGGACTGAATGGACACAGGGTTTCCAGTATGGCGCCGAAGTTTTACAGTTTGATGCTACCGGTGACACTACATTTTTAGAAAATGCCAGAAAAAACACTGTAAATAATATGGCATCCCACGTGGGCCACTTCGGTGTACATGACCATGGATTTAACAATGTAAGCACCTACGGCAATCTGCTTCGGTTGATGAACGAAGGACGCATTTCCGAAAACGAATGGGAGCGGAACTTCTACGAAATTGCACTTAAAATCTCAGGTTCGGTGCAGGCTAAGCGCTGGACGAATGCAAAAAACGGCGAAGGTTACATTCATTCATTCAACGGACCACATTCGCTTTTCGTTGATACCATCCGCTCGGTTCGTTCGCTGATGGTTTCGCACCTGATGGGTTTTGGGTTGATGGGTGAAAACGACATCAAGACCAGCTTACTTGAACGCGGTACCCTCCATGCGCTTGCCACGGCTAAATATTCTGTTTTTTATGGCGAAGGCCGCGACAGTTACGATGTATGGGGAAGAACCGCGCATGAGAGCGTATTCAATACCAATGACGGCAATTTCCGTTGTCCTAACTCGCAACAGGGCTTTTCTGGTTTCACCACCTGGACCCGCGGACTGGCCTGGGCAATGACCGGTTTTGCGGAGCAGCTGGAAACACTTCCCCTTTTCTCAAATGAAGAACTTGCACCCTTCGGAGGACGTAAAGAGCTGGAAAGAATATACTTGAAAGCGGCGCAGGCAACCTGTGATTTTTATATTGAAAACACGGCATCCGATGGCATTCCTTACTGGGATACCGGCGCACCGTTGATCCATAAACTAGGCGACTACACGCAAAAAACGTCGGATCCTTATAATGATTTCGAACCGATCGACAGCTCCGCAGCAGCGATTGGCGCCCAGGGATTACTCCGCCTGGGTAAATATCTGAACGACAAAAATGAAGACGGCAGCCGATACTGGCAGGCAGGACTCACCGCTCTGGATTCTCTTCTTGCAGACCCTTACTTGTCAACAGACCCAACGCATCAGGGCTTGATACTACACTCTATCTATCACCGGCCAAACGGATGGGATCATGTTGCCGACGGACAAAAGATCCCGAATGGCGAATCCAGTATGTGGGGAGATTACCACGCACGCGAGGTCGCATTGTACCTGCACCGGATCAATAAAGGCTTGCCGTATTATGCATACACCGGAGCGGTGAAGGACCTTAAGAATTAACCGGGGTCGCGGGCGACAGTTAAGAATGAAGAATAAAAGGTTTCATTTTCACCCAAGTGTCAGTAATTCATTCTTCATTCATCTCACATCTCACATTTCACATTTCACAAATTAATGAATAGCATTACCCTCGATCGTTGCTGCATCCACACCATTACCACCAAGTCGTGGAGTTTGCCTGAAGCCGTGGAGCACTACGCAGCTGCAGGAGTAAAAGGAATAAGTGTTTGGCAAAACGCTACGGAGGGTATAGGTCCTCGTCATGCCGGCGAAATCATCCGCCAGGCAGGGCTTGAGATTGTATCCTATGTTCGTGGTGGTTTCTTCCCAAATGTGAGCAGTGCAGGAAGAGCACAGGCAATTGATCACAACAGAAAGCTCCTTGAGGAAGCCGCTGCTCTGGGGGCTCCCATGATTGTTCTGGTTTGCGGTGCCTCACCCGATCAATCGCTGGAAAAATCAAGGGAACAAATCCGTGAAGGAATTGAGGCAATACTGCCATTGGCAGAAAAGCTGAATGTAAAACTAGCCATAGAACCCTTACACCCGATGTATGCAGCCGATCGTTCGGCTATCAACACCCTGGGACAAGCAAATGACATGGCTGAATTCTTTAAATCAGATTATGTGGGTGTGGCTGTCGATGTATATCATTTATGGTGGGATGGCGATCTGGAGAAAGAAATAGCACGTTGCGGCGCGCACGGAAATCTGTTCGCTTACCATGTTTGTGACTGGAAAGTAAATACCATTGACCTGTTGAATGACCGCGGGTTGATGGGGGAAGGTTGTATTGACCTGAAAAAAATCAGGGGGTGGGTGGAAGCAACGGGCTTCAACGGGTTCTGTGAGGTAGAAATATTCTCCAACATACACTGGGCCAAAGACCAGCATTTGTTTCTGAATGAGATTACTACTGCATTTTTGGAAAAAGTTTAGGTGGCTGATAGCTTTTAGCCGCTGGCGATTAGCCCTTAACAACCTGACAATCTCAGACACAAATAAGATTTATAGCTTATTCAATTTAAAACAAATACAATCATTTTCAACCGACGGATATGCTAAGCAAAGCTAACCGCCAATCGCTAAAAGCTAACAGCTAATACTTATGAAAACACATACCATTGGTATAATTATGAACGGCGTTACGGGCCGTATGGGCACAAACCAGCATTTGATGCGCTCGATAAAGGCCATCATCGAGCAAGGCGGCGTGAAGCTGTCGGCTGATGAAGTGATCATGCCGGACCCCATTCTGGTGGGACGTAATGAGAGTAAATTACAGGCCTTATGTGCACAGTCGGGCGTAAAGAAATATACCACCGATCTGGACTCCGTTCTAGCGGACCCGCAATATCAGATTTATTTTGACGCACAGGTAACGGGCCGCAGAGCACCGGCTGTAAAAAAGGCAATCCTTGCAGGAAAGCACATATATTGTGAAAAACCAACAGGCACCACCACCGAAGAAGCGCTGGAGCTTTATGAACTGGCAACTTCTGCCGGTCTTAAAAACGGGGTTGTTCAGGATAAACTCTGGCTACCCGGAATGCTCAAATTGAAGCGTCTGATGGAAAATGGTTTCTTTGGAAAAATCCTTTCGGTACGTGGGGAGTTTGGTTACTGGGTATTTGAAGGACACAGTATTCCTGCGCAAAGACCATCCTGGAACTACCGCAAGGAAGACGATGGAGGTATCATCGTAGATATGTTATGCCACTGGAGATACGTACTCGACAACTTATTTGGAAATGTAAAGGCGGTTTCCTGCCTTGGTGCAACACACATACCAGAGCGGATTGATGAAAACGGCAAAGCATACAACTGTACTGCCGACGATGCATGTTATGCGACCTTTGAACTGGAAGGCGATGTGATCGCACAATTCAACTCGTCATGGACCGTTCGGGTACGCAGGGACGATCTGTTGACACTGCAGGTTGACGGAACACACGGTTCTGCAGTTGCCGGTCTGCGCGACTGCTACATTCAACATTACGGCAATACGCCTAAGCCTGTATGGAACCCCGATATTGCACAACCGATCCCGTTCTTCGAGGGTTGGTCAAAAGTGCCTGAGCAGGAAAATTTCGACAACGCGTTCAAGGCTCAGTGGGAGCTGTTCCTTAAACATATTGTAAAGGATACGCCATTCCCCTGGGATCTTAAAGCGGGTGCACGGGGTGTACAGCTGGCCGAAAAAGGCATCGAAAGCTGGGAAAAACGCCAGTGGGTGAATATTGAAGCATTGTAACAGCGGCAATTGTTTAAAAAAACGTTTGAAAGTTTCCGGAGTTTGAAACGGTCAAAAAACCTGCATCAAACGACTAAACTTTCAAACAAACAAACGGTTTTATACTAAACTAGCCACAACAAAAAATTCATGAAAAGAACAGCATTGATCACAGGCGGAAGTCGTGGCATTGGTTTTGGAATTGCAAAGGCCCTGGCAAAGGAAGGCTTTAACCTTGCCATCAACGGCGTGCGGGACGAAGCCGGCGCCGAAGATGCACTTAACGAACTCAGGCAGTTGGGAGCAGAAGTGGTATACTGCCAGGGTAACATTGCCGTATCCGCAGATCGGGAGGCTATTGTTGAAAAGGCTTACGACGTTTTTGGGCATATCAATATTTTGGTAAACAATGCTGGTATAGCACCCAGAGAGCGGCTGGATATTCTTGAAACAACCGAAGAGAACTATCAGGAAGTTTTAAAGACCAATCTAGAGGGACCTTTTTTCCTCACGCAGGCTATTGCAAAAAAAATGGCTCATACCAAGCAGAATAATCACGCTTATGAGGCAGCGATCATTTTTGTAACTTCCATTTCTGCAACCGTAGCATCCATCAACCGGGGCGAATACTGTGTTTCAAAAGCAGGACTTGCGATGACTAATCTGCTGTTTGCCGTACGCATGGCCGAATATAATATTCCTGTTTATGAGATCAGACCGGGTATTATTTCCACCGACATGACTTCCAAAGTACAGGAGAAGTATGATAACCTTTTTCAAAGCGGGATTGCGCTGCAACCAAGATGGGGTACACCAGAGGATGTGGGCAAGGCTGTGGCGTCCCTCACCAGAGGTGACCTGCCCTACTCTACGGGCCAGGTTATCAATGTGGACGGAGGAATGTTGATCGACAGGCTTTAAGGGGCTTGGGGCTTGGGGCTTTTAAAATGGTCTTTGCAGAACAAAAGTTCCTGACAAATTAGGAAAACCGCAAGTTTTAAGAAATGCATCAGTACCTGTACATATTGAAATATAAAGGCACTTACCCAAATAGAAGCTGAAACTAATTCAATCAAAAAACTGCCAAAAAGATACTTTCAGACTTGGTCTGAAAAAATAGAAAACTGAGTTGTGTAGCATATCATTTATTTCACCGATAACCCATGGCCAGAAGCCAATCGCTTTCGGCTCATCGCTAAATTCCTAAACATGTCCTTAACTTCTGAATCACGTCCGTCCTTACTTAAGCAGCTTTTACAAGTGCCGGTTATTGTGGCGGCATTGGGTTACCTGGTCGACATGTACGACCTTTTCTTGTTCAGTGTGGTCCGCGTTCCCAGCCTGAAAGCACTCAATGTGCCGACAGAGAACCTTTTGACGGAAGGAATCCGACTACTCAATTACCAAATGGCCGGTATGCTGATAGGGGGCGTATTATGGGGCGTCATTGCTGACAAAAAAGGACGCCTTTCCGTGTTGTTCGGCTCCATTATCATGTATTCTCTGGCCAATATTGGAAACGGCTTTGTAACTTCCGTGGATCAATATGCCATTCTCAGGTTTATTGCAGGGGTAGGTCTTGCCGGCGAATTAGGGGCAGGCATTACGCTGGTAACAGAAGTACTCCCCAAGGAAATTCGGGGTTACGGCACCACACTGGTTGCAACGCTAGGCGTGTTAGGCGCAATTCTGGCTTATTTTGTCGCGGATCTGTTTGCCTGGCGAATATCCTACTTTGTAGGCGGTGGAATGGGTTTGCTGTTGCTTGTACTTCGTTTCAACGTATTTGAATCGGGGATGTTCAAACAAATCAAGGACAATTCCATTGAAAAAGGGAATATCATGATGATCCTTACCAATGGAAAACGCTTCACGAAATACATGATGGCTATTCTGGTCGGACTTCCGATCTGGTTTGTGGTGGGTATCCTGATTACCTTTTCCCCCGAGTTTGGTGCGGCCAAAGGGGTTGAAGGAATCAATGCAGGAAAAGCAGTAATGCTCGCCTTTTCCGGACAGGTATTTGGAGACATAGGCAGTGGTTTACTAAGCCAGTATCTCAAAAGCCGAAAAAAGGTGATCGGGCTATTTATTCTCCTTTCACTCGCGATGATGATCGGTTACCTGCTGATACCCATGCAGGATCTGTTCTCCTTTTACCTTCTGTGTGCACTGCTGGGCTTTTGCAACGGATATTGGACACTTTTTATCACCATTGCAGCGGAATTATTTGGCACCAACCTCCGGGCAACCGTTGCCACTACCGTACCCAATTTTGTACGGGGAGCAACCATTCCCCTCGCAGCACTGTTTGTTCAGTTCAAGCCCGACTTTGGCGTAATTCAAAGCGGTTTGTTCATCGGACTCGGCACCAGCGCTGTGGCACTCATAGCCCTCTACTTTTTAGAGGAGACATTTACCAAAGACATGAATTTTGTGGAAAAGAAATAAGATTTAAAGAATTACATTGATGACAAAAAGGCCTCCGAACTCCGCGGAGGCCTTTTTATTGACCGTTTGATCAGTCACACGACATTCACTCCATTCGTCACCGAATGTGCGCCATTCATGTACTTTGTTATGCATAGTACCTTACCATGCACGTACATTTGTCATGTTCAATTACCCAAACAACCCAATCATAACATAGCCATGAAAACTTCAATCAAAACCTTCATTTGCGCATTGGCGCTTGCTGCAACTGCTCTTTCCACACATGCAGAGGACAAAGAAAATCAAAAAACCACCGGATTCGGTGTAGGGATTTTTGCCAATAAAGCGGGCAAGATCAATGTGCTCATCAATAAAGCGGAGCCGGTTGCCGCTACCACCATCAAGATCAAAAATGATAAAGGTGATGTTTATTACAGCGAAACCATTGCAAAAGACCATCAGAAATTCGGCCGCATCCTGGACGTGGATGCATTAGAACAAGGCAATTATCAGATTGAGATCAGCAGCAAAGGTGAAATCCATACCAAAACCTTTGTGGTGTCGGAACCAACCACCGAGCGAGTGATCTCCGTGAAATAACTAATTTTAAAACCTTTGCTTAAGAGCTCCCTAATTGGGGGCTTTTTTGTTTATAACACTTAATACACTGAATATAAAAACATTAAGACTCCACAAGCTCTCTATATTGCAAGAACAGACAGATTGGTTTACGCTGGGAGTGAATAACATTTTCTTAAACTTTTTACCGTTTAAGTGCTCACCCAATATCGCAACCGTTCGCACTCGCCCCTCAACCATTCATGTACTTTGTATTACATAGTACCTTAGATAACCCTTATATTTGTTATGTTCTTTTAATACAAACAATCACAAGTAAATATAAATAGCCATGAAAAATTCAATTAAAACATTCGTTTGCGCTTTGGCGATGGTAACTACAGTTTTCACTGCAAACGCAGAAGACAAGGAAACAAAAAAACCCTTAGGTTTTGAGGCAGGTATCCATCCTGACAAAAACGGTAAAATAAACGTGATGGTGAATAAACTGAGCAGCAATGAAGCTACGCTCTTGTTAATCAAAAATGCGCAGGGAGAAGTTGTTTACCGGGAAACAATCAATAAAACAACCCAAAAATTTCGTCGGATTTTAGACCTTCACCAATTGGAATCCGGAAAGTATGAACTCGAGATATCCAGTAATGGCGAAAAACAGTCGAAAGCGATTCAGATATCTGAGCCAATCACAGAGCGACTATTGACTATCAAATAGTTAAGCCTCTCGTTTTCAACAAAAAAGACTTCCTTCATTTCGGGAAGTCTTTTTTGTTATTATCAAAATGCGTATCAGGAGGCCATCACCTTGTTGATGAAAGTTATCTCGTCTTGGTGCACGCTATGTCCGAAATTTTTATACAACTGCACGGTTACATCCGCCCCCATGCCTTTGAACACTTCACCGCTTTTTACAACCCTTTCTCTGGGGATGTGGGGATCCACGTCGCTGCACCCAAGCAAAACAGGCGTTTCGGAAAACGAACCCGGATAGTCGCGCGGCGTACCCTCCGGGCCGATCAGCCCGCCACTAAGCCCAAATATCCCTCCGTATATGCTCGCGTTTCTCGCCGCGTATTCCAGTGCCAGACATGCACCTTGTGAGAAGCCTAACAAATAAATGTCCTTTGCAGCAAAGTTATACTCCATCTTCAACTGCTCCACCAGGTGTCCAATCACCACCAGGGCCGATGAAAGTCCCGGTTCATTGTCATCCATGGGTGCTAAAAAAGAATAGGGATACCAGGAGCCACCTGTGGCCTGCGGGGCTAAGAAGGCCATCTTGTCGGACTCAAAGTGTGCCGAAAGAGATAGGATACTTTGCGCAGAAGCACCTCGTCCGTGGATCATGATCATGGCCCTTTTTCCTTCGTTAAGCGGTGTGCCCGCCGTTTCTATATGATCTACGCTATGCATAAAAATTCGATTTTGTTGATTATTGAATAGAAACTGCCTTGTTTGGAAGTTTAAACGTTTCTGGTATCGAGGTTCAGCCCCCTTGCCAAGATTACCTTCAAACTTCCAAACTTTAAAACGATTTTAAACTGCTAACCCCTTTCCACAGGTTATTTTGCCAGTGCTGAGATCACCGGTAGCTCTGCTTCGATTTTAGCTCTTCTTGGCTCGTACCATTCGGGCAGCTTCAAAGCAGAACCCAGCTCAGCCACGGTTTCGTCCACGGCAAATCCCGGAGGATTGGTGGCAATTTCGAACAAAATACCACCGGGTTCACGGTAATAGATACTGTGGAAATAATTCCGGTCAAGTACCCCGGTCGGATTATAACCTGCGGACCACAATTGTTCGCGAATTTCAAGTTGACTCTCGTCGGAATCGGTGGCAAACGCAATGTGGTGTACCGATCCCGCCCCCTGCAACGCTCTCACATCTTTGGGCGACCGCATCACATCCACGTAAGCACCAGGGCCGCCGTTCAAAGCTTCGAAACGAAACAGATCCTGCTCTTCGGCAATCAGCTTGTGCTGCATCACATCTGTAAGCAGCGACACGGTCCGGTCAATATTGAATTCATTCAGCGTGGCCGTATAAAACCCCCGGATTGAATACTCAGCAGGAATTTTACCATTATCCCAGCCCGGACGCAGGTCGTTGCTATTGGCAACGAGCTCCACACCCATTCCATCAAAATCCTCAAAACGCAGGTAGGTCTCATTGAATCTCTGATATGGGCCGGAATAAGGAACGCCAAATTGTACCAAACGATCCATCCAATAGCTCAAAGAAGCCGTTGGGATAGAGAATGCCGAATAAGTCAATTGCCCGCCGCCTCTCCTGCCGCGCGTGAGACCCGCGTATGGAAAAAATGTCAGGATGGAGCCCGGAGAACCTGTTTCGTCACCATAATATAAATGATACACATCCGGTGCATCGAAATTGATTGTTTTTTTCACCATCCTCAATCCTAAAACACCCACATAGAAGTCTACGTTTTTTTGTGCATCGCTTGCCAGAGCCGTAATGTGGTGCAAGCCGTTAATCAGATTATTCATGAGTTCTAAATTTATATGTTGTTACATTTAATGTATATACATGTATTGTAAAGAATTGGTTCACCTTACTTGAAAAAAATTCATTAATACTGTCGGCTGTCGGCTGTCGGCTGTCGGCTGTCGGCTGTCGGCTGTCGGCTGTCGGCTGTCGAGACGCAAAACAGGAAAAGACACAACATACTCATAATTTGCGCATTAAAAAGAACCGGAAGAACAAAATCCATGAAAATTGAATCTAAAAATAAAACTATCGGGGATCATACAAGAACGAAATTTCAGACCATGAGCTACTACATAGTCCGTGATTACAGAAATGAGAATCGTCATTAAAAGTAAAAACGAATCCTTACAGCTTTAATTAATGGTATGCGAAGTCCGAACATAAAAATGGCTTTTATACGGAAAAACTCATACACGCCTGATTTTATCTTAAAGCCTTATAAAATATGTTGAAAAAAATCTTCCCCATTGCATTCCTGGTTTTTAGCATACTTGCTCAACGATCTGCTTTCGCCCAACCTTACATCGACGGCCGCCCTGCCACAAATCAACGCATGCCATTTGTGGACGCAGGAATTGTGATGCAATATGGGGATGGCCCCGACAGCAGCGATACTTATGGAGCGCGGGAAGCAGTTATCAACCAGGTCGGAGACACTTACTACCTGTTTTACGACGGTGCCGGGAAGGATGGCTGGATTGCATGCCTGGCCGAAAGCAACGATTTAAGAACCTGGACAAAAAAAGGGAATATCCTTACACTCGGAGACGATGGGAAAAACGACTCCAAAAGTGCTTCATCGCCGTGGGTCGTAAAGGAAAAAGACACCTGGCACATGTTCTATGTGGGTACGCCAAACACGACTCCGCCTCCTTACCGGATTCCCGCGTTTCCTTATCTGACGATGAAAGCTCGGGCGAAATCACTGAGAGGACCCTGGATTAAGCAATATGATGTAACTCCGCTGCCCCCAAAACAAAACAGCTATTACACGGTCACCTCCAGCCCAGGGTTTGTGGTGAAGAACAAAAAAGAATACCTGCAGTTTTTCAGCGGAGCAACGCAGGATGGAAAAATTGTAAAAAGAACCCTGGGGGTAGCAAGAACCAGAGACTTAAACCAATCCTGGGTTATTGATGAGAAACCACTTTTTCCGCTTGAAGAACAGATCGAAAACTCATCCCTATTTTTCGACAAGCAAACCAAAACCTGGTATTTGTTTACCAATCACATTGGCATCAACGAAAAAAGAGAAGAATACACCGATGCTATATGGGTATACTGGACGAAAGATATCAACAAATGGAGTGCTACTGACAAAGCCGTTGCCCTGGATGGGAAAAATTGTTCCTGGTCCAAAGGGGCCATTGGCATGCCTACGGTGATCCAGGTTGAAAACAGACTTGCATTACTCTATGATGCCTCCGAGGGAGCAAGTATTGGGCACATGCAAAGAAGTATCGGGTTGGCGTGGCTGGGGTTGCCGTTGCGGGTGGAGTGATTGCAAAACATTTAAAAATTAAGGTCGCAATGGGATGTCCCCAGAGACCTTAATTTTTAGTTTGAAAAAGGCATTATCCTATCGAACAAGCTTCCACTTTCAAAATGTAGATTATATTTCGCTGAGTTCCCTGCGAGATATTTGAAGGAGCCACAGTGTCAGAGGTGTCGGTTAAAGTCGGGGCGACGATGGTTTTTATACCAGCAACATCTGTCTGGTTACTGGTGATGGTGGGAGTGCTGATATAAGAAAATGAGACCGGGTTGTCTGCCCCATTCACCTTGATCGTATGTCCGTTATCCGCTGCTGAGGCTATGTATGCAGTGAACAATATATATTTAGTGGCTCCGGCCGGTATGGTGTTATAACCGCCAACAGTGAAAGTTCCGCCTGAGCTTACCCCTGCGGCATTTCCAAACGCCGTAGCGCCGTTCAGGCCAGGCGTATCATTCGATTCAGTGTACCGCATTTCGCCATCATACGCCGTAGATGCAGAGCACTGACGTGTGCCCTGCATTAAATTTTTAAATAAAAAACCAACGCAAAATCTTCTGAAACAAGCCCAGTTGATGAGACGATTTGAAATGCTTCACTCCAATCACTGCAATTCAGAGCACGGATCCGGGAATGAGTCAATACTACTTTTTGAAAAAGATAACTCCATACACAAGCCCCTTTCCGGGTTTGTCCGCAGAATGGAAAGTGGGAAAGGCGCCAGCATTGGACCTATTGTTGTTGTATTTCACAACAGCTCTTACCCAGCTTGCAGGATCCTTCCTATTAAGATCAGTAAGATAACCCTCAGGAATATCTCTGAAACTAACTCTATCTGCTTTGAAGAGCATGGTTCCGTAAACAACACCGCGGCCATTGTCCGCATGGTAGAACGTGGGAATGCCTGCTCCATGGCCGTGGTTAGCCGCCCAGGCCATTGATTGCCGCACTCTTTCGGCAAAATCATCCAGATTGACGTTCCCCAGCTCACTCAGCGGGATGTCTTTGAATTCTACATCAGTTTTTGGAATCAATACGGTGCCATAAACCAGCCTTCCATTTTTTTCTCCGTGAAAAAAAGTAGGAATTGCGGCACCAAAACCCATTTTGGCAGCATAGTCCATGGACTGCCGCATTCGTTCCGCATTTTCTGTAATGCCAACTCCTTTGAGCTCATTGGCGGGCACATCGCGCCAAACAGCTTCCTGTGCAAAAATCTGAATTGATGTGAGACAAGCGACCCCTATCAGTAATATGTGCGTTATGGTTTTCATCGTTTTTTGATTTTGCTTTGATACCCATTTTAATAGCAAGGAGGTACTTGCCCTGATCCAGGCGTAGTACCGTTCTGATATCGAAGTAAGCCTCCCACGGCATAATAGTTGCCACAGGTTGCTCCGTCTATCGCGCCGTTTTGAAATCTTACATACTGCTTCCCCTCTGCGACGTTGATATCACAACTGGTAGTTGGCAATCCAAGCCAGCCTCCGTCATATCCGGCAGATTTGTACAGCTTGTCAATTTTACCCCAGAAAGCATGGGCTCCTGTATTCGCTCCCCAGTAAATCTGACCCTTTTCAAAGGTATTGTACCTACCCTTTTTACTTGACAAATCAAGTTCAGAACTTGTAGGAAGCCCCAACGGACCTTCCCAGCGTTTCAACTCCTTGTATTTCTTATATATTTGCCCATATACCATCACATTGCACATTACCATCCCCTCATCGCCATTTACCAGTAATAAATCATTATACCCACATCCCCCGGATGTAGGCTTGGGATCCGAAACCACGAAAGCGAACTGATCCTGGCCAGCGCCATCATACGCCTTGGTTTCCTCTCCGGCCATTGCAAAAGCGCCCTTCCCGGGATAAAAGTAGATAGCCATTTTTACATTTCCGTAGGCATAATACTGTACATAACCTTTCGCGGCGGCGGTTTTAACCGGACCAGTGCCGTTAAATTTAGCATGCCCATCTTTGTCCCAACCCAGCTGCTTAAACTTGGCGTCGATGGCTGTCTGATACTCAGGAGTGGTCTCTGATGGTGTCACATCACCTTTATTTTTGTCAAACAAAAAACAGCCCGTCGTTAAAAAAATTAAAAATAAAAGTCCAAATAGATTTGCTAGCGTTTTCATTGCTTTGTTGTTAAAAAAGTAAAAAAATAGAGAAAAATGGTAGTTGAATTATTGAAGAGCGAGGACACCCGTATAAGTGGTTCGACTCAGGGAAGTCAACTTTCGAAAAGTTGACTTCCCTACCACCTTTGTCCAACAAGTCAAAAGTCGGGAGAACATATTGAATAGAAAATCAACATTTTTGGGGATCGGATCAGCATAGAAAAGTGACGATTACCACTATACGACCAGAGAATCTCATGGATTTCAGCGTTTGTACCATGTGGCAAAATCCAACACAAGTCCAATGTTTCCCAGTGTCTCGTTGTACGGTATTGTAGCGGAGCTTAGCTTCAATGCCAAGCCAAACTGAGCCTGGATTTTGATAAACTTATAACCACCGCGCAGCGTAATGGCCGGCTCGAGAAACATGTGCGTATTGTCGGCCAGTTGATCCAGATCCTGGTCAATCAAATATTGTTTGGAATAGATCGTGGTGGCTGTACCGTACTGCAAAGCGGTGAAACGTGAACTGAGCCCCAGATCAAAAAATTTGGTTGCAAAGCCAACATTTGGCTGGACAAAGAGCTTAAGGCCTTTTGCCTCAATCTCTCCCAGTACCCCATTGTTGGTGTTGAGATCTGCAATGTACGTCCTGCTAAGCCCGCCGCCGCCATATACTTCGTAAATCAGGTTACGCTCCCCTTTACCCAGGTAGCCTATCCCGGCTTCAATGGCCGAATTGTTTTGAGCGAAACTAACGTCAGGTTTGCCATTAACGGTAACATCAGGGCTACCCTCATGATCACTTTTAACGAATTGCGCGTTGGCTATGACACCCACCCTATCCGAAATCGCGTAAGCCGCCTGAAAGTTTCTTCTGGAGACAAGGAATTTCAGTTCTCCTTTTTCCTGTAACAGCGGAACGTTCAGTGCATTGGGCACGTAAGCCGTTTTGCAGGATTGTAGCGTAATGATCAGACCCAGTAGGAGGCAACAACCAACGTGCATGATTGTGGCTTTTGACTTCGTCCGATTAATTGGAACTTGAAAGATAGAGGAGGGTTTCATTTTTATTTTGGTTAAAAAAGTGATGACCGGAGTGTTATTCAACACGTCAAAATTCAGCAATTAGGGCAAAAGGAAAAATCAACAATTTTGGGGACTTATTGGTGATAGTGAATGTAGAAATAAAACAACTAATCTATTGATTTTGAGAATAATAAGAAGCCAAACGAACTACTTGTGCCGAGGCCGGACGAACATATCGGGACAACACATACGCTGTAAAAGCCTTGTCGGACGGCATCAGTCCATTTCTTTTATTAGTTCCAAATGCCAGAATACGTATTTTCGATAAGTGGATGGGTTTCTCGCCGGTGCGACGAATGATAAACAGTGTATCGCCAACATTTCTGTTTCCAGGTTTCAGGCGAAAACCAAACGAATCCTCATCGTTTACCATTCCGGGAATATGATAAGAATTTGTGTCACCTTCCACCGAAGCGCTTAACAAAATCCCATAGTTGGAGTTCGGAAGTCCATAACTGCGCAACGGTATTTTGTAAACATTGCCTGAGGTGGAATCAAAAATTACGTTTTGTAAATGAAGCTGATAACCCTTAATGGTCTCATTTTGATAGGATTTCTGTGCTATCACCCCGGTGGAGTACAGCCAGCTTAACAAGAAACCAAAGTGTAATATTGCTGAACGTTTCATTTTACAGAGGAGTGAGCTATTTTTAATCTTTCTTCAATCCGATTGAATTCCGAGAGTGGCTTGGCAACTTATTATTTTTTTGTACCGAAAGCGCGTGACAGGAGAAACAGGGATTTTTTTTGAAGTCCCAATACGCATACAACTTATGTGATCCCCGAAAATCTAATATCCGTTCACTGGTAACGAAACGGGAAATAATTTCGGGATGGACACGCCCGGGGATATATTTATCCGGACGGTATTCCCCCTTGAACGGTACGCGGCCGTGCAGTCCTGCCAAAGTTAGATGGCTGCAAACCGCATTCAGATCCAGATAGAACTGAAGATCCGATTTACTTTCAGCACCATACGTCACTACACTTTGCTCGGTACTCGCCACACTATCCGAATAGCTGTCTGTCCTTAAAATAGCGGTGCCGCCCAATATGTTATTGGTCTGCCCCCAAACTGATTGCAAGGAAACGGATACATACAGAAATAGAAAGCTTACTTTCATGATCGTTTTCGTTTAAAGGGTTTATGACCTCAGGAGTTCATTGGAAGAAATTGTTTCTTGTCAACCGTTCCAACGCATCAAAATTGAGAAGAAAACCGCAGGGGAAAAATCAACAATTTTGCGGAGCGTATCCAAGTCAAATTGTAAGAAGTTAAACGTGAGGTGATAAGTGTTGTTGGGATATAGAGTATACTCAAAACAACGCACTAGGACTGTAAAATCCTAGGATCAATTCTTCAACTATCATTGGAATAGAGTTAATGCTCGCAACAGTATCAAAACCCCATTATTCTGAATCGAAACGGTTGCGGTGTAAGCCTGCGTAGAACCGTCTTCGGCTGTCACCGTTCAGGTTACAGGTTTACCGGATTCCTGAATAGCCTTTGAAGCTGGCGATACCTTAGACTCTGCTGAACTAACTAATCGTGGGGAGCAGTAGGAGATCGGCGATATTAAATTAACTCGCTCCGAATCTTTTTGGAGGCAAAAGATAACCGAATATTAAGATGAAATTTGTTAAGATTATAATAAGGGGAGACGAAACATACCAAAGAAATCTAAAAAGCTCGTTGGAGTGGGCTTGAACAACTTCATTCAAAGAACTAACCAGCAGCGAAAATAAATTGCTGATCACTAATGCACTGAGTAACCAAATTAAGGATTTTTTGTAGCGTTCAGTTCCATTCCGAAGTGAAACCAGACGTAATAAAATAAGCGTTACTACAATTACATAGATCGACTCGAGACTAGTTAATTGGGTATTGATCAGTTTATCAGTTTTGTCATGAAGATAATCGTAGCACATAATAAGGATAAAACCAGCGGATAACACAAATGTTGTGATGTAAAAACTGCGACTTCTTACGATCAGTGATGCAATAATTGAAACGAGTGCAATATCAAGACAGGTGTCAATGTAGTAAAACGGTCTGTTGGAAAGCCCTTGATAATAAAAAAAAAGAGCCCCAATAGATATCACGGCTCCTTTCCAAGTATGAACAGCAAATATTTTTAAGATCAAGTCAAAATTACGCCATCTTAATAAGCTTATAATAGCTGGAAAAGATGTGGTGACAACACTAAAATCATAAATGTGCTCAATAACTTTGTAATATTCTTCCATGAAGGATCATTTTTGTCCAAGATATGCAAATATCAGTACCTCATCAAGGTGAAAATATATACTCTCTAACGTCGTCAACGCTCATGTCGGCCATCTTATCTACTGAACGACAGTCATTTGAAACGCCCTATCACCAAAAGCAGTGGTTTTATAATTTGGCTAGGCCGTAGGTTTTGGGGTAGGTTTGATAGCAGGTAAAGTTCCAGAAGGCCCTTCAATACCAGGCACACCTGTACCATACTTAGGTTTCCCCAGAATTACTCCATCTGCCTCATTGCTATTTGAAGGTTCGAAAATCAACTGAATTTCCCCATCTCTATCAATTTCACGGTTTAAACCAAAACTGATCAAGATACCTTCTGCATTTTCGTTCTCTGCTAGAATCTTCTCGATGAGACCACGGCCTACAAAATACCCGGTCCGGGAGCCAATTCCCTTTTCAACAAATTCCTCGTCAAACAACCCTTTCAAATCGACAACATTATCTTCGGTCAACTCAATTAGTCCCACGTTTCGCATCAATTCGTCTTCTTCTCTTCGCTGCTGATTTTTCATTTTTTTTGTAAAATTTAGTTATAAGTTTAAATGTATTATGAATCTGTTTGAATTAAAAAATAGGGAATTGCTGGTTACGGTATTCTGCGGATAAAATTGTTAAATATCTCAGGATCAGAATGACCATCTGTATCCGACTTCAGCATGCTCCGCATTTCTGAGGGCAACAAAGATCTCCCACTGCTTTTTGCAGCCATCTGTATTCGCGCTGCCAGTGAGGCAACAATTGCCGATGCCAACGATGTCGCGCTAAACTGGAGGTAACCAGAGCCCTCAGAATGAAACGTGTTGACAACTTCGCCATAACAGTAGCAGTCAACACGCTGTCCGTAATTTGAAATATTGCGAGAGCCGGAACCAGCACCTATTGCACCTACCATGATCGCACTGTGTTTTTTCATGTTGTCAAGGACGGACTGGAGTCGTGACCGTGGTACCAGGTCGTAAAGTGTCGTTTTGATCAAATCACCCATGTCAATACTCCCATTTGCGGCGGCTTCTATAACAATTACACCGTTGGCAACTGCGTATGTAATTAAATGTAACAGCGCTGGCTCGGCTTCAATGGGAAGATACCCACCTCTCTTTCTCAAATATGTCTGAATTTCCAGCAGAACAATATCTCCTCGTTTAACCTCAGGATGTGTGAAAATTTCAACTAGTTGTTCTTCGGTCTTCTCGCGGATCCTGAGACCGACACGTTTCCATATAGATCCCGTAAGAATTTTTGCATTACCAGCAAGCCCTTGCAGTAAATCACTATCTGTTGACCTGCCTTTCAACACATTAACCGTATTGGCTCCATGGGACTTTTCAGAATGATTCACTCCGGAACCTAATAAGGTCGGGATAGGAAAACTCATCAACTCCCTGGCCCATCCCTGCTCTACATCCACAACCGTCACCAATAAGGATCTTGAACTAGCCGAAGTAATATCAAATTTCTTAAAAAATTCTTTAACAGTACTTGCAGCATCAGCCGGTGTAACGCTATATCCCGGAGGACCCGCACTTGACCGCTGCCCTTTTGAATAGGCATACGAAATTCCTGGTAGTGACATTATTTTCTTCAAAACTATTTCCTCATTGAACTCCGAGACCCGTATAACAAAGAAATTTAATAAGTTTTCTCCTTTATGTCTACTAACTTCGAAGGCATTGGTCATCAAAATAGAAACTAAACTATTATCAGTGTCTATAAACAAACTTTCCATTCGGAGATTATTTTGCTTAAGTAGTATCCTAAGGCTCTCAAAAAAAACCTTGCTTCCACCACTGTCTATATCCGGGTATAAAAATCTGATCGCATTGGACACGCGTACATCAAAATAAGTTTTTGATAGTTGAACCAAATCACTACCGTGATGGTAAGAATCTGCATCCAAAAAAAACAGATCTTCAACTTTTACAACGATTTGAACAGGTTCTGACTGTGCGGGCATAGTTTACAAATTTTAAATTGATCTTCAAACCAACCGCCACTCCAGCGCTTTCACAACGGCCTCGGGAGCGGAATTGACGTGTAATTTTTCATATATGTGATTTACATGGGTGGCCACCGTGCTGAACGAAATGCCGCAGGTGTCGGCGATCATTTTATAGCTCAGGCCTTTTACCATACAGCCCAGCACTTCTTTTTCACGGTTGGTGAGTTCCACAAAGGTGTGTTCACTTTTGACAAACTGCTGCTGAAACATTTCCACTACCCTACGCGCTATACTCGGTGACAAGTGTGAGCCGCCTGCGTATACCTCCCGGATCGCTTGTACATACACCCCGGGATCCGGATTTTTCACCACATAACCGGAGGCTCCGGAGCAGATTGCCTGAAAAATCTTGTCATCATCTTCGAAAACCGTTTGAATCAATACTTTCAGCGTAGGGGCATTCTTCTTGATTTCGATCATGGCTTCAATGCCTGAGCGATGCGGCATCTGTATATCCATCAGCACCACGTCGGGCTTGTGTTTTTTGATGACTGAACCCGCTTCACGTGCATCCGGGAAAGCGCCTGAGAACCATATGCCTTCCGTCCCGGACAGATACAATGCCAGGCTTTCCCTCAGATTTTTATTATCCTCAAACAATACAACACGAATCATTTAGCGAAGCCCCGCGGGCGTTTTTTTGTAAACACACATTATTTGATACAAAAATCAGGCACAAATCCCGGTTTAAAAATCAACAATTATATGGATATCGGGTCTAGCCTAAGCCATCACTTTCAGGCTTATGGTGGTACCCACATTCAATTCCGATTCGATTTTCAGGCTGATGCCTACTTCGTCCGCTCGTTCCTGAAAATTGAACAAGCCGTTGCCCTGATGCGTCTGCCGGGTATCAAAACCACGTCCGTTGTCCGCAATACGCATTTCCATGTGATCACGTACCGCGGATATATGTATGTTCACTTTGGTCGCATCGGCGTGTTTGACTGCATTGTTAATCGCCTCCTTAAAAATAAGATAAATATTTTTTCGCTGCTCCATGGAAAAATTAATTTTCGCAGGATTGGCATCTACCATAAATTCAAAAGCAATATCCTTGCTGCTAAGCACCTGGGAAGCAAAGGAATTCATGCGTTCAAAAAGCTTCGCAACACTGTCGTTCTTAGGATTGATGGTCCACACTGTATCCTGCATCAACGAAACCGACTCCCTGGAGTTTTCAATAATTTTTTCCAAAATCGGCAACATCTCTACCGGGGCTTTCTTCCTCAGCACTTCCACAAATATGGCTATGCTGTTCAGGTTGGAGCCCACTTCGTCATGCAGGTCGGCAGCGATCTGGTTCCTTACACCAAGCATCTTAAGCCGCTGCCTGAAATCGTAAAGGAAGAACAGATAAATCCCTACGCCGATCAGCACTAGCACATAAGCCACCATGGACGGGATAAACCACCATTCATTCCAAAACGCTTTTTCTTTCTCGACTTTGATCTGTAAGGGCGTTGACTCTTTGCCACTGAGGCTAGACTTTAGCTGAAAAACATAGTTCCCACCTGGTAATCCCTGGTAACGTGCAGAAGGATAGGCAGTCGGTATCCACTTTTCCTCTAAGCCTTTGAGGCGGTAAAAATAGGTAGTAGAATCGCCAGTTATGCCCCGAAATTCGAGTGATAGCTCATCCTGAGATGCTTTCATGCGAATAACGCCATTGACCAGCTTTGTGGTCGTTCCATTGACAAGTACTTTCGTCAGCTTCACCTGTGCAGCGCTTGTCAATGAAAAAAGAGACAACCAAAATATGGCCAGGTAACGAATGGTGACGAACATTAAAGTTTTTGAGAGGATACATTTCAAATATATGCATAAAATCATAAAACCAAATATTTCATAGCTCAAGACAATATATAAGCGTCATAACGGCATGGCAGTCCTCTGTTTTTCCTGGAAGCCAGCGACTTGTAGATTAAATTTCCGCTCTTTCATCTTATTTGCATTTGTCCGGAGGAAGTTCTTCGCAGGTTGCTGGTTCTGTCACCAACGGCGATTTTCAATCAAAACCTATAGTCACAATTCCTACCTGATCCACGTGTGGATCCAACTTCGATCATTCAAATATCAGCTACGCTCCGCCGCTTTCCAGGATTGTTATATGCCTGCCTCCATAAGGAGATTTACTTAGGCCTCCTCTTTAACGAGTATCCAATAAACCATTAATACAGACCAGCCTTATGGATTCTCGTCGCGATTTTCTCCAAAAATTCTCATTAGGACTTGGCGTTACGGCGCTGGCTGGCTTGCCGGCTGTCGCCCATGATATCAACCCTGTGTCCAATGCCGACAAACAGCTTCGGGTAGCCATTCTGGGGCTGGGGGGCTATGCCAATATTGTTGCCAAAGGGATGAAAGATTGCAAAATCGCGAAGCTGACCGGGATTATCACGGGAACCCCATCCAAAATACCTGAATGGAAAAAGAAATATAACATTGAGGACAAGAATGTATACAGCTATGACAATATGCACGAGATCAAAAACAATCCGGATATTGATCTGATATATGTAATCACCCCCAATTCACTCCACCATAAGCACGTGCTAATGGCAGCCGCTGCCGGGAAACACGTCATTTGCGAAAAACCAATGGCTGATAATGCCAAACAAGCCCGGGAAATGATTGCGGCATGCGATAAAGCAGGTGTAAAACTTTATATCGGCTATCGTCTCCACTTTGAGCCACATACGAAAGAACTTATCCGAATGCGCAAAGCGGGCGAATTTGGCAAGGTAATGCACGTCAATAACTACGCCGGATTCAAAATAGGCGACCCGAAACAATGGCGCCTGCGGAAAGCACTTGCCGGTGGCGGTGCCATGATGGATGTGGGTGTGTATTCCCTCAACGGCGCAAGATATTGCACAGGCGAAGAACCGATCTGGGTGACGGCACAGGAAAGTAAAACCGACAAAGTCAAGTTTGCAGAAGTAGACGAAACAGTCACTTTTCAACTGGGTTCCCCTGGTGGCATGATCGCCAACTGCGGATGTACTTACAACTTCAATCATGTAGAAGGACTGAAACTGATGGGCGAAAAAGGCTGGGCGGAAATGAACCCCGCATTTGGGTACGGCCCCATCCGGGGCAACACGCACCTGGGGCCGATCAATCAACCTGATGTAACCCATCAGGCCTACCAAATGGACGGCATCGCTGAATGTATCCTCGACAACAAACCCGATCCGAACGTTTCAGGATTAGAAGGATTGAAGGACATGATCGTGGTGGATGCCATCTACGAGTCGATACGGAAAGACGGAAAGAAAATTTTTATCAATAAAGCGTAGACGCTGGTTTTTGAATAGTAAAGTGCTTTCCATCAGTTAGCCAGGGGTAATAAGCAAAAAAGGGAGCGGACAACCAGGATGCATCATCCCCTTGGATTGATTACAATGGCACAATCTTTTTGCCTAGACCAAGAATCACACGAAACAGCTGATTATGCCTTTCTCCATTTATCAATTGTTGGCGGCCTGTCTGGTGGTTTCATTGGCATCCACCTTGATGGGTTTCAAAAAAACGGTCTGGTTTATCAGCCTGGGTTACGCCACAGCCATTGTCGCCATGACGTTTGTACTGGTCCTGTTTTTCTACCCCACCTTCCAATATTTCCATTGGTTTCAATGCATATCACTGGTAATCTGGGGAGCCCGGCTAGGTGTCTTTTTGTATCAGAGGGAGCACAACGAACATTACCGGAATGCAGTTAAGCAAACGATTGCCGGGTCTCAAAATTTGCCTTTTTTGTCAAAAGCTACCGTCTGGATTGCCGTATCGGCATTGTATGTCTGCCTTTTTGCGCCTGCCCTTTTTACATCGGTTAATCCTACCTTGCAAGGCCTAGCCATTATTCCCGGCATTATGACCATGCTGGTCGGGTTGTACCTGGAAGGAATGGCAGACCATGAAAAGAGTGCCTTCAAGACGGCAAATCCTGATACGTTTTGTAATGTGGGTTTATATAAAACGGTGCGTTCTCCCAATTATCTGGGAGAAATTCTGTTCTGGACAGGTAACTTTATCGTTGGGATTCCCTTTTTCACGGCGTGGTGGTGTTGGGCGTTGAGTGGAATTGGGTTAATTTGCATCATTCTGATTATGATCGGCTCCACCAAAAGGCTGGAAGCGAAGCAATTGAAAACATATGGTGCAGACCCGGCTTTCCAGACTTATATTAAAACCGTCCCTGTGCTTTTTCCCTGGCTGCCTATTTACACGCTGAAAGATGTAAAGGTTTACCTGGAATAATATTCGGCCATCAGTTAACCGATCCCGAAAGCCAGGCACTCCCAGCTGGGATAGCAATACAAAGGAAATCGTAATAACATTTGTTAAACCTCATTAAGTATTAAAATGTACATGAACACCTACCGGTTACGCAGCTTTATGACAGCATCTTTCATGCTGATGTTTGTACCGGGAATTTTCGCTCAAATTATGGATACAAAATCAATTATAGCACCAGCAGCCAAGCTGGAAAAACTGGGGGACGGATATAAATTTACCGAAGGACCCGTGGCCGACAAAAAGGGAAATGTTTTCTTCACCGATCAGCCCAATAACAAAATCATTCGGTGGGACGCCTCTTCCGGCGAATTTTCTACATTTTCCGATCAGGCAGGGAGGTCCAATGGTATGTACTTTGATAAAAAGGGAAATCTGGTTTCCTGTGCAGATGAAGACAATCAGGTTTGGGTTTTTGATAAAAAAGGAAATCACAAGGTGCTGGTCAAAGACTATGAAGGCAAGTTGCTAAATGGCCCCAATGATCTCTGGATTGACGCAAAAGGAGGGATTTACCTCACCGACCCGCTTTACAAGCGAGATTACTGGAAACGTGATCCGGCCATGCAACAAGATGGGGAACACGTCTACTATCTTACCCCGGATGGAAAAAAACTGACAAGGGTTGACAACAATATAAAAAAACCCAATGGGATTATTGGCACCAAGGATGGCAAAACGCTATTTGTGGCAGACATAGGGGCAGGTAAGACCTATCGTTATGACGTCGGGGCTGACGGTGAACTGAACAACAGGAAGCTCTTCGTTTCAATGGGCTCCGATGGCATGATACTCGACGATCGGGGAAACCTGTATCTTACGGGAAAAGGGGTAACGGTCTTTGATAAAGAAGGACAGCAGATTGCTCACATTCCGGTTCCTGCCGGGTGGACTGCCAACCTTTGCTTCGGCGGGAAGGATCGGGACCTTTTGTTCATCACAGCTGGCGACGCTGTATATGGAATCAAAATGACTGTCAAAGGCATTAAATAAAAACATGAAACAATCCGGCGAAAAGCTCATTGCCGGATTGTTTCATGGATCAACTGACCGCGGTAAGATTCAGGGCCGGGCATTATGCTGCTGCTACCGCATCTTATATGATGACGGCTGTCGCGCTTTTTTTTCCGAATCGGAAGGCCTGAATTTGTTCCGTAACGGCTCATTATCAAATTGTTTCGATAATATTACACATTCCGAGTCGTTAAGAAGCATTGAACGCTAAAAAGTAGGTATGCATAAAGTTTTTACCACCCTTCTGCTTCTGCTTCCATTCATTGGTTTTACCCAGAAAAAGATTACCATCAGTGGTTTTGTGAAGGAACAGGGAAGCCAGGAGCAATTACCCGGGGTAAATGTGTTTGTATCCGACACGCCCTATGGAGCCGTCACCAATACCTATGGATTTTACTCATTGACCATCCCATCCGGCGATTCTGCTATTTTGGCGTTTTCATTTGTAGGTTATTCCAAAATCGAAAAGTCCATCGCTTTGGACAAAGACATTCAACTGAACATCCTATTATCTACAGTGACTCAGCTGGAAGAAGTGGTGGTCTCTGCCCGTCGCCAGGAAGACTATGTCAGCCGTACCGCTCAAATGAGCCAGATTGAAATACCCATCCAGCAGATTAAAAAAATACCTGCCTTTTTTGGTGAAAAAGATGTGTTGAAAGTCCTGCAGCTGATGCCCGGCGTACAAAAAGGCACCGAAGGTCAAACGGGACTCTATGTACGTGGCGGCGGTCCCGACCAAAACCTGATCATACTGGATGACGCGGTCGTGTACAATGCCAACCACCTCTTCGGCTTCTTCTCCATTTTCAACAGTGACGCACTCAAAAGTGTAGAACTTACAAAGGGCGGATTTCCGGCACGCTACGGTGGCAGATTATCCTCTGTCCTGGAAATGAACCTGAAAGAAGGAAGCAAAGAAAAGCTACACGGTGAAGGCGGCATCGGGCTCATTTCGTCCCGGCTAACTCTGGAAGGTCCTATTTCCAAAGGCAAATCTTCCTTTCTGATTTCCGGACGACGCACCTACATTGATGTGCTGGCGGCGCCACTCATCGCACGTCAGCAGCGTGGAGATGACAGCCAGGTGAAGCCGGGCTACTTTTTTTATGACCTCAATGCCAAGATTAATTTTGACCTGGGGAAAACGGACAAGATATACGCCAGTGGCTACTTTGGCCGGGACAAATTCAGCGTCAGCGAAATGAGCAGCACCACCAATACCAGGGCGGGACTTGATTGGGGAAATGCCACAGCTACGCTCAGATGGAATCACTTGCTTAACCAAAAACTGTTTTTGAATACCTCTTTGATTTACAGTAATTTCAATTTCGGTGTGTCCAGTTATTCCAAAGACATGAACAGCGAAGGTACCATTTCGGATGAATTCAGCCTGCAATACGATTCGCGCATCAGGGATCTCGGCATCAAGTCCGACTTCGATTATTATCCCTCTCCCAAGCATGCGGTGAAGTTTGGCCTCCTGGCTACTTTTCATAAGTTTGTGCCTTCCGCTCTCGCCATTCAGGGATCCTTTATCGATATCCCCATTGAGCGCAGTGTGCAGCCCGTCCGCACCCTCGAATCGGGATTATACATAGAAGATACCTGGCAGGCGCTGGACGCTTTAAAAATGAATGCAGGGTTTCGGGTGAGTTCATTTCAGACCGAAACTAAAAATTACATTCGCCCTGAACCCCGTTTTTCGGCCGCATTAAGGTTGGCAAGGGATTTTTCGTTTAAAGCCTCTTATGCACACATGAATCAGTATGTGCATTTATTGTCCAACACGGGTCTCGGCCTTCCTACCGATTTATGGGTTCCAACCACAGACCGGGTGGCACCTCAGCAGTCGAAACAGGTGGCTATTGGGTTGGCAAAGGACATTGAGAATCCTGCGCTTACCTTCACCCTGGAGGGTTATTACAAACGCATGAACAACATCCTCAATTACAAAGAAGGTGCATCGTTTCTGAGTATAAGCGGAGAAAACGCCAATGAGCTCAGCTGGGAGGACAATGTCACGGCGGGCAAGGGTTGGTCCTATGGTGCGGAATTTCTGGTACATAAGAAGTCGGGCAAATTTTCAGGTTGGATCGGATATACCCTTTCCTGGACCAAATGGCAATTTCCAGAACTGAATTTTGGAAAAGTCTTTTATCCACGATACGACCGCAGACACGACCTGTCCGTGGTGGGCATCTACGAGCTCAACAAAAAAATTACCTTATCCGCCACCTGGATCTATGGGACAGGTAACGCGCTAACATTACCGTTGGCCAGTTACACCGGAATCTCTGATAATTTTTATACCCGGTCCAATCAGGGCGTGGCGAGTTCAACCCTGTGGCGGGGACGCCAGGTCAATGAATATGGCGAAAAGAACAGCTTCCGCGCAGAGCCCTACCATCGCATGGATGTTGCCATCCAGTTCCATAAAAAGAAAAAACGGCACGAAAGGACCTGGGAGTTTGGGTTGTATAATGCCTACAACAGGAGAAATCCGTTCTTTTATGATATTGCCGAAGAGACGTCTACGAGCGGATCCGTTACCACAACAAAAACCACTTTGAAAAGATATTCGCTATTTCCGGTATTGCCATCGTTCAGTTACAATTTTAAGTTCTAGCCATGAGAAGTCTGCATTACATCCTCTTATTAATGCTCACCGGACTTTTAGCCTGCGAGACACTTGTCAGCGACATCCCCTTATCGGACCTTCCTTCCACTACGTCGAAGCTGGTTGTCAATTCTTACATATCGCCTCAATCCGCCAAAACAATCGTGGTGGTGACCGAATCCATCCCGCTCTATGGGGAATCCACTTCTGGTGACAAGGTCGTGACCAATGCAGTTGTAAAAATTTCAGATGGAACCAAGCAGGTTATCATGCCCTACGATACCGCCGGAAAAGTGTATAGCCTCACGCAGGCGCAGTTCCCAATCCTGGCTTCCAAAACCTATACGCTCGTGGTGTCCGACGCCAGCAGATCCGTAAGCGCGACCTGCACGGTTCCAGCAAGAGGACCAGTTATCCAATCTTATGTTATTGACACCGCATTTGTGCGGGATTTCAACGGGCGCGATACGGCCCTCACTCTCAAATTGGTTTGGCTGGATTTAGCCAGCGAGAAGAATTTTTACCGGGCAAGAGGTTATACCGAAGTGGAATATTCCGTGCTCCAAACCAATTCCAATCAGGAACGGAGCGAAAAACGTGTCAAAGGCCGGTTCAACTTTGACTGGGACGAAAATACGGGACGTAGTGACTTTCAAAATGATGAAAATCTGGACAGTACGGTTTTTACATCGCCACTAGGCAGGGCTTACTTACCCTCTACGATACTTTCTTATACTTCCAGCGGGCCGGTATTCGCCAAACAGAAAATTAAAATTTTGTCGGTAAACATGGAAGTCCTCAACACCGACCAGGCCTATTACGACTACCACCGCTCCTTATCGCTGAACCGAAACGCCAACAATCCCTTTGCCGAACCGGCTCTTGTGTTTAGTAACGTCACCGGTGGATTGGGCTGTTTTGCCGCTTACAATAGCCGACAAATAATTTACAGGCCCTGAGCCGCTAAAAACTTCATCCCCGATCGGATCAATGACCCTGATTCTACATTTTGAACCAAAATGAGGTTATACTACCTCAACGTGGCTATTGGTCAGGTTAGCTTTTGGGAAATTTACGTTCAGGAAAACAATATTTTCTAAGATAAAAATCACTGTCAATAAGCTACAAACCAACAACTTAAAATTATAAGCGTCATTTGCTCCGGTAATGCTAGTCCTGCTTAGCCAACGAATATTTTATTAAAATAATCAGGCACACTTTTTTCAATCATGCTGTACGATAGGTATGAAGGATACATATCATCAGAGACCGGAACCGACAACACCGCAACTTATATCTGATTAATTAAATCCAAAACCGGTTTTGCATTGTCAGTCCGTTTTCAAACCTAAATTCTAACGCTATGGAATTACAAGAATCAGATTTATCACAAAAAAAAGGAGGAAGTCCGGAACAACAAAACATCAATGAACCGGATACGCTCATCGAGACACTCGAAGACCTGAAGGAGAAAGGATATACCTACGACTTTAACCTCACAGCGCATGCATTGGAAACCCACAAGGACGACGGCGTGCGCCTGGCACTATCGCCAGATGATTTTACAATAGTGAATGTATTCAGGTTTGAAGGTATGAGTAATCCTTCCGACAGCTCCATACTCTATGCCATTGAATCCTCTGACGGCTTAAAAGGAACGCTGGTAAGTAGTTACAGCATGTATTCCGATGCCATGTCCAATGAAATGATAAAAAAGCTGGATACCAGAAGTTCCATTATCGGTTTTAATCCGGATGATGTAGCACAATAGGCTTTAACTAATAAATTGCACTTCACATTCAACAAACTATCAAGATGTTACCTCGCCATGATAAGCGGGTAACATCTTTTTTAATTCCAGCCTGATCCACTTCTCCCATTATCTCAGACAGATACCCAATTACTAAATACCACCGCAATTAAACACCGCATTATTTATGAAACTTATACAACATTTGATCAATCTTTTAACTGTTTGCAAAATTGCGCTCGTTACCACTTTTAGTGCTGCCCTGCTGTGGAGCTGTGGCGAAAAAAAACAGGATGCATCTGAGTCCGGACTTTCAGGACGATATGTTAATAACACCTTTCTACAATCCATTCCTGATTCCATTCCTGGCCTGGTTCCTGCGTTTTGTTATGAACTGAACTTCATCAGCGAGGACAGTGTCAACGTTTTTTTTGGCTTCGAAGAAGCAACCCTCGCTTACAAAAAACAAGGAAATCATTACCTGATCATGAAGGCCATGCAAGACAAAGACATGACGCTTCTCCTCAACGAAGACCAAACCTTATCGCTTGTGGATACAGCATGGACAAGCCAAAATACGCCATCTGAGTTTAAAAAAGTCGCTATGGTAAGCGGGCAAAAGTGGGAGTTTGAAAATTACCTGAATCAGCAGATGATCGCCGGCTCTTACACGGTGTACCAACAGGATCAGCCAACGGATCAAAAAATAAGTTTTAAGACCGACGGCACCATAACCGGGATCAGCGATTACATTTCTTATTCTATCTGTTACAGTGGCGACTGTGTGGGTGAAGTGTACCCCACTTCCAACACGATGACCCTGACCAATGCAAAGAAGGAATCCGTTACTTACGCATTCGTAAAAAGTAAGGGCTCAAACAAAATCAGTGTGTACAACATTGAAGCACCCATACCTGACATGAAAGGAGAGCGGGCAATTAAAGAGCTTGTATATGATTTGAGAAAGTAATCCGATCGATTACTGTTGAAGTCCAAAATCCACATTCAAAACCTTCACTTATACCATAGCGCTTCGTATATGAAAGAGATATTCGAATGGAACCGTCTACTGATCAACGATCTGCCCTTTATTTATCTGATTGAGGTGGTTTTCCGGTCTGTCCTGATGTTCACCGTTGTACTCATCGCCCTCCGTGTAACCGGCAAAAGAGGCGTGCGGCAGCTTTCTATTTTTGAAACCGTGATCATCATTGCGCTGGGTTCGGCAGCAGGCGATCCTATGTTTTATGAAGACGTTGGCCTTATTCCCGCCATTGTTGTATTTGTTACCATCATCCTGCTCTACCGGCTCGTTACCTGGCTCACAGGCAGGAGTAAGCAATTCGAGATCATGCTGGAAGGCCAAACCGTGTGCCTGATACGGGAGGGGAAATTCTCGATCACCCAGTTTAAAAAAGAGAGCCTGGCGCAGGACGAATTTTTCACTGAGCTGCGCGTCAAAAGCGTTGAGCATCTGGGACAAGTTAGAAACGCCTACCTGGAAACCTCAGGTGAGGTAAGTGTATTTTTCTTCGAGGATGACCACGTGAAGCCCGGCCTCCCTATCTTACCGGATCTCTATACTAAAAAAAGTAAAAGTATTTCTAAAAGCGCTTTGTACGCGTGTACATTTTGTGGGCATGTAGAACACCTGAATACCGAAACGGCAGTTTGCCAGGTGTGTAAAAAAGAAGAGTGGGTGGAAGCCATTAAGACCCTTCGCATCAGTTAGAAAATGGATAAAGCTACACTCCGATCACAGCATGGATCATGTCTAACCATGAAAAAGTGATTATCTTTGAAACAAACTGAAATTGAACTAAACCATCAGCATAAATGAACTTCATCGAACTCACAGAGGAACTGATCCTTTCAGTTGAAAAAAAATCAGAAGGTCAGGCTTATCCCTATCTGGTAAAAAACCTTAAAGCCGTTGGTGTGGATCACTATGAGGTAAAAGTCGCCACGCATAACCGCACTTTCACCAACATCAACGGAGACACCCTCATTGTCGCCGGCGAATTCCCGGAAATAGACCCCGCCGAGACATTTCAGCTGGACGCCGTAAAAGCCGCCGTGAAGCGTACCCAGGAAGGCCTTACGGATTACCCAACATTTCTTCAGGAAATCGCAGCCGCTGGTATACATACCTACCTGGCCGACCTGGCCGGAATGATGATTATTTACCAGGGACCGAATTCTGAATATGAATACGAAGAGAGCATTCCGGAGGTGTAGTCGGGCGCAGGGAACAGACCTGCGGCTATCAAAACTACCCTATCCGTCTGACAAAATGCAATTTATCATCATCTTACCCCTATTTTATCAAGCAACTTAGTCAAGAATACCATCACAGAAATTATAAATACATCAGCCCTATGATCAATAAAACGACAAGTCTTCTACTCGCTGCCACGCTTCTCTTCACCGCGTGCAACAAGAAAACAGGAGAAGAAAGTGCTAAAGCCACAGAAACAGATTTTAATGTTCGTGCAGAATCCTTTGCCGACCTTCAGATGCTTCGCTACCAAATCCCTGGCTGGAATGAGCTGAGTCTCGATCAAAAGAAACTTGCCTATTATCTCTATGAGGCAGCACGTGCCGGTCGTGATATTTTTTATGATCAGAATGGAAAAAATAATCTTACTGTACGTAAAACCAATGAAGCTATTTACAACAGTTTCAAAGGCGCCAAAACCGGAGACGACTGGGAGAAATTCAAAACGTACGCAGGACGTGTCTGGTTTAGCAATGGCGTGTACCACCATTATTCCAATGACAAGTTTATACCCGAATGTTCATTTGAATATTTCTCGGAGCTTGTCAAAAACAGTGACCAAAGCCTGCTGCCACTCCAAAGCGGCGAAACGGTCGACGCATTTCTGGTCCGGATCAAGCCGGTCATTTTCGATGCCAAATTTATGCCCAAAAAAGTAAACCTGACGGCGGGTATTGATAACATTGCCAACTCGGCCAACAACTTCTACGAAGGGGTTACGCAAAAAGAAGTAGAAGAATTCTACGCAAAATTCCCGAAAACGGATCAGGAACCTGAGTGGGGACTCAACAGCAAGCTGATCAAAGAAAACGGCATAATAAAAGAAAAGGTATGGAAATCGGGTGGCATGTACGGTGCTGCCATTGACAAGGTTATTTTCTGGCTGGAAAAAGCAGTGACCGTAGCAGAAAATGATCAGCAGAAAAAAGCACTGGAACTTCTGGTAGCCTATCACAAGTCCGGAGACCTGAAAAAGTGGGATGAATACAATATTGCCTGGCTGTCCGACACGGCAAGCAGACTGGATGTGGTGAACGGCTTTATTGAAGTATATGACGATGCGTTAGGCATCAAGGCAAGTTATGAGTCGGTGGTATCGATCAAGGATCTGGAAACGACCAAACGTATTGAAGCAATCGCAAGCCAGGCTCAATGGTTTGAAGACCATTCGCCACTTATGCCCGAGCACAAAAAGAAGAAAGTGAAAGGTATTACGGCAAAGGCAATCACGGTGGTCACCGAAAGCGGCTCTACGGCACCCAACACGCCGATTGGAATCAACCTGCCCAATTCGGAATGGATCCGAAAAGAACATGGTTCCAAATCGGTGTCACTCAGCAATATCGTGCATGCCTATAACCAGGCAGGCTCAGGTGGCGGTTTTCTGGATGAATTTGCTGCGAGCCCGGAAGCACTGAAGCGTCAGAAAGAATTTGGAAACCTTGCCGACGATCTGCATACGGATATGCACGAATGTATCGGACATGCCTCCGGGCAGATCAACCCGGGCGTAGGCACCCCCGACAAAACGTTGAAAAGTTATGCATCCTGCCTGGAAGAAGCCCGTGCCGACCTGGTGGGTTTATACTATGTTCTGGATCCGAAACTTGTGGAACTGGGTGTAATGCCAAGCCTTGAGGTAGGTAAGGCAGGCTATGACGATTACATGCTCAACGGGCTCATGACACAACTTACACGTTTAAAGCTGGGAGACAATATAGAGGAAGCGCACATGCGGAATCGCGCACTGAATGCTTACTGGGTGTATGAAAAAGGCAAAAAAGACAATGTGGTTGAGTTCGTCAAAAAGAATGGTAAAACCTACGTACAGGTCAATGATTACGAAAAACTCAGGGTATTGTTTGGCGAGCTGTTGAAAGAAATCCAGAGAATCAAATCGGAAGGTGATTACAATGCCGGCAAAAATCTGGTGGAAACCTATGGTGTAAAAGTAAATCCTGAACTGCACAAAGAGGTACTCGAACGTTACGCCAAGCTGAACATCAGGCCGTACAAAGGATTTATCCAGCCAAGACTGGTTCCTGTAATGGATGGAGAAAACACCACCGATGTAAAGGTGGAATACCCCGATTCATTTTTTGACCAGATGATTGAGTACAGCAAAAAGTATTCTTATCTGCCGGTGATGAATTAGCACAAAAGTATTTATAAATTTAAAAAAGGAGCATTCGGGCAATTGACCACCCGGGTGCTCCTTTGTTTTATCCGCATGTTGCAAAGTGATGACCTATTTTGAAAAAGTTCGAAATACGTGATTGCAGAGACAGGTGGCACTGTTTCTAAATATTTCAATCCTCGTATACAACCATACCCACTTCTAGGGACTCATTGAATAGAGATTACCTTGCTCGATCTCTATACTGATAAATTAATATACTAAGAGTTACCAGAGTGCCGTTAACAATTTTTCAACAAGTTATTTTCCACCTATGCACAACACCCTCTATTCAATAGTGCTTTTGTTGTTTGTTCCCATTTCAAGCTTTGCCCAGGATCACATAACGATCAGCGGGTTTGTGCGCGAAAAAGGCAGCCGTGAGTTATTACCCGGCGTGAATGTTTACATTGAAAACTCCACGTATGGCGCCACGTCCAATACCTATGGATTTTACTCTCTTACGGTACCTAAATCCGATTCCGTAACCATTTCCTACTCCTTTGTTGGCTATGACAAGCAAACGCTCCGGATTGCTTCGCAAAAAAATGTAGCGCTAAGCATTGAACTTCCTGCTGTAAACCAGCTTGATGAAGTACTTATCTCCGGCAACCGGCTGGATGAAAAGGTCAGTGAATCAGTTCAAATGAGTAAAATAGATGTTCCGATTTCCCAGATAAAAAAAATCCCGGCTTTTTTGGGTGAAAAAGACGTAATCAGGGTTTTGCAGCTCATGCCAGGCGTCCAGAAGGGCACCGAAGGGCAAACTGGCCTTTACGTCAGAGGCGGCGGACCAGACCAGAACCTCATCATCCTGGACGATGCGGTGGTATACAATGCCAGCCATCTTTTCGGGTTCTTTTCTGTATTCAACGGCGATGCGTTAAAAAGTGTAGAACTCACCAAAGGTGGATTTCCAGCCCGCTATGGCGGACGCCTTTCGTCTGTGGTGGAAATGAATATGAAAGAAGGAGCCAAAGACAAGCTTCATGGAGAAGGAGGCATTGGCCTGATATCGTCCAGGCTAACGCTGGAAGGACCTTTGGCAAAAAAGAAATCTTCTTTCCTGATTTCGGGAAGACGTACATACATCGACGTTTTGGCTGCACCATTGATTGCCCAGCAACAGACAGGTGACGATAGCAAGGTAAAACCCGGCTATTATTTCTACGATCTCAACGCGAAGCTCAATTACGATTTTGGCGCCAAAGACAAACTTTACATCAGCAGCTATTTTGGACAAGACAGGTTTCATGTCAAAGAAAAAAGCACCCGTACCGAAAACAGATCCGGCCTCAACTGGGGAAACGCCACAGCAACATTACGCTGGAACCATTTGATCAACCAAAAGTTATTTGTCAATACATCGCTGATTTTCAGTCATTTCAAATTTGCCGTCTCTGCCTATCAGGAAGAAAAAAATGAAGGAAAAGATCCCGATATTTTCAGTCTGAAATACAATAGTCTGATCCGCGACTTTGGACTAAAAACGGACTTCGATTATTATCCCAATGCCAAACACGCCATAAAATTCGGTGCTCAGGCAACAGCACACCGCTTTGTCCCGTCCGCATTGGCCGTTGAAGGCGACTTTTCCGACGAAGATATAAACCTGCAGGCCAAGCCAATCAATACCATTGAAGCAGGTATCTATGCCGAGGACACCTGGCAGCCATTTACTGCGCTTAAACTCAATGGTGGTTTGCGATTGAGCACCTTTCAGACCACCACAAAAACTTACATCCGCCCGGAGCCCCGGTTTTCGGCAGCATTGAAACTGGCCCGCGATTTTTCGGCAAAGGCTTCCTATGCAACCATGAACCAATATGTGCATCTGCTGAGCAACACCGGCCTGGGCCTTCCCACCGACCTGTGGGTGCCAACCACCGATAAGATCGCGCCACAACAGTCGAGCCAGGTGGCGGTGGGTCTTGCGAAGGACCTTGCCACACCCGGCATTTCTCTTACGCTGGAAGGCTATTACAAAAACATGAACAACATCATCAGCTATAAAGAAGGCTCCTCTTTTATCAGCCTGGAAGGCGAAAATGCCAATGAACTGAACTGGGAAGATAATGTCACAGCAGGAAAAGGCTGGTCCTACGGTGCAGAATTCATGGTTCAGAAGAAAACCGGAAAGCTGTCGGGCTGGATCGGCTATACACTTTCCTGGACGCAATGGAAATTTCCTGAGCTGAATTTCGGAGAAACCTTTTATCCGCGTTATGATCGCCGCCACGATCTCTCCGTTGTAGGAATCTACGAAATCAGCAAGCGGATCACACTTTCTGCCACCTGGGTATACGGCACCGGAAATGCCCTCACCCTGCCTGTCTCCAAATTCACGGTATTCCGCAACCCGTACCAGCCTGGCTTTAACAACCCCTGGAATTACGGAAACAATACATCCGAGTACGACAAAAAGAATTCGTTCCGGGCGGAGCCCTATCACCGCATGGACATCGCGATTCAATTTCAGAAAAAGAAAAAAAGACACGAACGTACCTGGGAATTTGGGCTGTATAATGCCTACAACCGGAAAAACCCTTTCTTTTATAATATCGGGAAAAAGCACGATGAAAATACCGGAGCCGCTACGAATGTGCTCACGCGCTATTCACTGTTTCCGGTGCTGCCATCATTTAGCTACAACTTCAAGTTCTGAACAAAGTAATTGAGACAAAATACAATGAGAAATCACATAATAAATTACCTTCTGGCTTTAACCTGCGCCGCAGTTTTATCCGGCTGCGAGACGATGGTGGGCGATATGGATCAGAGCAAGTTACCTAAGACCCAATCCAAACTTGTGGTCGAATGTTATTTATCGCCGCAATCGGAGGAAATCGTTGTGAAGGTTACCGAATCGCAAAAGTTGTTCGGACCTGCATCCTATGAACCGACCTATATTAAAAACGCTACCGTAACACTGTCCGGCACCGCTGGTCAGATACAGATCCCCTACAACGATTCTTCGTTTAGCTATCGGATACCTGCCGGCGCATTCAAAATTGAGGCAGGCAAAAAGTACGATCTGTTGGTTAGCGATGTCTCACGGACTGTAAAGGCAACATGTACAGTTCCGAAAAACCAGGTGACTTTCAAAAGCTACACGGTTGATACCGTGTATGACAACACCACCCCCTGGGAACAAGACACAAGTGTTACCTTCAAAGCATCCTGGAACGATATCAAGGGAGAAAAAAACGCATATTCTTTGCGGGGATATTTTGAGATACTTGAGACAAACGGCTACTCCTACAATTCAGGCACGGGGCAGATTATTATTCGGCGCCCTGCAAATAAAAGAGTACACAACAATGAAAATTATCTGTTGACAGATACCAATCTAGACGGCATAACCTTCGATTCACCGGTGTACGACGTTTCAGTACGAACTCGCATGCTTGGCTATATTACCCAAAATGGTCAAAACCAGTATATCTGGTCCAACCCAAAGCTGATCAAAATCCAGTTTGAAGTACTGAACCTGGATGAAAATTATTACAAATTCAGCAAGTCGATAAAAGACGGTGCTAACAATGACAATCCATTTGTGGAGCCTGCCCTGGTTTACACAAATATTGAGGGCGGACTAGGCTGCTTCGGCGCGTATAATGCGGGGATATTGACGGTGAAGCCGTGATGGTGGATCGATGTGGAGATTGATGAAGTGTACGGCATTCCAACCATTTGATCTTAAAATGGTTCCAAGCTAAAACCGATAACCAGATCTTATGAAAGCCATTACATTTCTGACATGTTGTTGCCTGATGCTCGCCTGTACCAAAGAGGAGCCAAGACGTGAATGGATAACATTTGATTTCGACACGTTCACACTTGAGGCACCTTCAAAATGGAAACAATTCAGTCGTCAGGGCTATGACTCCCGGGTCGGCGGCATTACCGATGGCAAGGATACGCTGCATTACGATTATGGCATGTATTCCAACCGCTTTACAACCATCACTTCCAATACGCATTTCATAAAAGAAGAGAATCGGGATGGCTACTCAACAAAAATGGTGAAGCCAAGAAAACCCGGCAAAGGGGTGATCGGGATCTATTACAACCTGGGAAATTCGCTCAGACTAACCCTTTTCAGCAACAACAATAATGAAAAAGTACTTGTGCATATCATGGAGTCGGTAAAGATTAAGTAGGTTAGCTTGAAGAGCTCGGCCAGGCTGTCATTTTACTAAGACTCCTGCACAGAGCGTTCTTGGAATGTAAGTTCTAACGGGAAAATAAAGGAGTTTGGGTAACATCAAATCCTTCGTTTTTTGAGACAATAGATCAAAGTGACAGGCTGTCACTTTGATCATGTATTGTTTTTTTAAGACTATTTAAACAGGTCGGAATGAGTACCCGTCCTGACCAATTCGGGAGTGTAATTTAAACTCTGTCTGATCATCTAAGTTGATTCAAATTTAATTTTTCTTTTCGATTTCAAATGCTTTTTTGCTTGTTATTGGGTTTGTCAAGGGCGGCGGAGGCACGAGGCCGTTCATTTACCCTTGATAAATTTGTAATAACTAACACTAGATCTGACAGTTGAGTTTTTTTAGGGATTGCTCAAAAAATGATTTTGGGAAGAAGGGGCTGGAAAACTAACAGCCCCTTTATCATTTTCGTCGGTCAGAGTATTCCTGGCGAGTTGCTCTCCAGCAGAGCTCGTTTCCGCTTTCTCTGACATTATAAAGTTATTACTTTTATCAAAAAGCTCATTCACATTTTTACTTTTTGCGATTGCCTTACTTTCTGAAAAGGTCTGCATTGGTGTTTTCCCATAACAATATCTACCGCTATGTGCTCTTTCTGAATTGTAATACTCCATCCATTTATCCATATCAAGTTGCAGAGATTCTAAGCTATTGTAGATTTTTTTTCGGAATGCAATAGCATAAAATTCTTCCTGCATGGTGCGATGAAAACGCTCGCAAATCCCATTCGTTTGTGGGCTCTTAGCCTTTGTTCGAGTGTGATCAATATCCTCGATATTTAAATAAAGCTGGTATTCATGCTGTTCCTTCGCACCGCAATACTCTGTGCCTCGATCCGTCAGTATACGTAGTAAATCAACTTGTTGGTCCTGATAAAATGGCAAAACTTTATCGTTGAGCATATCAGCAGCAACCAATGCATTTTTGCGATCATAAACCTGCGTAAAAGCTACGCGGCTGTATGTGTCAATAAATGTTTGCTGATAAATCTTACCAACACCTTTTATATATCCGACATAATAAGTATCCTGAGCGCCCAGATAACCTGGATGATGAGTTTCTATTTCACCTCTGCTTTGCTCTTCTTCCTTTTTACGTTCCAGTGCTGCGACTTGTATATCGGTCAGAATTATTCCCTCCTGGGCGACCTTTGCATCAAGTGCTTTTAAACGCTTTTGAAACGTTTCCAGATCATGGCGAACCCAGACACAGCGAATGGTTGAAGGTGCAACTGAAATTCCTCTTTTCCTTAATTCATTAGATGCACGTTGTTGCCCGAACGCTGGCGATTCAATGGCGTAGGCTACTACCACATCCTCAATCTGCTTTTCGATCCTGTTCTTTAACAGCGGTTTACTTCTGCTTATTTCTTTCAACGCCAATTCTCCACCTTCATCATACAGTTTTTGAAAGCGATAAAAGGAATCTCTCGAATAGCCCATTACTTTACAGGCATCGGATACATTTCCCAACTTTTCGGCTAATTTTAACAAGCCAAGTTTGGGTTGAATTAACTTTTGCGTTGTCGTCATAACTTAACTGATTTTATGGTTAGTAAATTTACTAACTGTCAGATTAAGTCTCAACTATTACAGATAAATTCAATAACTGGCTATTTTTGCGTTTTATATTGGAAGGCAAAATTAAAGGTCCATTCGCATTCTATCGCCAAATTTGATATGCAATTGTTGGGCAGTAAGTGCCCAGTTTTGCAAGGGCGATGTCCATTTCCTACTGATATTTTCGACTGCTAAATATATCAATTTCAGCAATGCCATGTCATTGGGAAAAGCGCCTTTTGTCTTAGTGATCTTGCGAACCTGCCGATGAAAGCCTTCGACTGCATTCGTCGTGTAAATAAGTCTCCTAATCTGCTCGTCATAAGCGAAATAGGTCGACAATTTGTGCCAATTATTCTGCCAGGATTTTATCACGACAGGATACTTCGCCCCCCATTTATCGTTGAGCCTATCCAGCTCTACTTCGGCTTTATCTTTCGTAGGCGCTTGGTAGACTATTTTCAAGTCTTGCATGAAAACTTTTTGATCCTTGGAGGCTACATATTTAAGCGAATTTCGGATCTGGTGAATGATACAACTCTGAATCTCGGAATCAGGGAATGATGCCAAAATAGCCTCCGAAAAGCCTGTTAAATTATCGGTACAAGCTATCAAAATATCTTTCACTCCCCTGGATTTAAGGTCAGTAAGCACTGAAAGCCAGAAGTTAGCACCCTCGCTTTCAGAGATATACATACCAATCAAGTCTTTATAGCCATGTCGATTTACACCAAGCACATTGTAAACAGCCCGTGTTACTACCCGACCTCCATCGCGGACCTTATAATGCATAGCATCTAACCAAACGATTGTATAAAGACTTTCCAATGGCCTACTTTGCCATTCCTTGACTTGCGGAATTACTCTTTCTGTGATTTCAGAAAGAGTTGCATGAGATATTTCAACGTCATACATCTGCTGGATATGGTCAGATATATCCCGGAAACTCATTCCTTTACTGTATAATCCAATAATTTGAGGAGCCAGGTTGTCAGCCAGGACGGTTTCGCGTTTCTTGACGATTTGAGGCGAAAAACTGCTTTTTCGGTCCTCTGGGGTAGTCAAAATAATTTCGCCAGACATTGTTTTTAGGCGTTTGCTACCTTTACCATTGCGCTTGTTACCCGATTCTCGCTCCTGCACATTGAGATGAGCATTCATTTCTGACTCAAGAGCGCTTTCCAAAAATTGTTGAAGTAGCGGAGCGAAGACCCCGTCTTTTCCAGTTAACGATTGTCCTTTCATCAACTGTTCGAGCGCCTTATCGCGCATCTGTTCGAATTCTGTCTTTTCCATGTTCTGTCTTAAAGTTAAAACTTTTAGACAGAGTTCATTTTACAGTCTCACCAATTCCAATAGCATAAGTCTTTCATTTTCGTCCCAAATAAGCAATACATCTGGCCGAACATGACATTCCCAATAACCACTATACTCACCACTTAATTTATGGGCATTATGCTTTCTATCCAGCCCTTTGTGCCCTTTATCTGCCAATATTCTAAGCACATTAGCCAATTCCTCAAAATCTTGCAAACTACGTTTTTTCAACAATTTAGCATCTTTTAGAAATTTCCTTGAGTATAGTATTTCAAACATGGCTATACTAATTTCATTAACTCATCAACACTTCCTACCCTGATTCCTTTCCCACTTTTAAGCTCTTCCATAGCCTTAATAGTTTCGGCATTAGGAACTCTGTCTTCGGAAATTATTTTTCCATGAATCTTACTTAAAAATTCCTTAAAAAAGGACGTTTCTTCTTCTGGCAATTCAATTGTTAGCGTTATCATCTTAAAATAGCGTTTAAATTTTCTCTTAAATCACTTAGTTAGTGTATCACTTAGACTTCATCTAAAAATTCATCCAATCTTTGCAATCTGACCTTTCCACCCTTATGCAACAGAACCTCTTTTGCTGCATCTTCCAAATCATCCCGTAAGTTAATTACGTCAGAACTCATTGCTTTCTCTGCTTTTTCTCGCAATCGTGCTGGCTCCGCCGGAGCATTTTTTTGAAAGCGATCCAGAATCTCTCCCATTATTATGATTTTAAAATTTTATACAGTGTGCTTTTAGAGCCAATATTATAGGCATTCATTATCTGTTCGATTGTAGCAGTCTTGGTGTCGTATGAAGCCTTAACCAGGTGCTTGATATTTTCGTACTTACTTACTAATCCCTTCTTTCGTCCTCCTACCTTTCCCCTGGCCCGCGCAGCGGTCAGCCCTGCTTTCGTACGTTCACGTAGAACGTTTCGCTCATGCTCAGCCAACACGCAGAAAATTTGCACAATCATTGTTCCTGTGGCGGTGCTTGTATCAATAGGTTCAGTCAGCGAACGCAAATTGATTCCTTGCCTACTCAGCTCCTCTATAAATTGAATAAGCTGCACAGTAGTCCGGCCTAACCTGTCAAGTCGCCAGACCACAACTGTATCACCAGGCCGGGCGTATCTCAATAATTCATTCAGGTTTGGTTTTTCTGACTTAACCCCTGATACCTTATCCGTAAAAATTTTCTTTATGCCTGCCTTGTTAAATGCATCCATTTGCAAATCTAAATTTTGCTCTTGGGTGCTCACCCTTGCATAACCAATTTCCATATTTAAATGTACACGTTTCTTAACTTTTATAAATATACTGTAATTTGTTTTCGTGTACAATATGTTTGAACTGCCACACATACAAAAAATGGGAGAATTTCTAACAACCTCCCCTTACCAGCTAAACCACCGTTTTTTGTACCGGACAAAACAACTGTACAGGCTTTCTAAGGTCGCTCCAGTGGTAGACCTCAAAGCAACACAGCCACTCTCCTCCGCATCTCCTCCAGATGATCATCCGTAAAATCCAGATGTGTTACAAACCGGACAAGGCCTTTGCCAAAGGTCACTGCGCGGATGCTGGACGCAGCCAATTTTTGAACATACGCCTTTTCGGAAATGGAGCCGGCCAGCCTGATGATCACGATGTTGGTGTCAACAGGAAAAACCGCTTCCACTTCTGCTCTGCCGGCAAAAAGTTCCCCGATTGCTTTGGCTCTCTGGTGATCCTCTTTCAAACGTTCAACATGATGATCCAGCGCATAGCTACCTGCCGCGGCAAGAAACCCCGCCTGTCGCCAGCCTCCACCCATCACTTTACGAAACCGTCGTGCTTCGGCTATGATTTCCTTCGATCCCAACAGAAGAGAACCCACCGGACAGCCCAGTCCTTTAGACAAACAGATGCTGATGCTGTCAAAAATCTGTCCAAATTGTTTCGGTGATTCGCCTGTTTCCACCAGTGCGTTGAACAGCCTGGCGCCGTCCAGGTGCAGCGGAATGCGTTTTTGAGTACATACCTCTTTTATTTTAACCAGTTCATCAAAAGCATAATAGCAGCCTCCACCCTTGTTCATGGTGTTTTCCAACGAAACCAGCCTGGTTATGGTAGAATGAATATCATCCGTAGGACTGATGGCCTCTGCAATCTGGGAGGCAGACAATCGACCCCGATCTCCTTCCAGTAGCTTGACGGACGAAAATGCGTTGAGCATTATCCCTCCCCCTTCGTACAAATAGATGTGTGAGCTTTTGTCACAAATCACATCGCTTCCCGGCCGTGTATGCACGCGGATAGCGAGCTGGTTGGTCATTGTTCCCGAGGCGCAAAAAAGTGCAGCCTGCATACCAAAAAGCGATGCCGCTTTTTCCTGCAAGGCATTTACAGTGGGGTCGTCACCAAATACATCGTCCCCCACTTCTGCTGCCCACATGGCTTCCTGCATTTCACGGGTAGGTTTTGTAATTGTATCGCTACGAAGATCTATGATCATATCTATTTTTTCGATTTCTATCCTGTTATTAACTATAAAATCAGATTTCCAAGCTAGGGTGGATTGTTTCCTTAAACGTATACGGAAGATTGGTTCGTAGCAATAACGTTTACCTGACGTGACAATTCGGGTAACATCGCCTCCATAGCTTCACAAAGAAAAACGTTATTTATTCAACGATTGATTTGTGAATAAATAACGTCATTCCGCAAGTTTCAATAAGCTTACAGCGTTTCTGAGAGCCAGCCAAAAAACTCCCGCTGCCATACCAGCGCATTCTGCGCACTGAGCACCCAGTGGTTTTCATCGGGCAAATACAGCAATTTACTCTTGATCCCTTTCAGCTGAACAGCCTGGAACGCCTGCAAGCCCTGCTCAATGGGAACCCGGTAATCTTTCCCACCCTGAATGATGAATATCGGCGTTTTCCACTTGTCGACAAAATTGCTCGGCGACTGACTGAACGAGCGCTGCGCTACGGCATTGGACTTGTCCCAATAATTGCCACCCAACTCCCAGTTTTCAAAGAACATTTCGTCGGTGGTGCCGTACATACTGCGAAAATCGAACACACCGTCGTGCGAAACAAAGGATTTGAAACGTCCGTTGTGCTGCGCTTCCAGCGCAAACACGGAAAATCCGCCAAAACTAGCACCCACACAACCCAGACGGGCTTTGTCCACATAGGCATTTTTGGATTCTGCGTCAATTGCGCTCAGGTAGTCCCTGATCACCTGTCCACCCCAATCCTTACTCACCTGCTCATTCCACTTGGTGCCATGTCCTGGCATGCCTCGTCTGTTAGGTGCTACCACGATGTATCCCTGTGAAGCCATCAGTTGAAAATTCCAGCGGTATGAGTAAAATTGCGTTAACGCCGCCTGCGGCCCACCCTGGCAATAGAGCAGTGTAGGATATTTTTTTGCAGGATCGAAATCCGGCGGATAAATAACCCATACCAGCATTTTCTCTCCATCGGTTGTGGCCACCCATTTCCGTTCTGTTTTACACTTAGGCATTCCACTGTAAATAGGGTCATTTACATGCGTGAGCTGCTTCATTTCCCCCGACTCAATGTCTACCGTATAGAGTTCGCTTGCCCGGTTCATATCGCTCCTTGAAACGACCAGGGTATTCCCCACCTGCCCGTGAACACCGTTGATATCAAAGTCTCCTTTGGTGATCTGCGTAATGACCGGCATCATTCTGGTAAGACCGGGATAATTCACTTTAAAAAGCTGGATGGTTCCGTTTATCGGCGCCCAGAAAAAGATGGTTCTGTTGTCATCTCCCCATTTGAATCCATCTACATGAATATCGTCACGCTGGCCCGTCAGATTCATAGCTCCACCGGCATGCATGACCACTATATCCTGCTTATCCGATTCGTAGCCGTCCCGTTTCATTTGCAACCAGGCAAGTTCACCTTTCGCATTGTAGGCCGGAGCAATGTCATAGCCCTTGTTGCTTTCGGTAAGGTTTTTGGTTGTTCCTTTTTCTACGTCATATTCAAACAAATCGGTGTTGGTACTCAACGCATAGTCCGTTCCGAATTTCTTCTTGGTTACATACACTACCCTTTTGCTATCCGGATTCCAGATAAAATCTTCATCGCCGCCAAACGGTTTCTGTGGACAATCGAATTTTTCCCCGGCCATGATATCTTTGGCATCTCCGGCCTTTCCATTGGCGTAGGGAGCCACAAATACGTGATCAAATTTCCCGTCCTCCCAGGTATCCCAGTGGCGGTAGTTGAGTGAAGTAAAAACGTATGCATTTGATTTGGGCAGATCTGCATATTTGTCTATCCCGGTAATTTTCAGCTCCTGAACGGGGTTTGAGGTAAGAATAAACTTGCCATCAGGAGAGATTTTCGAATTCCCAAGCAATTCTTCAGTTGCTTTGATCTCCACAGCTTCGCCCCCCGTGACGGGGATCCTATAAGTTCTGCTCGTACTTTTATTGTCGGAAACATCCGGTGTACTCACAACGTAAACGACAAATTTCTTATCCCCGGACACACCCAGCCCCGACACCCGACCGAGCTTCCAAAGCAATTCCGGGGTAAGACTTTGTTGTGCGTTAGAGGCAAACGACCATAATAAAAGCCCTGCCCAATACCCTATTTTTTTCATGTTTTTATGGATGTTATGTTTAATCCGGATTACGAAGCTGAAACCCAAATTCATTATAACCGTTAAAATATGGTTTCTGAAGGAGTAATCAAAAATATTAGTTTATCAATAAGGCCGATCGCTGCAAAAGGGTAAGACGCCTCAATCAAACAAAAAAAGGCCTTTGAACATAGTTAAACAAGCTGAATTTGAGACAGATCTGTGATTAAAGGTAAACTTCTTAATTTGTCAAAAATTCTCAAACACACTGTAATCAAAATGGCAAAACAGAGTAAACAGTACGATCGAATATTCAAAGAAAATATAGAGGCGGCTATTCCTGGCCTGATGGAAATCCTTTTGGGAATCCATGCGATCCACTCCGAGGAACTTCCTGATTCTTTACAACATACAAAAGAACGTGAGCCGGACGTGCTCAAAAAAAATAACTACGGTAAACAACGAATCTTTTATCCTACAAATCGAATTTCAGGTAGTAGATGAACCCGAAATGATTTTCCGTATGGCCGATTATTACCTCATGCTTTACCGAAAATATAAGCTTCCTGTGGTACAACATGTTCTCTACCTGGGGGAGAAAACACCTGCAATGCCCCTTAGACTTCAAACGGACAGAATTACGTTTAGTTTCCCATTAATTACATTTTCAGAAATTGACTACCGGATTTTTCTAGCTTCTTCAAAATCCGAAGAGGTTTTGTTTGCATTACTTGGTAATTTCGGAAATGACTCGCCTGAGATAGCTATACAACGTATCATTGATCGGTTTGAAGAAACTACGACAGGAAATTTTGCGTTAAAAAGAAGATGGGTGCAGTTTCGAATACTATCCCAACTTCGTAACTTGGTAGTTAAAACAGGAAAACTTATGCAAAGCATCAGCACATTTTTCAAAGAAGAAAACGATCTTCTATATAAAAAAGGAATTGAAAAAGGTATGAGCAAACAGGAACTTAAAGATAAAAAGGTCTTCTCAACTTCCCTGATCCTCAAAACAGCCTTTGACGATGCCAAAATTGCAGGATTGGTAGGAGTAGATGTCTCGTTCGTACAAAAACTCAGAGAACAAGTTGAAAGATAACTTAATTCTCAATTGTCGCCCGCGGCCCCGGTTAATTCTTAACTCTTAATTACCCCTACCCCTTCATCTCCGTCATCACTTTATTGAGAATGGTAAACACCTTTTCAGTCTGCTCACGGCTGGGTGTGGTATCCCAGTTGCCCACGATGCCATTGCTACCCAGATAAATCCCATCTTTTCGCGAAATGAAATTAGCGCCTCTGGTGTATAGCTTGTAATTGACGTCGCTCTGGGGAATCAGACAGGACAGCTGTCCGGAAACTGGTGTAAGTTCTTTATCGTCAAAAACAGGCTTTGCTCCCAAACCCATGCAGTTTACCACCACCCTTTCGGATAACGCATCAATATCATCCATTTTCTTGATCTCCTGAATTTTTACCTTTCCTCCAAACATCAGAAAATCATTGAGATGGTGGCGTAAATAGGAAGGAATATTAAACATCATATTGGCGCGCCTGGTGACATGATTGGCATTGAAAGGATGCTCCTTCTTGTCCAGTCTCACACGCTCGGGCAGCAAGCCTTCCAGCTCAAAATCTTCTCCGCCTGCTCCGGGAATATATTGGGGCGCATCGTCGAAAACGCCATATTCTTCAGCCCAGGCGGCAATCTCTCCCATCCCAAGCAAATTCTGGAAACGCCTGAATGAAAAGCGGGTTGCCTCTTCCCAGATCGCTTTAAACTCAGGTTTAGCCACTTTGACATCACATACCCTCGAAGCTGGCGACCACGTTCCCGTAGCCAGGTTGCTGGTAATATTGGGAGGAACATCTTTGGTATAAATGGTCACTTCACAGCCACTCTCCTGCAAAAGCCGTGCAGTAGCGATCCCCACCGTACCGCAACCGAGCATGGCAATCTTTTTTTCTTTGGTAGCAAGCACCATGTTGCGCGCCATGTTACCAGTGCCCCACGAAAGCGACCACCCGCTTCCCCCATGTCCGTAATTATGCACGATGGTTTTGTTACCCATTTGCTCACTTTCAATACGCGGGCCCGATGCCCGAAAAGGGCGAAGACCCACTGTCTCCTTCACGATCCGATCCATTGAAAGCCTCAGTTTAGGGATCTGGTGATAGCCCTTGCTGATATGAAAATGTTTATCTGAGTACAAAGGCTGACCTTTCGGAGCACATGAACTGGCAATGGCTCCAATAGCAAAACTGGCAGGAACTGCCTTCTCGAAAAAATTTCTACGGTTCATCTGAATGGGACGGGATGGGATTTGATACAAACGAAAATTAAGGAAGAAGCACCTCGATTACAAACTTTATACGGCGAAAAATGAAAATATCAGAATATAATTTCCAAAAATCCCAATTAATGCAATTATACATCATCATTATACTAAATCGCAAAATTACATCAACGCCAGATGGCATTATCTGGTCAGGGAAGGCGGTGTATCCGTAGGAGCAGCTCCCCACTGTGCATGAGGCTTGTCGCCCATTTGTAAAACCAGCTTGCCCCCATTTGTCAATTCCTCGTGCGACAACCAGGTTCTTGCAAAAGGTTTACCATTTAAAGTGGCGGACTGAATGTAAGGAGCCGACAAGGATACATTCTTCGCAATGACTTCAAACTTTTTGCCATGCAAATCCAGTACTACTTTTTCGAATACCGGCGTTCCGATCACATAATTGGGCGTTCCCGGGGCCACCGGATAAAAACCCATCATACTGAATGCCAGCCACGCCGACATCTGTCCTCCATCCTCATTTCCACTGAGCCCGCCAACGCCGGCGTCATACTCTTCACTAATAATTTTCCTGACCCACTTCTGGGTCTTCCAGGGCTGTCCTGCGTAAGCATACAGATAGGCAATCTGGTGATTGGGTTCATTTCCATGCCAGTAGTGTCCCTGTTCAAACAAAGTATCCAGCTTTGCGATAAATGCCTTATTTCCACCCATCAGGTTTTTCAAACCATTGATATCATGCGGGACAAACCAGGTATATTGTGCCGGAGAACCTTCGGTAATGAAATCGACCCTTTTTGCAAAGGGGTTAAATTGAGCAACCCAATCGCCATTCGCAAAACGCCCCCGCCCATATCCCGTAGCCGGATCTATCACATTCCGGTAATTCAAAGCTCGTTTTCTTAGATTTTCAGCATCTTCTTTGTGCCCCAGCCCGTCCGCCAATACCGACAGACAAAAGTCGTCGTAAGCATATTCCAGGGTTCGCGAAACCTGCTCACGCTTGTGAAAAGCCTGCCATACACTGTCTTCCAACGGAACATATCCATACTTCAGATAAGACGCCAGCGCCCGTCGTCCCTTGCCGGCTTCGTAGCTTTTTACATCTTTATTGATTTCAAATGCATTCTTGCGAAGAAAACTGTAACCCGACGTTACATCAAAATTCTTGACCCCTTTGGCATAAGCATCCGCCATCACCGACATCACATGATCTCCGACCATGGCTGCAGTATAGTGATTCCATATCGGAAATATGGGCATCCAGCCGCCCTGTTCTGCTTTTTTTACAAGCGACTGCATCATGTCGCCAGCTTGTTTTGGCTCAAGCAGGGTTTGCAGTGGCATGGCGGCCCTGAACGTATCCCACATGCTGAAATCGCAATAGTAATCAAAACCGTCTGTTTTTTGTAATGGTGTTCCGCCAGCAAAAGACGGATAGCTTCCATCCACGTCAGAAAACAGTCTGGGCGAGAGTTTTGTCCGATAGAGGGCGCTATAAAACAGCACCTTATCCTTGGCACCCCCCTGGACTTTAACTTTATTCAATTCATCATTCCAAACCCTTTTGGTAGCCTTTTGAATACCCTCAAAGGACTGCCCGCTCAGTTCTGCTTCCAGGTTACGGCGCGCTCCTTCAATGCTTGTGAAAGATGTCCCGACCCGGACCGTGATCACCTGCCTGGCATCACCAAATCCAAGATATGCGCCAATTTTCTCGCGTTTACCACTACCTGCCATAGATCGGCCGGCCGGCTTAAGCGTGTCACCATGCCAAACACCATACTGTATGGGCTTTTTATCAAATTTTAAAACAAAATAACCGCTAAACCCAGCAGGCTGCCCACTACCCTGATATATGCGATGAACCGGGTTGAAGCCCACGATTTCACCCTTATCCGGAAATATCTCTACAAAACCCTGCCCCTCGTCACTATTGGGTTCTACCACAACGAATGATTCATTGTCACTTTGAAAGGTAAACCGCATCATCGCAGAGCGGGAGGAAGACGTTATTTCTGCCAGCACTTTTTCGTCATCCAGCTGTACTGCATAATAATCTGGCGTGCTTTTTTCCTGCTTATGGAAAAAAGTGGAGCCCCGCATTTCCGGGTTTACCAGGAGCTCCCCGGTCATGGGCATGACCGTGAAAGTGCCGTAATCCTGTACGCAGGAGCCATTTAGCCAATGTGTCCCCCTGAACCCCTGGAATTTGGTATCGTTGTAATAATAGGGAGCAATACATTTGGTTTCTGTTGATCGGGTTTGTGGGGTCCACTGAGTCATTCCATGCGGCCTCCCTACTGCGGGAATGGTTTGTCCCTTCAATTCACTTCCGGCTTCACTATGCGCCCGGGCACTTTCCGTGGTGGAAGGTGCCGTTCCTATTCTGGTTTCAACATAATCAATGGGTGTTTTTTGAGCAAATGCACAGGTAAAAACGGATAAAGTAAAGCATATCAGCGACTGAAAAAGCACTTTTACAAATAATGTTTGGGGCATACAAGTAGGCAGATTTTACCTGATAAAATACGTAGATTGAGAAAATTGTGATACGTTTAACTACATTTATCAAAAGACGAATTTAGTCAACACTTACCTTACACGTTAGTTAAGCTCAATTTAAATCACGCTTCCCATTATGAAAATAAACATCATCGATACAGGCTTTTTCAAATTGGATGGCGGGGCCATGTTTGGTGTCGTGCCCAAATCGTTGTGGAACCGCCATAATCCGGCAGACGAGAAGAATCTTTGCAGCTGGGCCATGCGTTGTTTGCTCATCGAAGATGGAAATAAACTGATATTGATTGATACCGGCCTGGGCAATAAACAGAATGATAAATTCTTCGGCTTTTATGATCTGCATGGAGACGCAACACTAAAGTCGTCGATCAGAGGCAAAGGATATGATCTGAGCGATGTGACCGACGTTATCCTTACACATCTGCACTTTGACCACGTGGGCGGTGCAATCGAACGCAGACCGGATGGTGCAACGCTCGGAACCACTTTCCCCAACGCCACTTACTGGTCCAATGAAAGTCACTGGGAATGGGCCGTCAATCCAAATCCACGAGAAAAAGCCTCCTTTCTAAAAGAGAATATTTTACCATTAAAAGAATCGGGACAGTTAAAATTCATTGATAAATCAGTCTCCCCTTTTTCAAACATTGATTTTATTCATGTAGACGGGCACACGGAGCAAATGATGTTGCCATTGATTCGTTATCAGGGCCATAAGATCATTTATGTTGCCGACCTTTTGCCCTCGTCCTTTCACATTCCCCTACCCTGGATCATGAGTTATGATGTGAGACCTTTGCTGACCATGCAGGAAAAAGGAATCGTTCTTCAAAGAGCCGTTGACGAAAAATGTATATTGTTATTTGAACATGACCCGTTGTATGAGGCGGCAGTTGTGGAGCAAACGGAAAAGGGGATCAAAATCCGGGAGCGGGGTAATTTGACTAATTTCCTTTGAATGTAAGGGAATAACACCGAGAACCACGGAAACTCCGCACAAAAAACGCTTAGATTCTTTAGTAATAAACCATGAAAACAGGACTTGTACTTTCTGGCGGTGGGGCGCGTGGGATTTCCCATATTGGCGCCATCAAAGCGCTTGTAGAACAGGGCGTAAAATTTGATATCATCAGCGGTACAAGTGCAGGTGCATTCATTGGCGCTTTGCTTGCTTATGGGTATACCCCGGATGAAATCCTTGAAATCTTTCTAAAAACAAAATTCTCACGGTCAATCCGGTACGGTTTCAGCCCGAGCGGCTTGCTAAGCATTGAACATGCCGATAAAATCCTGCTAAAATATATTCCTGAAAACACGTTCGAATCTCTGAAAACGCCATTGGTGGTCACAACCACCGATATTCAGGCAGGCGAGGAAGTATGTTTCAGCCGTGGGGAACTGGCAAAGCCCGTACTGGCATCCTGCTGTTTACCGGGATTGTTCAAACCGGTTCGTTTTCAGGAGCGCGACCTGATCGACGGGGCCATTTTCAATAATTTACCTGTGGCAGCCATTGAAAAGGAGGTTGATTATTTGATCGGAATCCATTGCAATCCCATTGCCCTGCAAAAATCATCCTCCTATATCCACAACATTGCGTACCGGAGTTTCCGACTTGCCATGCGGGGTAAAGCCAGAGCCAGCCTGGATCGATGTGATCTGCTCATCGAAGCACCCGAGCTGTACCGTTTCAATCCGTTCGACTTTCGCAAAACACAGCAGCTGTTTGATATTGGTTATGCCTATACAAAGGAATTGATCAGCAGCCATGATCTCAAAATCGACGCGTGACCAGAATCTAGAAAGCAAAGCAAATTCGAGATGAAATTTTAATCAGGCGCTTATACGCATCAATACATTACTTCAGCTTGCCAACCACCAATTGCCCCACCTTCGCTCCCTGATCTACCCCCACCTCAATGGCATCCATGAAATGTATACCTCCATAAAATCTGGAGATCGCTGCTTCCTGTGCGGCTTGCTCAAAAGATTTGAAATCGCGGGCTTCCAGTCCGAAGCGCTCCTCAACGGTATCGGTGTAAGCAAAATTATCTCCAAAGTAATGGGTCAATATCACCGACACCGCCGATGAAACAACCGAATGTCCGCTCAGATATTCAGGAAACGGAGGCGTCTGCAGGAATGGCTTCCAGGTTGGGTCTATATATCTGCGGATTGCCGTTTCGGGCCTGATGCGGTTGCTACGATACTTTTCATCCCAGCAAGCCATAAAGGCATCCATCATTCCTAACGCCACAGAGGTAGTGATTTTCATCGTTTTCGCAAAATTCATTTTGCCCTTCCTGCATGCAATGTCTGTAATTCCCATCCAATGTGAACCGGGGGATATTTTCTTCATGCCCACGAGCAGATGTCCTTTATTGTCAAGTGCAAATGGATTGCAATCCCAGAAAGCCGCGATCACCATCTTTTCCTTATCCAATCTGACCTCATGATTCGACTTCATAAACTTGAAAAATTGTGAATTTTTGTCCTCCGAAAACGCCACAGGAGGAGCCGGCTTGAACTGTGAAGCCGAATCCAGAAAAAAAGGTCTTACGGTATTAAAATAGGGCTCAACCGGCGGAAAATATCCGGGAGGCGTAGGGTACCAGCTTCCTGATGCTTCTTTGGGTTCATAACGCGGAAAATTACTGACCAGGTTGTATTTATCCGCTTTGGCATACTTTAAAATCTGCTTGCTGACTGCCAACGCATACTGGCCGGATCCCTCTATAACGTCTTCATCAAAACCTGCTGCCCTACAAGAGTCTAGTAACCGATCCTGATATTTTTGCAACAATACCTGCCCGGATGGCTGCATTTTTTTGGCTGTTTCCAACATGGCCAGTGCAGCACTTAATTGATACGAATAAGCGTCTACACCATCCGGCTTTACAATTTCCGGAAATTCATTCAAAACCCCATGCATGCTTTGGGTAGCAGTGTCGTTTAATGCCACCACCTCGTAACCCGCCAGGCAGGCATACGAAAAAAAGCGAGCACCCAATGGAGGATTGGTAACGTCGTGCACCATCACATCCGTCATTTGGGCAGTGATCTCTCCGATCGTTTCAGGATTTATCTGAAGGTTTTTATCATCCCTCTTTTTGCAACCGACAAAAAAACCGATCAGCGCAGAAAACAGTAAAAGTTTGTGTCTCATTTTATGGTCATTTGATAGGCCTGTAGAGGTTGCTGGTTGACACCAAAAAGAAGTTTGTTACCGACAGAGAGCACGCTACGAACATCTCCATTTAATGTAAAGCCCGACTGCGACTGTGGCACGTAATCAAATTTCCCTTTTCCATTCCCTTTGAGTAATACACCATAATTGGCGTCATATTTACCAAATCGCAATCGGGCCTTGCTCACATTGCCACATAACAAAAGGTCCTTCTTCCCATCCCGATCAAAGTCGAGGGACGTAATCGTGTAGACGGGGGCAACCTGAACTTCCACAGGCAACTGCTTTTCTATGAACTTTCCATCAGGGCCACTTTCAAAATACACCGTTCTGAAACAGTTTGCACTTAAAGTGGTAGCACCTTTCAGTTCGTCGGGCGTGAAAATTTCTTTAACCGAAGCATCCGCATAACTTTTATAGTCCGGAAAACGGGTACGCATGATACTCATCTGATCAAGCAGTTCGTCGCGGGTTACGTAGGGATAGCTTTTACCCTGTATGTAAAAACTCATGATAGGATCAACATTTCCATTGTCGTCAAAATCCTTGTAAATCATTTCGCATGGCTCCTCATCACTGGCTTTGCACTGTGTGTTAAGGCCCATGTTTCCGATTACAAGATCTGGTTTACCGTCACCATTGAAATCATCCACCAGTAATTTATTCCACCAACCTGTGTAAGATTTCGTAAAATAGTCTTTCGATTTATTGACCAGCTTCCCGTTTGTATGGATAAAAACCGTTAACGGCACCCACTCTCCAACCACGACCAAATCGGGTTTTTGATCCCCGTTTAAATCCGTCCAGGCCGCATCGGTTACCATTCCGATTTTCTGGACTTCCGCCGCAACTGATTTTGTTTGATCGGTAAATTTACCGACCCCATCATTGATCAAAATGTAACTCTGTGGTGGTTCAGGGTATCGTCCTGGAATCACACGCCCGCCAACAAAAAGATCCAGGGAGCCATCGCCATTGATATCTGCAACCCGCACACAGCTTGAGCTGGTCAGCATCTTAGGCAAAGCTTCTATTCTTTTACTAAAATTCCCTTTACCATCGTTGATATACAATCGGCTTTGCAAAAGCGGATCATCCGGCATAAAGGCCCCGTACCCTCCACTGACTACGAGAAGGTCCTTGAAACCATCCCCATTTGCATCGAAGAATACCGCGTCGGCATCTTCGCTATTCTTATCAGCTTCAAAAACCTTAATTGGGCTGGATGTAAAGCTTCCGCCCTTTTGTTGCATGTACAGTTTCCCCGCCTCGCCCGACGCGCCACCCAGATAGACGTCCTCGAGACCATCGCTATTGACATCTGCCTTCGTCATACAAGGGCCCGAGAATGAAACAGGATTTATCAACAATGGCTGGCGTTTAAAGTCATTGGTTCTGACAGCCGGGCTCCTGAACGTAATGGGTGAAGAGACCGCGGCAAAGAACGTGGAGGGATCATCCGTTAACGGCTTGGCAAACGTTGCGTTTTTTTCACTTAAAACGAGCAACTTGTTCATGCCAGGATTCACTAACCTTTCTACTTTACCGCTTGTCCAATCAATTTTTAAAGAATCAACTGAGCGCTCTTTTCCAAGGCCAAAATGCAAAATCGGCGATACACTGGACTGGTAACCGCGGGTAGGCATCTGTTCAAGATACTGCGCCTGCCCTTTATGGTAAATCGTAACCCTGGCTCCCAAGCCCTGCGTATTCTTGCCTCCGCCTTCTAGTTTAAGTTTCAGATAATTATTTTTCAGGTGCTTTTCACTATTATTCTGATAGATAAATGCCGGACTATTTATATTATTTACAACCAGGTCCAGATCTCCATCATTATCCAAATCGGTGTAAGCGGCCCCTCCGCTGTTGGAGATTTGACCTAAACCCCAGTGCTCGGCCACATTGGCAAAAGTCAAATCCCTTTTATTAAGAAAAAGATAATTTTTCATATTCGAAGATGGCATTTTGTATACCAATTCTAAAACATCCTCCCTTTTCACCTGTCCTTCTATACGTTTCAGATGGTCGCCCATGTATTTGACAAAATCCATATTGGTAAAATCACGGAGATTGCCGTTTGTAATATAAAGGTCCTTCCAGCCATCATTGTCATAATCGGCGAATAATGTAGCCCAGCTCCAGTCGGTATTTGAAACTCCGGAGAGCTGCCCGATTTCAGAAAACATCGGTATCTTGCTCTTTGGGCCATTCTCCTTACTCCTTGCCCCTTGCCCCACGCCGAAACCTTGATTCAACTGCAGCATGTTTCTCATATATTGATGACGAAATCCCATCTTCACATTAAAATCGAACAATTCGTAATTGTCCAAACCGGTCAATAGTTTTTGTCGGCGATTATCCTCTGGCAGCATATCCAAAGTAAAAATATCCGGCAACCCGTCGTTGTTGAAATCCGCAATATCATTGCCCATGGAAGAATGGGATGTGTGTCCTATACCGGCATCGGTGACGTCTGTAAAGGTTCCGTTTTTGTTGTTTAGGTATAAAAAATCGGGAACCGTATAATCATTGGAGACGTACATGTCGGGCCAGCCATCCAGATTAACATCGGCTATCCCAATTCCCAAACCATAGGTGAGCGGCGAGCTACTGATTCCTGCTTTTACGGTTACGTCAGAAAAATGTGGAGTACCATCGGCTTTAAGGTCATGGCGATACAGTCTCACGCCCGAAAGAAGGTCATTCTTTTTGAGTATATCAGCAGTACTTGATTCGTCCAGTATGGGCAGTGCTTTGGGATTGTGATTGAGCAGGAACATATCCAGATCACCGTCCCGATCAAAGTCAAAAAATGCGGCCTGCGTACTGGTACTTGGATCGGCCAAGCCGTACATTTCCGCTTCGTCTTCAAAGATGGGCGTTCCCTTTTCATTATTCCCTTTGTTGATAAAAAGCTGATTTTTAAGGTTTTCAGGTGACACGTTTCCCGAATAACACACATAAATATCCAGCTTGCCATCCCCATTCACATCCACCATAGTCACTCCCGTTTTCCATGGCCTTTCACGTCCACCCACCCCCGCTGTTGCGGTGATATCCTCAAACTTCATCCCGCTCCGATTGAGATAAAGTTTATTGGCCACCATGTTTGCGGTGAAATAAATATCATCCAATCCATCACCATTCACGTCACCTACGGCAACTCCGCCACCATTATAAAAATATTCGTACATCAGTACATTGGTGTTCAGGCCCTCTGTCAAGGTATTCGTAAAATCTACATTCGTTTTCTCGGGAGACAGAAGGGTGAAAAGTGAAGGCCCGTTGGCCTTGGAATCCTTTTGACTTTCGGATGTCTTCTGGCAGCTGGAAATGCAAAACATAACCAGTATCATCAGTACAGAAGGTCGTAAAGGTTGTTGTTTCATATGGGTTAACACAAACATAATGAACAGATTAATACAAAGAAACTATGCCTGAAAATGCAGGCATAGTTTCTTATAACTGTAATTAAATAAACGCACCAACTACTTATCGTAACCGGGATTCTGAACAAGTAATGAGTTCCTGTTGATTTCGTCGCGGCTAAAGGGGCGGTAGTACATTTTGTCTACCCAGGTACGGTTCTCATGTGACTTTTCCTCTACAGACGTATAGGTGTAGTCATATACCGTGGTATCATAATGATACGGCTCCTTCATACTCTTTCCGGGTTTGAACTTGGCAAGAACATTGATATAAGTAAGTGGTCTCCCCAGCGTTGCCGGAGCAATCATCCAGCGACGGGCGTCATGATAACGTTGCTCTTCGTAAGCCATTTCAATTCGCCGTTCACGACGATATGCCTCTTTCAGTTCGGCGCCGGTAGCTTTTACAGCTGGCATCCCGGCCCGGAAGCGTATCTTGTTCAGCCAGGCAAGTGCCTCTGCTTCTTTACCCAGTTCGATACTCGCTTCAATATAATTAAAAACGATTTCTGTATACCGAAGAAAAGGCCATGGGATGTTCTGGCGATCTGTGTTGTCGTACAATACTGGATTGGGGTCTATAAACTTTCGCATGTAATACCCTGTACGACTACCGTTCCAGTCTTCAATACTGCTGCTACGGGTGTCCAATCCCTTACGATTAATCAATGCGCCTTTATCATCCAAAAGATCATAGGCGCCGGTTTGTATCTGATTAGCCGGGTCTTTGGCATCTGATGGACGAGGCTTCCACGGGGCACCATCATACATCACCGTCGCATACAAACGAGGATCCCGGGCTACGTAAGGAGCTGCTTTATGAACCGGATTCGTCCATTTAAACGGAGTACCATCCATCATTTCATAATCGTCCACAAGCAAGCCTATGGGCGTGTTACCTGCCCAGTTGTGGTAACCGTTCGGTCCATTGTTAAGGCCTGTCTGCCGAGCTCCTTCACCCAAACTGGGTATAAAAAATTTCCCAAAGATCATCTCACTGGCGGCAGCTGCATCCAGTGTTTTATCCGCACTGGCCCCCGACATGGCCACAGAGACGTGATTTATCGTACCCTCTGCTGGCGTCACCGGCGCTGTCAGATTTAGTTTATACCCCCCATTGCCAGCGTCCATCGCAGCTTTTGCTGCATTCTGTGCCGCAGTCCATCTGGCAACCCTGTCACCGGATACATATCCTAAGAATTCCGGTTTTGGGAACGCGCTAAGCACCGTTGATTTGGCCTTGGCTGTGGGCATATCATGCAAGTCACTTGCCGCATACAGCAGCACCCTTGATTTCAGCGACAAGGCTGCAATTTTGGATGCACGACCTTTCTCCATCGATTTTCCGTCCAACAGCAAAGCAGCACTATCCAGATCGCTCACAATAGACTTCACACATTCGTCATAGGTATTGCGCGCCACAGAATAATCCTCGTTCAACACATACACCTTTTTAATCAGCGGAACGGAACCATAATACCTCAAAAGTTGCTGGTAGTAGTAGGCTCTCAAAAAGTAGGCTTCTCCTTTAAGGCGTGCTTTTAGTACATCATTCGTAAAGGTAGCAACACCCAGGTTTTGAATAGCCATGTTGGATGCACGGATCCAGGTATACATGTTACCCCATCCGTAGGTAGCGTCCACCCATCCAAGGTTGGAAGGACTTAAACTCCCCTCATTCACGGTATTGATGTTACGGCCGGTATGGGTAAATACGGCTTCATCTGTGAGTGATGCCAGCATTTGTTCGCTAAATCCGCCTTGTTGCAGGCCTGCATAAATCCCCGTAACGAAACCTTCCGCCAATGCACCATCCTTCCATACTTCTGTCGACGGAATCTCTGTCGGGGGTGTTACATCCAGGAAATCGGTGTTACATGATACCAGTCCAATGGTCCCAAGCACAGCGGTAAGAGCAATTTTTTTATATTTAAATTTCATAAATCTCAGGAGTTAAAATGATACACGTACACCTGCGTTAACCACGCGAGACTGCGGATAATACTGCCCGCTGTTTGTTGTCGCTTCCGGATCCCAAACCTTAATTTTGTCAAAGGTCACCAGGTTCAGGCCATTTACGTACACTCTGAATTTGCTTAGACCCAGCTTCGAACCTATTTCAGATGGCAGATTATAACCAAGCTCTATATTCTTAATACGCAAATAGTTGTTGCTCTTTAGAAAGTAGTTATTGATACCAGCCTGCCCGGTATTGGTATAGTATCTGTTATTACGGTTGGTTAGCCTTGGATATTCGCTGGTTGGATTGTCAATAGTCCAGCGGTGGTCAAAATCATATTTCAGATAATTACCAATATCGCCCGACTCCGTCAGCCCGATGATCTGAAGTCCCCCCAAAGTACCTTGAAACAATACGGAAAGATCAAAAGCTTTGTAGCCGAGATTGGCGGATGCTCCGCCCGTAAACCAGGGCCGTTGTACTTTATCCGACCGCAAACGATCATCTCCATTGATTTTACCATCACCATTTACATCCTTAAATTTCATATCACCCGGACGCAGATTCCCGGTAATCGGGCTGTAGTCCAATGTGTTTCTATCGATCTCTGCCTGATCCTTGAACGCTCCGTCGAATTGATACACAAGAAACGACTGATAAGGCTTACCTGTGGACTGTTGATAGCTTGGAGCACCAGGCGTTTCGTCCCAGTACTTAATCTCGTTCTTGGCATATCCTCCATTCACGCTGAATGAGTAATTAAAATCACCGGCGATTCCATCGTAACTAACCTTAAATTCCCAACCCTTGTTACGAAGTTTGCCCAGGTTTTGGGGTGGAAGCCTTCCATCGATACCGACAGAAGAAGGTGTCGATCCGGCCTTTGGTATAAGCGTGCGCGAACGATTGTTGACAAAGTAATCAAACTCAAACGCCACCTTTTCTTTAAACAAAGTTCCCTCAATCCCAAAATTGGTGTTGTTGGCCACCTCCCAGGTAAAGTTTGTATTCGCAATACGTGTTTCAAGCAGTGTTTTTGCCACCTGATCGTTGATCACGTAACTTCCAAAGCCCATGGTAGAAAGGTATTGATATTCAGCCAAAACGTCGGAGCCCAGGTTGTAGGGTTCCGCACCCATTTGCCCCCACGAGCCCCTGATTTTTACGTTGTTCACATAATTGCTGATATTGTTTTTCCAGAATCCCTCTTCCGAAATACGCCATCCTGCTGATACTCCCGGGAAAAATCCAAAGCGTCCTTGTTTTGGAAAGATGTAAGACCCATCCACACGCCACAGAAATTCTGCTAGATACTTTTCCTTAAAGTTGTATCCTGCCCGACCAAAGTAGCTGAGCCTGGCCCTTTTGAAAAGATCCACGTTTCCCATATTCTGTTCAAGGTTACCCCCCGCAAACACCTGATCCACAACCGAAGAGATATAATATCTACGAAAGGCAAAGAATCCATCAGCATTTACGTTTTCCCGCTGTATACCACCCATTACATTGAAGTTGTGCGAGCCGAACGATTTGTCGTAAGATACTTGTCCTGTCAGCTGTACCGAAAGCTCCTGAGATGAGGTTTCGGTAAGGCGAGGATCTTTGAATGTCGAACGAACTGTACCTGTAAGCAATGGGCTTGTACCGTCTGGTTCAAATGTTTTTTTATCCCAGAAATATAGCGTCCATGGGGTCTCCCAGTTTTTTTGCCTGCGCAATTGCTTATCCAGTGCGGCCATCACGTTTACTTTCAAGCCTGTTACGCCCGGTATCAGTATTTCCAGACCTCCATTGGTTTGAATGTAATCTCTTTTGTCATTGTTGTAACCCGTTGAATTGGTTGTAATGGTAGCCGGATTCTGGCCATTTTCAATATCCGGACCTGGTTTTCCGTTAGGCCAGATCGCAATTTCGGTGGGTTTTCCACGCATCAGCATACGGAAGATCGCTCCTGCTCCGTTTCCGCCACTTGGAAAATGCCTGAACTCTTCCCGTAAAGTAATTCCAAGATTGGCGGTAACATACTTGTTTATCTTGGTGTCCAGGTTTACCCGCATATCATATTGCTTGTAACCCGTGGCCGAATTGACATAATATCCATCCTGATTGATATATCCCAAGGATGCCAGATATTTGATATTGTCACTGCCTCCCGTCAATTGAACGTTGTGACGCTGTTGTGGAGCCCATTTCCGGATCACCGATCCATACCAGTCTGTATCAGGGTGAAGTAAAGGATCTGAACCGTCCCCAAACTTTTTCATATCATCAGGGCTGAACACCGCATTGATCACATTCCCGTTGTCGACCCTCTTGTATGATCCGGTAGAATTGAAGCCCTGAAGTGCACCGCCCCATTCGCCCACGGGCAGGTTATCATAGATCTGCAACTCGTTCCGGATGGTAGCATATTCTGTGGCGTTGGACATTTTTGGTGTACGGGTTGGCTGGGAAACCCCGAAGTTCATGTCATACGACAATTGTGGTTTTCCCGTCTTGCCTCTCTTGGTGGTGATCAGTATTACACCATTACCAGCCCGCGACCCATAAATCGCGGCAGCTGCATCCTTAAGAACCGAAATACTCTCGATGTCTGCCGGATTGATCCGATCCAAACCTCCGCTCCGGTTGGGAACACCGTCCACTACAATAAGTGCACTGCTGTTTCCAAGTGAGTTCGTTCCCCGTATACGTATGGCAGATCCATCATATCCTGGCTCACCACTCGACTGAACGGCCGATACGCCCGGCAGTCGTCCGCCAAGTGTATTTGAAAGGTTAGCAGCTGGAGCTTTTTGAAGCTCAGATCCCTTTACCGCAGTTACAGAACCTGTTAATGTCGCCTTTTTTGCCGTACCATATCCTACCACAATGACCTCTGTAAGTGCTTTTGTGTCGGATATTAAAGTAACATCCATGGAGGTTTTGTTGCCAACCGGCAACTCTTGTGTTAAATAACCGATGTACGAAAATACCAGCGTGTTGCTACTCTGGGCATTAACTGAATACTTTCCTTCATTGTCGGTGACAGTTCCTGCGGTAGTACCTTTGACAACGACACTTACACCAGGCAGGCCTTGTCCTTGTTCATCTCTTACTGCTCCTTTCAATGCTACCTGAGCAAAGGCTCCAGTCGCCGCAGATAAGCTTAGCAAAAGTGAAAAAACACATCGAAACCAGTTCCGATATGTCGATCGGGTAGATAAGTTCATAAATTAAATTTAGGTTAATAAAAGAATTGCAAATGTCTAAATGCTAACCGTAGTGTTACGGACCGTTAAAAGCACCCCGATGGAAAATGATCGGGGATATCAAAAAAGCAAGGTGTTGGGATTTCAGCTTACGGAAAATTCCTCCATACGTTATTGTTTAAATGATGACTAAATTTTACTTGTCAAAAGGAAGGGAAGGACACTCTCAAATCAGAATTCAATCACAATTACTACATCAGCAACAAGAATATTCGATTTTTCCAGCAGAAAAAATTTTTGATAATTCTAAATCCTCATCTGATAGTACAAAATGATATCAAATTTTTAACAAAAAAAAGCATTCTCGATATAGCCATATCTAATATGAGAAAATAACAATTTTGAGTTTTTTTCGTAGCAAAATCGGTATAATTAAGGCAAATTTTATGCTATCCGATCGGTTACATTTCAGGCTTCCACGATCGCGCTTTTGAACGAAATTCCTTGGTTTCCCTGAAACACGAAAACGCAGACCCAGTAAAAAGTTATACTAATTAGTGGTTTATTGCAAATAAAAGGGAGCAGCACCAAGTTGGATAACCGGTGGTAAATCATGTAAGAAAACCCGGACCGAGAGAAGAAGAATTAGAAAAATAATAGCTTTATCTGCGGATTGATGTGCGTACCCGCAGAGCGGTGAGAAATCTTCCGGCTAAGGAGAAAATGGAGAGATGACTATACTTATTCCAAGAAATATATTTAACTTTTCACATGGTCTGCATTGTAGTGTAAGCCGATATTCTCCCGCCTGGCCATGGCCATTTTAATGATCAGATAGGATACGGAAATCATGTTTCTTAATTCACAGATAGCCACAGACACCTTCGATTCCCGGTATAATTCTTCGTGCTCCTGGTGTAATAATTCCAGACGATCATAGGCACGCTTCATGCGTCGGTTCGTCCTCACAATGCCCACATAATTGGACATAATACTGTTCAACTCTCGGGTCATTTCGGTAACAAGGACATTTTCTTCAGGGTGTGTTGTCCCGGAATCATCCCATTCTGGAATATTTGCAGGGATTTCAGCCAGATTAAAACGCTCTACCGTGCTTTCATAAGCGCGGTGACCGAACACAACGGCTTCCAGTAATGAATTGGATGCAAGCCTGTTAGATCCGTGAAGTCCGGTACAAGCGCACTCCCCTACGGCATAGAGAAAATTAATATTGGTCCTACCCCATTCATTCACCCGGATTCCGCCACACATGTAGTGCTGGGCAGGAACCACCGGAATCATATCTTTACGTACATCGATCCCCGCATCCAGACAGTACTGCGTTATATTTGGAAAATGTTCCAGAAATTTCTCATAATCGCAATGGCGAACATCCAGATATACATGATCAACGCCATTCTTCTTCATCTCACTGTCGATGGCCCGCGCCACGATGTCGCGTGGGGCAAGGGAAAGTCGACTGTCATATTGCTCCATAAAAGTAGAACCATCGCCCCGCTTCAGAATTCCGCCAAAGCCTCGTACGGCTTCTGAGATCAAAAATGAAGGTTTTTTACCTGGCTGGTAAAAGCTGGTGGGATGAAACTGGATAAACTCCATGTTGTCGCATATTCCTTTTGCACGGTAGGCCATGGCAATGCCATCACCGGTTGCGATCGTCGGATTGGTGGTGCTCTGATAAATATTCCCTATTCCCCCAGTTGCCAGCATGGTGGTTCGGGCCAGGAATTTTTCGACCTTGCCGGTACGCCTGTTGAGGACATAGGCGCCGAAGCACCTGATATCCTCCTGATACCGATACACTGTTTCACCCAAATGATGCTGTGTGATGAGCTCCACCGCATAATAATGCGTAAATACCTGTATGCTCTTATGCCGGTTCACCTCCTCCAATAGCGCCCGTTCGATTTCAGCACCGGTAATGTCCTTAAAATGGAGAATCCTGTGATCCGAATGCCCTCCTTCCTTTGCCAGATCATATTCTCCGCCTGATTCCTTATCAAACCGGGTACCGTAGTCAATCAGCTCCCGAATCCTTTCAGGAGCCTCTCTTACCACTATTTCTACGATGTTTTTTTTATTGACCTCGTCACCCGCATCCATTGTATCCTGAATGTGTTTTTCGAAGGAATCCGATTCTGCCCATACAACGGCAATTCCGCCTTGCGCATATTTGGTATTGGTCTCATCTGCCTGAACCTTGGTGATCAGTGCTATGCTGATATCTTCGGTACGGGATTCAAAGTGCCTGGCCAGCTTGGCGGCATAGCTCAAACCGGCAATCCCGGAACCAATAATCAAAAAATCGAACTGCGGCATTATTTAATAGGGTTGTAGGTGATGTGGCGGCTGTTGGCTGGGCGCCCCCGGCTACGAAAAAGTAGTGACTCAGATTCCTTTACTCATTTCAAGCATTCTGGCCACGGAGTCATAAGCTTTTACACGGATGTCTTCCGGAACAAAAATTTCAGGTTGTTCATAATACAAGGCGTTGTATACCTTTTCCATGGTGTTCATTTTCATGTAAGGGCATTCGGAACAGGCGCAGGTGTTGTTGTCGGAACCGGGAGCGGGAATCAACTTCTTATGGGGGACAGACTGCTTCATTTTATGAAGAATACCTGCCTCCGTGGCAACAATAAACTTATCGTGCGGTGAGTCCTGCACAAACTTCAAAAGACCGGTTGTTGAACTCACAAAGTCGGACTGCAACAATATGTCTTCTTTACACTCAGGATGGGCGATCAACAAGGCGTCCGGGTTTTCCTCGCGCAGCTGCTTTAGTTTCTCTCTCGAAATATCGATGTGCACAATACAAGCCCCATCCCAGAGCACCATCTCCCGACCAGTTTTGTGCGCCACATATCTTCCCAGATTGGCATCCGGTGCGAAGATAATCTTCTGTTCTTTAGGTAAACTGTTTACGATCTGAAGGGCGTTGGACGAGGTGCAGACAATATCCGTAAGTGCCTTTATTTCTGCCGAACAGTTGATGTAACTGATGACGATATGATCCGGGTGCAGCGCTTTAAACGCCGCAAATTTGTCTGCCGGTGCCGAATCGGCGAGGGAACATCCGGCATTCAGATCCGGAATCACTACTTTTTTATGCGGACTCAATATTTTGGCTGTTTCGCCCATGAAATGAACGCCACAAAAAACAATCATCTCCGCCTCCGTAGCGGCTGCCTGTTGCGATAATCCCAGGCTATCTCCAATGTAATCAGCAATATCCTGAATGGCAGAATCAACATAATAGTGCGCTAGGATTACGGCGTTTTTCTCTTTTTTCAGGCGGCTGATCTCTGCTACCAGATCAATATCGTCGGCAATTGCTTCGGTAACATAGCCATAGCGGCCAACTTGTTCTTCAATACGAGTCATTATGGTGAATTATGGGCATGATGATGAATCTCAAAAATCCATGCCTAATTACGATATTATAGTTTTGAAAAACAAAGAAATGGAAAACCATGAATAAACAGTCAACGTTCAGGCCTGCAGTATTTGATGAAATCTCCACTTCACCTCTAGCCCAAATACGAGTAAAAAGCAAACCGGAAATAAAAAGCCGTAACGTGAATCACGCTACGGCCCATGCTTAATATCTGACATTTAAATCAAAGAATCCACCGGAGCAGCGCATAGAGCGAACCCGACAACGCCATGGTCACCGGGAGTGTAAGCACCCAGGCAATCACAATGTTACGGATCGTTCCTGCTTGTAAGTTTTTGACGCCCTTGCTTGCGACCATGGAACCCGCAATACCGGAAGATAATACGTGTGTGGTGCTCACCGGTAGTCCCAGATAGGAAGACACGCCAATAGTACTTGCAGCTACCAACTCCGCCGAAGCTCCCTGTGCATAGGTTAAATGCTGCTTACCAATTTTCTCACCAATGGTAATTACGATCCGTTTCCAGCCGACCATGGTGCCCAGGCCCAACGAGAGCGAGATCATCAATATAACCCAGTCCGGAGCATAATCCGTAAATCTCCTGATACCGATTTCGCTGCTGGACTGCATTTTAAGATAAGCCTTATCAGCGCTGCTCAGATTGGCATCTCCATTATCCAGAATCGTTTTTGTATTCCTGCTGATCAGCAAAAGTGAGCGGCGGGCATCCATCCTTTGTTCGAGAGGGATTTTGTTATCAACAAGTGTAGTACTGATCTGAGCATTCAGATGGGTAATTTCTGATTTCACAGTACTCAGATTAAACCTGTCAGATGCTGATAAATTTATGGTATCAATGCGATTGACAATCTGTTCTATTTGAACCAGGTCTTTTTTCAAACCCACAGGATCCACACTGTTGTCTATGGCAAAATGCGCTGGCACTATTCCTATGAGTATCAGCATCACAAGCCCTACACCCTTCTGCCCGTCGTTGGAGCCATGGAAAAAACTCACCAACGTACAGGTCGTGATCAGGATCGCCCGGATCCAGATCGGCGGGGGCTGGTTTTTCTTGGGCTCGCTAAAAACAATTTCTCTAAGCGGTTTTGATAAAAGCCTCCGCAACACAAACATAATGATGATGGCCAGTGCAAAACCAAAAATGGGAGAAGTAAGCAGTGAGGTGAAAAGCTCTTGGGCCTTGGACCAGTTGACACCGGCACCGTGGGTATTTTCGGGCATGAATGTAAATGCGAGTCCCACACCCAAAATGGAGCCAATCAACGTATGTGAACTGGAACTGGGAAGCCCAAAATACCAGGTACCCAGATTCCAGATAATTGCGCTGAAAAGTAACGCAAATACCATCGCAACACTATGGTAAACATTCTGATCAATAAGCAACTCCACCGGCAGCAGGTTTACAATACCCATCGCCACCGCTATACCTCCAAAAAAAACACCCAAAAAATTACAAAATCCCGACCAGATCACTGCGATGTTGGGCTTGAGGGAATTGGTATAGATAACCGTCGCCACTGCATTGGCCGTATCGTGAAATCCGTTGACAAACTCGAAGGCGCAAGCCGCAAAAAGACTGAAGGCGAGCAGGAGAAAAATGTCGGTTTCGAGACCAAACATAGGAAGTGTATAAGTTTACTTTATAATTTTATCTGGTTTGTGGGCTATGGGATCGGGTAACTTCGAGCCCTTGTAAAGATTCAGAACCAAATTTTGGCCAAAACTACTTATTCTTTATGGATGCAATGTTACCAAATTGTTAATTCAAAAAAGACATAAACACCAATGAAAGGCTTTTCAAGCGTTAAATTTTGACAGCTGATTAGTCAAAAAAAATCAAATACTGAGCAAATAACGGGAGGATTCAGGCCACTGTCTGTTTGTTTGCCAATTGCCCACAGGCAGCATCAATATCCTTTCCCCGGCTGCGCCGTATGTGTACCGAAACACCCCTGTCTTCCAGGAATGCAGCAAACTTATCCAGCCGGTCGGCATCGGCATTCTTAAAATCTGCCTCGGCAATCGGATTGTACTCAATGATATTGACCCTGGCAGGAACTCTTTTTGTAAACTCCCAAAGTTCACGAGCATCTTCCAGAGTGTCGTTAAAATTGTTAAAAACGATATATTCAAAGGTGATCCGATTACCCGTTTTTTTGTAAAAATAGTTTAGTGCGTCAGCGAGGTTGTCCAGAGAGTTGGATTCATTGATCGGCATGATCTGGTTCCTTTTCTCATCATTAGCGGCATGCAATGAAAGCGCCAGTCTGAAACGAACTTCATCGTCACCCAGCTTTTTGATCATTTTAGCGATCCCTGCGGTAGAAACCGTGATGCGCTTGGGAGACATATTTAATCCTTCCGGAGAGGTAATATGCTCAATGGATTTTAACACATTCACATAGTTGAGCAACGGTTCACCCATACCCATGTACACGATGTTGGTCAGGGGACTTTTGAAACTCCCTTCTGCCTGACGCGCAATGGCTACCACCTGGTCGTACATCTCGGCAGCATCCAGGTTTCTTTTGCGGTCCATGTATCCGGTAGCACAAAATTTGCAGGTCAGCGAACAGCCCACCTGGCTGCTCACACAGGCTGTCATACGGTCGGTAGCCGGGATGAGTACACCCTCCACAATGTTCCCATCATAAAGGCGGAATGCAGACTTAATTGTTCCGTCATTACTTTGCTGTTGTTTGGAAACATCCAGCGAATTAATCACAAAATGCTGGTCGATTAGCTCACGGGTAGCCAGCGAAAGATTGGTCATTTCCGCAAACGAACTAACCGATTTCTTCCAGATCCATTCGTAAATCTGCTTCCCGCGAAATCCTTTTTCTCCGTGTTCAGTCATCCAGCTTTTGAGTTGGTCCACACTCAGCTTTCGAATGTCCTGCTTATCCTGTTTAACTGTCATTTTTTCTTGTGCAAGCCCTAAATCATTATCAGATCGGGCTATATTTTTGGCAAAAGTACTGAAAATCAACTACAATTAGTTAACCGGAACTCTAGGTTCAAAGTTCAACGGATAAAGTCACCCGAAGTTCTCCGGAATCATGAATCCGACTTTTTCTCATCCAGATAATCGCTCTTCCACTCATTAATCAATTCCGTACCCTTTGGCATCAGCTTGAGTGCTTTTGTAATGAGCATAGGTGCCACCGGCACGATGTAGGGATACAGCACCGTATTATTGGTACTTTGCTCAGGGATCTTCACCCCAATAGCATTGACCAGCCAAAAGAATACACTTATACCAAATACCCAGGTGAGTACCCCCACCATCGCCCCAACCAAACTGTCAAACGTGCCCAGGATGGAATATCTCAATGACTTGCGAATGGCGTATCCAAATTGATTTAAAAGAAAAATCGTAGGAAAGAAAATGGCTGAAAACCCGACATAGGGCAGGATTTTCCGAGCCATATCATGGCTGAAATAGGGTGTCAGGATTTCCATGCCAAGTCCCAGGAACTTAAACCCCAGAACCATCGCCACCACGAGGCCCACGATACCGATAATTTCTATCAGCAGGCCCTTTCTGTACCCGTGCAGTGCTCCCCAGAGAAGCGGTAAAAGGATGAAAACATCCACTAACTTCATGCCAGCAAGCTCTTAACCAGAGTGGAAACAACGCGACCGTCTGCCTGCCCCGCAAGTTCTTTGGTAGCAACGCCCATCACCTTTCCCATATCCGATGGCGCACTCGCACCCACGCGCTGAATAATTTCCTGCAATTTCGCTTTGACCTCCTCCTCGGTTAATTGCTTGGGCAAAAACGCTTCAATAATAGCCAGTTCCGCCACTTCCACTGCCAAAAGATCTTCCCGGCCCTGAGCGCGATAGATATCCGCTGATTCCCTACGCTGTTTGGCTGCCTTGGTGAGCAGTTTCAGCTCTTCGTCAGCAGACAGCTCGCCCCCTGTACCACCTGCTTTGGTTTCTTCCAGCAAAATCAGGGATTTGATAGCTCTTAAAGCACGTAATTTATCCGTTTCTTTCGCACGCATCGCATCTTTGATACCTGATTCAACCTGACTTTTGAGTGACATATTTTTTACAATTAAATGATACAATGAGTGAATTTTGAACAAGCGAATGTTAAATTTGCCTAATTAGACCGCAAAGTTACAGGAATCATAGTAATTGTCATTCTCTCATTCAATCATTCACCATTACCTTCATGACCCGTCTCAGCGTCAACATCAACAAAATTGCAACGCTTCGTAACTCCCGCGGTGGAGACAACCCGAATGTGCTTAAGGTTGCCCTGGACTGCGAACGTTTTGGGGCGCAGGGAATTACTGTTCACCCCCGCCCGGATGAGAGACATATCCGTTACCAGGATGTTTTTGATTTGAAACAAGTGGTCACCACCGAATTTAATATTGAGGGCAATCCATCTGAAAGGAAATTTATAGATCTGGTACTGGCCAATAAGCCCGAACAGGTTACCCTCGTTCCCGATACATTGAACGCAATAACTTCCAATGCGGGCTGGGATACCGTGAGGCACAGAGCCGAACTGACGGAGTTGATTCAGGCGTTTAAGAAAGCCGGTATCAGAGTTTCTGTTTTTGTGGATGCGGATGAAGCGATGGTAGAAGGTGCTGTAATATGCGGGACGGATCGGGTGGAACTTTACACAGAACCTTATGCTGCGCAATATTTCAAAAATCGCCAAAAGGCCGTTTTACCTTTCATTAAAGCCGCTGAAAAAGCACGTGAAATGGGGATCGGATTAAACGCAGGACATGACCTGAGCCTGGATAATCTTCATTTTTTCAAACAAAGCATTCCCTGGCTTGATGAAGTTTCTATTGGGCACGCGCTCATTTCGGATGCGCTCTATCTGGGACTGGAAAATACAATCCAGATGTATTTAAGAGAGCTGGAACTTTAAGGGCTTGTGGAGAGAGAGAAATCAACTTTTTCAAAGTTGACTTCTCTAATCCTCTGACCGTTTCTCTAACTCCTTAACTCCATTTAACTACTTCATCTACCATCCCGTCCGATAGTCTCTTTTCACAAATTGGTTGGCTGCCTCGAAATTCGTAATTTTCATATTGGCGCCGTCCCATAATAGCTTTTGTCTTCCCGGAAAGTTGAATCCTTTGCCATTGGCCTTTTCCTCTCTGTAAAGAAATGAACGAACGGCAAGATTACCCATCAAAACAATTTCCGTCAGCGGCCCCGACTCATTGAATGCGGAACTGGTATATGCCCCGTATCCCTTTTTACAGGCCTGAACAAATTGCTGCTGATGGCCTTCGTTGCTCCCCTGTACCAACGGTCTGGTCGGTGATGCCAGTTTGACCGTTTCAAACTTCTTCTCAGGCCAGAGCCTTGGATTGTTACCAAACATCTCCGCACTCAGAATTCCTTTGGTTCCGATAAAAAGCAAGCCTCCGTCCGTATCTCCGAATACCGTCTGGTAATCACAACCTTCGGGTAGCTGGGGACGAATACCACCATCGTACCACGAAAGGCTTATTTCTTTACCACCGGGCTTTTGGGCGGGGAATTTAAGATGAATGGAGGAGGAAGGGGGACAAACATCATCAAAAAAAGCTTCCTGAAAAAAATCGGCGTAAACCGAGCCGACACTGCATTCAACGGAGGTAGGATATCCCAATTTCATGGCCCTGAACGGCACGTCCATAAAATGACAACCCATATCTCCCAATGCTCCGGTACCAAAGTCCCAGTAGCCTCTCCAACGGAAGGGCATGTACGCCTCGTGATAATCCCTTTTGGGCGCATTACCAAGCCACAAATCCCAGTTTACTCCCGGTGGAACAGGCTGAGACTCTCCTCTATCCTTGGGTGATTTCACTCCCTGGGGCCACACCGGACGGTTGGTCCAAACTTCTATTGTATGTACCTCGCCCAATATCCCTGACTGCACGATAGCCTCTGTTTGTCTCGTACCGTCGGTACTGCTGCCCTGGTTTCCCATTTGGGTTACAAGCTTGTATTTTTTTGCCGCCTCGGTCAGCTTGCGCGCTTCCCAGATATCCTTGGTCAAAGGTTTTTCGACATAGACATGCTTTCCCAACTCCATGCACGCCATAGCAATCGGATAATGCATGTGATCAGGCGTTGTGACAATGACCGCATCGATGTTTCTGGCCTCGTTTTCCAGCATTTTTCGATAATCATTGTAGTATGGAGCTTTAGGAAATTGCTTCCTGTATTTAGCAGATTGGCGGTCATCCACATCACAGAGTGCTACAAAATTGTCAGTACCTCCATTATAAGCCTGCTGGATGTTGTAATCCGCCTTACCTCCACAGCCCACCGCCGCAATGTTAAGCTTATCACTAGGGGCTATGTATCCTTTACCCAAAACATGCCGTGGAACGATCATGACACCACCAGCAAGGATTGCTCCCGCTTTGATAAAACCTCGCCTTCTCATTTCATTTACTGATTTAATCTCCTGACTTTCCATGTTTTGCAGCGAATTAAAGGATCCGTATTTTATACAATTATCGAAAAAAGGCAATAAACTACCAATTTTTTACAAAAAAGAGCAAAACTTCTAAACACATCTCATCGGAATTTTACGCCTCCCGCCACTCTGAGATCCTTGATCCCCAGCCGCCTGTCGCTGTGAGTTAAATCCGGATACGGTCTGTTGAGTCAGAAGTTTCCCAGGGAGATTGGGGGTTAATGCCGACCTAAAGTGATTTGGACTATGCCGACAAATGTATATCCCCATTCAAGAAAATTCAAATGCCCTTGGTGTTCTCACCTAAAACCACAAATTTTGCTAACTCTTTTGGAAGTTCGAAACTTCCATTTACCAATTTGCTTCATGGATTCACCCGTTGTTCGCCCCAAATTTTTAACAATTCTTTGCTTTCTAACCTTCATGAGCTCAATTTCAGGGTTGTGGTCTCAGTCGGAAGGCCTGTGGAGCCCAGGTGTAGTTGCCGACCAGATGAAGGAAAAATTTGAAACCGTTTACGACCAGATTGAACAACGTCCCTCGAAAGAGGAGGCTAAAATGGTGGATGACATGTTTCAATCGGTCATTTCAAGCACCAATCCCGATACTGTCAGAAAGATGTCTTTAATCATGATCATCTTTGATTCACTCACCTTATTTGCCGCATACCTGATGTGGAACCTCGAAAAAAAAGGCTTTTACCTGTATCTTGGTGCGGTTGCATTCGCGGTAATTGCTCCTATCATCATAATTGGCGGCATGCTGGGTATTGGCATGGCTATGGCCAGCGGTTTTCTTAGTGTGGTGATGTGCATTTTATACGGTATTCATGTAAAACATATGTACTAGGCGTGGTTGTTAAGGGTTTAATTTAGACATTATTAATATGATGGGTGATCATATCACGAATTGTCAGGAAGTGGTCATGCAATTGTAAAATTGGCATAGATTTTGATTTAAAAATCTAATTCCGACAGGCTCCTAGTGTCCCGTTTAGTAATTTATTTTCAGGAACGATTCCAGTTTGAACCTGTTGAAGTCTCAAAATACCACTTTGCCGAAGCGATGAAGACACCTAAAATGACCATTTATTGTCCACTTCCGATCCACAAAATGCCTTTAAATCTGTCTATGCAGGGTGGGCGATAAATCAGAAGGTAGCTTACCTTATCGAAGTCGCACCGCTCACCTTCCCGGGGTTGATAACTCATACCAACATTAACCATTCCCGCAATAAATTCGGAAATCGTGTAACAATTGCCTATCGAATTCAAAATAAGGCCTATCTAATTAGCTATTATCTAATCTGAACCCTTGCATTCCACAAAGAAAAGATTTTATTTTGCGGGTCTAATTTGAAAATGAGAAATGGCTTTAATTAACAAGATCAGAGAGAAATCAGGAGTTGCGGTTACTGTAATTGCTATCAGTTTAATACTTTTCATGGTGGGAGGTGACCTTATGGGCCCCAACTCCATGCTCGGCGGAAACAGCAATCAGGTAGTTGGAGAAATTGCTGGTAAAGAAATAAATATTAAAGATTTCCAGAGCAGGGTGGATGGTTTCCGCCAGAATTACGAAGCGCAGTCAGGCCGCAGTTTAAGCGAAAATGAACTTGGCTCACTACGCGACCAGGCATGGAATCAATTCATTGTCGATATCGCTTACAAAAAGCAATTTGATAAACTGGGCCTTACCGTAACTGATGACGAATTGCTGGATATGGTTCAGGGAAATCACATTAGTCCCTCGGTTCGTCAGGCTTTCTCAGATCCTACCACCGGTCAGTTTGACAAAAACGCAGTGGTGAATTATCTTAAAAACCTCACCACATTACCTGCGGAGCAACAAAAATCATGGACCAACTTTGAAAATAGCCTTCGCGAAGAACGCGTAAGAACCAAATATGAAAATCTGTTGAAGTTCTCCACGTACACACCCAAAGCGCAAGCCGAAAGGGAGTACATGGCACAAAGTACGAAGGCAACTTTGAAATATCTTTATGTCCCTTATTTCTCGATAGTGGATACCACGCTAAAAGTTACCGACACACAGCTGGAAACTTATCTGAGTGCACACCGTCTGGAATACAAAGGAACAGACACCCGTTCGATTCAATATGTTACCTTTCCGGTTCAGCCTGCAAAAGATGATAGCTCGGCACTTTATACCGAAATTAAGGAACTGGCCCGCGGACTTGCGACAGCGCAAAATGACTCGGCTTTTGCAAGTATGAATTCGGATACTCCACTTCCAATCAACATGTCGCTGGCCAATATGTCGGATCAGTTGAAAGAAGCGGTGAAAACGTTTGTTCCCGGTGGCGTATATGGTCCTTATCGTGAAGGCAACACCTATTACATTTACAAATATGGCGGCACCAGATCTGATACCGTTTCATCCGCCCGCGCAAGCCACATTTTGGTAAGAGCCGAAAATCAGTCAGATTCTGCAAAAGCAGCTGCACGTCTGAAAGCCGAGGGCATTCTGGCACAGATTAAGGCCGGGGCCAATTTCGAAGCGCTGGCATCACAATCAAGTGCAGACCCGGGATCGGCTCAACGTGGTGGTGATTTAGGTTATTTCCAAAATAACGGCGCTATGGTGAAACCATTCGAGGAAGCTGTTTTTTCTGTATCGGCTCCCGGTTTAATCAACAACCTGGTCGAAAGCCAGTTTGGATTTCACATCATTAAAGTAACGGCTCCAAAATCCAACTTGCTGTACAGGATTGCCGCCATCGGAAAAACGATTGCTCCAAGCCAATCCACGCGTGATGAGGCTTACCGTAAAGCTGACGAATTTGCAAATTCGGTAAAAACGAAAGAGCAGTTTGACGAAGCTGTGAAGAAAAATAAGGCATTGGTCGTAGCCACTGCAAACCGCCTGCCAGAAACAGCAACCAATGTCAATGCCATTCAGAATGGCCGGGAGATTGTTCGCTGGGCATTCAAAGACGATTCAAAACTGAATGATGTGTCGCAGGTGTTTGAAACAGACGAACAATACATCGTTGCTGTACTAACCGGCAAATCGGATAAAAATGATGTAAAGGTTGACGATTTCCGCGATGAACTCACAACAAAGGTGCGGAATCAAATGAAATCCGAGCAGATTACAGCCAAGCTAAAAGGTGCTACGGGTGATCTTGAAACCATTGCAAAAAAATACGGTGCTGGCGCCCTCGTTGAAAGTGCCTCAGACATTTCACTCGCTACCGGATTTCTTACCAGTGCCGGTTTTGACCCTATTGCATTGGGAAAAGCATTTGGGTTGAAAAACGGTCAGAAATCAGGTGTATTTACAGGAGAAAACGGTGTGTTCATCATGGAAATGATCAACAAAACCGAAGCGCCGAAAATTGCCGACTATACTCAGTACAAAACGCAGCTGACCCAGTCGCTTGAAGGGCGTACATCTTATCTGGTCAATGAAGCCATCAGAGAGAACGCGAAAATAGAAGACCGACGCGCTAAGTTTTTCTGATAGAATCAAAAAAATACGCAACAAAAGGGGAGCAGAATTCATTTCTGCTCCTCTTTTGTTTTAAACTGCAAAGTTTTCAAAAAAAAGTAATAGTATTGCAGTATGAAATGTCAATGTTACACTTATTAATGAAAGTAGTTAGAGGAGTTAAGTAGTTAGACGAGTTAAGTTGTAAGAGGGGTACACCTCTGTTGCCAAGGAAAATTAAAGGAGTTGCATTTTCGGAACGATAAACAATTAATAACAACCATGAGCATAGTACTAGGAGATCAGGAATATTTTAAAGGAATTGGAAAAATCGCATATGAAGGTCCGGATTCGGACAACCCGCTAGCATACCGCTGGTATGATGAAAACCGTGTGGTTGGCGGTAAAACCATGAAAGAACATCTTCGTTTTGCGATTGCTTACTGGCACACTTTCTGTGGAAACGGAGGGGATCCATTCGGTGGACAGACCTTATTTTATCCTTGGGACAAAAAAGCGGACGCGGTAGACAGGGCAAAAGATAAAGCGGATGCTGCTTTCGAATTGATTACCAAACTGGGGGTACCTTACTACTGCTTCCATGATGTAGATGTTGTGGATTACGCCGATGATGTTCGTACCAACGAAAAGCGCTTGGTAACAATGACTGAATACCTTGCACAAAAGCAAAAAGATTCAGGTATTAAATTGCTTTGGGGAACTGCGAATTTGTTTAGTCATCACCGGTACATGAATGGCGCTGCCACCAACCCGGATTTCGACGTGGTGTCTCATGCTGGTGCCCAGATCAAAATGGCTCTGGATGCTACCATCGCATTGGGCGGGGAAAACTATGTATTCTGGGGTGGCCGTGAAGGTTACATGACTTTGCTCAATACAGACATGAAACGCGAGCAGGAACATTTTGCTCAGATGCTGAAAATGTCCGTTGCTTATGCACGTGCCAATGGTTTCAAAGGTAAATTCTTTATCGAGCCAAAACCTTGTGAACCAACCAAACATCAGTACGACTATGATGCTGCTACTGTAATTGGCTTCCTTCGTCAGCACGACTTACTTGGAGACTTTGCCTTGAACCTGGAAGTGAACCACGCTACGCTGGCTGGTCACACTTTTGAGCACGAATTGCAGGTTGCAGCAGATGCTGGTATACTAGGCTCTATTGATGCCAACCGGGGGGATTATCAAAACGGATGGGATACCGATCAGTTCCCGAACGACATTGCCGAATGGACAAAAGCCCTGTTGGTTATTCTGAAAGCCGATGGCCTGAAAGGTGGTGGAATTAACTTTGACGCAAAACGTCGTCGTAACTCAACGGACGCTGCTGACGTTTTCCACGCACACATTGGTGGAATGGATGTGGTAGCCCGTGCCCTTGTAGTAGCGGATAAAATCATCCAGAACGGTGAGTATGACAAAATACGTACGGATCGTTACTCAAGCTTCGATGGAGGAAAAGGTGCAGATTTTGAAAACGGCGCCTTGAAACTTGAAGACCTGTTCAACCTGGCGGCTACAAACGGCGAGCCGGCAACGATTTCCGGAAAACAGGAATATCTTGAAAATCTGATCAACAGATTTATCTGATCTGAAATCAATGATATATTTTAGCAAAGGAGATTTCGGAGCAATCTGAAATCTCCTTTGCTTTTCCTCAGTGCCCGGATTTATAAAAAATACCTTTGCAGTTTTTTTAAGGTAAATTTCTTCTCCGTATATTCGAAGCGTTTTGAAGTTCATTGATAAAAGAACCTCACTTCTCTCCAACGTTATGAGCCTTTACTTCTTCCCTGCGAAGGCTTGTGTGTTATTTAAAATGGTTGATTGATTCAGGACCAGATTTCTCTGGTGTTCTGAATTGTGATCGTTTTTCTGCCAAGCCATCTGGAAGGCGAAAATCACGAATCATAACGATCAACAAACCTATATGAATTTCTTACAAACCGTTTTTGACGATAGCAAATCGTTAAAAAATCGAAATTGCTCACCGCTGGCAGTTTATCGAATCCTTGCATTTTCTTTTTCCTTATTTGTTCTAAGCTCCCTCCTACCCGCTTATTCCGTTACCAAAACCTGGATTGGGGCGGGAACCGGCGGTGGCTCCGGAACAAATTTCAACGACCCCGCTGTATGGTCCCCTGCCGGTGTGCCAGGCCCTGCCGACGATGTAATGATGGAATTAGGCTCAGGCGCTACCATTCAGCTATCGGGCACAGTAGCCATAAATAGTTTGCAGTTTAAATCCACATCCGGTACAGGCATTTTGGATGTAAATGGCCATGCTTTGTCGGTGAGCACGTCCACGCTGGTTGAAGGCAACCAGGGTATTGTCAAAATCGGCGACAATGGGGCGGCGGCTGGCATGATGACTTTTGCTGGCGACTTTACAATCAGCAGTAGCAACAATGGCAACGCTGCCCTCATTGGGAATACCGTCTCCAAGGCCATTTTCAAGTCCAATGTTAATATCAATATAAATGCCAACAGTGTGTTTTCAGGTCAAAACAGCAATGTAGAGTTTGATGGCACTGGTACGCAAACCATTACATGGAACGCTAATCAGAATATTGGCTTCAGAAATGTAACGATTGGTAACACCAATAACCCAACGGTTAACCTGGCCGGGAATGTATATGGTACAATCAATGACATTTCTGGGAATTTCACCGTTAATGGCTCATCTGTGGTGGATTTTAAAGATAAATTCTGGAACAGCAAAAATGCGTCTTCTAGTTTCATACTCAATGAGGGAACTACCTTAAAGCTGGGCGGTGGCTATGGAGGAATGGGGAGCAGCAATTTTCCGAAAAATTACGGCACCTATTCCTTGGCTGCTACCAGTACGGTACAATACGACAACGGCCAGGTTCAGAGCGTCCCCTCTCCTGGTTACGGGAATCTTATTGTGAATACATCCACGCAGCCAGATGGCTCGAGTGCGAATATTCTTGTTCAAAATCATTTCACAATAAATTCCGGGAAAACCTTTGACCTACAGGGGAAAACCATTTACCTGAAAGGAGACTGGATCAATAATGGAATACTTACTCCGAATGGAGGTACCGTTGTGTTGAATGGCACATCGGAACAAACTATAGGTGGAGCCTCAACAACCACTTTTCGGCATCTGACATTCGATAAACCGTCGGGAGGTATTACACTGGCTACGAATACAAATGTTGATGACAAATTAAACTTGCTTGGCGGTATCCTTACAACTGGATCAAACAGGATTCTGGTGGGCAACAGCAATGATCTTGGCACAATTACCGGCGGCAGTCCATCCAGTTACATCAACGGGCGGATCGAACGCGGAGTTGTAAACTATAACAATGCCCATGGAACCAATAGTGAGCTGTTTTTTCCGGTGGGAAAGGGAGGAAATTACTTACCCGTATATCTCAACTTTGCCTCACTCAACAGTTCCAGTATCGTTTCTGTGGAACAGTTCGAGAGCGGATTTCATGGAACTGCACCAACCGGATTTTCAACTCCCAGCCGCTATTGGCAAATCTCACTTTCAGGAGGCAGCAGCTATTCCGCCAAGGTCACACTCAATGGTACAGGAACTTCCCTGCAGTCCACCAATCAGATACTCCGATACAGTCCCAGCACAACCACCACACTTACAACATCATTTACATCTCCCGAATATTCATCAAACGGACTGACATCCATGGGTGAATTTGCTCTATCAGAAATTACGACCTCGACCACTACTACCGTCAGCCCTCTGACAACCATTTGTGCGAATGCCACATCCGGAACCTTAACAGCTACGGTTTCGCCGGATCCAGGAGGAGGATCGGTGCAGTTTAAAATTGACGGAACCAATGTGGGTTCGCCTGTGGCGGTATCCGGTGGTGGCGCCTCATTGACTTTCAATCCGTCTGCATACACCGCCGGTAATCACAACGTTACTGCAGAGTTTAACGGAGCGGGCTTATTTAGTGCAAGTACAAGCCCTGCAGTTGTGCTGACATTAAATGGCATCACCCCAGGAACCATTGCTAAAAATGCTGTGAACCCGGGACCTGCCTGCGCCCCGTTGAATCCGGACGCAACAAACCTATCTTCAGGTACACTAGCAACTGGAAGCGGTACCATCGCCTATTTGTGGCAGGAAAGTACAGACAACGGAGTCACCTGGAACACCGCACCCGTTACCAGCCCGGAAGTTTCGAATACCAATTCAAATTTCAATCCGGGGCCCATGAGCGTTACGACGCGCCTGCGTAGAAGGGCTACTTCTACGTTAAGCGGTGTGGAATGTATCGCCTATTCCAATGAACTGGAATATGTAGTCTATCCCCTTCCTGTGGTTCCTTCGATCACACCCAGCGGCACACTCAACGTGTGTGAAGGCTCCACAATTCAACTTGCAAATGCAACAAGCGGTGGTGTTTGGAGCGTTAACAACAGTTCAAATGTATCGGTTAATTCCACAGGATTGGTTACTGGTATTTCTCCAACTCCAACACCTCCACCAGCAATCTCACCTAACATTAGTTACACTGTTACCAGTATCAATGGATGCGTAAGAACTGTAAACCGAGCGGTTAATGTAATCGCCCTTCCCGCAATCACCTCTGCTACTTCTGTTTGCGTTGGCAACACATTCAATTTAACTCCCAATACAGGAGGCACTTGGGTCAGTAACAATCCTGCCATTGCGAGCGTAACTGCTACAGGCCTGGTGACCGGCATTGCACAGGGATCGGCTACATTTACATTTACAAACAGTGCAGCGCCGGGCTGCTCCCAAACCACGCCATCAGTCGCCGTTTCAGCTAAGCCCGCTGCGAGCATTAGCTCAGCCAATACATCAGTTTGTGCTGGTGCATCTACCGATATAATTGGAACAGTTACTGCATCCGGAGCCTGGACGCTAACGCTTAGCAACGGCGCGACAGCTACCGGGACAGGCAACGCCTCCTTTACGATCCCTGTAACACCGGTATCAAATACGATATACTCGCTGGTTGCTCTCAGCGATGCCGTTTGTGATGCTGTGACCGCTGACTTGACAGGATCAACCGAAGTCAATGTCAAACCCGTTCCAGGAGCGCCATCGGTTACCGTCGTCAACAACTGCGACGGCACTTCCACGTTGACCGCCTCGGATTACACTGGCACATTAATGTGGTCAACCACGGAAACAACGCCGGGAATCACCGTTTCCGCAGCAGGAAGTTATTCCGTTACACAAACGATTGACGATTGTGTGAGTCCGCAGGCAAATGTTACAGCAGCGCCCAAAACCGCACCGGCACCGCCGACCATTTCAGTCGTAGATAACTGCAACGGAACTTCCACGTTGACCGCCTCGGATTACACTGGCACATTAATGTGGTCAACCACGGAAACAACGCCGGGAATCACCGTTTCCGCAGCAGGAAGTTATTCCGTTACACAAACGATTGACGATTGTGTGAGTCCACAGGCAAATGTTACAGCAGCGCCCAAAACCGCACCGGCACCCCCGACTGCGACTTCTCCAAGAGAATATTGTAAAGATGAAATTGCCCCGGCTTTAACGGCCACCGGAACCAGTTTACTCTGGTATGAGAATGCAATGGGCGGCACCGGGAACAGTACAGCCATTGTTCCGCAAACGGCAACGGCAGGATCGACAACCTTTTATGTAACCCAAACGATTGACGGGTGTGAGAGCGAGCGGACTGAAATTGAAGTAATCGTGAAAGATGACTGCCCCCCAATGCCGGTGACACTTTCGGAATTTAGGGCTCAGAAGCAAGAACAATCCATACTGCTATCCTGGAAAACAACCAGTGAAACCAACTCTGATCGTTTCGAAATTGAGCGAAGCGAAGATCCGAAGAATGGTTTTACTCGCATTGCGACCGTATCGTCAGCTGACGCTGAATCAGGTGCAGATTATCATTTTCTGGACGGTAACATTCCCCCTGCAGAAACCATCTATTATCGTTTGAAAATGGTGGATCGGGATGAAACTTTTGCTTACAGTAAAATCCAGAGTATAAAATCTAACCTCGCTCAATTAACGGAAATTTATCCGAATCCCACCAGCGATTTCATCAATATCAGGACATACAACTGGCAACATGTACAAAGTGTGAAAATTCTTGACATGCAGGGGAATCCTGTTTTGCTTTTTAAAGAAAGTCATGTTTTGTCTAAAATGGACTTATCTAAACTACATCCTGCAACGTATCTGATGGAGATTAATAGAAAAAATAACAAAACGGAGTACAGGCGGATTATTGTTGTACGCTAAACGCAGGACGAGCTTTTTGTCTGAGATCAAAGTTTGGCAAACAGCTCCGAGAGAAAGCCGCACCTTCTTGCTGCCGCGTGGGTCAACATACGGTTAAAACCCGAGAAAAAAATAGTTTGGAGCATTTATAACCCATAAAAAAACTTCAGGGTGGATGGGGTTGCGCACCTTCCACCCTGACAACAACCATCCTCTGGCGCCTCCATTCCTGCTCACTATCACCCGCCAACAAAATGGAGATGAATGCTTCTAAGAAGCTACAAGCATCATGGTCCGTAGAGGCCTAACTTTCCAACAATACAGTTAATTCTACTTATCCCCTACCTCCTCGTGCCATTATTAACATCTATACAAAATTATTTCGAATCATCTTTAATAGTTCAACTACAATTCGAATTTTATTGGCAATTTTTTAATTTTTTTTTAATCTCGCAGCTGATTTAAATGTTTCTTTGGTTACTTTTACAAAAAGGAGTGACATAAAAATTGACCAAAGTCATTTTTTATCAAAACAATAGGCAAGTCGACACGGTCTACAACCTGCTCAACGATCTTCGATATTCAATAACCGAAACGCCTGCAAACATTGCAGCGCACTCATCGCTCAACGTTGCTTTCCGCCACTCAACGTATTCCTTCTTAAACTACTCACGCCGTTAGGGTAATTCATCTGCCGGCATCATTCTTCATCATCCATTCTGGATCATTTCCTGTTTACAGGAGCATTATCTACTGCCCAATCGGTCAGGAAATTAACAAGTATTTCCTAAGCACACATCCATTTCAATCTTCCTCTTATGACGCACATTTCTTATTTCAACCGATCTTGTATGGATTCATTGACTAACCCGGTGCATGAATCCGTCGATTTTCATCTAAATAGCGCGGTATCTAACCGCGAACATCAGCGATATTCCGACTGAGCCTTTCCAAAATTTTCTAACGTCTTTGCTATCCTGCGAATGAAATTTGATTCAGTCGACAGCTGGCGACTAAATCATCGCACTAAACTTTACATTCTCCTCAATCTTATTTATCCATCTTGTTCTATGGAAAAACTATGCTATTTTGATGATGCTTCGCATAATCATGAAACATCACACTCCTTCCGGTCAAATTCTCAGAAAAAAAAATATCTATCTCTGAGTGGACTCATCTTCGTTATTAGCCTTCTTATTCCCGGGTTTCAGGCAGCTTACAACCCTCAAAGGAAACGGGAGCAACAAAGGATCAGACTACAGCTATCTGGACAAAGATGCGCAGCCAGGCATTGCACTGTATTACCGCCTCAAAATGGTTGATAAAGACGGCACTTTTGCTTACAGCCGAATCGTAACCGCACAACTCGCCGGTGAAGCCATGGCAAACATCTACCCCAACCCGGCCAGGACATTCGTCAATGTTACAGCTTCACAGCCAATATCCGAAGTCCAGCTTATTAACCTGTCGGGTGTAACCATGATGTCCAAAAACTTTAACGGAACCAATAAAAAAGAACCATGGACATTCGGGGCCATCATACCGGGCGCGTACCAGGTCAAAATAATTACTACAAACGGATCCGTTCAATACAAAAAAGTGATCGTTACCGAGTAAAAAGAATGCTTTGGTTGCCAAAGTTTGATTTGGCAATGTGGCTGCCTCACCAGATCATCGCAAACCGTTAGCCACGCCATTTGGACGTATCTAGCGGTTTGTTTGATTTAGTACATGCACCAACAGACATAATAAGATCCTTCGCTGTCATATGCTTGAGACAAAAAAGGCCCTGTCAGGGTTTGCCATCCTGCCAAAACCACAAAAGGCTCCGGGATATCCCAGAGCCTCCATATTTATTATCATGAATTTTTATCAATTTCTTCTTTCAGGCCTTTGCTTCAAACGCTGAATAAGCATCTCATTAAAAGTTCGCTCGGCCTTATAAAGCTCCACCACCTGATTGGCGGTAATTACTTTGAGAAAACGATTCTGATATTCCTTTTCCAGATCCAGCTCTTTCTGCTTGATCTCCTGCACTTCTTTGAGATTTTCCAGTACCTGCTCATCCGTTTTCCCTTCGGCTCGCTTGTCATTGATTATCTTTCTCTGAGCGCGGTGAAGATCTCTCCTTTTCTGAGCGTACTCGTTATAAATCGGCCAGAAACCCGCCGACTGTTCCGACGTTAAATTCAGCCGGTTGGTTATAATCGCCATTTTAGCATCCTGTATTTTCTGACGTTCTTCATCCGAAGGACGCTGAGCCACGGCCGCCGTAATTGAAAGCAGCGCTAAAAGCGTGATGACAATAATTCGGCTTCGAGTGATTGATTTAAGTATATTCATCTCTTTATGATTGATAGGGTCAAATTGTGCCGGTTCCGGAAACGTTATTTTCCTGAATCTGCTGGCGAAGAAACTCCTCGTCCAAATTATCCAGATAATTCAAAACAGTCGAGTCGGTTTCAAAAGCTTTTTGAATCACCTTATGTTCACTCAGGTCGTAATAGCTGATATTTTCATCTTCCAGATAATCCACGATGGATGCATCACTGATATCGCTGAGCGGACCTTGCCCCAGTGATCCCTGGCGTTCAGGTACCGTCACCCACACCAGAACGAAGATAAGCGCTGCGGCAGAAATCAAGGCCAGCGATCTTTGCCAGGCCCATCCCACTACTGGCTTCCGAGCTGGCTCAGAAACGATTCTGGACTGGATCATTTGAGGTAATTTTTCAAAATATCCCTCCGGCACAGAGAAAGGTGGTGCTTTTTTCAGATCATCCAGACGTATGCGGTTATTGTCCATTACTTTTTAAATTTCTTTATTAATGAGTGTTTGACTGACAGAACTGGAAATGGTTTAATCCGTGCCATTCAAAAAATCTTCAATTTTTTTTGTAGCCCAGTGATACGATGCTTTGAGGGCGCCGACGGAAGTTCCTGTAATCTCAGAAATCTCTTCATAGGGCAATTCTTCGTAGTATTTCAAATTGAAGACCAGCCTTTGCTTTTCGGGCAATTTCAGTAATGCCTTTTGCAATTTTAGCTGAATTACATCCCCACTAAGTTCCGGATCCGCCTCCAATTTCTCATTCAGTTCATTTTCAACATCATAAATGGGAACAAAAAATCTTTTACGCTTTTTGTTCAAAAAATTGATTGACTCGTTGCTCGCTATCCTATATAGCCAGGTGTAAAGTTTGGCATCCCCGCGAAAGTTTTCAAGAGCGGTCCAGGCCTTGACAAAAACGTCCTGGGTAATGTCGTTCGCATCATCGTGATCCACCACCATTTTACGCACAAGCCAGTAGACCTTCTGCTGGTACTTACGCACAATCTGGTTGAAGCCGTTTCTCGACGTTTCGGGATTTTGAAAAAGAGCTAATAATTCTTCGTCAGACATTTAGTTGGTGCTCACCTATTGGTTGGATCCTGGATTTTCCCTTTTAACAGAACGTTTCCTTTGAAAGCGCAGGTAGATACAGAATTTCTCAACGCATATCAATAATAGTTTATTTTTCCATTCAGGCCAAATAAAACTAAGTCTTGCGAAGGCAAAAACATGTTTCACCATTCGCAAGACTCTCATTTTATAGTACTAGTTCATGTGCCTTCCAGAGCACAATTTACTTTCTTCCAATTGCGCGTTTAGCAGCAGCTACGATGTCCTTGGCAGTGAGGCCATATTTTTCCATCAACTGTGCAGGTGTTCCGCTTTCTCCAAAACTGTCGTCCACAGCAACGTATTCCTGAGGCACCAGCTTATTCTTGATCAAAACCTGCGCAACACTATCGCCCAAACCTCCAATACGGTTATGCTCTTCGGCAGTGACTGCACAACCCGTTTTCTCTACGGATTTCAGAATTGCTTCTTCATCCAGCGGTTTGATGGTGTGAATGTTGATGATTTCCGCATTGATGCCTTCTGCTTCCAGCTGCTCGCCGGCCTGAATAGCTTCCCAAACCATGTGGCCGGTAGCAAAAATACTGACGTCTGTTCCTTCGTTCACCATCCATGCTTTGCCAATCTCAAACTTCTGGTCAGCATCCGTAAATACCGGAATAACAGGACGGCCAAAACGAAGATAAACCGGACCTTCGTAATCAGCAATCGCAATGGTGGCGGCTTTTGTCTGATTGTAATCACAAGGATTGATTACAGTCATTCCGGGAAGCATTTTCATCATGCCCAAGTCCTCAAGAATCTGGTGCGTTGCACCGTCTTCTCCCAAAGTAAGACCAGCGTGAGAAGCACAGATCTTTACGTTTTTATTGGAATAAGCAACGCTCTGACGGATCTGATCATAAACACGACCCGTTGCAAAGTTGGCGAATGTCGTGGCAAAAGGAATTTTCCCTCCGATCGTCAAGCCGGCAGAAACACCAATCATATTGGCCTCTGAAATCCCGCACTGAACAAAACGATCCGGATTTTCTTTAATGAATGGTTCAAGTTTCAGCGAACCCACCAGGTCAGCACAAAGGGCCACCACATTGGGGTTCTGCTGTCCGAGCACATGCATCCCGGCTCCAAACCCCGAGCGGGTGTCTTTCTTTTCCGTGAAAGTGTATTTTTTCATTATTAATGTATTTTCTAATCTTAATTTTGAACTGCTATTTCTTTCAATTTATTTAAAAAGTATTTGGCACTAGGGCAATTTGGATGTTCAGCTGCATTTTGTATTGAGAAACCATTGTTTCTCATTTTCACAGCAAGCCTGGGTTTGCTGCCTCCAAATCCTTTTCCATTGTTGAGCTCGATGATTTTTCGTACCGGTTCGTCCTCCATTTCAGGAAATTCAACATAAACTTCTTTCGAGACAAGCTTGCCCAATGCTTGGAAATCTGCCAAAAACCAATTTTCAAATTCTTTTACAGAAACGATTACATGCTGATTAATACCAGTTTTTATTAATCTTTTGGTTTCAGTAATACAACTATCATTATCTAAGTCTACCAGAATAATTATCTGATCACAATTCAAATCATTTAAAATTGATAGATGAGATTCTAACCTATCTTCCCAATATTGATTTTTGCTACCAACTGGTCTAATACCAACCAATTCGAGCCCAGCATTTAATATCCAGTTTTGAAACTGCTCAGATTTAACGATGTAAGTTTCACTTTCTCCCTCACATAATATCCCAAGCCTCACCATGGCACTCCCCCCCCCAACGCTCCGGAAACCCAGGCCTCATCCGTTGGTAAGCCATGAAAATTTAACCCTTTAATTTGCTTCACTTTAGTTTCTCCGTTGACTTTATCCACCAGAACAATTTCCTCGGGTGTTAGCTCTCCAACCAAGGATTGGGAATGTGTATTAAGCCAAATGTAGTGCCCCTTTTCTTCGCAAACGTTTCTAAACAAATTGACAAACTCCTTAATTACGAAAGGATTTAATCCATTTTCAGGTTCTTCAATACAAAGAAATTGAGGTTCATCAGACTGAAAAACAGCGGTAATCAAACAGAGAATGTTGTAAGTGCCGTCCGAGATTAATTCTTTGGTGAACGGTTTTTTAAAATCCTTCTCAAAGATCAGCAAAGTTTCTGTTCCACTCAGTTCACTTGACAAAACTTGAACTCTTTCCAGACTTGGAACAAATAATTGCAAATATTCTGTTATTTCCTCGCGTTTGAGCTCATCATCAAGCAAGCGTTTTAACACCTTTTCGAGATTCGAACAATCAATACTGAGTCTTTCACTTGATATTTCACGAACTCTGAGTAACTCTTGATTCTTAACAAAAATTCGACCAAATGAAAATAGAAATTGAGCAAGGAATTCGTTGTGAAAAGGCAAATTATACTCTTGTTGCGCATCAGTTATGCCGTCATCCGTAAAAGAGCTAAAACCACTCCCAGAAGTAAAAAAATAGCCTGTCTCTTTAGATTCAAATTTGATTTCAACCTCTTTCTCTTCCGATGAAAACGTCTTCAACAAATTCCGGCTCAATATTGAATCCTTTCCACCAAATAGCCTTACTGCACTATTTTTATTCCAGTCATACAAAAAACTCGCCAACTCCAGCGCCTCAAAAATATTCGACTTCCCCACCCCATTTGCCCCAACAAAAACCGTAAAGGGATTCGGCTCGACGATTTCGAGATCGACGAGGGATTTGAAATTCTTGATATGGAGTTTTTTTATCTTCATAAACTGGTTCGCACCATGTAGCTAACGGCTAAAAGCCAACAGCTGGTTAATAGTCTCCCAATGTCTCTTCCAGCTGAGCCAATGCCACTGCCAATTGATCGTCATTTGGCGCAGTTCCGTGCCACTTGTGCGTTCCCATCATGTAGTCCACACCAAAGCCCATGCCTGTATGCAGAAGAATCAAAATCGGGCGAGCGTGTCCCAGTCTGCTTTTGGCTTCGTAAAGACCTTTTACCACAGCAGCCATATCGTTGCCTTCTTCGATAGAAATTACTTCCCATCCAAAAGCTTCGTATTTTTTTCCCAGATCCCGGTTGTTCATGACCTTCAATGTAGGACCGTCTATCTGCTGTCCGTTCAGGTCGATGATAGCGATCAGGTTGTCCACCTCGTGGTGGGGTGCAAACATGGCTGCTTCCCAAACCTGGCCTTCCTGCTGCTCGCCGTCACCCATCAGAACAAAAACAGTACGGTCATCCTTATTCAATTTCTTGGCCAGTGCTGATCCAATGGCGGCAGACATTCCCTGTCCAAGAGAACCGGAAGCGATTCTGATGCCTTCCAGATGCTCGTGTGTGGTAGGGTGCCCCTGCAAACGCGAATTCAGTTTCCTGAACGTTGCCAGTTCACTTTTCTCAAAATATCCTCTGTGTGCCAGCACGCTATACCATACCGGAGAAATGTGGCCATTGGATAAAAAGAACAAATCCTCTCCTTCTCCGTTCATATCGAAGACAGGTTTTCCGTTTTCTTCATTGAGCTTCATCTGCTCAAAATACAAAGCCACCAAAATCTCCGTACATCCCAAAGATCCTCCCGGATGGCCCGACTGACATGAATGTACCATGCGAACGATGTCTCTGCGAACCTGAGACGCAACTTTTTCTAACTTTTCAATTTCCATTATATTATGATCTGTTGGACTTTCAATTTAACAACCCCCTTTTCATTTTTTTACAAATTTCGTACAATTCAAGCTTCAATTATAACTATTTCTTATGCAGTTGTGCCCAAAATTTGATCGGTATGATTGGCACTATCTACTTTGGAGATAACCTCCTGAATTAAACCATCCTCGGAAATAACAAAAGTAGTGCGTAAAATACCCATATAGGTTTTGCCAAAAGTAGTTTTTTCACCCCAAACACCATAGGAATCAACGATTTGACGCTCCGTATCGGCAAGTAGTGGAAATGGCAGATTGTGCTTGCTGATAAATTTCTGATGTGACTTCTCTGAATCGGGGCTTACGCCAAGCACCACGTAACCTTTTGCCAGCAACGTATCGTAGTTGTCACGCAGATTGCACGCTTCCTTGGTGCAGGTGGGCGTATTGTCCTGTGGATAAAAATACAAAATGACCTTTTTCCCTTTAAAATCAGAAAGCCTTACTTCTGTACCATTCTGATCCTTTGATAAGAAATCAGGTGCAATATCTCCTGCTTTTAGTCCCATAATTATCTTTTTCTTGTTTTTTTTGCTTTTACTACCGGTTCAGCAATTTCGACCTGCAAGATAGTATTATTTCCTGCCCTATCCGTTACTTCCAGAGCCAGTTCACCTTCGAAAATTTGCGTTTCATCAAGCTTTTCCGACCAGATGTAACCTTTTTTGGCATCAAAATTCAACAACACCCACTGACCATTCACCCGGGCACTAAAACTTTTAATTCCTGAGGAAGCGTCCCAGATATATCCACGGATACGGCTCTTGCTATTTTCCAACAGCCTGATCTTGGGCGGTACAGTGTCACTTCGCACCACGAAAGTACCAAGTTCACGTGTCTGGAAACTGATCTCATTCCCAGCCCACACACCACCTACAAACCGGTAATCACCAGCCACATAGCGATACACATTACTCCTCTCCTTGATGAACGAAGTATCCTCCGGAGTAAATGAAATTTTGGCGTAGTTATTGAGTGCCACCCCCGCGTTACTTACCGTGAGTGCATTGTAATTTCTCTGGCCTGTTAAAAATAGTGTATCAAACAGGCTTGTATCACCTAATTCAACTGACCATTTTTCAGACTGGTATGCTGAAACTATGCCGGGCAGCAGTTGTTTCCGTATGTACGTCTTTGCCACTGCATTGCCGATCCGAACAGAGTCTGGAACAAATTCTCGTAAATCTGTAAGAAATACTGCCGTTTCACCCGAATAGAAATCGGGTTCTTTCCTTACTTCCCCCCCCGACCCATAATAGATTGCAATCGGCGTGGCACTTCGGTAGAACTTGGCCTTGACCTTTAATGTATTTTCATCTATATCAGTCTGCACCCATTCAGGGTTTATTTCGGAGTCAAACACCGGTAAAACAGGGTTGGTTGCTTCGCCTTTGATGGTAAAGATTAGCTCCGAGAAATTTTCAAATGAATCTGAAATTCTGATTTTCACCTGGTGCTCCAGCGTATCACTGATAAACAGTTTACCCTTATAAAGTCCGGTTTTATAAAGATCAAAGGTATTTCCATCAGGCACATAACATTTCAAATACCGTTGCCCGGTAAGCTGCTCGGTTTCGTAATCAATCAGATTGTTGTAATCACGGGTGGCTTTATTGGGGAAATTTTCCATGTTATAGGAAAACACCTCCGTGCTGTCCATCTTAATCTCAATGCATTGCAGTCCATACCTGAATCCCGTGCCTGTCATCAGGTCATGCGCCATCAAGTCAAGGCCGATTATCCCTGTTGCTGTTATCGGAGTTTTGATCCGATATGTGCCATCCTTCAGTTTCTCGGGATAGAAAACCTTGCGATCAAACTGGCCTGCAACCCTTCCGTTAATATCCAGCGGGCGCACGGCAAAACTTACAAACTTGGGTGGTGTTACATCCTTGATTTCCTTAAATCCAAAATAAAGCGGATTCAGATAGTTGTCTTTCGAATCTCTTATTTCAAAATGTAAATGTGGGCCTGCCGAGCCCCCCGTGTTCCCCGAAAGCCCAATGACCTCACCCTTACGGAATGTGTACTTGCCGGGTTCCGGAAAAAGATCTATTTCGAAAGTCTGTGCTTTGTATTGCTCCCCACGAACGTACTCTGCCAGGGCACTGCTAAATTTCAACAAATGCCCATACACTGTGGTTTGTCCATTGGGATGACGAAGAAAAATAACATTCCCGTAACCGCTTCGCTGTACAGCCACTTTGTACACATAACCTTCTGCAGCCGCATACACCTGCAGCCCCTCACGCTGCTCGGTGCGGATATCCAGCCCGGCATGAAAGTGGTTGGTACGCAGGTCACCAAGCCCTCCCGCCAAAGAATTTGGCAATCCCGGACGGATTGGAAATTGATAATAGTCTTTGGGGTAAGATTGCTTCTGCGCTTCCGCTTGCGGAACATAACAAAAGAAAGCAAGAACAAAAAAAAGCGTGCGAACAAAAGTTCGATAATTATTGCGCATGAAAAGGAAGTGTATGAATACCTGAAAGCGATGAAATGATGGCACCGGTAGTTACCTAACGTTCAGTTCCAGCATCTTCTTGCCTTCGATAAAGGCCGTAAGCTTATCTCCAATATGAACAGGTGAAACACCTTTGGGTGTGCCCGTGAAGATCAGGTCCCCTTTTTTTAACATAAAATATTTTGAAACGAAAGAAATCAGGTAATTGATCCGGTACAGCATCATGGAAGAATTGCCGGACTGACGGGTCTCTCCGTTAATATCAAGGCTAAAACTTATATTTTGAATATCCTCAAAATCAGAAACCGGTACAAAATCAGAGACTGGGGCCGACCCATTAAACGCCTTCGCAAGCTCCCAGGGCAACCCTTTGCTTTTTAATTCCGATTGCAGATCACGGGCTGTAAAATCGATACCAATACCGATCTCATCGTAATATTTATGGGCAAATCGCTCTTCGATATTTTTACCAACACGGTTGATTTTGATAACCAGTTCCACTTCGTGGTGAACGTCTTTTGAGAAGTCCGGATAAAAAAACGGCTCTCCGATACGTATCTGCGCAGTTTCAGGTTTTAAAAATATTACAGGCGCATCCGGGCGCTCGTTATTCAACTCCGCAATATGATCCGCATAGTTACGGCCAACACAAATAATTTTCATTGATAGATATTCAGGCAATTGTAAAACAAAGATTTAAATCACCCGACCAGCAATCCAAACCAACAACAAAACTAATTACAAAGCGGCCAGTCACATAATATTTGACATACTTTTTCATCCATGCCATTTCAGGACGACAATTCTTTTCAGCTTATTCGTTCACTATTTTTAGTGGAAGTATCGTTATTTGTATAACCAAAGTTATCGTCCGCAAACTGGTGATTCATGAATAAGCATATTTCCACTTACCTGATTTTTATTTTCATTTTCTCAGTTTCGTTTTTTTCATGCCACACTTTACGTAAAGAGTCTTCCAAAACATCCGCAAAAAATAACAGGTCCCGGAGCTCCAACACTGCGCGACCAGGTGTAGCTTCCAGGACACCTGTACGAAAGCCGGCAAATAAACCGGCACCAACAAAAAAACCTGCTACCGTTAACAATAGGCCTACTTATTCCAGATCGCCCGCGTCTGCTGAGATACCGAAGGTAGTGGAAGTGGCCCGGACGTATTCCGGTACACCCTATCGCTCGGGCGGGAATGACAAAAGCGGCATTGACTGTTCAGGATTGATATGTTCGGTTTACTCGGAGATTGGTGTCAAGGTACCCAGAATATCCTGGCAACAATCAGAGTTTGGGTCGGAGGTGGGTAGCCTCAAAGACATTAAACCCGGCGACTGGGTATTTTTTGTTCCCGAAGCCGGAAGAGAGGGCTATGTGTCACATGCGGGAATAGTGACCGATGTGCGGAATCAGGATGAGATCATTTTCATCCATGCGTCCACCTCCCGTGGCGTAAGGGAGGATAATCTTTTTTCAAACTACTTTAAAGGTCGCTTTGTAAAGGCCATGCGACCTTTTCAGCTTTAATTGCCAGGGTATGGTCCATAGCACTAGTACGTTCCTGCCAGATCGTGGTATTGCCTTATGTTATTGACCCATAATAAAATACTAAGCCTAAACAATAACCCATTCCCATGGAAACAATCATTGGCCAGCCACCCGCAAAAACGGGAAGACCAGTCCCGGTTCAGTTCGCTCCGGGCATTCCGGCTTACATATACGCAACGGTGTTCTCCTCCTTCTGCGTGATTACCGGGTTGATCTGGGATATTTGCTGGCACCTCAGTATCGGGCGGGATGGCCTTTTGTCCCCTCCTCACCTGGTGATTTATCTAGGAGCGATTGTCGCCGGGATATTTTCAGGATATGAGATTTTACGCAAATCATTCTGGGGTAGTACTTCCGAGAAAGCACAAAGTGTAAAAATCTGGGGATTTTTTTACAGCTCCCTGGGATCGCTTTTCTGTGTATGGGGAGCACTTGCCATGCTTACATCAGCCCCATTTGACGACTGGTGGCACAATGCCTACGGTCTGGATGTTACAATTCTTTCGCCACCACATACGGTTCTTATTCTCGGGATCATAGGCATTCAGTTTGGCGCAATGATCAGTGTAATCGCTGTGAAGAATCAGTCGAAGCAATGGGTGAATATTTCTGATGCGCGCCGAAAAGTACTCAACAAGGTCCTGTTTTGGTTATTCACCCTTTCCGCAGGATTTTTACTGACCATCTGGTATACGCTGCTTTCGGAAGAGCTCGGACGAATGAAAACCCACCGTTCCGACTATTATATTTATGCGGCCTCAGCATTTCCTATCCTGCTGGTGTCTGTGGCCAGGGCTTTCAAACATAAATGGACCATTACAGCTGTAACCGCCGTTTACACGCTATTAATGCTCGGCACCCTCTGGATTATTCCACTTTTTCCGGCAGAGCCGAAACTAGGCCCCATCCTTACCCATATCGACCATTATCAGGGCTTTCATTTTCCGCTACTCCTGATCATCCCGGGTATTGTGCTGGACATACTAAGAAACCGTTATGCGCACCTGAATGACTGGAAACTCACGATCATTCTTGGAGTTGCGTTCCTGCTCGTATTTTTCATAGTACAGTGGTTCTTTGGTGCCTTTCTGATGGAGTCGCCTTACGCGCGAAACTGGTTTTTTGGCAGTCATTACTGGTACTTTGGGAACCCGCCTCAATGGGAATACCGCTATAAGTATGCGTCATGGATGGAAGAATCTTCGGCTGAACTCGTCAGAGGATTGGGAATCGCCTTGATTTCAGGTCTTATATCAACCCGCGTAGGACTTTTGTGGGGTAACTGGATGCGTAAAATTCAAAGATGAAAAAACTAATATATTTCGCCCTGTTCCTGATAAGTCTGGCCGGCTATGGTCACGTTGGAAGCCCTGGAGTCCAAATGCAGGGTATGGCCGGGCCATACAGAATACTCGTTAATGTTCAACCCCCGGAGGTGATTCCTGGTACGGCAAAAGTCACTGTTTTTGTACAGGATGAAAATGCATCAAAAGTGCTGGGCCGCCCCATCTATTTCAGGTCGGGAAGCCAGGGTGCCCCCTCAGGTGATGAATTACTACGTGTAAAAGGTCAGAACAACCAATTCCAGGGTGACGTCTGGTTTATGGAAGGTGGATCCGCAAGCGTGCAGCTGGAAATTACAGGTGATAAGGGTCAGGGAGAATTCGTTGTACCCGTGCTGGCTATCTCCACAGCTCAGGAAAAAATGCCAAAAGGTCTGGGTTTTGGTTTAAGTATACTGGGCGTAATCCTCTTTTTATTGATGATTACCACAATCGGCGCCAGCGTGAGTGACGCTACACTCTTGCCTGGTGAGGCGCTTACATCCGCACAAAAAACGAAAAGATGGCGACAGATGGGTCTTGCCTCACTTGTGTGTGCGCTCGTATTATATGCAGGAGGCAGCTGGTGGAACGCGTGGGCAGCAGATTACACCAAACACCTGTACAAACCCACGACGGGTAATGCAGTTACCCAAATAATTGATTACCAGCGCATTTTCCAGTTGAAAATCGATACCGCCGACTGGATTGGAAGTAAAAAGGGGAGCATGTTAAGTACCTTAATTCCGGATCATGGCAAACTGATGCATGTGTTTCTGGTCAGGACACCAGGCCTGGATGCCTTTGCGCACATCCACCCTGAAAGACAGGACAGTATCACTTTTGAAGGATATCTGCCAAAATTGCCCGGAGGTAAATACCTGATGTATGCCGACATCGTGAATTACTCAGGCTTTACAGAAACCATAGTGGATACCATGGATATTCCGGAAATCAGTCCGGCTCTGAAGGAGCTGAAAGTTACTGCCGAAGAAGATACCTACGTGGTAACCGACCCCTTGAATGCTCCAGGAAGAATGCCGATTGACGAGAATGTTGTTATTTGTGGAAAACCAGGAACGAAAACGATTTTCAAAGATGGTTCTTATGCGGTTTGGGAAGGAAAGCCCGATAAATCACTGGACGCCGGAAAACCTTATCAATTGAATTTTGAAATATTCAATCCGGATGGTACGCCCTGTACGCCAGAGCCCTACCTTGGAATGATGGGGCATGTGGCCGTGGTCCGGTCGGACGGCTCCGTGTACATTCATTTACACCCTACGGGTACTTTCGCCATGGCCACGGAACAAATTTTTAAAAACCGGCTTTCAGACACTACTAAAATCGCCAAACGACCAACATCGGCTGCTTTCAGAGACAGTATTGATCGTCACATGGCACAGTTGAGATCCATGTCCACCGCAGAAAGGGAACAGTTTTTAATGACAGAAATGGGTATGTACGAAACCAATTCCACGGGTGCCATGGGTATGGAACATGGCAACAGCATCTCGTTTCCCTACTCTTTTCCCAAAGAAGGCCGTTACCGGATATTTCTCCAGATCAAACGAAACAACAAGGTGCTGACCGGCGTATTTGACGCAAAAGTGAAAGACACCACAACGCTCTGAAGCGATCCAGACAGGGGGCGAAGTTCAAAAGCGCCCCCCGCCCTTCCCCTCACCCCACCAGCCCTCGAATTACTTCAACCGTCATTTCATTATAGTTTTCAACGTACAAATCACATGGCGGGAGTTCGTTTCTGGTATGAGAAGAGAGCACACCCACGACCTTCATGCCCGCATTGATCGCTGCCGAAACGCCTGAAAATGAATCTTCAAAAACGACACATTGGTCAGGAGAAACGCCCAGGTTCCGGACCGAAGTCAGGTATACCTCAGGGTCGGGCTTATGCATTTTTACATTTTCACTTGCCAGCAGAGAGCTCAATTTTTCACGAATCGGAACTTTCCCAAGTATCATATTCAGATTGGCACCTGGTGCAGAAGTCGCAACGCCCAGCTTTACCCCATGGTCATGCAGCTCATTGATGAATCCAACAATCCCGGCAATTGGATCCACATGCGGCTCGTACAGCTCACGAAACAGACTTTCCTTCTCCTCTTCCAGTTCCAACAGCTCGGCTCCGGAAATGTTCCGTCTCAGGAAGTGGCTTAAAATGTAACTATTACTTTTTCCAAACATGTGTTCGGCAAACTCTTCATCCGTAGGACTGAGATTCCGGCTCGAAAAGAATACACGAAAGGCTTTGGAATGAAACGGATTGGTGTGGCAAATCACACCATCCATGTCGAAAATGACTGCTATACTTTTGTTCATAGCGCAAAGTTACTATAATTTAGTAGGGTATTAATCGCTGTTCAGGTGGAGTCCATCGCAGGCACTGGGCCTTTCCCGGTACATACCCACAACAAAACTATCGAATTGGGTTGCTCTGAAAAGATCTGCTCATCGCTAAATTCTCATGAGGACAACTTGCTAATTTGCCTAAGATTAACCACATTTGTTGGTAGAATAGTTTCTAGCTTTGTCGTAGGTTCACTGAGAAATTCGACTCGAAATCCAGTAAGAACATTCATATACATGGCTTTCCCCAGAAACGGACTTTATACTGACTATTACCGACAAATCCCCGTTCCCTTTTATCTCCTTCATCACCATTCAGATTTTTAACCTTTCAAATCCAGGATTAACCAAATTGCCGTTTTATGAACGAATTGGAAAGAACAAATGATGGGGTTCAAGTCGCCGCACCTGTCATGCCCGCCAACAAATTAACGCCATTAGAGGTCTATGATCAATTTGGCTCAATGGCTTATGGCATAATTTTGCAGATCGTCCCACAGCCTCATCTTGCTCAGGAAATACTTGTAAGTGTTTTTTCTTCTCCCCTGTTACAAGCCTGCAACAGCTACCCTTTCACGTTTGCCGTATGCATTATTAAGCTGGCCAGGGCAAAGGCAGTCGAAGCCAAACGTAAGCTTTCCGATTTCTCTGCCTTAGGCAATAACAGCGTTCCGGCGGACAGGTCACCCGAAGCAATATTCGACCTTTCATTCCGCCAGGGTTACACACCTGATGAGGTCGCAGAAAAACTTCATCTGACCAAATCGGAAGTGATTAAAGCTTTTCATGACTTTTTCAAATCTTCTCTCAATTCTTAAATCATACACACATTGAACACGAAGGATATTATTGAAAGCGGAGTTTTGGAGTCCTATTTATTGGGCTTGTCGTCGCGGGAAGAAGAAGAACAGGTTAAACAGCTCATTCAAAGCGAAGCGCAAATCGGCACGTATCTGATCGACCTGGAGAATACCGTACAGACTTACTTTACCGCAAGTGCTGTTCCTCCGCCGCCAGAGACCAGAGATATTATTGAATTAAGGGTTGGTAATGGCGAGATTCGAAAGCCCAAACATGTATTCAATCGAGACAAGCAGGATCACCAAAGTCAGTATCTTGAAATAGAGGTTAATGATACCCATATCAAAGTGCACAAATACTGGCGTCCGGCTTTCATAGCGGTATTCATCTTATCCAAAATATTCCTTATTGCCGGTCTGTACTATTACTTCAAAAGCGCCAATCAGCAAGAAGAAATCAACCGATTAAAAACGGAGATCCGACCATAGTAAGCTGGTTACCCCAATAATAGGAGCGCCCTGAAAATGTAGGTTTTCAGGGCGCTTTTTTTTGTCAAGGTTTTTCCAATTCGAGCTCCCACCAGTTCTGGTTCGGATAGTGTGAACCGATAACGATCTGCTCGCCGATCATGGGCGTCGTCAGTCGTAAACGTAGTTCTTCTGCTTTTTTGGAAATGCGAAAGATGGGCTCATCCCAGGGGTGGAACCCGAGCGCGAACTTCCCCCAATGCACCGGCCATACGATCTTTGCACCCAGATCAATGCCCGCTTGTGCCGTTAGCTCCGGCATCATGTGTATATAGGGCCACCATTCGTTGTACTGCCCACATTCCAGGATGGCGAGATCAAAAGGACCGAACTTTTTACCAATCTCCGCAAAATGCTTTTCATATCCCGAATCGCCACCGAGGAACAGATTATAATCGCCGGATTGTAACACATAGGATGACCATAACGTTTTTCCGCTTTTAAAGCTTCTACCCGAAAAATGTCTTGCCGGTGTGGAGGTGATTTTCATTCCTTCAATGGCATCAGAACCCTCCCACCAGTCCAGCTCTGTAATTTTATCCGGCTTTATGCCCCAGTATTCCAGGTGCTCCCCTACCCCAAGTGGCACCACAAACCGGGTGGGAGAGTTGGCTAGTTGCTTGATCGTTTCGTAATCCATGTGATCGTAATGATCATGCGATAAGATCACATAATCAATAGCCGGCATATCGCTCAGTCCATAAACATCTGTACCGTCGAAATTTCTGGTTCCCAACCACTGCACGGGCGAAATCCGTTCCGAAAATACAGGATCCATCAGTATATTCTTGCCATCCATCTGTATAAGGTACGACGAGTGTCCAAAGTAGGTCAGTGTTGGCCTGGGAGATGGTGCCGCCTTCAAATCAGTCCGCACCGATGGCAATGCTTTGGGTGGAGCTACATTCGCTGCTTTCACTATAAATTTCAGAAGCATTCGGAGGTAGCTCGCATCTTCGCTTTGTAAGGGTGTATCTGTGAGATTCGTGAAACTTCCATTCACATAGTTGGGCGATTTTTTTATCCTTTCCAGCCTGGCACCCTCAGGGTGTTTCCCAAAAGACTTTTGCTGAATAAATACAAATATGGCCAGGCCAAGAACAAGAATAAGGGCCAAAAACGTCATCATCATTGTTTTTAGAATACGTTTAATGCGTGCTGTCATTAAGTTATACGGGCTAAATCTTCTCTCCAATTATCATTGCCCTATAGACATAAAATGCCGGCTCATGTGAAGAGGCCGGCAAAGTAATATATAATCCTGAAATCCAGTAACTATTTCAAAAAAGCCCGTAGCATCCAAGCCATTTTTTCATGCTCACGAAGCAACCCTGTAACATAATCGCTAGAACCCAGATCTTTGTGTGTATCAGCAAAGTCGGTGATCAATACACGCAGGATGCGGATGATGGTCTCATGGTCGTCGAGCAAATTTTTTAACTGAACTTTCTCATCCGTTGTGTATTCCGGTTCAAGAAGATCCGTCAGTTTCAAGATATCAACAAGACGGGCTTCTGAATAATGACCAATGGCACGGATACGCTCTGCAATGTCATCCATGATCACCTGAAGCTGCTCGTATTGTCCTTCAAACAATTTGTGCAGTTCGAAAAAATTCATCCCGCCGATATTCCAATGGTAGTTGCGGGTTTTGGTATAAAGTACAAACTCATTTGCCAACAGTTTGTTCAACTGAAAAGCAACGGCCTGCGTGTTGCAGTCTGAAATTCCAATGTTTGTTTTCATGATTTGACAATAGATGGTTTGATAAAACTTACCAATTCTGTTAACAGTTTAACCCAATTAGCGATGCAAAAAGTGCTAGAAAGAGCTTTTATTTAAACTATATTTTTACCAAACTTAGCGAATTGAATCAAACCTGAAATTAATCTTAAATTAAAAAAGTGCTTGCCCCACATCAGCTTATTTGACCGCCAGATCGGGCCTTTCGTTAACTTCTTCCACAGGCCTTGTCTCGATCCACCAGAGCTTTTTCAATTTCCCATCGTAATATCTGGCCAGGTTCCCTTTGAAAAGAAAAATTCTCTTAATGTCCTCCTTTGCTGGTCGAAGATTGCTGCCAATACCATTCACCTGACGAAAACCTTCCAGCATATAAGCATCATTTTCAAGCACAGAAAGATCAAATTTCTCAATATCCACGGTTACAACGTTGTCTTTGGAAACTGACGCAGCAGGGGGAGCTACCTTACTGGTAGGGAATGTGTAGAAATACATCTTTGACGCCAACTTAGGATTAAAAAAACTACTTCCGGAGCCCGGTGCTCGCTTGACATTCAAATTAACCACTCTCGAATACTCGAAGGCGTCGTTAATCTTCTGATACGTCACCTCTTTTCCGTCCAGAAAAAATTTCAGTTCATTGACATATCCGATAAGTCTTCTTTCTCTGTCGAAATAAGCATTCTGATATTTGGTAACCTCTTTATTAGCCCAATGATATTTGTTTCTAAAGGTCATAACAAGGTTATATAGAAACCCGCGCTCTTTGGCTTTGCTCTGCAAAAACGTGAAGGCAGCCTGAGTTACATCTGCAACTTTGCCGTTAGGAAATTCGAAATTTTCCCAGAAAACTTCTGTCTGTAATTCGCTTGCCTCGTTTTTTGCGACAAAAACAACCTGCGATGTACCATAAATTGCGGAACCACTCGTACCGAAACCTTTGTATTCTTGGGTTTCATAATCGATTCCAACACCTCCGATCGAGTCGTTAGAATTGATTCTTTCAAAATAAAACCCGTTGCGATCTGTCAATATCGTTTTGTAAAAGGTGTCATTAATGGAAACTTTTAAAGGCAATCCCACAACGGGCAAACCAGTTTGCCCATCCAATACAATCCCTGCAAGGTGCCCGGGCCTTGTCATTTTCGCGGGCTGCATACCCGCATAGAAGCGCGTTATTTCACCCTGAGAGGTTGTATCTGCCTTATTTCTAAATATGATGACGGAAAGGACAAGTAAGGGTAAACCGAATAAAAAGGTCAACAGAAAAATAGGAGCCGTTTTGTTCTTATTCATCATGATGATACGTCTTTTAAGTGACGAAAAGTTGAACTGATTCGCAAGCCATACCTCGGGCACACCCACAACTTTCAGTAAGAGATATTGATATTCCCTGGCATTCACACCATGCTCGAGCACTGCCCTGTCTGCAATGTATTCATGGTTTTGCCGTATCGCATGACGAATCATCCAAGCGAATGGGTTATACCAGTTTAAAACACAGAGTATCTCGGCCCAAATGATATCTACGGAATGCCTCTGCTTTACATGCACCAGTTCGTGAAGAAAAATCTCTTGCAACTCGTTCTCTTCATGCAAGGCAGGGTTGACAAAAATGCCCCTGCCAAAAGAAAAAGGCACAATTTCCCGGCTTGTATAATATATTTGAACATCCTCATCGGTGATAAGTGCAGCTTTCCTTTTGATACTGAGATAACAAACCCAGTTTATCGCGAGCCTGATGACCATCACGAGCACCCCAAGAATAAATAAACCAATCAGTACTTGCTGCCAGAGCTCTAATCCTGCAGATGAATCAGGTTCCTGAACAACGAAGGGAGGCGCACCCTCCTCTGAACTTCCCATTTTTACAAGGGTAAGATCCTGAACGGTCGGAATGGTTTCGACTAATTTACTTTCAATGAATTGACCATTTTCCAGCGCCGGGCTGATATTAACAAACGGAATGACGAATGAAAGTGCACTGTAAATCAACAAGTACCATCTGTTCCAATTGTAAAAGGTATGTCTGCGCAACACAATCAAATAAAACAAACTGGTCGCGGACAGACCAATAGTCAATTTAATCAGGTAATCAATGAATGGAGACATGGCTGAATTCTTTTATATGTGGCTACTTTTTACCTTCTATTAACCCAATGATCTCTTTCAGCTCATCCGCTGAAATTTTATTTTTCTCCACAAAAAAACTGACCAGCTCCTTGTACGAATTCTCAAAATAATCTCTGACGACGTTACCCATAAACTTTTGCTTGTAAGTCTCTTCCGTTACTGCGGGCGAGTAAATGAAAAAATTACCTATCGGTCGGCTTTGAACATACCCTTTCTTTTCAAGATTTTTCACCGTTGAAGCCAGTGTGGTATATGGTATTGTCTCACTCATTGCTTCCATAAAAGACTTGATTGTGCCCTCCCCCGTTTTCCAGATTGCGATCATTGCTTCTTCCTCTTGCTGTGTTAGTTTCTCCATTATTACGAATTTTTCGTAATACTACGAAACTTTCGTAGATCGTCGCAAATAGTCGCGATTTTATTTTTAAAAGAACTGCCACGATTTCCTATGCGGCGATTGAAGAGCCCGCTTATCCCCTCTCAAAAGTATCCAAGCCAAAGATTTCCAGTCGATTGCCTGGCGGCCCTGCCGACTGCCGATTGCTGAGGGCCACAATAGCCTGGAATTTAATTCGTGTCAAAGCCTGACCCATTGTTTTTATTAAATGCTTAAATTGCCCATTCACTTTTTTGTGCTGCGCCATACAGCACCTCAATACGATAAAATTTCAATATGTTTCCATTCCGAATAGGACAAGGCTACGACGTACATCAACTGGAAGAAGGCCGGCCGTTCTGGCTTGGCGGGATTTTAATACTTCATTCGCACGGCGCCAAAGGGCATTCCGACGCCGATGTAGTTTGCCACGTAATCTGCGATGCATTGCTTGGAGCGGCGAACATGCGTAATATCGGCTATCATTTTTCGGACAAGGATCCACAGTGGAAAGGCGTGGACAGCAAACTACTATTGGCGAAAGTACTGGAAATGGTCAGGGAAAAAGGATTTGAAGTCGGAAACATAGACGTCACCGTGGTACTTCAAAACCCGAAGCTGAACCCACATATTCCAGAAATGAAGTCCTGCCTGTCGCAAGTGATGGCTGTTTCAGAAGAGGATATCTCCATCAAGGCCACCACCTCTGAGCATCTGGGATTTGTGGGGAGAGAAGAAGGCATCGCTGCCCACTGTGTGGCTTTGATATACAACACAAGCAGTATAACATTTCAAAAATCTGATCAATGAAATTCGTTAAAATACTTACACTGTCAATAATACTGGGCACTTCCTATCAGGCTTGCAAAGCCCAGGAACCCTCGTCTGTCACGCAGCCGCTTGGTTTTGAGGAGTATGATCCCATTTCCACCCTCAAAGTAGACGAACACATCACGCGACGAGCCAAATTCCCGTTCATTGATGTGCATAACCATCAATACCAGATGCCGACACAAGATCTGAAAGCATTAACCAGGCAAATGGACAGCTTGAATATGGGCATCATGATCAATCTCAGCGGACGCGGCTGGACTCAGGAGTGGGCCGATGGAACGGCCACGTTGAAAGGTTCTTTGGAAAATGTGGCTAAAAACCAACCCAAACGCATTGGCATTTTCACCAATCTGCAATTCAAAGGATTTGGAGAAAAGGACTGGACAGCAAGGGCTGTGAAGCAGCTGGAAGAAGATGTAAAAATGGGTGCCAAAGGCCTCAAAATTTATAAGAGCCTCGGTTTCAGCGGCATTAAAGATGACAAGGGAAACCGAGTTGCCGTGAGCGACTCCCGTCTTCAGGCTGTTTGGCAAAAATGTGGCACACTCGGTATTCCGGTTCTGATTCATACCGCCGACGTCCCATCATTCTGGGATCCGATGGACCGTTATAATGAACGCTGGCTTGAATTAAAAACACATCCGGGGCGTCGCCGTGGCGCCAAGGATCCGGTACCTTTTGATTCGCTCATTGCCGAGCAGCACAAAATTTTCCGTGACAATCCGAAAACCATTTTCATCAATGCACACATGGGCTGGTATCCCAACAACCTTAAAAAACTGGACAGCCTCATGACTGCCCTGCCAAACATGTATGTGGAGATCGGCGCGGTGATAGCTGAGCTAGGTCGCCAGCCAAGGGCGGCGAAAAAGTTTTTTGACAAATATCAGGACAGGGTGCTTTTCGGAAAAGACAGCTGGGTACCGGCAGAATACGCCACCTATTTCAGAGTGCTGGAAACAGAAGATGAATATTTCCCCTACCATAAAAAATACCACGCATTCTGGCGCATGTACGGGATGGGGCTCTCAGATGATGTGTTGAAAAAACTTTATTACAGAAATGCTTTGCGGATTATCCCGGGGTTGGATAAGAGTTTGTTTCCGAAGTAATTGCAGCACCTATTTCATTGAGCCTTGAATGGTATAGAAAATCAAAGGTCCTTTCACCCCACACACTACATAAACCCTTTCGCCTCAGCAATCGTCGTTGTGTATTCAGCCTTTTCAAGGCACTTTTTGTAGTATTCCCTGGCCTTGGCTTTATTCCCGGCCCGGGCAGCAATCCGCGCCAACCCCGCATACGACATCGCATGGTATTCTTTGGTATACTGATCATCAAACGGTGTGCGAAGGGCAAGAAGATATTCTTTCTGGGCGGCGGCATCATCCTTCTCCTCCTTCTCCTGTATCAAACCCTGGAAAGTATGCCAGGCCAGCGGGTAAAAGCTGGTGGTATTTTTTTTCAAAATATTGATACCGGAAACCGCCTGCGTATAACGCCCGGAAAGCAGTAGAGACTCAATATGCGTCATCCGATAGATCACGTTTTGCGGATAAAGATCCATCAGTTTCTGCGCATAGGGCATGGCTTTATCAGGCTTACCCTCATGTTTCAGATAAATTCTGGCCAGGTAATAACACGATTCTGCCCTGGTAATGGTACCCAGCCTCGTCCCCTGATCGATCTGTTTTAGGCCCAGCACCTTATCACCCTTTTTAAAAAACAACATCACTGGTTTGATAATAGGGTGCTCCTCGGGATACACTTCCACGTAATAATTGTACATGCCCGCGGTGAAGTAAAACTCAGGGTTTTTGCTGATCAGGCTCAGACCTTCCGTTAAGGCATTATAGGCCTTTTTACCCTCCCCGGCCGCATTCATCAGCTCGCCGCGATAATTATAGAGCATGGCCATATAACCACGGGCTACCATCGTGTAAAAAACAGCTTCCGGATTCCGGCTATCCTTACCAAACTTTTTGTTAATCGCAACAAGGCATTGGTTCAGAAGCTGAATATATTCTTTTGATTTGGCAGCGTTATCTTTAATGGGCAGGTATTTCCAGTACAAGACAAATGAATCCAGAATGTAATTTACAGGGTGACCGGGATACTTCGCCTCCACCAGTGCTATAGTCTTCTGCGCCTCCTCGAATTCGTAATTGTAAATATTATCCAGGCTATTCTGGATCATTTTAACGGAGGCCGGGTCATTGAGCAGTTGGGCATTGGTCGTAACTGGAACTATAAAACAAAGAATAACCAGGCAAAAAAAACGGAAATAATATTTCATGGCTTGTGTGATATACTCGAAATGGTTTGGTGGAATCCCACCTGAACATTAGCTTTGTTTATAACCCCAAAAACTTTACCGGGGTTTCGACAATCAGTGAATATTTTGACTGGTTTAATGATAGAATTTTTACTTATCAATATTTATGATTCGCTACGAGCAGTTTACGTTGGATAATGGCCTGAAAGTTTTTGTGCACGAAGATTTTTCAACACCCATGGCTGCGGTTAATATTTTATACAATGTAGGGTCTCGTGACGAAGATCAGGAACGAACCGGATTTGCCCATCTTTTCGAACATTTGATGTTTGGAGGTTCCAAAAACATCCCCAGCTACGACATTCCCGTGCAAAATGTAGGCGGCGAAAACAATGCCTTTACTTCTCCTGATATAACCAATTACTACATCACACTGCCAGCCGACAATGTTGAAACGGCATTTTGGCTGGAATCAGATCGGATGCTGAGCCTTTCCTTTGATCCCAATGTACTGGAAGTACAGAGAAAGGTGGTGATCGAAGAATTCAAGCAACGTTATCTCAACCAGCCCTACGGCGACATGTGGCTCAAATTGAGACCCTTGGCATATCAGAAACATCCATACCGATGGGCAACGATTGGCAAAGACATTGAGCACATCGAACGTGCCACCATGGATGATGTTCAGGATTTTTTCTTCCGCTTTTACAGGCCCAACAATGCCGTGATGGTGGTGGCCGGCGCTGTGAAGTTTGCTCAGATTCAGGCATTGGCGAAAAAATGGTTTGCTGACATTCCTGCCGGTGCGCCATATGTACGTAACATCCCGAAGGAGCCCGTTCAAACAGAAGCCCGGCATCTTGAAACATCCGCCGCCGTTCCGCTCAATTCTCTTATCAAAGTTTTTCACATGCCCGGAAGATATGAAGATGGCTTCTATGCCTCCGACTTGCTGAGTGATATTCTCGGGCGCGGAAAATCTTCCCGTCTGTATCAGGAACTGCTCAGAGATCGACCTATATTCAACAGCATCAGCGCAAGCGTAACGTCATCGCTGGACCCAGGATTACTTTTAATAAAAGGCAATCTTAATCCAGGCATCACATTGGAGGAAGCTGACGAATCAGTGAAAGACGTGTTGGCCAGGCTGGTAAAAGAAGGTGCTCAGGAAGATGAAGTGACCAAGGTGAAAAATCAAACAGAAGCTACGCTGGTATTTTCTGAGGTGGAACTGCTAAACCGTGCAATGAACCTGGCCTTTGCCGCCAATGCCGGCAATGTAGACTGGGCGAATGACGATGCAGAAATTATCAGAAACCTGAGCTCAGAAAATATTAACGACGCAGCCAGGAATATCTTAAGACCTGAGAATGTTTCGACTTTGTATTATAGGGCGGAAGTGTAAAGATTCAAAGATGATCTGAGAAACAAATTCAATTTCAGATCATCTTTTGAATTGTTACTTCCCTTTGGATCCATACACCCTCACCTCCGGATGCATGGTATACATGCGGTAGTGATCTCCTTCCTTTACCACAATTCCACTCGACGTATCATTTCCGATGATCGGATTTTTACTGTATTTTTTCCAATGGATCAGATCCTGGGAAACAGCGATATTCGTTGACCATTCGCGCCAGTCTTTGTACGCCGATGCATGATAATACGCATAATACAGATTGTTGTGTTTGATGATCTGGTTAAATGCCACGGCAAACTGGTCATACTTTTCGGGCCCGCAATTCAGCACCGGCTCGTCCTGCACGTTCGTCCATACTTTTAGATCCGTCGATGTTGCCAGCCACACGGCGGCGTCATTACGTTCATAAAACAAATACCAGGTGCCATTTTCCTTCCACACGGTAGGCGTCCCGAATGGGCCGGGACCAATTGGATTACCGTTTTTCAGACGGATATCCAGTGCCCCCTCATCCTTCCAGTCTGTTTTGTTGCCCGAGGTGAGTAAATGCGTGGTATCCCCCCTGCTTTCGGCAAACATGTAATAAGTGCTATCCGATTTCATGACAAACACATCTTCAACCCAGATCGATTTATGTACCGGATTGTTGGGATGGCGGGTCCAGGTAAGGCCATCCGGCGATGTGGCCAAGCCCAGATATTTGATTTGATCCCCTGTTTTTTTTGTATAACCGGTATACCACATAAAGTAGGTACTATCTTCTTTCAGGATAAACCCCCGCTCTCTGATCTTCTCGTCCCAGGTGGTGGAATCTCCCGTTCCTTTAAAAACCGAATTACTATCCAGGGCTATAAAATCCACCAGCTCAGAAGGGAATTCAGCCGTATTGTCTTGCTTTTCACTTCCTGAGCATCCTGCAAGCCATGTTGCAGCAAGCAACACCAACAAACATTTATTTATAGCAATCATCATAGGTTTGGGTATTAAGTACTAATAAACATTTAGCGCTATATTTTTCACTTATATCTTATTGACTATAAAGCAAATAGCCGTACACTAATTGCTATGAGATACCTAGTTTCTTCTTTCCGGCGAATTTTGAGGGATTTTATCAACGATCTTGTTGATCTTCCCTTTTTGTTTAATCAGTTCAAACGCATCGTAAAGTTCGCCTGTCGCCGTAAATGTTTTGAAGTCCAGAACGTCTTTGTCCACCGTCACCACATGATACAACTGCGTGTACAACGCGGTGCGGTCCATCCAAGGTTTTTTGTCAGAATCCGAACTCGTCATCTTAGGCCCACTCACCGATACCACATACATGGTGCCCGACTTCCCCTTTCCTTCCATCGGAATTTTGGCCATGCCACGTGCATAAGTGTGATCGTGTCCCTGTAGTACCAGATCTACTTTATATTTATCAAAAAGCGGCTTGAAAGTATCGCGCATCCGTTTATTGTCACGGGTCGATTTGGGTGAGTAAATGGGATGATGGAACGTGACACAGGTCCATTTGTTAGGATTATCTTTCAAAATCTTCTCCATCCATAGGCGCTGTTTCTCAAGAAATTCATCCGACTCCTCGGCCTGATCCGAATTCAGCGAAATAAAACGCATGCCCTGGATATCGGAATAGTAACAGGTTTCTTCCAATCCTTCCGGGCCGTTTTCGGGTAACGTAAATTGCGGACGCCAGAAGGCCGACATCAAACGTTTGCCATCCTTATCCGTAATGTGATCATGGTTGCCCGGCGAAGGAAAGCCAGGAATCATACTATGAATAAAGCCGCCCGCCTGAAACCAGTCGCCCCATTCCACATCCCGGTTGGCCCTGTTGACCAAATCTCCTGCATACATCATCAATACCGCTTCCGGTGCTTTTGCATAAGCGTCACGAGCCACACGCGACCATAAGGTCCGAATGTTGGTTTGTACATCACCGTAATAAATAAAGGATAATTTATCACCAGCTTTCCCTGCAGTATTAAAGTGAATCCATTCACTCCAGTATTCTCCCTGACCCACGCGATAGGCATATTTTGTATTTGCCGTGAGGCTGTCAAAAATCACAGAATGGTAGTACGCTGTCGGTGTCGCTTCAAATTCCAGCTTTTCTGATTTTGCTTTAATCCGTTTCACTTTATTTATAAACCTCGGGTCCGCACTTGCCAGGGCAATTTCTGCAAAGCTCTCTGAAATTTGCTCATTGGTTCGCCAGTTAACCGCCATAGCTTTGGAGGGATCGGCTGTGACGTTGAGGATAATCCGATCGGGTTGCTGAAGCGGTTTGTATAGTTCAGCAGGTGACTGCGCAATTACTTTCCTGCTACCCAAAAACGAAACAAACAATAAAAAACTGTAAAAAGCTCGGGTACCAAAACGAGGGAACTGAATTAACATAAAATCGGATTTTAATAAAATACATCACAAGATGTGCCTATTAATTTACTCCCGCCAGAAAGATTCAGGCTACCGTTGTCACAACAATGCTTAAAAAGAAAAAGCCGGTGCTCTGTCTGATCAGAAAACCGGCTTTCATTATTGGTTGCCCAAACCCTACTCTGGCAAAAAGGTCAGGTAGCTAAAATTTTGCTCATTAAACATTTCCTGAGCAATATCCTGCAATTGCTTGGAGGTAATCTCTTCGATCTCCGCAAAAATCTCGGGGAGTGTATCGACCTTCCCTGTATCCAGCAAACTCTTTGCCATCATCAGCATAAAACTCATATTACTTTCCTCGGACATGGCAAGCTGTCCCATGAGCTGCACTTTTGTCTGACGAAGCTGAATCGTGGAAAGCGGAACTTCCCTGATTTTCCGCAGTTCTTTATTGATAAGGGAAATGCTTTTAGCCAGCTGACGAGGTTCCGTACCAAAGAAAACCCCCATAAAACCTGTGTCCAGATACGGCGTATAATTTCCTTCTATTGAATACACAAAGCCATTTTTTTCCCTGAGTGAAAGGTTAAAACGAGAGTTCATTCCAGGCCCTCCCAGCAAATTTACCAGCATAAAAAACGGCAGACGTTTGTCGTCTGCAAGCGCGTAAGCAGGCTGCCCCATGGCACATTGTGCCTGAGAAATGGATCGTACTTTTTCCTGTATAACAGGCGCATACATCCCCGGCGCACTTCTGATGCGTGAGGTTGTCCGATGTGGAATACTGCCCAGGTACTTTTCTGCAACTTTCACGACCTTCGAAAAAGGCAGCCGGCTTACCGAAGAAACTACGATTCGCTCGGTATCAATATTCCCGTCAATGAATTCAAAAAGTTGTTTACGGCCGAATGAATTGACGGTTTCAGCGGTACCCAAAATGTTATTTCCCAAAGCATGACCAGGGAAAACAAGCTGATCGAAATCATCCTGAATGGCGTCCTCGGGCGAGTCCACGTACATGGACATTTCCTCCAGAATCACATTTCTTTCACGTTCAATTTGCTTATCCGGAAATACCGAATGAAAAGTAATGTCGGCAAGCAAATCCATCGCCTTGTCGAAATGAGCATCCAAAACCGAAGCGTGGAAACAGATTTTTTCTTTGGTCGTGTAGGCATTCAACTCACCACCCACATTTTCCAGCCGATTGATGATATGAAAAGAGCTTCTTTTTTCTGTCCCTTTAAACGCCATGTGCTCCCAAAAATGAGCGAGGCCCTGCTGGTGCGGCAGCTCATCGCGACTTCCGATGTCGAGCATAATCCCACAATGCGCTATCTGCGTATGGGGCACTTGCTTGTGTGCGATTCTTATTCCATTTGAAAGCGTGTGCAGTTGGTATTCGTCTTTTATAACCAGAGAAGGCTTTTCAGTATTAACAAGCTTCCGCATATAATTTCTCTTCATTCCTTAATAACACAAAATACCTGCCAATAAATTTCGGTGATATGTACAAAATTACAGACTTTTGCCTGAAACCCCTATAAGAAACAGGTATGCGTATCGGATTTGATGCCAAGCGGGCTTTTAATAACAGGACCGGGCTGGGTAATTACAGCAGGTTTGTGCTTGATGCGCTGGTTACGCACGAGCGTCAAAACCAGTACCTGGCCTATACCCCAAAGATCAAAAACGGTCTTTTTCCTGATTTCCCGGGGGAGTCAACTAGGCTGCCCCAATCCTGGTTTGATAAAAAATTCGGAGCTTACTGGCGTTACAGAAACGTGACCCGACAACTCCAAAAGGACAAAATTGATGTTTTCCATGGTCTGAGCCACGAGCTGCCACTAGGTTTGCGTGCAGCCGGGATAGGCTCTGTGGTAACCATGCACGATCTCATATTCGAAAGGCTCCCGGCATTATTTAATCCGATCGACCGGTGGATCTACCACCATAAATTCAAATCCGCCTGTACGCGCGCCGATGCGATTATCGCCATCAGCGAACAGACGAAAAGAGATCTCGTTGAACTTTACAACGTTGATTCAGAACGAATTCAGGTGATTTATCAGGATTGTAATCCGATTTTCAAATATCCGGTTCCCGAGGAAGCACGTCAGGAAATCGTTGAGCAGTATGGAATAAATTGTCCTTACATACTGAGCGTAGGTACGCTCGAAGAACGTAAAAATCAAATGAGGCTGGTTCAAGCCTTTGGTCAACTGCCGCCCAACGACTGGCAGCTGGTTTTGGTAGGACGAGCCACCGCCTATGCCGACAGGATCAGGGAATTTGTGAAGGCTACGAAATTAGAAAAACGTGTACTGATATTAGAAAACGTACCTACAGATCACCTGCCAGCACTTTACCAGCACGCTTCTGTATTTGCATACATTTCCATTTATGAAGGTTTTGGCATACCCATTCTGGAAGCCCTGAATAGCGGAACACCTGTACTGGCAGCCAAAGGCTCCTGCCTTGAAGAAGCCGGTGGGCCGGGCGGCCTGTATATTGACCCCATGGATGTGGCAGACATTGCTTTGGAGCTGGAAAAATTGATCTCAAATCCACAGTTGAGAGATTCCCTTGTCACAGCCGGAAGGAAATACATTGAAAGGTTCCGAGGAGAGCATATTGCAGGACAGCTAACAGCCCTTTATCAGGAAATAGCTAACCGTAAATAATCAATAAAAATGGCAGCTCTGATCTGGAGCTGCCTATTTATTATTTCTATCTATACTGCTCTATTATTTTAAAAAGCGCCTTTTGTTTTTCAAGGTCGGGGAAGAAATCAAAAAGCTGAACATGTGCATCGTAGTCGAGGGTGAGCCCCGTCTCCAGATTCAGCAGTGCCTCGCGGTAATCCCCTGAATGAATCTGATAAACCGCCATCCGATAGTAAAGATCGGCTTCCTCCGGCATTTCATCGATGGCCGCATGTAACAAATCGCAGGCTCTGGTATAATTGCCCTGGTCAAAAAGCACATGCGACCATTTCAACCAGATATCAGGATTCGAAGGCTCAATCTCTGCCGCTTTCTCAAATGCTTCAAACGCGGATATGACATTGCCTACACGAAACTCTGTTTCGGCCAACGCAAGCCAATAATCGGGATTTAATTCTGTGATCTGAATTGCCTTCCTGATAAAGCCAACGGCTTCATACCACCTGCCTAGTTCACTAAAACAAATTCCCAATCCATACCACCCATCATCCCATTGTGGGTCCAGCTTAACAGTTTGCCGGTAGTATTTGATGGCAACCTCGAACTCCTGTGTTTTTTCATAACAGGTGGCCAGACAGCAACAGGTTTCGGGCTGTTCTCCCTCCAACTCAATGGCCCTCAGGTACTGAACCTTGGCATCCTCGAACTTTTCCAGATTCATGTATGAATTGCCCAACTGGAAGAAGGCTGATGCGAAATCATCCTTTATCAAAGTGGCATATTCGTATGCATTCACCGCATCCTCGTAACGTTCAAGCTTGCTGTATGCTATGCCCAGATTGTACCATGCATGCTCGGAAAATGGATCACGATCGACCAACTCATTGTAATAACCCAGATGGCTTTCCAGTTGCCCCACCATATCAAGACAGTGGGCGAGTTCGTAAAGCGCATTTTCATTATTCAGATTGGTTTTGAGCGACCGCTTGTAACTCTTGATCGCATCATCGTATTTACCCCAATTCTGATAAGTTTGCCCTATTTGAAAATGAATTTCATCCTTGTCTTCTACACGCTGAAGCAAATTTTCCAGTATTTCGATGGCTTCTTCAAACTCCCCCATCATATTGGAAATTCCCACCTGCATAAACGATATTTCAATATCGCCGGGATGGAAAAGTGCTGCACGCTCCAATACTTCCATCGCCAGGTCATGCTCTCCTCTGTTGGCATGAAGCTGCACCTTATTCAACAGCAGATCAAGCGAGTAAGGAAAATCCACCAGTCCTCTTTCACATGCCTGAAACGCTTTTTCCCATTCGCCTTTTTCTATATAATGAACTGTAACTTTTTCGTAGGTGTCCAAATCGAAAAACGCCTGCTCACTGGTCTTCATCATCCGTTCGAACCTGAGCAACGTTTCTTTCATGTAATCCTTTCTTTCCCCGAAATTTTTCTCCATCATTTGGATCAGTAGGTTAGATTGAGGCAAAAGCACCCGGCTATTTAATATAGTGTAAACGTTGTAACCTAAGTGCCAGCGCAAAACATTATATTCTAACGAAGGTACAAACGCCGGCACTTTAGAGGCAACTTACCCGACTAAATAATGAAAGAAAGTTAAAAAATAATTCCCCGATAATCAAATCCCGGCAGTCAAACTTTCACATACACGCGCTATCGTTTTGTCAATTGGTTGAAAGTTAAAACCTAACGTACTTTTTATTTTACTGTTGTCGTAACTAATCCTGCGCGCCCCTGATTGTGCCGTTTCTTTTGTGATGAGCGGCTTGGTTCCCATCAGCCAGGTCCGCACCGCTTCAATACGCCATATTATTGCGGCCAGTCCACTTCCCACCCGAAATGAAGGTCTTCTTTTGCGCATTTGATCTGCTATGGCATTGAACAGATCCTGATAGGAAATACTACCCGCATTCAACAAAAAGCGCTCGGCCGAAATATCAGAAAGTATCAATTGATGTACGATTTCCGCAACGTCCAACACGTCCACATAGTTGGCCATACCGGTTGTATAAAACGGTTTCTGCTGATATACATAGCGGAAGATCTGCGTGCTGCTCTTGGTCCAGTCACCTTCGCCAAGCACCAATGTGGGGTTCACAATCACGGCATTCAACCCTTCGGCAATTCCACGCCACACTTCAAGCTCTGCGAGATACTTGGATTTAGCGTATTCGGAGTTCTCGGGAGAGTCTTCCCACCGCTGCGATTCGTCCAGTACAGTATCCTGTCCAGGAACAATTTTTCGTGGATCGGGCCTGCCTAGTGCGGCAATACTGCTGACATGACAAAGTTTGGTAATGCCGGATTTCAGGGAAACATTAACCACATTCGCCGTTCCCTCCCGGTTTACCTTGTACATCATATCCCGGTAGCGCGGAACAAAAGAAACCACCGCAGCGGTATGAATTACATAATCCATGTCCCGCATGGCGTTTTCCAGCGAACTGATATCCAGAATGTCTCCTTCAACCCAATGGATTTCACTTTCTATATCCCTCAGCAGACTGCGATCGGAACCTGTCCGGAAAAGCGCCGAAACCTGGTGATTAGCGGCAAGGCATCTTCGGGCAACTGCACTTCCTACTAAACCTGTGGCTCCGGTGATTAGGATTTTCATGTAAATCGAGGCAATTAGTACCGCCCAAAGTTCGACCTTAAAGTTGGGAAGGACAACAGTTGCAGGGCTATTAAAAAGTTATTCCTGAAATTATTTGAAAGGTTGGCGTTTTTAAATTAGTGTAGTTTGCTGCATCCATCACAAGTTGCTTTGACCCGAAAGTCCCAAAACCTTCATTGATTCTAAGGCTTATCGGTATCGCAATTTTCGAAAGATTTACCTCCGCCCCGGCGCCAACAATTACCCCTACTCGATCTTGAGTGGTTTGCGGATGTAAGTCTATATTTACATTTCTTTCAGAACATCTTGCTATACCGCACAAATATCCGGTTTCTTTCAATCCTAGCCCCGTTCTGAAACGAAAATTAGGGCCTGCTTCCAAAAAAGGCCGAATCAATCCCTTTCCTAAAGTGTATCGAACCAAAAAAGGTAGATTAATCGATTGCGCCTTCCACTTGGTTACTATATGCAACGAGCTTTGTGGGCTCCCGGATTCACTAGCTCGTTGAAAGTGATTAAACTGTGGCTGAAAATGAATTGATAAACCGGTTAAATTTTCCGTAAAGTTATATTGAGTATTAAGGCCGGCAACTATTCCTGACGTAGTCTTCCATTCATCAGCGGCAAACATTTTTCCATAGGGCTGGTACCCAAAGAGTGCTCCATAGCTCCATTTTTTAATGTCAATTTTTTTCTGGGCCGATACAAACGTGCACAATGGCAAGTAGAAGATCACAAATAGAATTTGGGTCTTTATCATAGATAACAAGCATGTTAAGTTACGATTGTAAGACCCTAAAAGTACTGGATGGTTGGAAATACATCAATCCTCAACTAAAAGAACCCTTCGCTGCTAAGTAAGGAGGTGCTATACATATATTGAGCAATAGTCAACCTTGCGAAAGTAACCATCCGTCATCTGCAAAAAGCGAATTCTTATTTTCATTCCCCCAAAAGCGCCGACCCAAACAGGTGATTGTACTGCTGACAGTGGATCAGGGCATATTTGTATTTTGTAAAATCGGGCATTCCGGTTATCGGATACACCTGTGTGCCGCTCACTGATTTCAGCAATCCAAGATCAATGAAATCTTTTGGTGTAGCTTCCTTCGACAAATAAACATGCAGGTCCGGACCATTGTTGGTTTTAAAATCGTCAAGAACGAGACTGTGCTTTCCGTCATTTGTTATGATTTTGGCCGAACCGGACACCGTTTCTCCGCCTATACCCATAAATTTCCCTTTCACATTCACTACCGCCAGGCTGTCGACACGCTCCATCAGAGGTTCAACAGGCGTATTTTCCTCTCTTTTGCAGCCAACGATAACTAGCGTAATGAACAAGATGCATGTTAGATTTTTCATAATGATTGGTTTAAATGATGTGATTAAAATTGATAGGAAACACCGAGGCCAAAATTATTTGCCTTGTTTCTGAACCGGTCTATTTCTGATCCGTCAGGTGCGATTTGCCGGACTGTTCCGGCTGTGTATTCAGTAAACAGAAATTGGTAAATCGCCCGAATGCCCCATTTCTGGTTTATTTTATATTTCAGAAAAAACTCCGAATTAAGCGAACCTTTGTCGTGATCGCCCGTGAGGAGCAGGTTAAATGCAGTAGGTTTCGAATCCGGGTCGGTACTGGTTTTGCCATTGCTTTGAAAAACCGAAGAAGATCTCCTTCCAAAAGATGCTCCGATCAGGTCAATATTGAATCCAGCACTTATTTTGGAATTGAAGTTATAACCCAGGTTGATGGTGACATTCAGTGCATTCACGAATGGACGCTGGACGGTAAGTGTGTCCCAGTTTTCTGTTTTTTGTCCTGCAAAAAAAATCAGAAACGGTGTGTTGAAGGAACGTGTCAGACTTGCGGGTCCTGCTGTGGTGTAAATCAATTTTGAACCTGCCGCACTGGTAAGCCTTGCGCCAAAGCCTGCTTCAATTTTTCGTTTCTTTCCGATACGCCAGTTGTAAACGTAAGAGAATGCGCCCGTTCCCTGTGATTTTCCAATCGTTCCAGCCAGGTCGATAAACTGGTTAATTTTAGGATTTTCTATTTGCTGCGCCTGTGCAGTGCCAGCAGTGGCCAGAACGCATAGTAGGACAATTACTTTTGTTTTCATAAGTTTCAGGTTAATGGAAAGTAAACCTTAAAGTGCTTCTATGATATTGAATTAGCTTCTAAACCCTTTGCCGGTCAATTTTTTGAAAAAGAATAGCAGTCGGTTCTTTTCAAAAACCAGGAGCAAAATGCAGCATACAAAAACGATCAGTGCATAGATGAAAAGCTGGCCTTGATCACCTTGCACCTCAATACCAAGAATCGTAAGATGGGAGATCAGCGCGCCTGAAATCACGCCCAGCGCAATAATTGCGCCAATTCCAGTTGTAAAAGGAATAAGTATCAGGATCGCGGCGATTAGCTCAACAACGCCCGATCCGATCCTTCCCCAAGGTTCTATTCCTAATTTTGAGAAAATGTAAACGGATTCTTCTGCTGCTGTAAACTTAAAAAACAACGTTTGAAGCAAGATAACCGCCGGAACTATACGCAGTACCCAGAACAGGAATTTGTTGGGTTTGTTTGACATAAGGTAGGTTTTTTGAGATTGAAGATGATGATCCGAACCATTTACACGTGATTTCTGAAAGCCAACAGCCAGAAGCTGACTGCTAACTGTTTTCAAGGTTTGTCCTTAATTTCTACCCAGTTTTTATCCGCTTTTTCAATGTATCCAACCTGATCTTTATTCCAGATTTGCTGTACTTTTTTGTTGTAATTGAAATAAAGCTTCTTGTCTTTTACGGTCCAGGTGTCGGTTTCAGTCGGTGCTTTGTGGCCGTCTGCTGTGCCATACGCGCAGTAACCGCCGTATTGGGGCGCATATTTTTCAGGCTCCTTTTTGAACATATCCAAATTTTCCTGGTTGGTAAAAAGCCAGTTCGTGTCTTTCCAGTGGTAAATAAATTTTTCGCTGCCTTTTGTCGCTCTGGCATTCGTATGGAACGCAACGACATCATATCCCCTGATGGCCGTACCGTCTTTTTCAAAGATTTCTGATTTTTGCGCAAATGCAGCTGTGAGACTGAACATGAGGATAAGAGAAACAAAAACGATTTTTTTCATGATCATGAATTGAAAGAAAAGTAAAAAGGTTTATTGGGTTATTTTAGTCCAGTTGGCATCTGCTTTCCTTTTTAAACTGGACTCATCTTTGTTCCAGGTTTTCAGTGTATTGTTGAAATATTTGTTGTAAAAAAGGTAGAGTTTACCGTTTAGTATTTTAAATGTTTCAGGGTCAACCTCAACTTTTTCGCCGCTTGCACCCATGGCATACGCGCACCATCCGCCATATTGGGGTTTGTATTTTGCAGGATCCGCTTTGAACAGATCCCGGTTTTTGGCCGATGAAAAATAATAGGTTATTCCTCCGTCCGAAGCCAAGAATGATTTATTCCCCTCAACGGCCTTGCCCGCGATAAAATAGGCCACCGGATCATAACCATCGAGGACAAGGCCCGACTTGGAGATATTACCCTGTTTTTTAGCAACATCCTGGGCGTAAATTCCGGATACTGAGATCATGATCAGGAGAAGAACAGTTATTGACTTTTTCATGGTATTTGTTTAATTTTCGGATAATGAAGGTGATAAATGCAGGTCAAAATTCAGCTTCACTTTTTCTGACATGCCAAGTGTGTTGCCGCCAAACTTCCAGTCTTTCCGGTTAATTTCAGCTGTCCCTTTCACGTTGGCATTGGCGCCCGTTTTAAGAAAAGTAAAAGGTATTTTTATGCTCCTGGTGACTGTTTTGAGCGTCAGATCGAAGGTGCCCACATAACCGGAAGTTGTCCTTTCAACTTTTGTTGATTTCATGCTGATTTTTGGAAATTTAGCAACTTCGAAAAACTGATCTTTCTCTTTCAAATGCCGGTCTCTCAGATTGTTATCTGTAAAAATCGTGGCGGCGTCAACGCTCCCGGCGATGGTTGCGGTTTCGGGATGAAGCGGATCGAAAATCACAGTCCCCTTGAATCCTTTAAAAGTACCCTTCACATCTGCCCCAAACATGCTGGCCAGAAAGTAAATATCGGCAGACTGAACATGCCAGGTCTGGGCTTGCAGCAGGTTTGGAGCAAAAATGCAGGCGGTAAATAATAAGTATTTGATCATCGTTCAGGTTGGTTTTATCGGTTTTGGCAGCGATTCAACTCAGGCCGTTTGTTTGTGTTTCACGGTTGAGTAGGCTATTCCAAAATTTCCGGGCAGGGAAACATGTCTGAAATCAATTTTCACCGCAATCGCCATAATGGCCATGTGGTGCACGGCATGTTCCACATTATAAAGCAGCTCTCTGTAAAATGTGGTGGTGATCCTGATATCCTTGCTGGCATCAGATGAGTAGGAGGCTTCCAGTTTCAGTACCATATCGTCTTTCATCATACGCATGTGTACGATGAGTTCCTTCATTTTGGAGATGGCCTGGCTGGGATCATTTTCAAGTTCCAGGTTGCGCTCTCGTTCGTCATAATTAATTCTCCCGGTGATACCTGCCCGAATTGCCAGATCATAGAATTCAAGAATATGACGTAAATGCCGCCCCACCGAGTTTGCCGAAAGCAGGTCAAGGGATCTGGTGTATTCTTCCTTTGAAAATTGTTTTGTCATATCCATAAGCTGACTTAAAATTTCTATGGAAACATCTTGTAATTTCATAGCTTGATGTAGGTTTTTGACTGGCGTTCTTTGATACTCATTGTTCAAAGGATGTGCCATCCTGACCGGAGGTGTGAAATGTGCCCGTTATACGTTTACAGCGCACTATTTGACCAATTTCAGGATTTATGCCGAAGTGCCTTATTCACGATATTTCGTAACCTTCCTGCTTTTTCGTAAAAAGTAGTCATTGCGTTTTATGGTCACCGTATACTATTTTAAATGAAAAATACCCCCTGTGCAGGTCTCTGTAGGCAATAATGCAAAAGGTTGATTTTAAGAAACGGACGGGAACAGATATTGAAGAAATTGGAGATAACCATTACAGCAATTAATTCGTCGAGGCGGGCTTATGAAAATATTTTTGAAATGTTTTTTTGTATGTATTTTCTCGTTAACTGGCCTTTGGTCGACGGTTTCGGCGCAGGGTGTGGGGACGCCATTGATACAGCATTTTAGTCCAAAACAGTACCAGGCGCACCCTGAAAACTGGGCCATTGAACAGGATCAGCGCGGTATTCTTTACATAGGAAATCAAAGTGGCGTGCTGGAATTCGACGGGAGCAGCTGGAAACTGATTGAAGTGCCTGGCACCGCCGTCAAAGCGTTGGCAGTTGGCCGGGATGGACACGTTTATCTGGGAACCGCAACCGATTTCGGTTATCTGCTTTCCCGGCCAGGCGGACAACTTCAATACGTCTCTCTGAGCAGTTTGTTACCGGTTCCGGAACGAAGTATTTTGCCAATAAATAACGTTTTCAGTGACTCAACGGGTGTTTATTTTTGCACACCAAAAAAGATATATCATTATCAGGACAGCAAAAAACTGAAAATACACACAGCCACTAACCGTTTTTTATCGGCGAATTTTATTCGGAATACCCTTTATGTGCAACAGGCATCCGGCGAGCTCATGCAGTTGGCAGGGAGTACGCTGAAACCTGCACCGAATGGCGGTCAGTTTGTCGGTTTAAATCTTAGGGCATTGTTAGAATTTTCAGAAAACCGTCTCGTAGCGGTCACGGAAAAAAATGGTTTGTTTGTCTATTCCCCATACGGCCTTTCGAAGAAATTGCAGCCTTTGAAAACATCGTCAGACAACTGGCTGAAAAGTGCAGGAATTACCGGGGCGATATGCTCTTATAACAAAGAATCGAAATCTTACCTGTTTTTTATCTCAAGTCAGCTGGGTGGCATCCGCATTCTGAATGACGACGGCGCTGAACAAATGCGACTTGATGCGGGAACCGGATTCAACCAAAACAGCATCGCCTCTTTGTATCTGGATAAGCAGCTTTCTCTGTGGGCGATGACGGGCAGCGGTATATGCCAGATCGGTTACAATTTACCCGTAAGCCGGTTTGGTGCCAGTCAGAATATCCATTCCACTGTGTGGAGTATCACCCGCCATGAGGGCCGGCTTTATGTCGGGACAGGCATCGGTCTGCTAGGCTGGAATAATCTAGAAAAGGGCTTTGAGCCCGTGGCGGACATCAGGTCAGCATGCAGGACCTTGCTGTCGGACGGCACAGACCTTTATGCCGGTACGTCGGAAAGTATTTTCAGGATCAAAAAAAATAAAATCGTGCAGGTTTTACCAACCGGCGGAGAGTCGGTTTATGCGTTGTTGCAACCGAAATTGCACCCGGAATTCCTTTTTGCTGCGCTTTCGAATGGTGTGTTTTTGTACCGGATGAAGAACAATTTGTGGGTTTCTGTTGGCCGGATCAGGGAATTGAATGCGGATTGCCGTTCGCTGGCTGAGGATCCGGAAGGTATGGTTTGGGTGGGAACCAACAAGAATGGTTTTTACAGACTGGATTTAAAAGACGGTATCAAACCGGATCTTACACACAAAAAATTGGGAGCCGGGCTCCATGACCTCTCCTGGAACTATGTGTTCCCTACGGCCAAAGCACCCAGATTTACATCGAAAAACCATCTTTATGAATTCAACCGGCAAAAGGGTGAATTTGTAGAAATACCCGGCCTCAAAAGTGTGTTTCGGGATTCGGCCAACAGTGCGCCTTATTTTGTAGAGGACAGTGCCCGAAACTGGTGGTTTGCAAACCCGCTTGGGATACTGCGTCAGATGCCCGATGGAAAAACGGAGTGGGACAGCCTGAGCCTGATGCCTATTCAAAGAAAAGGTTACAGTATTTATCCCGAAAAAACGGGAATTGTCTGGGTTGGGAATGACGAAGGTTTGTACCGGTACGACGGAATCCAGATGGCCATGCACCCTTCTTATCCGGTATTGATCCGTGAGGTTAGGCTACTGTTAAATGACTCACTACTAAATATCTCTGGCCAGAATCTTAACCATGCATCCATACTAAAAACACCTTTGGCTTACAATTTTCGCGATATATCATTTCGTTTTGCCGCTACGAGTTATGTGGGAGAAACTGGAAATGAGTTTCGCTATAAGCTAATCGGAGAGGGCGTCATGGCGACCGACCTGGAATGGTCGCGCTGGTCTAAAGAGAGCTGGAAAGATTATACCAATTTACCAGCGGGACATTATGTTTTTCATGTTATGGCCCGGAATCCTTACCGCGAGCTAAGCCAGGAAACGAGTTTTACCTTTGACATTCGGGAACCATGGTATCGAACCTGGTGGGCCTATTTATTGTATTCATTGATTGCGGTCCTGCTTGTCTGGTTGGTAATCTGGCTGTATACGCGACGGTTAAAAAATGAAAAAAACAAGCTTGAAAATCTGGTGGATAGCCGTACTGCCGAGGTGGTAATGCAAAAAGAAGAACTTGTGGAACAGGCCGCCCGTTTGCAGCTAGCCAAAGAAACCGCCGAACGAGCCAACCATGCCAAAAGTGAATTTCTGGCCAATATGAGTCATGAATTACGGACACCACTGAATGGAATTTTAGGTTTTGCACAGGTACTTCAGCGTGAGCCAACATTGACAACAGGCCAGGAAAAAGGGTTGGCCGTCATCAGGAAAAGTGGTGAACATTTATTGAACCTGATCAATGAAGTGCTGGATATTTCAAAAATTGAGGCACAGCGACTTGAAATCCAAAATGCAGCATTTAGTCTTCATGGGCTGCTGGATGATACAGCGAGCCTTTTTCAATCCCGGGCAGAAGAAAAAGGACTTACCTTTTGCATGGTAGCCGATCAGAATTTACCCGCGGTTGTAGTGGGTGATGAAAAGCGGATCGTCCAGGTGCTCAATAACTTACTTGGAAATGCCATTAAATTTACTGAAAAGGGATCGGTTACTTTCCGGGTTGCTTGCGAGGTAATGCAGGCCGGGTTATATAAAGTTAAATTTGAGGTAACCGATACTGGTATCGGCATTTCGGAAGAATTTCTGAGTGAGATTTTCCTGCCCTTTCACCAGGTAAAAGACCGTCGTTTGTTTTCTGAGGGTACTGGACTTGGCCTGGCCATTGCGAATAATCTGGTCGGGCTGATGCATGGAACGCTGAGCGTGACAAGTGAGGTGGGACGGGGGAGTGTTTTTAACCTCGAACTGTTACTCAGGCAAGTTGATGCGGAGTCGGCAGCTGCTTTGTCGGAACAAAGGATTACGGGATATGCCGGTACAAAAAAGACGGTGTTGGTCGCGGATGATCATGCAGAAAACCGTCAGATTGAGAATGAATTGTTGACGTCACTGGGTTTTCTGGTATTGGAAGCGTCTGACGGAAAAGTAGCTGTAGAGCTGGCATTGACCGCCATTCCCGACCTCGTGATTATGGACCTGGTGATGCCGAACCTGAATGGTTTTGAAGCAGTAGCCAGAATGAAGGAAAGCCAGTCGTTGTCAAACACAAAGATGATCGCTTGCTCAGCCAATGTTTTTGAACAAAATCAACAACGAAGCTTAAATGAAGGTTTTGATGAATTTGTATCCAAACCCATCAACGTCACGGCCCTGTTGTGCTCCATCGGGAAGTTGCTGAACCTGGAATGGACCTATGCAAACCAGTTTCAATTGAAGGATACCGAAGAAAAATCTCCTGAAACAATCAACGAACTCCCACCACTTCCCGAGTTGGAAATGTTGCAGGAATACGCATTGAAAGGGGACATTCAGGGAATTCTGGATTCATTGGATCAGATAGAACTTCGGTATCCGGAGTCAATTGCCTTTGTGAAACAGTTGCGTAAATGGGCGGGGGAATTTGATATGGGGAAAATTCGCGGGTTTTTAGATGAATCGATGTAATACTTTTGCAAGTAATATATCATGGTTGTAATATTAAAACCCCTTCAATCACCTCCAAAGCGAAACAAACTGACACACGGCAAGAAAAATAAAAAGAAATCCGATCATCCGATCCATACGATGCTGGTGGGAGGTGACACAGTTCGTTAGAAAACGGCTGCCGTAAATGAATGGCAATAACCCGGCAATGGTGCCGAGAGAAATGCCAAATACATATAGAAGGATCAGTTCATTTTCCTCAATTCCTATCAACCCCTTGCTCTGCAATAGTGTCGTGTACAATATCCAGAAGGGAAAAGCAACGACATTGAGGATACTCAACAGGGCTCCAAGGTAAAATGAGGAAATCGGTTTCTGTTTGCTACTTGCCAGACCATTTCGTTTATGTATGTAATAGATGCCCATCCCAAGTAATGTGATGGTCGCAACGACCTCTGTTACAGCTCTGAGAGCGGGGAAATCCATGATGGATTTAGTTAATTGCACCGAAATATAACTGTAAATAAATTCAACCAGCGCACAGGCGAGAGCAAAACGAAAAGCCGCATGGATTCCTTTTTTTAGCGAAACGTCCATAATCGTGATATTCAGTACGCCCAGGGGAAGTGTGCCTAAAAAGCTCACAGCCAATCCTATAAAAAAGTTTAAATACAGCGTTGGCATTGCTACTTTGGTTGTCTGTCTGTTTTGATGCGTTTTAAAATCATCCTTGCCTCTTTGAAAGACATATACGGAACTCCTTTTCGGTGGTTGAAACGGCTGATCTTGTACAATACCTGCCAATGGTGCAGCAGCACTTTCCAGCCTTCCAATATGGAGAAGCCTGGTTGATAAATGTGCGCTGGCTCGGCCCCGGCGCCGTTCAGTTCCATGATTTTTATGTTTTTTCCCAGGTAAAGATCTTCCGGATTTTTGCACCGCAGGTCGTATCGCCCAAAATAGAATCCTTGAATCCCGGTGCTGATCCGGTCAAAAACGGCTGTAAGTTCCTCGTTGATCAAGTGATTGGCATTAAGGAATTTGGTACCCAGACAATGATTTCCAATAGAAACCAGCGTCATTTTTTCATTTTCTTCCAACACTTTTGTTAGCGAAGATTCATATTTCACTTTCAGCAGATCCCATTGCAGAACGGCCCGTTCATTGGCCAAAATTAGTTCTGCAAGGGTGTTGTAACCATTTCCTGTCACACTTAGAAATTCTTTTTGCACAATGGAAGATATTGTTCCGCCCGGCTGATCAGGCATCCGGTAGTAAAATACACCTAGTTCGAGGGGGTAGCTGATGTATTGCTGTATCAGATAATCTACCGGGCTGTTTTTATGATAATTTTCCAATGAATTCACATCTGCGATTTTCTCGACACCCCAGCCACGCTCCCCCGCGTTGGGTTTGGCAATGACCGGGAAGTCTAAGCCTGCAAAGCGAAGTTTGTCCCCAAGGCATGATTCTTCTGTGCTGCGTTTAACAAATAACGTGACAGGCTTAAAATCGTCGCTGATCAGATTGAGAATGTCAATTTTTGATTCACCCAACATCCCGCCAGACTCAATGGAAGGATTGGATGCGGAAAAGAAAAAGAACGATCTGGCCTTGATCGAAAGCCAGATCCAGTAGATAAAAACCGGAATGTATACGACGGAAAACGGCCAGTATTCCCAGCTCTTTAAACGGATTAAAAGCGTATTTTTTGTACTTGTAAATTGCTTCCTTTCAGGTGCCGAATTTTCCCCGGTTTGGGATACGGGTTCCAGTTGATCAATTGGATACATAGTTGTTTGATAGTTTTTTCTGTGTTAACTCACAGTGAATCAAGTCTTCATAAATCATTTCCATTTTTCCGACAGACTTGACGATACTGGTCAGGCTGACGGTTGCATACAGGTTGGCCCTTCTCATGCACACGGCATTTTCCCGGTCGCCGTCACCCGCAGTTTTGTGGAAGGTGCGGATACTTTCCAGCGATTTTTCCGGGGCCGAATTGAGCCATTCTGAAAACCATGATTCCCGCCGCGTTACAATTTCGGGCGTGTAAAGTGTTGCCGATGACCATATATAGGACTGGGACGCATCCTTTTCTTTTATAAAAAGCTTACTGCCCGTCCAGCGGAGCGTAACAAGTTTGCCTGCTTCGATCAGTAGCAGTGTAAATGGCTCCAAGCCCTTGAAATCGTATTCAGATGCAAAACTGTTGATTGTGAAATATTCGAATGCGTGCAAAACCACCAATCCGCGGCTGTGCTTGTAAGGTGGCTTTGGCACGTGAGCGATAAATGCACCGTTGAGCAGGCATACGGTACGCGTTTTTGAAGTGGCGATCCAGCTGCCCCGTCCGAGGGGATCTTTTGGGAATGTCACCTCCTGGTCGTGGTATATGATCGGATCCGACAGTTTTGCTGGCGGACGCGTGATTTTCTCGTCCCTGCTGGATGTCAGTATAAAACCGTCTTGAAATGGAAGATAACTTACCGTGCACATATTGATTTCCTTTTTGAAAGGATTATCAATTATTGTTCCAACGTACTATTTCAATATTTGTGCTGTAAGTCAATCGTTTATGTAATTTAGATAAGGCTTTTAGGCGCACCTGCATTTTCGATATTTCGTGAAAGTTCTTTTAAACCGTAAACTGATCCGGTCTTTTAATGCCAAGTTTCCGCATCCTGGAATCCAAAGTGGTAGGGATCATATCCAGAATTTCGGCCGCTCCGTTTTTTCCACTTACTTTCCAATGTGTTTTTTCAAGTACCAAAAGAATATGCTCCCGCTCGCATTCTTCCATGGTCATCAAATTTCCTTTTGGAGTTGCAACCGGTTTTCGCGGAGACCAGTCTTCGAGCACCAACGACCGTCCGGGTGACATGATGATGGAGCGCTCCACCACATTTTCAAGCTCACGTATATTGCCCGGCCAGTGATAGGCCGTCAGTGTATCGATCACTTTCTGGGGGATCTGGTCAATCACCTTACCTTGCTCTGCGCCAAGTTTCTGACAGAAGTGTCTGATCAGCAATGGTATGTCTTCTTTTCGTTCACGAAGTGGAATGCTGAACACCGGAAACACGTTCAGACGGTAATACAGATCTTCACGAAAACGCTGCTCAGCAATTTCTTTTTCCAGGTCGCGGTTGGTCGCTGCAATGATCCGAACATTTACTTTTAAAGTTTTGGCACTTCCGACGCGTTCAAACTCACCCTCCTGCAATACACGCAGTAATTTTGGCTGCAAATCCATAGGCATTTCACCAATTTCGTCCAGAAATATAGTCCCGCCATCGGCCAGTTCAAAGCGCCCCTGTTTCTGCGCGGATGCTCCGGTGAAAGCTCCTTTTTCATGACCAAACAATTCGCTTTCAATCAGACTGGCAGGTAAAGCGGCGCAGTTCAATTTGATCAAAGGACGGTTTTTTCTGCCGCTCAGATTGTGAACCGCCCTGGCGAGCAGTTCCTTGCCCGTCCCGGATTCGCCCGTGATGAGAACGGTACTGTTGGTGGGAGCCACCTGTCGTATTTTTATCAAAACTTTTTCAAAAACCTTACTCTGGCTGATGATGTCGTCCGGATTTTTGGATTGCTTAATTTCTTCTTTCAGATAAACATTTTCAGCCTGCAACTGATCTTTCAACTCTTCAACCTCGGTAAGTGCTTTGTTCAGATCGGCCGTGCGTTCCGAAACAAGTTGTTCCAGTTTTTGCCGGAGATTGGCCAGCGCCAGGTGTGTCCCAATGCGAGACTGCACTTCGTGGATATCAAAAGGTTTGGTAATGTAATCCACCGCGCCCATGTTGAAGCCGTTGATCTTATTCACTGTTTCGGTAAGGGCAGTCATAAAAATGACCGGTATCGCCTTGGTGGCATCATGATCTTTCAGCTGCCTGCAGGTTTCAAATCCACTCATTCCGGGCATCATCACATCCAGCAGAATGAGGTCCGGCAGGGCATACCTAGCCTGTTCAACCGCACTTTTCCCGTCCGTCGCCACCAGTACTTTATACCCCGCTTTGGACAGCACATCGAACAGGATACTGATATTGTTGGGCGTGTCGTCAACAATTAATATGGTATTTTTTGTCTGGTCAGGTGTGGAATTTTTCATGGTGAACTTGTTCATTGTCTTTGCATTGCCATCTCCTATCTCAGCATGCAGGTTTCATATAATTTGTCAACCGACTACCATATCTGGTTGCACGCTCCCAAATGTATTGGATATTTGAATTTAATAACAAAGTATGGTGAATGAAAAGGAATAAAAGCATCCAACCTTGGAACAACTGAGATTCAAATGAATAGTGTTCAATTGGAGCCTGGGTCTGCCCTCTTCAAACGCCATCAATCTCCCTCCTCCAGCTCAAACAAATCATTCACTGGCATGTCAAACACCCGGGCTATCTTCATACCCAGAGCAAGGGTCGGGGAATACTTCCCAGCTTCAATAGCGTTGATCGTTTGCCGGGACACCTGCAACCGGTCAGCAAGCTCGGCCTGCGTGATATGGAGTATGGCACGCTCGATACGGATACGATTTTTCATATGTCAGCTACCTCCGTGCCCCGTTTTATCCATAAAAGCCAGTAAAATCTGAAAACAAAAATAAGTAGCGGAGTAAATATATTGTACTCCATAACCATTAAAAACCTAATCTCGTAAACAAATAAAACACAACCAACCAAAACCAAATAATTGGCATAAATACCCCATTGCAAAGCTTCCAGACGGATCAAAACAATATACTCATCCTCAACTTTTAATCTGGCAAAACCGACAATAAAAAGTCCAGCAATTACGCCAATAGTTATTATTTCGTCCAGAAACCCGTGTGTCCAGCCTTGATCCAAGGCAGTTCTGCCATCAATCAAAAAAGGCATAGCGGCCCCCTCCTTAAACGTAACCTCAAACAAGGGTGCAATTTTAGTATGCAAAAAGTCATCCTCTCCGCCAAACAAAAACCATAGTGAAAGTGGTAAGCAAATAAGCAACAACGACCAACCGAACGGCCTCCAGGAATGTGGCAACAAGTACTTTGTTTTCATGGCTAAGAAATTATAAGTGTTTGAATGAGTCAAATGTAAACTATGTTTTAATAAATGTAAAGTATTTTTTACTTTTTATCAAAAATAGTATACTTCACTTCTTTGAGAGACATCAACTTTGGAAAAGTTGTCTTCTCTTTTCTCATTATTAACAGCACGCTTTTAAAAAGTTGACTTCTCTGCCCCGTCACCCTCGGCCTGTTTTGTTTATCTTTGCACCCTAATCCAAATACAGCATAAAAATTAATGGCAATCACCGACCCTAAGAGATATACCGTTACCGCAGCTCTGATCTATGCCAATGGGCCCATTCACATTGGTCACCTGGCCGGCTGCTACGTACCTGCCGACATCTATGTACGTTACCTTCGTTCACAAGGAAGAGACGTTGCATTTATCAGTGGTACCGATGAGCACGGTGTGCCTATCACCATCCGGGCCAAAAAAGAAGGCATGACTCCGCAGGAGGTCGTGGACAAATACTATGCTCAGATCGACGCTTCCTTTAAAGAGCTGGGTATTTCTTTCGATGTCTATTCCAGAACCAGCAAGCCGATCCACCACGAAACTTCCCGGGAAATATTTAAGAACCTGTACGATAAAGGTGTTTTCGAGGAAGAAACAACGGAGCAATACTACGACGAAACAGCTCAGCAATTTCTTGCGGATCGTTACATTGTGGGCACCTGTCCGGTTTGTGCCAATCCCAATGCCTACGGAGATCAGTGCGAAAAGTGCGGATCCGCGCTGAGTCCTACCGAGCTGATTGAGCCACACTCCATGCTCTCGGGCTCCAAACCCGTCATGCGGCCTACGACCAACTGGTTTTTACCACTCGATAAACTCCAGCCTCAGGTAGAAGCTTTCGTAAACAGCCACCCTGAATGGAAAACCAATGTACTGGGGCAGTGCCAGTCCTGGCTAAAAGAAGGCCTTAAGCCCCGTGCCATGACCAGGGACCTTGATTGGGGAATCCCCGTTCCGGTGCCAAATACAGAAGGCAAAGTACTATACGTGTGGTTTGAAGCACCCATCGGATACATCTCTGCCACGAAGGACTGGCTGATCCAGAAAAACGGTACAGACGAAGGATGGGGCCAGTGGTGGAAAGAAAAGGATACCAAGCTTGTGCATTTCATTGGGAAGGACAATATCGTTTTTCACTGCATCATTTTCCCGGCTACGCTCATTGCAGAAGGATCGATGATCCTGCCGGATAACGTTCCGGCCAACGAATTTATGAATCTGGAAGGTGATAAAATTTCAACCTCCCGCAACTGGGCCGTGTGGCTCCATGAGTATCTGGAAGAACTCCCTGGAAAGCAGGATGTGCTGCGCTATGTATTGACGGCCAGTGCTCCCGAAACCAAAGACAGCGAGTTTACCTGGAAAGATTTCCAAACCCGCAACAACAGTGAACTGGTGGGTATATTTGGCAATTTCATCAACCGGGCAGTGGTTCTTACGCACAAATTTTGTGAGGGCAAAGTTCCGGCACCGGGCGAACTTACGGACATTGATGCAGGTACGCTTGCCGAATTAGCCGCATTCCCATCCCGAATTGCTGATTCCCTGGAAAATTACCGTTTCCGTGAAGCATTGACGCACATCATAGATCTGGCGCGGCTTGGCAATAAGTACCTCGCTGATACGCAGCCCTGGCATGTGATCAAAACGGATCCGGAAAGGGTGAATACCATACTGAACATTTCCTTGCAGATTTCGGCATCGCTGGCCATTGTGGCTGAACCGATCCTGCCATTCACAGCAGAGAAACTCCGCTTGCAGTTTGGCATGCAAGATCACACCTGGACAGATGCTGGCAGGGTTGATCTGCTGGCAACCGGCTCCTTAATCGGAGAAGCGAACCTGTTATTTGAAAAAATTGAAGATCACGTCATTGAAAGACAAATTCAAAAATTACACGACGCCAGGCGTATGAATGAATTAGAAGGTAAAACGGTTGCCGAAATCAAACCAGAAATCCAGTATGAGGACTTCGCCAAAATGGACATCAGAATCGCTACCATAACTGAAGCCGAGAACGTACCAAAAAGCAAAAAACTTTTGAAACTGAGCGTTAACATCGGCAGTGAACAAAGAACGGTACTGAGCGGAATTTCGGAGCATTTCAAACCCGAAGAGGTGATTGGCAGGAAGGTACTATACCTGGCCAACCTGGCACCCCGAAAAATGATGGGCATGGAAAGCCATGGCATGATCCTGATGGCAGAGGATAAAGACGGTAGCCTTGCTTTTGTACAACCCGGAAAAGAAATCTGGGATGGTGGAACGGTAAATTAAGTTCTGTGATGGATAAAGGACCTGCGTATAAAGACACAGGTCCTTTATTGAAGTTATAGAATTTCGTTCTTTAATTTTTCATATAAAGAATACACCTGCTCTACAAGGATCTGACACTCCATTATCGTTAAACTTTCAATGGTGTTTGGTATGGCGTTGGAGACCACCCTACCCTCTTCGTCAACCTTTGCCCCCTTCTGCTTCGTAAATGCGAGAATCTTTTCCCACTCGTGAACCAGTGCATCGGAAAAGTATCTTGGTTCAAGAATGTTAAAGTAAGCCGACTGTGCTTTTAATTTTTCTTTCAACTTCTCTGACGACCCTGCTCTGTTCAGCTCTTCTACCAGTTTCGAGAGTTCGATGTAAGCAAAAATGTTCGATGTTTTCATAACGTTGATATGGAGGTATGGGAAAATGTTATTACCACGAAACTACGAATTGCAAATGCCAATTCCTGCTTTGCCGGGAAGGTTTACGATTTTTTAATATTATCTCTTGCAAATAGATAATTTAGCAGAAAATATTAACACACTCCATCAGGGACTATGCCACCCAATAGCCCTTAAAACAAAAAAATCTGAAACTTGGCAAGTTTCAGATCCCTTCATTTTTGACACATAACCAGTTTACCAACGTTCTATTTCCACCTTTCGGCGAGAGTCGTCCTGCTGTTGATTGAATGGCAGATTAATAATCAACCTACGGGCATCATCATCGTAACGCGCTGAGATATGATCCTGATCTACATCGCCGGGTATTAGAATCGTACTGATGAATCGTATGGTTTTCCATTGTTCTTCCTGATCCTCATTGTGAGAAAATATAGGCAGAAGATGAAAAAGGGACATTTTGCCACCTACGATTTCTAATTGAAGATCATCGGCTTCAATACCAGGGATGCTCACCGTGACCTCATACCCATTTTCCTCTCGCTTCTGATGCACCGCCGCCTCGCTATATCCACCGTTGATAGTGTTATTAAAATCTATATGCATCAACATTTCTTTCGGTATCTTAATTTTATGTCCCATGGCTTTCAAACAAATTAGGTTCACAATTTTTCTGAATAAACGAAAAACTACGTACCAGAGATTTATTGGCTAATTTTCACTGAACAAGTAGGACGTCGAATTGATTGCATAAAAACCTTACTTTCAGAAGGTTATACCATATTTGGGAAACTTAAAAGATTTAGCAAAATAAGACATTAGGACAAAAAGACATGGACAAAATCCCGATTCGGCCACAATGTCACCTAAATGTGATTTAACTTCTCCACTGCACCCATTATACGTATGAAGCGGGATATTTTTCCTCACCCATGCTATCGATCGTTGTGACCAAGATTTCGTTCCGGGTCAATCAGATCACGAATCAGCTTTTTGATTTCTTTTGGCTCGGGAAAGCGCCCTTCCCGCTTTCGATCCCACAGCAACGAATCGCCTAAATGAATGGTGTACCGGCCCGCAACTTCCGAAGGAACGAGGCTCACTCCCCGCAGGTCCTCGGTAAAGGTGGTTAGCAATTCCTGAGCCATCCACGCCGCGCGAAGCAGCCAGCCACATTTTGGACAGTATTCAATCACAACAGTCGGTTTCATAGATTCTTATTTTCCTGGCTGACAAAGTAAAACAAATTTTAACCGCTTGTAGAAATTTTAAATATCTATCGCAATAGCCTGCCGGCATTCCGGCCACCAACCAAACATATTTAACCCTCAACTAAAAAGTCCGAAAACGATGATATCCATTGATTGCCGACACGCTTCCAAGCCCAATTTACAACCATTTTCACAAACGCACTCGCCTGTGAAAACCACACAATATTCTAATAATCAACCAATTATATACCTGATACCGTTTAATCAATAAATCGCCGGATTGTTGCGAATCATTTTAGTTCCGCATAATTTTACGCCAATCATTTTAATACTAACCCAACTGAACTCTTATGGCAGATCGCAAACCAATGTTTGATGGCAATGAAGGTGAAATCATTCTTTCATCGGCAGCTGAGGCTTTAAAAAAAGGTCATCAATCGCGAAAAAAGGAATTAATGGCCAGCGTTACAGAAAACTACATTGAAGCTGAATTTTTTGGTATAAAAAAATTCAATCAGCTTATGGAACAATATAAGGATACTTGCGTAGGTTTCCGGGTATACTACGGCTCGCAGTGGGAAGATCACTCCAAAAGCAAAACCCAAATCACGGCGGAAGGGAAAGGAAAGAAAACATCCAGACTGGTCATCGTACCGGTAGACGCTTATGGAAGAGATCTCACCAGCAACAATGTAATGGGCTTGAAGGACATGGCAGGCGGAGGGGCGGCACTGGCTAATGGACCAATGTGCCCCAGACACTGTGCCCCACCGGTAAACGAAGACGAAAATTAACATCCTGCTTAAATGCTTGAAAGGTACCTTTTTTACGTTCAGTATGATAAATTATCCAGCTTCGCCGTAATAATCACATTATTACCCCTGACGCTAATTGTTTGTAAAAAAGCTTACGTTGACCCGTCTATCAGATTATTACTTATTTATCTTGCCTTTAAATTAACTATTGACCTTTACATGTTTCACTGTGCTGCCAACAGGATGAACAACATGTTGTTACTGAACCTTACGGTCATATTTCGATACCCATTATTGAGTGGCATGTTCTTTTATAAATACGAGAATCCCTTTATCAAAAAGTGCATTATCCCCGTAACGCTGGCATTTACCATTTTCACAGTTGGAGATATTTTGTATTGTAATCCCAACTTATACAACCTACATGAGCACCGGGCTGTCCTGTATTCAATGACCGTCGAGTCGTTGCTCATGATATTTTGGACTTTGCTATATTTTTATGAATTGATCAGGTCATTGAAAATCCCAAGTTTGCTCACATTTCCATTTTTTTGGGTCTGCTCGGGGCTTTTGGTTTACTATTCCAGTCTTATATTTATAGCGCCTGCTTTGCATTATGCTATGAAATGGGAACAATGGCTGGATATTGGTTTTCTGGATCGCATGCCGTATATTTTCGAAATCGTAATTGCCATATTATTTAGTGTAGGAATTTGGGTCTTTTCAGCACGTCATTATGCAAGACAGTGAACAATTAAAATGGGCATTACTTATTGCTACCATGGCTATGCTGGTAATGGCATTTTTTGTGATATCCTTTGTGATGTACTATCAGAAGAGACGTTTTGAAGAAGAGAAAAAACTCAATGAAATAGAAAAGAACTATACACGCATGTTATTGGATACCGCCCTCAATTCGGAAGAAACAGAACGAAGGCGGATTGCCCAGGATTTGCATGATGATATTGGCACCATGTTGTCTCTCACGAAATTAAGTCTCAATCAGTTGAGCAAGATTATTGGCGAGGCAGGCGAAAAAGAAGATCAGATCATGCGAAAGTCGCAGTCCCTTGTAGAGGAGACGATTCTTCATGTAAGGCGAATTACCCGAGATCTCGTCCCCACTACGCTCGAGAGGTTTGGCCTTGCAGAAGCTATCGAGGAATTTGTTCACAAGCTGGAAGAAAACAGCCAGGTAAAATTATCCTTCCGCTGCAACGTGGAAGAATTTCCCAGGCTGGGCCAAAAGACGGAGCTGACCATTTACAGAATCATGCAGGAATTGGTCAACAACTCCATTAAACATGCCAATGGGACCAAAATCGACATTGATTTACAAATGAACAATAAGATAATTGGCCTGATTGTAGCCGACAACGGGGTGGGCTTTGACCCGGAGACAATCAAAGAGAATAATCTTGCAGGACTCGGACTTCTTGGTATCGAAAGCCGATTGGCCATTGTCGATGGGCACGTCATCTATGAAAAACCGGAAGGCGGTGGTTCCAGCGCTTTTGCCCAGATACCGCTGGTTGCAGTATCGGACAAAAAACCGGAACCCCTACACCCCTTCCGTCGCGAACGGGTAAACCTATAAACAAAAACACATGCTAAAGCTAGGTATCGCGGATGATCACGAACTATTCCGCAAAGGGTTTATTTCCATGCTGAGCGGAATTCCCGATTTCGAGTTTGTCCTCGAAGCGGCAAATGGACAGGAACTCCTGGATAAACTTTCGGAAAATACACCTGACATTATTTTCATGGATCTTCAGATGCCTGTGATGGACGGCGTACAGGCAACAGAAGCCGCCTTCGAACGCTATCCGGACATCAAAGTCATCGTGGTGACCATGTACAATGAAGACCGTTTTGTCATTCACATGCTCGAAAAAGGCGTCCAGGGCTATCTGTTGAAAGATACAAGCCCTGATGAGGTAGAAAAAGCGATTCGCCGGGTGGCAGAGGAAGGCTTTTACTACAACGACTTTGTGTCAAAAGCCATGCATCGAAAAATGGTTAACAGGACGCCGAATAAACATCCATTTTTCCCTAACGCGAGTAATGTGGCACTTTCATCGAGGGAAAAAGAAATACTTCAACTCATCTGTGACGGCTTATCCACGTCCGAAATCGGCAACAAGCTCTTTATCAGTGTACGTACCGTTGAGGGCCACCGGCTTCGTGTATTAGAGAAAACAGGCACGAAAACCACCGCCGCCGCTGTGGCCTTCGCTTATAAAAACCAGTTATTGTCTTAGATCCGCCAGGCCCGATCTGCTACCGTAACTGCTAAACGTTTTGTTATCGACAGGGAATTCAAAGGTTTTATATTATCTTTCTACATCATTGGTGTTGCGTGCAGAACCTGCAGTCCGGGGTTCATCAGATGTGCTCAACCCCAAAGTTGTTCAAAACCAACTTCCGGACTAAACCCTGAAGCCTATGAAAGCGCTGATCATTTGTACCAATCACGATACCTACCCGAACAAATCCGGCAAAACCGGATTGTGGCTAAGCGAGTTAACCCATTTTTACGATGTCATGAACAAGCGGAAGGTTTTGATTGACATTGTAAGCCCACTTGGAGGGAAAATCCCGATAGATGAGCGCAGCCATGACCTCAAAGATGAAGTAAATCAGAAATATTTAAGCGACGCCACCTTTCTGAACAAAATTGAAAATTCACTTACACCCTCCGAAATCCACCCGCGGGATTACCGGCTTGTGTATTATGCTGGTGGCCATGGAGCCATGTGGGACCTTACCGATAATGAGCAGCTGCAGGAAATTACGCGTATTGTTTACGAAAACTACGGCACAGTATCGGCCGTTTGCCACGGTGTTTGCGGCCTGTTGAATGTAAAACTGTCGGATGGCAGCTATCTTATTCAGGAAAAATATGTCACCGGCTTCTCCAATGTGGAAGAAGCACTTATGAGCTTTGTGAGTGAAGTGCCGTTTTATCTTGAAGATAAACTGAAAGAAAGAGGCGCCCATTATACAAAATCAATGATCCCTTTCATTGAATTTATAGAAATGGATGAACGCCTCATCACCGGCCAGAATCCAAATTCAGCCCGAAAAGTGGCTTCTAAAGCACTCGAAGAATTGTTTGAGAAGTAAACTAACTTGAGGTTAATCCAAGTAATAACCCACGAAATAATTTACAAATCCTGTTTCTCAAAAAGCTGTTTTAAGGTTGGCAGAACCAAATCCTTTTCCGACACAATCGGATTTTCAACGCCCCAGTCGATACCCAGCTCAGCGTCATTCCAAAGTATTCCAGATTCTGAAATCTTACTGTAAAGATTGGTACACTTGTAACTAAAGACGCTGTCTTCCAGAGCAGCAAAACCATGCGCAAAGCCCTCGGGGATGTATGCCATGTTATTTATATCACTTCTCAGCAAAAAGATCTCATGTTTGCCAAACGTGGGCGACTCAGGTCGAATATCCACTGCTACATCTAAAACGCAGCCGGAAATAACCCTTACAAGCTTTCCCTGAGCAAAAGGAGCATTCTGAAAATGCAGACCTCTCACTACGCCTTTTTTGGAAAACGACTGGTTATCCTGAACAAAATTTGTTGGCAGTCCCAAATTTCTGAATAGCTCTTCATTATAGGATTCAAAAAAAAATCCCCGATCGTCTTCAAAAACGCGTGGAAAAATCTCAACCAAACCTGAAATGGACGTTTCTCGAACCCGCATAGGCGCTTTTTATATTTTTTATTAACGGTAAATTCCCTTTTAATCTGACTGCAAATTTATGAATCTATTTGCAGACGTTGTAATTTCGGCGCAATATTTCGATAATTATGACTTACAAGGACCTCTTTGAGCACATTTCCCGTAAAAAATCTTACCTCTGTGTGGGGCTGGACACAGATATTCGTAAAATCCCCTCGCATTTGCTGAAAGAAGCCGATCCCGTTTTTGAATTCAACAGGCAAATCATTGACGCCACTGAGGCATATTGTGTGGCCTATAAGCCTAACATTGCGTTTTATGAAGCAATGGGTGCAAAAGGATGGGAAAGTTTGCAAAAAACGCTGGAATATATTCCTGATACGCACTTTACCATTGCAGACGCCAAACGAGGGGACATAGGCAACACATCGGGACTGTATGCGCGAACTTTCTTTGATCCATCATCATCAGGTCTTGATTTCGATTCTGTTACCGTTGCTCCATATATGGGAAGCGACTCCGTACTTCCTTTTCTGGAATTTGAAAACAAATGGGTTATCCTGCTGGGCCTGACATCCAATTCCGGGAGCAATGATTTCCAGCGTCTTGAAACCGATAAAGGAGCATTGTTCGAAGCTGTTTTAAGGACTTCGCAAAACTGGGCCGGCCCCGACAGAATGATGTATGTCGTCGGAGCAACCCATCCCGGTGATTTTCAAGCCATTCGAGCCATTGCCCCCGATCATTTTCTGCTGGTGCCCGGCGTTGGTGCACAAGGTGGTGACCTGGAAGAAGTTTCCAGATATGGTATGAATAAATCCTGTGGCCTGCTCGTCAACTCATCCAGAGCAATTATATACGCTTCCGACGGTCTGGATTTTGCCGCGACGGCCAAAAAAGAAGCACACGCCGTGCAACAGGAAATGGCTGTCTGCCTGGATAAATATTGCCGATAAATCTAAATTAAGCTTCGAATAACTAACCCAATGAGCCGTAACAAGGCTCTTCTTATATACCATTCTTTGCAATGCAACTTACCTCAGAAAACACCTATTCAATTCAGGGAATAGCTCCTGCTCAACTGATTGCTGATTATGGAAGCCCACTTTATGTCTATGACGGCGATACAATCCGCAGAAAAGTAGCCGAACTCAAAGAAGCGTTTTCAGGTGTCGACATGAAGATTAAATTCGCCTGTAAGGCCAACACCAATCTATCTATTTTACGTCTGTTGCGAGAAATAGGTGTCGAGTTGGATGTTGTTTCTCCCGGAGAATTTGAGATGGGAAAAATAGCCGGATTCGAAGGCCAACAAATCACTTTCACACCCAGTGGCGTTCCTTTCGCCGAAGTGAAAGATGCGGTAGAAGCAGGTGCACTGGTAAACGTAGACAGCCTTCCCTTACTGGAATGGTTCGGCCAGACTTACGGAAATACGAAGCCTTGTCTCATACGTATCAAACCCAATGTGGCCGCAGGCGGGAACGTGAAAATTATGACTGCACATGCGGACTCCAAATTTGGGATTTCGGTGCTGCTCCTTGAAGATATATTGGCCATTGTGGAGAAATATAACATTAGGGTAATTGGCCTCCATCAGCACACCGGCTCCGATATCAAAGACGCCGAACCTTTTCTACAGGTAGCGGACATTTTGTTTGAAACAGCCAAACGGTTTCCTGACCTGGAAATTATTGATTTAGGCGGTGGTTTCAAGGTTTCGTACTTACCAGGCGACGCCATCACCGACATGAAATTACTAGGGAGCAAAATTTCGGAACGCTTCGCTAAATTCTGCTCCGAATATGGCCGATCACTGCAATTATGGTTCGAACCGGGCAAATTTCTGGTAAGTGAGTCCGGATATCTTCTCGTAACGGCTACCGTGGTGAAGGAAGATCCTGCACGCAACTTTGTGCATGTGGATTCAGGCTTGAATCACCTGATCAGACCCATGATGTATGGCTCTTACCACCACATTTTAAATGTTTCAAGTCCGGCCGGGAATGAAAAACTGTACAATGTAGTAGGATACATATGCGAAACCGACACGTTTGCAACCGACCGGCTGCTCCCTGAGGTAAGTGCCGGAAATATTCTGGCGTTTTTAAATGCCGGCGCTTACGGCTTCACGATGAGTTCCAATTACAATGCCCGTTTCAGGCCGGCCGAGGTATTGGTAGATAAGCACAAGGCCCGGCTAATCAGGAGACGTGAAGACTTAACAGATCTACTAAAAACACAGGAAGGTCTGTAAACGCAAAACAAATAAAAAAGCCGTTTCAAGTGATTTGAAACGGCTTTTTTATTTGTCCGATTTTGTAATTTCAAAGTTGTCGTAAACGCAACGCGTACTGAATTATATTCAAATAAAGTTGTAACTTCAATCGCAGCAAGTATTGCCGGAAATATACTGATAAACAGAAGGTTCAAATGCAAAAACCCAAAAAACACCATGGGAAAAATTTTACGTTTCACGCAACTAATTGTGCTCCCTATTTTGGGGGCCGGACTACTTCAGGCACAATCTACCACATCCGTTTACGATTCAACCCTGGCCAAAAAACTGAAAGCAGATGACTATGGCATGAAAAAATATGTCATGGTTTTTCTTAAAACAGGAACCGCAACCCATCTTTCGAAAGCCAAATCCGACAGCCTTTTCGCGGGGCACATGGCCAATATTAGCCGGCTGGCGGATGCTGGTAAACTTGTTGTAGCCGGCCCATTTTTCAAAAACGACAAATACCGGGGAATATTTATTCTAAACGCCACCTCAGTAGAAGAAGCCAGGGAACTAGTAGCCATTGATCCCGCTATAAATTCAGACCTTTTGGCCGTCGAATTTCTTCTTTGGTATGGATCTGCGGCGTTAAGTGAAACACTTCAGATTCATAAAAGAATAGAGAAAAAAAGTCATTGACCTAATCCTGCGCTACTGCCCTGCATCCGTCTACCTGCGAAAACGGCATCTAAACACTGCCGAATCGGCATAAAAGTTAAAACATTATCAAATTTCCGGTCAAAATTTCCGGTTTTTCATTTGGTATGTAAATTTTAATGAACTGCTTGTAACTCAATGTATCAACTGACAAACAAACGCCATGAACTTTAACCAATATACAATCAAGGCGCAGGAAATTATCCAGCATGCTGCGCAGATGGCTCAAGGGAATCAGCAACAAGCGATTGAAACGGGCCACGTTTTAAAATCAATACTGGAGGAGGATCCGGACACGTCATTATTCCTTCTGAAACAACTTGGCGTAACACCCGAATTACTGAATACCAGACTTCAGAAAATCCTTGACTCCTATCCGCGCGTTAGCGGGGGGCAACCCTATCTGGGCAACGAAATGGCTGCCGCGAGTGCCAAAGCACAGCATTTTTTAAAAGAATTTGGCGATGAATTTATCAGTATAGAACTCCTGATTTTAGGGATTCAGAGTGGTAAGGATTCCACTGCCACCATGTTGAAAGAAATTGGTTTCAGCGAAAAAGGACTGATTAACGCAATAAAAGAACTTAGAGGAAAAAACAACCCCGTGAAAGATCAAAACGCAGAAGCAAAATATCGGTCCCTGGAACGATACAGCAAAAATTTAAATGACCTGGCCAAGGCCGGAAAAATAGACCCGGTGATCGGCAGGGATGAAGAAATCCGTCGGGTACTGCAGATATTAAGTCGCCGTACCAAAAACAACCCTATTCTTCTCGGAGAACCGGGTGTTGGAAAAACGGCTATTGTGGAAGGCTTAGCACAAAGAATTGTTCAGGGCGACGTTCCTGAAAATCTTAAATCGAAGATAATCGTATCCCTGGATATGGGCTTGCTGATAGCGGGTGCAAAGTACAAAGGGGAGTTTGAGGAACGCTTGAAAGCGGTGATCAAGGAGGTAACCGATTCGGACGGCGAAATTGTACTTTTTATTGACGAAATCCACACCCTGATCGGGGCAGGAGGCGGTGGCGAAAGTGCGATGGATGCTGCAAACCTGCTCAAACCCGCCCTGGCGCGTGGTGAATTGCATGCAATTGGAGCAACTACTCTGAAAGAATATCAGAAGTACATGGAAAAGGACAAGGCTCTAGAACGTCGGTTTCAGGCTGTTATGGTGGACGAGCCCAACATTCCGGATGCCATCAGTATCCTTCGCGGTATTAAGGAAAAATATGAATTGCACCATGGTGTAAGAATTCAGGACGACGCGGTTATTGCAGCCGTAGAGCTTTCAAACCGTTACATCAGCGAAAGGTTCCTTCCCGACAAAGCCATTGACCTGATGGACGAAGCAGCCTCGAAGCTGCGGCTGGAGATGGACAGCGTACCAGAAGAACTGGATGAGCTGAACCGAAGAATCATGCAGCTCGAAATTGAACGGGAGGCCATTCGCCGTGAAAATAATAAAGAGAAGGAAACGGTTTTGAATAAAGAAATAGCCGACCTGAGTGAAGACAGAAATACGCTGAAAGCACAATGGGAAAATGAAAAAGGCAAAGTCAATGAGATCCGCTCTTTAAAGGAACAGACCGAACAGCTGCGCCTGGAAGCGGAACAAGCTGAACGTGCCGGTGATTTTGGCAAAGTGGCCGAGCTCCGCTATGGACGCATCCCGGAGGTGAGCAGTAAACTCGAGGAGCTCCAGAAAGCAGGCACAACAGAAAGCCTGATGCAGGAGGAAATCGGTCCCGAGGAAATTGCGGAAGTAGTAGCTAAGTGGACCGGAATTCCGGTGAGCAAGATGCTTCAGAGCGACCGGGAAAAACTTTTACAATTGGAAGATCACCTGCACCAACGTGTTGCAGGGCAGGATGAGGCTATCGAAATGGTGTCAGACGCGGTTCGGAGGAGCAGGGCAGGCCTACAGGATGCCAAACGTCCGATCGGCAGTTTCCTTTTCCTTGGTCCGACCGGTGTGGGAAAAACCGAATTAGCCAAAACGCTGGCCGAGTATCTTTTCAATGATGAAAACGCCATGGTACGCATTGACATGAGTGAGTACCAGGAGCGCCATGCAGTAAGCCGCCTGGTGGGAGCACCTCCGGGATATGTGGGCTATGATGAAGGTGGCCAATTGACCGAGGCAGTTCGCAGGAAGCCGTACAGCGTCATTTTGCTGGACGAAATAGAAAAGGCACATCCCGATGTATGGAACATACTTTTGCAGGTGCTGGATGAGGGACGTCTAACGGACAACAAAGGTCGTGTTGCCAATTTCAAAAATACGATCATCATCATGACCTCAAACATTGGAAGCCACATTATCCAGGAAAAATATGCCGAGGACGAAGGCTGGAACCATACGCTAATCGTAGAAGAAGCAAAGCAGGCCGTACTCGACCTGTTGAAAGCATCGGTAAGACCGGAGTTTTTGAACCGGATCGACGAAATTGTTCTGTTTGAGCCACTGTCTATGAAAAATATCCGCAAGATCGTAGACATTCAGTTTAAGGGTATTCAAAAGCTGTTGCTTGAACAAGGCATTACGCTTGACGCCACGGATGAAGCTTTGACCAAATTGGGAGAGGATGGTTTCGACCCTGCATTTGGGGCACGTCCTTTAAAAAGAGTCCTGCAACGCAAAATCCTGAACGAATTGTCCAAAGGAATCCTGAGCGGACAGGTTGCGAAAGATGCTGTAATCATGATGGAACTCAACACACATGGAGAGTTGATATTTGAAAATGTCGGCAGCGTGGAGATTTAAAACAGCAGAATAACTGGAATGTTAAAGAGCGGGTCAGCAATGATCCGCTTTTTTCGTAGTACATACGTACATTTGCAGCGTAATCATATTGCCGTTAACTTGGACACGCAGAACCTTCCTTTACAACTATTCGCTTTCTTTTCATTTGCATAATCTATGAGATCAGTCAGAAAATCCGGATTACTCGTTGCCGCAACTACGCTTTTACTGTTTCAAATTGCTGTGGGTCAGGCTACTAAAACAACTGTAAAGCCCCGCTCGCTCGAACGCCCAAAGCTGGTGGTCGGTATTGTGGTGGACCAGATGCGTTATGATTATCTGTACCGCTATTACGATAAATACAAAGAAGGTGGCCTGAAAAGACTGATGAATGAAGGTTTCAACGCACGCAACAATCACTATCACTATGCGCTTACCGTTACCGCTGCCGGACATTCAGCAGTGTATACCGGTGCACTACCGGCTGTCAATGGAATTGTAGGCAACGACTGGTTCGACAAATACACGGGTCAGAATGTGTATTGCACCGACGACAAGTCCGTTGCCACTGTGGGAAGCACCAACGTTACCGTAGGAAAAATGTCCCCTAAAAATCTTTTGGTGAGTACCGTAACCGATCAGTTGCGGATCGCGACCAATTTTCGATCCAAAACCATCGGTGTGGCTATCAAAGACCGTGCATCCATTCTGCCGGCAGGCCATGCTGCCAATGGCGCCTACTGGTTCGACTCAAAAACCGGGAACTTCGTGACCAGCACGTATTATATGACTGAGCTACCCAAATGGGCTCAGGATTACAATGCAAAAAAAATGCCCGCTGAGTTCGCTAAAAGAGGTTGGAACACGCTTTTGCCCATTGATCATTACACGCAAAGCACACCCGACGATGTGGCCTGGGAAGGTAAATTATCAGGGCAGCCCAAGCCTGTTTTCCCCCACGAACTCATTGGTACTTCCGGAGACGCATTCGGCGTGATCACAACCTCGCCGTGGGGCAATACCATGACAAAGGAAATGGCCATTGCCGCCATTAAAGGTGAAAATCTTGGCAAAGGAAAAGAGACTGATTTTCTCGCTGTTAGTTTTTCCACGCCCGATCGGATTGGCCATGCATTCGGCCCGAACTCAGTAGAGCAGGAAGACAATTACCTTAAACTGGATATGGAATTTGCTGAGCTCTTCAATTTCCTGGATTCATGGACCGGGAAGGGCAATTACACCGTGTTTCTCACTGCGGATCACGGCGCCATGGATGTGCCCGCTTTCTGGCAGGAACATAAGTTACCGGCAGGATTGATCAACCCTACCACGCTGACGCGAAACATTGTAACCGGATTGAATAATGCGTTCGGAGAAGGTAAATATGTATTGTCATTTGAAAACTACCAGCTCTATTTTAATGATTCATTGCTGGCAGCCAAAAAGGTTTCGGTCGAAGATGCCTTCAAAGTGGTGCGGTCTACGATACTTCCTATGGATGGTATTGCCGACGTCATTAACCTGAGAGATATTGGCAGAGCTCCGCTAAATACCTATCAATTGGAATTATACAAAAACAATATCAATGCCAAACGAAGCGGTGATCTGCAGATCATTACGCAGCCAGGCTGGTTCGCGCAAAGCTACGCCACCGGAACCGATCACGGAACACCCTACAATTACGATACGCATGTACCTTTTCTACTCTATGGCTGGGGTATAAATAAAGGGGAAACGCTTAGACGGACGACCATCGCAGACATCGCACCCACCATATCTGCACTTTTACATATTTTGCCTCCCAGTGGAAATGTTGGGAATCCGGTCGAAGAAGCATTAAAAAAGTAACATTCAAGTCTTTACTATTCGAACCGGGACGGACACCTCCTCCCGGTTTTTTATTCTAATCAATTCAATTCCTAAACCATGAGAAAAATTTCGCTTTGGCTTCTGGGCTGTGTGATATCACTTAACGTGAGTGCTCAATCCGTCAAAAAGACACCCACAAAATCATCAACGATTGCCCGACCCAAGCTGGTAGTCGGTATTGTGGTGGATCAGATGCGATACGATTATTTATACCGCTACTATGATCAGTATGTCGAAGGTGGCTTCAAGCGGATGATGAATGAAGGTTTCCATTGCCGCAACAACCATTACAGCTATGCATTGACGGTAACAGCGGCAGGCCACTCCTCCATTTACACCGGATCTATCCCTGCTATCAACGGCATCATTGGCAACGAATGGTACGACCGGTACGCTGGCAGAGACGTTTACTGTACGGAGGACAGCACTGTAAAAACGGTGGGAAGCAACAATGTAAGTGTAGGCAAAATGTCTCCCAAAAATCTGTTGACCAGCACAGTAACCGATCAGTTGAGGATCGCTACCAACTTCCGAAACAAAACAATTGGCATTTCTATAAAGGACAGAGGATCCATTTTACCGGCCGGGCATACTGCCAACGCCGCCTACTGGTTTGACTCCAAAACAGGCAATTGGGTGAGCAGCACCTTCTATATGGAAGACCTGCCGCAATGGGCCAAGGACTACAATGCAAAAAAAATGCCCTCGGAATATTTAAAAAAGGGCTGGCAGCTATTGCTCCCCACCGATCAGTACACACAGAGCTCTCCGGATGACGTCCCCTGGGAAGGAAAGTTGCCTGGCAACCCAAAGCCGGTTTTCCCTTATGAATTAGCCGGACTTGCCGGTGACGCGTTTGGCGTGGTAACCAACACCCCCTGGGGCAATACCATCACCAAGGAAATGGCCATTGAGGCTATAAAAGGCGAAAAACTGGGCAAAGGAAAAGATACTGATTTTCTGGCCGTCAGCTTTTCCACCCCGGACAAAATCGGGCACAGTGTAGGTCCAAATTCAGTAGAACAGCAGGATGATTTCCTACGTCTGGATCGTGAATTTGCAGACCTTTTTACATTTCTGGACGGATATGTTGGTAAAGGAGAGTACACCGTGTTTCTGACCGCAGATCATGGCGTTGTGGATGTGCCTGGCTTTGCCAAGGAACACAAATTGCCAGCCGGCCTGGTCAGCAGAACCAACGTGATCCAAGCCCTGAATAAAGCCATACAAGACAATTACGGCAAAAATGACTTCGTAAAAGGCACAGCCAACAATCAGCTTTATCTCAACCATGCGCTGTTGAAAGAGAAGAAAATCACGGTAGCTGAAATGACCGCAGTGGTTCGGGAAGCACTATTGCCCCTTCCGGGTATCGCAGACGTCATCAACCTGACGGACATGGGCACTGCGCCTTTGAACACCTACCAACTGGAACTTTACAAAAACAATGTCAATGCCAAACGCAGTGGTGATATTCAGATTATGACCCAGCCAGGATGGTTTTATGGCGGTGCAACGGGCACTTCTCATGGCACTCCATACAATTACGACACACAGGTCCCTTTCGTCATGTTTGGCTGGGGTATCAATAAAGGTGAAACCCTTCGCCGTACCTCTGTTTCCGATATCGCATCCACAATATCCTCCTTGTTACATATTCTGCCTCCGAGTGGAAACATAGGACTTCCGGTGGAAGAAGCCTTGAAAAAATAGAAAGGTTTCTGCGCACGGCAGGCCGTGACCCATTCATTCGAATGGTAAGAAATAAGCAACAGTGGTAGTTCCTTAAAAAAACGAATACCACAACGCAAAAAAGCGTTTTGCTAAGCTCCATGGGCTTCGCAAAACGCTTTTTACTTTTAGCAGGGAAATTTTCAGGATTCTTCCACAACAAGAACAATTCCATCCGTTCGGGTTATAACCACTTTGCTTCCAGCAAGGATTGCGCTCTGATCAAGCGAAACCGCTTTCCATTCAGCGCCACGATAGTAAATCTTCCCTTCTCCTTCAACAGGTATATCCCGGACAACCATCGCTGTCTCACCCACAAATTCACTGTACTCCAAAGACTTCCCCCTGCTGTCCAGAAGCCGCCGCGCATGCTTGCGGAATGCTAAAAGTGAGATAAGGGAGATGACGGAAAATGTTACGATTTGCATTTCAAGACCGGGAATGACTCCCAGAAATGCCAGCAAAGCGGTTACCGATGCACCAACTGCGAAAAATATAAAAACTAAAAACACACTCAGTAATTCGGCCACGAGCATGACCAGCCCTATAATAAGCCAAATTTGAGGAAGGGACAAATCCATATTATTTTTTTGATTCTGATTTTACAATTGTCAATGCGGTAGCTATCATGGAACCCATGTCGGCCAGATTAGCTGGCAAAATGAGCGTATTTCCTGCTTTGGCCAACTTACCAAACTGCTCCACATAATTATCGGCTACTTTGAGCTGCACTGCCTCCAAACCGCCCTCTTCCCGTATCGCCAACGCCACAACGCGGATACTTTCTGCAGTAGCCTCAGCAACGGACCTCAGTGCGGCTGCCTCTCCTTCGGCCTCGTTGATTTGTCTTAACCTTAAGCCTTCCGACTCTAGAACGGCCTTCTGTTTCTGTCCTTCGGCAACATTTACAGCAGCTTGCTTTTCCCCATCCGACTGCAGAATCACAGCCCGTCGTTCCCGTTCGGCCTGCATTTGTTTTTCCATTGCTATCAGAACACTTTGAGGCGGGGTTATATTTTTGATCTCATAGCGTAATACCTTCACGCCCCAGCCAATTGCAGCTTCGTCAATACTCTCCACCACAGCCCGGTTGATCGTCATCCTTTCTTCGAAGGTCTTATCCAGGTCCAGCTTGCCAATTTCACTCCGCATGGTTGTCTGCGCAAGCTGAATCACCGCAAAAGTGTAGTCTGCAATGCCATAGGCCGCTTTTTTAGGATCGATGACCTGAATAAAAATAACTCCATCCATGCGCACCTGCACATTGTCCCGGGTAATGCAGATTTGCTCTGGAATATCGATGGCGGTTTCCTTCAACGTGTATTTGTAGGCAATCCGATCAAAAAAGGGAATTACAAAATTAACCCCGGGCTGTAATACAGCATAAAATTTCCCCAATCGTTCGAGGATATAAGCTCTTTGCTGTGGTACCACTTTCACCGTCATCAGGACGGTGAGGACAACGAGCACGAGGAGTACTGATAATGCGGTCATAGTCAGGTTGGATAGGTTGGTTTATGGTGAAGATAAATACATCACCCTTACATTCCTACCTATGTTTTACGGATGAGCTATAAAGCAGGTTACCGGTGCAGACGTGTGATGGGTGGTTTCGGATTAAAAATCTTTCAGAATTTCCTTTGAGATTACTATTTTCTGAATCTCACTGGTACCTTCACCAATTGTACAGAGCTTACTGTCGCGATAGAATTTTTCCGCCGGGTAGTCTTTAGTGTATCCGTATCCTCCAAAAACCTGAACGGCGTCATTAGCAACCCGTACAGCGGTCTCGGAAGAATGATATTTGGCAACGGCACTCGCAAGGGAAACTTTCGCTCCATTATCTTTGAGTTCAGCGGCGTGGAAGGTCAGCAAGGACGAGGCTTGCACATCTGTATACATGTCCGCCAGCTTGAACGCGATGGCCTGGAAGTCACAAATCCGTTTGCCAAACTGTTGTCTTTGTTTGGAATATTCCAAAGCTGCTTCATAGGCTCCCAGTGCGGTGCCCACTCCCAAGGCTGCAATAGATATACGACCTCCATCCAAAACCTTGAGCGATTGCACAAAGCCATCTCCAATTTCACCCAGCCGTTGACTATCAGGGACCCTGCAATTCTGAAACAATAGCTCCACCGTTTCAGACGCGCGCATGCCCAGCTTGTCTTCTTTTCTGCCGGCTGTAAATCCGGGCGTGCCCTGTTCTATAATGAATGCAGTGGCCCCGTGCTTATCCCCGGGTTCTCCTGTACGGGTAATCAGCACCGTCACATTACCATTCTTGCCGTTGGTAATAAAATTTTTAGACCCGTTGATGATCCAGTCGTTGCCTTCTCTTATTGCTACCGTACTCATGTTGCCTGCGTCGGATCCGGTGTTTGGCTCCGTAAGTCCCCAGGCACCAATCCAAGTCCCCGATGCCAGCTTGGGGAGGTATGTCTTCTTCTGCGCTGCATTGCCGAACATCAGGATGTGATTGGTGCAAAGCGAATTATGCGCCGCCATCGATAGCCCGATGGATGGATCCACCTTTGACAATTCAATGATAGCCGATACATATTCCTTATATCCCAGGCCTGCGCCACCAAATTCCTCTGGCACCAGCATGCCCATAACGCCAAGCTCACCCAGTTCATGAAAAACCTCAGTTGGAAAATATTGTGCTTCATCCCATGAGCGAACGTTAGGCTTTATTTTCCGGTCAGCAAAATCCCGGACTGCATTCTTAATGAGTTTACAGTTTTCATTACGCTGTTCCTGACTTGATTCTATGGATCCCATATACTTCGTGTTGATGAGTGAAAATTTGTTTAATTCAATAATAAGAAGAAATCAACATATTACAGGTACCGGTCGCTAACTATTTCGGATCGGGGAGAACAGGATTCACATAAAAAAATTACTTTTGCGTCAGTTTAACGACGACAGACTTGGTTAAGTACAATTTTGTTTTTTTACCAAGATTCATTGCAGCTAAAACTTTATCGCACATTTATGAAAATTGCAGTAGTAGGAACAGGATACGTGGGGTTGGTTACGGGCACCTGTTTTGCCGAAACCGGAAATCAGGTTACTTGCGTAGATATTGATGTTAAAAAAATTGAACGCCTTCAAAATGGAGACATCCCCATTTATGAACCGGGGCTCGATGTGCTTTTCGATCGGAATGTGGCAGAGGGAAGACTTCAGTTTACCACGGATCTGGTTGAAGGTATAAAAGACGCTCAGGTGATATTTTTGGCGCTTCCCACACCTCCCGGTGAAGATGGATCTGCCGATTTGAAATACATTCTGAAAGTAGCAGATGATCTGGGCCATGTAATGGAACAGTATGCTGTGATTATTGATAAAAGCACGGTGCCCGTTGGAACGGCAGAAAAAGTAAGGGCGACCATTTCAAAAAATGCCCGGGTTGACTTTGACGTGGTATCCAATCCCGAATTCTTACGGGAAGGTGTTGCTGTGGAAGATTTCATGAAACCCGATCGGGTTGTGGTAGGTACCACTTCCGAAAAAGCGAAGAAAGTGATGGAAAAGCTTTACGCACCATTGGTACGCCAGGGAAACCCGGTTATATTCATGGATGAGCGTTCTGCTGAGATGACCAAATACGCCGCCAACTCGTTTCTCGCTATGAAAATCACATTCATGAACGAGATTGCCAACTTGTGTGAAAAAGTAGGCGCCAATGTCGACGATATCCGCCGCGGGATTGGAACTGATAGCCGAATTGGGAAGCGTTTCCTTTTTGCGGGAATTGGGTATGGGGGCAGTTGTTTCCCAAAAGATGTACAGGCGCTTGCTAAAACGTCGCTTGACTATGATTACGACTTTCGTATCCTCAAATCGGTGATGGAGGTAAACGATGATCAGAAGAAGAAACTGTTGCCCATGGTCGACACCTATTTTGGCAATGATCTGAAAGGCAAAACGATTGCAGTGTGGGGCCTTGCCTTCAAACCTTATACCGATGATATCCGTGAAGCACCCGCACTCGAAAATATAGAAGCTCTTTTGGAGGCTGGTGCCCATATTACCGTTTACGATCCGGAAGCAATGAATAACGTAAAGGGTGTACTCGGCGACAAGGTAACCTACTGCCACACACCGTATGCCGCTCTGGATGACGCAGATGCTTTGATGATTTTTACCGAATGGCCTCAGTTCCGCACGCCGGAATTTGAAAAAATGGGTAAATTGCTGAAAAATAAGGTGATTTTTGACGGCCGGAATCTATACGAACTTGATCTGATGCGGGAGATGGGGTACACCTATTTCAGTATTGGCCGGGAAAAAGTTTCTTGATTTCCGGCATAAGTGGCCCAAGGCTGCTGTCTCTTTTATTGTTTGCCAAATAATTTAATAATGTTATAAATGAAACGTGTACTAATAACTGGAGCAGCAGGCTTTTTAGGGTCGCACCTTTGTGAGCGATTTTTGAAGGAAGGCATGTATGTGATTGCCATGGACAACCTGATTACAGGAGATCTGCGCAATATTGAACACCTTATGCCCAATCCAAATTTCGAGTTCAATCACCACGACGTAACGAAATTTGTTCATATCCCTGGCGATCTGGATTATATCCTTCATTTTGCTTCGCCCGCCAGCCCCATTGATTATTTGAAGATCCCTATCCAAACGTTGAAAGTGGGCGCTATGGGAACGCATAACCTGCTGGGACTTGCAAGGGTTAAAAATGCACGGTTCATCATTGCTTCCACATCCGAAGTATACGGCGACCCCTTGGTGCATCCGCAAACCGAAGAGTATTGGGGACACGTAAATCCCATAGGGCCGCGTGGTTGCTACGATGAAGCGAAACGTTATCAGGAAGCAATCACGATGGCATATCACCGCTACCATGGGCTTGAGACACGTATTGTACGGATATTTAATACCTACGGACCTAGAATGCGCCTCAATGATGGCCGCGTTTTACCTGCATTTATCGGCCAGGCGCTGCGAGGTGAGGATATCACCATTTTTGGAGACGGCTCTCAAACACGTGCATTCTGTTATGTGGACGATCTCGTTGAAGGTATTTATCGTCTGCTATTAAGTGATTATGCTTTGCCGGTTAATATTGGTAATCCATCAGAAATCACAATTAAAGATTTCGCCGAAGAGATCATCAAGCTTACGGGAACGGATCAAAAAGTAGTCTACAAGGATTTACCTCAGGATGACCCCAAACAGCGTCAGCCGGACATTACCAAAGCCAGGGAAATCTTGGGATGGGAACCCAAAGTACCACGCGAAGAAGGGTTGAAAATCACTTATGACTATTTCCGGAACTTGCCAACGGAAAGATTATATGAAGAATCCAACCACAGGGGATTTGAAGGGTTCCAGAAAAAAGAGGATTAGAATTTTAACAAAAAACCCGCGCGATGCGGGTTTTTTGTTTTTCAGTATAACCGACACTACACTTCCATTATTTCCTTTTCTTTCGCCGAATAGATTTGCTCAATCTTTGAAACAAAACTGTCTGTCAGTTTTTGAACACGATCCTCACTCAATTTAACCAGATCTTCTGCAACGCCTTCCTTGGTCAGCTTACGCAATGAGTTATTGGCTTCCTGACGGATATTCCTCACATTAATCTTGGCAGTTTCAATCTCGTTTCGTGCTCTTTTGGCCAATTCACGGCGACGCTCCTCATTCAGAGGGGGTACCGAGATACGAATCATTTCTCCATCATTGGAAGGAGCGAAACCGAGGTTTCCATTCCTGATGGCCTTTTCAATATCATTGATTATTTTTTTCTCGAATGGCCTGATCGCAATCGTTCTTGCATCCGGCGTATTGATCGTCGACACATTTTGAATAGGCGTCATAGAGCCATAATATTCTATCTGAAGACCTTCCAGCATCTGAGGAGATGCCTTCCCGGCGCGAATTTTGCCCAATTCTATAATAAGGTGTTTGATTGCGCCCTCCATCGTATCACGGGCGTCTTCCAGATATAATTCTATTTCTTCCATTGGTTGTAATTAATTACTTCAAACCTTCGATTTGCAATTTATAAATGAAACCTGATTAATTCGAAATCAAAGTTCCCACATCTCCCCCCATTACGAGATCATAAAGATTGCCGGCCTTGTTCATATCAAAGACGATGATAGGAACATTGTTTTCTTTACATAGTGTAAATGCCGTCAAGTCCATGATCTTCAGATTCTTGGACAGCGCCTCATCAAAACTTAGCTTTGTGTATTTGGTAGCAGTGGGATCTTTTTCCGGATCAGCAGTATAGACACCGTCCACACGGGTACCTTTGAGTACAACTTCCGATTCCGATTCTATTGCGCGTAATCCTGCGGTTGTGTCTGTTGTAAAATAGGGGTTCCCCGTTCCTGCACCAAAAATAACGATCCTTCCTTTCTCTAGATGGCGAACGGCCCTGCGACGAATCAGTGGCTCACAAACCTGCTCCATTTTAATGGCCGACATCAAGCGTGTTCTCATGCCATGCTTCTCGAGCGAGCTCTGTATAGCCATACCATTGATAACAGTCGCCAGCATACCCATATGATCGCCCTGTACCCGATCAATCCCCGATTTTTCGACCGAGGCTCCTCGAAAAATGTTACCGCCACCAATAACAATGGCGATTTGCACCCCTGCATCAGAGATTTTTTTTATTTCAGTTGAATAGTTATCAAGGATGTTAAAATCGATGACCTGTGTTTTATCTCCGCCGTTGAGTGCTTCTCCGCTGAGTTTGAGAAGTATACGCTTATACCTGGGTTCCGACATGACTTTGTTGTAAATGATTTGATCCGTAAAAATAAGGGTAGGACATTTAGATTAGCAAGTAATTTATTGAAACTCTAACAAGACCTCATTCTTTTCAACGATTTGTCCCGGTGTTATTTTTAAGGACTTAACTATACCTGTTCCGGGCGATTTGATCACATTCTCCATTTTCATGGCCACCAACACCAGCAAATTGTCCCCTTTGTTAACCTCATCCCCCTCATGAACAGCTATGGACTGTATCAAACCCGGCATCGGCGCTTTCAAATGGTTCAACTTGTTTGCCGAAGTTTTATTCATACCCATGCCATCCAGCAGCATATCCAGCTGATCTTTCGCGCTGGTATGATAAAGCTTCCCGTTGATCATAAATTGGAAAGCCTTGCCAGCCCTGTCGCTTTCCAAAATTTCCAGGGTAAACGACCTATGCTTCCAGATAACATGATACCTGGTGTCGCTGATCTTCACAATATCGCCGTCAAATGGGATATCACCTATACACCACTCCTGACCTTTGCGAGATACCTCCAATACATTCGAAGAAGTTGCCGCGTTGCCTACTGTCACTTTTAACATATCACTTCACTGTAATCCTGAACAATTTCACCTAAAATACCTTCCAGCTCTTCAAAGGACATCCCCTCCACAAGGCGCATGCGATACGGCTTGAAGTGCTCCAAACCTTTAAAGTAGTTGGTATAGTGCCTTCTCATCTCAAAAACACCGGCAATGGGTCCCTTCCATCTTATCGAAAATTCAAGGTGCCTGCGGCAGACAGCTACCCGATCAGCGATTGTTGGAGGTGCCAGGTATTTACCGGTTTTCACAAAATGCTTGATTTCATTAAATATCCAGGGGTTACCAATACTGGCCCTGCCGATCATGATTCCATCAACCCCAAATCTATTTTTATACTCCAGAGCTTTCTCAGGAGAATCCACGTCTCCATTACCAAAAATAGGAATACGGATACGGGGGTTGTCTTTTACCTTGGCAATAAGCGTCCAGTCTGCCTCACCTTTGTACATCTGCACGCGTGTGCGCCCATGAATACTCAGCGCCTGAATCCCGATATCCTGCAGTCTCTCGGCCACTTCCTGAATGTTTTTTGTACTTTCGTCCCACCCCAAACGAGTCTTAACTGTGACGGGCAGATGCGTAGATTTGACCACCGCCTCTGTCATTTGCACCATCTTGGGAACATCCTGCAGAAGTGCCGCACCCGCCCCGCGGCAGGCCACGTTTTTGACAGGACAGCCGTAATTTATATCAATAAGATCAGGATTAACTCTGGACGCTATCTCTGCACAAGAGCCCATCGTTTCGATATCACTCCCAAAAAGCTGGATACCCACCGGCCTCTCATATTCGAAAATATCTAGCTTCTGTACACTTTTAGCAGCGTCACGAATCAAACCTTCCGATGAAATAAACTCCGTATACATCAGATCTGCGCCATTCTCTTTACAAACAGCACGAAAAGGCGGATCGCTGACATCCTCCATGGGCGCCAGTAACAATGGGAATTCGCTTAACTCTATTTTTCCAATCTTAACCATTTGGGGAATCTATTGTCAATTGAATACCGAATATTGATCTAGAAAATATTCGGACGGGTTGTATGTGATAGTTTCCGAATAATAGAAATCACTGCCAGACTGACAATGACTTACAATTCAAATCAGAAACCCATTGGCTATCAACTGCTTAATCAAATTATGAGCTACAATTATCAATTTACGCATACTTCGGTGTAAATTTACAACAATTATGCAAAAGAGTAGTTCAAATGTAATGCAATCCCGGGCACCTGGCGTTTTGGGTAGTTTGTTGGTTTTAATAGGATTTGTACTCGTCGGAATGGCGGTTGGCAATATTCTGGCCGTGTTTATCATTGCAGTTTATACCAATACCCCCGCCGGTGAAGCGACCGACTTGCTTAACCGATTACTTAACGCTCCGGATCAGGTAGAGAATGCATGGAATGCCATGATGATTCTACAGGGAACTGTTCATTTTTTTTCCTACCTGCTCCCCTGCCTACTGTTCTGGCGCTATATTGAACGGCGGACATTATCCGATTTTAGTGATACGGAGTCTCCCGCAAGCCTTACATGGCTGCAGGTGTTCATTTTAGTGCTGGTTTTCATTCCACTCAATAGTCAGTTCATTGAATGGAATTCCCAAATGACTTTTCCGGAGGCTATGTCCAGAATCGAAAAATGGATGCGCGACAAAGAAGATCAACTGGCCGTATTAACCACCTTTCTTACGAAATACGACAGACCAGGGCAGCTTTTTATTGCACTGATAGTGGTGGTGCTCTTACCCGCTATTGGGGAGGAAATGCTCTTCCGGGGCATCATTCAGAGAAAATTTATGCAGCAATTGAATAATCCCCACCTGGCAATCTGGATATCAGCTGCAATTTTTAGTGCCATCCATTTTCAGTTTTATGGATTTGTGCCTCGAATGCTGCTCGGAGCGCTTTTTGGATACCTTTATTACTGGACTGGCAGCTTATGGATCGCTGTATTTGCACATTTCGTTAATAACGGTTTTGTATTAATCATGATGTTTCTTTACAACATTAAGGTTCTGGACATTAATCTTGAAGAGACGAAAACCATGCCCTTGGCAATTGTACTCACATCTTTGGCATTATCCTTTTTAACATTATTTGTGATTCGTAAGGAGGCCCTGAAAAGACGGGAATTGGTATAGTTATGTTAACTTGAAAGTTTTTACAGAACCCATTTAATAAATGATTTATGGAGGATAGTTGGATTAAGGTATTTGAAAGCAAGCAAATGATCCAGGCAGAAATTGCCCGGGAAAGATTGGAAGAGAATGAAATCGCTGCCGTTATTGTCAACAAACAAGATAGTCTTTACCCTGTTTTTGGAATGTGCGAAGTTCATGTTCCATCAAAGGACTCAATGAAGGCACAAACCATACTATCTGATGAAGGACCGTTTACAGACCCTGAGTAATTTACAACAGCGAACCATCACCGGCCTGGCGGGCTTTATAGTAATTCTATCCTGCATATTATACAGTGAGCTTACTTTCCTGATACTTATATGCACGATAAGTTCGCTCACCCAACTCGAGTTTTATAAGTTGCTGGGCCTGGACGGAAATCAGCCACTTACATATTATGGAACATTTTGTGGCACAGTGATGATGCTTCTTGCGTATCTGATAGAACAGGATATTGTACCGTTCGAAAATTACTTTATCATCAGTCCATTACTGTCGATGATTTTTTTTATTAAATTATATAAGAAAAAAGATTTGAAGCCCTTTACCAATATAGGGTTTACGTTTTTAGGTATTATTTATGTTGCCTTACCTTTTTCGCTTTTGGTTGTAACTGCCATGAGAGGCGGGAAATACAACTATGAAATCGTCCTCGGGAGTCTATTACTCCTTTGGGCATCCGACATAGGAGGGTATTTTGCCGGTACCAAATTTGGAAGACGTAAATTATTTGAAAGAATATCTCCAAAAAAAAGCTGGGAAGGCGCCATAGGAAGTGCGGTTTTTGCCGCTGTTGTGGCGTTTGCGCTGGGTTATTTTTTCCGTACCTTCGAACCCTGGAAGTGGTATTGCATAGGAGCTATTATCGTGGTAGCGGGCACGTACGGCGACCTTGTTGAATCTTTGTTTAAGAGGAGTATTGCCATCAAAGACTCAGGAAGCAGTATTCCCGGGCACGGCGGATTTCTTGACCGGTTTGATGGACTACTACTATCTGCCCCCTTTATAGTGACATTCCTGAAATTGTTTTCGTAAAGCAGTTTTGGCCGTAAAGAACAATCAAGTAGCAAGGCGTCCGTTCTAACCCTGGCGAACGACTTGCAAAAAAATGAAAATTTGTACCCCGGACGGCATTGATTTAAAATATGACGGCCTCTGAATAATCAATAAAGAATGAAGAGAATAATCTTGATATGTGTTCTGTTACTTGCAGGTGTAGTTGGCAGCGGCGATTTGTTGGCGCAAGGTGAACAAAAAGCGATCATTTTTACTGGTGTAGTAGTGGGGGGAAGATCCACAGAAATACTTCCGGGCGCGTTTATTCATATACCAAAGGCCGGCAAGGGGCGCTTAGCGGATGAAGCCGGGAAGTTTTCCATAGCGGTTTTCCCCGGAGATAGTATTGTGTACAGCTACATTGGCTATAAAACGCAGTATCAGGTGATCCCGAGAAACTACAATGCCGAAACTTACTCGGCCATTATTTCCCTGCGCCAGGAGGCAAAAATGCTTGATGAAGTGGTGATCTACCCCTATTCAACAGAAGAAGAATTTAAAAAGGCTTTTTTGGCTCTCGAACTGCCTGATCAGGCGGATCGTGACGCACTGGCAAAAAGCACCAACATGGAATATCTCACCAAAATGGCTGCAATGGTTCCTAATAATGCCCAAACTAATTATCGGGCCACGATGAACCAGCTGATGTTTGGCAGGGAATCGGCCGCCGGCAAAAACTTTGCAACAACTTTCCCGTTTTTAAACCCGTTTGCCTGGGCGAATTTTATCAAATCGGTTAAAAACGGAGACCTGAAACAAAAAGACTGGAGAAAAGAACTGAACGAGGCTCCGCGGGAGTTAATCAATAAACAGGATTTTATTCAAAGAAACGAGGGGGCGGTTGACCCGTCTAAAAAGCCTGGTAACTAATCGATTATGCTTTAAAAGACTTCAAAAGTAGATCCTGCCCGTCATATACAGCAAAGGTCTGCTGGGTTACCCACTCCCCGAGGTTGATATACCGGCTGCCATCCGTCACCTTCAGATCAAGTGGCAGGTGACGATGCCCGAATACATAAAAATCATGATGCCTGGTGCTTTCCACCTCTTTGCAGAACTGGAAGAGCCACTCCCTATCTTCACCCATAAATCGCTCTTCCCCCTTTTTTATATTGGCGATCCGGCTTCGCTTTGACCATTCCGTAGCAATCCACATACCGATATCGGGATGTACAATCCGAAACAGAAACTGAAAAAACCGATTGGCGAAAATGTGCTTGAGTGTTTTGTAAACCCTGTCACCTGGCCCAAGCCCGTCCCCATGCCCTACTAAAAAGGTGCGTGAAATTTGATTTCCCGAAGTAATCTCGAATTCCACCGGATGGCGATAGATCGTCGCGCCCAGTTCGTCCGACAAGTAACGAAACATCCACATGTCGTGATTACCGGTAAAAACAATCAGTTCTATTCCCTGGTCGGCGAGTTCTGCCAACTTGCCCAGAATGCGCACAAAACCCTTGGGCACAACATGCCCGTATTCAAACCAAAAATCAAAAATATCACCTACCAGAAAAATCACCTGGGCATCTGCCCTTATGGTTTCCAGCCACTCAACGATTAATTTTTCTCTCGAAAGACTTGCCTCGGCAGTAGGCACGCCCAGGTGGTGATCGGAAGAAAAGTAAATTTTTTGTCCTTCCTTTAAACGTATCGATTGTTTTTCGTAATTCAGTTTCATGCCATTGTCGCAATAGGGGCCGCAAGTTACAACATCACGTGGGAATGGTGCATTTGAAACGCATTCCCGTTCAAATCGGGCACAGTAACAAGAGACAAAACCGGCACAGAGAATGTAAGTGTAAATTCATTTCAGGAGCAAGCCAATTTTAATTGCTGCGACCGAAAACAAATGGCAGCTAACGTTTGCTAATGTCAGCTGCCAGGTAAAACAACTACTCAGGCTTTCTCAGCTTCGGCACGTTCTGCCATTACTTCGGCTAGCGGCCTCATATTAGCCGGGATCTCAACTTCCTCTTCCTCGGCAGTGTATGGAAAAACATCCAGAATAGGAGTAAGATTAATGTCTGTGGTTTCGTAAGGAATCAGCATCGTACGGAGGCTTTCTGTAATGCGGGACAAAGCCTGATCTATACCATCTGCATTGACCAGCATATAATTGACCACCTTCTTTTCTTTTCCACTTTTCTCGTCAACAGAGAAATAAATGACCTTCGCCTTGAACCATTTTTCTCCATCCTCGTAAACAAACAAGTCGGCCAGACGCATCCGGCTTATGGCGGTCACACTGAAATCACTGGCACCCGTCACAATTTGCTTGTAAAGCCTCGCTTCTGACTCTGTGTACGATATGGCGTCAACAAGATACACTTCATTTATAGTTTTGAGACTTCCAGCTTCGTCCTCTTTTTGGTAACGTATTTTCCCTAAATACCAGCTTGCCATGATCCTTTGAATTGAATTGATTTGGAAATAAAAGGATGCAAAGGTATGTGCTTGCCGTTAGGTGTGCAACACGTCCAGCAACTTAATCTTGGCGCATTCCGTAGTAACTTTCAAGAAGCATGAAAAAGGCTGTGAAGTAATGTTTTGGCTTCATTACGAATATGGCTGGATCGGGAAATCCTTACCTGGAACATGCATTCATAGGTTTGGTTTGCAAGCTTCGGAGTGACTGGCTAAAAAGAAACACCGCAAAGAATAATGAACAAATATTATACGCGTTCTGATACCGGTTGTTTAACTTGCAAAAAATAAGAACAGCGATGAGCGAAGGCATGGATACGTTATCGCTGCAAATGAATTACATCCATAGCAACAAACTTAAAATCAACCATTAAAAAAAATGAAAAGACAAATTTGGTTTGTGGCCCTTCTGGGCATTTGGGGTACACTTTCAAGCTGCGGGGTAGGTCGCCAGGTTTCAGAAGCCAAGACTTTTGGAGAATGCAAGTACGACCTGTCGTCCGTGGACAGTGTATTTATTGCCGGAATCGACATCAGAGAATTTAAAAACATAAAAAGCTTTCAGGATTTTGATCTGGCCAAATACCCCCGGGTTGCGATGGGGCTGCTGCGTAAAGATGTGCCCCTGGATCTGAGGGTTAATCTGGACATCACCAATCCTACAAAAAACCGAGCAGCCATCAATCAGCTGGAATACAAAGTGCTTCTAACCAACAGCGAAATTTTCAGCGGATTTCTTAGTCAACTGATAGAGGTAATGCCTGGCACCGGCAAAACACGCGTCCCCATTAAGCTGAATGCCAATGTATATCAGCTGCTGAGTAACGACCAGACACGCGACGAATTTGTGAACCTGATCACAACCCTGACCGGTAAAACAAGTTCAAACCCATCCAAATTGACTGTTAAAATAAAACCAACGCTTGATCTTGGAGGCAAACAGATCAACTATCCGGGTTATATCAGTTTCGACAAAGTGATTACCAGTGACATGGTTCTAGGGATTAAATAATGAGAGGAAGGTATTTCCACACAGACTGTGTACTGTGTGGAAACATCAATTATACAATGTTGTGTTAACTAATAAAATGTTCAGCTTGGGAATAAAGCTACTACCCTACCCCTTCCTGTTTGAATATTTCAGCCTGGTTGTGATTCTTGCTTTACTTTTTGCCTCAACCTTTTTTGTGAGGACTTTACAGCCTGCGAGAAAATACGCAGGTGTGATACTGCTGTTGGCTCCAGCTTGCTATTTCTATTGGATCATCCATTTGCATACTATCAATGTGCCTTATATTGATGATTGGGATCTTCTAGAAAGCATTTACGGGCTTACCAGGGATGTTGGCCTGCTGGAAAAGACAAAATTTCTTTTTTCTCAGATCAATCAGCACCGTTTTGCCTATGAACGCATCATCATGTGGCTTATTCTGGTGATTACAGGATCCGAAAACATTAAAATTCAGATCGTGATTGGCAATGCCTTTCTCATAGGAATCCTGTATCTTTTCTATAAAACATTAAGACGTGAAGGAATATCATGGTATTACATGATACCTGCATGCTTCATTCTCTTCAATCTGGTTTATTACGAAAACGCCAACTGGGGAATTGCGGCGCTGCAGAATACCTCCCTCCTGTTTTTCGCACTCCTCGCTGCCTATGCAATAGGTTCAACAGACAATAAAAGCTGGTATCTGGCTTTATTCAGCGCTATTATTGCCACATTTACCAGTGGAAGTGGTTTGCTTACCTGGCTTATTTGTGCACCTATCCTGTTGTTGCAAAAGAAATATAAAAGACTTGCCATCTGGTGCGGTACCGCACTATGCGTTTTCCTTTTCTACTTCCTGTTTGACTATCATTTCATCAGGTCCGATGCCGAAAGTCCACTAACACATCCCATCTATAACCTGGGGTTTCTTCTTGCTTTCTGGGGCAATGCCCTTTTTCTGAACAAACCCCATCCTGTTATTTCCGGTAACTACTACGATATTGCTGCCTGTGTAGCATTAGGGTTTTCGGTGGGTATTGTCTTTTGTATCTGGCTTTACCGGATGTTCCGATATCCAGGCAACTGGAAGACCTATTCTTTTATTGTCGGCGCCTTCATGTTTGTGATGGGAACCGGGGCGATGCTGGTACTCAGCCGCCCGATTGCTTTTTCAGTCACATACGGTGGAGAATTACTCTCCAGGCGATACATGATTTTTGGGATTATTACCCTTTTAACTGCCTATACCGCGCTGGTTATTGTCACCAAAACCCTTAGAAAACTACAAATTACGCTTGGTATCTGCGCACTTGTATTTGGGGTCGGTCTGAATTTCACCAGCTATTTCATGTCTTTATCACAAGTGCGCAGACAGTATGAAACCCTGGCGCTGGATGGATTGTATTGGAAAAACTACGGCATGATGATGTCTTTTGGAAATCTTTTTGAAGAGAAATTATTCTGGAATCATCCTACACGAATGACAACGCTCATTTCAAACCTTGACAAATCCGGCATTTATTTATTTCCTTCTGCGAGCATCCCTGTACTTTCACCATTGGCTGGCGGCTCGGTGGTGGAGCGTGAAAAGTTTACGGGAAGATTTGAGTTTACTGCAGTTCCTAAATATAATCAATGGCTACACAGGCCAGTCAGGTTCATTGATATGACCTACACCGTTGCCCCTGGATCAGGCTTCATTCCAGTATACATTCAATTAAAATCTGCTACCCACTTGTTTGTATTTCCGGCTTGCCCGGTGCCTAACAGCCTGGCTGGCTTTTTAAGTCATCGGGCTTATTATAGTGATAAATATCAGTACTCATTTTTCGCAAGCAAGTTTTTGCCTGGGTCTTACGAGGTTTGGATAGTCGGTAAAGATGGTTCTAATGCCAACAGCCCGTGGAAATCGCAATATAGCGGGCAGAAAATTCAACTTTAAAAACACGTTTCGTCATTTATGCAAATACTCACCTACAATGTAAATGGCATCCGTGCCGCCATCAAAAATGGTTTACTTGAGTGGCTAAAAGACAAGCCCTTTGATGTGTTGTGCTTTCAGGAAGTGAAAGCCACCACCGATGTTGTAGACCTCTCCGGCTTTGAAGAACTTGGGTATGAATTAATAGGCTGGCACGCAGCCGAGAAAAAAGGATATAGCGGCGTAGCCATATTTTCAAAAGTAAAAGCTGACCTGGTATCCATCGGCGTGAATCTGCCCATTTATGATATAGAAGGACGCATACTCCGTGCGGATTTTGGCGACATCACCTTATTGAACTGTTATTTTCCTTCCGGAACCAGCGGGGAGTTGAGGCAAGGAGTGAAAATGAGTTTCCTGGCCGATTTTTATGATTGGGTTAACGTGCTGAGACAAGAACGGCCCAACCTGATAATTTGCGGAGACTATAACATTGCACACACCGAAAACGATATTCACGATCCCAAAGGCAACAAGAAGTCTTCCGGTTTTCTTCCCGAAGAAAGAGAATGGATGACGAAGTGGTTTGGCAATGGGTACGTGGATGCATTCCGATTCGTTAATCCTGACCTGAAAGAATATTCCTGGTGGACGTATCGGGCGGGCGCCCGTGCTAATAACAAAGGTTGGCGCATCGATTACATTTCCGTCGCAGAACCTCTGAAAGATCGGATCATTGGCAGCAGACAGTATAATGATGCAGTCCATTCCGATCATTGCCCCGTTTGGCTCGAAATTGATTGAGACCAATGCGAACTATATTATCCTATGCTGATTTTATTTTGTATTTTTGATCAGGCCTGTAGATAAACGGAAGAGTTATGAATATTTCAATGCCCGTGGTTATGAAAATGGGTGACCTGATGAACGAGGAAGAGTTCTTTCAGTTTTGCCAAATGAACGACACATTAGAGTTCGAAAGAGACTCGCAAGGAAATATTATAGTTATGTCTCCAACAGGATCATTCACAGGGAATTTTAACAGCAAAGTTTTAGGCCATTTGTTCTTGTGGAACGAAACCTTTGGCTTAGGAGAAGTATTTGACTCCTCCTCAGGATTTTTACTGGGAAATGGGGCTGTTCGTTCTCCGGATGTTTCCTGGATCAGAGAAGAAAAATGGAACTTGTTAAGCCGGGACCAAAAAGAAAGATTTGCCCCCATCTGTCCTGATTTTGTGGTTGAAATCCGCTCCAAATCAGATGAACTCAAATATCTGCAGGACAAAATGATCGAGTACATCGAAAATGGCACCCAACTGGGTTGGCTGATCGATCGGTTTGAGCATAAAATTCACATTTACAGGCACGACAAATCCATCGAAGTAATGGAAACTCTTGACGTATCACTTTCCGGAGAAACGACCTTACCAGGATTTACTCTGGATTTGGCCTCCATTGTGAAATAGCCCTTACATAAGTTTACTAGCATCCTTTCTGACTCAGCTCTTGTTTCGATATTTTCTTATCTATAAACCTTTCGGGATGCTTTCCCAGTTCTCCCGCGAAGGAGATCATCCCACACTGGCTGATCTGGATTATGTTTTCCCCAAAGACATTTACCCGGTTGGCCGACTTGATGCCGACAGCGAGGGATTACTATTGCTTACCAATGATAACTTTTTAAAAACAAGACTGCTCGATCCAAAAAATAAACATCTGCGAACTTATTATGTGCAGGTCGACGGCGATATCACCCACGAAGCTTGTCATGAATTGGCACAAGGAGTAGCCATCACTATCAATGGAAAGGCATACAAAACACTTCCTTCAATAGCAAAACTTATCGATACTCCTGAGCTCCCCGAACGAAGCCCACCCGTTCGCTTCCGTAAAAACATTCCGACATCCTGGCTCTCCATTTCCCTTTACGAAGGAAAAAACCGTCAGGTTAGGAAAATGACGGCCGCTGTGGGCTTCCCTACCTTAAGGCTTGTGCGTTGGGCCATTGGGCGAACGACTCTATTATCCGGTGACAAAAATTTCGTCGCTCCGGGTACAGTATGGGAAATGACAAAGGAGGAAACCAGATTGCTCTTTTAAGATTCCTTGGCAATCTTTACAAAACAACCTCACGTTCTTGTCAAACCGGATAGAAGGCTTAAATTTGCGTTAGTCCGTTTTAAATAGTTAATACTTGGCAAAGGCAATCAAAGAAACTCCGCTTAACAAACAATACAACCAAATTAAGGCAAAATACCCGGGAGCACTTTTGCTTTTCAGGGTGGGCGATTTTTATGAAACATTTGGCGAAGATGCAATAAGGGCTTCCAAAATCCTGGGCATCGTACTGACCCGTCGCAACAACGGAGGCTCTCATGAAGAACTGGCCGGATTTCCGCATCATTCACTCGACAATTATCTTCCAAAACTCGTTCGTGCCGGTGAGCGTGTAGCGATATGTGACCAGCTTGAGGATCCAGCAGCTGCGAAGGGAATTGTTAAAAGAGGCGTTACTGAACTCGTCACACCCGGGGTGTCCCTCAATGACAACGTACTGGATGTAAGGCGAAACAACTATCTGGCCGCGGTTCATGTGGGCGCAGATGACCTGTATGGCATTGCATTTCTGGACATCTCCACGGGGGAGTTTATGACATCTCAGGGAAATGCAGCCTATGTGGATAAAATGCTTCAGGGTTTCACGCCATCGGAAGTTCTCTTTTGCAAGAAACACAAACAGGAGTTCAACCAACTTTTTGGAGGTAAACACCACACATTTCAATTGGAAGACTGGTGCTTTGGTTACGATTACGGCTACGAACAGCTTATTACGCATTTCCAGACAGCAACCTTGAAGGGTTTTGGGATAGAAAACCTGCCCATGGGAATCATTGCAGCCGGTGTTATTTTGCATTATTTAAAAGAAACGGAGCACCGGGAAGTAAGCCATATCAATAAAATAACAAGGCTTGAGGAAGAAAAATACGTGTGGCTCGACCGGTTTACGGTTCGGAATCTGGAGCTTATAGCGCCTCAGCAAGAAGGAGGCGTCCCTTTGATTCAGATCCTGGATCAGACTGTTACCCCCATGGGTGCCAGGCTTTTAAGAAGATGGGTCGTACTGCCACTGAAGGAAAAGCTACCCATCGAGGAGCGCTTGAATACAGTAGATCATTTTTTATCCAATGAAGACCTTCACGAGTCTATCATTCAGTATTTAAAACATATTGGTGACCTGGAAAGGCTGATTTCAAAAGTGGCCGTCAGGCGGATCAACCCCAGGGAACTGGTTCAACTCAAAAAATCCCTGAAGCAAATCGGACCTATTAAGGAGCTTTTAGCAATTACCGCTGCCAGTCAAAAAACCGAAGCCAATAGCAAAAAAGGTAATTCAGCACTTTCCATATTAAATAAGTATTCGGATCAGCTTAATCCGTGCACATTCTTGGTTGACAAAATCGAAAATGAGCTCCGGGACGACGCACCTGTACTTTCTAATCAGGGACGTATGGTTAAAAGCGGGGTGAATGCCGAACTGGATGAATTGCATGCCATTTCATACGAAGGAAAGGACTATCTGATCAAGCTCCAGAACCGCGAGATTGAACGAACCGGTATCAGCTCGCTAAAAATCGCCTACAACCGGGTATTCGGGTATTACCTGGAAGTAACCCATGCCCACCAGAATAAGGTGCCGGCTGAATGGATCAGAAAACAGACTCTGGTCAATGCCGAACGTTATATCACGCCGGAGCTGAAAGAGTATGAGGAAAAGATTCTGAACGCGGAAGACAAAATTTCGGCCATTGAGTATCGTGTTTTCAGCGAGCTGATTCTTACTGCCGCCGAATACGTTGGGACGATCCAGCAAAATGCTATCGTGGTGTCGACGCTGGATGCACTTAGCTCATTTGCGACAATTGCCCGGAAAAACAATTACGCAAAGCCGGTTATCACGGAAGGGAAAGAGCTGGATATCAAAGATGGCCGACACGCGGTGATCGAACAGCAACTTCCGTTGGGTGAAAGTTATGTACCCAATGATCTCTACCTCGATGATTCTACACAGCAGATCATTATCATTACCGGGCCAAACATGGCGGGTAAGTCTGCATTGCTGAGGCAAACCGCACTGATCGTACTGATGGCACAAATGGGGAGTTACGTCCCGGCCAAGGCGGCTAGCGTGGGGCTCGTTGACAAAATTTTCACCCGTGTGGGTGCGAGTGATAACCTGAGCAGGGGCGAAAGTACGTTCATGGTAGAAATGACGGAAACCGCCAGCATTCTCAACAATCTGAGCGAAAGGAGTCTGGTTTTAATGGATGAGATTGGCCGGGGTACGAGTACCTATGACGGTGTCTCCATTGCCTGGGCTATTACGGAGTATCTGCACAGCCAGCCACATTACAAACCCAAAACACTTTTTGCGACCCATTACCACGAACTTAACCAGTTAGCGGAAGATTTTCCGAGGATCAAGAATTTCAATGTAGCCGTGAAAGAGGTTGACAACAAGGTCATATTTTTACGGAAATTGAAACCCGGTGGCAGCGCCCACAGCTTTGGTATCCATGTGGCACAAATTGCCGGCATGCCTCAGCCGATCGTGTTACGTGCAAGCGAAATTATGCAACACCTGGAAAAAGACCATGTGGCTGAAACACACAACAAAAAGATCAAAGAAATGCCGAAGAACAATTACCAGCTTAGTATTTTCGAACCAGCGGATCCTAAACTGGAAGAGTTAAAAGAAAAGCTTTCGCTGGTTGATGTTAACACACTTTCACCCATTGAGGCGTTACTGAAGCTCAATGAATTTCAGAAGATGATAAAAAAATAAACTGACCGCTTGTCGCAGCGCGTGGCTGACAGGTATTGATACTTTAACTCTGTTCCTAAAAAATGAAAAACACCACCCGCTTCCAATTGATGACCATGATGTTCCTCCTTTATTTCATTTGGGGATCCTGGTATGGTCAGATGAGTAAATATATGTTCAATGAGCTTGGAGCTACGGGCGTACAGGTGGGCAGTGCCTATGCTGCTTTTTCTATTGCCATGATCATCGCACCATTTTTTGTTGGACTTATTGCAGACAGGTACTTTGCTGCCCAGAAAGTGCTGGGTGTACTCAGTTTGCTGGGCGCGGTCTTATTGTATATTCTCCTGGGAATCAAGGATGCCGATACTTTCTTTTGGGTGATACTTGCTTACTGTGTCACCTTTGCACCAACCATGGCGCTCACCACGTCAATTGCCATGCAACAGGTAACCAACACGGAAAAAGACTTTCCTGGGATCAGGGTTATGGGCACGGTAGCCTGGATAGCTGTTACCAACGTCATTGGTTACTACCAAGTTGGTGGCTCAGATATGATCTTTAAAATCTCGATGGTCACTGCGGTCATTTTGGGTATCTTCTCTTTCTTTTTACCCAATACGCCGCCTAAGCCAAGTCAAAGTACTTCGGTGTCGGCTATATTAGGGTTGGACGCATTTAAGCTTTTCAAGGACCGCTCCTTCGCTGTATTTTTTCTTTCTTCTTTGCTCATTTGTATTCCTTTATCGTTTTATTACGCCATGGCCAATCCGTCGCTCACGGATTCAGGAATGACCAATGTTGAGAACAAAATGTCCCTGGGCCAGGCATCCGAAGTGATCTTCATGCTCCTTATCCCACTGGCATTTAGTCGCCTGGGCATCAAAAAAATGCTGATCATCGGGCTTGTTGCCTGGATCGTTCGCTTTGTAGGATTTGGCTATGGGGATGCTTCCAGCGAATGGCTTTTATACCTTGCCATCATCTTGCACGGCGTATGTTATGACTTTTTCTTTGTAACCGGACAAATATATACCGATAGTAAAGCGGGAGAGAAATACCGTTCCTCAGCACAAGGGCTTATTGCCATAGCAACCTATGGAATTGGAATGGGCATAGGATCCTGGATCGCAGGTTATGTAGCGGATATGTATACTGTGGAAGGCGTAAAAAACTGGACGAGTATCTGGATGGTACCTGCCGGCATCGCTGCTGTTGTTCTCCTGTTGTTTATACTTTTCTTCCAGGACAATAAAGTACGATCCGCAGAATGAAACCATTGCTAACCATTGGCCTGCTGGTCTTGTCTAATGCATTTATGACTTTAGCCTGGTACGGTCACCTGAAATTTAAAGAAATGGCCTGGTTTAGCAAACTGGGCATATTTTCCGTAATATTGATAAGCTGGGGTATTGCACTCTTTGAATATTGCTTCCAGGTGCCTGCCAACCGTATCGGGTTCCGGGAAAATGGCGGCCCCTTTTCTTTAATGGAACTGAAAGTGATACAGGAAGTAATCACCCTGGTCATATTCACGGTTTTTACTTTGGTGTTTTTCAAGACTGAAACCTTTCGATGGAACCATGCAATAGGCTTTTTATTTCTCGTATTAGCCGTGTATTTTATTTTTAAAAAATAAACTGGCTCACCGTTCATCAAAAAACTCCCCCACCGCTATGGCAAGGGAGTTTTTTGTTAAACAAATATATTTTTACCAGTCATCACGATCCCGCGAATCTCCTCTGCGGGAACCGCCCCCCTTCTTAAAATCTCCTCCCCTGCCTCCTTTGTCATAGTCCGATTTAGGCTTCCCTCCATAGCCCCCTCTATCTCCGCCACCACTGTATCCACCTCCGCTGTATCCACCTCCACCGGCAGGTTTGTTCCGGCCAAATCCCGAGCCCCCGGGTGACGATCCACCACTTCTTGGCGCATCAGTTCTACCTGAGGATTCCTTTTTTTGAGATTCATTCACAACCAAAGGCCTGCCATACATTTCAACCCCATTCAATTCGCTTATTGCCAGCTTGGCCTGCTCTTCGTCAGGCATTTCTACAAAACCAAACCCCTTGCTTTGACGGGTAATTTTGTCAATGATAATTTTCGCAGAAGCAACCTCTCCAAATTTTTCAAATGCCTCACGCAACTCGCTTTCCTTCAACTTAAAAGAAAGACTCCCAACAAAAATGTCCATAGAAATGCCTGTTTTTGGAATAGTTTAAAGTTCAATAAATATATTATTTTAGCTGATAAGCTACAACACTATTTTTCATAAAAGTGGGTATATACACAATTTTCTTAACTGAGTCATAACCGATATCCGCTGAATTGATCTTATCCGCACTGGTATTGAGCAACTCCTGCTTAGTACCATCGGACTTCACATAGTAAACCACTCCCGCCCAGCAGGAGACAATATACTCCCCCGGTCTTACCTGCTCAATTCCATCGGTACTTTTATCCATGCCTTCAACGATTGTTACTGCTTTCTTATCAGCGCCAAGCCTCAGAAGCTTTCCGCTATCAGCAATCAAAAGATCCGAACCAACGGCCAGCAACCCATTTGGACGGGTCAGGTTTTCGTAATAGGTTGAGATTTTACCGTCTTTGATTAAATGGACTTTTTTCGTTTCCGAATCCGATACGTAAATGTTGCCCTTGGCGTCAATGGTAAGGTCATTCAGAAACTTGGAGCCCTCAATCTGGTGTTTTCTTAAAATTTTACCCGATTTAAGTTCGATTTCAACCACTTCAGTGACATCGGCCACGAATAGTTTACCACCCACTATGCCCATACCTTTTGGTGCATTCAGCCCCGTAACCCAGTCGCCTGCTATAATTTTTCCATCCAATGCCACCTTGGCAATTCCGCCCTTACCATCCTTCTCTCCGGGTTTTCCGTCTATTTGAGCCACATACAGCAATTTACCCTTGGCGCTGTAAAGTACAGATTCCGGAATGGGCAGGTTCGGTTCGGTCTCCCATATTTTTTGAAGAGAATTTTGAGCTGATGTATACAGTACCGAAAAAATCATTAATAATCCTGTGAATAGCGTCTGTTTGATTTTCATATATTTTAGGATAAGCTGAATTGAAAATGAGATATAGACCTAAGGTGAAGAATAAAATTTTTCTACTTTCAAATCTAAGTAATATTTACAGAAAATAATCGGACCCGGTTTCAAATAACCCGGTTGAGTCTCATTGCGTATCTAATGGCAAGAGGGCTTTCATTTGCTGTAAACAGTAAGGTCAATCACCTGTTTCGAGGGAATCACATTCTTTAATATGGTTGATATTTTTTTTCCATCACTTTCATAATTTGCCTCAAGTAGCAAATAATTCATATGAAGCGCCGCAGAAAAGGTGTACGGAAGTTTGGCGCGGTAGGTACGCTGGTTAAAATTGTAGAGGGGAAGCAGGCTGAAATTTTTCTTTACTAAATAATTATCAGAAAAAGATGCAGGCATTTCGAATGAGGTTCTAAACTTCTCCCCTTTTATCGTCGGCCATTTTTTTGAATTTTGTCCATAAATCTTAAAATCCCCGGTTGGTTTCGTGGTTTTGCCGAAGTCCTCATCATAATACTGCTTACCCCTATGCATGTCTAATGTGGTTACCAGGGTATCAAACTGCAGACTTTTCTTTCCCTCAGCGCTTGTGACTCCCGTGATATAGACACCGTCTTTTGTGCCAATTACGAAATCTGCCTGCTCATCGCTTGATCCATAGCTTTCATGATTCAATAAAAATGTTCCCGACAAAGTATCCACATACACGGTTATTTCGCCACTTGTATCTGAAAACTCGTCATTAAAGCTCCAGACCCAGGCTTCCGAAAAATAGTATTTCCCCTCAGACGGCTTCCAGTTGCTGAAACGCTCTGCCGTTTCCTGTCCGATGGCCCACTGTGAAAAGATTATCAAAATGCCAACTGACATGATCCTTCTGCACCAAATCGCTGTCAGAGAAAATACAAACATGCTTTCACCGGTTAGAGATAAAATTTCGGCTGGAATATATCTTGCAAACTAGGATGCAGACGATAAGACACAATTAAAGTTAAATGCTTTCGCTAACATTAAATGCTTTGATCATCAAATCTTAGTAAACGGTGAATAGATTGAGAGGACAAAATCGATCCGGAACACTATTTGAGCTTTAACCTGACATCGTATACAAAATCTCTGACGTCAAGTATACGGATTTTTCCATAATCCGGGTGCGCCGGATTAAGCAGGTAGTTAAATTCATCGACCATAATTGCAGAAGGTATTTTGACAATCAGATATCCTGATTCGGTGAGAAGTGAGGATCCCAAACTCTTTGTGGATGAAGGCGCAGGACTACTTAGCCAATTGCCAGGGAATTTGGCCGTCTCAGTATGAAATATATGCTCCTCAGGAATTTCAAAGGTAGTAACGCTCAGGGCACGCGGTATATCTTCGATGTTGACATTGGCCGTGTATTCCAGTAGCGCCAGCGCTCTGCTTTCAGAAGTATAAATACACCTGACAAGCTTTTGATTCCAGCGTCCCCCATGAAGCCTTGCCCCCTCACCGGAAAGATCATGTGCGAATTTGGTTCGTCCGATTCTATAAACCAACATGGATTGCTACCGGATTTTATTAGAATGCATATCTCTTAATCACAATGGACACCTATGAGTAAACACCATAATCAATACGACCTATCAAGTCTCTTACTTCCTCCCTACCGTATTGGTTATCAAGCAGATCGTAAGGTTTCGCGCCACCAAGTGCAAGATTAGGACGAAACACCCATTGGTTAAATACTTTGATATCCTCGAACACTTCGTATCCGTAGGAATAAATATCGGCAAGACTTACAATCTTTTCGCTTAATGTCGAATTAAACTTCTCTACGCCTTTCTTATTAATGAGTGTAGCTCTGGCCACAGCAAGGGTAGCAGCCAGTTGATCGTAATCGAGACCTGCTTTCTCTTTAAACCCTTCAAAATCAGTTTTGGAAATCCCCTGACGTACAAGCCCCATTTTTTCAAAGGCAGTCATCTGACTTTGCGGCCTGGATGTAGCAAAAGGAAACATTACACCACCATTAGAGCGAAATGGTGGAGAAGGTGCATCCTCCACTTTATTCAGGATAGTATCCTCAATGATTGGATATGGCTTAGCAACTTTACTCATAAAAACTAAATTTAAATCGGAATCAATTCAAATTTATACTTTTATTTTCTAAAATGCAACACACAAATAAAATTTCAAAAAAAGCCCGAACCGCAAACGCGATCCGGGCTATCAGTTTGATTTTAGGAACCTTACTTTTTCTTTTTCTTCGACTTCTTCTTGCCTGTTTCCACCGGAGCCGGCTCAACCACTTTGCTTAAATCAAGCACCCTGATATTTCTAAATTTAAGGGGAGCACCGTGTCCAAGGAATCCGAAGTGTCCCTTTGTACGTGCAAGCCCCGGATGCTCACGGTGATCTGCCGTACCGTTTTTGCTTGCTTCTGCCAGGTCTCCATCCAGGATAACCGTTCCATTCAGGGTTACCTTAATTTTAGAGCCTTTCAGATATACCTCTTGCGAGTTCCACTCCCCTACTGGTTTCAAATATCCGCGTTTTGCCGGAATAATGCCGTAGGCCGATCCATGGTATTGATACTCTTTCAGGTTTTTGTAAATATCCGCTTCATTATCCAGTATTTGAATTTCGGTCCCTACATAAGCGCCATCGCCTTCCAGAGGAGCACGAATACCCAACCCATTGTTGGCACCGGGCGTCAATTGAAAATCAAACCGGAAGACAAAATCACTGTATTCATCCTTGGAGTACAAATTTCCCTTCCCGCCACGTGTTGGATCCACAACCATGTCGCCATTTTCAATAAAATAATCCGTCCGGTTTCCGATCCACTCATACATATTGGTTCCGTCAAAAAGAATCTTATATCCTTCCCTCGACTCCTCAGCTGTCAGCTTGTAGGGTTCAGGGCGTGGTATTTCCCGCACATACACATCCCGATAATTGATCTGATTTCCATGCGCCTGGAGCTCTATCTGTTCTTTGGCAAATATAGGGAGGTTACGGTCCCAGTAATTTTCCAGTACCACGTTGTTGACAACATTTTCACCGTTCAGATCCACCGATACTCGATCCCCGATCATGGTGATATGGAAAGTGTTCCAATCGCCGATGGCATTATCGGCCAGCTTGCTTGGTTTGCTCGGATTTTTCTGATTATTATACAACCCGCCAGATCCTACCTGAGCGCCCACGTCTACCCGAGACGTATCCCAGATCTGAACTTGAGGCGTACCTCTCAGATATATACCTGCGTCGCCATTTTTTTGAATTTTCCAATCTACATACATTTCAAAATCTCCGTATTGCTTCACCGTACAAAGATTATCCCCATGACCCGAAAACACCAGTTCCCCGTCCTTGGCAAACCATCCCTTTCTGGCCTTTTCGTCGGCAATTGCCTGTTTTGCAGCCAGCGTATCAGCACTCATTTTTCCTCTCTTGATCGGATCCTGAACCAGTCCCTTCCAGCCCGATAAGTCCTTACCGTTGAATAAGGAAACAAAACCTTCTCCCGTTGGTAACTCCGACAGATGCTTACGGATTGACTCCTTCTGGTACTCACTATCCTGACCCTGTAAAACAGAAGAGGCCTTTGTCAAAAGTGAGCTGACCTCTGTTCCATAAAAATCCTTGTTGGCCAGAGCAATTCTCATTACAGCCTGGGCAGCCGCCTGCTGAGTACCGGCATTGTCGAGATATTTACCTGCAAATAACAGCGCATTAAAAGTTCGGTTGTTTGCCAGTTCTTTTAATATCAACACCTTTTGCCCATCCGTTTTAGCAAGAGCCATGGCATCGCGCAACATGATCACCTTGATGGCTGGTGTTTTTTCGGATTTGCCCACTGCGCCTACATAACCGGTGATGGCTGCATGCAGATCATCGGAATCCGTTGACTTTGTAGCAATGGCCAGTAATTCTCTGGCCGCACTGGCGTCTGTCCAGGCCGACAAAGCTCTGATGGCTGCCTTTTTGAACACTGCATCTCCATTATTATATTCTGAAACTACCGCAGAAAGTGCCCTTTTCCCACCTATGCCTGCCAAAACAGCGAGGTAGTTAGCCTGTTTGCCCGGACCGGAGGAAGCGGATTGCTTCAGGATGAGCTCACTTTGCGCGGAAATATCGCCCACGCCTTTCACAGCAGCACTTATTCCCTTTTGAACAGCCGTAATTTCCTCAGCACTCCCACCTGCGTTAAGCAAAGCAAACAGTTGGGGAAGATCATTGGAAGTGGCAAGCGACTGCAATGCCTCAAATGCTGACTTTTTCACCGCAGGATCTGTACTTTTCAGCAATGCAGAAACAACACCCAGTTTTGAACTGGCTGCCCTCGACGCCAAAACTTCAATGGCCGAAGACTGAGCACGTGCGGGCAAAGCGGGCAGTACCGCAGCCAACTGATCCGTTACTCCGTTTCCGGGAATGGTGAGCAATGAACTTTTCACAGCGGCTATTTCCTGGGCATTGCCCGATTTCAGCACCGGTATAAGACTGGCTACACTCCCCTCCTGTCCTATCTTGCCCGCAGCCCAGATTGCCGCCAGCTTCACTTTACTGTCTTTGGAAGCCAGCGACTTTAATACGGCAGGCAGGGCATCCTTCGCCCCAGCACGTCCGAGCATGGTAATGATTTCTGCCTGAACTTCCGGTTTGGCTTTTTTCATAGCCGCCAACCAGGGCGCGGTGCCATTCGCCATCGTGTATTGCTGTCCAAGCTTCAAGGCAGCAGCCCGGTATTTAGGATCTGTGCTTGCCAGCGCACTTATCAGGACTGGTACACTTTCCCGTTTTTTACTATCTGAATAAACCTTAAGTGCGGAAGATCTTGCAGCGCCTTGCTTATCGCCGGTGGCCGTCTGAATCACTGCCAATGCAGCCTTATCGGCTAAAGCTCCTGAGCCATTCTGTCCCAGCCGAGCCAGATATTTCAAGTAGACACCTGTAGCATCCGATTCATCATAACCGTAAGAAACTTTCCGGGCCGCAGCAGCAAGAATGGATTCAGATGATGGAACGCCAATTTCAGAAAGTGCATAAAGGCTGACTTTCCGAAGATTCAGGTCGGAACTTGTGGCTGTTTTTTCGATCGCCGCTGCCGCTTCCTTGTATCTTGCAGCCCCCAGGGCCTCTATCACGGCAACCTGATTATTTCCTGACGCAGAACTGAGTTCCCCCAGAAGAGCTGCTCCGGCAGATCCGGACCCAATTCTTGCCAGTGCTCTTGAAGCAGGCCCGGCGAGTTTTTCATCCGAAAGGTAGCTCTTCAGGATATTTACAGATTCATCCTTGCCCACTGTTTGCAGCTGATAGATCAGAAAAACCTTGTTGTCAGGATCATTCACCCGTGCCAGCGCCTCTGCGTAAGCCTCCGCGGCCATTTTGCGCCAGGCTTCTTTACCCGAACGTGTTGAAGCATAGCTAAAACCACCCAGCGCATACTGTATTTTTGAATTGTCGCCCTTTCCGGGAGGAGTCAGCATGGAGGCGATCTGGACAATGCCAGGCTTTCCCATTTCTGCCAGCTCATTCATATTTTTGTCCAGTTTGGCAGCGTTGTCGGCCGGGAATTGGGCTAACACATCCGCTACTCTTGTAGCAAGTGTTCTGTTTTTATCGGTTTGCGCCAAAGCCTGCGTCATCAGCAGGCAAAGGGTCAATATGGAGTAAATATATTTTTTCATTTTGTTCCAGGCCATCCGCGATATACTTGTGGCCATTAGCTTATTTTGTGGAAAAAGAATTTAATGTGAATAAGGTGTTTTCCCTGATTCAGAATTGATCACATCGTCCAAGGGCCTCTCATCGGTTGATCAATAAGACGGTTTGCACCTTCATCATCAATAAACTCTTGTTTATCAGGGTCATATTTCAAAGAACGCCCCAAACGAAGCGCCGCCAGTCCCATGTTGACAATCGTGCAGGAGCGATGTCCGTTTTCCTCATTCAGCGCAAACTTTTTACGGTGCATTACGGCTTCCACAAAATTGGTAACCTGAGGTTCAGGATCCGGGAATGCGGCAAGTTTCTTTTCCAGATCGGGAATATCAGACTGGAAGTTGGGATACAATTTCCCTTTGGGACCTTCAATGTAAGCTACTTTGTCGTCTTTGGCCTCTCCATCGAGTACTATCTGGCATCCGTCGGCATAGGTGTAAGTAATACGCCTCCAGGTTCCCACGGCCTCGGTATGCTGCTGTGGAGCATCTACTTCCACGCTCACCGGGCTGGTGTCATCCTTGCCCAGGAAATACTGAATAGGATCAATATAATGCTGCCCCATATCCCCTAAGCCACCTCCATCATAATCCCAGTAACCACGGAAGGTCTGGTGTACACGGTGTGCACTGTACGGCTTGTAGGGAGCAGGACCGAGCCACATTTCGTAATCGAGCTCTGCAGGGATCGGTTCCGGGGCATTGTTAGTTTTCCCCACCCAGTAAAACTTCCAGTCAAAACCGGTATGCTTGCTCACCGTCACCTTCAACGGCCAGCCCAGCAAGCCACTTTGTACCAGCTTTTTAATCGGTTTTACGGTTGTTTTCATACCATAAAAATTATCCTCAAACCTAAACCAGGTGTTCAGGCGAAAAATACGACCATTTTGCTGAACGGCTTCCACCAGTCGCTTCCCTTCTCCGATGGTACGGGTCATTGGCTTTTCACACCAAATGTCTTTTCCGGCACGTGCGGCATCTGCTGCGATGATTCCATGCCAATGCGGCGGCGTGGCAACGTGAACAATATCGACTTCGGGTAGCTGGATCACTTCCCGGTAATCGGAAAACGTTTTGGCACCTTTGTCGACCATTCCGGCTGCCTTAGCCAGATGTTTTTTATCCACATCACACAATGCAACGACCTTTGTCCCGGCCAGAGGTATATGACCCCGCCCCATCGAACCGAGCCCGATGATTGCTTTGGTTAGCTGGTCACTGGGTGCAATAAAACCTTTGCCCAGAACATGACGGGGCACAATTGAGAATGTGGCAAGCGTCGCCAGAGAACCTTTTACAAAGTTCCTTCTCGACACCCCACTGCTTTTCTTTTCTTTCATTGGTTTAGGAATTAACAGAATCGTAAAAATTATTATTAAATAACCTTGAAATTATCACAATATTTAGAATGTAGCAAAAAAGGAAAGGATGGACTGGTCATTGAACTACGAAAATCACAGATTAGCGACACAATTTTCATTATTCAGGCCTGTTGCCGAAATCACCTGCCTGTTGTCGCTATGGCACCCTTTAAGTACTGAATGGCTCCCTAAACAGGCCATAAGCACCTGATGTACCTAACCCGCCCCGTCTATGGGGCCACTATTGGAGGGAACACTTCCCTTTAAAAATATTTCCTGTTTGTTTCAGAAAAGCAGTCCTCCTTTCCGGACGAATAACCAGGAAAGGAGGACATACAAATTAATCAAACCTTGTTTACTCCAGAGTTGGATTGAATGTACCACCCCAGTCTTTATTCTGTTCCAGACTTTTATTTCTGTCCAGAATATCGCGCTGAATCGGGAAGAAGTAATAATTATCCGGTACAACATTTACCTTCACCCCTGTGCGTGGTACCTGGAGAATATTATACTTAAAATTAGACTCTACCAGTTCGTATTTATCTGCTTTGGCTCTTGCTTCGCCAATAGGCATATCCTGCCCATTGGGCAAAATGGCGATCGCTTCCAATCCGTGCTTGGTGGTACCATCCAGTCTGCTCAGCATTCGGAGCCTACGCAGGTCCCAGAAACGATGTCCCTCAAAACAAAATTCAACGTTTCGTTCAGACAGAATCGCTTCCCTCATTTCTTCACGCGTTTTCGCAGTAACACCATAATTCCCATCGGTTCCGGCTTCTATTCCCGCACGTTTACGTATTTGCTTTAGGATATCCAAAGCCTCATTGGTTTTGCCTGTTTCATTGGCCGTTTCGGCATAGTTAAGCATTACTTCGGCAAAACGCATCACCACGTAGTCCAGATCATACTGCTGCACTTCGGCCTGAGCCAGTTTGAGCAAGCTGTTTTTCAAAATAAAAAACCCTGTATACCGGTCCAGATTGGTAGAATTAACCCCGGCCTTAGGATTCAACCCATAATCGTCCAGCTCATGCGCAATCCCCAATGAAGTGTATTGTCTTTTCCCCGCCTTTCCGGATACCGGATACTCCTTTCCATTCCATACAATGGACTTGTCAAAACGCGGATCGCGATCTTTCCAGAAATTCTGCAACAGCGCTGTCTCCGATTGGTAGTATTTACCGGTTGGGTCATTGTACATTTTTCCATCTTTCATCGGAAACTCCTTGACAAACTCCCAGGTAGGCACAGCAGAAGCGGGACCACGGCTTTCAGAGCCCGGGCGAACACCATTATCCCAGTTGGCTGTCTTGTTTGGATAGGAATTGATCACTGTAAAAATAGATTCAGGACCTTTTTCCACCAGTGCGATATCTTCATAATTAGCAGCAAGCGCATAACCTTGTGACTTTAAGCTTTCGTATGCCTTTTTGTTGGATTCGTAAGCTGCCGCCCAATATTGATTATTCCAGGGGTTAGCAGGATTGAACTGCGGCGAAGCTTTTAGCAGCAAAACCTTTGCCTTAAACGCTTCGGCAAAATTCCCGTCTATTTTGCCAAAGTCCTTGGATGTGGCAGCTATGCGTTTGGGCAACTTTGCAATTGCTTCATCCAGGTCCTTTATGATCAGATCAAAACACTCTTTGGTAGAGTTACGTGGCACAAAAAGGTCATCCGTGTATCGATCCTGGGGAACGGTGATGTACGGCACACCACCATGATAACGTACCATTTCCGTATAGGTGTAAGCCCTCATAAAAAGTGCCTGCCCTGTGATGCCTGCCTTCACAGCATCGGAAAGTTTCCCACTGTTGACATCCACGATGGCCTGATTGATCAGTCGGATACGCGAGTAATTCCAAACTTTAAACTCCGCATTTGAAATCGTGATCCGGTCAGAATAAAAAGGGATCCCGGCAATCTGCTGGCTAAATACATCTGCCGAAGTATTCCAGTTTCCGAACATCGGATATAGGTTCGCTACGTATGCATTGGCGAGGTTTTGGTCATTCCAGACCAGTTCCGGATTGTAATTGTTGACGTCTTCGATGTCCAGAACATTATTACAGGATGAGCAGAATCCCGCGAGGCAGATTATTAAATATATTATTTTTTTCATATCGATATTCCCTAAAATTTAAAGTCTAAACCCACTGTGAATGTTTTCATGATCGGAAACGAATCGTAGTTTTTCTGCTCCGGGTCATGAAATTCCTTCACCTTAGAGATAGAAAACAGGTTGGTACCATTCGCGAATACCTGGGCACTTCCCAGCTTCAGTCTGGATGTCCAGGCTTTTGGAAGATTGTACGCAATATTCAGGACTTTAAGCCTCAAATAGGCCCCGTTTCTAATCCAGAAAGAAGTGGCCTCAGAACCGGACTCATACCAATTACTCCCTACGGGTCTTGGATATTTTGCTCCCGGATTCTCAGGGGTCCAAACGTCCGATGCCCATATTGGATAGTAAGGCCTTACCGTTCCGCCGTGCTGACGCATCCCCGGTCCTTCCTGGTTGCTTATGATCCGATCATAAGCGCCCACGCCCTGAAATTGAGAAGTGATCGCCAGACCTTTATAAGAAATATTGATGCCCACACCATAGTTAATACGGGGCGCTCCGTTGTTGGATAATACCTGCACATCGTTACCGTCAATCTTTCCGTCGGGCCCGTCGGCATAGCCATCACCTCTTACATCTTCAAAGTACAGCCCGCCCAGATAGGGAGTCCGGCCAAATTGCTTCATCCCCGTAGCCAGCAAAGCGTCCAGATCCGCCTGAGTACGAACCATACCAACTGTTTTCAGACCCATAATGCGGTTGGCCGGATGGCCAATCTGGTTTTGGAAATAACGATTACCTCCCGGCTGATATGCGACTCCCTGGTCAAGCACATCCCAGCGATCCACTGCATAGCCAATATTGGCCGACACCGAGTAATTGATTTTATTTTCCACCGCTTTATCGCGCCATTCCACAAAAAGTTCACCACCTCTCCATGACCTGGCCGCATAGTTTTCGGGAGCCAGGCTCTGTCCATAATTATCCGGTAATGTTACGAGCCTCGAACCCAGAATGTTCTTTTCCTTTTTCAAAAACATATCCAGTGTGCCGTAAAGACGATTTTTCAGCATCGCAAAGTCCAGCCCTACGTTATAGGTCGTTGAGGTTGCCCAGGTTAGATTCAGGTTTGGTGTAGCACCTGGCGCTATGCCCTGGTATAATCTGTCTCCAAAAATATAACTGCTGGAATTGGAGTACACATAGTTGTAGCTGAACGGCCTGATCCTTTCATTATTCACATTGAGGTCGTTCCCGGTTGTTCCGTATGATCCCCGAAGTTTCAGGTCATCAAAAAACGAGGTTTTATCTTTCAAAAACGCCTCCTCTGATATTCTCCATGCGGCTGAAACCGAAGGGAAAAAACCCCATCTTTTCTCTTTGGGAAACAGCGTATTTCCGTCGTACCGGAAAGAGAACTCAGCAATATAGCGACTATCATAATTATAGTTAAAACGACCTATCCACGACTGCCGGGCACCAAGCGTATCACTCGCATATCCGTTTCTTCTTTCGGTGTCGGTTGAATAAACAAACGACTGGTCATAAGAAGTGATCGGGTCTTCGAGACGTGCTCCTACGCCATAACCTCCATTTTCAGCCTGTTCGTAAACCAAAAGTCCTTCAACGCCATGTTTATTGAACGTGCGGGAATAATTGGCAAACCAGTCGAGCTGATAACTCCAGCTGGTTTTGATGTCATAACTCAGGAATGGCTGATTGTTGCTAAAAGTAAAGGTATTCGTTTTGTTCTCGTCCGGTGCGGCAGGCACAAAGCGGTTTCCGTTAGGATCTGCCTGGTTGAAAACATAATTTTTCTGGAATGTAAGATACTTTTTGCGCATGTAATCGGCGGCAACATAGTTGGCCACAACCTTGGTCGACAGGCCCGGTATCAGCTTGTCCAGCTTGATATCAATGGAAAGGATTGAATTCATATTCCTTCTCCTGGTTTTGATGTAACGATCGCCAACTACCTGGTCGATTACGTTCCACGCCTGCCAGCTACCCATGGGGGTCTGTACGGGATAGGGTGTTATATCATTGGAAGGTGTGCCATCGGCCAGTGTGTAAAATGGATAAGTTTTAGGCCAGTTAAAGGTTACCCGGTACAAATCGGACACATCGAAATCGTCTTCACCGGTAAACGGCCAATAGAAGCGGTCATGATTCTGCTGGGTTGCCGATACATTGAGATTCACCTTGATGTCGTCCGTAACCTCCGCAGTTACATTGGTTCGCATATTGAACTTGTTGTGTTCAAGACTTTTGTAAGATCCTTCTTCACCCCGGTAGCTCAGTAAAGAATAATAGGTAAGCTTTTTATCTCCGCCAGACACACTTAACGAATGCCTGTGACTGTAAGGATTCTGCCAGATGTGGTCGTTCACATTATACCTTTTATCCTTAAAGTAATCGAACTCGCGTTGACCATTCGGAATAGGCGTGCCTCTGAACTCAGCCACCCGGTTCTGATAGATCAATTCATCTTCCGCTGTGGTCAGATCCGACAGCAGGGTCTGAGTAGGCCTGCCGGTGGTGTAGTTGGACTGGAAGTTGAAGCTGGGTTTTTGCTTAACGCCTCCTTTGGTGGTAACCATTACTACGCCATTTCCAGCTCTGGAACCGTAAATGGAAGCAGTTGCAGCATCTTTCAGAAAACTAAGGTTATCCACTTCATTGGCTTCCAGAGCATCGAAAGCCTCCTTGTCCCTGAGAATACCATCAATCACATAAAGCGGATCTCCAAAACTTCCACGCATACGAATGGAGGAAGAGGCTCCGGCAAGTCCGGATGTGTTGGTTACGTTTACCCCCGGTGCCCGTCCTGCCAGCGTGTTGGACAAATTGGACGAGGATTGATTGTTGAGCTCAGCTGCATTTACTGTAGTGATGGCACCCGTCAGATTCACTTTTTTCTGGGTTCCGTAACCAACGACCACCAGTTCTTCCAGCCCCTTCACATCAGGTGTTAGCGTAGTATTGATAAAAGACCGGTTTCCAACGGTTACCTCCTGAGCATTGAAGCCCACGAAACTAAAAACCAAAATGGCATTAGCTCCTGAAACAGAAAGCTGCCACTGTCCATTTACGTCTGTAACGGTACCCTGGCTGGTTCCTTTCACTAAAATACTTACCCCGGGCAACCCGTCTCCCTTATCGTCAATCACCTTACCACTTACAGACAGGTCAATTTCGGCTACCTGTTTAAGCGGCTCGGCTATTTTGGCTCGCTCCAGCGTTTTGGATGCAGCGATTTCTTTTTTCCGTATAACAATCGTTTTGTCAACCAGCTTATAAGCCAGGTGTGTACCTTGGAAGCACTCCTTCAGGATTTCATCAATCGATGCATTCTTCCGCACGATGCTGACATTTAATTTCTGAACATCGTCGGTATCGTAAAAAAACACAAAACCCGTCTGGCTTTCTATTTTGTGAAATACATTTTCAATAGGCGTGTTTTTCTCGCTTATCGTAATTTTTTGACCAAATCCCGTTGCCTCTACTCTGGCAAGAATCACGGTCAGAAAAAAGGTAACGAGTTTCATTTGCATAATGAGTCGCTTTGTGGCAGTCGGAGAAAGTCCGAAAACTTTCCGAACATTTCCGGCTGTCTGATCAAAAATTTGCCATGCACAAGGCACAGCTTTTCCAATAGAATGAAAATTCATACTTTTATGGGATTTGGGTGAAAAAAGAATGTGAATTACCAAGTACACCTTCTCCGGTTCTCCGGATCGACTAAATCGAACCTTGCCGTAGATGTGCTTCCAACACGTCTGCGGCTTTCTTTTAGCCGACAACCTGTTTTATGGACCTCGTAGTTGAATTTTCATTAATAAGGGGTTAGGCTATTTGTGACTTGGTTATAAAAATGCTGGTCATCACGGCATCACCACGATTCTACCGTTTGTTCCATCCTTGCTTGCTGCCTCCATTCTAAAATTCACACCGGCAAAACGCAAAATTTCCAGTATCTGTGATGCATTAACACTCCTGTGGATTTTCCCGGAAAATACCTTTGAAGGAATATTCTTCTCGTAGGTTATCTCCACATTGTACCATCTCGATATCTGACGCATCACCATTTCCAGGCTCGTTTTATTGAATTCAAACACCCCGTTCTTCCAGGCAACCACTTCATTCATATTCACCTGGCTTATCCTAAGATCACCATTCGGGATCATGGATGATTGATCGCCAGGTTTCAACATGATTGATCTCCTCTGCCTGGCATCCATTCCTTTTCCAGCAAACTTCACATGTACACTACCCTCTAGCAACGAAGTTCTGATTGCCGATTCGTCGTCATAGGAATTAACATTGAAATGAGTGCCGGTCACCACGATTTCCTGCATTCCATTCACATCCACCAAAAACGGCTTGTCTTTGTTTTTCGCTATTTCAAAATAGCACTCGCCGGTGATTTTCACTCTTCTTTCTTTACCCGAAAAAAAAGTTGGAAACTGAATGGAGGACTTCGCATTTAGCCAAACCTTACTACCATCGGGCAGAACGATTTGGTACTGCCCTCCTACCGGCGTAGATATCCTGTTCAATCTGGCAACTTCCTCCGCTCCCGGCAGTGCCTCCCCCTGACTGGAATACACCAGCTGCCCCTCTTTATTTTTATTGATTCGAACACCTCCCTGGTCTGCTATACGTCCATTGGAAATGCTATCCAACACCACTGTGGTACCGTCAGACAAAGTAAGAATGGCCTTATCGCCACCCGGAGAAAAATCCAGGGGAGCTGCAACATGACTTGCCACCTGCCTGGGACGGTTGCGTGTGGCGTAAAAAATTAAACCCAAAGAGAAAATGACAAGAATAGATGCTGCAGCGCTGAAGCCCAACCGGTATTTGCTCCATAGCGGCACTATTTCTGGACTGGCGCCCCTTTCGATTGTACGCAACAAATAAGCCTCCATCTCTGAGCCAAGCTTCTCCCTCTCTTCCTCTGAATATTCGTTTAATATTTCGGGCTTATGATCAAAACTTTGATAGTAGCTTTCCAGAAACTCCTTTTCTTCCTTTGTTGCCTCTCCATCCATGTATTTTTGCAGCATTTTCAATAGATCCTGCCTGCTATCAAATTGTTTCATATTTTCAATTTATCTGGTAGAATTCAGAGGGTTAATTTAATCCAACGATTTGGCGCGCATCCTGATCGGTAATATTCACCTGTTATATTTGTACAAAAGGTACTTCCTGGCTCTAAACTGGATTTAATCATACAAATTCATTAATCACACCACGCCATATAGGTCCATGGTTTACAAAAATGAATTTTGGCAATTAGTCAATGCCTCCGAAATTTTCGCTTGTAACAAGGGCATATATATACATGTACCGAAAAGCACAGAAACTCCCATTCCATCGGTAAAAAAAATTTGTAATTTTAAAAAACCACCAATTTACATTTGCCCGAAAACCTCATTTGAAGTAGATAAAAACAGTCATTTGCCCAAAAAGCAAAACTTCCGACAAGCGGGCTCTTAACAGCTGAGCGGCGGTATTTAGTTGATTTTGAACTGTTTTTTGGGAGATTTCCAGCCGATCGGCGATTGCTGAGGTAGGTTGATCTTCAAAGTAATGTAACAAGAAAATCTTTCTGCGCTTTTCAGGAAGTGCCCTAACCCAGGATTTGAACAAATCCAGTGTTTCATTTTCAAGAAGCTGGTCGTCCGTTTGGGTTGGACAAACGACAGTTTCCTCAAAAGCATCAAGAAATTCGTTACGAACCGGTCTGCTGCTGGTTTGCTTAAAAACCTGAAAGCGGACAGCGGTATGAAGATATGCAGGGAGGTTATCTATCTGAAGTTGTTTTCTTCTTTCCCATAGATCTGAAAAAATATTTTGGATGATATCCTGAGACAGTTCTTTGTCCTGTAATCTTTTGTAGGCACTATTGAACATACGCTGCCAATACCGCTTATACAATGCCGTAAAAGCGCATTCATCCTCATTTTTCAACAGGAGGACTAACTCTATATCGGGTAGCTCGTGGTATGGTGCCATACTCCTTTTCCAAAAAACGAATATAGCCTAAAAACATCAGACGTTGAAGAAACAGGCGCGTGCACGATCACATAATAATAAAAATACAGTTTTACCACTGTTTTTCACAAGGGTATATTCCCGTGTTTTTTCTTTGGCAGCACATCAACCTTATTTTCAAGCATCTCAAAGGCTCTGATTAGTTTTTCGCGGGTTTGTTCAGGATAAATGACCTCGTCAATGTAACCCCGATGCGCCGCTTTATATGGATTGGCAAATTTTCGTGTGTAATCGTCTATCTTTTCCTGCAATTTTTGCTTCGGATCTTCGGCCTCGGCAATTTCTCTTTTAAAAATAATTTCTGCGGCACCGCTGGCGCCCATAACGGCAATTTCGGCAGAGGGCCAGGCAAAGTTCAGATCGGCTCCGATATGTTTGGAGTTCATAACATCGTATGCGCCACCGTATGCCTTACGGGTAATGACGGTAACCCGTGGTACCGTTGCCTCGCAAAAAGCATAAAGCAGCTTGGCTCCATTGGTGATAATCCCGTTCCACTCCTGGTCCGTTCCCGGCAAAAAACCTGGCACATCTTCAAGAATCAGCAACGGAATATTAAAGCTGTCACAAAACCTTACAAAACGTGCGGCTTTCTGGCTGCAGTTAATATCCAATACGCCTGCCAGTACGGCTGGCTGATTAGCCACAATACCGATGCTTCTCCCGGCCAATCTTGCGAAACCAACCAGAATATTTTCAGCGAAATTCTTATGAACCTCAAAAAAATGCTGGTCATCCACCAGTTCGGCTATAACCTCCCGCATTTCATAAGGCTGATTGGGGTGATCAGGAATGATCGAATTCAATACAGGCCTTGTTTCGTTGGCCAGTGTATAAGCTTCCCGGGGCACATGATCTTCACAATTCTGAGGAATGTAGCTGAGCAGTTCTTTGATATACATCAGACATTCTACTTCATTGGCTGCTACAAAATGCGTCACCCCCGACTTGGTGGCGTGGGTCATGGCACCGCCCAGTTCTTCCGAAGTGACCTCTTCATGGGTAACCGTTTTTACCACATTAGGTCCTGTCACAAACATGTAGCTTGTATTCTCCACCATCATGATAAAATCCGTTATGGCCGGAGAATACACGGCTCCGCCCGCACATGGGCCCATCACAGCGGAAATCTGTGGAATCACACCGGACGCCCGGGTATTCTTATAAAAAATATCTGCATAGCCAGCTAAGGAAAGAACACCCTCCTGAATCCGAGCACCTCCCGAGTCGTTCAATCCGATTACCGGCGCACCGTTTTTCATCGCCAGATCCATGATTTTACAAATCTTTTCGGCATGGGTTTCGGAAAGAGAACCGCCAAAAACCGTAAAATCCTGAGCAAAAATATAAACCAGCCGACCGTTGACTTTGGCATAGCCGGTTACCACGCCATCACCGAGGTAATGCTCCTTATCCAAACCGAAGTCCTTACTCCGGTGCATCACAAATTTCCCGATCTCTTCAAAGGAGCCCTCATCTACCAGAACCTGAATTCGTTCCCTTGCCGTCAATTTACCCTTGGCATGCTGAGATTGGATGCGTTGCGCGCCTCCACCCAATTCGGCCTCTGCATTTTTTTTATCCAGCAAATCTTTTTTTGACGACACGGTAGCTTTGGATTCCATCTAATACGGCGGATATGGTTACATTTGTTACAGAACAGGTCCTAAATATAAGGTCATTTTTGGTCATAGAACTATTTTTTATAAGAGGTATGCGGCAGAATGGCAGGAACTTTGTCTGGTTATTAGTATTTCTATTTGCAATTCAAATAGTTTCACGCGCACAAATTACCGGAGGTAGAAGCAAGCTTGACTTTCTGCAGTTACCCTCGCAGGCTAACAGCAATGCCATCGGCATCAATCATTTTACACATTCGGGGAATGACCCATCGCTGTTTTTTCAGTCTCCCACCCAGCTGGACTCCTCCAAGACCGACCGGGTTTCAGCCAACATCATGCCTTACCTGGCCGACACCCGATTCATAAATCTCGCCTATGCAAAGGGGCTAAAAAAAACCGGAGGCGTATGGGCGACCGGCATTCAGTACCTCAATTACGGCACCATGACGGAAACCGATGCCATCGGGAATGTCATCGGAGAATTCAGGGCTGCAGATTATGGATTATCAGCAGGATACGGCCATTCATTGGGTGCTTTTACGCTGGGCGGGACAGTCAAACTGGTAGGCGCCTCGGTGGACAGCTATCAAACCTGGGGTGTGGCTTTGGACTGGGGTGGCGTGTTCAAGCATCCGAAGGAAGATTTAACGATTGGCTTTGTGGTCAAAAATCTCGGTTTTTTAAAGCAGAATTTCACCGCTGCCATGGATCCCATTTTACCTCTCGACATACGCCTGGCTTTAACCTTAAAACCCAAATACATGCCGGTAAGGTTTTCTGCAACTGTCCATCATCTCAACCAGTTTGATATGGTTTACAACGACCCAAAGTTATTTTACACCTATGACAATAACGGTGTAAGACAGGCCAAAAAAGTGGGAATTGCGGAGAAACTGGGGCGACACCTGGCGTTTGGAGCAGAGGCATTGATCCATCCTAAGTTCACAATACTGGTGGGTTACGACCATCTGAGGCGCCAGGAGCTACGGCTTAGTGACAAAGGTGCTTTGGCGGGATTTTCATTCGGAGCCTGGCTTCGAATCAAAAAATTTGAAATTGGTTATGGCCGGTCACAGTACATGCCCGGCATAGGAACCAGCTCGCTTTCGATTGTATTGGATTTGAGAAAAAACTCGTGATAAAGAATTGAGCCAAAAACCAATTCTCACTTCGTGTAATGCAACTGAACCAAGCCGGACTCAAAGGCGGTGGAACTGATCAGCCTCAAATCCTCCTGCGGGCGGCCATCTCTGAACAACCGGATTCCATCACCCAACAAAACCGGAATGATGGAAATGATGTATTCATCTATTAGATTTTCGCTCATCAGCAAGTGAACGATTTCCGAGCCCCCGTCTACGAAAATATTGTTTCCAGGCTCACTTTTTAGTTTTAGTACCAGCTCCTTCACTTCACCCGTATAAAACCGGATATTCCCTATATCTGGCCGGGGTGTTCTGGTGATGATGTAGCTTTCCTTTTCGGCATGGGGGAAATCAAATCCCATTGACAGAACTTTGTCATAAGTTTTTCTGCCTACAATAACGGCATCAACGTTTTTTATAAATTTCCCGTACCCATAATCTTCCCCTTCACGTTCTACCGATTCCAGAAACTTCAGGTCCCCGTCCTGCGTAGCAATGTATCCATCCAGAGTGGCAGCAATATACAATATGACTGTTCTATCCATTTTTCACTATCAATTTATAAGTAAAGGCAATTTTCAAATCGGTCAAATCCCAAGCATTCGTCTCGTTGCTAACGAGATCAGCATGCTTTCTGCAAATATCCCGCAGTGCATTCCCAACCGACCTCCTGACGTACTCGCTTTCATCGGTCTTGTGCGCAGCAATTAACTGAATGGCAACCAATGGATTTTCTTTAAAATAGGGCTTACTTGTCCATATTCTTAGTCCTTCAATGACCGCCCGGACCACCTTATGGTTGGAATCTGTCAACCAATTTTTCATTACCGGTAATGACTTTTCATAACCGACGGTTTTGACATATTGATCAAAAGCCTTCGCCAACATCTCCTGAACACGCCAGTTTTCGTCCTTTGCCACCTCATTTTTTAATATATCAAGAGCTGTATCATTTTGAGCCGATAATGCCCCTAGCAAATGTGTCCCTAGCATTCTTCCCTGATAAGTAGGATGAATGATGAGTTGCCTGGCTATAGCAAGATGGTCAAGCGCCTGGCTTTTCAGAAGCCCATCTCCCGCCGCTACAATATGTTTGAAGCCGTTTTCGATTTTGGTGAGAGAGGAAATGAGGACAGCAAGATCTTCCATTGATTATCTCTTTTGTATTCTGATTTAAAAAAAACGCTGACACTGCTGCCTATTCCACCACCTCTCCATTTTCAAGCTTAAAAAAATGTGTGACGCAGGATGGTATCTCGTTTACATAGTGTGAAACATAGATCAGCGTGCGTTCCGGTGTATCACAAATGGCATCTACAACCGATTTGAAGTATGTTATGGCCTCTTCATCAAGACCCTGGCAAGGTTCGTCCAGAATGAGCAGCGGTGGATTCTTCACCAACGCCCTGGCCAAAAGCACCAGTCTTTGTTGCCCCTTCGAGAGTTGGGAAAAATCAGTTTCAATCAAGGAATGTACATGTAAAAGCGCTGCAACTTCGTGAACCCTGCTTACCTGGTCGTTGGTCAGTTTTTTGAAAAATACACCCGTCGCATCAAAAAATCCGGAGGCGATGGTTTTGAACACGGTTGTATTTCTGGGAAAATAAAGATGCAGTTCCGGCGAAACATGCCCGATCTTTTGTTTAATATCCCAGATGGACGCACCCACACCTCCTCGCTTTTTGTCAAAAAGGTCATAATCATTGGCAAACCGCTGGGGATTATCCGCAGTGATTACACTGAGCAAGGTAGACTTGCCCGAACCGTTGGCCCCCGACAAAGCCCATTTCTCCCCCTTCCTCACCTTCCAGCTGACTCCCTTTAAGATCTGCTCACCAGAATACGTAATCCGGATATGTCGCAGATCGATGGCAATTTCATAATCCGTGTGAACCGGCTTCCCAAAACTTTCCAGGTTTATGGCAGGCCTTTGCGCATCTGCTGACGATGCAATGTCAGCCCTGAAATCCTTTATTTGAGCACTCCTGACTATTTTTCCGCTGTCCAATTCCAACACATGGGTAATACATGGCGGAATTTCCCCTGCTGTGGTTGCCATCACAATGTGAACACCAGAAGCAACGAGGCTGTCGAGTGCATCCCTCAACACCTGACGTGAATGCACATCCAGTCCGCTAAAAGCATTGTCCAGCAGAAGTATTTTAGGATGCGTTAAGAGTGATTTGGCCAAAAGCATACGACGGGTCTCCCCGTTTGACAAGGTAACAAATGGGTGATCCAGCAAATGGGTGATGGACAACAGAGTGCTGATCCGTTGCAGATCTTCCTCACTCACTTTCGACGGAGCCAGGATTACCGAGTTGTCATCTATGGTTCCGACCGGTTTCAGTTGATCGGTCAGGATCGCACGCACAGACGGGGCACGATCAGCCTCATAGGCATGAAAGCGCTGCTGATAATACTCAGCACCCGCCTTTACAATCTGGTTGAAAGAATAATCTTGAGATACGAGCTCGGTGATTTCCCGGGTAGGCACATCCCATCCGTAATGCAAATGTCCTTTCCAAATGGGCCACTTACCTGCCAACGCATCCAACAAAATCGTTTTTCCGGAACCGTTCGGACCCACAATGGCCCAGTTTTCGCGGGAATTAATTTCCCAATTAATATCGGAAAGGACCAGTTTATCGTATTTTTTGACAGAGACATTTTGGAATTTAACAGCGATCATAAGGGCAATTGTAAAGGATTTTTTGCAAAGATTGGGAAGTTTAGGAGCATTTGAAACGGATGGTGTGAAATGCTGTACCAAACCTGCCCGGATTGCAAATGCACAAAACAGGATGTGGTAAGGCAAATTGGCTGTGGCTGTTTAATAAGGAAAAAGCCTTGATCCCATCCCTAGGCGGGCAAGATCAAGGCTTTACGCCCCATATATCTGGAAAAATGCTAACGGTGTTTCAGTATCATATATTATCAGGACAAATATTTCCGCAAAGCATCCTCAATCATTGAATACGGTGCAATGAAGGGTTTTTTATGAATGGTAACTACAAAATTTTGCTGGTTCACCACGTACGTACCTTCCACGTCACCCACCTTGGCTGGTACTAAAAATTCTCCTTCGGTCAAATCACCTTTAAATGACCCCTCCACTTTTTCAATCGCTGTTTTAGCTTTGCTGATAATGTCCTTTGCTTCGCCCTCAAATGGGACTTCAAATGTATGCGCCATGTTCGATTAACTGTTATTGATATAAAAATTTCTGCTGATGCTGTCGGCTGAATTCTTTCACGACCGCCTCCGTAAATATAGGCAAATCATCCACATTTCGACTAGTGATCAGGCATCCGCTTTTTACAAGGGGCTTGTCTATCCAGGTTGCACCCGCATTTACAAGATCCATACGAATTGAATTCACTGAAGTCATTTTCCTTCCAGCCACCACTTCGGCGTCAATAAGAATCTGCGCGCCGTGACAAATGGCCGCTACCGGCTTTTGTGCATTGAAGAAATTGTAAGCGAATTCCCGGGCTTTTGCATTGGATCTCAATATATCGGCACTCATTACACCACCGGGTAACAAAAGCGCATCGTAATACTCTGCACGAGCCATCATAAGCGGCACATCCACTTTGTAAGTTTCACCCCAATCCACCCGATTCCAACCCTTCACCCAATCCTCATTAATTGAGATAATATGTGTCGATGCGCCTGCTTCATACAATAGCTTACGCGGGCATGTCATTTCGACCTGTTCAAAACCATCGGCAACGAGGATGGCAACTTTTAAATTGGATGGATATTGCATGATGTATCGGAGTTGTGATGGGATGTAACACCAACTCAGAATTACACAAAAAATGTGCCAGATAATGCAAGTTGTGCTCTCTAATTATCACACCCATAAATTCGCTTATAACCAAATGGATACAAAAAGTGGCACCGGATGCTGCGTCCACAGATCCGGTGCCACGTACCAAAATCACAATATTTATTTTTTCTCACTTCCACCCAGTGAGGCCGGAGCTCCGCTTGCTGGTGCATTTGTTTTGCCTTTGCTAAACTCCCCTGCCTTCACAAAAACAAATTTGGAATAGTCAATATACTTTTGGAAAGCCGCTTTCACTTTTTCAGGAGTTAAGGACTCAACACTTTTTTCAAAATCTGCATCCCACTTCATGGTGCGGTTCAGATAAAGATTATTCGACAAAGCACTGGCGAGGCCAGCGTCCTGTGCCCTGCTTACTTGCCGTGACTGCAAGTATCCGGATTTAGCTGTTTTTAATTCCTCCGCAGTAAATCCATCTTTTAAAGCTCGTTCTATCTCTTCTTTGAATGCGGCCTCCAGTTTTTCTGCGTTCTGCGGTGCATAAATGGCATACGACATAAAAGATCCACTCTTGTCCAACGGGCTCGCCGAAAACTGTGAGCCAACCCCGTAGCTCAGGCCTTCCTTCTGACGGATACGTGTTGCCAAACGGGAATTAAGAACCCCACCGCCCATGATATAGTTAGCGATTACAAGTGCCGGGTAGTCAGGGTCGGTATCCTGCAAGGGCATGTTAAGCCCTGCCACAAACATGGCATTTGCCTTATCGGGGGTTTCAATCGATTTGGTCTCTGGTTTCACCGCAACAAAGGGTGAGGCAATCCGTGTAAAAGGTTTTGCACTCTTCCAGGATCCAAATTCGTCTGCAATAATCTTCTGTACCTGCGCCTGGTCAAAATCACCTACTACCGATACCGAAGCATTGTTGGCTCCATAAAAATCCTTGTGAAACTGCCTGACCTGATCGATGGATGCGCTTTTCACATCTTCCACGGCCTCATCAAACGTGGGTACGTAGCGGATATCACTACGGTTGTAAGGGGTCACGAGGCGACGGAACTGCGTAATTGCTATGGCTTGTGGTTCGCCACGCTGCGATTCTATTCCTGCCAGCTCCTCCTGCTTGAGTTTCTCAAATTCCCCCTCATCCAGAGCGGGAGTCTTTAATACCTCTGCCACCAGTTTCATTACCGCAGGAAGGTTTTCCCTTGTTGTTTCGATGCTTGCACCGGCCTGATTACTGGCTCCAAAAAAACTTACCCTCGCCTTAAGGTTATCAAACGCATCTTTAAGCGCCTGGCGTGATTTCGTTTTGGTACCCTTATCAAGCATCGAACCCGTCAGGTCCGAGATCGTCGCCTTACCAGCGAGTGCCTTTTCGTCGCCATAGCGAAGTGTAATTTTTGCAGAAACGATGTTGCCCCTCGTTTTCTTGGTCAGTAGCGCAGTTTCGATTGCATTCGGTTTTTCCACACGTACGGTCCTGCTGTCGATGTTGGCTGGGGAGGGATCAAAGGCTTCCCCTTCCGCGACCACAGCTTCACCTTTGTAATTTTTCACAAGATCGGCCACGTTGGGAGCCTCCGGCACTTCCGTCCGCACAGGGCTCGCCTCGGGCATGAAAGTACCCAATGTTCGATTGGAGGGTCTGAGATAGTATTGAGCCACCCGGTACACATCATCGGGGGTTACCTTTTTGATATTATCCCGAAAAAGAAATGCCAGACGCCAGTCCCCGATGGCAATGGCCTCACTGATACTCAGCCCGATCGTTTCGGAATTGCGGAACTGCAGATCCCAGTTTTTCAATGTAGTGGTTTTGACTCTTTCCACATCTTCCGCACTTGGCTTGGTAGTAGCTGCGGAATCCAGGGTTGCAATAAATGCTTTTTTGGCTTCTTCAAGAGATTTTTCCTTCAAAACCTCTGCTCCGAACAACACAGTACCCGGATCAAAACGCTGAAAGGTACCTCCCAGAATCGACGACGCTTTTTTGGTATTGACCAAATTTTTGTAAAGTTTTCCATTGGGCTCCAGACTGAGCAGGTCTGCCAACACATCCATGGCAGGGAAGTCGGGATGTGAGCCTGGCATAATGTGATAAGCGGCCATGACCATCTGAATATCGCCGGTACGTTTGAGTTCTACAATACGCTCTCCGTCCTGGGTAGGTTCGACGGTGTAGGAACGAGGCAGAACACGTGCAGGCCTGGCCACTTTTCCGAAATATTCATTCACAAGGGCCAGTGTTTTTGGCTCGTCTATTTTACCTGCAACGGTCAGCACGGCGTTATCAGGCTGATAGTATTTTTTGTAAAAAGCCTGTAAATTTTCAATCGGAACCCGCTCAATGTCGGAACGGTTACCGATGGTAGATTTCCCATAATTATGCCATAAATAAGATCCGCTGAATACACGTTGCATGAGCACCCTGAAAGGGTTGTTTTCCCCCGATTCGAACTCATTCCGAACTACACTGAATTCACTTTCCAGATCCTTTTTTGCGATGAAGGAATTTACCATCCGATCCGCTTCCAGATCCAGAGCCCACCTGAGATTGTCTTCCGTAGCGGAAAAGGTCTCATAATAATTGGTCCTGTCCGCAGAAGTGGTACCATTTGGCCGTGCTCCATGCGCGGTGAGCTCCTGAGGAATGTTCGGATGCTTGGGTGTACCTTTAAACACCATGTGTTCCAGCAAGTGAGCCATTCCTGTTTCGCCATACCCCTCATGCCTTGAGCCCACCAGATAGGTAACATTCACGGTGATTGTAGGCTTGGACGGATCAGGAAACATGAGTACCCGGAGTCCGTTTTCTAAACTATACTCGGTTATTCCTTCAACCGAAGTAACCTTTTTTACTCCTTTGGGTAACTCCTGAGCGATTATGGGTGATGCAAACATGCCCATAAAGGCCACACCAAACATTACATGTCGGTGGATGACACTCGCTATTTTAAATTTAATGGCCATTAAGTTCTGATTTGTTTTTAAGAAGAATCTATGAAAATAAGTCCTATTATTAAGTCTGGCAATTATTTTATGATAAACGGTGAAAGAATATCAAATACGGCCATCATTTTTGGAACTGTATTTGCAACAAAAGCATTGCAGATCGTTGTACAGACTGAGTAACTGTTTTCAAAAGCTATAATTTACAATGCTATTGGGAATTGACGAATAAGATTATCAGTTTTGCAAACATGTTGAAAAATAGTGTAATGACCCGAAATAGAATAATGACTGGCGCTGTGTTGCTGCTTTGCACCACAATTTTTTCCTGTGGCATTCCCATCACTACCAGCACCAAGTACCCCATTGATGTACATTATGAAAATGAGCCTATCGAAAGGCCCTATTCGGAAATTGGCTGGGTTGAGATCACCAGTGAGGATTCATTGACTGCCGAACAAACCCGCGACAAACGCATGATGCAAAGGGGAAACGACGCCAAAACCAAAGAACTGCTTATGGCCAGGCTCGTCATTAAAGCCCAGAAAATTGGAGCCAATGCTATTATTAATGTGAAGTACCAGTATTATACCACTGTAAAAAATGAGGGTTACATGCTCAAAGGACTGGCAGTGCGGTACCGGGGGGAATAAAACTTGAATAATACAGTATCAGGGTATTGCCCGACTTGTCGCGGACAAAACCTGCGTATTGCTATAACTTAAATTAAATACATGCTGTTCACTGCCAAATTATCCGATATGCCCGTAGAGGCAGAGTCGCGAGTGATTGTTCGATTTCAGGACTGCGATCCTTTGATGCACCTGAACAATTCCAAATATTTCGAATATTTCTTCAACGCCCGGGAAGATCAGGTGTCCAAACTATATGGTTTTAGCTACGAAGCCATGTTCAGAGAATTGAAAACAAGCTGGGTAGTATATCAGCACCAGATCGGTTATGTCCGCCCGGCTTTGATCAGCGAGTGGGTCAGAATAACCTCACGTGTCATTTACTACAATGAGGACACCATGGTGACGGAATATTTTATGACCAATGATGCCCGCAACCAGTTAAAAACAATGCTCTGGACGACCTCCAAACACATCAGTATTGAAACCGGTAAACGGGTACCGCATCCTCAGGAGGTAATGGATTATTTGGCTGCCACCTGTGTACCCAATATTGATTTTGCAAACCTGGTTTTCAACGACCGGATACATCGTATAAAGCACGCCCTGGCAGAAGGAACTAACGCGTAGTACTTTGTCGCGAAATAAGCTTTATACCGCTGGAATCAACCCGGCTTGAATCGCGGGGAGCAGTATACGGAACCTGTAAGTAAGGCTTCACAAGGGGCATGATCCTATTGAAGCTGTGCGTAAACTGAAAGCTGAATCCGCCCCCCGGAGTAGGTGCGTAGTTAACCCCCAAAGGACTCAGTATGTTACGGTTATAGGCCTTAACACGAACAGATCCGTTTTGCGTGAGCCAATACTCCAGCGTCCATTCTCCCAATAAACTGGTGGCATCGTACTGGTTCGCACCAGATACCCCCGAGCTGATCCGGCCATCACGGGTTACACGAAACCGATCATTCAGAAAACGATATGAAAATCTGAGCTGAACATTGTTCATCGCATTTTGATCCAGGGATAATCCGGTCACACCCACTTCCAGTTTTTCATTGACCTGCGACGCCCAGCGGCTTATCTGATTAGAAACCAGCTCGCTGATGCTATTACCCAGCATGTTCTGGTACCCCGCACCCTGTCCTGACAAACTGGACTCAGGCTGTAACTGATTCATCACCAACAAACTGCTCACCTGAAGGCTCAATTGCTGTTCGTCTGCTTTCAATCTGCTCTGGAAAGCTTCCAACTGCCCGCGGTATCTGCCCAGCGACGCGTTATCCAGAATTTTGAGATCATATTTAATTTGCGGCGACATCAGTCCGTCTGTTAGCCCGATCGTCACCTCCACCGGGTAACGCCGCGATAATGCCTGCGCATCATCGGTGGTAGAACCGGACGATGGCAATACCCCAAGCAATGAAACCATCTGCGTGTAGCCAGCTGTCACATTGAGCTGAGCCCCATAAGGGTCCCCCGACCAGGTGATCCGGCTGCCAGGTTTAATCACAAACTTCTTATTGATGACATTCTGAAGGGTGAAATTGTAATCACCCCGATCGATTTCATAGGTGCCGGTCATGGTGAAATCACCCTGGGTGTCAATGTTCATATTCAATCTTCCCCTTCCGAAAGCCCTGATGATATCACCGGTTTGCCGGTCGAGAATGATTTCACAGGAAGCATCAGGTGTAAGATTAAAATTAAAATCCATCTTGATCCCTCCTGCTACACGTCTCCGTGAACCTTCCGATCCAGAGGACACGCTATCTGCAATGGCAGGAAGTTTACTTACAAACTGAATGTAATCCTGTGTGGCGACCTCCGTAGCCCCATCCAGCGGAATGTATATTTTGGTTCCCTTGTTGCTGGTTGCGTTTGCCTCAATCTTCATGTTATCGATCGGCCCGTAAATACTTGCCTGTCCGGTTACGAAGGCCGTTCCATAAAAACTATCCGCGTCTTCATCACGGGATGTGGTATTCAGTATTCTGAAATTTCGGAGATCGGCATTGAACCCTAGTGTAAAATACTTGAAACCATCATGAAACACACCCCCTCTTAAAGTGGCCGTGTTCCCGTCTATGTCCGTCAGGATCATGTTATTTACCGAGATTTCGCTTTCGCTGAAATTGATCTTATCATTAAAAGTAAATACAGACTGCAGGTAATCAAATTTCATTTTCCCCTTCTCCACCATCAAAGATCCCGATAACACTGGTGCATCAACAGTGCCCCTGATGTCTACCACCCCCTGCGCTGTGCCACTCACGTCCGATACAAGCCCCTCTGCGAATGGCTCGAGCGCTTCCAGATCGGCTTTACTGAATATCGCTTTCATGTTCAGACTATTACCGGTCCGTTTCGGATTATATGACCCGGTTACACTAAAAACCTTTCTTGTGTTTTTATTCAATTGGGCATCAACCACCAATTGACTGGCAAACTGATCCCAGATTCCGGCACCCGACAAGTTACCAAACTCATACTTTGCATAACCCAGACCTTCAATACTAAAATTAGCATCCAGTACAATACTTTTATACACATCACGAACCTTGGCAGACCCATCCATAATACCCGTAAGCTGGGTTTCAAGTACGGTGTTCAGCGTTTCAAGTTTAAAATTCCGGATATCAACCTGGACATTACGTTCCGGATCCTCTGAGATCATACCATTCACCGACAGCACCTGCCGCCCATTGATCAGTCCCAGGTTCCGTAGTGTAATATCATTTCCTACCACAGAGATAAGACTATTTGAAGGCATTGCCCACTCTTCGTCCAGAAGATTCATTTTCGAATTTTTGAACCCTATATCTAATCCTGCCGACAAAAACCGTATTTCTCCTGCCAGATTGGCTCTGTTAGCACTTTTTACCTGCCTGATTCCTCCATTAAAATCAATGTGGTCCTCATCCCAGGTTCCTTCCAGCTCCAGTCTTTCCGTAGGCACCAAAACACTTATCTGCTGCTGAGAGGAAGTCACCAGCGCCGAAGCTAATACTTCTGCGCTGTTGACGAACTTGGAGGTGGTAATATCCACCTCCGATTTGATAAACTCATTTTTACCATATCGGCTTGTGTCCGCCTTTGCGTTCACGGTAAGAAAAGCCGTGTTGTCCATTTTAAAAAAACCTTCCACCCTTGCTCCTGGAGAAACATAGATATCCGGACTCATAAAAGCCAAAAATCGGGAAAGATTTTTGGTTTCTAACTGATAATCAATTTCATACTTATGTTTAACCAGCTGCCTTACTTTTTTTGCATAGTAATCTGCACGATTGGCTTCGTTTTCAAAAAAGTAAAGCTTGTATTCGGCCAGCAACTGACTCAGGTCTCTCCAGGCCTCTGTTGGCAAAAAGTCCCCTTCGGCTTTTGCGGAAAGAAACTCGCTATCCAGTTGTAACGTGCGCTTTTCGCCCTCCTGTATGGACGAAATCAGTAAGGTATCAATAACCAGATTCCGTTCATTTTTGGCAGTAAGCAGATACGTGTTCAGTAGCTTGGCATTACCTACCAGCTCGTCGACGTGATTGCCCTTTACCATGACATCCAGCTCCGTACGCAACGTGATGGTATCTGTGGTAAATCCCAGCGCGTTCAAATTGGCTCTTTGCACAATCCCTTTCACGTCGAAGGTATTTTTGGATTTCGAAAGATCAAATATCCCCTCCAGATTCACCACAAGATTTGAATCGCGCGCACTCACTTGTCCGTTGAAGTACTCATTCTGTATGTTTCCTTTTAGTTTGATACCCTTGTAATTATAATTACGGAATCCTACCCGGCTCACTACCGCATCCATATTGGTGGACGCATATTTCAATTCAAGCCCTTTTCCATGAATGGAGCCTGAGAAGTCAAGCTTTTGCCATGTTTCGGGGTCGTCAAACAAGGTTCCCACTTCGAAATCAGTCGTTTTCACGTCACCGGAATAAGTCGTATTTTTAGCATCCGATATATGAAACACCAGGTCACCGGATGCCTTCCCCAGACTGGACGAACTGGATACATTTACGGCAAAATCATCCACCGTGCCCTTAAAAGTGCCATCCAATAGGGTTGCACCAAACTTTTTAAGTGTTTCATGCATGTTCCATTCGGGGTAATACTGCACGATATCGGCAGGCTCAACCTTTGAAGTCACCAGACGAATATCCATTTTAATTCCCTCAATTTTGGGAAAGCCCTTGAAAGCGAAGCTGCCCGTTAACCTACTGCCTTTGCCAAAATGAATATCGGCATCCGACAACCTGAAATCGTCCACCTTTCCATTGAAGTCTCCCGACAATCGCCAGGATTCGTTGAGATTATCGACGTATTCCGAGAATAGTCCAAGATCCCGGGAATGAATGAAGCTATCGATAAAATGTGCCCTCAGAAATACCTTATGGTTAAAATCACCCAGGTCACCGGATCGGTTGTAGTGAAATGTGATATCGTCTGTCAGATAGGAGCTCCCGATATGGGTTGAAAGTTCTTTTAATTCCATTTTTTTCTGACAAAACAGGAACCTGGTTTTCAAATCCTTCATGGCCAGCCCGGTTTGCCGGTCAACGGTTTCCAGGCTCGTTGCCAGGAAGGAGATCGTATCTCCCTGTGCCAGGAAATTTTTAAGATTTCCATTGAGCTTATTCAGTTCAAAATGGGAATAGTCGAATATCCTATCCCCTTTCCGGCGGGATTCCCTGGGATCGTCGTACCGGAAAGTCCCATCCGTAATCCGGCTTCTGCCAATCGTGAAAGGCGTGTTGTTTTCCGGAGCATTGGCAGGCCGGGGTATGCCAGAGGATGTAACCTCCGAAATCCGTTCTATGAAGCCATCTATATTCAATGAACCGGTTTCAGGAATTACAACCAAATGCACGTCGGGCTGATACAGATTTACTTCATCCAGATGAATTTCTTTTGAAGCGTCTTCCATAATCTTCCATACGTCGACATTGACATCGATGCGTCCCACATCAATCATATCCTTTTTATTGAGATCCTTCACCGATACTCCCTCCAAAGAAAGCACATCAAACCACTTGATATTAACTCTTTCGACGGTGATCGGATAGCCAAGCGTCCCGGAGACCGAACTGGCCACCAGCTGTACGGCGTAGGTCTGTACCGGCGGTATCTGGAGTGCAATGGTAGCGATGCCCAGCGCTAAAAGCGCGAAGATCACCACTACAATCAGACCGTTGATAAATTTCTCCAGTAGTTTAAACATATGAATAGCAGATACTCAGTATCCAACGGCTATTTTTCGCCCAATTGTTACATAACAAATGCAGAACCTCATCGACCCCGACCACGCGCGCTTCCAAAATCTCTTGTATTTATTACCTATTTTTGCAAAATATAATTCAAAATACATGATCATTCTTGCGATCGAATCGTCTTGCGATGAAACTTCTGCGGCTGTTATTGCTAACGGCCAAATTCAATCGAATGTTGTTGCAACGCAACTGATTCACACATTATACGGGGGCGTAGTTCCTGAATTGGCATCACGTGCTCATCAGCAACACATTCTTCCCGTGGTGGATCAGGCTTTGAACGATGCAAAAGTAACAAAAAAAGACCTGGATGCTATTGCCTTTACCAAAGGCCCTGGCCTGCTAGGTGCGCTGCTGGTGGGAACCTCGTTTGCCAAAGCCCTTGCACTTGGGCTGAAAGTTCAGCTTATCGATGTCCATCATATGCAGGCCCATGTACTGGCACATTTTATTGACGACCCAAAACCTGCGTTTCCGTTTCTGTGCCTCACTGTGAGCGGAGGACACACGCAGATCGTTCGGGTAGATAGCCCGCTTGAAATGAAAATTATCGGAGAAACCAGGGACGATGCGGTGGGCGAAGCTTTTGACAAAACAGCCAAATTACTCGACCTGCCCTACCCCGGAGGCCCGTTGATCGATAAAAATGCAGCGCATGGAGACCCATACAAATACGCCTTTCCGCTACCAGAAATGCCAGGACTGGATTTCTCGTTCAGTGGCATAAAGACCTCTTTCATGTATTTTCTGCAAAAACAGACCCGTGAAAATCCACTTTTCATCACAGAAAACATGGATGACATCTGCGCAAGTATACAGCATACCCTGGTGGACATTTTGCTCAAAAAACTAAAAAAGGCTTCCCGTGAGACAGGGATTTCAGAGATTGCCATCGCCGGTGGCGTATCTGCCAATTCCGGTTTGAGACAATCAATTAAAGAACTTGGCGACAAACTAAGCTGGAACGTGTACATCCCGGCATTCGAATATTGTACCGATAATGCCGCTATGATTGCCATGGCCGCTCATTACAAGTACCTGGCCGGCGACTTTTGCCCTCAGACTGTGAGCCCCATGGCGAGGATGGAGTTTTAGGAATAATGGACGGACTAAGCAATCTAATCGCGTTGTCACAAGATTTTATTTCCCATATTCACGAGCCAAGTCCCCAAAACTGCTGGCTACGACCCGCATTCCCTTGCAGGATCCAGAGAATAATTTCAGCAACCATGGTCCCTTTCGGGCAAAGATGCTAATTTTGCGAATTGGCAAAATCACACTTCCTCAATCATGCGCCTGTCTGAAATATGGATCTATCCGATAAAATCGCTGGGTGGAATCCGCCTGTCCACAGCTTCTGTTGAAAGCCGTGGACTGAAATATGACCGAAGGTGGATGATCATCGACGAAGATGGCACCTTCCTTACGCAAAGGGCAATCCCCAAAATGGTTCTGCTGGATGTGGCGCTGCTGGACGAAGGCTTACAAATATCGTTTCGATACGACCTCAACAAAAGCATCATGATACCCTACAAGCCCCTCACTGCGAATACCGTTCGGGTGACGGTTTGGGATGATACCGTGGAAGCCCTTACCGTGAGTGATGCTGCCGATCTGTGGCTAAGTGAACAACTAGATAAAAATGTCCAGCTGGTGATGATGCCGGAATCTACCATTCGCAGAGCAGACCCGCGCTATGCTTTAAACAACGAGCCCGTGAGCTTTTCCGATGGATTCCCTTTTCTTTTGATCTCGCAGGCATCGCTTGACGACCTGAACAGCAAACTGATCAAAGCCATGGAAATGAGACGATTCCGACCCAATTTTGTAGTGCTTGGTACCGATGCATTTGCGGAAGATACCTGGAAATCCATTCGGATCGGAACCGAAACCTTTGATATTGTAAAGCCCTGCTCACGATGCGTACTCACTACCATCGATCCGGAGACGGGAGAAAAAGGTACCGAACCATTAAGAACACTCGCTTCCTACCGGAAAGTGAATAAAAAGATACTGTTTGGCCAAAATCTCGTTGCAGTAAGCAATGGATTTGTGCGCGAAGGTGATAACATCAGCATACTACTTTAGAGAAGCCTACCACAGTGAAAGTCGAATATCAAAAAGAAGTCGCTCCTTCAATTTACAGATTCCACCCTGTTCATTTAAAATGGGCCGGTCTACACATTTCCGCCAGTGCGATGTTGATTTGCATGATAGCCAGCCGGCTACCTGATGGCAAAACACCGACCAACCCCTTTGTGGTTGCCATTATGGGCCTCGTCGTATTTGCAGTCAACGGTATGTTACAATTACTGCCCCATGGCAATCCGGGAAAATCATTATCTGCTCAATACAGTTTTGTGAAAAAATACAGACCGGTTTTTGTCAAAGCGATTGCCGGATCTTTGTTTTGGGCTGCCATGCTTTGCTGGTTTATTCCATCCCTTTACTGGAATATTGGTATTGGAGTCTGTGGAGTTACTGCACTAGGCTTATGGCTCTGTACCAAACTACCGCCCACCTCCGGCAGCCATGTATACAAAGAACCCGTTACAGCACTTCTTTATACCACAGGAATCTGGGGTAGTGTTTGGCTTTCAGCTGAAACTGGGTTGCGTGACAGTGCACTGATGGGAATTACTTTCCTTTTGTCGACCTTCCAATTACTGCTCATAATGTCGCATTTTAATGCACTGGATCGTACCGGGGCACCAAATATGGCGAGATGGATGGGCAAAACCAGGACGTCAAACGTAATTTACGGCTGCACAGTAGTTATGATGTTGCTTGGTGTGGGCGTGTGTTTGGGTTCAGAGTTCCGGTATACCCAAAGGATATCGGTCCTGTTTATGACACTGTCTCTCCTGCATGCACTGATCTTTTTCAAATCCGGCCGCACGACTTATCGACAAAACTGGTGGGTTCTTGCAGAGTTTTCCGGGCTATTTCCACTCTTGCTTCTGTGAGAACGTCGATTTGCCGGGTTATGCCGGGTAACAACAGATAGTAAACTTTTACTTCTGGGCCAGGATTCCTAGCTGATAACTACATGAGCCCAATAAAAAAACGCACCTAACGGATGCGTTTTTTTATTGGCATTAAATTTAAAAAGTTCTGGATGCCTTTACTGCTGAGACTCAGGATCAATAGACCCGGCAGTCTGGAAAGGGCTTTTCATAATGCCTCTTTCCGAGTTCCTTACAAAATTCACCACTTCGTCTCGTTCGTTGGATGGCGGTAGTTCGAGCTCTATTTTCTGAAGGGCTTCTGCATTATTTAAGCCCCGCATATAGATGTAACGGTAAATATTCTGAATCTCGACAATTTTCTCATTGCTAAAACCACGACGCCTCAATCCAACCGAATTAATCCCGGCATAGGAAATAGGCTCACGTGCTGCTTTGGTAAATGGCGGCACATCCTTTCGTACCAGTGATGCACCCGACACAAACGAATGTGATCCGATTTTCACAAATTGATGAACAGCACTCAGGGCGCTAACGATGGCCCAGTCGTCCACATGAACGTGACCGGCCATTTGTACATTATTTCCAATGATACAGTTGTTACCTACCCGGCAATCATGCGCCACGTGTGCGTACGCCATAATCAGGCAATCGGAGCCGACCAGTGTTTTCCAATGCTCCTCTGTTCCCCTGCTGATGGTGGCATACTCGCGAATGGTGGTATTATCACCGATGATGGTCAGCGTATATTCGTTGTTGTATTTAAGATCCTGGGGCGTAGCCGAAATCACTGCACCGGGAAAAATCCGGCAGTTTTTGCCAATCCGCGCGCCGGAATTTATAACCGCATGGGACCCTATCCAGGTTCCTTCGCCAATCTCAACGTCTTTATGGATCATAGCAAAAGGTTCGATTTCCACATTTGCTGCGATCTTCGCTTCGGGATGTATATATGCTAACGATTCTGTCATTTTTTCTTTACTAAGCTAGCGATCATATCGGCTTCACACACGAGCTGTCCAGACACGTATCCCCGGCCACTCATTTTTACAATACCGCGCTTCATCGGCGAAGTAAACACACATTTAAAAATTACGGTATCCCCGGGAAATACATTTCTACGGAACCTACATGCATCAATACCGATCAAATAAGGCCAGTAATTATCGGGATCCGGCACACTGCTCAGCACCAGAATTCCACCTGTCTGCGCCATGGCCTCCAGCTGCAACACACCCGGCATAACAGGGTTTCCGGGAAAATGCCCTAAAAAGTATTCTTCGTTGATCGTCACATTCTTCACACCTACGACACTGTTTTCGTCCAGTGCAATGATTTTATCAATCATTTGAAATGGATACCGGTGGGCAAGCAGTTCTCCTATCTGCTTGATGTCAAGCACTGGCGCTTTGTTCGGATCGTAGGTTGGGATATCTCCCTTACCTGATTTAATGAGCTTCTTAATCTTTTTAGCAAGGGCTACATTGGCCGCATGACCTGGGCGCGCCGCCAGAATCTGTGCTTTTATAGGCCTGCCGATCAGGGCAAGGTCGCCGATCAGGTCCAGCAATTTATGCCTGGCCATTTCATTGGGATAATGTAGCTCTACATTATTCAAAATTCCCTTTGACTTGTCCACGCTAACCTTTGGCTTGTTCAGAAGCTGAGAAAGGTGGTCGAGCTCGCCTTCTTTCACATCGCGATCTACAATCACAATCGCATTGGTAAGGTCACCTCCTTTTATAAGATTTTGCTTGTATAGCGCTTCGAGTTCATGAAGAAAAACGAAGGTCCGGCAAGAAGCGATATCTTCCTGAAACAAGGTAATATCATTCAAGGAAGCATGCTGACTGCTGATTACCGTCGAATTGTAATCAACCATCACCGTCAATCTGTAATCAGAAAGTGGCAAGGCTACCAGCTCGGTATCCTTTTCCTTATTTTTATAATGCACATACTCCGGCACTTCGAAATAATTCCGGTACGCATTTTGTTCTTCAATACCCGCATCCATAAGCGCATCCACAAAACGGATCGAACTTCCATCCATAATCGGAGGCTCAGGCCCATCTAACTGAATCAACACATTGTCGATCTGAAGCCCTACCAATGCGGCAAGTGTATGCTCCACTGTGTGAATTCGGGCTCCGTTTTGTTCAATTGTAGTGCCTCGGGATAGATCCACTACATTGTCTACGTCTGCATCAACAATCGGCTGACCAGGTAAGTCGACCCTCTGAAACTTATAACCGTGATTTGCGGGGGCAGGAACAAAAGTCATTGTTGCTACTACACCTGTGTGTAAACCCACTCCCGTAACCGATACGGACTTCGAAATGGTTTGTTGTTTTTCGTTCATTGTATTCTCCCTATCTTATCTAAAACTGCGGGGTCGCGCGCAAAAATGAGCATTTTGTTTGGCTCTGTATCTATTTCGGTTGAATTATTCCTTGATCTGTACTTCTGCCTTCAACCGATTTAATTCAAGTTCTTTAAGTCTTTTTTCAAGATCTGGTATCCTTCTCACGACCGCCATCGCACGTAAGTGTTCGGTAAGGTCGCGCGCCGGAGAGCCCGACAAAGAAAGCCCTTCCTTTTTTATAGTTTTACCTAGACCACTCTGAGCACCTATTTTTGTGTGATTCGCCACAAACAAATGCCCGGATATGCCCACCTGACCGGCAATAATGCACTGTTCACCGATGTGTGTGGAACCCGACACCCCCGACTGTGCAGCGATTACCGTATTCCGGCCCACCTCCACATTATGGGCTATCTGCACGAGGTTATCGAGCTTGGCGCCTTTTCTGATGATGGTCGACCCCATCGTGGCACAATCGATGGTGGCGTTGGCACCGATGCTTACGTTGTCTTCAATGATCACATTTCCTAATTGAGGGATGGTTTTGTAAGTTCCATCACTTTGAGGTGCAAATCCAAAGCCATCGCTGCCTACCACTGTGTTCGCAAAAATTGTACAATTATTACCAATAACCGTATTGTCATATATCCTCACACCGGGATGAAACACACAGCCATCTCCAATCGCCACGCCCTCACCAATGTAGACCTGTGGGTAAATTTTGACGTTGTTCCCGATCCTGCAACTGCGTCCGATGTAGGAAAATGCACCGCGGTAAATATTATCGCCTACTGTGCTGTTATCCCCAATAAAACTAGGTTGCTCCACCCCGCTTTTACCTTTTGCTATGCGCTTTTGATATTCTTCCAGGAGTATTGTGAAGGCCGAGTATGCATTTTCCACATAGATCAGCGTGGCTGTAACCGGCTGCTTTGGTACAAAGTCTTTATTTACAATGACCGCGGAAGATTTGGTCGCATAGATATAGGGTTCATATTTGCTATTTGCCAAAAAAGAAATGCATCCTGGCTCTCCCTCTTCTATTTTGGCAGCCGAATGTATCAGGATCTGATCATTGCCAACAGTCGTTCCATCAAGCATTTGTGCAATCTCGCTGACAGTAAATTTCATATTTTTCGGCTAATTTCTATAAACGTACGGGACGTAATATGGCATGTAAGTAAAAGATGTCTTTTTCCTAAACCACAAATTGACATCTTAGTTATTGACGCAAAGATACATTTTTACCCCAACATACATAGTACTTCCGGACAATCTTAGTGAGGGCTTCGATGGTGGGGATATCCGATGCATCAGCGATATCGAGCAGCTCGTCATTTTTCATTTTCACACAGATCGGGTCCTGCTCCTTTTCGTAAGCATAATTGGTGGTTTCACCGGTTATAATAAAATAGGAAGCCTCCTTTTCGGACAATCCGGCATTTAATAGATCTTCACGTAAAGGTTTTAATATTTCGTCATCGGGCTGCTCCTCGTAGAATGAAATTTTGAACAATTTTCGTTCCAACAGCATCTTACTGAGGGTTGACAAAACGAAGTCCCCATGCGCCGACCAACCTTTCACTGACGCCCAGACATCGTGATCATCCAGCCGATTGAAAGAGCCGAGCAACTCCGGGTTTCTGATAAAATCCTCGAGGGTGAATTTGTTGTGTAAAAAAATCGAGAAATCTGGTGTGGCAAATAACGTGTCGCCTTGCTCAGCCAACTCGCGCGCCCGGTATAACAATTGTGTCAGCATCGCCTGAGCGCTCAGAAGTGTCTTATGGAGATACACCTGCCAGTACATGAGCCTGCGCGCATGAAGGAAATTTTCAATACTCAGCAATCCCTTTTCCTCAACCACAAGCTGATCCTGAACCACATCAAGCATTTTAATCAGTCGATCGGCCCCGATAGAACCTTCAATCACACCCGTATAAAAACTATCCCGGTTCAGGTAATCCATCCGATCCATATCCAGCTGACTGGAGATCATCTGATGAAAAAATTTCCTGGGATAGGTGCCTTCAAACATTTGTATGGCCACGTCGAGCCTCCCGTGCATCTGCCGGTTGATATCCTTCATCAGAGCCAGCGTCATGGATTCGTGCGCAACGCCGGGCATCAGTACGCTTTCCAAAACATGCGAAAACGGCCCATGTCCCAGATCGTGCAAGAGAATAGCCGCCTGTGCCGCTTCCAGCTCAGCCTCCCAGATTAAATGTCCCTTATCCTGCAGTACTTTCAGCGCCTGACTCATCAGGTGCATGGCACCCAGGGCATGATGGAATCGGGTATGCAGGGCACCCGGGTAAACCACTTCCGCCAACCCCAACTGTTTGATCCGCCTCAACCTCTGAAAATAAGGATGCTCGACCAGGTCAAACAGCAAGTCGGAAGATATTGTGATAAAGCCGTAAACCGGGTCGTTGATGATTTTTCGTTTGTTCAAAACACGTTTTTTTTGCAAAAATAATAAACTTGCAACGGAGAAAAGAAGTTATTCTTGACAATATGATTTGGAGAATTAGCACGTTTTACTAATTTTGCACTCCAAACACTGGGTTAGCTGTTAGCTGTTAGCTGTTAGCTGTTAGCTGTTAGCTGTTAGCTGTTAGAAGTTTCGGGCCTATAGCTCATTCGGTTAGAGCAACTGACTCATAATCAGTAGGTGCCTGGTTCGATTCCAGGTGGGCCCACTTGAAAATCAAGGACTTAGCGTAAAAAACTAAGTCCTTTTTTATTGTCCGCCACCAGATTAACATTATAATTAACATTGTAACTCGGGCATAAAAAAAGCCCGGAGAGTGTCCAGGCGAAACAGTTTTTATATAATTACTTCTTATTATTTGCCTTCCACAACCAATTTCGCTTCTGTATTTTCCGACTCATCAACGTCTTCAATAGCCAAATAGGTAAGCGTCATGTTTTTTATTTGATTGTATGGAATGACCATCAATTGCTCCCCTATACTAGATCTATCATTAGATTTATTATAGGTTTCAACAAAAGTAACTTTTTCAACCCCTTCACTAGTGCTTTTGACAGTTTTCTGCGTTTTGATCATTTCTCGTCGCTGTACGTCAATTAAAATTATTCTCTCCAAGCCATCCCCACTTTCGCTTAACTCATATTCAAACAGATAACCGTCATATATTAATGACTGCTCTTTTGTCTCAACCAGAGCGTGTACATAAATCAATGGAAGCGTTATACTTCCGAACGACCTCTTATACTCTGGCGTGTCCACCAATCGCCCTGACAAGATATAATACCATTCACTGTTAAATTTAAAAAAGGTGCTTCGAGTGTCAAGATTGAATCGATAGACTAAAAATCTTAATCCAAGGGCAGATGAGACCGCCAAAACAATACCAAATAAAATGTAAAATGCAAAGTTTATGAACTGGGCGCCAAGACTACTTTGTTGTTCGTGATCCAAGTAGATGGTGCTGGTTGGCGGTATTAGTAACTTGTATAGCAGGGGAAAATCAATATCTTTATAAATACACTCCACTAATACAATGGCGACCACATGTATAAAAAAAGCAGGTAATAGCGATGCTATTACCTGCTCCCACATAGAGACCTTTAAAAACTTGAACTTGTTTTTGTTGGCGTACTTATTGCCAAGAATGGCTTTTTCGTCGGTTTTGAAAAATATTCCTTTAAAATAAATGATGCGAAAAACTATACCAGGGTAAATTAAGGGAGACTGTAAAATGAACTCTGTCTAAAAGTTTTAACTTTAAGACAGAACATGGAAAAGACAGAATTCGAACAGATGCGCGACAAGGCGCTCGAACAGTTAATGAAAGGACAATCGTTAACTGGTAAAGATGGCGTTTTCGCGCCCTTACTTCAACAATTTTTGGAAAGTGCTCTTGAATCAGAGATGAACACTCACCTCAGTGAGCAAGAACGCGAATCAGGTAACAAACGCAATGGTAAAGGTAGCAAACGCTTAAAAACCATGTCTGGCGAAATCATTCTGACTACGCCAGAGGATCGAAAAAGCAGCTTTTCGCCGCAAATCGTCAAGAAACGCGAAACGGTCCTGGCTGACAATCTGGCTCCTCAAATTATTGGATTATATAGTAAGGGAATGAGTTTTCGGGATATATCCGACCACATCCAGCAGATGTATGATGTTGAGATATCTCATGCCACGCTATCAGAGATCACTGAACGCGTGATTCCTCAGGTCAAAGAATGGCAGAGTAGGCCTTTGGAAAGCCTTTATACCATTGTATGGCTCGATGCTATGCATTATAAGGTTCGAGACGGGGGGCGGGTGGTAACACGAGCTGTATATAATGTTCTAGGAGTAAATCGAGATGGCTATAAAGATCTGATTGGCATGTATGTGTCTGAAAGTGAGGGAGCTAATTTTTGGCTTTCGGTTCTTACTGATTTGAAATCCAGGGGCGTAAAAGATATTTTGATAGCTTGTACGGACAATCTGACCGGCTTTTCTGAGGCAATATTAGCGTCTTTTCCGGAATCAGAGATACAGAGTTGCATCATTCATCAGATCAGAAATTCGTTGAAATATGTAGCTTCCAAGGATCAAAAAGTTTTCATGCAGGACTTAAAAACGGTTTATCAAGCTCCTACAAAAGATAAAGCGGAATTGGAGCTTGATAAACTTAACGATAAGTGGGGCTCCAAGTACCCTGTCGTAATCAAATCCTGGCAGAATAATTGGCACAAACTGTCAACTTATTTTGCTTATGATGAGCAGATTAGGAGGCTTATTTACACGACAAATGCCGTCGAGGGTTTTCATCGGCAAGTCAGAAAAATCACCAAAACAAAAGGAGCTTTTCCTAATGATATGGCATTACTCAAATTGATCTACCTGGCGGTCGAGAATATTAGCCGAAAATGGACGTCGCCTTTGCAAAATTGGGCACTGACAGCTCAACAACTGCATATCAAATTTGGCGACAGAATGCGAATGGACCTTTAATTTTGCTTCCCAATATAAAACGCAAAAATAGCCCGTTATTGAATTTATCAAGGGTATATAAACGGCCTCGTGCCTCAGCCGCCCTTGACAAATCCAATAACAAGCAAAAAAGCATTTGAAATCGAAAAGAAAAATTAAATTTGAATAAACTTAGATGGCCAGACAGAGTTTAAATTACACTCCCAATTAAGGTGATAATTATTATCGCACTAAATATGAGACTCATTTCGCAAACTTAGAAAATTCTATTTTTCTAACACGAAACTTGCCACCGTCTGAAGCTTTGATGACCACGTTGGCACTTTTATCGTTTTGAAGAAAAGATCTCAACTCCCTTGAAGCCTGGTGATCTGCAAGTACTTTGACAGATGTATCTGACATTGGTCCTTTCATGATTATGGGCGGTTAAGTGGTAAACTACTGATGCAATGCAATTGTCGCATTGCATATATTACAACGTAAATATAACAAGTTAAGTGTAAGATAATACATCGAGTCTACTAAAATGACCCTCTTTCTTCAATAATTACACTGGCTGTGTTGTTGGCTTAGTCAAAACTGTTAGATCAACTTCGTGTCAAGACTTCCTCCGATAAAAGCCGGAGCACCCGCCCTTTATCATTCAACCTACTTTTACAGATACTGTAACTGCATCTTAAACGGGTGTGGTTGTTGGAAGTAACGCGAGAGGTTTGCGTAACACCTGATGCTGGATACGATTAAGGATGAAAGAAATTATTTCGCCTGATACAAATTATCCAGCACCCACTTTTCAAAAACTCCTGTTGATTTTCCCTTGTGCCTGTAATCATCAACTACGCCCTTTGCATCAATATTATAAAGGAGAACGCTAACCGTTGACTTACCAGGTGACACTTCTTTCACCCGGAGATTCCATGAAGCAGTGACCGACTTCATCACCATTTTAAAGTTCTCGTCATTAAGCCTGGTTGTAACTATCGAAGCTCCCTTGTCGGTAACAGCGCCTTGCCTATCCTCGGTAGAATATTTGTCAGTAAATGACACCGGATCAGAAACGACGAGACCGCTTGCCTTGTCGACAATTCTCACATTTAATCCTATGTCTGCAATGAGATCAATAACCCTATCCCACACTGTATCAGCAGGAACGTCCAGCTTCATTCTTAAAGGACCATCAGGATACTTTCCTTTGATCGGAACTACGCCGGTACTAACACATGATGTAAAAACAATGGTAACGATAGTGAAGAGGAGTATTTTTTTCATTGATTTATGAGAGGGTTTTGAAATGAGAAGCCAGAGTCACGAATCCAGTCAGTTACCCTTTTCTCCTCTTTCTCAATTCATTCACAATTTTCAGTCCAGAGTCCAGTAGCCAAGCTTCATCCGGGTAATCCTTTTCGTGCGACGCAATCCAAGCAACAAGCCCTATTTCCTTTAAGTATTCAACCTTTTTACCATTGCCACCCCTGGAGCCCTCGGGCATGTTTTCAAATTTGATTTCGTCCGACTCTATAAACAACATTAAATACTCTTCTATTTTGCTCATGATATTTGGAGGTTAGAATTTTCTGTATTGATAAACTTTAAATATCGCTGGTACTCATAACCCGTCATTTCAGAGATCTTCTTTAAAAACAGCTTGTGTTTATACAAAGGGTCAAAGCTCAAAATATGCTCATTGAAGACCCAGTCTATTTCTTCTTTGGACTCTACCAATTTATCGATCAAGTCAAATTGCCATCCAATAAGTGAATCAGCGACGTCGAGCAGCCCGTAAGTCACCAAAACAGGCTTGATGTAATCTCTGATTTGGTTGTAAACTTCACCTGATAAACCCTGCCCAGGGTTTTCGACAATAAAAACGAAGTCTTTATGTAGTTTTTTTATCTGACTGAGTTCACTCTGCTTTTCTGATGATATTTTCATTATTGATAGAGGTTAGTTATTAAAAATATTCGAGGTCTTTGGTGTCTACTATCCAATTTTTTGATCACCCATTCCCAGTCTCAACGATGCTGAAATCTCCTGCTTAACGCTGCGAAGTGATAAAGCTCCAATATTTCTTCATTCCTAATTATACGATCGGGATAAGCATTTTTGTCCGGATTTAGGAATTTGCAATACAGCTCCCCCTTGCTTCTATCTTCCACGGCATTTGCTATTAAGATCTCGTTTTTAATATGTATAACAAATGTCGGAACCGCTAACACGCTAAAAGATCGCAGGCTGTTTCGATTATCATCTCTCAATCCCGTAAATATATCGCCTTTGCATAGCGTTTTTTGATCCATCATCCATGGAATGGTCGAGAATTTCAAATGAGCAGCCTCTTCTAGGCTCCATACTGGAAACGAAAATTACATAGTTCGGTAAACTTCTTAAGTATTCAGATTTTAACCAGTTCCCTTTACAGGATTCATACTCCCTTGACGCAATTAACGGTGTTATCACCAGACAACCGCCACCATCTAAACTTCTATATTCTGTTGAATCTATCACACAGATTAAGCCGAGTTCAAGAGGTGGTTTCTGAAACATCTGTCCATTTCCCGTAAGAAGCCAGTCAATACTTAAGTCTGAATAAACACGAATTAACTTGTAAATTGTACTTTGAGTCATTCCATTCGGCCCTCCAGCCCACTCTGCCGATAATTTACCGAACCACCATTACCTTCTGGTATTTGCTGGATTCGCCAACCTTTCTGGTCCGGATGGTATAAATTCCGGGCGCGAGATTTCGCACCGAGATCCCGCCTTTGTCAATGCCTGCCGATTGAAATACGACCTGACCGAGATTGTTGATCAACTGAACAGATTCGATTTTGGATAAATCGACCGAACCAAGAACGAAAAGCCTGTCTGAAACGGGGTTTGGAAACAGCCTGAAGGCATTCGAATTTTCAAAAGATAGACTTCTGATACGGCTGTACGCGAAGCTGCCGTCCTGGTCCACCATTTTCAGACGATACAAATTTTCCCCTTCGAAAGGTTTAAGATCATTGTAGGAATAGGATCTCAAGGTAGTGCTTTCTTTGGCCGCTTTCAAAGTGTTGAGTGCTTCCCACGAGAACCCATCCCTGCTTTTTTGTAACTCAAAGAAATCACTGTTCAATTCCTCTGTCGTGGACCATTTCAGTACCGCCACGTTTTCGGTTTTGGAAGCGTCGAAAGATAAGAGTTTCACAGGTAGGGGCACGGAACTGTTTCTGAAAATGTAGGCGGATCCCGCGTCAGTCAAAAAATTTTCCTCTCTGAAATCTTTATCATCATTTGCCGCACCGACCAGGATATTTTGTCCTGAAATGGCCACAGCGAATCCAAAGCGATCCTCGGCAAATCGATACTGTGCGGTGATTTTTTGGAAAAGTCCCCAGTTCTCACTACCATCCTTATCCTTGCTAAAGACAGAAACTGAACCTGACAGATTGGTGTAGTTGCTGTTTGAAGCGTCATAATGGTCGAACCCATAGCCCACAACGGCATTATCTCCGCTTATACCAACGTTGGAACCAAAGTATGTATTTTCCGTTCGCACTGCCGCAGTCATTTTTTTTACCACAGCCCAGAGGCCGGAGCCCTGATCTTTTTTGAACACATAAGCAGCACCCGCATATCGTAGTGTATTGCCTCCGTTAACATCTCTCTCGTCATATGGAGCCCCTACGATGAAATGATCACCACTAATATTTACCGACGACCCAAAAGTTTGATATGCATGCCTTATTGGAGCGGTGACCTTCTGCTTCTGGCCCCAATTGTTGATGCCCCCGAGATCTTTTTCATAGATGTACACTGCGCCCGCGCCTTCTAGGGGATCGTTCTCGGTCGCGTCATGATCTTCCGATCTCGAGCCCACCAAAAGAGTATTCCCCTCGATGGCCACCGACCACCCGAAGTTATCTCCATTGGCAAGAAATAATGGTGTTACCGTTTTCAACAGCCCCCAGTTGTTGCTTCCTCCATGATCCTTTTGAAAAAGAAAGGCCGCACCCGTGAAATCGGGCGGCGCTCCGTTATTGGCGAAATACCCCGGCGCACCCACTATTGCATATTCTCCGTTTAACGCAACAGAAAAGCCGTAGCGGTCGTCTCCACGCCGGTCTGCTGAGTGAACAAGCGATTTTACCATCCCCCAGTTTCCCGTCCCACCCCTGTCTTTCTCGAAAATGTAAGCCCCACTCGTGGCGAGTTCCACCTGACCTCCGACGAATTTTATGTTCCCATCCCTTGCTCCCACGATGGCATAGTTCCCGTTGATGGCAACCGAAGATCCGAAATTGTCAAAGGTCATGTCAGCAGGAGGATCTATTCGTTTAACCTCAGTCCAGTTTCCGCCGTTGTTATAAAGGATATATACAGGGCCCTTTTGGCCGGCGCTGCTACCAGCTCTTCCGTCAACAGCGCCCACAATTGCGTAATTGCCGCTAATGGATACGTCAGCCCCATAGAGGCGGGGAGTGGCGGCTCCGGTGGAGGTGATCACTTTATCGAACAATCCCCAGTTATCGGTTCCATTCAGATCTTTGTTAAAAAAGAATGCAGCCCCGGACTCTGGAACGGGCTTTTGCTCAAATCGATCGTCATCCTCACCCCAGGCGCCAACAAAGGCGTTTTCTCCACTGATTCCCACGGCATAACCAAAGAAATCACTGTTGGCCCTATACCGTTCCGTTATTTTTTTTACAATGCCCCAGTTGTCATTAGAGGGTTGATTTTTCTTATAAATATAGGCCGACCCCGAGCCATTCAAGGTGAAAAACTCTGACCCATCCTCATCCTCCATGTAAGCTCCAACAATGACATAATCCCCACTTATTGAGACGGATCTACCATAGTGGTCCTCATTGGCACGGACGGGAGCTACAAGTTTTCTGGCGACACCCCAATTATCGGGGCCTCCTTCGGATCTCTTAAAGATGTAAGCCGCCCCGGGCCCGTTCACTCCGGGGCTTGGATCATCCTGGTCGGCGCCAACAACGACATAATCCCCGCTGATATCAACCGAGGTTCCGAAAGTGGCCGAAGCCGCACGCGTGGGAGCAACTATTTTTTTGATCAGGCCCCATTGATCCGCACCACCGCTATTCTTCCCAAAAATGTACGCAGACCCTGCGGCAGACAGTTCGTTTTGCTCCAGAACATCGTGATCTTCCAAAGCCGCTCCGACAACAAGCAGTTCGCCGTCGAGTGATAGGTGATTACCAAAGCTGTCCAATGCTTCACGTTTCGGCGCATTGACCTGCGCCACCTGGCCCCAGTTTTCCTGTCCTCCCATGTCCGTTCTATACAAAAAAACGGATCCCGCGCTGTGCAGAAAATTGCCTTGCCCGGCATCTTCGTCGTCCCCGAAAGCCGAAACAGCGACATAGTCGCCACTAACGGACACCGAGGCGCCGAAGTAATCGTCCTGAGCCGGGAAGGGAGCGGTAAGTCTTTTTACTTGTCCCCAATTGTCGATACCGCCTTCGTCTTTCTTGAAAATGTAGGCGGCACCTTCCCGGGAATTCTCTCCGTATGCCCCCACAACGGCATATTGATCATTGATATCAACTGAAACTCCAAAATAAGACCCGGAGGGACGGCCGTTGGAGCACAGTTTTCTTATTTTTTTCCACTCGCCACCTACTTTTTGAAAGACATAAGCAGCCCCTGAATGATAGACATAGTTTGCCCCATTGGCATCTTCATTTTCGCCAATTGAACCCACAATGGCGTAATCACCAAAAAGGGCAACTGTCTGGCCAAAATAATCGTAAGGCGATCGTCCGCTGGTATTTTTATCCTCGCGGTCACTGGCAGATGCTTTGAGGATCTGATTCCAGTTCTGAGCCTGGATACTTGAGGTGCATAGCAGGGACAGGAATGCAAATGGGAACGCAAGCAGAAGTTTTTTCATCACCGATATTTTATGGAGAGTAGTATAGTCACAAGTAAACTTGCAACTACTTCTGCAAAGAAACATTTATTTATATTTAATCAATAATTAGTGATGCATTAAATTTTTGTAACTATTGTAACATGTTGTAAGTAAAATAATTACGATCATTTGTCAGATTTTAGATTTGACGGAGACTGAGCTTAAAAACATAAACAAACAAATGACAACTGAGGCATTCACCTTTAAACGGGTTTTATATTTTCCCCGACAAAGCAGCCGTGATGAGCAAACAATTGCAGACAAAATTCAAACGGGGCCGATATCGTACAATCACGAATCCAAACAAGCTAGCCGCTCAATTGGCCCAGGATCTGCAATCAGTGTATGCGGGACTCTCTCGCTCTGGTCGAGGCAATGGACGAAAATTTCGGTTTAAATAAAGTGGAAATTCTGGACGGTAACATTGGTTATCTCCCGGTTTACAGCTTTACCTCATTTACTGAATGGGCACGGCCATCTTTTTTCTCGGCCTTACGTTTTCTTTCCCGGACACGGGCACTTATAATTGATATGCGTTTCAATGGAGGAGGCAGTCCGGAAATGGTGAGCCAAATGGGCAGCTATTTCTTTCCTGTTCGAACGCCTTTTACGACCATTGAAAACCGGGTCAGGGATTCTACTTTTATATATTGGGCAGATCCAGATAAGGCAGATGGCTTGCACTTGTCCCTGCCAGTTTATATCCTGACCAGTCACAGCACCTTTTCGGCGGCCGAAGACTTCAATTACAGTATGCAACAAGCCAAACGTGCCCTGATCGTAGGTGATACCGCAGGAGGTGGAGCACATCCTGCAAGGCCGTTTCTTCTTGGCCAAGGTTTTTTGATTAATCTACCTTTTGCACAGTCCATCAACCCGTATTCCAAAACCAATTGGGAGGGTGTCGGGGTACTGCCGGAATTCCTACCCAATCCAGCGGAGCATTGGAAAAAGCCCAGGAGCTGATCCTAACTACGGCGATGGAGTAAACTTCAAGTGACGGGCAGAAAAGAAAGCTGCAATGGGCCGTCCACGAGCTGAAAGCCCGCCAGCAGCAGTTTGTTGTTGCCTCGAGTGAATTAGCTAAATATTCGGGTAATTATGACGATTTGTTGGTTTATGTTAACAATAGTAAGCTATGGTGTAAAAACACGGGCCGGGGCAATGAAATTACTTCCCTTAATCCGATTATGCAAGATTGGTTTACGCTCTCTAGCGAAGATTTGGCTAATAATAAGGGATTTACTAAAACTGGTGGGGTGGTGCGGGATTCTTCCTCGCTCTCGCATAGAGCAGATCCAACATCTTCTGATAGTCCATATCAAGTGAGATTGTATCGGCAAACTGATGCAGTTCGGCTTCGGGCATCCCAACGCCGACACTGTAACCACTCATCCTCTCTGACCCAAAATACAAAGCCCCAGGCTTTTTGTAGTACATGTAAAACATACATGGCCCATCGGAGAATACTTCCACATCGTTATGTTTTCTATTAAACCAGCTGGTTTTTACCAGTTTGCTTAGTTCTTTTAAACTCTGACCCGCAGCGGTCTCACATTTATCTGCGCTTATCATTTTAATATGACTGCTAGTGCACAGATACCATAGATAGCTTCCAATGACACACAGGAATAACCCAAGCACCAGCCCCTTAATAATATTCCAAATCATCATGGCAAATAGATTCCCCGAGTAATGTTGATATCCTATTCCTTTCCGCGTTCCGACCGCGACATTCACTGCACAGGCATGCGGAGAACACAACAAATTTAAAACATTAAATAATAATCACTGACCGCCTTTATCTGGAAAAAGTAGCTAAACCACCCTTTGTTAGCTTACACATCCAGAAACTGCCGAACAACCTCAACCCGCAAACGTTCCCCAATACAAGTTCAGAATACGGCGAACCAGAAAATAAGAAGTTCGTAGTTATAACTCAGCTGGAGATAATTTCCTATTTTGCAAATAAATAATCAGTCCTCCACAACCCGATTACAACAAAACAGTCACCCATATCATACCGCACGCCTATACCCATGCAAACACCCACACCCACCGAATCCTCGGCCACGAAACCGCTGATAGCTACGCTGTCCATTACCGCGTCTGCGCAAAGCTATTTCAATGCATTGCGCAAGCAGTATTTCCCGGCTGAGCGAAACTATCTGGATGCACATCTCACGCTTTTTCATGCCTTACCCAACGAGCCATGGATACGTGAAGACCTTCAAAAAATTTGCAATAATCAAAAGCGATTGGCTGCCACCGTGCATGGTGTGATGTCGTTGGGAGGTGGTACTGCTTTTAAGATTATTTCGCCGGAACTGACAATACTCCATCAAAACCTCCAGAATAACTGGCTGGAACATATGACCAATCAGGACCGGCAAAAGCGAAACTTCCACATTACGATTCAAAACAAGGTAGAACCCGCCGAAGCCAAAAAATTACAGGCTGCTTTGCTGCAGGAATTTAAATCCTTCGACATCACCATTGACGGTATTCAGCTTTGGCGATACCACAATGGTCCCTGGCAATATCTTACGAAATATGATTTTGAGAAGAGGGAAGCCTCAGATACGCCTTAAGAGCAGGCTATATTCTGGTTTGTTGCGGATAAAGTATACGATTACTCACAGGGTGGATAATCTTAACGATTTATATCAATTTCATAGGTGAAGCTATCACCGCGATAGTATCCCAGATTGTATTCGATAGGCCTTTCGCCGGGATCCAATACCAATCTCTTTCTAAACAAAACGGGAGAACCCTTGTGTATTTTTAACTCATGGGCTACAATTTCATCTGCGCCAATGGCCTTAATCTCCTCTTTGGATACAAAAGGCACAGTTGCATAATCCTGTTCCAGAATTTCATACAAATGTCTTGAAAAATCTTCCTTACCCGTTAAGCCCACCCGTGGATGAAAATAGGAAACAAACAAAACAAAAGGGCCATCGAGCAAGCCCCTGAGCCTTTCAAGACGTAGTACCTCCTTATCTTTTTGTATCCGCAGCATATCAGCAACTTCGTCACTTGCTTTCACCCAATCCACTTTAATTTTATAATTGTGAAAGTCGAGTCCCTGAGAATTCATCTCGGAACTAAAACTCACCCAATTCACTAATTTCGTACTAACGGTGTTTTTTATGGTACGTGTTCCTACACCTTTTTTACGCTCCAGTAGATTTTCGTTTTTCAGCTTGTTGGTTGCCTGCCTTACCGTATTTCTGGATATTCCAAGGCGTTTAGCGAGCTCTACTTCTTTGGGAAGCATCTTGCCGTTTTTATACTCCGGCAAATCAATTAAAGTTCTTAGAAGATTTTCAACTTGAACATGAAACGGCAATGGACTGCTGTGATCTATCTTAAATTCCAATTGAGCTACTTCTTCGCTATTTTCAATTTCCATGCTTTAGGTCTGTATTAAGCTCACAATTTAAGTCTTTCCTCCCAAATCCGCACATGAATTCTAAAAACGGGGACCACTTTGAAACTTCTTGCCATCCGTTATTCCTTTCCAGTCGTCGGTCCGAAATGGCACAGCAGGCAAACCTTCCCGATTAAACAGGTTCAGTTCCCCGGGATTATCACTCCATGCATACCTTACAGCAAGGGGTTTCTTAATCTGTTCGGAACTCACAATGACTTGATTCCCATGTATTTTCGCCAGTGCCCACGCGAATTTCCCATCCTCGCCTGCAATTTGAAAACCTTTAACATAGCCATATTTATCGGTCGTGTAAATACCTCCGGTGATGTTGGTGAAATTCAAAACGACCTCGTTTCCCTGCACACGCATGTGACTGTATGCAGGACCCTGTCCGTCAATCTGTTTGTTGTAAGCCACTTTTAATGCTGCAAGAGCCAGTCGTTTTCCAACATCCTTTTTGTTTTTCGGATGAATATCACCCGCTTCGCCCACATCAATTGCACATGCCATGCCGGTATAAGGCAACTTCAATGCCATTGCCTGTGCCTCTCGCAACTCCGCCCAGGCGCTTTCAGCCGGCTCCGGCTTTTCCTGCATATAGTTGGCAAGTTGTACGAAGATAAACGGCAGGTTTTCATCGTTCCAATTCGTTCGCCAGCTACCAATCATCGCCGGAAATAGTGCCCGATATTCGGCAGCCCGCTCGGCATTGGCTTCTCCCTGATACCAGATCACGCCCTTTACAGCCAAATGAGCCAAAGGAGCGATGTTGGCATTAAAAAGAACACCTGGTGAAGAAAAGGGAGTAGCGTTGGGGAGAACCGGCTTAGGGAATTTTGAAGGATCAATACGCAATCCTTTTTTGTAAAACCATTTTCCCCATAAAATGGGATTCCCCCAGAACGGCGAAGTTGTAAATCCCCCGATGCCTCCGGTATCAAAGATCCTAACAACCAAAACGTTGCCTGTCGGCTTTAATATGGAAGCCGGAACCTTGTAGTTACGGTGATTATGGTTGCCAAATGTCTCCCCTATTTTCATACCGTTCACCCAGGTAATGTCATAATCATCAATCTGCAACAATTGTAGACTAAGCGAATCAGGACCTTTGGTTTTATCAAAATCAAAGGTTGTTTTTACCCAAACGGCTCCGTCAAAATCTTTCAGATCGGCTTCCTGTTCCCAGGTATTCCCGGCAAGGTTTAGCGGCTTCCAATCTGCAAAATCCGTCTCAGGCAGGAACCATTTCTGCTCTACGCCCTCTCCATGGTAATAATGTTTGCGGTACCATTTTGTCTTATAAGTCTCAAAATCGGCATTCAACCGGGCGAAACTCTTTCCGGTATTTACTGTTTCTTTCATTTCTTCCCGGAATACTGGAAATTGAAGCAGCGACTCATTGCTCATCCAGGTTTCAACCGAAGTAGCGCCCAGGTTGTCGCTGATCAATCCGATGGGCACATCCAGTTCACTATTCAGTTTTTTTCCAAAGTGATAAGCTACGGCCGAAAACGCTTCAATATTTTCCCCACTCAGTTCCTGCCAGCCAATGCCTTTAAGATCTGTTCGTGGCTGGTAATCCATTTCCGTCAATACTGTGAAAAGTCTGATTCTGTTGGACTTGATCAGCGAACTATCCGTTTCTTGAAATCCGGTCTGTTTCACTTTCCATTGCATATTCGACTGCCCTCCACAAATCCAGACATCCCCAATAAGTACATTCTCAAAAATGATAGAATTGCTGCCGTTGACCTGCAGGGTATAAGGCCCTCCGGCTGGCATCGCATTCATTTTCACCAGCCATTTGCCTTTTTCGTCAGTTTTTACCGCCTTTTGGTCTGAACCTAGTTTTACCACCACCTCCTCCCCGGGTTTTGCCCATCCCCACACAGCAATGGGTTTATCCCTCTGCAACACCATGTTGTTTTGAAAGATCTGTGGCATTTTAATCTGCCCCACTGCCAATACAGAACCTAATATCAGCAGTGGGAAAAACAAAAAGGATTTTATAAAACCGGACATACAAAACGTAATTTGATACTGATTTAAATACCCTCCCTTACATATGCTTTTACCGTAGCACATTTCTTACCTGCAGACTTCCCATAGGGGCGCACCGTGTAAACATTCACATTTGCCGGTACAATAAAGGTTTCAGCATAATGAATAATGTGTGGTTCAAATTGATTATCAGGACTTTCTATGATCACCTCTTCCCCTTCAACCAAATTCACCACGTTCAGGTTGCCATGGGTGTGATGCACAACCGTATCATCGAACCAATGCCTCCTCGTCTCTATAAACTGCGTTTGGTACAATCCCGTTGACTCCTCCTTCACATGTTCGTTCTTTGATATCCCGGTAATGTTGTTAAACAGATTTTCTTTTACCCATGCCTCATCCCGTGTCCAGTCAATTACCTTTTTGCCATGCTCAATATTAATTGGCCGAGGTAAACCATCCATTCCCAGTCTTCCCCAATCCCACAATTTGAATGTGAAGATATATGGCGTTGCAGAGATCTCCAGAACAACCGCATTTTTCCCAGAGCAATGGATCGTTCCGGCAGGGATCAGAATATGATCATGCTTTTTGACGGAAATCTTATTGACATATTTATCTGCATCGAAATCACTGGTCCCCTTTTGTGCTGCTTCCAGCTCTTCGATCATCGCCGCGCTGTCAACATCCTTTTTGGTACCCAGATACACACATGCGTCTTCCTCAGCCTCCAAAAAATAATAACTTTCATCCTGGGTGTAATCCATACCAAACTGCTCTTTGATATACGCTTTGGTCGGATGCACCTGTAAACTCAGATTACCGCCATCCATGGTGTCCAGAAAATCGAAACGGATGGGAAATTCAGCCCCAAAAGCATTGTAAACCGATTTGCCGAGTAATTGCTCTGGTCGTTTCAGAACCAAATTAATCGAAGGAAGCTCAAAGGTATGCACACCAAATTTGAAAAGCAGACTGTTTTCTTCGGGCACACAGTCGAAGCCCCAGGCAAAGTTTACTTCCCTTCTGTCCAGATCCACCACTTCTTTCAACCATTGCCCACCCCATGGGCCGGGATCGAAGAATGGAACCACTCTGAATGGTTGCTTCACGGCTGCGTCCAGTCCGGCATTGTAATCGTCAGCGCTGATCATTTTAGGCTGTTCCCATACATTGGCATCAATAAAATAATCAATCCGCTCAAAAAAGGACACTTTATGCCGATCCAGCACCCGCCAGTCGACGAAGTAGGCTTGTTTGTATTTTAGTGCAAAAAATTCTTCGAGATTTTTCACTCCCAAGTTACCCACCTCGTTCCGTTTCATTCTTTTCTGAATCTCCCATCTTGCCAGATCCATATAAATCAATAGGTCACAATCTGCAAAAAGAGCTGCTCCTTCTCCGTAAATGACAACCGTTCCGGAAGCGGAATCAGCAATTGTTTCTTTTTCATTGGTAACTCTTTCCAGATCGAAAAAATCAGTGATCTGCAGATTATTCATTTTGCCAAAAATCTGGTCATCAGTCACAAATGGATGTACCATTTCCTGAATGACGTCCGGACTTTTCAAAAAGTCATTTGTGTTGATTATGGCATCGGGTTTCAGGAATTCTGCTATCGCTGCCCGAACCTGATCGGTCGGAACACCATGATATAGATCTATACCGACTATGGTTCTCTTTTTGCTTTTGGCCTGAATCAAACCATTAATTTCATGGACAATATTTTGCCATCCAACCAGACATTTATCGCCGGACTTGCTTACTTCTACAAATGGAAATTTTTCGTAATTGGAAACCATCACTTATATTTTTGTTTAAATAATTCATAAACCCCAAGTATGCCTGCGTTTTCTAGCTGAAACGCCTCAGTCAGCTCCACATCCGTGGAATTTATCCAGGCGTGTTTGTCGATCATTCCTTGGATGTAAGGCAGGATAATGTGGCTGCTCTTCATAATGCCACCGCCAAAAATTACCTTTTGTGGATCATAGGCATGTACAAGATTGATCACACACAAAGCCCACACTTTCAGACATCGGTTTTTGAGTTCAATAGCCAGGGCATCTCCCGTTTCGGAAAGCTGAAATAGGCTCTTGAAGTCAATCATTTCCACCTGAGACAATTTACTTCTTGAAAAATCAGGAGATTTCCGGGCTATTTCTGTTAAAACCCAGGTAGAACTTTCGCTCTCCACGCAGCCAATGTTACCGCAATTGCAAATATTACCCTCGGAGTTAATGGTGGTGTGCCCGCCCAGGTTACCGGCAATAAAATTTTTCCCGCGAAGCGGTGCACCATTAACCAATACGCCGGTTCCCACACCTGTTCCCAGTGTAACCAGCACCAGATCCGTGCATCCAACACCAGCACCATGTTTCCATTCTCCGATGAGCGCCGCCCTTGCATCGTTTTCAATAACCAGCGGCACACCAAAATTAGCTGTCGCCCAGGCATTCAAATCGATTTCCTCTGCTCCCGGATATTTTACATATTTGGAAAGAATGACGTTGGTCTGAAAATTGACAATTCCCGGAAACGCAAAACCGATTCCTGCAAGGTTAAAATCAGTTCCGTGCAGCAATTCCCTAATTTCCAGTACAATATCTGCGAGCCGCTCTTCAAAAGTCAGCTCAGATGCCGCCTCAATGTTTTTATCAACAAGAATCTCATTCTCAAAAATGAGTGCGATTTTTATTCTTGTACCACCAAAATCAATACCTGCAAAAACTTTTCTCATTCGATTGTTCTTAAAAATCTCACCACGTTTTTTCTATTTCTTCTAATGTTTTCCCCTTTGTTTCCGGAATCATCTTAACCGTAAAAATCAAAATGATGATGGCGTTGATCATGAATATCCAGAAGGTTACTGCGCCGCCGAATGTTTTGAGAAAAAATGGCGTCAACTGTGTGATGGCCACAACGCCGATCCATAAAACCAATGTCGCCAGAGACATCGCCATGCCCCGGATTTTGGTAGGGAAAATCTCAGACATCAAAACCCAGGGGATGGGTCCTAAGGAAACTGCAAAACTGGCAATATAACCAAGGATAAAAATAAGCAGCCATGGTCCTTGATCGAAGTGAAAATAAAAGCACAATCCAGTGGCAAACAGACAAATCACCATGCCCGTAACGCCCCAGATCAACAGCCTTTTTCTCCCTGTTTTATCTATAAGCCAAATTGCAACGAGGGTGAAGATCATATTGACCAGCCCGATGATAATGGTTTGTGTAAATGCCGATTCGGCTCCGAAACCAATACTTTTGAAAATTTCGGGTGCATAGTAAATAATGGCGTTGATACCCGTAATCTGCGAAAACAAAGCAAGCACTATCCCTATTACCAGAGGTTTTCTTAGTTTGATATCGAGAAGGTCTGACAGGCTACCCTTATCGTTTTTGAGACTTTCTGTTATCTCTGCAAAAATTTCCAATGAAACCTTTTTCCCGTTAATTTTTTCCAGAATTTTCATTGCCTTTCCATCCCTGGATCTGGCAGCAAGCCAGCGCGGACTCTCCGGAACGAAAAACAGAAGAACAAAAAATACAGCCGCCGGAATAACCTCCGAACCAACCATGTAGCGCCACCCGTACTCGGTGTTCCAGGCTTCGTCCCCTGCCTGGCTGATTTTCAGGTTGATCACGTAGATAATATTGATTCCCAACACAATAGCGAGCTGATAAAAAGTAACCAGCCTGCCACGAATATTTGATGGGGCAATTTCGGATATGTACATCGGGCAAAGCATGGAGGCAGCTCCTACGCCAATACCGCCCAACAAACGCATGATAATGAACATAGTGAGGTCATTGGCAATGGCGGAACCATATGCGGAAATAGCAAAAAACAGTGCAGTAACGACCATTACGGCACGTCTTCCAAAGCGATCGCTGAGATAACCGGCCGACATGGCGCCAAGAACGCATCCCCAGATCGCGCTGCTCGCGGCCCAGCCAACCATTAGTGGCGAAAGGTTAAATTTTATCTGTAAATATCCGATTGCTCCGGCGATTACAGCGGTATCATAACCAAACAGGAATCCACCAAAAGCGGCAACACTGGTGAGGAGAATGATGTACGGAATATTGCTTTCCGTTGGTGCACTTTTGATCTCTTGATTAATCATCTTCAGTGGTTCCCTGGTTTAGTTTGCGCTTTAAATTTCACCCTTATGAATCTCGGACGATACAGATTCGGCTTGTTTTCCACTATTTTGAAAAATTTGAAACTGTTCACGTTGTAGGAAATCAGCAGTTCGCCCTCTTCGGAAAGCGCAGGATGTGCTTTGGCGTTATAAGTAAACAGATCAGGATCACTGATGTCGGCAGATGTTTTGTAGAGTGTGATCCGTGGTCCAAATGGCCCCACTGGAGTAGGCCCAACCTGCATGCAGATGTCAGGGAAAATCCCCCCCAGCTGATACACGAGCGCATATTTCCCTTTTGCAAGCCTGCTTACACTCATTTCGTTGGAAACAGAATCGCTCAATGCCGCCGCCGACTTCACATCTTTTGCCCAGCTTTTCCCGTCCCAGAATTCCCATTGGCCGAAAGACTCAATAGCATCCGGTTTCACTCTGGCCGAAACCAGCCTTTTGTTCACTCCTTTGGTCCCGTACACGTAGACAAATCCATCCGCATCCAACTCACCGGCAGATTCGCTGTTGTTAAATACACCCGCCCCGAATGAGATGGTTTCCTCACCTGTTTTGTAATTGTTGAACGGCAGTTCCGTTTGTGTCTGATCAGTGTAGGGGAACTTGCTGTTTGCCGGAATCCTGATGAGTGCATTACCCGTTTCTTTAAAAGGAAAGTCCGATTTGTCGTTGGTATTGCTGATTTTATAGGCGAATACAAAAATGTCTTTATTCGCCGCAGGATTTGCAAATCCATCCCCCAGCCAGAAATAGGTGTCTTTGTCAGGTTTGTCGGTTTTTGGGGTAAAAATGGCTTTGTAGGTTTCATTTTCCTTTGCCATTTTAAAGGTGATGCGTGTACTATCCGGCGTTTTATCTTTCAAAACAGCAATGGAATTGTTGATCATCACATAACCCGGTTTCAATTTTTCACCATTGATCTCCCCGATCATCGTATCACTGAAAAGGAAAATTAAACTATCTCCTTTCTGAGAATCCTTTCCCGAAAATGGTATGGCAAAAATACCATCGCCACCAAACCAGCCATATTTTCGTAGAAACAGATTTGTCCATTCCGGTGCAGGCTCTGCCGTAAATTCATTTTCATTTATTTGCAGTTCTTCAGTCGCCTTTTCCTTCTCCGACGTCTTGGGCGTGCAGGAAGCCAAAATGACCATAAGCAGCAGCATGTAATATTTCATGGTTGAATGTATTGTTTCGTTAATCATAAACCCTCACAGCTAATAATGAAGTTAAAAAAAGGATCCTGCTACTACTTTAAGATAAATATCCATTTTCCTGCCGGCTTCCTCCAATAACTATTCCCAAACCGCGATCTACCCTGAAAGCCTGGTATTCCAGCCTTGCCCACGTTCCTGATCAGTTGTTTCAAATTCTCTGTCTGCTGTACTTTCAGCGGGCCGTCCAACAGGATATCATACCAGTGTGAAGGATCAAAATTCTCAATCGCTTCCAGTTTTAGCCCATGTCCCTCAATCTTCTTTCTCAGAGAAACCAATTGATCCAGCGTCCAGAGCTTTTCCTGGTTATAGGTCTCGCCCCATCCGTCCAGATTTCCCCGCGCCACTTTTGGATTGGAACCCTTGATATAATTTACAAGCTGGGCCACAATGTGTGTGGCTCCGCACTGGTTGGCAAACCGGAGGTTTTCATCTGTAAGTGACTCTGAATACAATCCCAAACCTAGTTTCATAGCTCTTATTTTGGCCCTGCTTTGTAAGTGTAAAGGAAGGTTTCAACACCCAGTCCCAAAACAGTGAGATCTACGGTTAATTCCAGTTTCAGCTCGTCGGTGGTCAGCGAACGTACCTGATAGGTATCTATGGTAGTTGCTGGATTAAACAACCCCTGATAGGAGATCGTGAATGTTTTTTGATCTTCACTGAGGTTCCATTTGTCGTAAAGATTAAATCCATCGAACTGGCAGCTTCCTGTTGCGGTGTCGGTACCATACAGGTAGGTTAAAGTCCCATCCTGATTGAAAAGAATTGCATTATCTTTCTCACAGTCGTTGATGACTTCCTTGTTGCCGTCAGTCAGTTGTAAAATGGAGGTGAGATTCCATTTCCTTTGCGGAATGTTGTCACGAGGCGAAAGCGTTACCTGCATGTTCAAATCTGACACTTCTTTGGCCCCGGAAGCATTAACCGCTTCAAAAGAAAATCCAACCAGCTGATCCACATCCGAGCTTAAAGTATTGTAACTAAAGTCGTAAGAGAAAAAGTTTCCACTGGCGTTTACCGTCATTTCTCCATTGGTGCCGAAGCTGGGGTCAGGCGAAAGATTTTTTGTTTTCTTAATTTTAAAACTTGTCAGTGCCGACGGTGATTCCACATGAACTTTCAAAGCAATTTCTTGTCCCGATTCACTTTTAAGAACGTATTGTCCGTGACCCAGCGCTTTGTCCGCTTCCAGTTCAATTTTGAAACCATCGTTGTCGAAGAAATCTTCGGGGCCTTGTTTTTCTTCGTCGCAGCCCATTACGACCAGCATTATCAGCACGGCGATCAGCCGGCTCAGATATTTATATGTTGTGCTCATTGTTTTGATGGATTGTAGACTGAGTGTCTGTTAAAAACCAGGATTTTGTGGCAAATTAGGATTCACATCACGCTCCTGCTGCGGTATCGGAAACACCTGATAATTCTGACTCAAAACAGGAATGGGCGTTGTATATTCTGCGTCTTTGGCTTTGTGCACTTTATCATTCAACTTGTTCGTCCGCACCAGATCAAACCAGCGCTGCCCTTCACCGATAAACTCTTTACGACGTTCATCTAAAATTGCTTCACGGAAAGCCTCAATAGCTGTGATATTTACAGCAGGAAGGCCGGCCCGTCTTTTCACGATGTTGATGTTTTCATTTGCAATCGGGAAATTGCCTAACTCGGCCTGGGCCTCGGCGTACATGAGCAGCACATCCGAATACCGGATCACCGGAAAATCGTTGGTAGAACCTCCCGCTGTCGGATCAGCCGCCTCATCCCAATATTTTTTGATGTATATATTATTTAAAGTTACAGTTTTGCCATCATCCCCTGTGAAAGAAGTCATGTAAGTAGCGGCCTTTCTGGTATCAGCCGGTAAGTAAGCATCATGGAGGTCCTTTGTCACGGTTTGCCATCCCTGCGTATTGTTCACTTTATCTCTCGCATTGGAAAGTTCCACCGGTAGCAATCTTACGTTGAACTGCCCTACTTCCCAGAAGGATATCGTACCGCCACCATCTCCGAAACCGACTGAAAAGATTGCTTCTTTGCCATTTCGTGCAGCAAGTTTAAAGGCATCGGCATAATTGTCCCAAAGACTGTAAACATTGGAGTCAATCACTTTTTTTGCCTCTGCCGAAGCATTGGCGAAATCCTTTTGAGTCAGGTATACTTTTGCTAAAAGTGCCTGGGCAGCACCCTGAGTTGCTCTGCCTTCCTGAATCTGACCATCTTTCGGGAGCGCGGAGGCATCTTTTAAATCGGAGGTAATTTGTTCATAAACTGCTTCTGTTGGGGCCGCGCCGGGCTCCAATGGGTTATCTTCTCCCAGCAGCAAAGGAACAGGACCAAACATCCTTACCAGATTGAAGTACATTAATCCCCGCAAAAATTTTGCTTCATTAACCAACCTGCTTCTGGTAGCCTCATTCATATTGATACCCGGAATCCGGCTTACAGCAATGTTGGCCAGAAAGATGATTTTGTAATGAACCCTCCATATTTCCAGCAGATTGGCATTGTCTGAATTATAGGAAAAATTCGCCAGCTGATCATTGTATATGGCACCCAGCTGATTGTTCTTCATATTATCAGAAGCAAGGTCGGCAGTGATCCAAAAAGTACTGTGATATGCTCCTGCCGTGTTACCGGCAAAGGGGCCTGCGAAATCCAGATTATAGGATCCCAGGTAAGAATAAATGGCATTTCCCGCTGCAATGGCGTCCTGCTCGGTCTGGTAATAGTTATTCTGTGATACAGTGTTTTGTGGATTCTCGGTCAAAAAATCCTGACAGGAAAATGTGACCGTGCACAAAACCAGAGACAGGAAGGCGGTTTTAATTTTATATGTTAAATTCTTCATTTCACTAGTTGTTAAAGGCCAATGTTAATTCCAACTAAAAAAGTTTTTGTCTGCGGATAGTTGCCATCATCCACGCCCACCACGTTGGTTGACGAGCCGTAGGCATTTCCCTCCGGATTATATCCGCTGTATTTGGTCACGGTAAGCAGGTTTGCAGCGCTCACGTAGAGTTTCAGTCTGTTTACCCGTATTTTATCAAGAACTGACTTTGGCAGATTGTACCCCAGACTGACATTTCTTAATCTCAGATAGGAAGCATTTTCGACAAATCTGGATGAGAAAATATTATCGTTGGCCGTTGCAAGCGGGCGGGCATATTTGTTACTTGGATTGGTTGGCGTCCACCGGTTCTCATATGCATCCAGGAGTACATTCTGCTGACCATTTACATTTTGCAGGTTAAGCAAATTCATGTTAACCATTTGGTTCCCCTGCGACCCCTGAAAGAATAAGTTCAGGTCGAAGTTTTGGTAACTCAGTGTGTTATTCAACCCCCAATAGAACTTAGGCTGAGCAGAACCGATCAACGTTCTGTCCATATCGTTTATAACACCATCAGGTATGCCATCCGGTCCGCTAATGTCTCTGTATTTTCTGTCACCTGCCGCAGGGCTTTGTCCTGCAATGACAGGGCTGTTCCTGGCTTCTTCGTCGTTCTGATAAATTCCATCGAAGACATAACCGTAAAAAGAACCAAGGGGCTGACCTTCCCTGAGGATGTTTCCACCAGCCAGCAATACATCACCCCCACCAGCGAGATTGGTAATTTTGTTTCGGTTTAAAGAAATATTCAATGACGTATTCCAGCTGAATTTCCCATCAAAATTGATTGTACTTAACTCCATATCAACGCCTTTGTTTTCCACATTCCCAACATTGAGCAGCGTATTCTGAAAGCCGCTGGTCACCGGTATTGGTGTTGATAAAAGCAGGTCCGATGTCTTTTTGTGATACAATTCGGTGGTCAAAGAAACGCGGCCCTTCAATACAGAAAGATCAATCCCAAGATTTGCCTGTCTGGTGGTTTCCCATTTAAGGTTTGCGTTTGGATATGAAAGCGGTTCACGGCCATAAATGATGGTCGGACTGCCGCTGCCATTGTTGAACACGCCTTCACCGAATGGTGTAATCAGTGCAAGAGAGCCGTAAGGCGCTATCGACTGGTTACCCGTCAGACCATAACTTCCACGCAGCTTAAGGTTACTGATCACGTCATTTCCCTTCAGGAAACTCTCCTCAGAAACCCGCCAGGCAACAGCTGCCGAAGGGAAAAAGCCATATTTGTTTCCTTTGGCAAATTTGGAAGACCCATCTACCCGGCCCGAAACTGTAAACAGATATTTATTGGACAGAGAATAATTGATCCGTCCCAGGTAGGACATCAGGCTCCATTCCGTTTCACCATTAGCAGGTGGCTGTGGATTTTGTCCGGCGGCAAGATTGTGATAACCCGAGCGGGGATCAGGAAAATCAAAAACAAGAACTTGTAAAGATTCATTTTTAAACTGCTGAACCTCAAACCCAGCCAGTGCACTTAATGTTCCTGCGCCTAACGTTTTATCATAGTTAATGGTGTTGGTACTTAGCCAGGTAAAAGCCTGCAATGTTCCGGAGCTGGCCTCTCCTAAACTGTTTTCTGTACGTTTCAGTCCGAACGGGCCAAATGTATTGGATTTTGTATTCAGTGCATCCATACCAAAACTGGATCGGAAACTGAGATCTTTTGCGAGTTTCAACTGGGCAAACACATTTCCAAGAAAACGATTGGTTCCCGTATTGGCCTGATATTCCCGAGCTTCTGCAACGGGGTTAGCTATTCCGGTTTTCAGATAGTGCTCGTAGGTATAACCCAGGGCTTGCCGGGGATCGTAAACCGTTGCAATGGGATTAAACTGCATGGCTCCCGTAATCACACCCGGTACAATTTGCCCGGGGCCCGTAAGCACACCGTCGGACGTCAACCTGTTGTAAGAAAAATTGGCTCCCACCGACAGATACCTGTTAACCTCGGTTTCAACATTGGTTCTCAGTGAATACCTTTTGAAATTGGATCCTATGACAATACCATCCTGAGTAAAATATCCTCCTGAAAGCGCGTATTTTGTTTTGGCCGTTCCGCCATTCACGGACAACTGATAATTGGCGATGGGAGCAGAACGAAGCAGCTCATTTTGCCAGTCGGTACCTGCGCCCAGTGTTGACGGATTGGTATATACGGGAACCCGGCCGGAATTAATGTTGGCTTCATTCACGAGATTCGCAAATTGATCTGCCCGCAATAATTTCAGCTTATTTGCTACCTGCTGCGTTCCATAGTAACTTTCAAAATTGATACTTCCTGTATTTGCCTTTCCCTTTTTGGTGGTAATCAACACAACCCCGTTTGCACCTCTTGACCCATAGATTGCCGTGGCAGAAGCATCCTTCAGAATTTCTATTGATTCTATATCTCCCGGATTAATGGTGGATAGTGCTCCAATTCTTGGGCCACGCCCACCCACGGACATTTCGCCACCGTCGCCGTTTATAAGCATTCCATCTATAACGTATAACGGCTCGCTGCTGGCATTCACCGAGCTGGTTCCACGAATACGGATGTTGGTTTCTCCACCCGGAGCACCTGTAGACTGCACCACCTGCACCCCGGCCGCACGTCCCTGCAAAGCCTGATCAAAGGTTGTAACAGGTACTGCTTTAAGATCATCTGATTTTATTGACACCACAGAGCCCGTTAGATCAGATTTCCTTACAGTGCCATAACCGATCACAACCACTTCCGAAAGTGCCCTTTCGGACTCGGCAAGTTTAATTGTCAGATCAGACCTGGTTCCCACTGTCACTTCCTGACTTTCATATCCTACAAAAGAGAATACCAACACTGCATCATTATCCGGCACGTTGAGCGTGTATTCTCCGTTGGTGTTTGTAATCGTTCCCTGTGTAGTGCCCTTTAGAGTAATACTAACGCCAGGCAAAGCTTCACCACTTGCTGAGGTAACCTTACCGGCAACTGTACGCTCGGTGGCTGGTTCAATCATCCGGTTTCCAACCGGGTTTCTAACGGGGTTTCCAACCGGATCTTTAGGATTGAGAGCTCCGGCATTTGCAGAGAAATGCAGTGCGATCAAACACAGGACTAATCTTAATCGATATAGTATACGTTGCATATGATTTGTGTTGAAAGTTTTACGCTTGAATCCTATTCGATATGTATGAACATATGAACAAAACAAATATGGGTATAATTTTGGGGTTAAAAAATTTTTCATGCATTTATTTTATCATTTTTATGACTATTCAAAGCATTTGCGATTGTAACATTAAATGCAGCAGGTTCCAGATAAAGAACCGGACAATTACTATACTACTTTTTAGCATTCGCCGCAGTACCTGTCCCCCAGGTTAAACTGGGCTTGTTGCCCATGTTCAGACGTAAAACTCCACCTTTTGCGAAGTCCGAATGAGCGAACCAGTAATTGTTCAAAGGCTTTCCACTTAAGCTTGCACCCTGGATATACATATTTTTTTCAGAGTTGTTTTTTGTCAAAATCGTAAATTTCTTACCCGCGTAATATCTTTGGTCCAGTTCAATTTCCACCGAATCGAATATCGGACTGGTGATCTCGTACGTCGGATTCTGATCTACATTTCCTTTCAGACTAAACAGTCCGATCGACATTAGCGCACTTATCGCGCCCATTTGCCCCTGATCTTCATCATGACCACCATATCCCAGATCTGGCGTAACGCCGCTGTAAGCCTTTTCTTTTACTTTCCTCACCCAATACTGGCTCAGCCACGGCTTACCAGCATGATTAAAAACGTGGGCATTGGAGCAACCTGGCTGATTGGCATAACTTACGTAACCATCGTTATAGGCAAACACAAAGTCGGAAGGTTCGGCTTTGGTAAATGCAAAATTGAGTTTATCACAAAGTACATCATTGCCCCCCATCAGCTTTGCGAGCCCGGCAATGTCATGAGATACCGACCAGGTGGCCTGCCAGGCATTTGCCTCAATCCAGCCTTTGCCCGAAAGCGGATCGTCGTGCAAAAATTCACCCTGAGGAGATTTAGGAAAAATCAGATTGTGTTTTTTGTTGAATAATGTTTTCCAACCTGTAGCTCTGGTACTGAAAAACTTTTGATCCTCTGCTTTTCCAAGCTTGGCGGCGACCTCCGAAAGCGCATAATCCTGAAAGGCGGCTTCAAGGGTAATACCTGCATTATTCTGCCAAAATCCATTTTTGGTATAAAATTCAATGTCTGCCGAATCGCCCAGCATGCCACCCGGAAGCATATTTTGTTTCATTGCCTTATAAGCGTCATTCAGAGAAACTTTGGTAAGCAATCCCTTCTGTATCGTAGAAGAGATCAGGTTTACAGCCGGGCAGCTTGTCATGATGTAGGAATATCCACCTCCGGACGGACCTCTTGGAAGCAAGTACCCATTTTTTGAATACTCGATCATGGATGCCGACATCTCGTCCATTACTTCAGGCCAGGCGAGGCCCCATAGCACGTTCAGGTTCCATTGTGTGAGCCACCAGGCATCGGAACTGTACATGTTGAAACGATTCGCACCCATTTCGGTTTTTGGTACGGTGCGGATTTTGAAATTTGCATCAGTAAAAGTTCCGATCCTCTTTCCGGTGGTTCTGTCCGGGTAGTCGCCCGAAGCATCTGTAATTTTCTGACGTCCCAGTAAAACATGCCATAAATCAGTGTAGAATTTGGTTTTCTGATTCTTCGGCCCCCCACTTACCTTTATTTTACCAAGATTTTCATCCCAGATTTTTAGACTTTCATCTTTCACTCCATCAAAATCCCATCCCGCGCATTCCTGGTTTATATTATTTCTTGCGTTATCAATACTGGTAAAGGATATCCCGATCTTCATATTAATTTGATCACCCGCATTCATATTGAAGGCAGCTGAAATGCCTGCATGGTCTCCACTTACCTTGTTCACATTGCTGACAACCTTGCCATTCTCCCAGCCATCAAGTGATGAAAAAGGTTGGTCAAACTGAATTACGAAAAAGATTTTTACCTCATTGGGCCCACCCCAATAGCGTTTGATGGTACTAAAAGAACCTTCAAATTCCTGCTGACTGACCTTTTTCACATTCGCATCCGACATCGTACTGTTGGATACGTAGCCGCTCAGGTTGGTCAGGATATTGGCTGTTGCGGATTTGGTATAAGTAAAGCGGTACAAACTAACCCTGTCCGTGACGGTATTCTCCACCCATATTTTATTCTCTTCCAGAAAAAGCCGGTGATATCCGGGATGAACAATTTCACTGGTATGTGAAAATTTTCCCTTCCAGCCCTGCTGTCCTTTCAGTCTTTCGGTCTGAGCCGTTCCAGGCATAATTTCAAGCCCGCCTACCATCCAGTGATGGATCTGCTCAAAGCCCAGCACCTCCGTATCATTGTAATTATAGCCGCCCCCATTTTGATTTTTATTCCTTGTCAACGGGGCTGCGCTGGCCATTCCGAATGGTCGCTGACCGGGAATGAAAAAGATGTAACGTCCCCGGTTGGTTTCGATATAGGGGTCTACCCAGGAAACATAATCTGAATTTTCTGTGCTGAATACTTCAATCTCGGAAAAGCCGATATCCCTGCCCTTTCCGTCTGTTGTTACAAATTTGATCCATTTCACAGTTTTGGTATCAAACCTGATTTCCGTCCCCAAGCCATCGTTTGCAATTTCATTCACCCACAGCATAGAACCATCACTAAAAAGTAGTTTACCACCTGCTATTTGATCTTTTAGATTGGGTCTGTCGTATAGAATAACCCTGTTCATCTTTCTTGCACTTTCCCATTCCAGCTGTATCCATGGAAACCTGACATACCCCCAATCCGTGGTATCGCCCTCGCAGGCCCATTCGCCTTTACCATCAACAGAAATAATCCCATCGGCCACATTTCCTGGGAGCGTCTGAGAATTCAAATGACTCGAAGCAGTGATTTTTGCCTGTGAAGATATATTAAATGGTGAAGCCTGCACCGATCCCAAAAAGAGAATGGTGAGTGAAGCAAAAAGAAAGTATGTTTTAAGGGCGTTCATGTCAGATCGGATTCAAGACTTTTGGTATGTTCATACATATGAACATACCAAAAGTAACAAAATATTTATAGAACAAAAATATTTTAAGTATAAATGTGAAAATTCAGTGCGATAGGGAAGCAAATTAAAGAAGTTGGCTACTTTGAGGATTAAATCAGATTCAGCCGCTAAACCCGCGTGAAAGATTAATTACTCAATGACTGCCCGGAAAAAAAGTCATTACCATACTGCTTATTCATGTTGGTGAAATATTAGCAGTTGTTCCACGAGAAATATTCCCACTGTTTCGGGAGTAAACAGTTGTACCTGAGATAACCCAAGAATTATGAACAAATACAAAGATGGTAACAGGGAATACAATTCCTATCAGGACTATTGTAACTCGGATGACTTAGACCCGGATCTCATTTACCTGTATCTTTCGAATGGGAAAAGGGTGCCGCAAAATGACACTGAAAAAAAATGGAAGGCCGAAGCGGATCGGTTAAGAAGCAATGGCAGTTCATTTGAACTGTCTTTCAATTAGAATCGGTAAAAGGATTTCAAAGGTATGATAAGCAATGAAGGTGAACCTGTCTTATATCATTTCCAGAAAGGATTCAGGCAGATGTATTTCCAACCTCATCACCTACAATCGCATTTTCCCAATCGCCTCTAAAAGCATGGTATTCGAACTGGATTTTAACTTATTGATCCGATCCCGTACAAATTCCGACTGCGACTGGGCATGTGCCAAAACAGACAAAATCTTGATGGCAAGCCATTCGTCATCGATATCCAAGCTTTGCGCTACCGGTGTGTATAACGCGGGATAGAGGATGTAATCTCCTTTCAAAGAGGAGAGAATAGATACCTTTTGTTTCACATCGGCCCCGGCATAGATCCGGCCGATCTGATTCTGAAAGGTGGAATCTGCTAGTGAAGTCCGCGTAAGTGCCTCCAGAGCCGACTGAAACAAGCCGATCTTTTTAGGATCCGAAAGCGTTTTTGCAATCAGATTTTTCAGATCGGGAGAGACAGGGACATTCCCCAGCACATATTGATTCAATATCAGCTGTTGATACTTTTCCGAATTGGCTGCCAGGATTTCCTTTAGGAACACAGGGCGGCTAAGCAATCCAGAAGAAAGCACAGCCAGTTGCTCTTTTTCACCCTGATGTATCAAATGCCAGAGCGTAAAAGTGGTATACACCGCGTTTTCGACGGATTCGTCGCTTATTTCCTTCTTGGTAGCACCCGAGGTGCCGTCCACCTTATCGTCGGGACTTTCCGTAAGGTCGGCCATGGAATACTCCCGCAGCACGGACCAGTCATTCTCCAGAATGGAAATCAGCTTTGTATAGTCGGCTGGCTTGAATACACTATGATCGGTTTTGGTCAGCGGATCTTTGTATATCTCAATGCCTTTGAAATCACCTGACAAATCCCAAAAGATCCCCACCTCAATCCGGTTACACTCACCGGTAAGACATACCTCGGTGTCGACATACCGGTACCAGTATCGTTGCCCAAACTGATCAGCAAGGGCGCTTACTGCCACGGAATCCTGCCCGTCGTCCAAAATATGGTATACGGTTGGATCCTTTTGGAACGTCAAGCCTACCAGACTTTGGCTACGGTAAGTTACAAATGGGCTTGTTAAAGCTATGAAACCCAAAATAGCATAATACAACAAGCCCATTCGACGAAAATTAAATTTGAACTTCTTTTACCAATGGAGTAACTGTCTGTGGATATTTCAGGTCGGAGATATATCGTCCCCACTTGTCCGTGGCCAGGCCATAGTCTTTCCGGGTCACTTCCGCCAATTCCCTGCTTGCAAAGCCTCTGAAATCAGAATGAATGTCGTCCAGGTAAGCATGCAGCAACTGATACCCCGTTTTACCACCACAGCGCGCCAGGGCAGCGGCTATATTGACTTCCAAACTACCCCCGTAGGTTCGCCAGCGTACATTTTCGTATTTGGTGGTTTTGAAATTCCCTATATTTTTGTCCTTCAGGATTTTTTCAAAACCACTGATCAGCCTTGGATCCGGAAGCCGTTCGGCGTAGAAACAGAGTCCCAATATTCTGTTATGAAAAGGGACAATTTTGAGGTCAATACGATTGTTGTAGTAATCATTGGTTCTGTTCACCATCCCGCCTCCCGATTGGGTATTCTCCAGTATGGAGCGAACAATGTCCGTGCCCATCGGATTTCCGGACATGGCGAGCAAGGCTACATTCTGGTTTATTTTCCAGAACAGCCCCTCCAACATATTCTTTTTTCTACCCCGGATAAAGTCATAATCATCCACATATCCTTTGGGATATCCGGTTTCGGTTTCTTCATCAAACAGTGCTTCGAGCTCCTTCACAATGAGGGCTACGCCATCGTCGGCACCAAACCAGGCCAGGGCTTTTGCCAGCAACAACTTACCTTCCTTGGTATTGGCGGATTCGAATTTTTCTTTCAGCAATGGCAATGCCGTTGATTTGGGGATACGGCTGCACTCATATAAATATTCGGGTGCGCCTGATGCCAGTTGATTAATCCTACGCTCCACTTCTACTTTGCTGTCGCGCAAATCACCAACCGGCCTTTTCAGAACCTCATCGGTCAGATAACCCAATTTTCGCCATTCCTGCTGCAATTCGGCTATATTATATTGCCTGGGCTGCACTTTCTTCCAGGCCACATCCGCTGCGATTTGTCCGGTCAGATAACCCAATACGAGCAGGTCGGCCGTCATCCGGGTAAATTGCAGGGCATTCTGGGTTTGGCTGAATCCACGTCCTGCCAGCAGCAGTCCATCGAGCTTTTTGGGCACCAGACAACGGTAAGGAACTTCAATGGTAATGTCGTTGGAATGGGGTAAAAGAAATCCGCATTTCGAAAATTCCGATGGCGCAATGTTATGTGGATCAAAGTCGCTGCTTGCCAACGAAATTACATCCTCAAAATGTCGGTTCTCTGCACAATCTATCAGATCCAGCACATGCGTACCTACGATCCGGCGCGATTCCCTAACGGTAAGGAACGGGTGGAAATTATAATGATGCGCCTCATAATGGCTTATAAAAAGCCCTCGCTGGAGTTCCGCGATCTGGGTAATTTCAATGATATCATAGTCGCGATTGGTGGCGGAGGGCAACTTGCCTTTGCCCGCAATGTCCCACTGGCTGTAATTTTGTGTCTCACCAAGACGCTGATTTCCGATTTGGAACTCGGCTCCCGCAAAAGCTGCCAGATCTCCGTCACCGGTTGCATCAATGCTCACCTGGGCCTTAAGTAATTCCAAAACCCCATTCCGGCAAATCACTGCACCTTCCACTTTGTTCTGATCAGTAAGCGCTCCGCAGATCATAGCCCCGGTAACAAACTTCCCACCCTTATCCACAATGCCCTGTAAATGATAGAGCTTGCGACCCATTTTTTTGGTCATGTTCGCTTCGGATGCCACACGCTCTGCCTCATCACTCTGCTGCTTGAAAAACTTACTCTTCACATAACCATGGTAATAACCCATGACGCCACCCATGGTTTTGGTTCCGCCAAGATCATTAAAATAATCCATCACAATGGTAGCGGCACCTTTCTCAACCGCACCCTGGGCGGCCAGCGCTCCTGCTGTTCCTCCACCAGCAACCAGTACCTGACACTGCTGTACTTTTTTAATCTCCTTTGCCCAGTCGAAACGCAAACTCCTGATGGGGATCAACAGGCCTGGTTCCAAATCACCAGAAATCTGAACGCGTGACATGTGTATCTGAGCACCTGCGAGTTCCAGCACTTTCGCCTTGGCAGCGCTCCCGCTATATTTGATGGAGCCAATCAAATCTCTGGCCGCTTTCTGTATGGTGAGTACTTCATTCCCGGATAACCTGCCCGAACCGCCAGAAAGCATATAGTATCCCTTCTGTGACATCTGAGGGATTTTTTTGTTTGCCAGTGTAAAGGAGGTTTCGTAGGCCGTTTCTGTAATCGATGCTTTTGACAAAGAGCCGTCCAGCCCTTTTAAGTTCTTGCCCAGCACCCCGGACAATTTCCTTGCCCTGTGCTCCATTTCATCGATATCAGAGGAATTGACATCAAATTCGTAAGAAATATATAGCTGGTCTTCCGACCGTTTGCCCAAATGAAATGCTACGCTGTTGTTGCGTATCCCATATTCAGGAGATACCGAAACCGTCTTTTTCACCGGATTAGAGGCGTTAGCTATTTCCAGAACAAAACCAGCCTGCTCAAATTTCAACTGTTCACCAGCCAATGCCCTGCTAAACAGCAGTTGATCGGAGGCATCAATAAACTGGTTACAGTCGATTTGGAAAGTTCCCTGTTTGCAGGCAACCATCACGCCGCAAACCCGGTTATCGGCCGTGAGAATACCGCAAACATCGGTCATCAGCAGTACATCCACCTTTTTTTGCAACAAATTTCTCAACAGGGCCTTCCTGATACTTCCGTTAAAAAGAAGAAGTTCATTCCCAAATACACTGTTGCCAACACCCTGCCCCTGCTTATTTTCTACCTCGGCCAGCTCATCTTTTGGCAGAAACATGTCCAGTAGTTCCTGGCCCCACTTATCAATTCCTTCTTTATCGATCCACAATTTTCCTTTGGCCCAGATGTCGTACCCGGGGCTGCTTCTCTTTTCGACGATTAATACTTTCTTTCCCTGTTTGACTGCCTCTGTCGCCGCGAAATATCCGGCCAGACCAGCACCATTGATGATGAGATCATAAGCCCCGGAATCCTTTGCAGGAGAAAACTGCCTGCCTATTTCGGCAAAAGACTGTGAGCTGATCACAGAGCCACCCACAAGAGCTGCTCCGAAAGTGGGTATGCTTAGGTTTAGAAATTTTCTCCGTTTCATTGTTCCTTTATTAAAAGATCCATTTAAAAATTTGACCACCAACCTCGGTTGGATGCTGCATTAAATGTGGAATTTTCCGCTTTTATAAATAGCCCGGGCTCTGCTCAAATTTAGCACCGGTGTTCGCGTCAATTACTTTTTGAGGAATCGGCCAGAATTTATTAAAATCCTTAATGGTACCGCCGGAAGATGGCCCGTTGGCTACTGACGGAAGGGAGTTGTATTTCTTTACACGATCGACCAGCCTTCCCATCCTGATGAGCGTTCTTAACCGGGGCTCTTCCACCACCAGCTCTCTCGAGCGTTCGTCGAGGATAAAGTCCTCTGTAACCTCTGCCCCGGTGATCAGTTTTGCTTTTGCCCGGCTTCTTACCACATTAATATCCTCGGCAGCTTTGGCCAGTTCTCCCTTTCTGAAATAAGCCTCAGCACGGTACAGATAGGTTTCAGCGACCCGCATCCGGCTAAAATCCTTGACGCTGTTTCCGCTCAAAATATTATTGCTGACAGCTGTCCCCTCCGCTTTTCTGTAATAAGGATAGTACATACGCAGGGTGTCCAGCTCAATATTGGTGATGGTGCCATCATTTCTGACAACAAACAATTTCCCATTGGCTGCTTTTCTGGCAATAATTGGTTTTTTGTAATATTCAGGATCCGCCGGATTGTTATAATAAAACACACGCTGTATGTTGTATTGGGAGTTACGCATATCTTTGGGATCTAGCTTCCAGATATCGTATTTCAGATAGTTGGTAGGCGAATTCACGCCAATTCCTCTTCCCAGGCCGTCGGAAGGCAGATTCAGCTTCGCATTGGGAGATTGGGTCCTGTCGTACTCCGGGCCCCAGTACCGGATGCTGTTGTTGGCCGAGCCTGCAGAGAAGCTGCCGCCAATGGTAAAGTTTTCAAACTGCCACGCCCACATCACTTCCTTGTTTCCCTGCGACCAGTTGATCTGCCCATCGGCAAAAACATCAGAAAATACATCGCCGGGTTTGGCAGCGGCTTTTCCGAAGCGAGCTGTCATGATCTGGTAGTCTCCCGCTTCCTTACTGATCACCTTGGTGGCAGCTGCAATGGATTTATCATAAAAGCTGGCATCCTTTTTTTCCAGACCCAGGGAAATATAAACCTCGCTCAGTAAATGAAAGGCTGCTGCCCGGGGTATTCTGCCATCGGGCACTTGCGTTGGCAAAAGCTGGCTGGCCTGTTCCAGATCTCCGGCGGCAAAGGCCAGCACATCGGCCCGGCTATCTCGTACAAAATCGAACTTGGGCTCCGTAATCCGCTCTTTCACCAACGGTACACCACCATAAATATTGGCTAAGAAATTGTAGGTATAACCTCGGAAAAATAGAGCCTGACCCTTGATATTATTCCGATCCGCTTCAGAGATCTCCAGCGCAGGATTATCGATATTTTCGAGTATCAGGTTAGCCTTAACGATCATTTCCTTAAACGCCCAGTCCCAATAAATGATGGTTGCTTCCAGATTGGAATTGAGCAGGCTGTAATCCTTGTTTCCCCTTGCATCGTTCCTACCCCACTGGGTCTGGTCGGTTCCCACCGTCATGTATTCGAAATTGTTGGAGGCAATAATATGCTCCCGGCGTGCACCTTCATACAGTGAAACTACTGCCGCGTCGTAGCCCGCCGCACTGGTCAGCAGGTTTTCCGGACTGAACCGATCCAGTGGCACCTCATCAAGATAGGACTCGCTGCACGCTGTCCCGATAAACAAAAGGGAGACTATTAATAAACTACGGTTATATATTTTTTTCATTTTTTCGAAGCATTAGAATGAGATATTGATACCGGCAACATAGGTTTTAAGCAATGGGCCATTGGATTCCGGTGACCGTCCCCCTGCGCCAAATTCCGGATCCCAGCCCTTCCATTTTGTCCAGGTTGCCAGGTTTTTACCACTCACGTAGATCTGTACGCTACCCAATCGTGCTCTTTTCGTAATAGCCTCAGGGATGCTGTAAGCAAATGAAACATCCTGAAGTCTCACAAAACTTCTGCTTTGATAAAATCCATATCCCAGCGGATTCCGGTAATTGATACGTGCATAATCATTGATGGGATTAGCAGCTGTCCAGTAGGGCACATCCAAAAAGTTCATCTGATCGTAAAAATTGCTACCCGGATTCAGCATCGAAACGGAACTATATCCGCCTTGCCTGATATTAAAGGCGGTTGATAAACTAAACCCTTTAAAACTGAATATGTTGGTAATTCCCATATTAAAATTTGCCTGATTGTTGCTGACCACCGTCCTGTCGTCCGGAGATATTTTTCCATCAGGTATCCCATCCGGACCACTGATATCCTTGAATTTGATGTCACCAGGTTTGGCGCCGGGTATCAGCGTGAGGTCATCCCCTTCCCGAAATATCCCGTCAAAAACATAATCAAAATTAGATCCCAAAGGCTGGCCTATAAACCACTTGCTTGCTATATCATCATCCTCCCTACCATCATTATTCAAATCCCTGCCGGTGAGCTTCACAATTTTGTTACGGTTGAATGAAAAAGCAAGCCGGGTGTTCCATTCAAAATCACCTTTACGGATATTTACCGTTTTCAGATCTATTTCCAGACCATGGTTTTTTGTTTGTCCAATGTTGCGGAAGAACGTTTCGAAGCCATTGGTATTCGGAATGGTTTGTCGCAGAAGCAAGTCAAAGGTATTGCTCTGGTAGAAGTTAACAGACGCCCCAACACGACTTGAAAACGCCTCAATATCTGTACCAATATTAAAACTCTCGGTGGTTTCCCAGCCCAGATTTGGGTTGGCCAGGGTATTGGTACTCAACCCTACCGAAGTCGGACTTCCGTCGCCGAAAACGTAGTTACTCTGAATTACCTGACTCAATGAAGAGTATTCCTTTACGCCCCGGTTCCCATTCCGACCCCAGGAGACTCTCAGTTTCACAAAATTAATTTGCCTGATATCCTTAAAGAAATCCTCGTCACTTATGTTCCAGCTAAGAGCGCCGGCAGGAAAGATTCCAAATTTTTTCCCCGCACCAAAAGCAGAAAACCCGTCACGGCGAACACTCAGTGTCAGGAAGTACTTACTCCTGAACGAATACCCCAGCCGGGCCATACTTGATATTTGCTTGTTTTGAGCTGCCGCGGTATTGATATTAAAGTTTTCGCCAATCTCCAGAGCATTGTATCCCAGTGCATCATTGAATATATTCTGGCTGGAAAGTAATGAAGTATCACTCTTGAACTCGTACAGACCATAAAGCATCGTCAGGTCGAGATGATGATCCTTTCCAAAATTCTGTTGGTACTTGATGATGTTTTCCAGTGTAAAATTCTGATTTTCTGCGTGCCGTTTTGAGCCCGAACCGAGTCTGTTGACAGGCTTGTATGCCGGTGCATATTGGAAAACCTTTCCGTCCGTACGTGTGTAGCCGCCATTAATCTTGTAAGAGAGCCCTTTCCAGATGACCATATCGGCAAAAATGTTCGTAAAAAGAACATTGGTTACGGAATGCCTCTTGTTCAATACATTGGACATGATCGGACTCGGCACACCGCCGATATCCATAGGAAGTGGCTTGGGCGACACTCCATCTTCCAGATACAACTGAGCAAAGGGGCTAAGCTGGGTAGTTGCTCCTAAGTCCACCCGAACACCCGAATCATCCCTGGACGAAAAGCCACTGTTTACACCCAGTTTCAGCCAATCCGTAGCCTGCACGCTGAGGTTGAGCCTGCTCGATATCCGGCCGAAATTATCCCCGCGTACGGGTGATTTTGCAGCCGTGTAAGCACCGGAGAAAAAGTAATTCAGACGGTCAGTTTTGCCGGCCACGCTGAGTTCGTAATTAGACATCGGTGCCTTTTGCCTGATTTCCTCAAAGGGTTCAATGGTACGATTGGCAGCAATATTGGCCAGCTCACTGGGCCAAAACGGAACGGACCCGCCATCCGCTATTTCAGCGTCTTTCCGCGCCGCCAGGTATTGTTCGGGTGTCAGAAAATCCGGCAAATAAGCGTAGTCCGAAAACCCCATGTAGGTATTAAGCCCGAATTTCGGCTTGCCAGCCTTTCCTTTTTTGGTTGTGATTTCGATCACGCCATTGGCTGCCAATGAACCATAGATGGCGGTCGAACTTGCATCTTTTAATATATCAATGGATTCAATGTCATTGGGATTAATGTCAGAGAAGCTACCTCCCGCGTAGATAATCCCATCCAGCACGATCAGAGGATCAACACTTCCAGATATCGAATTGAGGCCCCGGATTCGTATGGTTCCGTTCTGCCCCGGCCTGCCGTTGTCCGTCACCTGTACGCCTGCGGTTGTTCCCCTTAGCATTTGGGTCGCATTGGTATTGGGTTGAAGCCTGGTATCTTCAATATTCACACTGGCAACAGCGCCGGTCAGGTCTTTCTTTTTCGCCGTTCCATAACCCACCACGACCACCTCTTCGAGCGTTTTATCGTTGACTTTCAGCTTAACATTGATGACCGTTCTGCCTGAAACCGGCATTTCCTCCGACAGATAACCCACAAATGAGAAGACAAGTGTGGCAGAAACATCGGAAACCTCGAAATTGAAATTGCCGTCAGTATCCGTCACAGTACCTCTTTGGGTACCCTTCTGCACCACATTTACGCCTGGCAACCCTTCCCCCTTCTCATCGGTAACCTTTCCACGAACCTCTGTGTCAGCCATACCCAAGGCTCGCTTAGGTTCAGTTGTGATGCCACCCACTTCATTTACAGTGTCAGTCAGGCGTGTGACTATCGGATTGAGGATAACCTGTCCTTCCACAATGCGGTAGCTGATCTGCAGCGAGCTAAACATTTTTTGAAGCACGTCTGAAAGCCGCTGCCCCTTCGCACTGACCGTTATTTTCCGGTCTGCTTTGATTGCCTTTGAACTATATACGAAGCGGATGTCTGCCTGCTTTTCGAGCTCGGCCAGCACGTATCGTAAACCTGTTTTCTCGACATGAATGGTCACCGATTTGTTCAGAAGGTCCTGCGCGCGACCATCATGGGCCAGCGAGATTCCTGAACAAAACAGCCAGATCGCCATTTGAACAGCTGAGATTTTCATAGTTTGGTGAAGTAACCTACTCCATTTTAAAGATTTTTTCATACATTTAAATGTTTTGTTGGACTTGAGAATCAGGCAAAACAAAGCCCTCTCACCACCGTAGGGTGAGCCTGTCATGGCAGCTCTGTTGAAGGGGGACATTACAAGCTGGCCGTGGTCGCACACGGCCAGCTTTTTCATTTTACTCTTTTATCTATTCATTCATCATGGGTTTTGAGCGTTAAAAAATGTCATTCACAGCCTTGGCCACTAATCAGGATGGTTGTGCCCTTTACTTCATAAGTTCCCTGAATCACGGCACAGATCAGATCGAGTTGCTGATATAGACCCTTTTTGGAAAGATTTGCCGTAAGCGGGCAATCGCCAAGTGTTTTACGTTCCACCTCCAGATCGATACTATAAGTCTCTTCAAGTTCAGCCAATACCTTCGATAATGCGGTGTCGTTGTAATTAAAGGAGTGTTGCACCTTCTGATCTTTTGCAGTCAAAGCAACCGGTTCCTCTACCAGTTTGGTTAAGAAAAGTTTGTCCCGCTTCAGGAATGTCACCTGATGATTGGGGCTTAATATAACGCCACTTCCGTTTTTGCTGGATTGTACGGGAGCCTCCTTTTCACTTTCGTAAACAGATACTTTTCCGGTTTTAACCGAAACTTCCACCTCTGAGCCACTGTGAGGCGCCTTCACCCGGAAGCTGGTGCCCAAAACCTTCGTTGTAATTTGTCCGGCATTAACAAAAAAGGGCTGGTTCGGATTTTCTTTCACTTCAAAAAATGCCTCGCCGTTCAGGAATACTTCCCTTTTCGCCCGGTTAAAATGCTCAGGAAATCGGAGTTCCGCTCCGGGATTCAGAAATACCTTACTGCTATCCTCCAGAGCTACCAACATGACCTTTGTTCCTTCGTTTTCGATTAATTTCAATACATTTTCCTCAGACCTGGCGATTTGTTCCGTACCGATAATACTTTTTGCAAAGTAGAATCCAAACCCCAGGAGGAGAATAACCGAAGCTGCAATCGCGATCCAGGTATTCATTGTTCTCCCAAGCACGAGTCTCAGGGGTACGGGAGTATCCTCATCACCACGAGACTCTGGGTTCAGCTTCCTCCACAGCCTGCTTTCCAATTCCGTCCACTCGTATGCGGTGAGCTCTCGCGGTTCCTCGCCCAGCAGGGTATACCATTGCTCTACAACATGTTGCTCGGCAGGCGTTACATCCCCAGACTGGTATTTTTGAAGTAAGGCGGCAAATGCAGAGCGGCTCATAATTTTGTTTTTATAATAGCTAGTCGATTAAATGGGGCACTACCGCAATATTGCCTCAAATAATATGAGAAAAATTATACGATATTGAAATATTTGTTATTTATTCTTTAAATAATTCAATTCAACAATCGCCCATACAGGCCAGCACGATCAGGGGAAGAAAATCTTTGAGTTGCTGGCGCAGCAGTTTGAGGGATTGTGTAATGTGGTATTCTACCGTGCGTTCAGGGATATCAAGCGCGGTAGCAATTTCGCGGGTACTTTTAAATTCAAGCCTGCTCATGTGGAAAACACGGCTTGTTTTTTGTGGAAGTTGCTGTAGAACAGCCTCAAAAATGGAAACAATATCCTGAATATTAACGGCAACATCCGCCTCATGAACATGTTCCTCCTGTTGAGACTGTGCAAAATCGACGTATTTTTCCGCCACAAAAAGTGATCGGAAGTGATCCACGATCTGGTATTTAAGGATACTGAAAAGATAGCCCCCCAGATTGTCAATCTGCTGAACGGCTCGTTTTTCCCACAAATTCAGAAAGAGGTTCTGCAAAAGCTCTTCGGCAAGCTCGTCAGATTTCAATTTATACCTTGCCGATTGAAACAAGGACTTCCAGTAGCGCTTATAAATCTCATTGAAAGCCTCAGCATCATCCACCCGCATGAGCCTTACAAGGAGTTCGTCGCTGAGTAAATGATATTCCATTCGGTGCTTTTATGCAAAAATATCACCTTAAATTTATAGTTCAATAGATCGTGTACATAAAGAAGCCAAGAAATTGATTTTCAATATCGTAAAATCTATTGGCCTGCACAATTGAGCCAAGCCCTCAACACTTAAAGCCCTGCCTATCCTACGGCTGCCCCGCATCCCGTTTTTTCCAGTTATAAGCTGCAACCGAATTTTTCCAGAAGTATTTTTCCGCAGCCACCGGGCCTTTTTCCATAAAATATTTCCTTACCAGGTTCAGTCCATCCTCAAATGGAAGCCAGTGATCACTGTTAGGCCAGTCACTGCCATAGAGCAACCTGTCTTCGCCAAACATCGTGTAGAGTTCATCCAGTCGTTCGCGATAGAAATTCAGTTCGGTTGGGATCAGTCCGTTCACGCGACGTAAAACCTCCGAGATTTTAAGGAATACCTTTGGTCTTTGCCCCAGCTCGAGCAGATGTGTTTCGTAGGATTTTCGCAAAACTTTATCTTCCGGAATGGCCATTTGTGGCAAATGATCAATGACGATCTTTAATTCGGGCACCTGATCAGTAAGCTTCACAATCGAAGCCAGCAATTTAGTGCTTGGATTTGCCGTGTCCATTACTAAACCTTCCTGTGCGAGGGATTTCAGGTCCGAGATAAATTTTGGGTTCCCGAGTTGAACCGAAATATCACGACCCCATAGATTTCCATAGCGGATTCCCCTGAAAAGCGGACTGGACTGAAATCGTACGAGCTGTTTGCCAAACTCCGGATTACCCGGTTCAAGGTTACCAATAACCCCCACAATCATTTTATCCGTGGCGGCAACGTCAAGCACCCACTGGTTGTCCTCCACCCACGGACTGGCCTCTACTACGATAGCGCCAACAACGCCCACTCGTCCGGCTATACTGCGGTATCGCCCGGGAAGTGCCGGCTTGTACAGGATCTGATCTTTTTTGTCGGGCCAGGGTACACCCTGCGCACGATTGGTATCGAACAGATGAATGTGCGTGTCGATGATGGGCGGCGATGCTGAATGTTCCGCATGCGCCCCGGGAAGCCCGGTGGCGAGCGAAACACCGGCAGATAGGGCAAGAAATTTTCTCCGGTTCATTGGCAAAAAATAGTTTGGGTCACCTGGTATTTACCCAACCCTTTACGCTTGGGTACAATGGACATTACCCACTCAAAAGGTTTTAACGCTGCACCTTACTCACTGTATTGTAGAATTTGATCTGGATTTACGCAAATTTGTGAAAAACGATGGCCTTCTCGCGGGGCATTCTCGGTATGTACAGCGGAAGCTAAGCAGTGGTTACTTAAAAAATGAATAGGATCGGATGAAAGACGAAATGATAGATCAGTCGCGGCCAACAAGCATCCTGAGTCGCAGGGAATTCACGACTAAACTTGCCTTAGGATCCATTTTCAGCATGATTTCGACCGGGTTAATGGCTCCTCACGCAAAGGCATCTGGCTGGCACGCTGGCCTGGGCAGACGTGTCATCACGCCCAATGTACCTGTATGGCTGGCCGGCTACGGCAGCAAGCGTGAACCTATCGGGAAATTACATGACATTTGGGTAAAGGTCTTGTACCTGAAAGACAGGCAGGGAAAGCGGGCCGTACTGATCACCTCCGACAACCAGGGCATGTCCCGGACGATCTCGGATAGTCTCTTTGAAAAGATAAGAGCGAATTTCGGGCTTGAGCGATCTGAAATGATGCTGACTTTTTCTCACAATCATTCCGGACCTTGTCTCACCGATGACCTGGTAGACTATTACCCCAGCGACGACGTACAACGAAGGCTTGTGAAGGAATATTCTGACTGGATGGTGATGCAGATGGTGGATGCAGTTGGTGATGCGGTGAAAAACCTGCAACCTGTCGACATTGAAATGGGTGAGGGGCATTGCACCTTTGCCGTAAACAGGCGGGACAATAAGGAGGCGGATGTACCAGGGCTTCGCGCACAGGGCATCCCGCTGAAAGGGGCGGTTGACCACTATGTGCCGGTACTGACAATAAAAAACAAACAGAAACTCCTGGGATTACTTTTTGGATATGCCTGCCACCCTACTACCCTATCCGGCCGTGAGTGGTCGGGCGACTATCCAGGATTTGCCCAGATCAGCCTGGAGGACCGTTTTCCGGGTGCATGTGCCATGTTCTTCAATACCTGTGGCGGAGACCAAAATCCGCTGCCCAGGAGAACCGTGGAACTTTGTGAAAAATATGGGAAAATGCTCTCGGAGTCGGTGCAGGAGGTTTTGTCCAAACCCATGAAACCGCTTTCTCCTAAACTTAAAACTGATTTCAGTTATGTTAATCTCGACTATGAGGAAATTGCGACATCCGACCAGCTCATACCTATTGCCGGCGGCACCAACGAGATACATGCACGATGGGCAAAACGCATGCTGGAAAAGCTCAAAAATGGAGAAAAGTTTCCAACCTTTTACGCATACCCGGTTCAAGCCTGGGGTTTTGGTAAAGAATTGTTGCTGATCGGCCTGGGTGGCGAGGCTGTAGTGGATTACTCGTTACGGTTCAAACGTGAATTCGGTAAAACGACTACCTGGGTGAGCGGCTATACCAATGATATGGTTGCGTACATTCCGTCGCGCAGGGTATGGGACGAAGGAGGCTATGAGGGCGGCTCCCATCTGGATGAATACGGCAGGCCGGCATGGAGATGGGCAGGTGATATTGAAGACCGGATTGCGGGTGCTGTGCGCAAGGTGGCGGAGCGCGTCAGGTAACCGGTTGATTTGCTATTAATGTATGGCTCCCCAAAGCTCTTTTGACAAGTCGTGAATCGAATTTTGCTTCAGCAGCACCTTCTCGATTCCCAGCTCTTGAAGGGTCTGCTGCGTCAAGGGTGGCATGGAGCCGGATAAAATGAAAATAGCCGACTGCTTTAGCTCATCCATAGTGTTCAAATACTTCAAAGATTCCTTTAAGTCTGTGTTTGGTAGACTCCAGTCCATGAAAATATACTTCGGAATATCGATCGAATGATTTCTAAGTCTGGAGACTGCCGTCGGGTAGTCCAGCGCGAACTCACAACGGGCCTCAGGATAAGTCCTTTTCAGGGCCTCAAGAAAAAACTCATGATCATCCGTGTCATCATCGATCAACAAGCAATTAAATTTTTTTGACATCATACTAACTTAAAATTCCCCACATCCCATTCCTCTGTCTCAGATTGGATTTACAAACACAGCATTAAAAATGCGTGCCAAAAAGAAATACATCAGGAAGTTATAGAAATAATTGGCTATTCTAAATGCTGCCAGCATAGTATGAGCACATCAAATGTCGCCGTATTTTAGGTAACTTGCAGGATGATGGAAGAGCCCAAAGTGGTATTACTGGCGGATGACGACGAAGATGACAGATTGTTTCTAACCGAAGCATTGCTGAAGGTAGATGCAGATATTCAGATTTTACAGGCAGAAAACGGCGTCGAACTGGTAGATTTACTTAATGAAAAAAACTTCAACGGTCAACCCTCTTTGATCGTACTGGATATGAACATGCCATTGATGAATGGGCTGGAAACCATGGCATTGCTGAAATCAAAGCCAGAGGTGGCTAAAATTCCAACGGTGATGCTATCGACAGCATCCGATAAAGGTTCCAGCGAATCTGCTATGAAAGCAGGTTTTCAGGACTACTATGTGAAACCACATCTCGTCCAGGGTTTTCTGACCCTGGACGCAACCCTGAAAGCAAAGTATCTTGAGTAGCAGCCCTCAAATATTCCAAATCCCATAAAGCAACACATAGAGCTTCCCAATTTTCGGTTTCCTGGTTCTGCTTAGACATACACGCACTTCATAGGCGATCAAAAGTTGCAGGCACAGCTCCGTTGCAGATGCAGAACGACGGGAAAAAACTTATATTTTTTGGCATGAAAACAGCGAGGTCGCTCCAAAAGCGCGACCTCGCTCTATGACTTAACGGTAGACAAGCGAAGCCGTAGCCTCGCAGGACTTATCCGTTTTAAACCTGATCCACCTGGCGGCGAATGTGGCAGGAAATTCAAAATCCACAGATTTGCCTGGTTGTACCGTGAAGGTTTTATATTCCATCCATGGGCCATTACCAACGGGATCTGCTTCCAGAATAAATGTGACCGCAGTCGCACCTTTGTGAGACAAGGTCAGTTTCTTTTTATCATAAAAACCAATCAGGTATGGATCTGAGGCTTCACCGGCTTTCACAGAAGCATCCTTCCATGGCCCACCGTGCCCGGTGGGTTTGCCAAGTTTCCAAAGATCATCAATGGCACCTGCCCATACCGCTGCCTTTTTATCGTCCGATACGATAATGCGGTTATTTTGCGACGCCTTGCCTGCATCAAGACCGGTCATGACGAGCAATCCCCGGTAGGAAGCGTAATCATGAATGCGGAGGTTATGGGAAGACACAGGTCTGATCTTGGCATAACCATCTGCATTTTCGGCGGGAAGCTCATAAAAGGTCCCATGGCAGTTAAACAAGTCACGCTCTGTGGCTACTTCACGGCAAATACGCAGCGCAGCCTTGTCTGTCAGTCCTGTGAAGGCTTCGTTACCGAGCGGCAGGCGCCAGCGCCGGCCCTTGTCATCCACAACCAAAACCGACGATTTATCCACCGTAACCACGTTGTGCGGAATGGCAAATTTTGTTTTTACAAAGTCCAGGGTTTTTTGATCGTCCTTACGAACGAGCCTCATATCAGCGTCCAGTTCATAATATCCAACTTCCTTCGCAGCACCTCCGGCATAATCCATTGCCGCCATCGCCAACGCCCGACTGTCTTCCCCAAGCCCGTAGATCAGTCCGGCTGTACTCTTGTCGGACGAAACCAGACTCAATCCACTGAAAATCAAATCTGTATCCATTGAGCGTTTGTCGGTAGCAGAATAGGAAAAATGAGCAGAAGCCTTCGTTTCCGCAGACGCTTTAATGCGAATCCACTCCCCTGTTTCCTGATTGGTGAAGTCCATTCTTTTAGCATTTTTTGCCGGTACAGATAATGTTTTCATCACAGTCCAGTTACCATTTCCAGCTTTGTCAACCTCGAGTGTAAAGCTCACCTCCTTTGCGCCATCATTCTGAATCCATACCGACCGGAGCGGCCAGCCAGCAAAGAGGAATGGTTCGGATACATCCCCCGCCTTCACGGTTTCATTCAGCCAAACGGAACCTTCAGCGGTGTTCGGCCCCAGCTTATCGGGCTGGTCAAGGGGTGTAAACCAGAGATTGGAATTGGACTGACCGGGGCCTTCAATGCCTCCTTTTGCTTTCCGCTTATTTAAGAATTCCCTTTGAGCAGAATCGTCACAGCCAAAAACGAGCTGATTGTTCCAACGTGTGTAATCCCCGATTACCTTGAGATAGGAGGTTCGCGGACGAATTCCTGCTGAATTTCTGGAGTTAAACTGCCCCGGAAACTGCCAGAACATCCCGTGCATAGTCATCAGATAATCCGGTTTGGCCGCGGTACCCACGTCACGGATACGTGGCCATTCGGTGTTCCAGCCATGCGCGCCGTCATAAGCGTGACTGGCCTTAGGTAAGCGGTAAAAATTCCATTTCCCATGGTCGCGCACACCCAGCAGCACGGATTTATGATCCCAGCCCGTAGCCCAGATCGGATCACTTTCAGGATTACTGTTCCCATAAATACCTCCCGGACCGGTCACCTCAACGAACTGGTTTCGGCGTATGAGCTTCCAGTCTTTACCATCCCACTCGGATAGCGAACCCGATTCAATATCAAAATCTATTTCAGCTCTTTTACCCGGTTCCCCATTGTTGGAATAAACGGCAACACCCTGCCCCGAATAAAAACCTTTTCCATGCGTACCGGGCAACAGTCCCTTGAATTGATAGGTCGATTTATCGGCAGCTCTCTGACGATCTATGTTGCCATCCTCGTACAACATCGTTGGCTTCAGCGTTGCTACATCCACGGAGTAGAAACCTTCCTCCATCGTCCCATAGAGGATTTTATTGGCCGGATCCGTCAAATGCCTCGCGTTGCCGGTATGCCTGCCGGGCATGTCCTTGTAAGGTATTGTTCTCACGTTCGACTTTTCATCTATGGCATATGGGCCAATGAAGAGTTGTTTGCTTTCCTTATGAATCATCCGGTTTGCCGGGGTACCGCCAATACTTCCTGGAAAAACGGTCTGTTTGAGATCCGCGCTGATTTCATAGAGCTTGTCCGAAGAACCAAAAGGCAAATGCGGACCATAAGTAATCACCCACAGTTTTCCCGCCCAGGGAACCACAGCACCCGTGCCACATTCGCCCTCCTTGTTATACATGGCGAGGTGTGGATATATGCCGCTGAACGAAGGCTTGCTTTTAAGCTGCGCTTTAACATATTGACCGCTAAGAATCAGACACCCTAAAAGCAGTGTATGAAGTGAATATCTTTTCATTAAAACAATCATGTACCGAATTGAAAAAATTAATTGGTTGGAAAATAAATTAGTAGCCTGGGTTTTGGGTGATGTTGGTATTGACACGCCTTTCCACAGCCGGAATTGGCCACAGGTATTGCCGGGTTTTATCAAAATTCCTCTGGGCCAGCACTTTTACATCCGTACCTAAACCCGAGTAGTCCGCGATCCCGTCATCGTCCAGGGGTGTAACGCCGGGAAAAGGCCATTTTGCACGACTCTGCGCAGCGGGATCCGGCAACCCGATTACGGGTTTAATGAGAATTTTCTCGGCCAGCTTCCAACGAATCAGATCCATGTAACGCAGCCCTTCACGCGGGAACTCTACACGCCTTTCTCTGCGCAATACCTGTTTCAAAGCAACGGCATTGGTGGTGGTAACGGCCGGGTAGGACTTGGTATCCGACACGGCCGTACCATAAGCCCGGGCCCGAACCTGGTTAATCGCATCGAGAACGGTATTGTCAATGGTACCCAGTTCAATCATTGCTTCGGCGTATGTCAACAGAATTTCGGCATAACGGATGATAATCGCATCGTTATCCTCCACAAGCCTGTCGGGCCAGGATTGATCGATCCCCTTTTTCCATAAAAATCCTGTAAAACTCGCAAACGCCGCAACCGCCCGGGTGTCCCTGTTGGATACCTTTTTATTTTCTTTTGAGCTAAAAATTAATAAAGAATCGGGATGTGGGGTATAGTTATAACCCAGCCATTGTGTATTGAACTCTACAATGCTGGCGGTAAGCCTGGGGTCCCGGTTTTTGAAGGGCGCTTTTGGATCATATATCGACGACTCGTCGATGGGTTTTCCGTCAACTGCTTCATAGGCGTCCATAAGATCCCTGGTCGGCAACTGAGCGCCAAAGCCCCCGGCATTTCTGGATATATTATCCTGGACATAGCCTGCCGTACTAAAAACCTGCTGCTTTTCGTCCCTGGGGATACTGATTATCAACTCCTTGCTTGTTTCGCCTGCCCGCAGGAACAGTTGTGAATAACTGGGGTTCAGTGCATAAGTACCGCTGAGTGCCATCACCGCCTTTGAGGCATCCCGGGCTACATCCCACTTACCCATGTACAGGGCAGTACGTGCCTTCATGGCCAGAGCGGCTCCTTTGGTCAGTCTTTTGATATCGGATGCGGCATAAGTCACAGGAAGATTAGCGGTTGCAAAATCCAGCTCAGCGAAAACAAAGGTTAAAATCTCGTCTTTGCTGGTACGTGTTACGGTGTACGATTCTTCGAGGAGCAGGGGCGCTGTCAGCAGCGGTACATCGCCGAAGTGCGTGATCAGCCTTGCATACTGATAGGCGCGGATCAGCCTCATTTCGGCTTCCAGCCTCGTGAGGATTGAGGCGGGGGTATTGGCTGCTGCACGATCCTTGTTGGCCAGGAATGAGTTGGCACGGGCAATGGCTTTGTAGGCGTTGAGCCAGAAAGTCTGCACGGCAACGTCATCCGAATTCATGGTTCCGCCAATAACTGCATTGGTCAGCTGCCCGCGATGCCATTCGTTATCGCTGAACAGCTCGTTGTCATTACCCCAGAACGCAATCCTGTACAAATCGTTGACAGCAAGCTCAAGCTCCGTCTGATTGGCGTAAAAAGTACCTGTGGATGCCTCCGAAAGAGGGTTCAGGTCAAGCGTGTGACAGGCTGAAAGGCCAACTGCCACGAGAAAAGTTAATATTAATTTTTTCATGAGGTTATATCTTTGCCTGTTAATTAAAATCGGATCGTTGCGCCTGCCATCAGCGTTGTTACAATAGGGTAAGCGTAACTGGCTGATTCGGGATCCAGGTATTTGGGAAATTTGCTGAAAGAAAGTACATCATTGGCTGAGACATAAAACCGCAGGCTCTGAAAACCTGTTTTTTTCATCAGATCCTGTCTCAAGGTATAACCCAAAGTAATATTCTTCACCCTGAAATACCCGCCTTTGATAAGCCAGTAGTCGGAAAGGGAATAATTGGCCGTGTTCGAAGTTCTTGAAAGACGAGGATAACTGGCCGCCAGATTTTGCTCAGGCGTATTGTTCAGGCTCCAGAAGTTCCCAACCATATCCGAGGGCATATTGCCAAAGGCCTCTGCAAATGGCTGCACAGCATCGGTATTCAAGCGCGACAGCTTTTTAGCAACGCCCTGAAAGGTGATTCCAAAATCGAAACCCTCGTAGTCTGCGCGCAGATTGCCACCATACAGATAACGGGGCAGGGCACCTCCCAAAAGAACTTTATCATCTGTGGTAATTTTGCCATCATTGTTCACATCCACATAACGCACGTCGCCGGGCTTGGTGGTCACATTCAGCACAGGCGCACCCGTTATCTGATCCTGGGATTGAAAAAGGCCATTGGATAAATACCCAAACCATTCATTGTATTCACTTCCGTTACGGATGATCTGATCCCCTCTGAACTCGGTTCCCTTGAGGTCTCCCACGGTTGATTTGGCGTCCGAAAGATTCGCTGCAATCGAATAGCCCAGTTTGCCAACCCGGTCGCGCCACGCCGCTTCAAGTTCCCAGCCACGTACATTGAGCGTTCCGGCATTTTGATTTGGCTTATCATATCCCATGTAAAGCGGGATGTCAAGTGGCAGAAGGATGTCGGTAGTCGTTTTCTTGTAATAATCAGCAGCAACAGTGAGCCGGTCCTTAAGAAAAGCTGCGTCGATTCCGAAGTCAAGCGTTTTGCTGGTTTCCCATGAAATATTTTCCACTGCGTAAACCTGCTGGCCTCCACCCGTCAGAGGGATCACACCTCCATTTTGATAGAAAAGAGCTGTTGTAAAATCAATGGTAGCCAGGTAGGGATAATAGGCAGGATTATTGTCTTTGTCGAGCAGCCGCTCATTACCCGCCTGTCCCCAAGACCCCCTTACTTTCAGGAACGAAAGCCAGGGATTGTCTTTCAGGAAGGCTTCTTCGGAAATCGTCCAGCCCGCTGAAACGGAAGGGTAAACAGCCCTGCGGTAGGCCGAAGCAAACCGAGAGGATAGATCGGAACGAAGATTTCCCTGTATGAAGTATTTGCTTTTATAATTGTACTGCAGTCGGCCGAAAAACGAATGTAAACCGGATTCGTTGGCACTTCCCGCGTTATCCCGCAACTCGGTAGATCCCGAATTCAGATAAGGAAAATCGGTCAAAGCAAAACCACTCCGGGAAGCTGTCAATGTTTCTAATGAACGGTAGTTTTCTTCAAAACCAGCCAGAATATCGATGGTGTGAGCACCGCCAAACACTTTCACATAGTTGGCCAAGAGTTGCCCGTTAATGCTCAGCGCCTCTGAACGGCCTTCATTCAAAACCGTACGCGCTTGATTCACCACCGTACTGGGCGTACCATCGGGATTGGTATAGCGGATTTGTTTCGAAAAGTATTTGTTTTTATCCAGATCAAAAACAGGCGCGATCAGTGCAGTAACCGTAAGGCCATCCACGGGCTTGTAATTCAAGGACATTCTTCCGCCGATCTGGTTGGCCAGAGACCTGGTAAATCCTCCGTTTCTCACTTTGGCCAGTGGATTGCGGCCATCTTTTCCGAATGCCATCCTGCCATCCGAGTACACATCGTCGTAGATCGGGGGCATTACACGGCCCTCGTAGATGGGGTTAAAACCATTATTCGGAAGCTCATTCGCATTTCCTTTATCTGCGGTTCTTTTGTAAAAAACATCCAGATTGACACCAATCTTATCATTGACCTGCAAGTCGTTATTGACCCGGAACAGGTAACGGTCGTAAGATCTGTTGTCGTAAAATGCACCAGCGCTCGAGTACCCCAACGAAGCCTTGGTCTTGATCTTACCTGTTCCCATGGTAAAAACCAGGTCGTGACGCTGCCTGGGGGCATTCTCTCTGCTCATAAGCGCTTTCTGCCAGTCGGTATTGGGAAATCTGTCCGGGCTCACACGGTTGCTGTCGAGGTAACTGTTTATCAAATTCTGTGCAAACGGACCAGTACTAGCTCCATCGTTTGTCGACTGCTCATTGAAGTACCGCATATAATCCTGTACGCCTACATATTCGGGCATGGCAGTAGCACGCTGGACACCATATTCGTAGGTATACTCCAGGCTGCCCTGCCCGCTTTTTGCACGTTTCGTCGTAACCAGGATTACCCCTGCGGCACCCCTGGAACCATAAATAGATGCCGAAGCCGCATCCTTAAGTACCGTTATATTTTCAACATCACCCGGGTTCACATTATCAATGCTGCTCACCGGCACTCCATCCACAATGATCAGCGGACTGTTTGTACCGATTGTGGTAATACCGCGTATCAGAATATTCGAGCCTGTTCCCGGCGCTCCGCTGCTTCGGGTCACAGACACACCCGCGATGCTTCCCTGCAGGGCGTCTGAAACCTGAATAGTCTGCCGGCCAGCCACATCTCTGGCACCAATTGAAGAAATGGCACCGGTCAGATCCTTCTTCCTTTGCGTACCATAACCCACAACGACCACCTCGGATAAAGTTTTATCTTCCGGTGTCAATGCAACATCCAAAGTTGAACGTGCACCCAGCTGGACATCCTGGCTTTGATACCCTACAAAAGAAAAAGTGATCGTGACCTCGCCTTGTTCAGGAATAGCCAACTTGTATTCACCGTTGGCGTCGGTGGTAGTTCCGCGCTGAGTACCTTTAATAATGACGCTCACGCCTGGTAAATCCTTTGCCGCCTCATCGGTTACTTTTCCGGTTAACGCTCTGGTTTGCCCCAGGGCCGACCCGAAACCAATGAGAAGGAGGACAATGCTTAGTAGATGTTTTTGTCGCATATTTTTTCGATATTTAAGGTTTAGGGCTAAGTCAGATTACATAGCGCCATGGATTTAAATTTGAGTTAGCAAATATAAATTTGCACAATACGAAGATCACCAAAAGCACTTGATCAACTATCTGTTCAAAATAATGGACAACCTAACTATTTACATATCAGCACAATATAATTTACAATAATGAAGAATGGACAAGGCCGGATAAGCCAGTTTGAGTACCTGGATTACGGATGTCAGCTGATTAGTGAGGTGTATGGAAAACCTGATCGTGCACGGTGGACCAATAGCGATTACATCAAGCTTAGCAACATCCTCTATAAAAAGACCCGGGTTCAGATCAGTCCGAATACACTGAAAAGAATTTTTGGAAAGATAAAAACGGACGCACGCTATTATCCACAAAAGGCAACCCGGGATGCGTTGGTTAATTACATTGGCTACCCCAATTGGGAGAGTTTCACAAATGCTCCGGTTGTTTTGCAAAACGTAACCGACATCCCCGCCTCTACGGAAACGAAACAAGACGTAGAAATTATCGCCCACGAAACAGTCTCTCCCGTTACGACACGCCCCGCAAAAAAAAGTAATTTACAAAAAGTTATAGCGGTAATTAGTACCCTGGTTGTGCTGATCGGTGCAGTTGCATATTACTTTTTTGTACCCTCCGGGAGTACCCAAACAGCCAGCATTGTCTGCCGAAATCCGGTTGGAGGAAATCCACACTCTGCGACTTTTGCGCTGAAGGGAATAAGCCAGGGAGGCAGCGACTCCAATCCGTATTATATTGACTTCGGAGATGGCCGCAAGCTCATTCTCCATGCCAATGACACCCTGGTGTCGCACTATTACGAAGAACCGGGCAGATATTATGCTGTTCTTAAACAAAATAAACGTCCGCTCGGACTGGCAACCGTGTATCTCAAGTCCGCAGGCTGGGTAGCCACTGCCAGGATGATGTATGATACCACACGTGTCTACCCGATAGAGGTTCCCGGTTTATTTCGGGGAAATAAGCATAGTATCAGTGCCAGGGAAGTGGCACGGGCTGGTGTGGATACCAATCGAACTTTCTTTATTGATTTCACGAATAGTCAGCCCACAGAGATTGACGGAGATAATTTTGATCTGATCGCGCGTGTGCAAACATCTGCCGACCGGGCAGGTGTACGTTGCTCTCAGGTACGGCTGACCCTATTTGGAGAGTCTTCGCGACATAGGATCGATGTAATGAAACCGGGCTGCCTGCACTGGGCCAATCTACAGCTATCAGAAGTAATCAAAGAGGGCCAGCTGGAAGCGATGGATTTCCTGGGGGCCGACCTGCGTGACGGCGGAACACTCGAATTGAAAGTTGAAGACAAACACGCCAGACTTTATATTAACGGCAAACAAGTGTACGAAACCACTTATTCACAATCCTTAAAGAAAATATACGGACTCGACATTATGTTCGCAGGCGTGGGAACAATCCATTCGGTGTCCTTGACGGACCTGAAAACAAAAAAGAGTTTCAGCGGAAATTTTTAATGGCTCTGGGCAGTAAACTTTTTTGCTCTCCAGGTGAGTAAACGCAGGGGTTGGTGGTCATGCTAGGGTCTCTCAGCTAACTTCAAATCACATTTGACAATAACCTTGTAATTTCATAAATTCGCTAGGTGAAGAAACAGAAAAATTCAGGACTTGGATTTATCATCGACAAGCTGACAAATTCAATCGAAAACGTTCAGTCTGGTGACAGTTTCCCGACTGAAATTTCTTTATTAACGAAGGTTGAACTCAAAAATATTACCAAGAAAAATGGTTGGAGGTTTAATTGGGCAAGTGAAATTAAATTTCCAGAACGTGACATCTACAAGTTGACAATTGCTAATAATCCAAATATCATCCAAGGTATTGTGAGTTTGGAAGTGAAGGCCGACCATGTTCACATGCACTTAATTGAAAGTGCCGCTTTTAATATTGGTACCAATAAAACTTATTACGGTGTTCCGGGGAATCTGGTTGCTTTTGCTTGTAAACTTTCATTTCAACGTGGTGGCGAAGGCTATGTTTCATTTGTTGCAAAGACACGACTAGTCGACCATTACATTGAAAGTTTAGGTGCTGTTCATTTTGGAGGACACTTAATGGTAATCACTACGGAAGTAGCGTTGAAATTAATTAATAAATATTTTTAAAATCACAGAATTATGGGACTAATAAAAGAGCCTCTCGATGTTGACTTTGTAGTTAACCCAAGACCGTTGACCAAGAAGGAAGAACTTGCGATTAGTGAATTTATAAATGCAGACAAAGAAAAACGAGCCTTGTTAGAAAAACGTCCGACAAAAACTAAATCTCCAAGTAGAACAAAAGTAACTGTATGACAAGTACGAACCGCTTACCTGGGTTTTGATAGATATAAATCCAGCCAGGTTTGATTACACACAATATTTGTTATCCCCTGCTGAATAGTAGTTTCAACCCGAATGGAGGTAATTATAACATTACTTCACATTTTTTTCGATTCTGATGAATCACAACCTGCCGTACCGACTCATTCTTTTACACCTTCTGCTGTTGCAGCCGTTACATACCTGGTCGCAAAAAATAAAAGAAAACCCAGCGCAAACCCTGCTTCGGCCCAGGCTCGTGGTGGGTATAGTGGTGGATCAGATGCGGTACGACTACCTCTACCGCTACTATGACAAATATGGAGAAGGCGGTTTCAAAAGGATGCTTCGCGAAGGGTTTAACGCCCGCAATAACCACTATCACTATAGCAACACTTCCACAGGTGCGGGTCATGCCTCCATTTATTCAGGATCTGCACCAGCGGTACACGGGATTCTGGGTAACGACTGGTATGTGCCGGCGCTTAACAAAAAGATCAACTGTGTAGAAGACAAAACGGCGGTGGGCGTAGGGGCTGCAGATGCCGAATCGGGTGAAAGGTCACCGGCCAACCTCATGGTAACAACCATGACCGACCAGCTCCGTATCGCCACCAATTTCAGGTCCCGGACAGTGAGTATTGCCCTGAAAGACCGATCCTCCATTCTTCCCGGCGGACATAGTGCCAATCATGCCTATTGGTATGACGGTGATAATGGAAACTGGATTACCAGCACCTATTACAGAACTGAGCTTCCGGCGTGGGTTCGGAACTTTAACGCACTTAAATTACCATCCAAATATCTGGCAAAAGGCTGGCAAACACTTTTGCCTATTGCTGAATATACACAAAGTACGCCGGATGATCAGTCGTATGAAGAAAAGCTGCCCGACAATGCAAAGGCTGTATTTCCGCACAAACTGATGCCTCCCGGTGGTATTGATTTTGACCGGATCGGATCCACACCCTGGGGGAATACACTCACCAAGGATATGGCCATAGCTGCAGTGAAAGGAGAGCAACTTGGAAAAGGAAACGACACCGATTTCCTGGCCCTTAGCTTTTCGGCCCCGGACGGCGTTGGGCACCGTTTCGGCCCCAATTCTGTGGAACAGGAAGATCTTTATCTCAGACTTGACCGCGAATTGGAAGAACTTTTCCTGTTTCTGGATCAATGGACAGGCAAGGGCCAATACACGGTCTTCCTTACAGCCGACCATGGCGTGATGGATGTTCCTGAGTTTTTGAAAGAACACAAAATACCAGCCGGCAGGTATAATACCAATGTGGTTCATCAAAAAATCCAGGAGGCGCTAAGTGCCGAATTTGGTGGCGAGCATTTTATCAAGGCTTTCTCCTTGCGACAGATTTATCTGGATAAAAAGAAAATGAGGGAAAAGAATGTGTCCACGGATCAGGTTCAGGAAGTGATACGAGAAAAAATGCTGGCGTATCCGGAGATTACCGATGTACTAAATTTATCGAAACTCAGCAGCGAGAGTATTCCCGACTACCAGAAACAGCTTTATCTGAACGAATATAACCGCAAGCGAAGCGGTGATCTGCTCATTGTTTTTCAACCCGGATGGATTGGCCGGAACCATGTGGGTACCACCCATGGCACACCTTATAATTACGACACCCATGTGCCTTTCGTCTTGTTTGGATGGGGCATCAGGCAGGGGGAAACTTTACAACGAACCCATATCAGCGACATAGCACCTACCCTATCGGCATTGCTACACATACTACCTCCAAGCGGATCCATAGGAAATGTGATTCATCTGGCTCTTAAATAGCTTTATTGCTTTTAAGCCCCGGCTGGATACAGATCCCGATGGAGCTTAATCCTTAAATTTCAAACGCGCGTAGAATCCATTCCTGCCCATCCAAAAAACTGACATTGATCATCTTTCTATGAAACGCGTGTCACCTCAATGAGGTTGAAGATTTTGGAATTTTGCATCCTAACCGCATGAAAGACGGTTTGATCAAATTCTCAGATATCATGACCATTCCAACTTATATCAGTGCCGATGACGCTGTTCGTTCCATCAAATCGGGTAACCGGGTTTTCATTCATGGAAGTGCCGCAACGCCCGTGCATCTGGTTAAGGCATTACAGCAACGCCACTGGGAGCTTAGCGACGTCGAGTTTGTAAGTATCACCACAGTCGGAGACATTGAGTTCTTCAATCCGGCTCATCGTGAAAGCTTCTTTTTTAATTCACTTTTTGTGTCTGCCAATACCCGCTCGGTCGTCAATAGCGACTACGGAGATTATATTCCCATTTTTCTTAGTCAGATACCCCAGTTGTTTAAAACGGGAAGATTACCGATCGACGTGGCACTGATACAAGTATCACCACCGGACTCCAACGGATATTGTTCCCTGGGTACGTCCGTGGACATTGCCCGTGCTGCGGTCGATACGGCAAAAACGGTGATTGCACTTGTAAATCCGAACATGCCCAGGACGCATGGTGATGGCTTTGTGCACATCAACAAAATCAGCGCAATGGTATGGCATGAAGATGTTTTACCGGAGGTGGACTATTCCGCCCGCACGCGGGATGTTACGATCAAAATAGGGAAAAACGTGGCATCACTGATTGAAGACGGCGCTACATTGCAGGTGGGAATCGGGGCCATTCCGGATCAGGTGCTTCGGAATTTAAATCACCATAAAAACCTGGGCTTACACACCGAAATGTTTTCGGATGGTGTCATTCCTTTGATTAAAAATGGTGTGATCAACAATAGCCTGAAGAAATTAAACCGCGGAAAGTCGGTTACGTCCTTCATGCTGGGAACCAAAAAACTGTACGATTTCGTAAACGACAATCCTGCTATTCAAGTCAAGGATATTGGTTATGTCAATGACACCAGTATCATCCGCCAGAATCCGAAAGTAGTGGCTATTAACTCCGCCCTGGAACTGGATCTGACCGGTCAGGTGTGTGCAGATTCGCTGGGCACTTATCAATATTCGGGCATCGGCGGGCAAATGGATTTCATTCATGGCGCATCACTTTCCGAAGGCGGTGTCCCTATCATCGCCTTACCCTCCGTTACCTCCAAAGGCGAATCCCGGATTGTTCCCTTCCTGAAAGAAGGAGCCGGGGTGGTTACCACAAGAGGTCATATCCATTGGGTGGTGACCGAATATGGAATCGTGGATCTTTTTGGTAAAAGTTTGAAACAACGTGCCAGAGCGCTTATCAACCTCGCCCACCCCGACCATCGGGAGACATTGGAAAAAGCCTTCTGTGATCGTTTCGGCAGCTATTATCGTCCGGCCTTATCCAGTATTTCGGATCGGGTTTTTCATCCGATTGTCTGAGAATCAGGGCTAAGTTGCTATCTTTTGCGACATGATTACACAGAGGTGCACAGCGGTAAAAAAGAGGACCTCAGCGTTTATTATATCGTATTTTCACTCTGTAAAACTTTCGGCAACTTTGCGCCCTTTGCGTTTAGTCTTAAATCCTTTGCGTGAAACTATAAAACACACCCCACTTTAACCCAATAGAAAAGCCCCTCCTTAGCCCTTATACCTGGCCTTCAGCAAATTCATCATGTGCACATTGATCTCCCATTGATTGGCGAGGGGCATTTGCGTAAAAGGGACCAGTGGCATATAAGGAGTCGGGCCAAATTCGGTTGTGACCGTCAGAGGTGTGCCTTCATCCGTGTGCCTGGCAACCACCCTGTCCCACCAGCCTAAATGAGTTTCCAGCGCCTCAGCCCATTCGGGTGCGCGGGGATCGTTCACCTGTGGCCCCTCGGAATGCCCCACCCTGCTATGAATGTGATCGCTGTGCCTGATCGCCAGGGACACTTCCTCCACCTGATCTGCGAGCAGCGACTCGTGTACGTTGCACCAATGTGATATGTCCAGTGTGATGCGCAGGTCCGGGAGCCGGGTCAGATAATCATGGGTAATATTGGCGGCATAAAGACATTTGCCGCGGTGTGTTTCATGCAGAATCGGGATACCGGATTGGGCCGACATCTGTGTGGCGAGCTCAAAAAGTCTGCTATTCTGTTCAAAATTGTAATAATCTTTCCCCGTCTGGCAGTTGATAAAAACCGGTTCGGCCTCAATCAGGTTTCTCAGATATTTGGCATAATTCCTGGCATGCTCATCAATGTTCCGTTCCAGAGATTGCCAATACTGACCGATCAGTTCCAGATCATGGTCTTTCAACGTGGCTAAAATCTCCTGCCGATCTTCCTTTTCAAACGGCAAATCCATTTCAACTCCCTCATAGCCAGCAGATTTTACATTTTTACAAAATACCTCAAATGGTAACGTATTTCCCCAGTGGGGGGCATAAAATTTAATCTTCATATAACAACCGGGCTAAGAATTACGAAGTTAAAAGTGGATAACGCTGGTTTTTACTTCCTAAATCGTGATTCCTTAGGACTTCAGACAAAATACAACCAGGCAGCTACGCTGCATTTCATCAGAATTATTGATCTAAAATGCGGACATACTAAATACACCCTCTATCTTGCAGTATAATCCCCACAAATACGCAAATATGCTGCAACTCTCTTTTAAACTGACGGATAAAGAAATTTACAAAGGCCTGGTGGAAACTTCGCGATCCCGTTTTATCACCAGGCTGATGCAGGGTTTTGGCTTTTTCCTCGTCGCTGTTATGCTGTTTTACGCCACCAATACCTGGGCCAATGGCACCTTTTCGTTTAGTTTTACCACGTTTTTTCCACTTTTCCTCGGCATTTACCTACTGTTTCTCTCCGAAATAACAGCGCGTATGCAAACCCCAAATCTTGTCAAAACCAAAAACCCGTTTTCGGAACAGGTGAAAGTAAGGTTGGACAAATCAGGCTTCCGTATCAGTGGCGACAGCTTTAATACACAGGTAGCCTGGGATAAGATACTGGAAGTAGTGGAGACAAAGGATTTTTTCCTGCTGAAAGTGACCGAAGGCACGGCCAATATTCTACCCAAAAGAGCATTTACAGAAGAAGAAATAATTCAGTTCAAGATTTTGGTCAATTCGGTAACAGGTCCAAAATTAAAGCTGAAATAAGGTCGTTGGCTGAGAATCCTTAAACCGATAAAAATTCCGAATATAAAAATTATAGTGCTGTTCCAGACACACGCTCCCAAATCAGTAAAACAAACCAATTGACCCTTTAAAGGATAACGTTACTCCTTAACCAACTCACCATATGTTTAAAGTCACTGTGCTATACCCGAAGGACGCTACGGATCATTTCGATCTGGATTATTATCTCAATACCCACACGCCGCTGGTTCACGATCTGTTGGGGCCGGAGGGACTCCTTAAGGTGGAAATTGAAGAAGGTGTGGCTGGCGGAGCCCCGGGCACCGATGCAGCCTATACCATTATCTGCGGCATTTTTTTTCCCGATATGGAATCGCTGGAGAACGCAATGGGCAAACATGCCATGGATCTTTTGGGCGACATTCCCAATTTTACGAGCGTAGTGCCCGAAATGCAGGTGAGTCGTGTGCTCCAATTTTAGTCCGATACCATGAAGGTTGAGCGGGTAAAATAGCCCGGATCTTCGGTTCAAAATAAAATTGGCCAGTAATTGACAGCCAGGCTTCAGTAAGTGTGAATGTACCTGGCTGTCACTATCAATAACAGAAAGTCTCAGTTCTGCCTGGTTTTCACAGCGATATATTCAATCTTATTACCCTTCGAAAACGCCGCTATCTGGCTGTATTTCTCAAAATTATCCCATCGTTTCACCGTGGGCTGGTCCAATGTAGGCTTGGTATCGCTTTTGAAATTCAGCAGACCAAGAATCACCCGGTCGTCAAACTCAAAATCGGAGAGGTTTTTCAGCGTAATCCTGTCCGCAGCTTCGTCCACAAAAATAATCTCGATTTTACCCTCTTTGTAGATCATTTTAGGGCACTTTTCGCAGCCAATGGTTTCATCACGATAGTAACTGTCCAGCTTACCCTTTCCCAAAACCGCCTCCACCTCCTGCACCGTTCGACGGGCAACATTATTCAAATCCAGCTCCACGATCAAAGGAGCATCATTTTTTTCTTTTTCTTCCAGGACAAAAAATTTGATAAAAATGGCCACAACGATAATAGCCAGCACGATTATTCGCCAGTTATACCATTTCTTTTTTACTACGGCACTTTCCATTTGAGAAGTTTTTAGGTGTATTGCTGTGCAGGAAATATCATGCCAGGGAAAACTATCACTTCTCGGATATCTGATAAATCACCAGATCCGATGGTTCCGGATATGGAGCCGGGCGCGGCTTATCCTGAAAGGTTGGCAAGGTTTGCCATCTCATGATAAACTTGCCCGTATTATCTGTCTTGCGGTGCTCGGTCATGTCCTTTCCCAAAACCAAGGCAGGCAAATGGGTAGTCTGCACACCGTTTTTATCCGGATTCGTTTGCTTGATGGCCAATGTTTTTTTGTCGAGAATCCATGTGCCCGTCCCATATTTCTCATGCATGTACCTGGCCGACAAGTTACCTTCGGCCGTAGGCGTAACCGCCGAAATACTCACCGAGTTGCGTAACGATCCGCCTCGGTTGAGATCCCAGGTAAAGTCGGGCCAGTTACTGATCTGATGTATCTGCCAGCTGCTCTTACCGGCCTTATCCTTATCCCATCGGCTCACAAAAACCTGACTGATGCCATTCTTGTCAAATTTATGATAACTGATATACGGTACATTTTCTTTGTCCCAACTAATCTGAAAGCTCATATTGATCAGTCCGTTCCAGGGAGCCACCGGATCCACAACGGCTTGGGTGTCTCTCCATTTGACGGGTAAGTTGATTGTTTTGCCTGCCATATTCTCCCAGTGTAGCAGATCTTTGCTACGGATGCAGGAGAGGTTGTGGTTGGTGTTGGCAATGGGCGTTAACCGCCACATCCAGATGATGTAGAAATAGCCATCAGGCCCCGGCTGGGGATTGGACATGTAGGAATTTGCTTCCTTTTCGCCGTCGAAAAAGGGGGTATCAAACAGTCCGCTCCACTGTTTGGTGGCGGTATTGTATTTATTCCAATAGGTAATCCCGTCGCCGCTACCACCGTTACGGTATTGAAAATACAAGTCGCCCTGAGGGTCTTTGAAAAAAACCGGGTAGGTCGACCGCTCTTCATTTTTCCCGGTCATGGACAGTTTTTCAAAAGCGTCGATATTTTCGGGCTTTTCTGATCGAAAATAGATCAGCGGCACACCGTGCATATTGCCTGACACATGAATGAAGCCCTCTTTGTCCAGGATCAGGTCAATGTAATTATGGCTATCCCAGCCCACTTTGGTAGGCAAAATAGTTTTCTTCCATTCTGCGGAGCCCAACGAACGTTGCGCAATAACCATGTTGCGATCCACATCATAGTAGGTGACGTACTGAAATTTCTCTGTTGTCAGCAAATCAAATCCAACAGCGTGTCCCGACCATACTTTGGCCACCGGAATGGCCACCGGCAGCTTGGCTGCGGGCTTTTGAGCAATCCCCGGAGTAGTAAATAGCAACCCGCTCAACAACAGCAGCACACCCATGCCACGCATTAATCCCGCGTTACTTAACCGGCCATTCAGCCAAAGCTTTTGTGAAAGATACATTTTTGGAAGTGGTAAAATAAGCGTTAAAAGTTTCCTCTGAATGAGCGGGAAGTACGGTTTCGAAGCCCACAAATTGTGTATTGGGGTTTGGCGCATCGTAGTCGTGAGTAGGTGTGGTTGGCCAGGTCTTAACGTCGATCGTTGCTTTAGTGTCAAAGATCAAAAACATGGTTTTTCCATTTTGAGATAGCTCCACCGTTTTATCATCCAGGATTCTTACCGTGGCAGAGGTCAGCAGGTTCCAGCGCATGGTGCCTTGTTTACCGGAAGTTTTCACTTCATCCCTTACCACCACGTATTTTTCGTTTTGAATGGAGATACCCCGTTTCACCGCAGCGACTTCCCCTTCATACATTTTGCTCAGGTCAGAAACGGCCGACATCTGTCCACGCGCCTCCGACCAGCTGTCTACACGGGCATATCCTTGCACCCTTTGCAGTTTACCATTAAAAGTCAGCGTGTTGTGCGCCAGATTATTCAGCCTGAACACCTCCCAACGTTGTGAATCCTGTGCCCTGTTCCAGAGATCCACGCCCTTTGACTCCAGCGAATTGTAGCCTTGCGCACCAAAATCCATGGCCCATCGCTCTCCCAGGGCATCCAGTACAAACGATCCCACATCCATGTGCGCATGGTTTACCGATGGAGACCCCAGCTTGAAACCAACAAAAATCGCATTCGGATCGGTCCACGACGTCCGCAGGAGTGCAACAGGTGTAGCCCCCTGCCCTACCCAGACATTTTTTTGCGGCACCTTAATGGCCGCCAGGTCCGTATTTGCTCCCCACACAAGTAATGCGGGCAATAGTCGGTTGCCTGTATAATTTTGCGAAGACCCATCCATCATGCTTTTCTGGTTCCACAGTAAGGATGGATCCTTGGTCCTTTGCGCAAACCAGAAGGGTGCAGGTGCGACACCCTCCCGCAATCCGCTGTCGCCCCAATTGTGTGCCATACCGGTAGGACCAACCATATTCTGCAGAAATGCGGCGGTGTTTAAAAATCCTGGGGAGCTGGTCAGCCCAAAATCAGTTCCCAGTGCTCTTTCCACCGCATTGATAAACAATACATTGAAACTCGTGCCATAATCCCAGTATCCAAAGCCTTCGGGATAAGCACCGTCGGGCTGGTAGGAAGGAATCATGGCCCGCGGGATGGACTCGACCGCTCGGTTGATCACTCTGCCGGCCAGTGCTGGTTCGTTTTCGGCGATAGCCAATGCACCGAATGAAATTCCCGCATTACAAACCTGATTCCAGTTGTGTTCTGCCTTCAAAAATCCGTTGTACCGGTTATCGTAGGAAGGATTGATACCTTTGGTTAATATCGCCTCCCGGATTGTATTTCTACTTTCCGCAGAAAGTTCGTTATACAGCCAGTCGTAGCCAATTGCTACTGCCATGGTCATTTCGGCCACATCCAGAAAATGGGTAGGATTCCAGTCTTCAAACAGTGCAACGGCTAACAATTCCTTTTCGGCTCTTTTCAGATATCTGGCATCTTTGGTAGTCCGGTAGGCATAGGATAGCTGAAACACCCGCCGCAGACACTCCCTTGACTTGTCCAGAAGTCGTTTCCCGATTTTTATTCTTTCCACCGGCGGTACGTCTATCAGCTTGTCGCACGCCACTAAAATCTGCCTGTGAATTGCCGCCCACTCCTTATGTTTTCCAACCTGCGAAATGATACTTGACTCTTCCCCTTTTAGCAAAAGCAGCCTGGGATGCGATTTTTCAATGGATTTGAGAATGTTATCACCTTCAAAAGGCACAGTTTTTTGCTGTGCATTGGCATGATGGATGATCATGAGCAGGGCAAATACAATCAGTTTTTTCATATGAAATGCAAGGGTTAATACTATGGAATCGCAACCTGCTCCTTATTGTTACATCAAAAGAATCCTTTCAAACAGAAGACTCCGATTTGTGCCCGCCATCCTTACAGGTTTTGCAAAAGTTTCTTTCTAAGGCAGGTAGGTCACATGGGTAATCAATCTTCTATGTTTTCTATGATCCTATTTATTCCGAACAGATTGGTTCTTTTTTCTTTTCTATATTTTTATACAAATAGGAACAGAGGGCACAGAGGTTTTACATATTCTGTGTTTTCTATGATCCTATGCGGTCCGAACAGATTGGTTATTTTTTCTTTTCTCAATTTTTTAAACACATAGGAACAGAGGGCACAGAGGTTTTACCTATTCTGTGTTTTCTATGATCCTATGTGGTCCGAACAGATTGGTTATTTTTTTTCAAACACAAAGGTACAGAGGTAGTTATGGAAATACTTTCCCTTCAACCAAAAAATCCTGCAAAAGAGGTGATCCACTTTTAACCACCACTTTTGCAGGAAAATAAATTGTGAATCATTACAGCCAATAGCCGCCTACTTCAAGGTGTAGCGCTTGATACTGATTTTAGCACTTTTGGTAGCGTTGTTTATGGAATTAACATAAATATACGCCCGGTACTTTCCATCTGCGGTTTCTACCCATGCACCGGATTCGGCGCGGAGGTTGATTGCAAAATCCGGCGCATCGTCCAGGTTGAGTTGCTGAAAATCCAGATCATCAATATAAATTCCATACTGTAGCCGGGCAAGATGAAAATCTCTCAGAGCCCAGGCCCGCCGCACTTTGGCAGAACGACTAACCCCCGATGGAAGGGTTACTCCCGGCAGATAGGTTTTCGCCGAAGGAGCCACCAGCCCGTGTGCGAATGCGACGTTTGGTATAGAACGGTAAAGGTATACCAGGTCCACCTTAGCTGCATTGGTTGCGGCCTGGGTGGGATTGTAAACGGCCATGTCCTCAATAGAAATATACGCTGCCGAGCTGTCTTTCACGTCCAGATCCAGCACCATGTCCATTTCGGCAATCTTATACGGCCCCATTTTGTAGGAGACAGTTTGACCATTACTGGCATTGGCAGAGAAGGTAAAGGAAACTTCCTGACCTTTCGCTGCCGCCGGAATACGATAAAAGTAACGCAAGGTGGCAGCGATTGTATCCGCAGTGAAGGTTACCGTGGTTTTCCCACCGGCGTTGGTAGACACACTCCCTACCGGAACTCCCACATCTTCCCCGTTGCCAGCAGTATTGTAGGACTTATTGTCCATGTAGGTGGCCTCTGCTCCGGCAATGGACGCTTCAACCTGCGCAGAAGTCAATTTACCCAGGGATTTTGGTATGGCCATGGCGTAGGCAAATTCAATATTCTGACCCACCAGATTTGGGCCAAGCGTTCTTTTAATGACGTCATTCTGCAGCGTCTGAGGCAACGTGGGAATGGCGTATTCCTCCTCCTTGCAAGCTGCCAAAAAAAGCAGAAAAAAGAGCAGGAAAGGTATAGACGACAGTTGTTTATGTTTCATAATCATATTGGAATTACGGTTTTTGAACAGTAATATTTACAGTGTAGGTTTTGGTCACTTTTCGATTGCCCGAAATGACCGAATACTGCTTGGGATTAGCTAAATCAGAAAAATCCACTTTGCCTTGTATTTTCGGGCTCAGCTTGGCATCTGTTACCAGAGAAAACTGAGGGTAGAGATTTTTAAGATCCGTACCATAAAATACCTCCACGTTAACTGTGAGCGCGGTGGTGTCGATCACCGGATTTTTCGTACGTACCGTTTGAAAATCAGCTCCCAATAATTCAAAGTTGCTCACGAAACACTGGGTACGTGTGGTGATCAACAGTCCGTCTTCATCTACTGGAAAATCTTCCTTACAGGCGACCATCGCACACAATGTAAAGAATAGCAGGCTTAGTAATTTGATATGTTTTGTCATTGTTTTCTTTGATTTATTGTTCAAAAAAACCTCCGGGTTGATCACAACCAGGGTGTATTTTGGGTCAGGTTTGGGTTGCGATCACGCTCACCAGGGGGGATCCTGAAAATGTAGTTCTGCTCATAAACGCGTTCAGAAGAATTCTGAAAATACTGCTGCATATTCGCTCCATGTGAATCAATCCTCCATACACCCAGGCCATAGGGAGCACCCCAGATTCTTTCCTGTGCTCTCCATCTGCGAATATCAAAGCCACGCTGGCCTTCTGCAAACAGCTCAATAATGCGCTCCTGCTCAATTGCATCAAAAAACGCATCGGCGCTCGCTGTTTTGCTGGCTGCAAGCGCTGGAAGGTTTCCACGGCGACGAATCTTGTTGACCAAGGCAATGGCATCAGCCTGCGGTCCGGTTGCAAAGTTGGTAGCTTCTGCATACATCAGGTACACATCGGCCAACCGCATCACGGGATAATTGTAATCACCCTCAGACCTCCCCTGACCGGGATAATTTCTCAAAAACTTCCGGAAAACATATCCGGAGTTACTCCCGTCGGTATTGTAAGTAGTGTATTTAACCCCGTCAATCGTAACCGGCACATTCCAACTTTTATAAATAAATGGGCACCAGCCGGTAGACTGTAATGATGTCAACCCTATGCTCACTTCATAATCCCACATGATCGAAGCTTTCATCCGGTAATCCCTGTTACGGTAGCTTCGGGGGTTCACCGCCGAATTAACAGCAGTTCTGGCACCGGCGGTTGTCGGGTTCATCGGAATCATTTTAGGAGCAAAGTCACCCGTAATCGTGGACTGATAACGATCCGCAATCTCGTACCGGGGCGAAACCCAGCATTGAGAGCCTTCATGAGACCGGCCCGCAACGTCACGCATCAATTCCTCTCCCTGTCCGGTTCCTACTCCACCATGGGTAAAGCCCATGATGATCTCAGGGTCATTGTTGGCAATTGGGGTAAACAGGTAGTAATAATTTGGAAGTTTTTCCGCCTTTCCCAGTGAGTCAATTTCTCCCGGCTCTCCGTTGCGAAAGAGATTCAATCCAAAATCATTGATTACCGACTTAAAGTCAACTGCGGCGGCAGCGTAGGCAGTGGCAGCAGCGGAGGCACTCGGAGTAAAACCCTGAAGTTCCGGCCAGCCGAACTTATTCCAGCTTGCCCAGAACAACTGTAACTTACCACGGAAAGCCAGCGCAGCCGGTTTGCCAGCTCTTCCAGTTGCAGCGCCTTTGACAGGAAGTTTTTCGTAAGCATAGGTAAAGTCAGCCATGATCGAATCTTTGACCTGAGCAATGGGAACCCGTGTAAGGCTGGCGACCTCCGCGTTGTCGTTGACCACATTACTAATGTAGGGCACATCACCCCACATCGAAATCAACCTGAAATAAACCATCCCACGCAGCAATTTCGCCTCGCCCAGAATAGCTTCCAGATTGGGTCTTGACTCCGGCTTGGCGGTGAGAAGCATCTTGTTGACATTCTCAATGACGTAGTTGGCGCGGTTAACACCCCCATACAGGTACCGATACATTTTATCAAAACTTGCGGCGTATCCGGTCGGGTTATAGTTTGCACCCTGGTAGGCATCTCCTAAACGAAGGTTTCCATTGGTAGCGCTTGTACCACGCGTGCGGACATACTCTCCATGCCCATCCAGGTAATAATCCCGGTCGAACAACGGCCGTATGGACGAATAGGCGCCTTGGAGCGCAAATGTTGCATCTTCTTCTGTTTTCCAGAAAACACTGGCTCCAACTTCCGTAGTGGGTTGCTGTTCCAGCAGATCCTCCACACAAGAGCTTGTGATACAGACCAGGCACGACAGCGCTATTACAGATATTATTGAGTTTATTTTTTTCATCATTCTAGCTTTTTAAATTCCTATGTTGATACCGACAGAATAGGATTTGTTCAATGGATACGCATCACTCTTGTTTCCATTCATTTCAGGATCAAGACCTCTGAACTTGGTGAAAGTCGCGATGTTCTCCGTTGACCCGAACACCCGGAAACTGCTTAAACCGATTCGTTTGAGCACCTTGGCCGGTACATTGTACCCAACCTGAATATTTTTCAGACGGAAATAATTCAGATTATCAAGCCAGAAAGTAGTCTCTTCCCGGTTGGCATTACCGTTCAGCCTGGGCCATGCACCGTTGCGGTTTTCGACAGACCAGGGATTATCCTGATGCTGCTGCGTAGAGGCATAGCGCTGGTTGCCGATCGATGTGTTGTTGTAGATATTGATCCAGTAGTCCTTACGACCAGCCGCACCTTGTCCCAGCATCGTTACATCGAATCCCCTCCAGGAAACATTGAAGTTCACCGCGTAGTTGGTGGTTGGTCTGTCGCGTTGGATGTTGGGATAAGCCACTTTGTCGTTATCGTCAATTCTGCCATCACCATTGATGTCCTTTCTGAGTATGTCACCCGGAGAGGCGCCCTGAGGAGTAGCATTGTATACATCCTGCCAGGTTTGCGCTATACCGGTATCTTCATAAGTGTAAAGAAAGTGATAAGGCATATTCAGGAATGTGTAACCTCGCCCAAGAAATTCGTTCCAGGATTCCAGCTTGGTTCGGTTGTAGGACGCGTTTACATTGACCATGTAGTTGAACTCACCACGGCGATCCCTCCATGAAATATTGGACTCAATACCCTGGTTACGCATGTCTCCAATGTTCCGGCGTGGTGCGTCGTAGGCACCCGTAAGTAAAATGGACATTTCCGAAGGGCGGTTCATGCCGGTCGTCAGGCGGTCGTAGTAATCTATTTCGGCCGTCAGACGGTTATTCAGAAAGCCCAGGTCTATACCCAGGTTAAGCACCTTGGTGTTCTCCCAGGAGAGGTTCCTGTTCACCAGTTTCCGGTTGATAAAACCCTTCACAATGCTCCCTCCCACCATGTAATTACTTGCGGCTAATGTGGACTGCTGCTCGTACCTACCTACGCCACTATTGTTGCCCAGACTTCCATAGGACGCCCGGATCTTACCGGAGTTCAGGAAGCTGTTGGTATACTGGCTGATAAACGACTCTTCACTGAACCTCCAGGCAAGCGCAGCCGAAGGGAAAAATCCAAACTGGCTTCCAGGCAGGAATTTCGATGATCCATCCGATCGGAAATTCACCTCCAGGATGTATTTGTCAAAAGCCGCATAATTGACCCGGCCAATAAAGGACTTCAGCCCTTCTGTTGACGAGTTACCACCTGTTGATTGAATATCAGTAAGGGCTGCATCGATTTCATGCAGAGAAGGATACAACCGGTCGTTTCTGGAGCTTGACTGAAAACGATCATACCAGTATTCCTCACTGTATACAGCCAGGGCACCGATTTCATGATTTTTAGCGATCGTTTTGTTGTAGCTCAAACGTCCATTGAGCATGGTTTTGTGTCCTGTATTGGTGGCGTTTGAAATTCCAGCATTAGGACCTACATAAACACGACTGCCGAATGCCTGGGTCTGGAAGTTGTATGACCTGTTGGGCATGTTGGCGTTCCAACTGAACTGATTGTAATAATTAAGGGCATAGTCTACCCGCGCCGTTAACCCCGGAATCGGTGACCAGTCGAGATACATGGTTGTATTCGCTTCCTGCCGGTTCCGTCTGGTAAGGTTATTGATGTACAGCGTGTAAGGGTTGTAGGCCTGCGGATCTTCGTTGTAGGCCATTACCCCACCATAATATCCGGTTGTAGGATCATAAGGTAATATACCCGGAATGGCATACTGCATATCAAATCCGGCTGTGTTGGTGGCTGCATCATCGGTAAAACCATCTTCCAGGGCATACGTCAGCTTGGACCAGTTTCCCTGGAACTTAATACCCGTGTTGATATTTTTGCGAATTTTATAGTCGTAGTTGAACCGGGCGTTATAGCGCTTGAAATCGTTATTGATCTGCAGGCCCTTTTCGTCCATCAGCCCGATAGAAATAAAGAAGTTGGACTTATCGCCCCCGCCCGAAGCAGAGAGGTTATAATTTTGAATGGCTCCGTTTCGCGTTATGACATCCCACCAGTCGGTATTTGGATAAGCAACCGGATCGATCATCCCCAGCGCCATCCACTGATCAATGGTTCCGTCTTTGAAATTATAATTTGAACGCAAAGTATTTACTGCAGCAGCCCGCTGGTGCAGCGATAAAGTCCGAGGATAGTCGGCCAGGAAGTCGTAGGCTTTCGTCGGAACCTGTACAGCATAGTTTCCTGAAAAGTTGATCGATGCCTTTTCCTGTCCTTTTCCGGACTTGGTCGTAATCAGAATAACCCCGTTGGCTGCTCTGGAACCATAAACGGAGGAAGAAGACGCATCTTTGAGCACCGAGATCGATTCAATGTCGTTCATGTTGACGCGGTTGATATCTACATCGGGCATCCCATCTACAACCACCAATGGACTTGCATTATTTACAGTACCAAGTCCGCGAATGAGCAAAGCTGAGTTGTTTCGTCCAGCCATCCCAGAGTTCTGATTGACTGCAAGTCCGGGAACCAATCCCTGTAATCCCGACGAAACATTGGACAACGCACGGTTGGTCACTTTATCGTCGATTTTAATGGAGGAAACCGCACCGGTTACGTTCACTTTTTTCTGCGTGCCATAACCCACCACCACCACTTCGTCCAAAGATTTGTCTTCCGCCACCAACTGCGTAGAAATGTTGGTGCGGTTACCCACAACCTCTTCCTTTGAGGAAAAGCCAATGAAGCTGAACGTTAACACAGAATTGTTGCCTGCTACGGAAATAGAATAATCTCCGTTGGCATCGGTCGAAGTTCCGTTCTGCGTGCCCTTTTCTACGACGGTAACGCCAGCCAAAACACCTCCCTTTTCGTCACTGACGCGGCCTGTTACGGTTACCGCCGCTCCCGGCGCACCTTCTGCCACATGCACTACCGGGCTTCCTGCTAAGGAGGCAGTGATCGTACACAGCCAGATTACAGCCATGAGAATCGATCCAGTCCATTCAAGACTCGTAAAAGATTTCTTCATCGTTTAACTACCATTTTAGTTATAAAAATTATTTTATTTATTATACCGAGACGGCAATAGAAAAAATTAACCCCTACCACAGGTAATAACATTTAGAAAATCGGACACCAGTCCACGGAAAGATAATGCCTTGAATTTCAATATTTTGCACAAAAACAAATAAACCCCCGAATGACCAATAAGGCTATTCGAGGCTAAAAATCAACATATTAAATAATTAATATTATTCTATAAAAAACCGTTTCTTGTTAAATCTGATCAGCGCAATTAATTTGATAAATCGAACAGTTCTATACTAATCTTTCGGGTGTTCTGCCCCCTTCGTATTTATAGTGATGAGCTGATATCTTTCTATTGCTATACACGGGCATGGAATGATCAATAATGCGAAGGATCCTCGTCCTGCCACTCGTTCACACCGTCGCGGATCCGGTTTCTGAAGGTTAAAGTATCCGTGGCGTAGGAGGTCGATTTATCTGCGTTTACATATTTGTATTTCAGATAAATTTTCCTTTCCTGCAGCAGCTTGGACCGGTTGAAAGTGCTTGCCCCGTCTCCTTCTACTTTTATTTTTGAACCATTTGCCTGGCTGACTGTGATGCTGTTACCATTCAGGGTGATTTTCATAGAACCGGCCTGATCGCTGATTTTATTGGTTACCAGCGCATTGTAAGCTACCGTTTTCAGGTTCACGATCTTGATCTCGGGAGAAGGGATTGTGGTGTAGTAATTGGTAGTCTTGATCACTTTCCCAGTGGAGTCTTTGGTGATCGTAACTCCCCCGTGCCAATAGTTCCCGAAGAGCATATTTTCGTATTTCAGGGCTACCACCGTATACCGCTTGGTGGCACGTATCGAGTCGGCATCCGCTGATGCGATGTAAAACGGTATGGCGTACACCGGGCTGATCGTGGTGGTATCTTTAAGAAAGGCAGCAGAGTCCGCTTTGATCACCACCGAACCTGAATGAAACCCTGTTTTGATGATCATTTTACTGGCATCCGAAATTGTAAAATAGTTTGCGGGCATGGGCTTCAGGGCGGTTACCGGTGCTACAGCTTCTTTGATATAAGCCGCACCTGTTTTCATCGCGGCAAGAATTTCAGCCGTGATGAGTTTGCTGTCCATGTTGAAATTGACGATCCGGTCCTGGCGGTTGTCCCTGACACCCGCCAGGGCGGCACCTACTTCTATTTTCATGCCTTCACCCACTACGAAAGTGCGGACGTTGGTCTGGTACATAAAATATACCGAGGAATAGTCAAAATCCTCAATGTAGTCCTTGTAGCAGGATGTGAGGGCTACCGAAAAAAGAAGAATTACTGCTGTTATCTTTTTCATTTTTTTAGCTGTTAGCTTTTAGCAATTGCAGCGGTAGCCGTCGCTACGGTTGACCGCTGCTCTTAAATTTAATGTTTAACTCCCTGGCTTAGGTTCAGGCATACCAATTTGTCCGTTTTTCAGTTTGAAACTTTTTCCTTTAAACCGTTTCAAACCTCTCCGAACTTTTCGAACCTGTTAAACCTCCTGCTCGTTACTTCCAGGCATCCCAGCCTTCGTTTTGAACGAGATTGCTCATTCTCAGCATTTCGTCAAACGGAATGGGCAGGAAAGCCGACGTGTATGTACGGGTTTCTACGATCTCATCCAGCTTATAGGTGAATGTCCCATCACTATTCCGGGTGATCCTGGCCATGTGAACGGGCTTGTTGAGCTCTGTCAGATTCGTTGTCCAGCGACGCAGATCAAAAAAGCGCTGACCTTCAAAAGCAAGTTCCAGTCGCCTTTCATTTTTAATGAATTCATAGAAAGGTCCCTTACCAAGCGCCGCTACTTCATTGAGATATGGATCGGTGGTAAAGCCCGCTACGCCATCCGTGTTATTTTTTTTACGGATGTAAGCCATTGCGTCCTTTGCAGAAAGGAGATATTTGGCCCCAACCGGACCTTCAACCTGGTTGGCAGCTTCGGCAAAAGCCAGGACCATGTGTTCCCAGCGAATAAAAATTTTGAAGTGAGGCTGGCGGTTGATCGAATTATCTGAGAAGTTCAGACCCATAAACACCATCTTTTTGATGTGGTAATTGGTACGGCTGTTTACAGCGGGACCCGCTGCGTCCTTACCATTGATCCAATTCTCAAAGGTGTACATCGTAGTGCTGGTATTGATCTTTACCGCTTTGGCATTGTTGTGAAAGATGTTACTGTAAAATCGTGGATCACGGTTATCATACGGTTTAGCCGGATCGTAAAGGCTTTTAGGGTCGGTAATGGGGTATCCGTTTTTCATGGGAAACGCATCCACAATTTCCTGAGAAGCACCCACAGAGCCCGTCCCCTGAAACCCGCCCGGATAGAACATCCGCTCCATGGCATCATTCGCATTGTTGTATCTGGAAGCAAAAACCACACCACCGAAGTTGGGATCAAACCAGTTGACCGCCTTGGTGGGCCCGAAGCCGTTGGTTACCGCATCCGTTTTCAGTTTAAAATCCATCACTTCCTTTGCATTTTTTGCCGCAAGATCCCAACGTGTCACATCATTTCCGGGGTTGAAGCGCGGGCTGGCCCAAGTCAGATACACCAGCGCTTTTATGGCAAGGGTAGTAATTCCGTCCATTCTGCCCCAGTAACGTCCCCCCGCATAAGCCCGGTCGTTTACGTTAGGAACCAGGAAATCGCGGTGCGCAATCGGCAGGTACTTGTAGGCTGAGTCGCAGTCGGCGACGATCTGTTTTACGCATTCATCATAGGTATTGCGGGCAAAATTGGATTCTTTGCTGATATCCACGGGCTCCAGCAAAATGGGATAACCCAGCAGTTGTCCATTGTTACCTTTTCCTCCAAACTTCTGAAGGAGGTCCCATTGGAACCAGGCACGCAGCGCAAATGCCTCTCCCTGCAAACGGTTTTTAACAAGACTATCCAAATGTGCGTTCACCAGAAACCTTGTGTTATAACCGCGACGGTCTTTCAGAAAAAGGTTCAGCAGGTAAATGGACCTGTAATCGCGGTCCCAGTAGGTACGAAAAGGATCCTGGCTTGTGGGCAAAGCGCCCACAGCCATTCTGGTCATATTGTTGGTGGTGCTGGTGATTACCACGTCATCGGTAGTACCATCCAGATACACGCCTTCGTTATCGTTGTAGCCACGTGGCATGTTGTCGTAGCATTGCCCCACCAGGCCCTGAACCATGTCCTGATATTTCCAGATGTCTTCCGTGGTCCGGTTGCCATTGGGATAAGGTTCGAGAAAGTCTACACAGGATGTCAGCAATGTACCAACGAGCGTGAGGGTCAGCAGACTTTTAATTTTTATATGATTAATCTTCATGAAAGTCCTTGATTAAAATGTTAGTTTAACGCCACCTGAAAATGTTCTGAACAGAGGGCTTACCGTTACACCAGAATTGATCGACTCAGGATCCACATCTTTGATCTTGGAAACCGTCAGCAGGTTGGCTCCGCGAACATAAAGGCGGATACCCCTTGTTCCCAGCAAGTTGGCTGCACGCATCGGCACGTTATAAGCCAGTTCGGCATTCTGAACTTTGAAAAACCCGCCATCTCTCAACCAGAAATTCGAAGCCACAAAGTTGTTGTTCACCTTTTGGTAAGTCAGGCGCGGGTATTCTCCATCCTGATTTTCCTTCACGAAATTGGAATAATTGTTGTCACCCCATCCACTCCAGAAATACTTATTGGTCATGCCGATGTCATAAAATGCTCTTCCGGTTCCAACGGCTGTAAGTTCAAAATTGCGGTAGTTGAGCCGAATGTTCAGAGCGTATATTAATCTTGGGGCCGAGTTTCCAATCCGACTCTGATCATTATCATCGATCAGGCCATCGCCGTTCATGTCTTTGTACTTTAAATCGCCCGCTTTCAGCACTTCATCGTAAATCTGTGGTACGGCTTTGGTCTCCGCATCACTGGCAAACTTGCCCAGGTAAGTTTGACCCCAATAGCCATCTGTGGGTGTTCCGATGCGGGTTTGGTAACCATATCTGTAATTGGGCTCATCCCATTTAAGATATCTGCTGTCCTGTACCGTTGCGTTTCCACCAATCGAGAACCGCAGGCCACGGATCCTGTCGGAGTACTGGATGCCGGTTTCGACACCAAAGTTTTTTGTTTTGTTGTAATTGAACCAGGGTCTTGAAGTGGATATACCTACGGTCCAGGGAACCGTGTTGGCCAGCTGAGATACAATACCATCACGTATGTTATTGAAATAGTTAATCTCTACGGACAGTTTTTTGTTGAACAAAAGTGCATCCAGTCCAATACTGAGTTCTTTGCGTTTTTCCCAGGTAAGGCCCGGGTTACCTATCCGGGCGGGTGTGGTCCGATACACCGAATTGTCGGTGTTACTGCCGAACCACTGGTTGGTGGAGTAAGGACCAAAAGCGGATCCGGATGAGTTTACGCCCCATCGGTCCAGATCATAAAACGGAGGCAAAAAGCTCTCATAACCCAGGATACCGGCTTCCATACGGAGTTTCAGATAATTGACGGCTTTAACGTCCGACAAAAAGTTTTCCTCGGATACAATCCAGCCCAGACCCGCAGATGGGAACATCGCATAACGTTTATCCTTTGCAAAACTGTAAGTTCCCGCATAGTTCAACACCCCCTGAAAAACATATTTATCTTTATAGGAGTACATTCCGGTGAGGATGGCATTCTGCTGACGCTGCGGCTCTCCAATACCATTTTTTGCTATTCGGGAAAGAAAGTAGGTGATACCAGCCTGTACATCATGTGCACCAAAGTTTTTTTCATAGCTCAGGTTCTCATACACGACAAAGCGCTGAGAGTAATAATCGTGCAATTTTTCCTGCCCTGCCATGTCGATACCATCATGCACTTTTGCCAGGCGGATGGTATCCTGCCCTGAGGTGGTCTTACCGGGTGTAGCGATGTACGCGATATAATCCTCCGCCTTCCCGATGCGCAAGCTGTTGAAAACGTTGAATCCGGCATAAGTTCTTGATTTCAGACCCGGCAGAATTTCTTTCATGTCGTATTCAAATGTCATGTTGGATGCACCCGTCCGTCCTGTTTCAGTGTAATAACCGTTGTGCACCAGATTACCAATCGGGTTGGTGCGGAAGTTGGAGCTTACGCCATACCAGGGAGCGACCGCATTATCGCCGAAGGCGGCATACACCGGGAATGCAATGGGCGGTGTGTTGGTAATGTCGTTGAGCGCCGAATTGAACTCCACCAGATCGAGCGCTGTGTTGGTGTTTCCATCTTCATTGGTAAAGTTGGAATTGTACCCGTAATTGGGAGAACGACGTATGCTCAGGCCACCGAAAAAGTCAACTTTAACCTTAATCAGCTCATTGATCTTCACATCGATGTTGGAACGTACATTGATCCGGTGGTAATCCGATTTCTCGCCAATTTTATAAATATCACCTTCACCATTGTAGCCCAGATAGGCATTGTACTGAATGGTTTCATTTCCTCCTCCCGATGACAAATTGGCCCGCCTGAATGACTTGGTGTTTTTCAGCATCATGCTGCGGAAGTCCACACTGGGACGGTACATATTATACGGATCGTTTTTAGCATACTCCGCAATGTCCGTCTCGTTGTAAAGTGCCGTCATTCCGCTATTGAGCCGGGCTTTGTTGTTCAGTGTGGCATACTCCGAGCCCGTTGCCCATCCGGGAAAACGGTCAACCACACTTACGCCTTCTTCCAGGTTCACGTTCATCACGCGTTCATGGGCTTTTCCACGTTTGGTTTTGATGTAAATAATGCCATTGGCCCCTCTGGGCCCCAGCATGGCTTTTCCTACGATGTCCTTAATCACCGTGACCGACTCAATTTCCTGGGGATCGAGTGGCATTTCGGTAATATCCGTCGGGATGTCATCAATGATAAAAACAGGGCTGTTGCCTCTTGAGTTGATACCCACTTTTTCAGTAACCCTGAACAGACCCAGTTCTTCTTCCGCATTCAGACCGGTCGAGCCGTCTCTTTCGATCACTTCCAGACCTGTGGCAATACCGGCAAAGGCATTTCTCAGGTCATTGGTTGGATATTTTTCCAGGTCACCGGTTCTGAAAACATTGTAGTTGCCCGTTGCCCGCCTCTTCTGAATATTCATGTAAGGCATGGGTATCATGTCATCGGTGGTTGAGAAAAGTTTTGCTTTTTTTAGCACGATGTTATCTTCAATCAGATCCCCGATTAGGGATACCTTCTTGCCATAACCATAAGATGACACGGTAATAAAATCCTCTGGCATCGCTTTGAAGTCCACGCCACCGTTGGCACTGGTCTCGGTATGAATCAATCCTTCTCCTACAATTACTGTAGCCTTCGGAATGGGATTACCCTGCTCGTCGGTCACCTTAAGGCTTACATTGATCTGCTTGCCTTTCTTGGAGGCCTTTTCCTGTGCAGATGCCGCTCCTGCGAACAGCAAGGTCATGAACAGCAAACCAGCGAGGCTATACTTTTTGTATAAAATATGGTATTTCATAATGCTCTGATTAATGGGGTTAGGCTACCAAACTTCGTTGGAAACAAAATTTTTCATCTTGTACGTATCCTCCGTATTGAAAGGAAAATAGTACATGGCGTCTTTCCAGCGCACCTGACGATCCGCGGATAATGGCAACCGTGTATACCTAAAGCCAGTAGGGTAAGTGGCGCTTACGGGCACTTTTTCAATATCCACCCGATACATCGTACCACCCATTACAGCCGGAGCATCTTTCCACCGGCGGATATCATGGAAATAGTGTGCACCTTCAAAGCACAGCTCGATGGTCCTTTCATTTTTGATCCGGTCGCGCAGCTTTTCCTTCGATGTAGTGTAAGCGGGTAGTACATTGGGCATCCCAGCACGCGTCCTGATCTTGTTGAGTGCCTGTAGGGCAGTCATGGTAGCACCCGGCGCCATGCCGTTTGGGCCGTATGCCTCGTTGGCAGCCTCTGCATAGTTCAGGTACAATTCTCCCAGCCGGATAATCGGATCGGTGTAGTGTGGGGTTGTTTTGTTGTTCACACTCTGCTCTCCCCAGGTTTTTCTTTCGTAATAACCCGTACGTGTAATACCTGCATAGGTCGGATCCAGCAATTGCCCATATACTGCTGCACCATTTATTGTTTCATAATATATTTTCGCTGCGCCATAACCCGGTATCGGAGCGGTATTGTAAATGATATCAATCGCAAAGCGCGGGTCCCTGTTGGCATAGGGATCCTGTTCGTTGTAATGACCGGCAGCTGCAGCAGCCTGACGATCCGCCTCGGTATTCAAAGGCTCACCCCATTTAGTTTCAAACTTATCCACCGTGTTTTGCGAGGGGCACTCGCCCGACCAGCCAGTTTTACCTCCACCAAAAACACCGTTCACCTGTCCTTGGAAATCACCGCTGTTGTAGGCTCTGCCATTACCGGCCGACCAACCCCAGAGCTGCTCGTTGGAATATAGGTTTCCTATGTAGTTTTTCTTGTAATCGGCCAGACTTAGCAGATCATATTTGTATTCCTCAGCAATTTTGATGGCCTCCCAGTTGGCTTTCGCGGCTTCCTCCCAGTCTTTTATGCCAAGTTCGTTATTCAAGGGACTCGCCGCATAAAGCAACGCACGCGCCTTAAACGCTTTTGCAGCGACGCCATTGGGGCGTTTTTGCTCAGGGTTGTTCAGGTGCCCCGCTATACCAGGACCCGGATCACGACGCATCAGGTTAGCCTTTTCAAAAAAACTGGCTGCAGTATCCATATCTGCCGCAATGCGTATGAGGGTTTCATGCTTGGACAATCTGGGGATATCCCACTGATCATCCGGGCCGATCACCGAATTGAGGTACGGCATAGGCCCCCACAAGCGGAAGAGCTCAAAATGGGCGAATGCACGGATGAAATGAGACTGCCCTTTGAAATCATTGATATCTACTTCGTTGACATCTTTAAGCATGTTGATGTTTTTCAACGAATTGTTGCAGACACGGATAATCTCAAACATCGAACCCAGAATAGGGCGACGAGCCCGGTCATAGGTCATTTTGTTGATAATAGCGGATACAGAGCCACTTTTCACCACCTGCGCGTCCATCACCCGGCCCATATCGCTCATGTCGGTAAGCGATTCCATGGTGTACTTCTGGTCCCAGAAATCAAAAAACAGTGAAAAGGCATTTTTGATATTGTACTGACGCCATGTGGTACCATCCAGCTTGGTTCCTTCGTAGATGCCATCGAAGTATTTCCTGAAGTTTTCATATTTGGAAAATACCGCCTCTGCATCCAGGCCCGACTCCGGGGTAACGTTCAGATATTCCTTTACACATCCCGCCGGCAATACAATCATGATTACCGAGAGCGCTAAAAGCGTGATATATTTTTTCATAGTCATTATCATTTTATCTTAGAATACGGCCTTGATAGCAAATTTCAATGTGGTCATCTGAGGATAAAATCCCTGGTTAAAATCCTTTCTTTCCGGATCTCCCTCTATGAGCTTGGTCCAGGTAGCCAGGTTATTACCCGTTACAAAAAACACCAGATTTGATGTCCCGATCACACGCTTCAGCAGTTTGGAATTGAAGGTATATGAAGCATATACTTCTTTCAGACGCAGGTAATCGGCATTTCTCCAGAACCGGTTTTCCACCATGATATCAAACCCTCTGTCGGCTTCCCCCCCGCCCCAGAAGAGATTATCCGTGCTACCACCACCTGAGTAATGCAAGGTGGCGTGGTTGGCACCCGGGTTGGTAGGTGTCCAGTAATCCAGCTGAGAAGCATGCACACGCCAGTCCCCTTTGATGAACTCCACCTCGTAAGGCTGGTTGAACTCTACATACTTGCCTACATTGCCCTGGAACATGAAGTTGAAATCAAACTTCTTCCACGTAAATCCGGCTGAGAAAGAGAAGGTAGTCGGTGCGAAATCCGATCCGGGGATCGGATATTTGTCCAGGTTGGTCACTTTACCATCACCGTTGTAATCCAGGAACTTGTAGTCGCCGACATTGATTTTATAGAGATCTATGGCCGACACGTTGTTGTGTATATCATCCACTGAGGTGTAATATCCTGTGCCGGTCAGCTCCACACCGCTTAACTGTGCGCCAAGCGGCTTGCCAGCATCTTTCTGATATTCGAATGCATATGGGAGGTCATCCTTAAACAATATCCGGTTTTCGTTGAAACCGAAAATACCCTTGAGGAAATAAGTGAAACCATTCCCTATGGTTTTTCTGTAATCCACTTCAAATTCAATCCCATGTTTCTTGAGGCTTCCCAGATTGAGCTCCTTAAAGGAGTTACCAACAAGCATCGTCACGCTTCGAGGGGCCAGCAACATTTTCTCGCGATGCTCGTCAAACAAATCGACGCTGAATGTAAAGCTGTCGTTCCACAAGCCCAACTCCACCCCGAAATCCCGCTTGCGGGCCTCTTCCCATTGTGATACGGCATTGGCTCCCAGGTCCTCATGGATGTAGCCGGCATTATCCTTGAAATAGTTGCTCATGTACAGCCACCGGTTGTCGGCAATGTCACTACCCACCATCCCATCCGAATAACGGAATTTCAGTTTACTCACCCAGGGAAGGGCATCCTTGAAAAACTTCTCCTCGGAGAGCATGTAGCCAATCGCTCCAGATGGAAAGAATCCATATCGGTTGCCAGGCGAGAAGCGCTCCGAACCAGTTAAACCCACGTTAAATTCTACAATGTACTTGCCTGCAAAATCGTAGGTCGCTCTACCAACGAGGCCCTGATTATAGTACGGAAAATCCGTTCTTTTGTCCTTCTGCTGACGATTCACGAGTGCAAGACCCGACACGTTGTGTTTGCCAAAACTGCGCAAATAATTCAACGACGCTTCATAATAAAGATCTTTGTAGTAGGGGGGCTCATTTTCAAGAGCGCCTACATTGATATCCAGAGGTGCCTGCTGGAACATTTCGTTGCCCTGCCCATTCCTGAACCAAGGATTTTCCTCGGATCCGATTTTGTCATAATTCAATTGATACTCAGGAAAAGAATAACTGGCGGTCAGGGAGCGGTTTCGGTAAAAGGTACTCAGTGACACTTTGCCCCTGGCCGAAAGTCCCGGGGTGACCACATCCAGTTTCTGATCCAGGATCAGGTCGGTAAATAATTTTGTATCGAGATACCTGTTGAAATTACCCTGATTCATGGAGGTGTAAGGGTTACCGGTAAATTCACCAAAGTTCATGGCAAGCCTTTCACCCCGGTCGTTGGGATAGTCGGGGTCGGGTACCTGCTCCAGCACCCATGCCGGGAAGTAGGCGGGATAGCGGGATGGACCGGTGGAATAGAGGTTCCTCCAAGGTGTACTGCTTGGCTGGTTTTTCACACCTGTTTCACCACCCACATTGAGCGACAAAGTTGTCTTTTTACTCAGCGCAAAATCGATGTTGGTCCGGTAATTGAACCGGTTGTACCAGTAGCGGGTATCATTGTACCCTTGATGATAGGCTTTGAAAAAGTCACCCTCATAGGCATATCCCACGGAGGCAAAGTATTTCACGAAGTTTGTACCTCCGGATACGTTAAAGTTGGCATTGGCATTAACCGCAAAAGGCTTGGTCATCTGATCAAACCAGTTTACATCAGGATATCTCAGCGCATTGAGCGGAGTGGACGGGTTTTTGTATTCGTTGAGTGCTTTCTGAGGTATCAGGTCCGTAAACTGCTGTCCGTTCATCAACGCCTGGTTATACATGGTCATGGTCTTGTACGAGCTGATGTGATCCGGGATCCGGGTTGCCTTTGAAAGACCGTACGAACCGGTAAAGTCCAGCTTCGGTTTTCCGATCACACCACGCTTGGTGGTAACCATCACCACGCCGTTAGCACCTTTAGCACCAAAAACCGCCGTGGCAGATGCATCTTTCAATACCGAGATCGTGGCAATTTCATTCGGATCCATGTCCTTGAAATCACGTTCCACACCATCCACCATGATCAGCGGCGCCGAACCATTCCAGCTCGACAGTCCGCGTATTACGATTTCAGATTGGTTATTTCCGGGCTCGCCGCTTGCCTGCATCGTCAACACCCCGGACAGCTTTCCGGCAATGGCATTGGTGATGTTGGAAGTACCAGAGCGCATCAGGGCTTTGTTGTCCACCTGTGTGATGGCGCCCACCACACTTTCCTTGCGTTGGGTTCCGTAACCTACCACCACCACTTCCTCGAGTGATTTGTTTTCCGATACCAGTTTTACGTCAATGGATCTTCTGGCACCTACCGCAACCTCCTGTGACACATAACCGATGTAGCTATACACCAGCACTGAGCTATTGCCTGCGATGGTCAGCTTGTACTTGCCATCCACATCCGTTGAAGTACCATTTACAGTTCCCTTTTCCACTACGTTTACACCCGGCAGTGTGGTACCGTCATCCCCTTTTACCAGGCCGGTAATGTTTATAGCCACTGCTTCCGCACTGTGGCTCATCACTTCTGCCAGCCTGTTGGCATGATACTCGCCCGTTGATGCCGTTAGCGATTCCGTTTTATGGTCAAGCGAAGAGGTGGGTTTACGTACTGCATTAATGATTTCTGTTACCGCCTGTTTTTTTGCAGCCGAAACGTAGATGGTTTCGTTTACACGGCTAAAACTCAGGTTGGTCTCTTTTGAGATATATCTCAGTAACTTCCCGATCGTGGTACCGGTGAAGTTGATGTTCAGCTTCTTATTCTGAACCAGCTTCTGGTCGTATTGAAAATTAAATTCTGTTTTTTCGTTGATTGCAACAAACGCATCCTCCAACGATACGTCCCTGAGGTTAATAGATATCTGAATTTTTTCGATGCTCTGCTCTTGCGCACTGCTTTCCGAAGCCGAAAGTAATCCCACAAACAGGCATTGTAAAACCATTCCAATCACTGCATACCTTGACATCGCTACAATTTGTTGTAGTAGTTTTAATTCCATATTTTTGATGGTTTGAATTTTCAAATTCATTACAAATGACTTTTACCTGTATCTGATTGAGCGCCAACTCTTGTTTACGGTAAAGTCATATCCCGAACCGGTAGTCTTCCACGATTACCGGTTTTTTGTTAACTGGTGTTTAAGAGCATATGCAGCAGGTTTATTGTAGCGTTACGTTGTTGTCTTTAATTTTATAGGTAAAATGATGGGGGTAGCTCATCACTTCCAGGATGTAGTCGAGGGATTTATCTTTAAACTTCCCACTGAAACGCCAGGAAGGGTCCATTTTACTTTTTTCACTAATTTTGATTCTGACTCCATACCAGCGTTCCAGCCGCTCCACGGCTGACGAAAAATCGGCCTTTTCAAAATAAAGTATTCCGTCCTTCCAGCCGATCTGCTCCTTCTCGTCAAAATCGCTCACCACCAGTTCTCCCTGGGCAGTCTGAACCGTTACCATTTCCTTTTTTACCAGCAGTACACTGTTATCACCAGCTCCTTTCACTGATTTCACTTTTACTTTTCCCTCTACCACCGCCACCAGCACCTCACTTTTTTCAGGATAAGCTCTTACATTGAATGCAGTGCCTAATACCCTCGTTGTGACTGCTCCGGTGTGTACGACAAACGGCGCTTCCTTATTTTTTACCACTTCGAAAAACGCCTCTCCTCTCAGCTCCACTTCTCGGATGGTATCTGCAAACTGCCTGGGATAGCTGATCATAGATCCGGCATTCAGCTTCACAAGTGTACCGTCGGGTAGCTTTACGGAGAGCTGCTGACCGTTAACTGTTCTTTTCTCAACCTGGTATTTCACTCTTTCCTTTTTGAGTGGAAATAAAACCTCGATTGAGAAATAACACATCGCCAGGATCACCGAGGCAGCTGCCACGAACTTAAAAAATGATCGCCTGGTCTTTAATGGCTTTTCAAAGGTGTACTCGGCAGTACTGCCCAATCCCTGAATACCTCGCTCCAATTTTTTCCATTCGCGATTCAAATCCCTTTCACTGACTTTTTTTTCAGCAAAACGCATCCTGCCTACCATCCGCGCCGCCTTTTCAACTTCTTTTCTTTTATCAGGATTGGCAGCGAGCCATGCTTCCCAAAGATGATTATTCCCGGGTGCCTCCCCCATTTGCCATGCTCTGAAATCATCGTCCAGAACGAAATCGTTGCAGGTAAAGTGATGATACTTCCGGGTCTCCATTTTAGATCATTTTAATGCTATACTTTAATAAAGCAAGAAGCACGGCCGAGTGACCCTCGTTTAGTATCTTTTTTTCAAAAAATTGTAATATTATTTTATCGAAAAAATATAAGTTGCTATTAAACAGACATTTAATATAATTCAATGCACTTACATTGATTCAAACAGATAGGAGAATGCAAAAAACTTACCGGCCACAAATCCAACGGCAGATAAGGCCAGTGATAAAGCAGAGCCTACAAAAAAGGAAACTTCTTTGTCCCGGAGGCCCAGGTCTTCGTTCAACGAATCCAGAGCCTTATAAATCAACTTATATACTGCTCTGGTAGAAATGTTCATTACCGTAGCAATATCTGCAAAAGATTGATTCCCGTAAAATTTGAGATATAGCGCTTCTTTCTGACGATCCGGCAGACGATGGATCGCGCTTTGCAGACAATTTTCATTGTGATCCAAGGTCTGATCATGGATCATCCTGGATTCTATGGAAAGCTCAATATGAAACAGCGAGTTGTCCTCGTCCCATTCAACGAACGATGGGGCGCTTTTTAACCGTTTGATAATCAATCGCCTGAGTGAGGCCAGAAGATAATTTCGAATCGAATCAGACGGCCCCAGAAACGATCTTCGCTCCCAGATGTTCAGAAAAAGTATCTGGATACAATCCTTCACTTCCTCTTCGTCCGGGTTCAGTTTGAGCCCATAATTGAGCAATACAGGGTAGTATTGCCTGAATACCGTTTCGAAGGCAGCTGCGCTGCCTTGCTTCAGGGAGTTCCACAACGGGTCTCCATTAGCTGATTCTTTAGATTCGCTCCTGATGCCGGGAGGAAATTCACCATGAAAAACAATGCCGTTTTCTAGTTCCATTCGGATCCGTACTATTTCTTCCGTTAAGTGTTCCTGTTCTTTAAATCTTTAACATGGTGCTACAGGGAACTGACGCGGTTTAATTGAAACACCCTTAACCCTCACATTTATTTTCCACAATTTTAATAAAAAATAACCCACTGTCTACTGATATACAATGTAATACGATTATTTGAAAGATAAGAAACAAAAAAACCAACACCGGTCCAACACCAGTATAAAACGGTGTGGCTTCAACATCCTCACCTGTCCCCGGCCCCGTTAGTCAAAACGCATAAAATAAGGGATCAGGAGGATTACCCGGGGCTATGGGTTAATCATTCCTGCAATCCTTTATACGGCTAAATCAAATCAGTAAAATATCTGCACGGCGCAGAAGCAAATCGAAAACAATCTAGCTTTGCAGGCATATCAATAAATCCATATAGTATGATCCAGAAAGACCCGCAAAACGAATTCAGAAAAAAACTGGCTAATTGGCTGGGAATCACACATGAAGAACTGGAAGAATATGGCGAAGATGTAGAAACCATCGACAACTATAGTGAAGTAGAAGATTACGACTTTTTTATCCAGTTTAGTGAAAAAACGCCGGCAGCCATACTGAATAAAATGAGCCGGATAGAGGCCGGCAATGTCGTTTACTTCAATCTGGAAGAGCTGGACTAGTGTCCTTTCACGAGATAAATGACGTTTTCTGGCTTCGTAAAAGTGGACGACTGTTGCAGTAAAATATCAGCAAATCAGACGCTTTATCCCTTTTTGCTATGTAACAACCACATCCGGTCAAAGGGAACTTTACGAAACACCAATTCCATTCCATGCATTCCAACCACTGTCTCAGGTAAATAAACCCAACAATATTTGACGGATCCAATTTTTTCGAACATCCATCCAATGATCGTCTAATAAAGATTAGAGAAGTATTAAAATATACTTTACTAGGGCAAAGAGGCACAAAATAATGAACGGTTTACTATATACTTTAAAAGTTAAAATAGTCTCTAAAAAAAACCTTTGTACCGCTGGCAATTGGGCCATGCGTGTAGTTGACCCGCAATAATCACTATTCCGATACTTTTAATTGCTACACTTCCAGTAATGCCCACTCCTTGATATCC